>NZ_CP025035.2:0-1800000 GCF_002812565.2 Pseudomonas sp. SGAir0191
ATGGCCGAACCTGCTCAGGCCCCCACGGGTAGGACGGAGCAGCGCACGGTACAGGTAGAGGGTGCCCTCAAGCACACCAGCTACCTGAACCGCACGTTCACGTTCGACACCTTTGTGGAAGGCAAGTCGAACCAGCTGGCCCGTGCCGCCGCCTGGCAAGTTGCCGACAATCCCAAGCACGGTTACAACCCATTGTTCCTTTATGGCGGTGTGGGCCTGGGTAAAACCCACCTCATGCATGCCGTGGGTAACCACCTGCTTAGAAAAAACCCGAATGCCAAGGTGGTGTACCTGCATTCCGAGCGCTTCGTCGCCGATATGGTCAAGGCACTTCAGCTCAATGCGATCAACGAGTTCAAGCGCTTCTACCGCTCGGTCGATGCGTTGCTCATTGATGACATTCAGTTCTTCGCGCGCAAGGAGCGTTCACAGGAAGAGTTTTTCCACACCTTCAACGCATTGCTTGAAGGTGGCCAGCAGGTGATTCTCACCTCCGATCGGTATCCCAAGGAAATCGAAGGGCTCGAGGAACGCCTTAAATCGCGCTTTGGCTGGGGCCTCACGGTGGCCGTAGAGCCGCCGGAACTGGAAACGCGCGTTGCGATCCTGATGAAGAAGGCCGATCAGGCCAAGGTGGAACTGCCGCACGATGCCGCTTTCTTCATCGCTCAGCGTATTCGGTCGAACGTGCGTGAGCTCGAGGGCGCCCTGAAGCGAGTGATTGCTCATTCGCACTTCATGGGGCGCGACATCACCATCGAATTGATCCGCGAATCCCTGAAGGACCTTCTGGCGTTGCAAGACAAGCTGGTGAGCGTGGATAACATCCAGCGTACGGTGGCCGAGTACTACAAGATCAAGATCTCTGATCTGTTGTCCAAACGCCGGTCCCGTTCGGTGGCACGTCCACGCCAGGTGGCGATGGCGCTCTCCAAGGAGCTGACCAACCACAGCTTGCCAGAAATCGGCGACATGTTTGGTGGGCGCGACCATACGACTGTGTTGCATGCCTGCCGCAAGATCAATGAACTGAAAGAATCCGACGCGGATATCCGCGAGGACTACAAGAACCTGCTGCGCACGCTGACGACCTGAGGGGCGTCAGCGCAGCCATATGAAGGCAAGGGACTAGACCATGCATTTCACCATTCAACGCGAAGCCTTGCTCAAACCTCTGCAACTGGTGGCAGGTGTCGTCGAGCGCCGGCAGACGTTGCCGGTGCTTTCCAATGTTTTGCTGGTCGTACAAGGCCAGCAACTGTCGCTGACCGGTACCGACCTTGAGGTTGAACTGGTTGGCCGTGTGCAACTGGAAGAACCTGCCGAGCCTGGCGAGATCACTGTCCCAGCCCGCAAGCTGATGGACATTTGCAAAAGCCTGCCCAGTGACGTGCTGATCGACATCAAGCTCGATGAGCAGAAACTGCTGGTCAAGGCCGGGCGTAGCCGCTTCACACTGTCGACATTGCCTGCCAATGATTTTCCGACCGTTGAAGAAGGCCCTGGCTCGCTCACGTGCAATCTGGAGCAGAGCAAACTGCGTCGATTGATCGAGCGCACCAGCTTCGCCATGGCCCAGCAAGACGTCCGTTACTACCTTAACGGTATGCTGCTGGAGGTTTCGCGCAATACCCTGCGCGCCGTGTCCACGGATGGTCATCGCCTGGCCTTGTGCTCGATGAATGCACCGATCGAACAGGACGACCGCCACCAGGTAATCGTGCCGCGCAAAGGTATTCTTGAGCTTGCTCGCTTGCTGACCGAGCCTGAAGGCATGGTTAGCATCGTGCTTGGCCAGCACCATATCCGCGCAACGACAGGTGAATTCACATTCACTTCCAAGCTCGTCGACGGGAAATTCCCCGACTACGAGCGCGTGCTGCCCAAGGGTGGTGACAAACTGGTAATCGGCGATCGCCAAGCTTTGCGCGAGGCATTCAGCCGCACCGCGATCCTGTCCAACGAAAAGTACCGCGGGATTCGTTTGTTGCTTGCTGCCGGCCAGTTGAAGATCCAAGCCAATAACCCCGAGCAGGAAGAGGCTGAGGAAGAAATCAGCGTCGATTATGACGGCAGTTCGCTTGAGATCGGTTTCAACGTTAGTTATCTGCTGGATGTGCTGGGCGTGATGACTACTGAGCAGGTACGCCTGATTTTGTCAGACTCCAATAGCAGTGCATTGCTGCAGGAGGCAGGCAATGACGACTCTTCGTACGTTGTCATGCCGATGCGGCTGTAAGCAAAGCAGGCCCAATGTCACTTAGGCGTATCATCGTCACCGGGGTGCGAAATCTGCACCCGGTGACGCTCTCCCCCTCCCCGCGTATCAACGTGCTCTACGGCGATAACGGGAGCGGCAAGACAAGTCTTCTCGAAGCCGTTCATTTGCTCGGCCTGGCTCGATCCTTTCGAAGTACGCGCTTGAACCCGGTGATCCAGTATGAGCAAGCGTCTTGTACGGTATTCGGAGAGGTGCTCCTCGCCGAAGGAGGTACCTGCAACCTCGGGGTGTCTCGCGAACGTCAGGGTGATTTCACCATCAGGATCGATGGGCAGAATGCGCGTAGCGCGGCACAACTTGCTGAATTGCTTCCATTGCAGCTGATCAACCCAGATAGCTTTCGGCTACTGGAAGGTGCCCCAAAAATCAGGCGGCAGTTCCTGGATTGGGGTGTGTTCCACGTGGAACCCCGTTTCATGCCTGCGTGGCAGCGCCTGCAGAAGGCCCTCCGGCAGCGGAACTCATGGTTGCGGCATGGTACACTTGACCCAGCTTCGCAAGCCGCTTGGGACCGAGAGTTGTGCTTGGCCAGCGCTGAAATAGATGAGTACCGCCGCGAATACATCAAGGCCCTGAAGCCTGTATTCGAAAAGACCCTGGGCGAGTTGCTTGAACTCGACGGTCTGACCTTGAGCTATTACCGAGGCTGGGACAAAGACCGTGAACTGCAGGATGTGTTGGCTGCTTCTATCCTCCGTGACCAGCAGATGGGACACACGCAGGCGGGTCCGCAACGGGCAGATTTGCGACTTCGATTAGCTGCAAACAACGCAGCAGACATCCTGTCCCGTGGCCAACAAAAGCTGGTGGTATGCGCACTGCGGATAGCTCAAGGTCATTTGGTTGGCCAAGCGCGACGCGGCCACTGCATTTATCTCGTGGACGATTTGCCATCGGAGCTCGATGAGCAACATCGCCGTGCACTGTGTCGCTTGCTTGAAGAATTACGCTGCCAGGTATTCATCACCTGTGTAGATCATGAATTATTGAGGGAAGGCTGGCAGACGGAAACGCCGGTTGCTTTGTTCCACGTGGAACAGGGCCGTATCACCCAGACCCACGACCATCGGGAGTGAAGGCATGAGCGAAAATCAGACGTACGACTCCTCCAGCATCAAGGTGCTAAAAGGTTTGGATGCCGTGCGCAAGCGTCCCGGCATGTACATTGGCGACACCGATGATGGTAGCGGCCTGCACCACATGGTATTCGAGGTGGTCGACAACTCCATCGACGAAGCCCTGGCCGGCCATTGCGACGACATCACAGTAATTATCCACCCTGATGAATCCATCAGCGTGCGTGACAACGGCCGTGGCATTCCGGTCGATGTGCATAAAGAAGAAGGCGTGTCGGCAGCAGAAGTCATCATGACGGTGCTGCACGCAGGCGGTAAGTTCGATGACAACTCCTACAAGGTATCCGGTGGATTGCACGGGGTAGGTGTTTCGGTCGTCAACGCATTGTCCGAGCAATTGATACTGACGGTACGTCGCAGCGGCAAGATCTGGGAGCAGACGTATGTCCATGGTGTGCCTCAGGCGCCGATGGCGATCGTTGGCGAGAGTGAGACGACCGGTACTCATATTCACTTCAAGCCGTCCGCTGAGACATTCAAGAATATTCACTTCAGCTGGGACATCCTGGCCAAGCGCATTCGTGAACTGTCTTTCCTGAACTCGGGCGTTGGCATTCTGCTGAAAGACGAGCGCAGTGGTAAGGAAGAGTTCTTCAAATACGAAGGCGGCCTGCGGGCGTTCGTCGAGTACTTGAATACCAACAAGACGCCGGTAAACGCCCAGGTGTTCCACTTCAGCGTGCAGCGTGAAGACGGTGTGGGCGTAGAAGTTGCTCTCCAGTGGAACGACAGCTTCAACGAGAACCTGCTGTGCTTTACCAACAACATCCCGCAGCGTGATGGCGGTACGCACTTGGTGGGCTTCCGTTCTTCGTTAACCCGCAGCCTGAACAGCTACATCGAGCAAGAAGGCCTGGCAAAGAAGAACAAGGTTTCGACCACCGGGGACGACGCCCGTGAAGGCCTGACTGCGATCATTTCGGTCAAGGTGCCCGATCCCAAGTTCAGCTCGCAGACTAAAGACAAGCTGGTTTCGTCGGAAGTGAAAACCGCTGTCGAGCAGGAGATGAACAAGTACTTCTCCGATTTCCTGCTGGAAAACCCGAACGAAGCCAAGGCTGTCGTCGGGAAGATGATCGATGCTGCGCGCGCTCGTGAAGCTGCCCGCAAAGCGCGTGAGATGACCCGCCGTAAGGGTGCGCTGGATATCGCGGGCTTGCCAGGCAAGCTGGCTGACTGTCAGGAGAAGGACCCTGCCCTGTCTGAACTCTACCTGGTCGAGGGTGACTCCGCAGGCGGCTCTGCGAAGCAGGGGCGTAACCGTCGGACCCAGGCCATCCTGCCACTCAAAGGCAAGATCCTGAACGTGGAGAAAGCTCGGTTCGACAAGATGATCTCGTCCCAGGAAGTGGGGACATTGATCACTGCGCTGGGCTGCGGCATTGGTCGGGAAGAGTACAACATCGAAAAACTGCGGTATCACAACATCATCATCATGACCGATGCTGACGTTGACGGTTCGCACATTCGTACGTTGCTGCTGACCTTCTTCTTCCGCCAATTGCCGGAGCTGGTCGAGCGCGGTTACATCTACATCGCCCAGCCACCGCTGTACAAGGTCAAGCGCGGCAAGCAAGAGCAGTACATCAAGGACGATGAGGCCATGGAAGAGTACATGACCCAATCGGCCCTGGAAGACGCCAGCCTGCACCTGGACGAGTCTGCGCCACCGGTATCCGGCGTGCAACTGGAAGCCCTGGTCAACGAGTTCCGCGGTGTGATGAAGACCCTCAAGCGTCTGTCGCGCTTGTACCCGCAGGAGCTAACCGAGCACTTTATCTATCTGCCTGAAGTCACCCTCGAGCAGCTGGGTGATCATGCCGTGATGGAAGCCTGGAAGAACCAGTTGCATGAGCGCCTGAATTCGACCCAGAAATCGGGCCTGGTCTACAAGGCCAGCCTGCGTGAAGACAAGGAACGTAACGTATGGCTGCCTGAGGTGGAAATCACCTCCCACGGGCTTGCCAGCTACATCACGTTCAACCGTGACTTCTTCGGCAGCAACGACTACCGCACCGTAGTCAACGTAGGTGCCAAGCTGTCCAGCCTGCTGGGCGAAGGCGCTTATGTGCAGCGTGGCGAGCGCCGCAAGGCCATCGTCGAGTTCAAGGAAGGCCTGGACTGGTTGATGAACGAGACCACCAAGCGCCATACCATTCAGCGCTATAAGGGGTTGGGCGAGATGAACCCGGATCAGCTGTGGGAAACCACCATGGACCCAACAGTGCGTCGGATGCTGAAGGTCACGATTGAAGATGCAATCGCAGCTGACCAGATCTTCAACACCCTGATGGGTGATGCCGTTGAACCGCGCCGTGACTTCATCGAAAGCAATGCACTGTCGGTGTCCAACCTGGACTTCTGATTAGCCTCGACCGTCACATGACCGGGTAGCTTCGAAATTCGAGTTTAACCGGTCATCATCAAGCCCGCGCCAGCGGGCTTTTTCTTTCCCGATCTTTGGGTAGGCAAGCTCACCCTCGTCGGCTCAAGGGTAAAGCTCAGAACGGACTTGCAGTGGGCCGCACGACCAGTTCACTGACATCCACCTCTGCCGGTTGCGCAACCGCATACGCTATCGCTTGAGCGATGGCTGAAGCAGGTATTGCGACCTTGCGAAACGCCTGCATCTCCGCTCGGCCGCCTGCATCTGAAATACTATCGGCCAGCTCCGACTCGGTGACGCCCGGCGCGATCATCGTCACCCGAATGTCGCCCCCTACTTCCTGACGCAGACCTTCAGAAATCGCACGTACCGCATATTTGGTGGCGCAGTACACCGCAGCGGTTGGGCTAACCGCATAGGCGCCAATGGATGCGATATTGATGATCTGCCCTGCACGCTGTCGCTGCATTACTGGAAGCGCCGCGGCGATGCCATGCAGCACGCCTCGAATGTTCACGTCAATCATCCGGTCCCACTCTTGGACCTTGAGTGCTTCGAGTTTTGAAAGCGGCATGACCCCAGCGTTATTGATGAGGACGTCAATGCGACCGTGCAGCGACATGGCGAACTCAACGAAGGACTGCATGCTGTCCAAGCGCGTGACATCCAGCGCCTGTACATCGGCTGTACCTCCCGCCAAGCGAAGCTCGTTGGCGACCGCATGTAGGCGATCAATGCGGCGGGCACCTAGCACTACGCTGGCACCCTTGGCTGCGAGCAAGCGGGCTGTTGCTTCACCGATACCACTGCTGGCCCCTGTGATGACGACGACTTTGCCTTGAATACCGTCCATATGTCGCTCCTGCTTCAGCTTGGAAAAGCCACCTTGATGGCAGCGGGTGAACCCAAGATTAGGAGGCATGAGGTAGTACGGGTTATGCGATTTCTGCCAATCGCTTGCATGATTCTGCAAGAGCGACGTGCGACGAGGGCGAGCAATGCCCCGGGTCCGGCTTGCGTGCAGGGCGTCAATGTACGTCGGCAATGCCCGCCGCTTTCAAGCGCCGATACAACGTACGTTCGCTGATACCCAATTGCTTGGCCAGCTCACTGCGCGAGCCCTTGAAATGACTGAGCACCTGTATGAGATCTGCCGGTCGACTCGCGTTGGCGCGCACTTCGGCAGGGAGCGACACCACGTCTTCGGGCAAGTGTTCCGGCTCAATGACACCTTCATCGGCAAACAGACGTGCCCGCTCCAGGATGTTGCGTAGCTCGCGAATGTTCCCCGGAAACGGATACATCATCAGTTGTTCGAGTGCTGCATCACCGAGCGTGGGCGCGCTGGGCCCTGCGATTCTTTTCAGCAGGCTTTGGATCAGCAGAGGCAAATCCTCGCTACGCTCGCGCAGTGCAGGCATGCGGATGGGAAAACCACTGATCCGATAGTACAGGTCCTCCCTGAATGTGCCGTCGGCCACCATCTGCCTCAAGGGTTTATGGGTTGCCGACACCAGTCTGAAGTCCGAATGCACGGTGCGCAGGCTACCTACAGGCCGGAAGCTGCCGGTTTCGATCAAGCGCAACAGCTTGACCTGCATGGCCAAGGGCACCTCACCTATCTCGTCCAGGAACAGCGTACCGCCATGGGCAGCGTCCGCCAGGCCGGTCTTGCGCTGGTGCGCACCGGTGAACGCGCCCTTCTCATAACCGAACAGTTCGCTTTCGAAAAGCGCCTCCGTCAGGCTGGTGCAATCGACCACGACCAAGGGCCCATCGGCCCTGGGGCTGCCCATGTGCAATGCGCGCGCGAACAGTTCCTTGCCGGTGCCGGACTCACCCTGGAGCAAGACAGGGATGTCAGCCGGCGCTGCGCGTTGCAAGCTGGCCAATGCTGCCTTGAATGCAGGTGCCTGACCCACGAGGCCCTGTTCCTGAGGCTGGGCAGATGCGATAACGATACGGGTGAGCCGTTCGACGAAAGCAATCACCCTGCCCTGCTCATCCAGGATCGGCCGAAGTTCGACATCCACATGTTCCGGCCCGCGTGGGGTGTGATGCACATGCAGCACACGCTCGGGCACCTTGCTGGACCAGGCCTTGCGCATCGGGCAGTCCTCGCCGGCCTGATCGCAGGGAACGTGGTAATGGTGTGAGACCTTGTGACATTTCTGCCCAAGCGGCGCCTGCTGGTCCTGGCCGAACTGACGTCGATAAGCGGCGTTGGCGGCCAGAATGTTGTAGTCGGTGTCCAGCACGATGGCGGGCAGTACGTCGTGCTCCAGGAAAGACACCAAGGCAAGCACGGAAGGGTGAGGTTCGGACATGACGGCACCAGTCGGATAACGAGTTCGAGGGTAGCAAGGACTGCCAGCTGCTGCCATCGACTGACACCTGACTGCCACTGTTCACTGCCAACGAAGCTGCCATTTGCCTGTCACTCCGCCAATTCTGGGCTTCAGGCGAGCATCAGTGGGGTGGCATGCATCTTGATGGGCATATGTATGGCGCCCTCTGGAAAAATGCAGCCAACGAGGGGGAGCCGAATGGGAGACTTGAATGATCATTGGCAATAACCTTCACGTGGAAGCGTTCTTCGACAGCGCCACCTCAACCATCAGCTACCTGGTCATGGATGGCGAAACGCGTGCTTGCGCCTTGATCGACAGCGTTCTGGATTACGACCCGAAGGCCGGGCGTGTGACCACCGCCTCTGCAGATTGCCTGATCGAACGCGTGAAAGCGCTTGGCGCCCAGGTGCAGTGGATATTGGAAACCCATGTGCATGCAGATCACCTGTCCGCTGCTGCCTACCTCAAAGACAAGCTGGGAGGCCGCATTGCAATCGGCGCTTGCATCACCCAGGTCCAGAAAGTCTTCGGCAGTTTGTTCAACGCTGAACCTGGCTTCGCCCGTGATGGCAGCCAGTTCGACGTACTGTTCGACGATGGAGACATTTTCCAGATAGGCAATCTGCAGGCTCAAGCCCTGCATACCCCTGGGCATACGCCCGCCTGCATGAGCTACCTCATCGAGCATGAAGGCGAGTCGGCAGTCTTCGTCGGCGACACGCTGTTCATGCCGGACTACGGGACTGCGCGATGCGACTTCCCTGGCGCCGATGCTCGGACCCTGTATCGGTCGATCCACCGCCTCCTGGCCCTTGGAGATGGCACCCGGCTGTTCATGTGCCACGACTACCTGCCCGAAGGGCGCGAGCTGCGGTACATGACCACCGTGGCCGAGCAGCGCACTCAGAACATTCACATCCACCAGGGTATCGACGAAGACAGCTTCGTTGCCATGCGCCAAGCGCGTGATCGAACGCTGGACGTGCCTGTCCTGATCCTGCCCGCCGTCCAGGTGAACATGCGCAGCGGCCAGTTTCCAGCGCCTGAAGCCAATGGGGTGCGCTACCTGAAGATTCCCCTCAATTCGCTGTAGTCAGGCACATCCCATAACCAGACAGTCAGGATCAACCATGCCCGCCGTGCCCTCTTCCGTCCCAGCCTTTCATCACCAGATCATCATCATAGGCGCCGGTGCTGCCGGCATTGCGACGGCCTCCAGCCTCCTCAAGCGCGACCGCTCGCTGGACATCGCCCTGATAGACCCCGCCGATGTTCATTACTACCAACCCGGCTGGACCATGGTCGGTGCCGGGGTCTTCGATGCCCCGAGCACGGCTCGGCCGATGTCGTCCGTCATCCCTCGCACGGTGCGCTGGATCAAGTCACAGGTGCAGGGGTTCGATGCACAGTGTCGCAAGGTCCTGTTGGCAGATGGCAGGGCCTTCACCTATGAACAGCTGGTGGTCTGCCCCGGATTGAAGCTGGATTGGGCGGCCATCGATGGGCTGGCCGATACCCTGGGCGAGCATGGCGTCACGTCCAATTACCGCTATGACCTGGCGCCCTATACCTGGGAGTTGGTGCAAGGCCTCAAGCAAGGCCGCGCCGTGTTCTGCCAGCCGCCCATGCCCATCAAATGCGCTGGCGCACCGCAAAAAGCGCTGTACCTTTCGTGCGACCACTGGCTGCGCCAGGGCCGACTGGGCACCGTGCGAGCCAGCTTTTTCAATGCCGGCAATGCCTTGTTCGGGGTGCCGGCCTATGTGCCTGCCTTGATGGCGTACATCGACAAGTACTCGGTAGACCTCAATTTCGGCCATCAGCTGATCGCGGTGGATGGACCGAAGCAGCAGGCTGTGTTCGCCCATACGTTTGCGGATGGCACTCAGCACCTTCGCACCGAGCCGTTCGACATGCTGCATGTGGTACCGCCGCAGGTCGCACCCGACTTCATTCGTCACAGCTGCCTCGCCGATGGCGCTGGCTGGGTGGATGTGGATCCCGCGACCCTGCGCCATCGTACCTTCGCCCATGTGCACGCCCTTGGGGACGTGATCAATGCCAGCAACGCGAAGACGGCAGCCGCTGCACGCAAGCAAGCGCCGGTGGTGGCCAACAATGTATTGGTGGCCCTGGGCCGACGCACGGGTCTGGCGCACTATGATGGCTACGGGTCCTGCCCACTGACGGTCGAGCGCGGCAAGATCGTGCTGGCCGAGTTTGGCTATGGTGGCGCGCTCAAGCCGAGCTTTCCCCAGTGGCTCCTTGACGGCCGCAAACCCACACGGCTGGCCTGGCTGCTCAAAGCTCGCCTGCTACCACCCTTGTACTGGCAAGGCATGCTCAAGGGCCGTGAATGGCTGGCCAAGCCGGTGGCAAGCACGACCGAGGCAGCCCAGTGATCGATCAGGCGTGGCTCAGTACAGGCCTAGGCACGATCATCGGCGCGGTCTTGGCACTGACCGGTGCCGGTGGCGGCATCCTTGCGGTTCCGTTGCTGGTGTTCGGCCTGGGACTTTCGATGGCGCAGGCCGCCCCGATCGGTTTGCTGGCTGTGGGGCTGTCGGCGGCGGTGGGTGCCGGCTTGGGCTTGCGCCAGGGCGTGGTGCGCTACCGTGCGGCCCTGTTCATCGCAGCAGTGGGCATCGTGTTCACGCCCCTGGGGCTGATGCTCGCGCACCGCTTGCCCAACGCACCGCTGCAGCTGATGTTTGCTGGCATCCTGATCTACGCGTGCATGCGCACCTGGTTGAAGGCCCGTCAGCAATTGCTTGGTGCAGACTCAGGTGCACATCGCTTCATCGAGCCCTGTGTACTCAACCCTCTGCAGGGCCGGTTACGCTGGACGCTTCCGTGCGCTCGGGCGCTTGCCGGCACTGGGGCGCTGTCGGGGTTGCTGTCAGGCCTGCTGGGGGTGGGCGGCGGCTTTGTCATCGTCCCTGCCCTGCGGCGCTACACCAACTTGCGTATGGTCAGCATCGTCTCTACCTCCCTGGCAGTCATCGCGCTGGTCGCCTTGGGCAGTGTCGCTACCGCCACCCTTGCAGGGATCATGCGCTGGCAGGTGGGTGCGCCATTTGCGCTAGGTGCGGTACTGGGCCTGCTGGTGGCCCGGCCACTGGCGGCAAGGCTGGAGGGCCCCCGCCTGCAACAACTGTTCGCCATCGCAGGCTGGGCCGCAGCGGCGTTGTTGATCAGCAGAGCGCTAGGGGGCTAGCAGCGCATCCTGCTCGGCGGCACACAGGTTCAGCAGGTAATCCCATACCACGCGCAGGCGCACGGATTTATGCAGTTCGCGCCGGGTGCAGATCCAATAACTGCGCTGGATGGTTTCCCCCGGCAGCACCCTAACCAGCGTTGGGTCGTGCCGCGCCATGTAGTTGGGTAGCACGGCGATACCCAGCCCAGCACGCGCCGCCGCTTGCTGGGCAATCACGCTGGTACTGCGAAATACCACGTTCGGCGATCGGCAGAAGCTGTTGAGAAACAGCAGCTCCTGACTGAACAGCAAGTCGTCCACGTAGCCGATCCAACTGTGGCGCGCCAGGTCTTCGCGGTTGCGCAATGGCGCGGCACGCTCCAGGTACGCTGCGCTGGCATAGAGGGCCAGCCGGTAGTCGGTCAGCTTGCGGGTGATCAGCAAGTCTGCACTTGGCCTTTCCAGGTGAATACTGATTTCCGCTTCACGGTTGAGGATGCTGACGAAACGCGGCACCGCAACCAACTCCACTTCCAGGCCAGGGTAGCGCTCGAACAGCTCATTCATCCGTGGCGTGAAGAACATGATGCCGATCCCCTCCGTGACGCCGAGGCGGATCTTTCCCAGCGGCGTGATGGCCTGGGTGATTTCCTCCTGCGCCAGCAAGGCGGTGTTCTCCATGGCTTCGGCATGTTTGAGCAGTGCCTGACCAGACGGCGTCAGCTCATACCCCTGCGCATGCTGAACGAACAACGCAGTGCCCAGGCTCTGCTCGATACGCTCGATGTGACGCGCAACGGTGCTGTGGGTCGTCTCCAGACGCTTGGCGGCCGTCAACAAACGCCCGCTGCGTTGCAGCTCCAGGAAAAACCGCAAATCATTCCAATCGAACATGCTGGTCCTTGCACATTTGTATCGAGCGCCTAGGTAGTAGGTGTCGACGCTCCACGAGGCATCGCTGTGCTTAAACGCACAACGGGTGCGCGAAATCGCGTGTTTCTTCCGCGAAATTACTCACTAAGCTGGTTGGGGACAAGAACAAAAACAGGCCCTGAGGTCCTCTATGTCATCAGTCGATTCTGCCTACGACTATGTGATCGTGGGTGCCGGCCCCGCTGGCTGCTTGCTGGCAAACCGGTTGTCTGCCGACCCGTCATGCCGGGTGCTGCTGCTCGAAGCCGGTGGGCGGGATAACTACCCTTGGATTCACGTGCCAGTAGGCTACCTGTACTGCATCGGTAACCCGCGCACGGACTGGTGCTTCAAGACCGAGGCCCAGCCTGGGCTGCAAGGTCGATCGCTGGGTTACCCTCGTGGCAAGGTCCTGGGCGGGTGCTCTTCGATCAATGGCATGATTTACATGCGTGGCCAGGCAGCTGACTACGATCACTGGGCTAGCCTAGGCAACCGGGGCTGGGCCTGGAAAGACGTGTTGCCGCTGTTCAAGCAAAGCGAAAGCCACCATGGCGGTGCCAGCGAACACCATGGTAGTAGCGGTGAATGGCGTGTAGAGCGCCAACGCTACAGCTGGCCGATCCTCGACGCTTTCCGCGATGCAGCCGAGCAGACGAGTATTACCAAGGTCGATGACTTCAATACGGGTGACAACGAAGGCTGTGGATATTTTCAGGTCAACCAGCGCAGTGGTGTTCGCTGGAACGCATCCAAAGCCTTTCTGCGCCCCATCAAACACCGCCCTAACCTGAGTGTCCTGACCGATGTGCAGGTGGACCAGGTGCTGCTCAGCAACACGCGCGCCCGCGCAGTTAAAGCCTATTGGCAGGGCAGCTGGCACGAGTTCTCAGCGCGACGAGAGATTGTGCTGTGTGCAGGTGCAGTAGGCTCGCCCGGCATCCTGCAACGCTCGGGCATTGGTCCACAGCAGTTGCTGGAGGGCTTGGGTATCGGGGTGCGCCATGCCGTACCGGGTGTGGGTAGCAACCTGCAGGATCACTTGCAACTACGGCTGATCTACCAGATCGGCAACGCACGTACCCTCAACCAGATGGCCAATAGCCTATGGGGGAAGATGGGCATGGGCCTGCGCTACCTGTACGATCGCAGCGGTCCGCTGGCCATGGCCCCAAGCCAGCTGGGCGCCTTCGTGCGCTCGAGCCCCGACCAGGCCACTGCGAACTTGCAGTACCACGTGCAGCCTCTGTCACTGGAGCGTTTTGGCGAGCCGTTGCATCAGTTTCCAGCCTTCACGGCTTCGGTGTGCAATTTGCGGCCACTGAGCCGTGGACGTATCGATATTCGCAGTGCAGACATGCACAGCGCGCCCTTGATCGACCCCAATTACCTCAGCGACCCACAGGACCTGCGCGTCGCCGCCGACGCCATTCGTCTCACCCGGCGCATTGTGCAGGCCCCTGCCCTGGCCGCCTTTGCGCCCAAGGAATATCTGCCAGGGCCTGCCCTGCAGACCGAAGAACAGCTGCACGAAGCGGCGGGCAAGGTAGGCACGACGATCTTCCATCCCGTAGGGACCTGCCGCATGGGCAATGGCCCCATGGATGTGGTCGATGACCAGCTTCGTGTCCATGGCATCCCAGGCCTTCGCGTGGCAGACGCATCGATCATGCCCCAGATCACGTCGGGCAATACCTGTTCACCTACCCTGATGATCGCCGAAAAGGCGGCGCAGCTTATTTTGAAAGGAGCAGCCACTACGACCTTCCTCAACCAGGATGCAGTACCAACACCCTGACGGGGTGTGCAATACGACAGCGCGTAGTCGGACGCTGTCGGCAGTGGAACAACAAGAATAATCACTGTGGCCTGCGGGCCGAGGACAGCAACGATGTCGGATTACATCCAAGAGCAGGATGCGGCCGCCAGCCGCCCCAGTCGTCGTGAAGAACGCAAGATCATCTTCGCGTCATCGCTCGGTACGGTTTTCGAGTGGTACGACTTTTTCCTCTACGGCGCCCTGGCTGCCGTGATCAGCAAGCAGTTTTTCGCGGGCGTCAACGACACCACCGCGTTCATCTTTGCACTGATGGCGTTTGCCGCGGGCTTTCTGGTGCGACCGTTTGGCGCGCTGGTGTTCGGTCGCCTGGGGGACATGATCGGGCGCAAGTACACCTTTCTCATCACCATCGTGCTGATGGGACTGTCCACGTTCGCCGTTGGCCTTTTGCCCACCTATGCCAGCATCGGCATCGCAGCGCCGATCATCCTGGTCGTGCTGCGCATGCTGCAAGGCCTGGCGCTGGGCGGTGAGTACGGCGGTGCAGCCACCTACGTGGCCGAACATGCACCACCTGGCAAGCGGGGGTTCCATACTGGGTTCATTCAGTCCACCGCCACCTTGGGTCTGTTGCTGTCATTGCTGGTGGTACTGGGCAGCCGTTACGTGAGTGGCGATCAGTTCGAAACCTGGGGCTGGCGGCTGCCGTTTCTGCTGTCCATCGTGCTGTTGGGGATCTCGACCTGGATCCGGATGAGCATGCACGAGTCCCCGGCCTTCGTGAAAATGAAGGCACAGGGCAAGATCAGTAAATCGCCAATCCGTGAGTCGTTTACGTCCTGGCCAAACCTGAAGGTCGTGCTCACGGCGCTGTTCAGTATCAATGCGGGTCAGGCTGTCACCTTCTATACGGCACAGTTCTACGTGCTGTTTTTCATGACCCAGATGTTGAAGATGGACCCGGCCCAGGCCAACACCCTGCTGATCATCAGCGTGGTGATCGGGGCGCCGTTTTTCGTGTTCTTTGGATGGCTGTCCGATCGGATTGGGCGCAAACCGATATTGATGCTGGGCCTGCTGTTGGCCACGGTGCTCTACTTCCCCTTGTTCAAGGCCCTTAGCTTCTACGCCAACCCGCAGATCGACACCGCCAGCCGCCAGGCACCCATCGTCGTCACCGCTGACCCGAAAGGTTGCACCTTCCAGTTCGACCCTGTGGGCAAAGCCCGCTTCGATAGCCCTTGCGACAAGGTAAAGACCTTCCTGGTCAAGCAGGGCTTACCCTACAACTCGGTAAGCGTTGACGGCAGCGACGTGGTCGTGAGCATCGGCGACAAGACCATCAATGGCTATGACGAGGCGGCCATGCGCGCGGCGGTCGAGCAGGCAGGGTACCCCGCCAAGGCTGATCCGGCCCAAGTCAACAGCGTGATGGTGGTGGTGCTGATCGTGGCCATGATCCTGATCGCCACCATGACCTATGGACCGCTGGCTGCCGTGATGGTCGAGCTGTTCCCTACGCGTATCCGGTACACCTCCATGTCCTTGCCCTATCACATCGGCAATGGCTGGTTCGGCGGTTTCCTGCCCACGGTATCGTTCGCCTTGGTGGTCTACACCGGGGATATTTTCTACGGGTTGTGGTATCCGGTGCTGGTCACAGGCATCAGCCTGGTAGTGGGCATCTTCTGTCTCAAAGAGACCAAGGATGTGGACATCGACAAGGTGTGATTCGCTAAACCGCAGCCACAAAAAAACCGGCTCTAAAAGCCGGTTTTTTTATGCCGTGAAAAAACTTATGCACGTTTTTCCAAAAAATCAATAAAGAACAAATATACAGCAAATTCATAGGCTTAGCTAATTTTCGCAACAGCTAATCCATAATTTGCTCACACGTTATCCACAAGCGGCTCAGGCCTGGGCCTGCGTGCTTTCTTCGACCTGCGCAACAGAGCCCAGGGCCCGTTGGGTGGCTTCGTTCCAGGCCTGGGCGCGGTCATTGAGTTCGGCGATGGCGCGAGGGCCTGTGCCGTTGGCGTACATGGGTTCGCCGATCACCACTTCGATGGTGCCAGCGTGCTTGCCCCAGCCATTCTTCGGCCAGTACTTGCCGGCATTATGGGCAATGGGCAATACCGGTAGCCCAGCGTTTACCGCCAGCGCCGTTCCGCCTCGAGAGAACTTGCCCACCGTGCCAAAAGGTACGCGTGTGCCCTCCGGGAAAATCAGGACCCAGGTTTTCTGCTTGAGCAGTTCATCGCCCTTCTTGGCCACCTGGCGCAAGGCTTCCTTGGGGTTGTCGCGGTCGATGGCAATGGGGCGCAGCATGGCCATGGCCCAGCCAAAGAAAGGCACATACAGCAGTTCACGCTTGAGCACTTGGCTGAGCGGCGAGAAATACTGGGACAGGAAAAACGTCTCCCAGGTGCTCTGGTGATTCGACAAGATCACGCAGGGCTCGGCTGGCACGTTTTCAGCGCCGGTAATCTTGTAATCGATGCCTAGGATGACGCGTGCCAGGAAAATAGCGCAGCGGCACCAGTACACATTGATGAATCTGTAGCGCTTGGGGAACGACAGAAATGGCGCAACGAAGAAGCTCAGCGAGCACCAGAGCAGCGAACTGGTACCCAGCAGCAGGTAAAAAAGAAAGACTCTGATCGCCTGCAGGATCGACATAGTGGTTCGTACCATTGCGGGACTTGCCCGCTTTTAGAAAAGTGCGCCCAAAGGCGCACCGTTTAGATAAGTGCTCTGGCGATGGCAGCCAGATCGTCATAGATCAGGGTTGAGGCCGGAACGCCCTTCTCAAGGGTGCGTTCGCCTTTGCCTGTCTTTACCAGAACAGGTTGTGCATCGACGGCCAGCGCAGCCTGTAGGTCACTTTGGCTATCGCCCACGAACCAGACGCCCTCAAGGTTTGCCTGGTAATGCTCGGCGATGGCCCGCAACAGGCCCGGCTTGGGCTTGCGACAGTCGCAGCCTTCATCGGGGCCATGCGGGCAATACACGATATGCCCCACCTCACCGCCCTGCTCGGCCACCAGCATGCGCAAGCGCGCATGCATGGCCTCGAGCGTCGCGATTGGGTAATAACCACGGGCGATACCGGACTGGTTGGTGGCCACGGCCACCGTCCAGCCCGCTTTGCTCAACTGCGCGATCGCCTCGATGGCGCCAGGGATGGGCACCCATTCATCCAGCGACTTGATATAGGCGTCGGAGTCCTGGTTGATGACCCCGTCACGATCGAGAATCAGCAGTTTCAAGGCCTACCCCAGCAGCGAAATGTCGGCCACACCCAGGAACAGCCCACGCAGACGGCTGAGCAGGGCATATCGGTTGGCACGTACCTTGGCGTCCTCGGCATTGACCATCACGGCCTCGAAGAAGGCATCGACCGGGTCACGCAGTGCGGCAAGGCGCGCCAGCGACTCGCTGTACTGGCGTGCAGCAGCCATCGGTTGCACAGCCTGATCGGCTTGCTGGATGGCCGAGTACAGCGAGAACTCGTTGGCGTTGTCGAAGTACTTGGGCTCGACCTGTTCGGCGATGGCGCCTTCTGCCTTGCTCAACAGGTTCGACACGCGCTTGTTGACGGCGGCCAGTGCCTCAGCTTCGGGCAGCTTGCGGAAGGCCTGGACAGCCTGAACGCGTTGATCGAAGTCCAGTGCAGAACCCGGCTGAAGCGCGCGAACCGAAAGGTAGGTGGCGACGTCGATGCCTTCGTCTTCGTATCGAGCACGCAGCCTGTCGAAGATGAACTCCAGCACCTGGTCAGCCAGCCCGGCCGCCTTGACCTTGGCCCCGTATTGCTTGACCGCGAACTGCACGGCACCGGTCAGGTCCAGGTCCAGCTGCTTCTCGATCAGGATGCGCAGCACGCCCAGTGCGGCGCGGCGCAGGGCGTACGGGTCCTTGCTGCCGGTTGGCAGCATGCCGATGCCGAAGATACCCACCAGGGTATCGAGCTTGTCGGCGATGGCGACGGCAGCACCGGTCAAGGTCTGAGGCAGTTCTGCACCAGCACCGCGTGGCATGTACTGCTCGTTCAGCGCTAGCGCCACATCCTGCGGTTCATCGTCGTTGAGCGCGTAGTAGTAGCCGGCTACGCCCTGCATCTCTGGGAACTCACCGACCATTTCCGTGGCCAGGTCGCACTTGGACAGCAAGCCGGCACGCGCGGCCCGTTGAGCATCGCCGCCAATCAAGGGCGCAATGAACGCTGCCAGTTTCGATACCCGCTCGGCCTTGTCATAGACCGTACCCAGCTGGGCCTGGAACACCACATTCTTCAAGCGCTCGTTGAAGGTTTCCAGCGGTTGCTTCTTGTCCTGCTTGAAGAAGAACTCGGCGTCGGTCAGGCGCGGACGCACGACCTTTTCATTACCCTGCACGATCTGCTTGGGGTCGCGGCTCTCGACGTTGGCCACGGTGATGAAGCGCGGCAGCAGCTTGCCTTCGCTGTCGAGCAGGCAGAAGTACTTCTGGTTGTCCTGCATGGTGGTGATCAAGGCTTCTTGCGGCACCTCCAGGAAACGCTCTTCGAACGAGCACACCAGCGGTACCGGCCACTCGACCAGCGCGGTCACCTCGTCCAGCAACGCGGGCGGCACGATGGCGGTGCCTTCCTGCTGCATGGCCAGCTCGGCGGTGCGTTTGGCGATCAGGTCGCGACGTTCACTGAAATCGGCCAGCACGTAGGCCTTGCGCATGTCTTCGACATAGTTGGCCGGGGCGCTGATGGTGACGTTTTCCGGATGGTGGAAGCGGTGCCCACGCGACTGGCGGCCGGCCTTCTGGGACAACAGGGTGCAGTCGACCACCTGATCGCCCAGCAGCATCACCAGCCATTGGGTCGGACGCACGAACTCTTCACGGCTTGCCGCCCAGCGCATGCGCTTGGGAATAGGCAGGTCGTTGAGCGAGTCTTCGACGATGGTCGGCAGCAGGCCTGCGGTCGCCTTGCCGGGGATGTGCTGGGAGAAGCGCAGCTTGGGGCCGCTACGGTCGATGTCGGCCAGCTCCACACCGCACTTCTTGGCAAAGCCCAGTGCAGCCTGGGTCGGCTCGCCTTCTGCGTTGAAGGCCGCTTGCAGGGGCGGGCCATCGATGTTGATGCTGCGGTCAGGCTGCTGCACATCGAGTTGACGGATCAGCACCGCCAGGCGACGCGGCGCGGCGTAGACCGATTTGCCGGTGTAGTTCAGGCCAGCAGCTTGCAGGCCTTTTTCGATACCGGCCAGGAACGCGTCGCCCAGGGTCGCAAGGGCCTTGGGTGGCAGCTCTTCGGTGCCCAGTTCTACCAGGAAATCTTGAGCACTCATTGTGCAGCCTCCAGCTTAGCCAACACTTCGTCACGCAGTTCGGGGGTCGCCATCGGGAAGCCCATGCGCGCACGGGCCTGCAGGTAGCTTTGCGCCACGTCGCGGGCCAGGGTGCGCACCCGCAGGATGTAACGCTGGCGCTCGGTCACCGAGATGGCGCGACGGGCATCGAGCAGGTTGAACGTATGGGATGCCTTGAGGACCATTTCATAGGTCGGCAACGGCAGCTCCAGCTTGATCAGGCGGTTGGCTTCGCTTTCGTAGAAGTCGAACAGCTCGAACAGTTTCTCGACGTTGGCGTGCTCGAAGTTGTAGGTCGACTGCTCCACTTCGTTCTGGTGGAACACGTCGCCGTAGCTGACCTTGCCGAACGGACCATCGGCCCATACCAGGTCGTAGACCGAGTCCACGCCCTGGATATACATGGCCAGGCGCTCCAGGCCATAGGTGATTTCACCGGTCACCGGGTAGCATTCGATACCACCGACCTGCTGGAAGTAGGTGAACTGGGTCACCTCCATGCCATTGAGCCAGATTTCCCAGCCCAGGCCCCAAGCGCCCAGGGTTGGCGATTCCCAGTTGTCTTCGACGAAGCGAATGTCGTGCACCAACGGGTCCAGACCGATGGCCTTCAGCGAGCCGAGGTACAGCTCCTGGAAGTTGGCCGGGTTGGGCTTGAGCACCACCTGGAATTGATAGTAATGCTGCAGGCGGTTGGGGTTTTCGCCATACCGCCCGTCGGCAGGGCGACGGCTTGGCTGCACGTAGGCGGCGTTCCAGGTTTCTGGACCCACTGCGCGCAGGAAGGTAGCGGTGTGGAAAGTGCCGGCGCCTACTTCCATATCGTAGGGCTGAAGCACCACACAACCTTGCTCGGCCCAGTAGTTCTGCAGGGCGAGGATCAGGTCTTGGAAGGTACGCACGGCTGGCGTAGGCTGGCTCACGAAATTCACCTGTATCTGGGGATGCGGATGTAAAGAGCGGGAGTATAACCTGATTCGCCTCGCCCTCTACTCATTGGAGCCTTATGCCACGCTGCTTTTGGTGTACCGACGATCCGTTGTACCAGGCCTACCATGACCAGGAATGGGGAACGCCGCAGCGTGACCCGGCGTTGCTGTTCGAGATGCTTTTGCTCGAAGGGTTCCAGGCAGGCCTTTCCTGGATCACCGTGCTGCGCAAGCGCGAGCGCTACCGTGAAGTGCTGGAGGGCTTCGATCCTGCGAAACTCGCGGTGATGAGCGACGAGCGCATCGAGGCGTTGATGCAGGATGCCGGCATTATCCGCAATCGGCTCAAGCTCAAGGCTGCCAGGCGCAATGCCCAGGCCTGGCTGGCTGTGGATAACCCGGCCGAGTGGTTATGGTCGTTCGTCGGCGGCGCCCCGAAGATCAACCATTTCAACACGCGCAGCGAAGTCCCGGCCGTGACCGAAGAAGCCCAATCCATGAGCAAGGCGTTGCGCAAGGCCGGCTTCACCTTCGTCGGCCCGACCATCTGCTATGCCTTCATGCAGGCAACCGGCATGGTCATGGACCACACCACCGACTGTGATCGCTACGCCGCCTTGTCCCACTGAAGGGTTACAATGCCCGTCTTGCTGAAATAAGGAACTCGCCTGTGGAAAAGTTCAAGGGCGCCCTGATGGTCGGGGTGCTGCGACTGTTCGCCAAGTTGCCTTGGGGTGCGGTGCAACGCGTCGGGGCCGGCATCGGCTGGCTGATGTGGAAAATACCCAATGGCTCGCGCAACGTGGTGCGCATCAACCTGGCCAAATGCTTCCCCGAGATGGACCCGGTTGCCCGCGAGCAGCTGGTCGGCCAGGCTCTGCGGGACATTGGCAAATCCTTCGTCGAAAGCGCCTGCGCCTGGATCTGGCCCCCACACCGTTCGCTGGAACTGGTCAAGGAGGTGCATGGGCTGGAAGTGCTGGAGCAGGCCCTGGCGTCAGGAAAGGGGGTTGTGGGTATCACCAGTCATTTGGGCAACTGGGAAGTGCTGAACCACTTCTATTGCAACCAATGCAAGCCGATCATTTTCTACCGCCCACCCAAGCTCAAGGCGGTGGACGACCTGCTGCGCGAGCAGCGTGTGCAGATGGGCAACCGCGTGGCACCTTCGACCAAGGAAGGCATCCTCAGCGTGATCAAGGAAGTTCGGCGCGGTGGCCAGGTCGGCATCCCGGCCGACCCCGAGCCGGCCGAATCGGCGGGTGTATTCGTTCCCTTCCTGGGCACTGAGGCGCTGACCAGCAAGTTCGTGCCGAACATGCTGGCTGGCGGCAAGGCAGTCGGGGTTTTCCTACATGCCCTGCGTCTGCCTGATGGCTCAGGCTTCAAGGTGTTTCTGGAAGCCGCGCCGGAGGCGATGTACAGCACCGACGTGAACGAGTCGGCGGCCGCGATGAGCAAGGTGGTCGAGCGGTATGTGCGCGAGTATCCCAGCCAGTACATGTGGAGCATGAAGCGCTTCAAGAAGCGTCCGGCAGGTGAGGCGCGCTGGTATTGAGGCGCGCATCGCCGGCAGCGGCTGTCTGGCAGCCGATGCGTCGGCGCTAGCGAGCTCAGCGTTTGTCGAGTTTCTTGAGAAACACCGTCATCTCTTTCTCGACCTGCTTGTCACCATGGGCCTGCGCCGCCGCGATGCCGTCTTCCCAGGCCTTGCGCGCCGCTGGCAGGTCCGCCAGCAACTGGTAGGCCTTGCCTAACAGCTTCCAGGCTGCCGAGTACTTGGGGTCCTGCTCGACACAGCGAGCCAGGTGCACTGCAGCCTGCGCGCCATTGCCTTCGTCGAGCCAAGCCTTGCCCAAGCCAAAGCGCAACAATGGGTTATCCACACCCTTGGCCAACATGTTTTCCAACGATTGGCGCATGTCCCGCCTCCTAGAAGAAACTCAAGCCGACGTGGAACAGCTTTTCCACATCCCGAATGTGTTTCTTGTCCACAACGAACAGGATCACATGGTCACCTGATTCGATGACTGTCGTGTCGTGCGCGATGAGCACACTGTCGTGGCGAATGATGGCACCGATGGTCGTCCCTGGGGGCAGGGTTATGTCCTCGATTGCCTTGCCCACGACCTTGCTCGACTTCGCATCACCGTGGGCCACCGCCTCGATGGCTTCGGCTGCACCACGACGCAGCGAATGCACGCTCACGATATCGCCACGGCGCACATGCGCCAGCAAGGTGCCGATGGTGGCCAATTGCGGGCTGATGGCAATGTCGATTTCACCCCCCTGCACCAGGTCTACATAGGCCGGGTTGTTGATGATCGTCATGACCTTGCGTGCACCCAGGCGCTTGGCCAGCAGGGACGACATGATGTTGGCTTCGTCATCGTTGGTCAGGGCCAGGAAGATATCGGTGTCGGCGATGTTCTCTTCCAGCATCAGGTCCTTGTCCGATGCGCTGCCCTGCAGCACCACGGTACTGTCCAACGTATCGGACAGGTAGCGGCAGCGTGCCGGGTTCATCTCGATGATTTTTACCTGGTAGCGGCTTTCGATGGCTTCGGCCAGGCGCTCGCCTATCTGCCCGCCGCCAGCGATGACGACACGCTTGTTGGTTTCATCGATGCGGCGCAGCTCGCCCATGACCGCCCGGATGTCCTTTTTGGCGGCGATGAAGAACACCTCGTCATCGGCCTCGATCACCGTGTCACCGCGCGGTGTGATCGAGCGGTCACGGCGGAAGATCGCCGCCACCCGGGTTTCCACATGGGGCATGTGCGCGCGTATCTGGCGCAGCTGCTGGCCGACTAGCGGGCCGCCGTAGTACGCCTTCACGGCCACCAACTGCGCCTTGCCCTGGGCGAAGTCGATGACCTGCAACGAACCGGGCTGTTCGATCAGGCGCTTGATGTAGTGGGTGACGACCTGTTCTGGGCTGATCAGCACATCGACCGGGATGTGGTCGTTGTCGAACAGTTCTTCGCGGGTCAGGTAGGCCGACTCGCGCACCCGGGCGATTTTTGTCGGTGTGTGGAACAGCGAGTAGGCCACCTGGCACGCGACCATGTTGGTCTCGTCGCTGTTGGTCACGGCAACCAGCATGTCGGCGTCCTCGGCGCCTGCCTGTCGCAACACCGTAGGCAGCGACCCACGCCCCTGCACGGTGCGGATATCCAGGCGATCACCCAGGTCGCGCAGGCGGTCGCCATCGGTGTCGACCACGGTGATGTCGTTGGCCTCGCTGGCCAGGTGCTCTGCAAGCGTTCCGCCCACCTGGCCGGCGCCCAGGATGATGATCTTCATCCGCTACTCCCCAGTGTGCTCAACCGCGCGAGGCGGCAATCTTGATCAGCTTGGCATAGTAGAAACCGTCGTGGCCGCCTTCCTGGGCCAACAACTGGCGCCCATGCGTCTGGCGCAGGCCCGCTTCGGTGGCCAGGTCCAGCTCGCGTGCGCCTGGCGTGCGCGCCAGGAACGCGCCGATCACCTCGGTATTTTCGGTCGGTAGGCTGGAGCAGGTGGCGTACAGCAGCATGCCGCCCACTTCCAGTGTCGGCCACAGGGCATCGAGCAACTCGCCCTGCAAGGCCGCCAGCGGCGCGATGTCTTCGGCCTGGCGGGTGAGCTTGATGTCTGGATGACGACGGATGACGCCAGTGGCCGAGCAAGGAGCGTCCAGCAGGATGCGCTGGAACGGTTTGCCGTCCCACCAGCTGGCCGTGTCGCGGGCATCGCAGGCGATCAGCTCGGCGTCGAGCCTCAGGCGGTCGAGGTTTTCGCGCACACGCACCAGGCGCTTGGCTTCAAGGTCGATGGCCACCACGTGAGAGAGCCCGGCTTCGGCTTCCAGCACGTGGCAGGTCTTGCCCCCTGGGGCGCAGCATGCGTCGAGCACGCGTTGACCGGGCGCCAGCTCCAGCAGGTCGGCGGCCAGTTGCGCGGCTTCGTCCTGGACGCTGATCCAGCCCTCGGCAAAGCCCGGCAGGCCGCGTACATCCTGCGGCTCGGCCAGCACGATACCGTCACGGCTATACGCGCAGGCCTGGGCCTGGACGCCTGCATCGGCGAGCAGCTTAAGGTAGCCGTCGCGGCTGTGATGGCGGCGGTTGACGCGCAGGATCATCGGCGGGTGCGCATTGTTGGCGGCGCAGATGGCTTCCCACTGATCCGGCCAGAAGGCCTTGAGCGCCTTTTGCAGCCAGCGTGGATGGGCGGTGCGCACTACCGGGTCGCGCTCCATGTCGGCCAGCATGGCTTCGCCGTCGCGCTGTGCACGGCGCAGCACCGCGTTCAGCAGCCCCTTGGCCCAGGGTTTTTTCAGCTTGTCGGCGCAACCCACGGTTTCACCAATGGCGGCATGAGCCGGGATGCGGGTATAGAACAACTGGTACAAGCCAATCAGCAACAACGCCTGCACATCGGCATCGGCGGCCTTGAAGGGCTTTTGCAACAGCTGCGCTGCCAGCAGGTCCAGGCGTGGCTGCCAACGGGCGGTACCAAAGGCCAGGTCTTGGGTCAGCCCGCGGTCACGGTCCTCGACCTTGTCCAGTTGCGCGGGCAGGGAGCTGTTGAGGGAGGCCTTGCCGCTGAGCACAGCGGCAAGGGCACGGGCGGCAGCCAGGCGTGGGTTCATTGGCCGAGCACCTTGCCTGGCGTGAATTTCTCTTTGCGGCTGTTGAACAGGTCAGCGAAGGCCAGCGCTTTGCCACCCGGCAATTGCAGGCGGGTCAGGCTGAGCGCCTGCTCGCCGCAAGCAACCACCAGGCCGTCTTTGCTTGCCGCCAGGATTTCACCGGGTGCGCCCTGCCCTGTGGCCAGGCACGCACCCAGCACCTTCACGGTTTCCCCGTCGAGCGTGCTGTGGCAAATCGGCCAAGGGTTGAATGCCCGAATCAGGCGCTCCAGCTGTTCAGCTGGCAGGGACCAGTCCAAACGCGCTTCGTCCTTGTTCAGCTTGTGCGCATAGGTTGCCAGGGCGTCGTCCTGCGTCTCGCCGTGCAAGGTGCCATCGGCCAGCCCGGCGATGGCCTGGATGACGGCCGCCGGCCCCATTTGCGCCAGGCGATCGTGCAGGCTGCCGCCGGTATCAATGGCGTTGATCGGGGTGACGACCTTGAGCAGCATGGGGCCAGTGTCCAGGCCCGCTTCCATGCGCATGACGGTCACGCCGCTTTCGGCATCGCCCGCCTGCACTGCCCGCTGAATCGGGGCCGCCCCGCGCCAGCGTGGCAGCAGGGACGCGTGGCTGTTGATGCAGCCAAGGCGCGGGATGTCCAGTACCGCCTGGGGCAGGATCAGGCCGTAGGCAACCACGACCATCAGGTCGGGTGCCAAGGCTGCCAATTGTGCCTGGGCCTCGGCATTGCGCAGGCTTGGCGGCTGCATCACCGGGATGTCATGGGCCACGGCCAGCGCCTTGACCGCGCTGGGCATCAGCTTCTGACCGCGGCCTGCCGGGCGATCGGGCTGGGTGTAGACGGCCACGACTTCGTACGGGCTGTCGAGCAAAGCCTTGAGGTGTTCGGCGGCAAACTCGGGGGTGCCTGCAAAGACGATGCGCATGGTGTTCTCGCTGCAAAAAGAAAAAGGCTTGCCGGAGCAAGCCTTCTGGAAGGTGGGAATCAGGCTTGCTGGCGGTGCTGTTTTTCCAGCTTCTTCTTGATTCGATCCCGCTTGAGCTGTGACAGGTAGTCGACGAACAGCTTGCCATTGAGGTGATCGAACTCGTGCTGCACGCACACCGCCAGCAGGCCTTCGCATTCCAGCTCGAACGGTGTGCCGTCACGATCCTGGGCCTTGACCCTCACGCGCAGGGGCCGATCGACGTTCTCGTAGAAGCCCGGCACTGACAGGCAACCTTCCTGGTACTGGCCCATGTCATCGGTCAGTTCCTCGACCGACGGGTTGATGAAGACGCGAGGTTCGCTGCGGTCTTCGCTGAGGTCCATCACCACGACTTGCTGGTGCACGTTGACCTGGGTCGCAGCCAGGCCGATGCCAGGGGCTTCGTACATGGTTTCAAACATGTCGTCGATCAGCTGGCGCAGGGCGTCGTCGAACGCCGTCACCGGTTTGGCGATGGTGCGCAGGCGCGGGTCCGGGAATTCGAGAATGTTCAAAATGGCCATAAGGTCAGGCAGTCACTGTGCGTTTGGTTGAAAACTGAACACACATAATAAAGGGAAACGCGGACTTCGGCACCTGGCAACCTCGTCTAGGGTGACTATTGGCGTGATAGCCCCCAGCCAATGGACAGCTTTTCAAAGTGTTACTCACAGAGTTATCCACAGGTTGCGCAGCCTGAATCAACCGTTTCGCATCAAGGATGATTGCCGATGTCTGATTGCTCCTTATCTACTTGCCCGCCTGCAGAACTAGAGGCGCGGTTGCGCCTGCACTGCCTTCCCGAGACCGGCTTGCGCCGCTTTTCTACCCTGATCGAGGCCTTCGGAAGTGCCTCATCGGCGCTCAGTGCCCCCGGTGCTGCCTGGCGCGCACTGGGCATCCCCCATGCCAGTATCGATGCAAGGCGCAGCCCTCAAGTGCGGGATGCGGCCAGTGCTGCAATGCGCTGGCTAGAGCGTCCGGGCCAGCAATTACTGATGTGGGACAGCCCAGACTACCCCGCGCTGCTCGCCGAAATCGACGATGCCCCGCCGCTGCTGTTCGTGGCGGGGAACGTTTCGCTGCTCAGCCGCCCACAGCTGGCGATCGTGGGCAGCCGCCGCGCGACGCCGCCGGCGGTGGACACGGCTGGCGCGTTTGCCAGGTACCTTGCCCAGGCAGGCTTCGTCGTCACCAGTGGCCTGGCGGTAGGCATCGATGGTGCCGCTCACCGTGCTGCGCTACAGGCTGGCGGGGCCACGATAGGCGTACTGGGCACAGGGCTTGAAAAACTTTATCCACAGCGGCACAAGCCGTTGGCCCAGGCGATGATCGACAACGGCAGTGCACTGGTGTCGGAGTATCCGCTCGACGCCGGGCCGCTGCCCGGTAATTTTCCCCGGCGCAACCGCATCATCAGCGGTCTTTCGTTAGGCGTGCTGGTGGTAGAGGCCAGCCTGGCCAGTGGCTCGTTGATCACGGCCCGGCTCGCCGCCGAGCAGGGCCGTGAGGTCTATGCCATTCCCGGCTCCATTCATCACCCCGGCGCCAAAGGCTGTCACCAGCTGATCCGCGACGGCGCCCTGCTTGTCGAAAGCGTCGAGCAGATACTCGAAACCCTGCAAGGCTGGCAGAACCTGCCTCCGGCAGCTGCAGACACCTTCGATCACCCACTGCTGGCGCTGCTGCACGCTTCACCGCAGACCACCGAAAGCCTGGCCCATTGCAGTGAGCAGCCGCTGGCAGAGGTACTGGCGCAGCTCACCGAACTGGAGCTCGCTGGCCGGGTCAGCAATCAAGCGGGGCGTTGGTTTGCCCGCTCGGGCTGAGTAAACTGCGCCCAGGCAACATTCCCAGTGGAGAAACATCAATGGTGAGCAGTTTTCGTGTGCAACAAGCCGCACGTGAGATCCGGGCAGGCGCAGTGATCGCCTACCCGACGGAGGCGGTCTGGGGCCTGGGCTGCGACCCGTGGAACGAGGACGCGGTCTATCGGCTGCTGGCACTGAAGTCGCGACCTGTGGATAAGGGGTTGATCCTGGTCGCCGACAACATCCGCCAGTTCGACTTCCTGTTCGAAGACTTCCCCGAAGACTGGATCGACCGGATGGCCAGCACCTGGCCTGGGCCCAACACCTGGCTGGTGCCGCATCAGGATCTGCTACCTGAATGGGTGACCGGGCAGCACGACACCGTAGCGCTTCGCGTCAGCGACCACCCTGTGGTGCGCGAGCTGTGCGCGTTGGTCGGGCCGTTGATCTCCACGTCGTGCAACCCTGGCGGGCGCCCTGCGGCGAAGACCCGGCTGCGGGTGGAGCAGTACTTCCACGGGCAACTGGATCTGGTGCTAGGTGGGGCGTTGGGCGGGCGGAAGAACCCGAGTTTGATTCGCAATCTGGCTACCGGTGAAGTGGTGCGGCCGGGTTGATGCGCCTGCGGGCCATGCTGTTGGCCAGGCTTGGACCGAGCGCCTGAGCCATCCCCCTCATGACGGCTTGGGTTTTTCTGATTTTTGCCAAGGCAGTTGTTTGATATTCGGTTTGGGAAATATCCTACGAGCCGCGTCCCCTGCCATCACCTTCTCAGTAGGAACCGCTGCCCGTAGGCTTCAGCTGTCGCCAAATACCTTGGCGATCGGGTGTGGTAACCCGGATGTACCTGGGGCGTCACAGCTATGGCAGCTGTGCGCGGGAGGCGTCATGCCTGCCGGGAGCGCTCCAGCCCGGTTTACCACCTCGCGTACAGCTGCCGCCTTAACCGTGTGGTAACGGCTTGGCGCCAGCTTCATCGTCTGGAGCAAGCCATGAAAAAAATCGTACCTGATCCACCCCTTCCTTCTACTTCCGCCCACCCATTCGGCCGCTGCGACGCAGGTCACGAGCCGCTGTTTGCAGTCAACCCGAACATTTCCGCCGAGGACGCTCTGGTCCACGTAGCCCTGTACCTGCGTAGCGCCTACGAAACCGGCTACAAAGCCCTGGATTACATGCGAGAAGAAGGCCGTGGCATGTTCTGGTCGAACCTGCATGCAATTGAGATGGCAGAAGGCGTGGTCGAGGCCATCCTGGATGGCATCGAGTCGAATCCGCCGTCGCAGAAGAAGGTGTGAAGGCTGACAGGTGTTCGCCTTTAGGTTTATCGCGCCTGTGAGATCGAGCGCCGCCCGCGCGGCGCTTCGCGGGACAAGCCCGCTCCCACATTTGTTGCAACGTGCCGAACCTGTCAGGCCATGGTTGCCCGCCTTGGTGTATGGCTTGAGGCAGGCGGAGCGGCATGAATGCCCACTTTGAAATCCAGTCATGTCAACAGGGCTGACAACCATGGACTTACAGACATGGCCACGTTGCGACGAATGTGGGAGCGGGCTTGTCCCGCGAAGCGCCGCGCGGGCGGCGCTCGATCTTCGCAACACTACAAAAACCAAGGCAAGCACCTGGTCGCCATAACGCGAACTTCTGCCAATCAAGGCAACAACACATTGGACCCCACATTGTTGCAACGTGCCGAACCTGTCAGGCCATGGTTGACCGCCTTGGGGTATGGCTTGAGGCAGGCGGAGCGGCATCAATGCCCACCTTGAAATCCAGTCATGCCAACAAGGCTGACAACCATGAACTCACAGACATGGCCACGTTGCAACGAATGTGGGAGCGGGCTTGTCCCGCGAAGCGCCGCGTGGGCGGCGCTCGATCTGCGCAACACTACAAAAACCAAGGCAAGCACCTGGTCGCCATAACGCGACCTTCTGCCAATCAAGGCAACAAAACAGTGGACCCCACAGTCCGCCGCGCCGACAGCTCGCTCTGGGCCTTGGCCGCTTCGCTGAGCGGGTAGCGTTGCTGGATATCCACCGTCACTTTGCCGCTGGCAATCATGGCGAAGAGGTCATCAGCCATGGCCTGGGTGTTCTCGGCGTTGTTGGCATAAGTCGCCAGGGTCGGCCGTGTGACGTACAGCGAGCCCTTCTGCGCCAGAATCCCCAGGTTCACACCGCTCACCGCACCCGAGGCATTGCCGAAGCTCACCATCAACCCCCGCGGCTGCAGGCAATCGAGCGACGTCAGCCAAGTGTCGGCGCCCACGCCGTCATACACGACTGGGCATTTCTTGCCGTCGGTCAGCTCCAGCACCCGTTTGGCGACATCCTCCTGGCTGTAGTCGATGGTGGCCCAGGCGCCCAAGGCCTTGGCCCGCTCGGCTTTTTCGGCAGAGCTCACGGTACCGATGAGCTTGGCACCCAGCGCCTTTGCCCACTGGCACGCCAGCGAACCCACACCGCCTGCGGCCGCATGGAACAGAATTACATCGCCAGGCTGCACAGCGTAGGTCTGCTTGAGCAGGTACTGCACGGTCAGGCCCTTGAGCATGACGGCGGCAGCCTGCTCGAAGCTGATGGCTTCTGGCAGCTTGACCAGGTTGGCCTCAGGCAGCGTGTGCACCTCGCCGTAGGCGCCCAATGGGCCCCCGCCATACGCCACGCGGTCGCCGACCTTCAATCGGGACACGCCAGGGCCCACGGCCTCGACCACCCCTGCCCCTTCGGTACCCAGGCCCGAAGGCAGGGACGGCGGCGCGTACAAACCGCTGCGGAAATAGGTATCGATGAAGTTCAGGCCCACAGCGTGGTTGCGCACGCGCACTTGCTGAGGCCCAGGGTCAGCGGGCTCGAAGTCCACCCACTGCAGCACTTCGGGGCCGCCGTGCTGGCTGAACTGGATACGCTTGGCCATCTCGTACTCCTGGATTCGGGATCGGGAAAGGGTCCTCTATCGGACGCCTTTGCTTGACTGCCGTCAACTGCGGGGCGCTGGCAGGCGGTGTTATGCTACGCGCCACTTGTTTCCTGCCCGCTCCTGGTGACCCGATGATTAGCCGCACCGAGGCTGTGAAAGCCTATCTGCTCGACTTGCAAGACCGCATCTGCTCAGCCCTGGAACGCGAAGACGGCGGCGCCCGCTTCGTCGAGGACGCCTGGGTGCGCGAAGCGGGTGGCGGGGGCCGTACGCGGGTGATCGGCGACGGCACCGTCATCGAGAAAGGCGGGGTGAATTTCTCCCATGTGTTCGGCACCGGGTTGCCGCCATCAGCCAGCGCCCATCGGCCGGAGTTGACTGGGCGTGGTTTCCAGGCGCTCGGGGTGTCGCTGGTGATCCACCCGCATAACCCCCACGTGCCTACTTCCCACGCCAACGTGCGGTTTTTCATTGCCGAGAAGGAAGGCGAAGAGCCGGTCTGGTGGTTCGGCGGTGGCTTCGACCTGACGCCGTATTACGGTGTGGAGGAAGATTGCGTGCACTGGCATCGAATCGCTGAACAGGCGTGCGCGCCCTTTGGCGCCGATGTTTACCCACGCTACAAGGCCTGGTGCGACCGGTATTTTCACCTCAAGCACCGGGGCGAGCCCCGTGGCATCGGTGGGCTGTTCTTCGATGACCTGAACGAGTGGGACTTCGATACCTGCTTCGCCTTCATCCGCGCCATCGGCGATGCCTATATCGACGCGTACCTGCCCATCGTGCAGCGCCGCAAGGGTACGCCCTATACCCCACAGCAACGGGAGTTCCAGGAGTATCGCCGGGGCCGCTACGTCGAGTTCAACCTGGTATACGACCGTGGCACGTTATTCGGGCTGCAGTCTGGCGGGCGCACCGAGTCCATCCTCATGTCGCTACCACCGCAGGTACGCTGGGGCTATGACTGGAAACCCGCGCCAGGCAGCGAAGAGGCGCGGCTGACCGAGTACTTCCTGCAAGACCGTGACTGGCTCGGCCAGTAAGCCTGTAACCATTCAAGGAGCCGTCATGGACCAGTACGTCGTTTTTGGCAACCCGATCGGCCACAGCAAGTCGCCGCTGATTCATCGCCTGTTCGCCGAACAGACCGGCCAGGACCTGGAGTACGCCACGCTGCTGGCGCCGCTGGACGACTTCAGTGACTGCGCGCGCGGCTTCTTCAAGCAAGGCAGCGGTGCCAACGTCACCGTGCCATTCAAGGAAGAAGCCTATCGCCTGTGCGACAGCCTTACCCCGCGCGCGCGTCGCGCAGGCGCGGTGAACACGCTCAGCAAGCTGGCCGACAGTACTTTGCAGGGGGACAACACCGACGGTGCGGGGCTGGTCCGTGACCTGACCGTCAATGCCGGTGTGGAACTGGCAGGTAAACGCATCCTTGTCCTCGGTGCCGGCGGCGCCGTGCGCGGTGTGCTGGAGCCGCTGCTGGCGCAAAACCCGCAGTCACTGGTGATCGCCAACCGCACGGTGGAGAAGGCCGAGCGCCTGGCCGAGGCGTTCGATGAACTGGGGCCGGTGGTGGCCAGCGGGTTCGCCTGGTTGCAAGAGCCGGTGGACGTGATCATCAATGCAACCTCGGCCAGCCTGGCCGGTGAGCTGCCACCGATTGCCAGCAGCCTGATCGAACCCGGTCGCACGGTGTGTTACGACATGATGTATGGCAAGGCGCCAACGCCGTTCTGCCAGTGGGCCGCCGAACATGGCGCTGCCAAGGTGCTGGACGGTCTGGGGATGCTGGCCGAACAAGCCGCCGAAGCTTTTTATGTGTGGCGCGGTGTGCGGCCGGACACTGCTCCGGTTCTCGCTGAACTGCGCCGCCAGCTGGCGCGGGGCTGACAGCAAGCTGGGCGCCTGAGCGGCGCTTCATGTGGCTGCTCAGTCCTCGAACCGGATTGGGCAACGCGCCGGGCCTTCGAGCTTGTGCAACTCTTCGATCACCTGTGGCCTGGCGCCGCGCAAGGTCAGGCTGCCGCCCGTTCGCTGCAGCCGCCTCGCCTCGCGGTGCAGCATGTCCACCCCTGAATAGTCGATGAAGTTTACCTGCCGCGCATCCATGACCACCTGCGGGCCCTGGCAGCGCTGCAGGCGTACTTGCAGGTAATGCGCGGCACCGAAGAAGATCGAGCCGCCTACACGCAAGATGTCCGCATCGCCTTCGCGGCTCTGGTGGATGCGCGGACGCGAGGTGCGCTTGAGGTAGAAGAACAGGGAAACCAGCACACCGGCATAGATGGCCGTCTGCAATTCCAGGAGCAAGGTGGCCGCTGCCGTCAGCGCCATGACCACGAACTCGGCACGGCTCACACGCAGCAATGCGCCGATGGCCTTGCGATCAACCAGCCCCCAGCAAATCAACAGAATGCTGCCGGCCATCGCCGGAATCGGCAGGTGCGCGATCAGGCCGGCACCGGCGACGGCGAACACCGCTACCCACAGCGCCGAGAACACCCCGGCCATGGGCGAGCGTGCGCCTGCGTCATAGCTCAGGCCCGATCGGGTGAACGAGCCCGACGAGAGGTAGCCGGAAAAGAACGCACCGACGATGTTGGAGAGCCCTTGGGCTCGTATTTCCTGGTCGGCGTCAATCAGTTGCTCGGAGCGCGCAGACAACGAACGGGCGATGGACAAGCTGGTCACCAGCCCCAGCATGCCAACGGCCACGGCGCTGGGGAGTAGGCGCAGTATCAGGTCCATGTCCAGCAACGGCACGGCACTCAGAGGTGGCAGGCGCCCCTCGAACGCCGGTACACGCGGCACGTGCTCGAACACGCCGGGCAGCAGCCACGCCAGCAGGCTGACGGCCAACAGACTGATCAACAGGCTAGGCCAGCGGGGGCGCCATAGTTTCAGCGCCATGCCTACTGCCACGGTAAGCGCCCCCAGTATCAAGGACGGCACGTCCATTTCGCCGGCATGGCTGGCCAAGTCCTGAGCCGTCTTCAAGGCGGTGGCCTGACTGGGCAAATCCAGCCCGAGCAGGTTGGGCAACTGCCCCAGCGCGATGACCACGGCAGCCCCAAGGGTGAAGCCGATCACTACCGAATGCGAGACGAAATTGACCAAGGCCCCGAAACGCAGAAGCCCCAGCAGCAACTGGAAGACACCGCCCAGAAAGGTCAGCAGCAGCACAAGGGTGATGTAGTCATCGCTTCCTGCTACTGCCAACGGGCTGACACTGGCGTAAAGCACGATGGAAATGGCCGCCGTCGGTCCGCAGATCAGGTGCCAGGAGGACCCCCACAGGCAGGCGATCAGCACCGGGACGATGGCTGCATACAGCCCATATTCCGCTGGCAGGCCGGCGATCAGGGCATAGGCGATGGATTGCGGGAGCGCAAGGATGGCGCCGCTCAAACCCACCAGCAGGTCCTGACGCAAGCTGCGGGGCGTCTGGCGCGGCAGCCAGGCTAGAAAGGGCAGCAGGCGTATGAGGCGATGCATAGGGTGGTCAAATCCCCAGGATGTGTCTGTTCTGGAGAGGTGATCTGTTTCACGAATCAACCGCAGACAGATCCGCTCTCCACTCGCTGTTTACAAGGTTTGTTTCACGGCCGCGACGGCGTCTGCACCCGCTTTGGTGGTCACACCGCTCAGCCAGCCATCCAGTGCCTCGGGGTGCGCTTTCACCCAGGCCCTGGCCGCCTCGTCGAAGCTGATCTTCTTATCCACAACCTCGGCCATGATGGTGTTTTCCATGTCCAGCGTGAAGCTCAGGTTGCTCAGCAACTTTGCCGCGTTCGGGCAGGCTTGTGGATAACCCTTACGTGTCAGCGTGAACACGTCGCCTTTGCTACCGAACCACTTCTCGCCACCGGTCAAGTAATGCATGTTCAGCTTCACGTTCATGGGGTGCGGCGTCCAGCCGAGGAAGGCTATGTACTGCTGTTTCTTGACCGCTCGATCCACCTGCGCCAGCATGGCCTGCTCGCTGGACTCCACCAGTTTCCATTTGCCCAGGCCGAAGGCATCGTCCTTGATGATCTCTTGCAGCGAGAGGTTGGCCGGCGCGCCTGAGCCAATGCCGTACAGCTTCCTGCCGAACTGATCGGCATGCTTGTTCAGGTCCGCGAAATCACGTACCCCGCCATTCCACACGTAGTCCGGCACCGCCAGGGTGAATTCGGTTCCTTGCAGGTTGCGTGAAAGCTGCTGCACATCCCCGTTGGCGACGAATTTGTCATGGAAGCCTTGGTGCGCAGGCATCCAGCTCCCAAGAAAGGCATCGACCTGGCCATCCTTGAGCCCGCCATAGATGATCGGCACCGCCAAGCTGTCCACCTTCACCTGGTACCCCAGGGGTTCAAGCAACAGGCGGGCCACTGCGTTGGTGGTGGCGATGTCACTCCACCCAGGGTCGGCCAGCTTGACGGTTGAGCATTGCGCGCTGTCATCGGCGGCCTGGGCGCTAAGCGTGCCCAGGCTGACAGCTAGCGCGAACAAGGTAGCAGCGAACGTATGCATGGCGGGCTCTCTTTTCAATCCAGTGGGGCGGGCTGTGGATAACGTGCCTTGCGCTCGAGGTCGTCAAGATCGATGTGGTTGCGCATGTACTGCTGACTGGCGTCCACCCAAGGTTGGTGATCCCAGCTGCTCAATTTGCCAATGGCCAGTGCCTGGGCCACCAGACGACGACGTCGCTGGCTGGCCAGCACCTGCTGGCGCAGGCCGGGTATGTCCCAGCGCTGGCGCGCCTCGGTGACGAACCCCTGCAGCAATGCCTGATGATCCGGGCTGTTAGCCAGATTCTCCCGCTCGTACGGGTCGCGGCTCAGGTCATAGAGTAGACAGGGGTCGTCCTCGCTGTACACGAACTTGTAGGAACCGCGGCGGATCATCATGAGCGGGCCGACGGTGCCCTCGGCCATGTATTCACCAATGACCTCGTCGTGACCGCCCTGCCCTTGCAGGTGGCCAAGCAGTGAGCGGCCATCCAGGTGAAGGGATTTATCCACAGCCCCACCTGCCAGCTCGACCAGGGTAGGCAGCAGGTCGCAGGTCGAGACGGACGCACTGACGCGTCCGGCCGCGAAGCGTTGCGGTGCATGGATCAGGAGCGGTACACGGGCTGACATCTCGAACCAATGCATCTTGTACCAGAGGCCGCGCTCACCCAGCATGTCGCCATGGTCGCCCGAGAACACGATCAAGGTCTCGTCGGCGAGGTTGCATTCCTCAAGGGTGTGCAGCAATTGACCGATATTGTCGTCGATGTAGCTGCAAGCGCCGAAGTAAGCCCGCCGGGCATCGCGGATTTTGTCCACAGGGAGCGGTTTGTCCCAAAGGTCGTAGACCTTGAGCAATCGCTGGGAGTGGGGATCGAGCGAGGCTTGGCTATCCGGGTGCTTGGGTAACGGGATATCCACACCTTCGTAGCGATCCCAGTAGCGTTTGGGGATGGTGTAGGGGTCGTGAGGGTGGGTCATGGACACTGTCAGACAGAACGGGCGGCCGTCGTTTTCACGGACGTGGTCATACAAATACTGACGCGCCTTGAACACCACTTCCTCGTCAAAATCCAGCTGGTTCGTACGCACGCATGGCCCGGCCTGCAGCACCGAGGACATGTTGTGGTACCAGCTTGGTCGCACGTCAGGCTCATCCCAATTCACGGCCCAGCCGTAGTCGGCCGGGTAGATATCGCTGGTCAGGCGTTCCTCATAGCCGTGCAGTTGATCAGGCCCGCAGAAGTGCATCTTGCCGGACAGCGCCGTGCGGTAGCCCAGGCGGCGCAGATAGTGGGCGTAGGTGGGGATGTCGGCGGGGAAGTCAGCCGCGTTGTCATAGGCCCCAATACGGCTAGGGAGCTGACCACTGACGAGGGTGAAACGCGAGGGGGCGCACAGCGGGCTATTGCAGTAAGCCGAATCGAACACCACGGCCTGTGCAGCCAGACGAGTGAGATGAGGCATCTGTATGGGTGAGTCGGCGTAGATGGGCAGCAAGGGTGCTGCCATCTGATCGGCCATGATGAACAGGATATTAGGGCGTTTCATGCAAGCTCCCATCGTTGAAGGTTATGCGCAATGCTTGCCTACCACGATGCGGCGATGCATAACGTGGGTAAAGCCCCTTTAGGGCAATGCGTGGGATTAGCCAGGCTTATGTTCGAACACCTTGCTGGATTGTCGTTGGATACCTTACGCGTGTTCGAGGCGGCCGCACGCTTGCGCAGCTTTACGGCAGCTGCCTTGGAGCTGGGCACCACGCAACCGGCAATCAGTCAGCAGGTAAAACGCCTGGAGGCGCAACTGGGCGCGCGGCTGTTCGACCGCATCTACCGGGGCATCGAGCTGACCGAGGCGGGCCAAGTGTTGTTCGAGTACGCCAGCCAGGGGTTGCAAACCATGGACGATGGCGTGGCCCGCGCAAGCGGGCGCCATCAGCGTGAAGTACTTCAGGTGGCGACGGATTTTGCATTCGCTGCGTTCTGGTTGATGCCCCGTCTGCAGCGCTTTCATGAAGCGTATCCACAGGTCGATGTGAGCCTGGTGACGGGTGAGCGAAGCCAAGGCATGTTGCGCCCGGATATCGATGTGGCGGTGCTGTTCGGCGATGGGCGTTTTCATCAAGGCGAGAGCCGTTGGCTGTTCGATGAGGAGGTTTTCCCGGTATGCAGCCCTCGCCTTGTCCATGGCAAACCCTTGTCTGCCGCGGCTTTGCAGCGTTTGCCGCTGCTGCATCTCAAGGGTGAGCAGGCGAGCCGGTGGTTCGACTGGGCAGGTGTCTTTCGCGGGCTCGGGGTGACCAGCGCGCCGCCTGCGGGGCAGCTGCGGTTCGACAACTACACGTTGTTGATCCAGGCTGCCATCGCGGGCCAGGGCATGGCGATCGGCTGGCGGCATCTGGTGGATGGGCTGGTCGACCAAGGGTTGCTGTGCCGGCCGTTGGAGGGCACCTTGCGGTCGGCACGTGGGTATTACGCCGTACTGCCGCCGCGCAAGCGTCGCGGGGCGTTGATCGCACGCTTCGTGGATTGGCTTGAGCACGAGCGTTGCCTCTGAGATGCTGGGCCCGCTTGTGGCATGTTGTCAGAATCGACGCACATCAGGAGTAGCTGTGCAGAGAATCAAGGGTTATCACGCCCACGTGTACTACGACGCCTCGACCTTGGAGCAGGCGCGAGCCTTGTGCGAGGAGGCAGCCGCGCTGTTTCCGGTCACCATGGGGCGAATGCACACCAGGCCTGTTGGGCCGCATCCGGACTGGAGCTGTCAGTTGGCGTTCGAGCCTGAGCTTATTGGCGTGGTGCTGCCTTGGCTGGCGTTGCACCGCAGGGGGCTGGTGGTCTTTTTGCACCCGCTTACCGGGGATGAGCTGGCAGACCACCGCGATCATGCGATCTGGATGGGGGCGTTGCGACCTCTGGACTTGTCGGGTTTTGGCGAGGGGCGTTAATTGAGCGATCCAATCTTAGGCGCGTTCTTGCCGGAGCGGCCGCGATGACTGCGCAGCAGCCCCAGGATTTCAGCTTCGCAGCTCATATTGCTGGGGCCGCTATGCGGCCCATCGCGGCACAAGGCCGCTCCTACAGGTATACGCATCCCTCAAGTGCGCCGCGATGGGGCCGCGCAGCGGCCCTAGGATATCCGCGTTGCAACATGAGCTGCCGCTCAAGATAGCCTCGGGCAACCGAGCGACAACCATCCCTTAGCGCCGAGCGCCACGTACCCCTTCTGCCAAGGCCGAGCACAGGCTCAACACATCGTCTACCGCCTGACCGGGGTTCTGCGCGTGGGCAATTTTGTCGACCAGGGCTGAGCCTACCACCACACCGTCGGCGAGACGGGCGATGTTGGCCGCCTGCTCGGGGGTGCGAATGCCAAACCCGACGCTGATCGGCAAATCCGTATGGCGACGCAAGCGCGCAATGGCTTCGGTCACATGTTCTGTCGTCGCCGAGCCTGCGCCGGTCACACCGGCCACCGACACGTAGTAGACGAACCCGGAGCTGCGCTCCAGCACGCGGGGCAGGCGCGCGTCGTCGGTTGTCGGGGTGGTCAGGCGGATGAAGTCGATACCCGCAGCCTGGGCCGGGCTGGCCAGTTCGTCGTCATGCTCAGGCGGCAGGTCGACGATGATCAGGCCATCGACACCGGCTTCGTTGGCCTGGGCCACGAACGCTTCCACGCCAAAGCGGTGAATCGGATTGTAGTAACCCATCAGCACGATCGGCGTGGTCTGGTCATCCTCTCGGAATTCGCGAACCATCTGCAGCGTCTTGGCCAAGGTCTGGCCTGCCTCGAGTGCACGCAGGGTGGCCAGCTGGATGGCCAAGCCGTCGGCCATGGGGTCGGTGAACGGCATACCCAGTTCGATCACGTCGGCACCTGCCGCCGGCAGGCCCTTGAGAATCTGGAGCGAGGCGTCATAGCCTGGATCACCTGCAGTGACGAAGGTGACCAGTGCTGCGCGGCCTTCGGTTTTCAGCTCGGCGAAACGTTGTTCAAGACGGCTCATGCCTGTTTCTCCTGGGCGGCCATGTGGTTCATGACGGTGTGCATATCCTTGTCCCCACGCCCCGACAGGCAGATCACCATCAGGTGGTCCTTGGGCAGGGACGGGGCGCGCTTGATGGCTTCGGCCAGCGCATGGGCGCTTTCCAGCGCGGGAATGATGCCTTCGAGCCGGCAGGATGCGTGGAAGGCATCCAGGGCCTCGTCATCGGTGATGCTGACGTATTCGACCCGCTTCACTTCGTGTAGATAAGCGTGCTCGGGGCCGATGCCCGGATAGTCCAGGCCTGCTGAGATCGAATGGGCATCGGTGATCTGGCCGTCGGCGTCCTGCAGCAAGTAGGTACGGTTGCCGTGCAGTACCCCAGGCACTCCGCCGTTCAGGCTGGCAGCGTGCTTGTCGGTCTGCACGCCGTGCCCGCCCGCCTCGACACCGATGATCTGAACGCTCGGCTCTTCGAGAAACTCGTGGAACAGGCCCATGGCATTGGACCCGCCACCCACGCAGGCCACTAGGCTGTCCGGCAGTCGGCCTTCCTTTTCCTGCATCTGGGCGCGGGTTTCCTTGCCGATGATCGACTGGAAGTCCCGAACCATGGCTGGGTAGGGGTGCGGGCCGGCTACGGTGCCGATCAGGTAGAACGTGTCGTCGACATTGGTGACCCAGTCGCGCAGGGCCTCGTTCATGGCGTCTTTCAAGGTGCCGGTGCCAGCGGTGACCGGCACGATTTCAGCGCCCAGCAGTTTCATGCGGAACACGTTGGCCTGCTGCCGCTCGATGTCGGTAGCGCCCATGTAGATCACGCAAGGCAACCCGAAACGCGCCGCCACGGTGGCGGTAGCGACGCCATGCATGCCGGCACCGGTTTCGGCGATCAGGCGCTTTTTGCCCATGCGCTTGGCCAGCAGTACCTGGCCGATGCAGTTGTTCACCTTGTGCGCGCCGGTGTGGTTGAGCTCCTCGCGCTTGAAGTAGATCTTGGCACCACCGCAGTGCTCGGTCAGGCGCTCGGCGAAATACAACGGGTTGGGACGGCCAATGTAGTCGCGTTGGAAGTAAGCCAGTTCTTCGAGAAATGCAGGGTCTGCCTTGGCCGCTTCGTATTCACGGGCCAGGTCCAGTACCAGTGGCATCAGGGTTTCGGCCACGTAGCGGCCGCCGAACGAGCCGAACAGGCCATTGGCATCGGGGCCGGGGCGATATTGGGACTGGGTCATGAGACGCTCCAAGGCATAACGAATGAGTGATGGGCTTTACTGTAACCATGACCTGCTCCGATGAAAACCGATAAGATTGCGCTGACTTGTCAGGAAAACTCACACGTAATGGCCAGTGATCTCCCGCCCCTCAATGCCTTGCGCGCCTTCGAGGCGACTGCCCGGCTCAACAGCGTCAGCCAGGCAGCTGAAGCGCTGCACGTGACCCATGGCGCAGTTAGCCGACAAATCAAAGCGCTGGAAGCGCACCTTGGCGTTGCCCTGTTCGCCAAGGATGGGCGAGGTGTGAAACTCACAGATGCTGGCGCCAGGTTGCGTGACGTCAGTGGTGAGGTCTTTGATCGGCTGCGCGGGGTATGCCGGGAACTGGCCCGCGAAGTGGAGCACGCACCTTTCGTGCTTGGCTGTTCCGGAAGCTTGCTGGCGCGTTGGTTCATCCCGCGTCTGGGGCGCTTGAATGCCGACTTGCCTGAGCTTCGCCTGCACCTTTCTGCCGGTGAGGGCGACCTTGACCCGCGTCGCCCCGGGCTGGATGCGTTGCTGGTGTACGCCGAACCGCCGTGGCCGGCGGACATGCAGGTTCACGTACTGGCGCAGGAACGTATCGGGCCAGTCGTCAGCCCACACTTCGAGGGCACCCGGCGCCTGCGCAAGACGGCGGTCAGCCAGCTATTGGAAGAATCCTTGCTGCATACCACGTCGCGCCCGCAAGCCTGGCCTACATGGGCGTTGGCCAACGGCCTTGATGCCCAGGCGCTGAAATATGGGCAGTCGTTCGAGCACCTGTATTACTTGTTGGAAGCGGCAGTCGCAGGTTTGGGGGTGGCCATCGCGCCTGAGCCATTGGTAGCCGATGACTTGCGTGCAGGGCGCTTGATCGCGCCATGGGGCTTTAGCGCAACGCCTGCAGCGTTGGCACTGTGGGTGCCACGGCGCGCCGCCGATGGGCGCGCCGAGCAGTTGGCGCAGTGGTTACGCGCCGAGTTGGCTGGGCAGAGCGCTTAGTTGCGCTTGCACAGCAGGTAGGCAGCCAGCAGGCCCAGTGCGCCTATTGCCACGCCAGCGGTGGTGTAGGGGTGTTCCTGAGCGTAGTCGCGGGTAGCGATGCTGGTCTTGACCGTGCGGTCTTTGACTTCTTCGTAGGCGTCGCTCAGTAGGCTGCGCGAGTGCTTCAGGGCCGTCTCGGCATTGCTGCGAATAGCCTTGAGGGACTTCTGGGATTCCTCGGATGCGTCGTTCTTGAGGCTTTCCAGGCTTTTCAGGAGGCTCTCGATCTCGGCTTCCATGCTTTCCAGTGATGTTTTACGCAGCGAGTTGCGGGGCATGTTGACTCTCCTTCGCGTTATGGGCTCTAGAGATTGCGACTATCAAGCGAAGCGAAAGTGCGATCGAACTTTCTGCCGCTGCGCCTGCTCGCAGGTAAACCAGCACTGCGCTGCTAGGCTCAACGTTATCGCCATCCAAGGAGTCAACACATGTCCGATCACCACACGTACAAAATGCTCGAACTGGTAGGTTCTTCCACCACCGGTATCGAGGACGCCATTCAGAATGCCCTGGCCGAAGCCTCCAAAAGCGTGCAGATGATGGAGTGGTTCGAAGTCGTCAGCACCCGTGGTCACATTCGTGACAACAAGGTCGAGCACTTCCAGGTGACCCTGAAGGTCGGCTTCCGTATCACCAACAGCTGATACAGTTCCGGGCTGGATGTGCCTGGCGCGATGGGGTAAGACTTAGACGAGGCGCCTGATGGGCGCCTTTTGCGATTTCATCTGCACAAGGAAAGCAAGTGATGAACAAAGTGGTTCTGGCGTTGGGCCTGATGACCCTGGCGGGCGGCGCGATGGCTGCCGGCAAGCCGTGTGAAGAGCTGAAAGCGGAAATCGCTGCCAAGCTCGATGCCAAGGGCGTGCAAAACTACACGCTGACGGTCGTGGACAAGGGCGATCCCGCCGGCAAGGTGGTGGGCAGTTGTGAGGGCGGTACCAAGGAAATCGTTTACAGCCGCAACTAAGGGCCACCGAACCCCGCGGGTTGACCGCGGGGTTCGGGCATATGACCGGTTGCCAGGCTATCGGTCACCCGTCAAGGCGCCGGGTCAGCCCGGTCCGCTCCACGGCGCACCCTGCTCGACAGCTAGGCTTGCTGCAGTGCCTGAGCCAGCAACTCGTAGGAGCGTATCCGGTCTGCGTGCTCGTACAGGTCGCAGGTAAAGATCAGTTCATCAGCCCCTGTCTGCTCCAGCAGCACCTCGACCTTGGCGCGGACCTTATCAGGGCTTCCGATCATCGCCAGCCCCATGAAGCTGCCCACCGCGTCGCGCTCGTGGGGCAACCACAAGCCGTTCATGGTTTCTACCGGAGGCTTCTGCATCAGGCTCTGGCCGCGAATCAAGGCCAGGATGCGTTGATAGACCGACGTGGCCAAGTACTCGGCCTTCTCGTCGGTCTCGGCCACTACCATGGGAATGCCGAGCATGACGTAAGGCTTGTCCAGCGTGGTGGATGGCTTGAAGTGATTGCGATAGACCCGAATCGCCTCATGCATGTAGCGCGGCGCAAAATGCGATGCGAAGGCATAGGGCATGCCACGCATGCCAGCGAGCTGGGCGCTGAACAGGCTGGAGCCCAGCAACCAGATAGGCACTTCAGTGTCGTGCCCCGGCACGGCAATCACTTTCTGGTCATCGGTGCGTGGGCCTAGGTAGCGCGACAACTCTTCGACGTCATCCGGAAAATCGTCCGCACTGCCGGCTCGGTCGCGGCGCAGTGCATGGGCGGTCATCTGGTCGGACCCTGGTGCGCGGCCCAGGCCCAAGTCGATACGACCGGGGTACAGGCTGGCCAGGGTGCCAAATTGCTCGGCCACCACGAGCGGCGCGTGGTTGGGCAGCATGACGCCTCCGGAACCTACCCTGATACGCGATGTACCCCCCGCGAGGTAGCCGATCAGCACCGAGGTGGCCGAGCTGGCGATGCCGTCCATGTTGTGGTGCTCGGCTACCCAGAAGCGGTTGTAACCGAAGCGCTCGACGTGCTGCGCCAGGTCCAGCGAATTGCGCAGCGATTGCGCGGGCCCTTGGTCGGCGCGCACTGGCACCAAGTCGAGGGTGGATATTTTCAGATTTCGCAACTGCGTCATGAAGCCTCCGCAATGATGGTTGGCCTGAGGCCTTTTGACTCTGTATGGGCGCAATCGTTGGATTCAATGTCCCCTGTCGGATTGAGCTGAACTCTCATCAGGCTACCAGCCTCTGAATCGATAGGTATTTAACCAATGACCGGGAGGCATCATGAAGAAGACAGCATCGGCAATCTGGGAAGGTGGTCTCAAGGACGGCAAGGGCCAGATCTCCACGGAAAGCGGCGCGCTCAAGAACAACCCTTATGGGTTCAACACCCGTTTCGAAGACACGCCGGGCACCAACCCGGAAGAACTGATCGGCGCCGCCCACGCTGGGTGCTTCTCGATGGCGCTGTCGATGATGCTGGGCGAAGCCAAGCTGACGCCCGAGCGTATCGACACTAAAGCCGAAGTCACCCTGGACAAGCAGGACGATGGTTTTGCCATCACTGCGGTGCACCTGGTGCTGAGCGCCAAAGTACCAGGGGCGAGCGAAGAACAGTTCCTGGAAATCGCCAACAAGGCCAAGCAGGGCTGCCCCGTGTCCAAGGTGCTCAACGCCAACATCACCCTGGATGCCAAGCTGGTAAGCTGATCGCTCCAGTCGTGGGCGGTTTGCGGTAATCTGAAAACCCGGCAGCCTCGCTGCCTTTACTGGAGCCGCCCATGATTCGCATCGCTACCGCTTTACTGGTCTCCCTGGTGACAACTTCGGCACTGGCAGCAATCAAGCCATGCGAGGAGTTGAAGGCAGAAATCGAGGCCAAGATCCAGGCCCAGGGTGTGCCGTCCTATACCCTGGAAATCGTGCCCAACAGCGAAGTGCAGGACCCCAACATGGTGGTCGGCAGCTGTGATGGCGGCGCCCGCAAGATCATTTATCAGAAGAATGATCAGTAAACCTGGCAACCGCCGGGACCTGCAGGGGGCCTAGGGTATGCAGAAGACCCTGCTAGGTTCGTTGACGACCACGGTCCTGGCTGAGTCATACAGCAGCACCTGCGGTTCCATCACCGGCGCCCTTGCCTCGAGCCTATAACGCTCGCCCGCCTCGAAGTGATCGTAACGCACCGTCAGGTAGCATGTACGGTCCCTGGGGTCGGTAGAGAACCCGCCCGCGTAGATCTCATAGTCGAAACGTACGATCAGTTCGTGCTTGCCGGGCGTCACCTGAAAATAACGGCCGTCGTCCAGGCGTTTGCCATCGAGGCGGTCGGCCATGATGACCCTGCCGGGTGTCATGGTGTAAAGGTCTACCCAGGCCTGTTTAGGGTCCTTGGGCGGTAAGGGGCTAGCACAAGCTCCCAGTGCACTGAGGGCGATCAGCATCATGGGCTGGCGCATGGCAGGTTTTTCCACTTGCAGTGAATACCTGACAAGCATAGCGCTGTTTTGGATGCTTCACGTGCGCTGGCAGCCTGCCGGTTCACCCTGGCTGACCAGGTTCTGTTGCTGATCATAGAGCTTGATCCAGGGACGGAAGCCGATGCTGCCAGCCTGCAACTGGTACCGCTCGCCAGCATCAAAGCCCTTGAAGGCCACCTTGACCTGGCAATCACGCCATAGCGGGGCATCAACGGGGCCGATGTTGCTGGGCGCCACCGGGAATTGATAGCGCACGGTCAGCTCATGGTTGCCAGGCGGTATTTGGAAATAACGGTTGTCGTCCCAGTCCTTTGCATCGACTTTTACCGCGTCCAGGGAGGTTTGCTCGCTTGGTTCAAGGTCGACCCACGCTTGAGAAGGGTCGGGGTCAGGCAATGTCGAACAGGCTGTTGTCAGCAGCAATGAACCGGCGACCCACAATGCGCGCATGGCGAAACTCCCCTTCGGCGAGATAATCTTTAGGCGAATGGGGTTGAGCGAATCAGACGGTAAACGATGCTTGGAACAGTGCTTGCGCAACGCTCAGACCCTGGGGCACTCGACCGTGTTTTCACCCGGTTTGTTCCGCTACTGCTCGTCGCGCTGCTCAACGGTTGCAGCAGCGCTGGCTACTATGGCCAGCTGGCAGTCGGCCAGTGGGAGCTGCTGCAGGCGCGTCGGCCCCTGACGAAGGTGATGGCCGACCCTGCCACGTCCGAGCCGTTGCGCGCTCGGCTGGCGTACGCCCAGCAGGCGCGGACATTCGCCACCCGGCAACTGAAATTACCCGACAACCGAAGCTACACGACGTACGCCGATTTGGGCCGCCCGTACGTTGTATGGAATGTATTCGCCACCCCTGAGTTGTCGCTACAGCCGGTCACCCACTGTTTTCCCATTGCAGGGTGCGTGGCCTACCGTGGCTACTACCGTCAGGGCGCAGCACGGGGTGCAGCGGCGTTGATGCGCCAGCAGCACCTTGACGTCTATGTGGGCGGGGTAGAAACCTATTCGACCCTGGGCTGGTTCGATGACCCGATCCTGTCATCGATGATGGGCTGGGGTGAAGAGCGTCTGGCCACGCTGATCTTCCATGAGCTGGCTCATCAACGTGTCTACGTGCAGGACGATACGGCCTTCAACGAGTCGTTCGCGTCGTTCGTCGAACAGCAAGGCACGCGGCAATGGCGGCTGAGCCGTGGGCTGGCGGCCACCGGCGAAGACCATGGCCCCTAGCGCGAGCAGTTCATCCGCCTGGTGCTGGCCACTCGGGCACGGCTACAGGCCATTTATGCGGCGCCCACCGATGATGAAACCAAGCGCTTGGCCAAGCGGGCCGAGTTCGAGCGGTTGCGACGCGATTACCGTTCGCTACGCGATGGCCCATGGAGAGACGATACACGTTACGACGCCTGGGTAGATGGGGCGATGAACAATGCGAAATTGCTGCCATTCGGGCTGTACGACCAGTGGGTGCCGGCTTTTTCGGCTTTATTTCGCCAGGCCGAAGGTGACTGGGAGCGATTCTATGAGCGCGTTGGGCAACTGGCGTCATTGCCCATCGCTGCGCGCACTGCAGCCCTGCAAGGGTTGATGCCAGGGGCTAGTGCGCGTTAGCCGGTTGCCCGGCCCTTCAGCGCGATCGCATGCTGAACGCCTCGTGCATCTCGGCCAGGGACGCGAAATGAAACGCCGGCGCTTCTGCCATCAGTTCCTCGCGGCTTCCGAACCCATACCCAACTGCCACGGCCTGCACGCCATTACTGCGGGCACCGATCAGGTCATGCTTGCGATCGCCGATCATGAGCGTGTGCGCCGGGTCCAGCCCTTCTTCGTCCAGCAGGTGGCGAATCAGCTCGACCTTGTTGGTTCGGGTACCGTCCAGCTCGCTGCCGTAGATCACTTTGAAATGCTGGTCGAAGGCGAAGTGGCGGGCGATTTCGCGCGCGAATTCCCACGGCTTTGAAGTCGCTATGTAGAGCGTGCGGCCTTGGCCATTGAGGGTTTCGAGCAGCTGCGGCACCCCGTCGAACACGAGGTTTTCGTACAGGCCCGTGACGCGAAAGCGCTCACGGTAGAAGTTGACGGCCTCCCAGGCCTTGGCTTCGTCGAAACCGTAGAACTGCATGAACGCTTGCAACAGCGGTGGGCCGATGAAATGTTCAAGGCGAGAGAGGTCTGGCTCGTCGATACCCAGCTTCGCCAAGGCGTACTGGATGGAACGGGTGATACCCAGACGTGGGTCGGTCAGGGTGCCGTCGAGGTCGAACAGGATGTTTTGCTGGTGCATAGGTAAGGTGTCCGCTTGGTTGCTGCGCTGCATGCTGGCGGGCAAGCCGATGCCCGCATGGCTGAGTCATGGCCCGATCCCGGCAGCTGCGCGGCCGCACGGGCTGTGGAAAAACGATCAGTCCGGCTGATCGAAGCCCTCGGCCAGGTGCTGGTCCTTGAGCTTCACGTAGTTGCCGGCGCTGTAGGCGAAGAAGGCACGTTCCTGGTCGTTCAACAACCGGACCTGCCTGACCGGGCTGCCCATGTACAGGTAGCCACTGACCAGGCGCTTGCCCGGTGGCACCAGGCTTGCGGCGCCAATGATCACCTCGTCCTCGACGATGGCGCCGTCCATGACGGTACTGCCCATGCCGACCAGGATGCGGTTGCCCAGTGTGCAGCCGTGCAGCATGACCTTGTGCCCGATGGTGACTTCGTCACCGATGATCAGCGCAAAGCCATCCGGGTTGAACGGGCTGGCGTGGGTGATGTGCAGTACGCTGGCGTCCTGCACACTGGTGCGCGCGCCGATACGGATGCGGTGCATGTCGCCTCGCACTACCACCAATGGCCAGACCGAACTGTCTTCGCCGATCTCGACATCGCCCAGTACCACCGCCGAGCGGTCCACGAAAGCGCGCGCTCCGAGCTTGGGACGGTGTTGCTGGAAGCTTCGAATGGCCATGATAGTGTTCCTCATGTGTGCCGATAGGCTGGCTGCCTGCTGCGGTCGGCGTCGATTGTAATTAAGATGGGGCTGTGTTTCTTCTGCCAAGGTATCCAAACCGTGACTGCGAACAACCCGCTTCTGCAATCCCACGATCTGCCGCCCTTCTCGCAAATTCGTGCAGAGCACGTGCTGCCGGCGATCGAAGCGATCCTGGCCGACAACCGTAAAGCCATTGCCAGGATTCTTGAAGAACAAGGCGCAGCGCCTACATGGTCAGGCCTGGTGCTTGCCATGGACGAACTGAACGACCGCCTCGGGGCCGCCTGGAGCCCGGTGAGCCACCTCAATGCAGTGTGCAACAGCCCAGAGCTGCGTGAAGCCTACGAGGCCTGCCTGCCAGCGCTGAGCGCCTACTCGACGGAGCTTGGGCAGAACCGTGCGTTGTTCGATGCCTACCAGGCACTGGCTGCAAGCCCCGAGGCTGCCACGTTCGATGTGGCGCAAAAGACCATCCTTGAACATGCGTTGCGTGACTTCCGCCTGTCGGGCATCGACCTGCCTGCCGCAAAGCAGCAGCGCTACGCCGAGGTGCAGAGCAAGCTCAGCGAGCTGGGCAGCCGGTTCTCCAACCAGCTGTTGGATGCCACCCAGGCGTGGAGCAAGCACGTCACCGACGAAGCCGCGCTCGACGGCCTGCCTGACTCGGCCAAGGCCCAGATGGCCGCCGCTGCCGCCGCCAAGGGCCTCGATGGCTGGCTGATTACCCTCGAATTCCCCAGCTATTACGCGGTGATGACCTACGCCAGCGACCGCGCGCTGCGCGAAGAACTGTATGCGGCCTACTGCACTCGCGCTTCGGATCAGGGCCCGAACGCGGGGCAGTTCGACAACGGTCCGGTGATGCAGCAGATTCTCGATCTGCGCCAGGAGCTTGCCGAACTGCTGGGCTATAAGAATTACGCCGAGCTGAGCCTGGCGACCAAGATGGCCGAGTCCAGCGACCAGGTGTTGAGCTTCCTGCGCGATCTGGCCAAACGCTCCAAGCCCTTCGCCGCCCGCGACCTGGCCCAGCTCAAGGCCTATGCTGCCGAGCAAGGTTGTCCGGAGCTGGCCAGTTGGGATGCCGGGTACTTTGGTGAGAAGCTGCGAGAGCAGCGCTACAGTGTGTCCCAGGAAGCACTGCGCGCCTACTTCCCCATCGACAAGGTACTGGGTGGCCTGTTCAGCATCGTGCAGCGCCTGTACGGCATCGAGATCAACGAGCTCAAGCAGTTCGACGCCTGGCACCCGGATGTACGCCTGTTCGAGATCAAGGAGAACGGCCAGCATGTAGGGCGCTTCTTCTTCGACCTCTATGCCCGCGCCAACAAGCGTGGTGGTGCCTGGATGGACGGGGCACGTGACCGTCGCGTAACGGCGCAAGGCCAACTGCAAAGCCCGGTGGCCAACCTGGTGTGCAACTTCACCCCGGCCGCGCCGGGCAAACCTGCCCTGCTGACCCATGACGAGGTCACGACGCTGTTCCATGAGTTCGGCCACGGCTTGCACCACCTGTTGACCCGCATTGATCACGCCGGAGTGTCTGGTATCAACGGCGTGGCATGGGATGCGGTAGAGCTGCCCAGCCAGTTCATGGAGAACTGGTGCTGGGAGCCCGAAGGCCTTGCCTTGATTTCCGGCCATTACGAAACCGGCGAGGCGCTGCCGCAGGACCTGCTGGACAAGATGCTGGCGGCGAAGAACTTCCAGTCGGGCATGATGATGGTGCGTCAGCTCGAGTTCTCGCTGTTCGACTTCGAACTTCACGCCAGCCACGGTGACGGCCGTACGGTGCTGCAAGTGCTCGAAGGCGTGCGCGATGAAGTGTCGGTCATGCGCCCACCGGCCTATAACCGCTTCCCGAACAGCTTTGCGCACATCTTTGCGGGCGGTTACGCCGCAGGCTACTACAGCTACAAATGGGCTGAAGTGTTGTCGGCCGATGCCTTTTCGCGGTTCGAGGAAGAAGGCGTGTTCAATGCCGAAACAGGTCGGGCGTTCCGTGAAGCGGTGCTGGCTCGAGGCGGCTCTCGTGCGCCGATGGTGTTGTTCGTCGACTTCCGCGGGCGCGAGCCGTCCATTGACGCCTTGCTGCGCCACAGCGGCCTGGCCGAAGAATCGGCAGCATGAGCGAGGACGCCGTGAACAAGACCAAGAAGCGCTTCATCGCTGGCGCGGTATGCCCGGCATGCAGTGAAGCCGACAAGCTGATGATGTGGAACGAAGACGGCGTGCCGCACCGCGAGTGTGTGGCGTGCGGTTTTACGGACACGCTCAATGAGCAGGGCTTGTCGGTGCCCAGCGAACTGGGCACGCGGGTCAACCAACAAGCGCCCAAGCCGGCAGCGGCGAAGGTGCAGACCGTGCAGTTCTTTCCCAATCCGAAGCTGAAGAAACCAGCCGATTGACCGCCGCACTGCCCAGGCGCAAGCCTGGGCGGTGGCGGCTGGTGGTAATTAAGCGCGACCTGCCCGCTCGCGCAGTCGCCCACGCTTGCCAGCTCCCATTATCGAGCAAGGTAAAGCGTGATGAGCAACCCGCTTCTGCAAGACGGCAACGTGCCCGTCGACTACCCCTCCATCACGGTCGAAAGCATGCAGGATGCGTTCGACCAAGTCCTTGAGCGGTATGCACAAGGCATCGAGCGCGTGATCAACAGCCAGCCATCAATGCCAACATGGGATGACCTGGTGTTGGCCATGGATGATCTGGACGCTCAGTTGTACGCAGTGCTTTATGGGGTAATGCCATTTCTGGGCAAAGGGCAGGCCTGGAGTGACCCTATCCTGGCGTTTCACATCGCTGCCAGCTCTGCGTTGGACTCAAGGTTTTGCAACGAGCAGCTTCAGTCGCTGTATGAACAGCTGGCGTACAGCGATATCGGCCGTAACCTCGATAGCCGCCAGCGGGCAACATTGCGCTGGCACGTGGAAAGGTTTCGCGTCAGTGGTGCTTCGCTGCCCAAAAGCGACAAGGCGCGGCTGCTCGACCTGCAACGCCAGATAACCGAGCTTGAAGAACGGTATCTGCTCAATCTCGATCATCCGGACGTGGTTGTCGATGACATCACTCAGCTGCGCGGTCTATCCCAACGCAGTCTCGACGAGTTGAACGAACGGGCAAGGCAGCGCGGCAGTAACGGGTGGTCCATACCCTGCGAAAGCTGGGCTACCGAGCGTGTGCTGGAAGAGGCCGAGCTAGGTGCTACCCGTGAGCAGGTGTACCGGGCTTTCCATGGACGTGGCGTCAATACCGGTTCGTCGCCAGATAATGGTCAGGTGCTGCAGCAACTGGCACTTCTGCGCCATGAACGAGCGACGCTGTTGGCGTTCTCCGATCACATGAACCTGAGCTTGGCGCGCAAAAGTGCAGGTTCACCACGCCAGGTTCGCGCATTCCTGCAAAGCTTGGCTGCTGGCATGAAACCCGTGGTGCTGCAGTGGCGTTCAGACTTTGAGCGTGACGCACAGAAATTGGGTCTGGATGACATGCAGCCCTGGGACCTACGCTTCGCCCAAAAGCAACTGCGAGACGCGGCCAAGATAGTGTCGAAGGAGGCGCTGCGCGAATTTTTCCCGATGGCTGCCGTCATCGACGCGCTAATCCAGCTGGCCAGGCGGCTCTTTGGCCTGGAGTTGAGGGCCACCCCTGCTCCTGTATGGGCACCCTCAGTGCTGGCCTTTGAGGCATTCCAGGACAACGCACGCATTGGCTTGCTCTATCTCGATGCTGTACAGCATGCCGGTAAGCAGGCAGATGCGGTATTCACAACCTATGTGCGTAACCGCCGGGTCGACGCGGAAGGGATTTACCAGCAAGCGGTGGTGATCGTCTTCAGTGATGTGCCCGAAGGTAGCGCAGGTGCACAGCCGTTGTTGGATCACCTTGCGCTGCGCAAGCTGTACCACGAGTTCGGCCATGCGTTACATCACCTTATGGTGCGTACCGACAACCACGTTCAGTCGGGCGTAATCGAACTCGGCACAGACGGGACGGAGCTATTTGGCAAGCTGTTCGAACGTTGGGTGTGGAACGCCGCCTATCTCGTCAGCATTTCCTCCCACCATTCGGACGGGCATCAGATTGATAGGGAGCAGGTCGAGCAGTGCATCGAGCGCTACAAGCGCGAAGCCATCGGCGAAGCCGCGCTTGAGCTGAGCAAGGCCTTGTTCGATGTGGACCTGCACACGAACCCAGGTGACGGGAAAACCGTTCGCCAGCGATTCGCTCAATCGCGCGAACACTGTGGTTATTGGCCCCTGCACGCCCATGAGCACCCGGCCCACACCTTCGACCACCTGGTTACCGGCTATGACGCCGGCTATTACGCCTATCTCTGGGCAGATGTATGTGCCGTGGATATCTTTACCCGCTTCGAGCAAACGGGGTTACTTGATCGTGCGCTTGGACAGGTGCTGTTCGAGTCACTAATCGCCCCAGGGGCATCGCGCCCATTGCGTGAAGGGGTGAGACAGTTTCTAGGCCGTGAGACCAGCCTGCACCCTTACCTCCAGTGGCTTCAGGCTGCCGGATAATCGGGCTGGCAATTACCCGGCATGCCCTTTACTGTACATGCATACAGTAAAGGGTTTAGCCATGTCATATTCACCTCCTTTGAAGGGCCGCGGCACTGCGCATAATCCGCATAATCGCTTCGGCCACACCCGCTCATCGTATGAGGATGATGGCTGGTACCAAGATGTGCCAATCACGCAAGGGACCGAAGTGCGGATCGAGACGGCCAAGACCGTGATCAGCCGCAATACCTCCCCCGACCTGCCCTTCGACCGGTCGATAAACCCTTATCGCGGTTGCGAGCACGGATGCATCTATTGCTATGCGCGCCCTTCCCACGCCTATTGGGACCTGTCGCCGGGTCTGGATTTCGAAACCAAGCTGATCGCCAAGACCAATGCGGCCGATGTGCTGGCGCAGCAGCTGAGCAAACCTGGGTACGTGTGTGCGCCGATCAACCTGGGGGCTAACACCGACCCTTATCAGCCGATAGAACGCGAACACTTGCTGACTCGGCGTTTGCTGGAGGTGCTGCTGAAATTTCGACACCCAGTGACCATCGTCACCAAGGGCGCTTTGATTCTGCGTGACCTTGACCTGTTGACCGAAATGGCCAGCTTGCGCCTTGTGCGCGTGATGATCAGCCATACCACCCTTGATGCTGGCCTTAAGCGTGTGCTGGAGCCCCGTGCCGCTTCGCCTGCTGCGCGCTTGCGGGCCATACGCCTGCTGCGCGATGCCGGCGTACCCGTGGGCGTGCTGTGTTCGCCGATCATTCCCATGATCAACGACTGTGAACTGGAGCAGTTGTTGGAGTCGGCGCAAGAGGCCGGCGCGCAAAGCGCGGCCTACATGATGCTTCGCTTACCGCTGGAGGTGGCCCCTCTGTTCGAGCAGTGGTTGCACGATCACTATCCGCAGCGCGCAGCCCATGTGATGAGCCTGATTCGGCAAAGCCGGGGCGGAGCGCTTTATGACAGCCGCTTCGGTGCTCGTATGCGGGGTGAAGGTGTTTTTGCCCAGCTGTTGGCGCAGCGTTTCGACAAGACTGTACGCAAGCTGAACTTGGAAGAACGTGAATCTTTACAACTCGATTGCTCATTGTTCAGCCCGCCAGGCAGGCAGCTGCAATTGCTTTGAACCAATTAGCGTATATGTTGTCCTTCGCGAAATTTGATATCTAAATGCCATTATTGGATAGCCCGCGTATATCAACTCATGACTGACGGCTGTGATGTCTATGAAGTGGGCAACTGTGAACTGGGCCACAAAAAAATGTTTTGGTTAATTGTGAATTGCCTCTCATTTTTTGTGAAAGACGATCATTCGATGGTAGTGGCGATTAGCTGCCAGCATTACTGGCGCTCATGGTAGAGACCAGCTACGGCGCGGGTTTCACGTAGGAGCGTCTAGCCAATTCGAAGAACGCTCGTACCAATTTTGTAGGAAAATGCTTACATGCTTGTAAGATATTAACCATTTCGTTAGCAATTGTTGCTCGGGTAACCTCCGCGCCATTGTGGATCGTCTCACGCAACTTGAAAGCATCTAGTCAGCCTAGGTGGATATTCGAGCGAAGAGCTTTTTGCCCGTTATCAGTAATTGAAGACCTGTAACACGCGCTCGGTTGAATACCGTGCGACAGGGTCAGCGTTTAATTCATGGACGAATAGTGTGGATATTGCAGAAACTGCCAGCCTGAAAGATCGCGCCAAGAAAAAACTTGAACGCGATGCCGGCCCGCTCATTATCGATGCGCTCAACCACCCGCAGACCGTCGAGTTGATGTGTAACGGCGACGGCAAGCTCTGGCTCGAACAGTTGGGCCAACCGATGAGGCACATTGGAGATCTGCGTCCGGCGCAGGCCGAGTCCATCATCAAGACCGTGGCTGGCTTCCATGGCAAGGAAGTGACCCGCAGCAAACCGCTGCTCGAAGGCGAATGGCCCCTGGACGGGTCGCGCTTCGCAGGCCAGCTTCCGCCGGTGGTGCGCGCCGCCACGTTTGCGATCCGAAAAAAGGCGGTCGCCATCTACACCCTGGACCAGTATGTGGAGTCGGCGATCATGACGCCGGCCCAGTGCGATGCCATCAAGCGGGCCATCCGTGATCACCGCAATATCCTCGTTATCGGTGGTACGGGTACCGGCAAGACCACCTTGGTCAACGCGGTCATCAACGAGATGGTCATCGAATTTCCCAGTGAGCGCGTATTCATCATCGAGGACACCGGTGAGATTCAGTGCGCGGCCAAGAACTTCGTGCAGTACCACACCACCGTCGACGTGAGCATGACCCACCTGCTCAAGACCTCCCTGCGTATGCGCCCTGACCGCATCCTGGTCGGTGAGGTGCGTGGCGAAGAGGCACTCGACCTGATCGATGCCTGGAACACCGGCCACCCTGGCGGTGCCGCCACGCTGCATGCCAACAGCGCCAGTGAAGGGCTGACCCGTCTCAAATCCCTGGTTTCCCGCAACAAGTCGGCTCCGGCCGACATCGAGCCGCTGATTGGCGAAGCGGTTCACGTCGTCATCTCCATCGCCAGAACCCCAGAAGGCCGCCGCATCCAGGAAATCCTCGAGGTTTCCGGGTACGAAAACGGCCGTTACATCATGCGCAACCTCTAGGAAAACATCGCACATGCAAGCCAACATTTCTCTGTCCCGCATCAATGCCCAAACGTTTGGCTACCTGGCGCTCTGCCTGTTGATGCTCTACGTAATGGTCACCCCGGAAAATGCCTTCGCCTCTACCGCCGGTAGCGGCACCCTGCCTTATGAGAGCTGGTTGGAGTCTCTGCAGAAATCGGTGACTGGCCCAGTCGCCTTTGCCCTGTCGCTGATCGGCATCGTGGTCGCAGGTGGTGTGCTGATCTTCGGTGGCGACCTCAACGGCTTCTTCCGCACGCTGATCTTCCTGGTGCTGGTTATGGCACTGATCGTAGGCGCCAACAACATCATGCAGAAATTCTTCGGCACCTCGGCTGAACTGGCCCAATCGGTACCGATGATGAATGCCCACTCGGTTCAAGGGCAGGTCTGAACCATGGCGCTGCGCACCATCCCTATTCGCCGTGCGGGAAACCGCGACAACCTTTTCATGGGTGGCGACCGCGAGCTGGTGATGTTCTCCGGCCTGCTGGCCTTCGCCCTGATTTTCAGCGCCCAGGAACTGCGCGCCACGGTCGTCGGGCTGGTGCTGTGGTTTGCCGCACTTTTCATTCTGCGGGTCATGGCCAAGGCCGACCCGAAGATGCGCCCGGTGTACCTGCGTCATCGACGCTACAAGTCTTACTACCCGGCGCGTAGTACCCCGTACAGGGACAACCCGCCAAGTCAGGGAAATCAATACAAATGATCGAAGGTATTGCGTATGCCATCGCAGCCCTCGGTGCGTTGCTGGTCCTGCTGTTGGTCCAGCGTCTCCTGCAGGTCGATGCCGAGCTCAAGCTCAAAAAGCACCGCTCCAAAGATGCGGGCCTCTCAGACCTGCTGAACCATGCGGCGCTGGTCGACGACGGTGTGATCGTCGGCAAGAACGGCGCATTCATGGCTGCGTGGTTGTATCGAGGTGACGATAACGCCAGCAGCACCGACGCCCAGCGCGAGTTGGTATCGCTGCGTATCAACCAAGCCCTGGTGGGGTTGGGTAGTGGGTGGATGATTCACGTCGATGCCGTACGGCGTCCTGCGGTCAACTATTCCAGCAAGGGTTTCTCGCATTTCCCGGATCGGCTTACCGAAGCGATGGACGAGGAGCGACGCAGCTTCTTCGAGTCGCTAGGGTCGCTGTATGAAGGTTATTTCGTCCTGACGCTGACTTACTTCCCGCCCATGCTGGCGCAGCAGAAGTTCGTCGAGCTGATGTTCGACGATGACACGCCGCCGCCAGACCACAAGGCGCGTACGCGTAACCTGATCGAGCAATTCAAGCGCGATTGCACCAGCGTTGAGGGCAGCCTGTCGTCGGTGCTAAAGATGACGCGTTTGAAGGCCAATACGCTGGTTACAGAGGAAGGCGCACAGATTACCCATGAGGATTTGCTCAGCTGGGTTCAGTTCTGTGTGACCGGTATAAGCCAACCGGTGCAGTTGCCAAGCAACCCCATGTATCTGGACGCCATTCTCGGCGGCAAGGAACTGTGGGGGGGTGTGGTGCCTAAAATCGGCCGCAACTTCATTCAGGTCGTGGCAATTGAAGGTTTTCCGCTGGAGTCTGCGCCCGGCATCCTGGCCGCGCTTGCCGAGCTGCCCTGCGAGTACCGGTGGTCCAGCCGCTTCATATTCATGGATACCCATGAGGCCGTGCGACACCTGGACAAATACCGCAAGAAATGGAAACAGAAGGTTCGTGGCTTCTTCGACCAGGTTTTCAACACCAACAGCGGCAACATCGACCAGGACGCGCTCTCGATGGTGCAGGATGCGGCTGACGCGATCGCCGAGGTTAACAGTGGCTTGATCGCTCAGGGCTATTACACCAGCGTCGTCGTCTTGATGGATGAGGACCGCCAGCAGCTTGAAGAGGCTGCCCGCGGTGTGGAAAAAGCCATTGAACGGCTTGGCTTTGCCGCTCGTATCGAGACCATCAATACACTGGACGCCTATCTGGGTAGCCTGCCGGGCCATGGCGTGGAAAACGTCCGTCGCCCGTTGATGAATACGCTGAACCTGGCTGACATGCTGCCCACCAGCAGCATCTGGACAGGCAGCGCTGAAGCCCCTTGCCCACTCTATCCGCCGCTTTCGCCGGCGCTGATGCACTGTGTAACCAGCGGTGCCACGCCGTTCCGTCTGAATCTGCACGTGCGCGATCTGGGTCACACGTTCATGTTTGGCCCGACGGGTGCGGGTAAGTCCACGCACCTGGCGCTGATCGCTGCACAACTGCGCCGCTACCAGGGCATGTCGATTTTCGCCTTCGACAAAGGCATGTCCATGTACCCCCTTGCAGCCGGTATCCGGGCAGAAAGTGCCGGGCAATCCGGGCTTCACTTCACCGTGGCGGCCGACGACGAGCGTCTTGCCTTCTGCCCGCTGCAGTTCCTGGAAACCAAGGGTGACCGCGCGTGGGCTATGGAATGGCTCGATACCATCCTGGCGCTGAACGGACTGGAAACTACCGCTGCGCAGCGTAACGAAATCGGCCATGCGGTGATGAGCATGTACCGCGACGGTTCGCGCACCCTGTCCGAGTTCTGCCTGGTGGTGCAGGACGAGAACGTGCGTGAAACCCTGCGTCAGTACACCGTCGACGGAACCATGGGGCACCTGCTCGATGCCGATGAGGATGGTTTGACACTGTCCGACTTCACCGTCTTCGAGATCGAAGAACTGATGAACCTGGGCGACAAGTATGCCCTGCCCGTGCTGCTGTACCTGTTCCGCCGTATCGAGCGCGCGCTCAAGGGGCAGCCGGCGGTGATCATTCTCGACGAAGCCTGGCTGATGCTTGGCCACCCCGCTTTCCGCGAGAAGATCCGCGAGTGGCTCAAGGTATTGCGTAAGGCCAACTGCCTGGTACTGATGGCTACCCAGAGCCTGTCGGACGCCGCGAACTCCGGCATTCTCGATGTCATCGTCGAGTCGACGGCCACCAAGATCTTCCTGCCTAACGTCTATGCACGTGATGAAGACACTTCGTTGCTGTACCGGCGCATGGGCTTGAATGCCCGGCAGATCGAAATCCTCGCCACCGCCGTACCCAAGCGTCAGTACTACTACGTATCGGAAAACGGTCGACGGCTATATGACCTTGCCCTGGGCCCGCTCGCCCTGGCGTTCGTCGGTGCCTCCGACAAAGAGTCGGTTGCTGCCATCAAGCGACTGGAAGCCAAGTATGGCAACGGTTGGGTGGACGAATGGCTGGCCGCCCGTGGCCTCAGACTGAATGATTATGGAGTGGCCGCATGAGCTTCGCTGAACGCATGAAGGCGATGGTGCGCAAACGCCCCGCTGAACCCGTCGATACCGCTTCCGGCGCCCCGTCGCCGCAAGGCGCGGTACTCGACAACCCTTACCTGACGGCCCGTCGTACCTGGAACGACCATGTCGGCAGCGTCGTGACTTCGCGCCTAATGTGGCAGGTGGTTGCGATCCTGTCGATGATGATCGCGCTGGCCTGTGTGGGCGGCCTGATCCATATCGGCAGCCAGTCCAAGTTCGTACCCTACGTGGTCGAAGTGGACAAGCTTGGACAGCCGTTGGCGGTAGCGCCGGCGCAGGTGGCGCAGCCAGTCGATCAGCGCGTCGTGAAATCGCAAATCGCCAGCTTTATTGCCGATGCCCGCACCGTCACGCCGGATGTGGCGCTGTTGCGCAAATCGATCTTCCGCATTTATGCGCTGCTCAGCCAGAACGATCCGGCTACGCAGAAAATGAACGAATGGCTCAACGGCACCAAGGACTCGAGCCCGTTCGTGCGCGCCGCAGAAGAGACCGTCAGCGTCGACATCCGTTCGGTCATGCAGCAGACCCCGGAGACCTGGCAGGTGGACTGGGAAGAAGTCACTCGTGATCGGCAAGGCCTGGTCAAGAGCAAAGTCAACTGGCGTGCCCTGGTGACCACCTATACCGCCGAACCCACTACTCAAACCAGCGAAGAGCAACTGCGGATGAACCCGATCGGGACCTATGTGCGCGACTTCTCCTGGTCTAAGCAACTCTGAAGGACCGACCATGAACCGTTATCTTTGCGCTTTGCTCGCCGCCGCACTGCCTGCGTTCGTTCAGGCCGCGCCCGGCACCAGTCAGGCCGACTTGTATTTCTCGGACGCCAATCCAACCCTTACTCCGCAGGAAAAGGCCGCCCTGGCCATTTCCCAGCGTTGGCAGCAGGCCAGTGCCACCGGCATCAAGCCGGTCGATGGTGGTGATGGCACTGCCCGCTTCATCTTTGGTGCCCAGCAGCCGAGCATCGTCTGCGCCGTGTTGCAGGTGTGCGACATCGCCCTGCAGGCCGGTGAGCAGGTCAACTCGATCAACCTGGGCGACACTGCCCGCTGGACGGTCGAGCCGGCCATCACCGGTGCTGGCCCGAGCGAAGTGCAGCACCTGATCATCAAGCCCATGGACGTGGGGCTGGAAACGTCGCTGGTGGTCACCACCAACCGCCGTACCTACCACTTCAAGCTCCGCTCGCACCGCACCCAGTACATGCCGCAAGTGGCCTTCACCTATCCCGAAGAAGCGCTGGCGAAGTGGAACATGATCAAGCAGCGCGAAACCACCGAGCGCAAGCGCGCGACCATCCCCGAAACCGGCGAATACCTGGGTAACCTGAGCTTCGACTACACCGTCGAAGGCGACACTGCCTGGAAACCCGTGCGGGTTTATAACGATGGCAGCAAGACCATCATCCAGATGCCGCAAACCGTAGCCCAGACCGAGGCTCCGTCGCTGATGGTGGTGCGCAAGGACGGCGGCTGGTTCCGAGATGATGAGACCGTGATGGTCAACTACCGCATCCAGGGCGACCGTTACATTGTCGACACCGTGTTCGACAAGGCCATCCTGATTGCCGGCGTGGGCAAGTCCCAGGACCGTGTCACCATCCAGCGGGGTAAATGAGCATGCGCGCTTGTCTAGCACTGTTCGCCACCCTGTGGCTGGCCGCCTGCGCCAACGGGCCTTATGGCAACTTCGCCGAGCGCACATCGCCTGCGGTCAACCAGCAGCTGGCGCAGGCCACCGTTCGCCAGTTGGCAGTGGTGCACCCGCCTGCCAGTACCCGCTTGCGTTTTGCCCAGGAAACCCGTGATGGCTTCGGCACTGCCCTGTTGAGCACCCTGCGCGCCTCAGGCTATTCCGTGCAGGAGTTCGACCCCAAGGCCCAGCCAGCGTCTGCCGCGCGCGGTGTGGTACCTGCTCTGCCGCTGAACTACGTGGTCGACACCCCTAAGGACACCCAGCTGCTGCGGGTGATTCTGCGGGTCGGCCCAGAAACCCTGAGCCGTGCCTATGGCGTGCAGAATGATCGCCTGCTGGCCGCTGGCGCCTGGGTTCGCAAGGAGTGACATGGGATGAGTAAAGCTAACGATGCCATGTCCCCGGACGCCTCCCCCGGCAAGCTGAACCGCAGCAGCGGTGTGCGCCGTGTGAACAACTGGCCGATGTACATCATCGGCGCTGCAACCGCTATCTTCCTGCTGATCATGATGCTGGTGGCAGCGGATCGGTCGGGCGAGCAGAACGAGCCGAAGGACAAGAAGAGTGAAAAAACGGGCAACAGCAGCCTGTTTGCCAGTCAGATCAGCGGTATGGACTCGGACGGGATCATCCCGAGTAAGGCAGAACCGCCGAAAGTGCCAGTGCTCGACAACGCGCCAGCGCGCGAGCCTGAGCGGCTACAAGTGGTGCGCCCGGACAACCTTGACGCGCCGCCATTGCCGCCGCGTGCGTCGCAGCCGGATGTGAATGCGGACGAGTTGGAACGTATTCGCGTAATGAAGGCGCAGCAGTTCCAGGAGGCAGTGCGCGCCAGGAGTACGGTTCAGGTGCAGGCGCCGCGTAGCGCAGCATCCTCTCAACCGACCCACGGTCCGCTCGGCCCTCAGGACGCGCTTGCAAACATTGCGGCTGCACGCCAACGGTTGGACGAGCAGGCACGAAGTGATCCAAACAGCGCCTTCAAGGCCCGGATGGCCGAACTGCGTCGTGCAGGCATGGGCGGCGTCGGTGGTGGCGACGATGATTCGCCGTTTCGAGTTACGCCTTCATCTTCTCGTAATGCGGGCTACGATCAGTTCGCTGCAGATGGGAGCGAAGACCGTTGGGCGCTGAAGTCGAAAGTGGAGGCACCGAGGAGCCCCTACGAGTTGCGCGCTGGCTTCATTATTCCCGCGATGCTGGTGTCTGGGATCAACTCCGACTTGCCAGGGCAGATCATTGGGCAGGTCACTCAGGGTGTCTACGACACGGCGACCGGCAAGCACTTGTTGGTGCCTCAGGGCGCGCGACTGGTGGGGTCTTACTCCAGCGAGGTGGCCTATGGTCAGGCGCGAGTGCTGGTTGCCTGGCAGCGTATTATTTTTCCAGATGGCAAGGCGATGGATATCGGCGCCATGCCTGGGGCGGACGGCCTGGGCTATTCCGGGCTGAGTGATCAAGTCAATAACCATTACGTGCGACTCTTCGGGTCTGCCTTCCTGATGTCCGGCGTAGTGGCCGGGATCAGCTTGAGCCAAGACCAGAACAACAGCAGCAGTTTTGGTGGCGGCAATCAGCGTGAAAGTGCCAGCAGCGCCATGAGCGAGGCATTGGGGCAGCAGTTGGGTCAGGTAACGGCTCAGATGATCGCCAAGAACCTGAACATCGCCCCCACCCTCGAGATCCGCCCTGGATTCCGCTTCAACGTAATGGTCACCAAAGATCTTACGTTTTCCAAGCCTTATCAATCGTTTGACTACTGATGGACTAAGTCAAGGAGAGGACTATGAACAGACCTACTGCGTTTAAATCGGCTCTGGGCTTAGTGGCTGGTATTGGGCTCGCCCTGCAAGCCCATGCGGGGATTCCAGTCTTTGATGGTGTGAGTGTGGCTGAGAGCGTTAAGCAGACATTGCAGCAGCTTGAAGACTATAAAATGCAGGTGAGCCAATACACGGCGCAACTTGATCAATACGAAAACATGCTCAAAAATACTGCCGCACCTGCAGCCTATATCTGGGATGAAGCGAACAACACGATCAACAAACTGATGCGTGCGCAAGACATGCTTGACTATTACACCAATCAGGCAGGTAGCTTCGACTCGTATCTGGACAAGTTTCAGGACACTAGCTATTACAGAAACTCTCCCTGCTATGGGAGCGGTGGGTGCACTGCGGCAGACGAGGCGGCTATACAGAAACAGCAGGACATGGCCACTGCATCTCAGAAAAACGCAAACGATGGGATGTTCAAGAGCATCAAACAGCAGCAAGAAAACCTAAAAGCGGACGCTCGGCAGCTTGAGAGGCTCCAACAGGCTGCCACCACTGCCGATGGGCAAGTGAAGGCCATTCAATACGCCAACCAACTGTCTAGCCAGCAGGCCAATCAGCTACTGCAACTGCGTACGTTGATGCTGGCGCAGCAAACCGCCGAAGCCAACCGTCATGCTGCAGAGCTCGATGAGCGAGCACGTGGCGAAGCCCAGAACCGCAGGCTCACCGATTGGACGTATAAAAAGAGCCCTAAAGATGATTTTTAACGGAGAAGTTATGAAAGTGTTTAGCGTAAAAGCTGCCCTCGTGCTGGTCACTGCCGGGTTGCTGGCAGGTTGCTTTGGCGAAGACGTACCGCAGGCTACGGCTGAAAACTGCTCGCCCATTATGTACGAAAAAGTTCTTGCAGAACTTTCGAAAGAGGCCAGTAAAAATGAGTTCAAAGCCAACTGTGATAGTTTCTTGTCTTCGAAAAAAATGACGGATTGGGAATTTAAGAAAAGTCCGAAAGACGATTTCTAGTAAGGAATGAGTTTTATGCTTGGCAAACGTCGGGATTTGTTCGTAAACGCCTTGGCTATCCTCGCCATTCTGTCAATCCCGGCGGTGGCTCAAGCGGCGGGCCCCGGGTTAGGCAGCTCGGGAATCATGAACGAAGTACTCCATCGCTTCCGTGATGCCACCCAGGAATGGTTGCCCGCCATTCAGGCTGCGGCTGAACGGTTATTTTTGGCGCTGACCGTGATTTCCATGGTGTGGACGTTTGGGCTCATGCTGCTCAAGAAAGCCGACATCGGCGAGTTTTTCGCAGAGCTGATCCGGTTTCTGGTGGTGTTCGGGTTGTTCTGGTGGTTACTGAGAAATGCCATGCAGGGCCTCCAATTGGCTGAGAGCATCGTGAGATCATTGAGCGAATTGGGATCGACAACCGGTAAAATTGGTACCACTGATCTCCAGCCGTCTACCATTGTCGACATAGGGTTCGAACTCTATGACCGTACCGTTAAAGCGACTGATAAGCTGAGTTGGTACCAAATGGGCCGCCAGATCACTATGGAACTAATGGCGATCGTTGTTCTGGTCGTTCTGGCCGTGGTGGGCATCAACTTGCTGATACTTCTGGCATCCAGTTGGTTCTTGTTGTATGCCGGTGTGTTTTTCCTAGGCTTCGGCGGCTCGCGATGGACTTCTGATATTGCCTTGAACTATTACCGAGCAGTATTGGGTGTTGGGGCCCAGCTATTTTCAATGGTCCTTCTTGTCGCCATCGGTAAACGTTTCATTGAAGACTTCGCTAACCGCATCAGCGATAAGATGGCAGTGCAAGAGCTCGCGGTGATGCTCGTAGTCTCTGTGCTGCTACTTTTACTTGTCCACAAGATCCCGCCCATGATCGCAGCGCTGGTCGGTGGCGCAGGCAGTGCTTCATCGGGCATCGGAAACTTTAGCGCAGGCGCGGTAGTGGGTGCGGCAACTACCGCCGCTTCGATGGCTGGGAAGGGTGCTTCTGCAGTCGCCAGCGGTGGGGCAAACTTGATAGGTGGCGCCCAGGCTGTGCATGCCGCATTCAAAGGAGCGCAATCAAGCGTTGCGTCCGGCTCCGACATTGGCACGCGCATGGCTAGTGGTCTTTCCGGCATGTTGGGTGGTGGCACCAATGGTGGCCAAGCGGGTTCACCTGGCGGCAAGAGTAGTAGTTCGGAATCAAGTCCTCTCAGCTCAGTGATGGGCCTGTCCTCATCATCGAGTGCGGGAAGCGTACAAAGCGCCTCTTCCAGTGGAGGCGAACAGTCCTCGGCCGGTGGAGGTGCAGAGTCGGCGGGTTCATCTGCTGGCGGGGCGCAAGAGAGTGTCGCGGACGCTGGAGGTGGAAGCACGGCTGGGGGCGGTAACGACTCTAGCGCTGCCGCTGGCGCTGCGGGTGCCCAGGGGGGTAGCACCTCCTCCGCTTCAAAAGACGCTGCAGGCAGCACCGCTGGCAGCGGTTCAGCTCAAACCTCGTCAAGCAAAATGGGTAATGCTGGACGTGTCGCTCTGCAAACAGCAGCGAATCTGATCTCAGGTTCAGGCAGCGTGGCACAGGCGCGTGTCGACAAAAGCCTGGGCGGTAAGCTGGCACAGGCGGTGAGCAGTAGCGGGCAGCGTTCATCAGGCAATTTGGACACGCAGTCGAAAAGCCGTGACTTCAACCCCGACGCAGAAGTGAAAAGCTTCAGCGAGCGCAAACAAGATTTGACCTGACCTGGAGACTGTTGTGAAAAGCTCAATACGCTCAACTCATATACTGTTGGCCGCCACGCTCGCACTTGCTGTTGTGAGCCCCGCCCAAGCGGGTGACCCATGCGCCACTGTGTTGTGCATGTTTGGCAAACTGAAAGGCGCCGGTGTCGTTGAAGGCTGCGAGGGTCCGGTAGCGGACTACTTCAATATCGTGAAGAAAAAGAAAGGCAAAATCAGGCTGGATAGGACCGCCAACGCAAGACAGTCTTTCCTGGACAGCTGCCCAGCAGCTGACTCGGATAAGACCAAAGAAATTAACAAGAAATTTGGCAAAGTGATCTAGGCCTACGCGCATGCCCATCGACGCCCCGCCTTCGCTCCCGCCACTTGAAGAGCCGATCGTATGCTCGGTCATGGCCGCCGTTAAATACGAGCTGCCCGTGAATATCGTGCTCGCGGTGGCCGCTCAGGAAGGTGGAAAGCCGGGGCAATGGGTGCGCAACACCAATGGCACCTACGACGTAGGCCCCATGCAATTCAATACCAGCTACCTTCGCGAACTCGCCCGTTACGGCATCACTGCCCAGGATGTGGAGCAAGGTGGCTGCTATGCCTACGACTTGGCGGCTTGGCGCTTGCGCGGCCATGTGCGCAACGACCGTGGCGATTTGTGGACGCGGGTCGCCAACTACCACTCGCGTACCCCCGCGATCAATGCCCGCTATCGCCAGCAGGTGATGCGGCGTGCGGCCTGGTGGGCCGATTGGCTGGATGAGCGCTTCGCCACGCAGCAGATAGCACAAGCCGCCGTCTTGTCTGGCGCACCGGGCCAATCGCCTGTCGTTGCGGCGAACATCTCTTCTGGAGCGACGCCGGTCGTTGAAACGCAGCCAGCCGTGGCCCAGCCTAAGGCGGCGACGGCGTATGTGCCGCGAAGTCTGGTGCTGGGGGGCAAATGATGGGGAAGGTACTGCGCGGTGACAGTGTAAGCAGCGGAAACCGGGAGTTGTCCACATGGGTGGATAACCGAGTAGTGGCCCCGATTTCGGGATCAATCAGTATGCTTCCATCAACCTAGCCGGATGACCCCGTGCGAATTCAACCTATCAAGCGCCACCCGAAGACGGGCGTCATGGAGAATAAATGAGTAGAACCGACAACCTGAGTACATGGGTTCCCGTCGCTGCAAATAGCGCCATTCAAGGCTGCTGGTCTCGCCTGCGCCTGAGCTGGCTCGCCCCGCTGGTTTTCGGAGCGTTCGTGCTCCTGCCGGCCACTTCCTCTGCACTCCAAGCCAAGGAGATTTCCATGCAAGACAATCAAGGCCAATACCAACCCTACACACCTGGCATGAAGCTACCGGAAGGTGTGTTCCCTCCTATGCAGGGTTATACACACGAAGATTTGGTAGGCGCTGCCGCCAAGCGTGCCGAGGCCGTGCTGAAACGTGGTGGCGTGGATCCAACGCTCATACGCGAATCGTTGATAGCGCTAGCCAAGCACTTCAACCAGGCGCTTGAAGCCCAGAATGTCGAGTACCAGATATCGACCTGGTATCAGAAACCTTATGCAAACCCTGCCGATCGCGACAAAAGCGTCGCTGACATGGCAGAGACCTTCGGCGCACTGGCCGTCCGGGCCGCAACTGAATCCCTCAAGGGATCGCCGTTGCTGGATCAAGACAGAGAGCTGCTGGGTGAATACATCAGCAGTGCTGGGGATGGCGTTCACGATTTGATCGCTGGCTTGGAAAAGCCAGGCGCCTGATCGTTATCCAAAGCGGTACCTTAATCCTGTACCGCGCTCCAAAAGCACCATAGGGACATGAAATGAGTGATGCCAAGCGCTTTACGGTGTACTTCGATGGCACCGGGAACAACAAAGACCTGAATACGCCGGAAGGTACGCAGACTAACGTCGCGCGCCTTTTTGAACTCGACACGGCCAAGGGCACCAACTTGGCACGTAACTCAGGGCATGTTCCGCAGCAGTACGACGCGCAGGAGCGCTCGGGCCAATCTGAGAAAATCTATTTCGATGGCGTGGGCAGCCAGGGCCAGACGTCGGGGCGCTCGCTCATCGAAGGCGCTACCGGGCGCGGCGCGCAGGAGCGCATTGACCAGGCCTACGACGCTATCGTGGCCTTTCATAACAAGTACCCCGATGAGCAGGTTGACGTAAATATTGTCGGCTTCAGCAGGGGTGCATCCCAGTCCCGAGCACTCGCTAACAAGTTCATTGAAAGCGGCGTGCCCAAGCTTGATGGGCAAGGCAAGCCTACCGGGGAGTTTCTGATTCCGCCTGGCCAAGCGCATGTCAACAAGCTGGGGATCTTCGACACCGTGGCCACCGATGGCCTGTCCAATACAGATACGCACCTGGGCAAAAATCTCGAAATCGGCAAGAACGTCGATTCGACTACCCACTTGGTGGCCATGAACGAATACCGAGATACGTTCAGGCTGACCAGTGCGCTGCGCAATGACGATAACGGCAAAATCGAGGAGCTGAAGTTCGCAGGTGCCCACTCGCAGGTGGGGGGTGGTTATCAGAATGACGTACTGGCCGCAGGCCCGCTTGCCGTGATGTACGACCGCCTGCAGTCAGCAGGCATCGAACTCAAACCGATGCAGCAGGAAGATGTGCAACGCGTCGAGCAGTACAATGAATTGATTAAGGATCCGCAGAAGGTCCAAGCAGCGCTCATTGATTCACGCCTGATAAAAGGTGAAAAGGCATTTTCCCAAGACGAGAACGGCGTCTACAAAACCCTCGACAATCAGCCCTTTCCTCTGGAAAGAGGGACTATCAATATCTTTGATCGCCAAAACCGGCCTTTTGATCATGAGCCCGATGGCAGGGGCGTGATTTTCGAGAACGACGACAGACTAAGCCGCAGCAGCATCACGCGTGGTCTGGAAGGGCTGGGTGGCAGTCTTAAGGCGTTGGGCCAGAATGCACTGGACGCCACATCGCGTTTCGTTGGGCTTGATACGCGTAAGCAGGCCAAGCAAGACGGTCTTGACGTCATCGATCAGCTGCAGGCAGAAAGAGCAGCAGCTGCGCAGAAGCAGGTTTCTGATTTGACGGGCGACTTGAAGGCCTCGCGACCCAACGCGACTTACATCGAAGGCATAAAATTACAACCTGTCCCGATCCCCAAAACTGCTTCGCAAGCCCAGGAACTTGATCCTCTCTCGCAGCAGCGTAACGAGTCGTTCAAAGCGATGGAAGAGAAGGCTCGAGCCATCAGTTCGTCAGCAAGTATCAATGAAGCGTCTCAATCCGGGCGCAAGGCCACCAGCGGTATGGTCGTCGGCATGGACGAACACCATATCCTTCAAAAAGTCGGTCAGACTGATCAGTTCGTGATCCATGACCGGCGTGACGTCGATCCTAACCGGAACTTCCAGATAGGCAAAAGTACAGCCATCGTCAACGAGAAGGGTATCGGGGAGCTGGGGCGTAGCACCACACCCAAGATAGAACTCGATGTGGGGCTTGGTCAGGCGATGCGTAGGTGAGCGAATTATCGGACGCTCATCAGAGTTGTCCGATAACCGTATGCCGAATCCCAAAGCGCACTTCTGATGCCGGAGCAATGGCGAAGCCTTCAATTTCTATGCTTTTTGCGCAGCTAGGGAAGCGCGGTTGGATTCGCCTCTGGGGCTTAGGGATGAAGTATTTTTCCCCAAGGCTAGTCAGCATGGCGGGCAGGGATGCTGAATGAACGCTGGGCTGCGCTTGTCAAGAAAGCTTCGATGCCAAAGAAGCTATCCGTCTCCGTGAACCCATCTGTCGGCATTGGCGTTGAATTGCACTCTCATGACGCTGCTAATCATTCTTTCCATTGAAGCAAAGGAGCCAACCATGGCTGGAAAAGAATACATCTGCCGTCCCTATAGCCCCGGCATGGAACTGCCTGAGGGCGTCTTTCCACCCCTGCAAGGCTATACCCATGGTGATTTGATTGCTGCAGCCCATGGGCGTGTCGAGGCATTGATGCTAAAAAAGGGTATCGATCCTACGCTTATCCGTGAGTCACTTATTGCACTTGCCACCCATCTCACTGAAGCGTTTGAAAAAGAAGCAGTTGAATATCAAATCGCCAGTTGGTATCAAAAACCTTACATTGATCCAGCCGCTCGCTCCCGAAGCGTTGAGAAAATGGGCGAAGACTTTGGCGGCGCAGCAGTTGATGCTGCTGGTGATTCTTTGAAGAGATCGCCACTGCTTCTGCAAGGCAAAAACTTTTATGGCGATTACATAGAGGCTGCTGGCGATGCTGTGCACGATCTGATTGTGACCTTGAATGCAAGAGAACCTAACGCATTGTAGAGTTTCGGGGCATATATTTTGAGATGCTTAGATGAGTCAACCGAACTTTTGGACCCAGGAACGCTGGACGCGCTCAAGGATTGGCGTATTGGGCCTCGCACTGTCTGTCAGTCTAGTAGCGCTGCTGCTCACCTCCCCAGTTCACGCAAAGGAGCCAACCGTGGCTGATAAAGACTACACCTACCACCCCTATACCCCTGGCATGAAGCTCCCCAACGGGGTCTTCCCGCCCATGGAGGGCTACACCCATGGTGACCTGATCGCAGCCGCTCAAGTCCGCGTTGAGGCGTTCATGAAAGCGCACGATATCGACCCCACGCTGATGCGCGAGTCGTTGATTGCATTGGCGGCGCACATGAATGAAAAGTTCGAACGCGAAGGCGTCGAATACCAAGTGTCGAGTTGGTATCAGAAACCCTACGATGATCCTGCTGCACGAGCGCGCAGTGTCAAGGCAATGAGTGAAGAGTACGGCTCTGCGACCGTTGAAGCGGCCGCAGAATCGATGGGCAGCTCGCCATTGCTACATCAGGGTAGGGGTTTCTACAAAGGTTACATCGGGGCGGCAGGTGAGGCCGTTCGCGACCTCATCATCACTTTGAACAAATCAGATGCCTAAACGAATACAGACGGGTATGCGCGTCAGTACTCGGACACGATGCATGGCAACTGCATAGGGACATGACATGAGCAACGTTCTGCGGCTTCCGATATTTGTCCATGCCACTGGCAATCGCAACTGCGACAAAAAGCCTGAAGTTACTCCAGTGAGCCGGGCTTGCCTGTACGGCTTTTACGATGCCTCAAGTATCATGACACCCAGGTTCTGTCTCGAAACTGGACAAGGCCAGGCGATGCGCAGATGACACTCACCAGCACGCATTGCACCCCCGCCCCTGCCGATCAGGTAGCAGCCCCGGGCATTCGATTCCAGACCGGTGCGCTCGAAGCGTTGAAGTGGCTGGCATTGCTGTTGATGACCGGCGATCACGTGAACAAGTACCTGTTCAACGAGACGCTTCCCTACCTGTTCGAAGCTGGCCGTATCGCGATGCCGCTGTTCGTGATGGTGCTGAGCTACAACCTGGCGCGCCCAACGGCTTGGCCCAATGGCGGCCACCGGCGTACCGCCTGGCGCCTGCTGGGCTTCGGCGTGCTCGCCACGCCGCCGTTCATCGCCTTGGGCGGGCTGTGGTATGGCTACTACCCCTTGAACATTCTCTTCACTCTGCTGGTGATTACGCTCACCCTGGCCGCCTGCGAGCGCGCCTTGGCAGGCCAACGCTGGGCGTGGTTCGTGGCGCTGATGGTGTGCGTGCTGGGTGGCGCACTGGTGGAGTTCTGGTGGCCGGCGGTACTGCTGGGGCTGTGTACAACTTGGTTCGTCCGCCGTCCCAATCTGCTAGCCGCATTGGGCGCAGTGCTCTCGTTGGCATCGCTTACCTATATCAATGGCAATGCCTGGGCCATGGTTGCCCTGCCCCTCGTGCTGCTGGCGCGCGGCCTGTCACTGAACGTGCCGCGGTGGCGCTGGCTGTTCTATGCCTATTACCCCCTGCACCTTGCGGCGCTTTGGCTGATCCGTATCCCCATGGCCAAGGCCGGCTACCTGTTCCTGATTTGAGGAGTGCTTGATGAAAATGCCCACCCCCATCAACCCGCCGGCCGATGATGCCGGCCAAGGTATCGAGGCGCAGGCCCAGGCATTGGCCGCCGAGCAGGCTGCACTGCTGCAGGGCAGTTCGGTGCAGGCCCGCTATGATCAGGCCCTTGGCGAACTGGTCGAGCAGAAAGCCGATCAGGCGGGTGCGCTGGAACAGCGGCTGGAGAACATGCTGGACCGCCAGCAGGCGCAATTGCAGCAGAACATGGCTTCACGCCCAGGCATGATCGCCCTGCCCTCCACGCGTGCTGCCTGGGAACAGGCGAACCAGCGCTGCCAGGCACGCCTGCAACAGTTGCAGGCACGCCTGGAGCGGGTGCAGGACCTGCACCATGGCATGGGTCTGTACTCCCCTCGTATCGAGGAAATGGCAGCGCGCCAGTTACGAGCCCAGCAACCTGAGCTGGTCGAGCAATGGAGCCTGCAACGCCAGGCCGAGCGCAGCTTGACCGAAACACAGCGCCGCAGCCTCACCCAAGAGCTGAGCCGTGGCCGGACACCATCGCCATGATTCCAGCCCTATTTCCTAATCACTTCATCCTTTCCGGAGCCCATCCATGAAGCACAACAACGCCGTTGGGCCGCAAATTCGCGGCGAGAAGCGCGGCGGCGCCAGCCGTTGGCAAGCTTTGCTGGCGCTGGCGTTTTTGCTCGCCGGGTTGGCCACTGCCACGCAATATTTCGCCTATTTGTTCAACTATCACGCCGCCCTTGGGCCTAACCTCAACGGGGTCTATGCCCCTTGGATGATCTTGGTGTGGGCCGCTCGCTGGTCGACCGAACAGCAGGACGCGCTGATGACCGCAGGCTCCGTCGGAGTACTGGTCACAGGGGTTGGCCTGATTGCCGTGGTGGTGGTGCGCATGATCACTAACAACAGCGCCCAGGCCAACGCCTTCCTGCACGGTTCGGCGCGCTGGGGTGGGCACAAGGACATCCAGAGCGCGGGTTTGCTGGCCGATGAAGGCGTGTACGTCGGCGCCTGGCTCGACAAGCGCAACAAGCTGCATTACCTGCGTCACAACGGGCCGGAACACATCCTCACCTTTGCCCCGACGCGCAGTGGTAAGGGCGTGGGGCTGGTGATTCCTACCTTGCTGTCGTGGAAGCACAGCGCTGTGATCACGGACCTCAAGGGTGAGCTGTGGGCGTTGACCGCAGGGTGGCGCCAGCAGCATGCGGGCAACCGTGTGCTGCGTTTCGAACCGGCGACCGCCAATGGCTGCGTGGGTTGGAACCCGCTGGAAGAGATCCGCCTGGGCACCGAGTTCGAGGTGGGAGATGTACAGAACCTGGCCACACTGATCGTCGACCCTGACGGCAAGGGCCTGAACGACCATTGGCAGAAGACTTCCCAGGCCATGCTGGTCGGCTGCATCCTGCACCTGTGCTACCGCGCCCAGGATGAAGGGGGCGTGGCCAGCCTGCCGATGCTCGATGCCATGCTGGCCGATCCGTCCCGGCCCATTGCGGAGCTGTGGGAAGAGATGACCCATTACGGTCACCTGGACGGCGAAAACCACCCGCTGGTGGGCTCTGCCGCGCGTGACATGCTCGATCGGCCGGCCGAGGAAGCCGGCTCGGTGCTGTCTACCGCCAAATCCTACCTGTCGCTGTTCCGCGACCCGATCGTGGCCCGCAACGTGGCGCGCTCGGAGTTCAAGATCCGCGACCTGATGAACCACGATGACCCGGTCAGCCTGTTCATCATCACCCAGCCCAACGACAAGGCGCGCCTGCGCCCGCTGGTGCGAATTCTGGTGAACATGATCGTGCGGCTGCTGGCCGACAAGATGGACTTCGAGGACGGCCGGCCCAAGGCCCACTACAAGCACCGCCTGTTGATGATGCTCGATGAGTTCCCAAGCCTGGGCAAGCTGGACATCATGCAGGAGTCGTTGGCGTTCGTGGCCGGCTACGGCATCAAGTGCTACCTGATCATCCAGGACTTGTCGCAGTTGCAGGAATTCTACGGGCAGAACGAGAGCATCACCTCCAACTGCCATATCCAGAACGCCTACCCGCCTAACCGCGTGGAAACCGCCGAGCATCTGTCCAAGCTGACAGGCCAGACCACCATCGTGAAAGAGCAGATCACCACCAGCGGGCGCCGCTCCAGTGCGTTGCTCGGGCAGGTTTCGCGCACCATTCAGGAGGTCCAGCGCCCCTTGCTCACCACCGACGAAGCCCTGCGCATGCCTGGCCCGCGCAAGGACAGCCAGGGCAACATTCAGGAAGCCGGCGACATGGTGGTGTACTGTGCAGGCTACCCGGCGTTCTACGGCAAGCAGCCGTTGTACTTCCAGGACCCGATCTTCCTGGCCCGCGCCAAGGTGCCTGCGCCGCGCGAGAGCGATCGCACCATCGACCTGCGGGACACTGCGGCCACGGCATGAAACGACCGCTGAGCGTGGCTGCCGCCGTGGCCATCCTGTGTTTCCTGCTGTTGCCCCTGGCGCTGCACTGCGGCGCCAGGATCAACGTGACCAGTAGTTTCCCGCCCGGTATCTATTGGGTAGTCGACAAGACGCCGGCCAAGGGCGACCTGGTGATGTTCTGCCCGCCCGAGCAACCTCTGTTCGATCTGGCCCACAGCCGTGGCTACCTGGGCAGCGGATCATGCCCTGGCGGCTACATGCACATGCTCAAGCGCCTTGTGGCCGTGGCGGACGACGAGGTGGACTTTGCCGAGACGGGCGTGCGGGTCAATGGTCAGTTGCAGGTGCGCAGCCAGCCGCTGGCCAAGGACCCCAGTGGGCGGAGCATGCCACGCCCGCCTCAGGCTCACCTGCGCCTGGCGGACAGCGAGGTGCTTCTGCTCTCCGACTACAGCAGCTTGTCGTTCGACGGTCGCTATTTCGGGGTCTTGCCGCGCAAGCAGGTGAACGAAGTGGTCAGGCCTTGGCTGGTATGGCAGCGCGAGCCACGTTGAGCGCTGGGGGTTTAATCCCCAGCCTCACTAATCCGAGCAAATAATTGCAGTCATGGTACTTGGCAATTGATGCTTTTTTGCTACTATTGAAGCACCCTCCTGATCATCTGGAACGCCCGTTCTAGAGCCTCCGAATTAAGTTTCAGTTAAGTTTTCCCGGCTAGCGTAGGAAATCAGTCCACACCGACTGTGATTTATGCTCAATGCCTGTCATCTAAATCCCAGCATTGCCAGAATCTTTCACCGGTAAAATGGATTTGCCTACTCACCGTCAAGAGGATGAATCATGCCCGTAAAGGACCCATCCAAGGTCGTGCCGCAGGTCCCTGCGGAAAGCGCCGATGCCGCCCTGAAGCACATTGTCGACGGCTTCCTGCGCTTTCATCATGATGTTTTTCCTGAGCAGCAAGAGCTGTTCAAGAAACTCGCCACGGCGCAAACGCCGCGCGCCATGTTCATTACCTGCGCCGACTCGCGCATCGTGCCGGAGCTGATCACGCAAAGCTCGCCGGGCGATCTGTTCGTCACCCGCAACGTCGGTAACGTGGTCCCCCCTTATGGACAGATGAACGGCGGCGTTTCCAGCGCCATCGAGTACGCCGTCATGGCGTTGAAAGTGCATCACATCATCGTCTGCGGCCACTCCGACTGCGGCGCCATGCGCGCCGTGCTCAACCCGCAGTCGCTGGCCAAGATGCCGACCGTCAGCGCATGGCTGCGTCATGCCGAAGTCGCCCGCACCGTGGTAGAGAACAACTGCTCGTGCGAAACCGAGCATGAAAACATGCAGGTGCTGACCAAGGAAAACGTCATCGCCCAGTTGCATCACCTGCGTACGCACCCCTCCGTCGCCTCGCGTCTTGCCGCGGGCGAGCTGTATATCCATGGCTGGGTATACGACATCGAGACCAGCAAGATCGAAGCCTACGACGCCTTGAGCGACAGCTTCCTGCCGCTGTCGGCAGACCAGCCAGTGCCCTGCGCTACGCCGAGAGGCCGCTACTAAGCGACCCGACCACCGCTGAACCTTGATGGCCGGCTACACCCCGCTAGGGTGTGGCGTGGCCGTCTGCTGCCCTGAATTCCCTGACTGGTGTGCCGGCTGCTGCGCTGGCGGCCTGCTGCTGCGCGCCTGTCGGGGCTAAACGTGCCCACGGCCAGAGGAATGGCCGTGCGATAGAGAAAGGAGTAATACGGTGAACATTACACAGCTGAAAGCGGCCCTGCCGCGTGAGTTGCTGGCCTCGGTAGTGGTCTTTCTGGTGGCCCTGCCCTTGTGCATGGGCATTGCGATCGCCTCCGGCATGCCGCCGGCCAAGGGGCTGATCACCGGTATCATCGGCGGCATTGTCGTCGGTTTTCTCGCCGGTTCCCCGTTGCAGGTCAGCGGACCGGCAGCTGGGCTGGCGGTGCTGGTCTTCGAACTGGTGCGCCAGCACGGCATGGCCATGCTCGGGCCGATTCTGCTTCTGGCAGGCTTGCTGCAGTTGCTGGCCGGGCGCCTGCGCCTGGGCTGCTGGTTTCGAGTGACTGCACCCGCGGTGGTGTACGGCATGCTGGCGGGTATCGGGGTACTGATCGTGCTGTCGCAAGTCCATGTGATGTTCGATACGGCGCCTCAGCCGTCAGGCATGCAGAACCTGCTGGCGTTCCCGGCAACCGTCGCTGGGGCGTTGCCGCTGGAAAGCGCAGGCATGGGTTGGCAGGCCGGTGCATTGGGGTTGGGCACCATGCTCATCATGTGGGGCTGGAAGCGATTGCGGCCACAGCGCTTGCGCTTCATTCCGGGAGCGTTGCTGGGCGTGACAGCCATGACTGCCATCAGCCTGTGGCTGGCGCTGCCGGTGAACCGCGTGCAGGTACCGGCGGACTTGTCCGAGGCCATCGACTGGATTCGCCTCGATGACCTGATGAAGCTGACCGACCCTGGCCTGCTGGTGGCGGCCTTTGCACTGGCATTCATCGCCAGCGCCGAAACCTTGTTGTCTGCCGCAGCGGTGGACCGCATGCACAGTGGCCAGCGTTCGGATTTCGACCGGGAACTGTCGGCCCAAGGCATCGGCAACATGCTGTGCGGGATACTGGGCGCGCTGCCCATGACCGGCGTGATCGTGCGTAGCTCGGCCAACGTCCAGGCCGGCGCACAAACCCGGGCCTCGGCGATTCTGCATGGCGTGTGGCTGTTAGCGTTTGTGGTGGTGCTCAGCAGCATTCTGCAGCAGATTCCGATAGCGAGCCTGGCCGGGGTGCTGGTGTTTACCGGGATAAAACTGGTCGATCTCAAAGCCTTCCAGGGCCTTGGGCGCTATGGCCGGATGCCGATGTTCACCTATGCGGCTACCGCTCTGGCGATCATCTTCACCGATCTGCTCACGGGCGTCTTGTTGGGCTTTGCCCTGACGTTGCTCAAGCTCGCCTTCAAGGCCGCACGCCTCAAGATCAACCTGGTGGACCTGCCCAAGGCTGGGCACATGGAACTTCGCCTGAGCGGCGCGGCAACCTTCCTCAAGGTGCCGGCGCTGACCAAGGTGCTCGACGGCGTTCCCGCCGGCACCACGCTGCATGTGCCGCTGGGCAACCTCAGCTACATCGACCACGCCTGCCTGGAATTGCTCGAAGACTGGAGCCGCAGCAATGCGGCCAGTGGTTCCAAGCTTCGAGTCGAGCACAAGCGCTTGAAACGACGGGTGGAAGGACGGCTACGCACCACGTCCGGCGTGGGCGCCTGACCTCGGGCTGTGGCCCAGGCTGGCCATCGCAACGTCGGCCAGCCCAGCCATGCTCAAGCCGGCTGGCCGAGCTCCACGCCCAGCTGACGTGACAGGCAAGGCCATCGCTTCCAGGCAGCGCCGGTTTCGGGGCTGCTCAGCTTTTCACGGTAGGCTTCCACTGATTCGGCGGCAAAGCTCTCGTCGTCGAGCATTTCATCGACCGAATGGTGCACCACCTCATCGAGCTGATTGGCAAAGGCCTCGCCGATCAGCTGGTGAGCGATCAGGTTGGCAACGGTGGTATCGACGGGGATGAGCGGCTGCTGGAAGTGCCGGATGTACAGGTCGTTGACCTCCTCCACCAGGCGATGGGCCAGGTAGGCCTCGTCCAGCAGGCAGTCGAGGCCGACATGCCCTTGCATCACGCTAGGCGGCTGCAGGAAGTAAGCCTCGGCAATCTTCAGCACCGGCGTGATCTGCGACTCGATGCCGGCTTCACGCGCGACTTCATGGGCCGCTTCAAGCAGTTCCGGCACCTGATCGATGTAGGCACCCACAAAGCGCGCCAGCGTGTCCTGAGCGCCCTGCTCCGGCAATTGGATGGAAGGGTGCAGGTGCGGCAGTTGCAGCGCGAGGCGTTTTTTCAGCTGGCCGGTCTGGCCTTCGTGTTGGTGGGCTTGACTCACCTGCTCGCGTACAGCAGCGATGTTCATGACAACTCCAAGGACAAAACGTTTCAAACGGAAGACACTAACTTAGCTGGATATTCAATTAAGTTAAGATCCATTTGTTATAAACGGATGCGATGCCTGTCGCATCCAGCATATATGGCGCTCCCTGCGTGACCGTTCTCCTTCAATTACATCGGTTTAGAGCCATTGGGCTGTTGATGAAGTTCATTTCATGCAAACCCGGGTGCACTGTGCTAATCGTCCCGGACGGCCTATCAAGACCAATGCAGGCCGTGGCGCCGCGCCGCATGCGCAGTACGCCGGCATGGCGTACCCTAGCGCCTACCTTGTGCGCTGTTCATCGCAGTGATCGTCGACCTCAACCTGTACCGAGCCCATGACCCGAACCCAGAAAGCCGTCTTCATCATCGCTGCCCTGATCGTCGTGATCATGGGCCTGATCCTCAACAATGTGCTCAACGCCAAGCGCCTACCGAGCGCTACCGAGCTCATCGATGCCGGCATCATCCTGCTGCCGCAAAGCCGGACGGTGGTTGACGTGACCATGACCAACCAGAATGGCCAGCCGGTGCAACTGGGTCAGTTGAAAGGCAAGTGGTCGCTGCTGTTCTTTGGCTATACCTACTGCCCAGACATCTGCCCCACCACATTGGCGCAGCTGCGACAGGTAAAGAGTGAACTGCCCAAGCAGGCGCTGGACCGCTTGCAGGTGGTATTGGTGAGCGTGGACCCCAACCGCGACACGCCGAACCAGCTCAAGCAATACCTGGGTTACTTCGACAAGGACTTCGTGGGGTTGGCCGGTTCCGTGGAAGACACCCAGAAGCTGGCCAATGCGCTTAGCATCCCCTTCATCCCCGCCGACACCAGCAAGCCCGGTTACACCGTGGACCACAGCGGCAACCTGGCAATCGTCGGCCCGGATGGCCGTCAGCGTGGCTTCATTCGTGCGCCGTTCGACAGCAAGAAGTTGGTGGCCCGCCTGCCCGGTCTGGTACAGGGCGACTGAGCATCTGTCAGGGCCCTGCGCGGGACCTGGCCTCTGGAGCGACAGCACAGGCGCATGACCCCCGTGCTTGCGTCACGCTCCAAATGGCAACCTCACCCTGGGCCGCTTGGCGACCCAGGGTGCAGGCTCAGAACGCGGGTACTACGGCGCCTTTGTACTTCTCAGTGATGAACTGCTTCACCTCGGGCGAATGCAGGGCGGCTGCCAGTTTCTTCATGTCCTCGCTGTCCTTGTTGTCCGGACGCGCGACGAGGATATTCACGTAGGGCGAATCGCTGCCCTCAATGGCCAGCGCATCCTTTTCCGGGTTCAGCTTGGCTTCCAGCGCATAGTTGGTGTTGATCAGGGCGGCATCGACCTGGGTCAGCACGCGCGGGATGGTGGCCGCTTCAAGTTCGCGGAACTTGATGTTCTTCGGGTTCTCGGCAACGTCCTTCACGGTGGAGAGGATGTTTGTGTTGTCCTTGAGCTTGATGACGCCGGCCTTGTCCAGCAGCAGCAGGGCACGGCCACCGTTGGTGGCATCGTTGGGGATGACCACGGTAGCGCCGGACGGGAGTTCGTCGAGCTTCTTGATCTTGGTGGAATAAACGCCCAGCGGTTCGATGTGCACGCCAGTCACATTCACCAGATCGGTGCCCTTGGCCTTGTTGAACTCATCGAGGTAAGGCTGGTGCTGGAAGAAGTTGGCGTCCAGGCGCTTTTCCGCCACCTGCACGTTTGGCTGGATGTAGTCGGTGAATTCCTTCACCTTCAGCTCCACCCCTTCCTTGGCCAGCAGCGGCTTGACCACGTTGAGGATCTCGGCGTGGGGTACCGGCGTAGCAGCGACGGTCAGGGTATCGGCCTGGGCCGAGAAGGCCGCAATGGCGGCAGCGACAGCAAGCAGCTTCTTCATTGATCACTCCTTGTGAGGGCCGCGACGGCCCCCGAACGAGTCGGCCGAGCCGACCCCATTGGGGTTACTTACGGGAAAAATGCACAACCAGCCGGTCGCCGACACTTTGCAGGACCTGCACCAGCACCAGCAACAGCACTACGGTCACGACCATGACGTCAGTCTGGAAACGCTGGTAGCCGAAACGAATCGCCAGGTCCCCCAGACCACCCGCACCCACGACACCGGCCATCGCGGTATAGGAAACCAGCGTGATGGCCGTGACGGTGATCGCGGCGAAGATCCCTGGCCGGGCCTCGGGCAACAGGGCGCTGGTGATGATCTGGCGCGTGGTGGCACCCATGGACTGTGTGGCTTCGATGATGCCGCGATCCACTTCGCGCAGAGCGGTTTCGACCAGGCGGGCGAAGAATGGCGTGGCGCCCACCACCAGGGGCGGAATCGCACCCGCCACGCCCAGCGACGTGCCGGTGATCAGCACGGTGATGGGGATCATCACGATCAACAGGATGATGAACGGCAGCGAACGCAGCACGTTGACCACTAGCGACAGCAAGGCGTACACGCCCTTTTGTTCGAACATCTGGCGCGGACCGCACAGAAACAGCAGCACGCCCAGCGGCAGGCCCAGCAGCACGGTGAAGAACAGCGAGCCGAACAGCATGATCAGGGTATCGACGGTTGCCAGCCAGATTTCGGCCCAGTCGACATTGGCAAAGAAACTCAAGGCGTCCATCAACGCAGTACCTCCATATGAACATCCGCGGCCTTGAAGCGGGCAAAGGCCGCTTGCATGTCGCCGCCAATCAGGGCGAGCGTGAGCTGACCGTAGGGGACGTCCTTGATGCGGTCGATACGCCCGGCAAGGATGCTGTAGTCCACGCCGGTCTCACGGGCAACGGTACCCAGCAACGGCGCGTAGGTGGCTTCGCCCTGGAAGGTCAGGCGTACGATGCGGCCTGGCACATGGGCGAAGTCGTCGCGCTGTTCGCCTTCATCGACGTGATCGTCTTCCTGCACGAAGCGCTTGGTGGTGGGGTGCTGCGGGTGCAGGAACACATCCGCCACCGAGCCTTGCTCGACGATCTGACCGGCGTCCATCACTGCTACCCGGTCGCAGACGCGGCGAATCACGTCCATTTCGTGGGTGATCAGCACGATGGTGAGTTTCAGCTCCCGGTTGATCTCGGCCAGTAGCTGCAGTACCGAGGCAGTGGTCTGCGGGTCCAGGGCGCTGGTCGCCTCATCACACAACAGGATTTTCGGGTTGGTGGACAAGGCACGGGCAATGCCGACGCGCTGCTTCTGACCGCCCGACAACTGCGCAGGGTACTTGCGCGCATGGTCCGACAGACCGACCCGGGCCAGAAGCTCGACCACGCGTTTGTCGATCTCGGCACGCGACAGTTGGCCAGCAAGGGTGAGCGGCAGGGCGACGTTGTCTGCAACGGTCTTGGAAGCCAGCAGGTTGAAATGCTGGAAAATCATGCCGACCTGTTGGCGAAAGCCGCGCAATTGGGTGGCATTGAATGCGGTCACTTCTTCACCGTCGACGATGATCTTGCCGCCTGAAGGCTCTTCCAGGCGGTTGATCAGGCGCAGCATGGTGCTCTTGCCGGCCCCGGAATGGCCGATCAGGCCGAACACCTGGCCATCCTCGATCGTCAGGGTCGTGGGATTCAGTGCGGGAATTTCTCTACCGGCAACGCGGTAAGTCTTGTGTACCTGTTGGAACTCGATCACGTAGCGAACCTTGTGGGGCGCATGGAAATTGATTCAGCGGTGGGCTGGGGGCCGCATTTTAGCCTTTTATAACCGCTGTTCTTAGCATTTATTTTGCCTCTGACCAATCTGAACGCTATATGGCGACAGCTGGTCATCCCGATGGAACGCTCGCTCCTCTGCCCGAGTCACTAGCTGGACAAGCCCGATCGGGCGCCTGAAGACTGATGAGGAAAGCCAACCATGCCCAGCAAGAACAAGGATGCGCCGAAGCACAGCGAGGCCGCAGGTACCCAGACCCCGGATCGGGCCAATACCAATGCCAAGCTGCAGAGCCTGGAAGCAGACCGCAGCGATGCCACCGGGCAGGCGCTGCGCACTAATCAGGGTGTGCGCATCTCGGACAACCAGAACACCTTGAAGGCCGGCGACCGCGGCCCCTCGCTGCTTGAAGACTTCATCATGCGCGAGAAGATCACCCATTTTGACCATGAGCGCATCCCGGAGCGTATCGTCCACGCACGAGGCACCGGTGCCCACGGTTATTTCCAGAGCTATGGCTGCCACGCCGAACTGACCAAGGCCGGGTTCCTGCAAGACCCGGAAAAGATCACCCCGGTATTCGTACGCTTCTCCACCGTACAGGGGCCGCGTGGCTCCGGTGACACGGTACGTGACGTGCGCGGCTTTGCCGTGAAGTTCTACACCGATGAAGGCAACTTCGACCTGGTCGGCAACAACATGCCGGTGTTCTTCATCCAGGACGCGATCAAGTTCCCGGACTTCGTACACGCCGTCAAGCCCGAGCCGCACAATGAGATCCCTACCGGCGGCTCGGCTCACGACACCTTCTGGGACTTCGTCTCGCTGGTGCCTGAATCGGCGCACATGGTCGTCTGGGCCATGTCCGACCGTGCCATTCCGCGCAGCCTGCGCATGATGGAAGGCTTCGGCGTGCACACCTTCCGCCTGGTCAACGCCGAAGGCGTGGCCCACTTCGTCAAGTTCCACTGGAAGCCCAGCGAGGGCGTGCACTCCGTACTGTGGGACGAGGCGCAAAAGCTGGCAGGCAAGGACACCGACTATCACCGTCGTGACCTGTGGGAAGCCATCGAAACCGGCGATTACCCGGAATGGGAACTGGGCGTGCAGATCGTGCCTGAGGCCGACGAGCACAAGTTCGACTTCGACCTGCTGGACCCGACCAAGATCATCCCCGAAGAGCTGGTACCGGTCACTCCACTGGGCAAGATGGTGCTCAACCGCAACCCGGACAACTTCTTCTCCGAGGTCGAGCAGATTGCATTCTGCCCAGGACACATCGTACCGGGTATCGACTTTACCAATGACCCGTTGCTGCAAGGTCGCCTGTTCTCCTACACCGATACCCAGATCAGCCGCCTGGGTGGCCCGAACTTCCACCAGATCCCGATCAATCGCCCGGTCGCGCCGAACCACAACAACCAGCGCGACGCGATGCACCAGCATATCGTGCACAAGGGCCGCGCCGCCTACGAGCCCAACTCCATCGATGGTGGCTGGCCGAAGGAAACCCCGCCCGGCCCCCGCGATGGCGGTTTCGAGACCTATCAGGAACGCGTCGATGCGCACAAGATTCGCCAGCGCAGCGATTCGTTCGGTGACCACTTCTCCCAGGCGCGCCTGTTCTTCCAGAGCATGAGCCCGACCGAACAGCAGCACATCATCAAGGCCTACAGCTTCGAATTGGGCAAGGTGGAGCGTGAGCACATCCGCGCCCGCCAGGTGAATGAAATTCTCGCCAACATCGACCTGAAGCTGGCAGCCGCCGTGGCCGAAAACCTGGGCCTGCCAGCCCCTAAAGCCGGTACCGTCAAGGTCAAGGGCAGCCAGCTGGCCGAATCGCCAGCCTTAAGCCAGATGAACCACCCGGGCAAGGTTGGGATCAAGGGTCGCAAGATCGCTGTACTGATCGCCAACGGCGTAGATGCTGCCAGTGTCGACAAGATGGTCAAGGCTCTGGAGGCGCAGAGTGCTCGCCCCATGCTGCTGGGCCCGACCTCCGCGCCTGTGAAGGCCGCCGACGGTACGCAACTGCCGGTGGATGCATCGATGGAAGGCATGCCGTCGATCATGTTCGATGGCATCGTCGTACCCGCTGGCAAGGCGTCCACCGATGCCATGGCGGCCAGTGGCCTGGCCAAGCACTTCCTGCTTGAGGGCTACAAGCACCTCAAGGCGATGGTGTTGACTCAGGAACTGCTGGCAACGTTGGGTCTGAAGGAAGACAAAGGTCTGCTGACCGGCGACGACCAGAAGGCCATGGACGCGTTCGTCAAGGCAGTGGAAGGGCATCGCGTGTGGGAGCGTGAAGCGGCTGCCGAAGCGGTTCCTGCTTAAATCACTGGTGTATCAGGGGCTGCCTCGCAGCCCCTGTTCACTGGCTTAGCGCTGGTGGGGAACCAGCACCACCTGAGCAGGCAGCGCGCGCTGGATATCGTGCTTCTGTTTCAGCTCGAAGGTGCTGTCGATCTTGCGAACACGCTTGGCCAATAATGTCTTCAGCCACGGCGCATCCGCGCTGCGTGGTACCTGGAACACCACATCGCAACCATAGTTGACCACGTCGGCGGCAATGTCATCGAGTTGCTGGCGCATGGCTTGGATGTTGGTGGTTTCCAACGCAATGACCGTGCTGGGCGCACTGGGGTCGATCACCCGAGCCCTGGGCTTGGCTTCGGCAGCCTTGAGTGCGGCTTCGGCCTTGGCCAGCTCGGCCTTGCGCGCTTGTGAAACGGCATCACCGCCAGTAACCGCCGGAGCCTGTGGCATGAGTGCGCGCGCGCGCGCCAAGGCTGTGACCGCCGCGTTCACGTCACCCTTCTGCAGCATGATCTGACTGCGTTGCAGGTAAGCTTCGGCCAGCTCGCGCTGGTATTGTTCGATGCGGCCGTCGCCAGGCGACTGCGCTTGCAGGGAGACCAGTTGGTCCTCTGCGGTGGCCAGCTCGTTGCTGGCGATACTTTGTTGCAATTGCTGCCATGCATCAGGCTGGGCAGGCGTGCTGGCCTGTTCGACCGGTGCTTGGGAGCACGCGGCGAGGAACAGGGAAAATACGCCAACAAGCAGACAACGGGAGGCAAACGGCTTCATTCCTGCGGCTCTCTATTTGCGCAAAAAGCGAGCAAGTCTACACCCAGGTGCGCACGCTCGAAAACTGGTCTTACAGACCCTTAACTGCGCCGAAGGTTGCAAGGCAGGCCTTGTAAGCCTTTCGCTCACCGTTTGGGCAGGGCCAGACTCAGCAAGAATAGCACCGCAGCGCACACCACAATGGATGGGCCGGCAGGGGTGTCCTTGAACCATGACAAGGCCAGCCCGCCGCAGACCGCTAGTACGGCGATGACGCTGGCGCCTACAGCCATCTGCTCCGGAGAGCGCGCATGCCGTTGTGCAGCTGCCGCCGGAATGATCAATAAAGAAGTGATCAGCAAGACGCCGACGATCTTCATGGCCACCGCAATGACCACGGCAATGAGCAGCATCAGCGCCATGCGCAAGGCTGCAACCGGTAGCCCTTCGACCGTTGCCAGTTCTTCGTGGACGGTGACGGCGAGCAAAGGGCGCCACAAGACGGCGATCAGTACGAGTACCAGGGCGCTGCCGCCCAAGATCCAGGCAAGATCGGTCGGGCTGATGGCCAGCAGATCTCCGAACAGGTAAGCCATCAGGTCGATGCGCACGTCGTGCATGAAGCTCAGCACCACCAGGCCCAGGGACAAGGTACTGGGTGCCAGGATACCCAGCAGTGTGTCGGATGCCAGAGGCTGGCGTTGCTGCAAGGTCACCAGCAGAATCGCCAGCAACAGGCAGCCCACGGTGACGGCCAACGTGGGGCTGACATCCAGCACGAAGCCCAGGGCCACGCCCAGCAAGGCGGCATGGGACAGAGTGTCGCCAAAATAGGCCATGCGCCGCCAGACGACGAACGAGCCAAGAGGGCCAGCTACCAGCGCGAGGGACAGACCAGCGAGCAGGGCGTAGAGAAGAAAATCAGCCATGCTTGCAGTGCGCTCCGTGAACATGGGGGGCTGGGGCGACCACCGAACCGTGCAGGTCGTGGCTGTGGTCATGATGATGGTGATAAATGGCCAGGCTCGGTGCGGTCTGGCCGAACAGTTCGACGAATGCCGGGTCACCGCTGACCTGCTCGGGATGACCGGAGCAGCACACATGGCGGTTCAGGCACACCACCTGGTCGGTCGCACTCATGACCAGGTGCAGGTCGTGGGAAACCATCAACACGCCGCAACCCAGGCGGTCACGCAGTCGGGTGATGAGGTTGTACAGCTCGGTCTGCCCTACCACGTCAACGCCTTGGACCGGCTCGTCCAGCACCAGCAACTGCGGCTCTCGCAGCAGTGCACGGGCCAGCAGCACGCGCTGCATTTCACCCCCGGACACAGTCTGGATCGGGCTGTCGATCACGTGCTCGGCGCCGACCTGCTGAAGCGCTGACAAGGCCGCCACGCGATCTACGCCGGGCACCAGGCGCAGAAAGCGCAGCACCGACAATGGCAGCGTGGCGTCGACCTGGATTTTTTGCGGCATATAGCCAATGCGCAGCCGGGGTTTGCGCCATACCGAGCCGCGGTGTGGCTTGAGCAGCCCCAGCACGGCGCGGACCAACGTGGTCTTGCCCGCCCCATTGGGCCCGATCAGGGTGACGATCTGGCCGGGCGCGACTGCCAGGTCAATGCTGTCGAGCACGGCCTCGCCGCCATAGGTGACGCCGACCTGCTCCAGGCGGATCAGCGCGTCGCTCATGCCGCATCCTTGCAGTTGCTGCACACGCCCACGACTTCGACGGTCTGGTTCTCGACCGTGAAACCCACATGCCTGGCGCTGCCGACGATGGCATCGCTGATACTCGCCTGCTCCAGTTCAATGGCGATATGGCACAGTCGGCAAATCAGAAACTGCCCCTGGTGCGAATGCTCGGGATGGCTACAACCGATGAAGGCGTTCAGCGAGGCGATGCGGTGCACGAGGCCGTTCTCCAGAAGGAAGTCCAGCGCGCGGTACACCGTGGGCGGCGCCGCGCGACGACCATCCTGTTCGCTGAGCACCGCCAGGATGTCGTAGGCGCCCAGCGGTTTGTGGCTCTGCCACACCAGCTCCAGTACCCGGCGACGCAGCGCCGTCAGGCGCAGCCCCTGACGGGCGCACAAGGCGTCGGCTTCGGCCAGGGCGCTGTGCACGCAATGGGAATGGTCATGGGGACGGTTGGCCAGCGGCGTAATGGACATGGGCAGCGACGATTCTGGATGGAGACGTTATTATGTTACCTGTTTCTGACGATTCGAGTACCTACCGTGGCCCGATTCCTTACCCTGTTTGTCGCTTTCATCGCATTTTCCGCCCACGCCGACGTGCGTGTGCTGACCAGCATCAAGCCACTGCAACAGATCGCCGCTGCTGTGCAGGACGGTGTCGGCAGCCCTGAAGTGCTGTTGCCGCCAGGCGCCTCGCCTCACCATTACGCATTGCGTCCCTCGGACGTGCGCAGGGTCGCGGATGCGGATTTGCTGTACTGGATCGGCCCGGACATGGAAGGCTTCCTGCCAAGGGTGCTGGGCAACCGCAGCAAGACGACCGTCGCGGTACAGTCGCTGCCGGGCATGAAGCTGCGTCACTTCGGTGAAGATAGCCATTCCCATGACGAAGACCATGACGACCATGACCATGACCACCGCCCGGGCAGCCTCGATGCGCACTTGTGGTTGTCTTCGGTGAACGCCCGGGTGATCGCTGGAAAGATGGCCGCCGATCTCGCCAGCGCGGACCCTGCCAATGCCGACCGCTACAAGCGTAACCTGGCGGCGTTCACCCAACGCCTGGACGCGCTCGACGCCCGTATCAAGGCACGGGTAGCGGGCGTGGCCGGCAAGCCGTACTTCGTATTCCACGAGGCCTTCGATTACTTCGAAGCTGAATATGGCCTCAAGCACACCGGCGTGTTCAGTGTGGCCTCCGAAGTGCAGCCCGGCGCTCAACACGTGGCCGCCATGCGCAAGCGGCTGCAGGAAGTGGGCAAGACGTGCGTCTTCAGCGAGCCGCCCTTGCGCCCTCGGCTGGCCGAAACCCTGACAGCCGGTTTGCCGGTGCGCCTGGCCGAGCTCGATGCGCTTGGCGGCACCGATCCGGTAAATGCGCAAGGCTACGAGCGCTTGCTCGACAAGCTAGGAAGCGACCTGGCGAGCTGCCTGGAGCAGTTGTAATGGTATGAGGTGGCGGCATGCCTGGGTTGAGCGCCGCCTGGGCAGCGCCCGATTCCCAAGGGCAGGCCCAGGGCCTGCCGACAGGGTCCGGGTCAGAGGGCGAACGGCAGCTTCACGGCCACCTGTTGGCGCTGCGCCAGGCGCACTTCGAATTCGCTTGGGTCGTGGATCATCACGTCCATGCCGGCGAAGGACTCTGCCGCGATCAGGCGAGACAGCCAGAACCGCACGCAGGCAACGCGCAACATCTGCGGCCAGAGTTCAGCTTCGGCTGCCGTGAATGGCCGCAATGCGGCGTAGGCGGCAAGCAAAGCCTGGGCGCGGGGTACATCGATGCCGGCCTGTGCATCCAGGCACCAGTCGTTCAGGGTAATGGCAATGTCGTACAGCATCGGCCCCGAGCAGGCATTGTAGAAGTCGATGACCCCAGACAAGTGGGTGCCTTCGAACATCACGTTGTCGCGGAACAGGTCGGCATGCAGGTTGGCCCGGGGCAATGCCAGGATCTGCGCCTGGTAGGCGGCGATTTCATCCAGCGCCGGTTGCAGCAGGCTGGCCTGCTCGGCGTTCAGGCGCGGCAGCAGTTCGGCCCCGGCGGCTAGCATCCACTCAAGGCCTCGGTCCGTGCGGCGCTCGATGATATGTTCGCGGGTGGCCAGGTGAATGTGTGCCAGCAGTTCACCGACCTGGGCACAATGCTGGGCATTGGGCGCCTTGATATGTTTGCCCGAGAGCCTGGGTTGCAGCAGCGCCGGCTTGCCGCACAGTTCGCGCAGGCCATGGCCGTCACGGTCACGAATGGCGTAGGGCACTGGCATCCGGGCCGTATGCAGGGTATCGAGCAACTCGATGAAGAACGGCATGTCCTCGCTGGGCCCACGCTCGATCAGCGTCAGCACGAACTCCCCCTGTTCGAGGCTGACGAAGAAATTGCTGTTCTCGGTGCCGGCGGCGATACCCTGGAAATCGAGCAGACGACCCAGCTCGTAAGGTGCCAGAAAGGTTTCCAGCTCAGGCCGGGTCACGGGGGTGAAGACTGACATGATGAAAGATTGCCCATGCAGGCACTTCTGGCCGAAGTGCCGGGTTGATGTGAACGGTGCGCTTCAGATTACCACTCGAAGATCTTCCAGGACGGAATCAGCATGTCCGGCTGGTCGGAACGAATGAAATTGCCATCGGAGCCATCGGCGCGTACCAGAAAGTAAGGTTTGCCATGTTTGGGCGTGATCTTGATCGCATACAGGAAGCCGTTTTGGCGATACTCCTGAATGGTCTTGTCGCCTTCCGTGCGAATGGTCACCTCGGGATCGGCCGAAGGCGCGTCATCCGCCGCCAAGGTGACGACGGGCAGACCTGCCATCAGGCAGAGCAGTAACAGGCGATTGAGTGTACGCATGATAACCTAGTCCCTTTGTCGTCAATGATTCTGGCTATTCTAGCGCCGGACCCGTCGAAAAGGTTGATTCTGCTCATGAGCCAAGCGCCCCTCGTCCTCGTGGACGGTTCCTCCTACCTTTATCGCGCCTTCCATGCCCTGCCCCCGCTGACCACGTCCAAGGGTATGCCGACCGGTGCGGTCAAGGGTGTGCTCAACATGCTCAAGAGCCTGCGCAGGCAGTACCCGGACAGCTTGTTCGCGGTGGTGTTCGACGCCAAGGGCGGCACGTTCCGCGACACCCTGTTTGCCGACTACAAGGCCAACCGCCCCAGCATGCCGGACGATCTGCGGGTGCAGATCGAGCCGCTGCATGCCAGCGTCAAGGCCATGGGCTACCCACTGTTGTGCGTCGAAGGCGTCGAGGCTGACGATGTCATCGGTACCTTGGCCCGTAGCAGTGCGGCGCTGGACCGGCCGGTCATCATTTCCACCGGCGACAAGGACATGGCGCAGCTGGTCGACGGGCACATTACCCTGGTCAACACCATGACCGGTAGCGTGCTGGACGTGGCTGGCGTGCACGAGAAATTCGGGGTCGGCCCCGAGCACATCATCGACTTCCTGGCGCTGATGGGCGACAAGGTCGATAACATTCCAGGTGTGCCAGGTGTGGGCGAAAAGACCGCCGTCGGGCTGCTGACCGGGATCGGCGGGGGCCTCAGCGACCTGTACGCGAACCTGGACAAGGTGCCTGCACTGCCTATTCGTGGCGCCAAGAGCCTGCCCGCCAAGCTTGAAGAGCACCGGGATGCGGCTTTCATGTCCTACGAGCTGGCTACCATCAAGATCGACGTGCCGCTGGACATCGAAGTCAATGCACTGGTGTGCGGCGAACCGGACCGCGAGGCGCTGCTGGCGCTGTACACCGAAATGGAGTTCAAGAGCTGGATTGCCGACCTGCAGCGCGATGCGGCTCGGGAGGGGGACCAACTGCCCCCGATGGAGGCCCCGGCGGCCATGGTCGAAGCCCGCTATGAAACCATCCTTGATCAAGAACGCTTCGACGCCTGGCTCGAGAAGCTGCGCCAGGCACCGCTGTTCGCGTTCGATACCGAAACCACCGGCCTTGATGCCCAGCGCGCCCAGCTGGTAGGGATTTCCTTTGCCGTCGAGCCCCATGAAGCGGCCTACGTCCCTTTGATGCACGACTACGAAGGCGCCCCTGTCCAGTTGGATCGTGAGGCCGTCCTGCTTGCGCTCAAGCCCCTGCTGGAGGATCCGGCAAAAGCCAAGGTGGGCCAGAACGCCAAGTACGATATCAACATCCTTGCCAATGGTTCTCCCGCGATCCAGGTGCGGGGTGTGGCCTATGACACCATGCTCGAATCGTACGTGTTCAACTCGACGGGCACGCGGCACGACATGGACAGCCTGGCGCAAAAGTACCTTGGGCACACCACCATCGCTTTCGAGGACATTGCGGGCAAAGGTGCCAAGCAGCTGACCTTCAACCAGATTCATCTGGACAAGGCTGGCCCCTATGCGGCCGAAGATGCCGACATCACCCTGCGCCTGCACCAGGCGTTGCAGGCGCACATGGCCAAGACGCCCAGTGTGCAGCCAGTGCTCATGGACATCGAAATGCCGTTGGTGCCGGTGCTGGCCAAGATCGAGCGCCAGGGCGCATTGGTCGATGCGGCACTGTTGCACGTCCAGAGCGGCGAGCTGGGTGTGAAGATGGCCGAGCTGGAACAGCGGGCCTTCGAACTGGCGGGGGAGGAGTTCAATCTGGGTTCGCCCAAGCAACTGGGCGCGATCCTGTACGACAAGCTGGGCATGCCGGTGATCAGCAAGACGGCCAAGGGCCAGCCATCGACGGCAGAAGCCGTGCTGGACGAGCTGGCCGAGCAAGGGTATCCACTGCCTGAAGTGCTGATGCAGTACCGCAGCCTGAGCAAGCTCAAGAGCACCTATACCGACAAGCTGCCAGGGCAGATCAACCCGCGCACGGGTCGAATCCACACGTCGTACCAGCAGGCAGTGGCGGCCACGGGCCGTCTTTCGTCCAGTGACCCGAACCTGCAGAACATTCCGATCCGCACGGCCGAAGGCCGGCGAATCCGCCAGGCCTTCATCGCAAGCCCTGGCTACAAGCTGCTGGCCGCCGACTACTCCCAGATCGAGCTGCGCATCATGGCGCACCTGGCCAAGGACGAAGGTCTGCTGCACGCCTTCCAGAACGATCTGGACGTGCACCGTGCGACGGCAGCGGAAGTATTCGGCGTCGCGCTCGAACAGGTTACCCATGACCAGCGGCGCAGCGCCAAGGCGATCAACTTCGGGCTTATCTACGGCATGAGCGCTTTTGGCCTGGCCAAGCAGATCGGGGTGGACCGCAAGCAGTCCCAGGACTACATCGATCGTTACTTCACCCGCTATCCAGGGGTGCTGGCCTACATGGAACGTACCCGTGCCCAGGCCGCAGAGCAGGGGTTCGTGGAAACCTTGTTCGGTCGCAGGCTCTACCTGCCTGATATCAACGCCAAGAACCCAGCCTTGCGCCGGGGAGCCGAGCGCACGGCGATCAACGCGCCGATGCAAGGCACGGCCGCCGATATCATCAAGCGCGCCATGGTCAACGTGGACAACTGGCTGACCGAAAGCGCACTGGATGCGCGGGTGATCCTGCAGGTGCACGACGAACTTGTTCTCGAGGTGCGCGAAGACCTGGTGGACCTGGTGAAAGATGAAATTCGAAAGCATATGAGCCAGGCGGCGCAGCTGGATGTGCCGCTGCTGGTCGAGGCCGGTGTAGGCGCGAACTGGGACGAAGCCCACTGATTGCACGGGCCAAAGGGGCGTTGTGTGGCGATTTTTCGTTACAGGCGCCCCGGCCTGTGTCCAGCTGTTTCATGAAACTGCGGCAAATAGTTCCAGGCCCCAGGAACTAAAGCAGTGAACTGCAACTCAGAGTACCTGAATGGCTGGTGAAGCCGTTCGATGCTCCTATGTTGTGTTAAGTGTTGGCAGATATCCGGCCCCCGCCCTAGCGGTCCGGGCTTGGACCCCGAACTTCCCCCTCCCCATACGAAGTCCGGGGTTTTTTTTGCCTGAAATTTGCCTGATGCGGGCCTTCGCCCTCAGGCGGCAGGCTTGTCTTCGAGCGCCATCCAGTCGGCCAGCACGCGGTAGGCGTCTTCAAGGCCCAGGCGCTTGGGGGCCGAGAACAGTTGGATGGTCACGCCTTCGCCCCAGCCTTTCCTGATCTCCGATTGCACCTTGAGCAAGGTGTTCTTGGCGGCGCCGTGGGTGAGCTTGTCGGCCTTGGTCAGCAGGATGTGCATGGGCATGCCGCTGGCCTTGGCCCAATCGAGCATCATTTTGTCGAAGTCCGTCATCGGGTGGCGGACATCCATCATCAAGATCACGCCACGCAGGCATTCGCGGCTACCCAGGTAAGCTTCCAGGTGGCGCTGCCAGTGCTGCTTGAGGGGGATGGGCACCTTGGCGTAGCCGTAGCCTGGCAGGTCGACCAGGCGGCGTTCGTCATCCAGGCTGAAGAAGTTCAGCAACTGGGTACGGCCGGGTGTTTTCGAGGTACGGGCCAGGCTGGCATGGGTCAGCGTGTTCAGTGCGCTGGATTTGCCGGCGTTGGAGCGGCCGGCGAAGGCCACCTCGTAACCCTGGTCGTCCGGGCATTGTTCGACCTTGGCAGCGCTGAGGGCGAATTTGGCTTTCTGGCACAGGCCGAGGATGGGGTTCTTGACTTGCATGGGATATCCGATGTGGTGATGCCAGCCCCCTGTCGAGCGGAGCCTGGCAAGCGGTGTCGTTTCCGTTTGGGTGGCGGAAGTATATAATGCCCCAGTTTTTGTGTGCTCATTCTCCCGGCTTTGGGGGACGAGCATGGGGTGTCGAACATGAGCTTGCGCATTAGAACGCAGCGCGGCCCCCAACCCTGAACGTCATGGCGTAGTACGCAATGGCCGCTTGCTGTCGGTCTGTTCCTGCCGGTTTTCAGCGCACAGGCTACACAGGATTCCGAGGTGTTGTACAACCGCGTGTGTGCGGGGGGTACAGCGAACGCCTGCTCCATGAGCCCAGACGGGCGATCGGGCAACCCGAATCCTGATCTGGCGCAATGCATGAATAGCTCGGCACGGCACAATGCTCAGGGTTTCAAGGCTATGCCGCCGCGTGGATTGTGCATGGACTGCAGTGCCGAGGACTACCGTCTGGTCATCCTTTGGATGAATGGCAGTCCCGATACATAACATTTCACCCCTAGCCGTGTTGGATTAGCTGATGAACAAACTAGTCGTGAGTCTGCTGTTGAGCCTGGGTGTCGCAGGTGCGGCCACTGCTGCGCAGCCCGTCAAAGGCGATGCCGCCGCAGGTCAGGCCAAGACGGCCGTCTGCGGGGCCTGCCACAACCCAGATGGCAATAGCCTGGCACCGAACTTCCCCAAACTGGCAGGTCAAGGCCAGCGCTACCTCGAAAAACAAATGCACGACATCAAGTCCGGCAAACGCGTCGTGCTGGAGATGACCGGCATGCTGGCCGGCTTCAACGACCAGGACCTGGCCGACATCGCGGCGTATTTCGCCAGCCAGAAAGGCAGCGTGGGTGCAGCCGACCCTGCGCTGGTCGAGCGTGGGCGTGCGCTGTTCAACGGTGGCGACCTGGACAAGGGCATGCCGGCCTGCACGGGCTGCCACTCGCCTGACGGGGCAGGTATCGCACTGGCCGGGTTCCCTCACCTGAGCGGGCAGCATGCCCAGTACGTGAGCAAGCAGCTCACCGACTTCCGTGAAGGCAACCGCACCAATGATGGGGATGCCATGACCATGCGCACCATCGCCGGGAAGCTCAGTAACCATGACATCGAGGCCTTGGCCAGCTACATCCAGGGCCTGCATTAATGCCGGGTTAATGTTGCAAGCCAAAGATGAAAGGGCGGCGCGGCTGCCCTTTTTTTTGCCCGCAGCCGTTACACTACAGAACTAGAGCCCTCCCCGGCCTGTCTCAATCCAGGTCGTGCCGTGGCGACCCATGACTGCTCAGGAGTAAAGCATGCGTAAACTGATTCTCAGCGCTGCGCTGGTCGCTGCCAGCGTACTTGGTATGACTTCCGTCCAGGCCGCAGAGCCTGTAGCCGGCAAGGAATATGTCGAGCTGAGCAACCCGGTTCCGGTTTCCGTGCCTGGCAAGATCGAAGTGGTCGAGTTGTTCTGGTATGGCTGCCCGCATTGCTATCACTTCGAGCCTGTCATCAACCCTTGGGTCGACAAGCTGCCCAAGGACGTCAACTTCAAGCGTGTGCCGGCCATGTTCGGTGGCCCTTGGGATGCCCATGGCCAGATGTTCCTGACCCTGGAAGCGATGGGCGTCGAGCACAAGGTGCACGCGGCGGTATTCGACGCCATTCAAAACCAGCGCAAGCGTCTGACAGACCCAGAAGACATGGCCGATTTCCTGGCAACGCAAGGTGTGGACAAGGCCAAGTTCCTGGCTACCTACAACTCCTTCGCCATCAAGGGACAGGTCAACCAGGCGAAAGAACTGGCCAAGAAATATGAAATCACTGGCGTTCCCAGCATGGTGGTTAACGGTAAGTATCGCTTCGACCTGGGCACCGCTGGTGGGCCAGAGGGCGTCCTCAACGTGGCCGACCAGTTGATCGACAAGGAGCGCGCTGCCAAGTAGGCAGCGCACCCATGCCTCGTCTACGGGCCACGCGCGGCGTTGCCCTGCCCCAGCCGCAGGTCAACGAGCATCACCTGCAAGCCCCCGGTTTGCCGGAAGATGGTCGTCTGCGGCTGCTTAGCTTCAATATCCAGGTAGGCATCAGTACCGAGCGTTATCGGCATTACCTGACGCGCAGCTGGCAGCACCTGTTACCGCATACTGGCCGAGCCAGCAACTTGCAGAAAATCGGTAAGTTGCTTGGGGACTTCGACCTGGTGGCCCTGCAAGAGGCGGATGGGGGCAGCATGCGCTCGGGCTATGTCAACCAGGTCGAGCATCTGGCCCAACTGGGTGCCTTCCCCTACTGGTACCAACAGCTCAATCGCAACCTTGGGCGCTTCGCCCAGCACAGCAATGGCGTACTGAGCCGTCTGAAGCCTCATCAGCTCGAAGATCACCCACTGCCTGGCCCAGCAGGGCGCGGGGCTATCCTGGTGCGCTTCGGCGAGGGTGAGGACGCGTTGATCGTGGTCATGATGCACCTGGCATTGGGCGCCAAGACCCGCGCACTGCAGCTGGCCTACATCCGCGAACTGATCGGCGGGTACCGCCATCAGGTGTTGATGGGGGACATGAACACCCATGCCACTGACCTGCTCGAGCACTCACCCTTGCGCGACCTTGGCCTGATCGCGCCCCAGGTGGAGGCCACCTTCCCCAGTTGGCGACCACAGCGCTGCCTGGACCACATCCTGCTCAGCCCGAGCCTTACCCTGGAAAGGGTCGAGGTGCTGGCCCAGCCGATTTCCGATCATCTTCCCGTGGCCGTCGAGATCCGATTGCCTGATGCATTGACTGTGGATACGCTGCCGGCCTTGAGCTGAATCAACTGACGCCTCGCTTGCCCTCAAGTGTCCCGGGCGCGCGCCGACAGTGTGTATCAGACAGCCCCAGTTGTATCACCCGTGCGGACACAGGCATGACCGAAGAAGCCGAGCGCTGGAAAGAAAAATACCTGATAAGCATTGAGCAACAGGAGAAGCTCGAACGTCGCTGGGAAGCGCGCCTGGACTTGCTGCGTCGAGGCCTGGTTCGCAGTACGTTGGCCGCCGAGGGCAGCGACAAGGTCGTCGACCAGTGCATGAAGGAAATGCGCGAGGTCATTCGCAGTGACAATATGGATGCCGGGCTTGCCGGCCTGATCCCCCGTCTTGAAAAAGCCGTACTGGAGTCTGAGCAGCGCCGCGAAACCCGCATGCACCAAGTGGGCGATGCGCTGACGGCGCTGGTCGATCAGTTGCAAGGCCTGCCGTTGAGCAGCGATGTCTCAAGGCCCTTGAAGAAGCTTGCCAAGCGGCTGGAGGCCGGCGTTACCCAGTCTCGTGATCTGCCGCCACTGCTGGGGGAACTCAGTGGTCTGCAAGGGCGTGCGTTGGCCGCGCTGGACAGGCCCGAAGGCGGATCGCGGGGCGGCTTTCTGCAGCGATTGTTCAAAGGCCGCGATGAACCGGCGCCTGTCGAGGCCGCCAGCGAGCAGGTGACGGGCCCCGCCCCTGTTGCCGCGCAACCCCTGGTACAGGAAGTATCTCTTCTGCCTCAACACAATGGGCATGAAGGCAACGATGCGTCCCCGTCGCTGGTCGAGTCTGAACACGTGCCGGGTGTCGAGCCGCCACCCATTCCCCCGGCACCTCCCATGGCAATGGATACGCCATTGCGAACTGGAGCGGATGATGGCCCGACCCCTCTGACTGATGTGCCGTTGGCTGATCAAGACGCCTATGCGTTGCCCTACGCAGTCGAGCCGCCCTACAGTCAGGTTGCCGCCCATATCGAGCAGACGCTGCTCGGTCTATTGGATGACCTGAGCCTGCCAGATCGCCACAAGGCCCAGGCGCAGGCGATGCGCGAACGGGTGGCGCGCGGTATGAACTGGTACGAGTTGATTCCTGTACTGGATGATCTTGCCGTGTTGCTGCTGGCGATCACCGACAGTGGCCAGCATGAGTTCGAAACCTATCTGCAATTGCTCAATGAACGGCTCGAAGGTTTCCACGGCCACTTGCAGGCCGCCAGTGCCGGTCACGCCGACAACAGCAGTGCAGCACGCCAGCTGGACACGCAATTGCGTGAACAGGTGGACGGGCTGCAAACCGACATGCAGGGCGCCGCAGACGTATCGAGCTTGAAGCACCTGCTCGAAAGCCGGCTCGAGGGCTTGCTGATGACAATGGACCAGCACCAGCACGAGCGCGACCGCCGCGAGCAGGCGCTGGCTGGGCGCCTGCAGGGCCTGTCCGAGCGCGTGGCCAGCATGGAGCAGGAAGCGTTGGGTTATCGTGAGCACCTAGAGGAGCAGCGGCAAAAGGCATTGCTCGACCCACTGACCGGCCTGCCCAATCGTGCGGCCTGGAGCGAGCAGGTAGAGCGCGAAATGCAGCGCTGGCAGGAAAACGGCGGCGACCTGGCCATGGCGATTCTGGACCTGGATCATTTCAAGCAGATCAATGACGGCTACGGGCATCTGGCCGGCGACAAGGTATTGAAGATCGTGGCCGATCAGTTGCGCAAACGGCTGCGGGGCCAGGATTTCATTGCCCGCTTCGGGGGCGAGGAGTTCGTGTTGCTACTGCCCGATACCTCGCCGGCAGACGCATTACAGGTCGTCGAAACGATGCGCCTTGCCGTAGAGGCCTGTCCGTTTCACTTCAAGGGAGAGCGGGTGGTAGTGTCCACGTCCATTGGCCTGAGCGCCTTCAGGCCCGGCGAGGTGGCCGATCAGGTGCTCAAGCGTGCCGACGCAGCGCTTTACCGTGCCAAGCAACGGGGGCGCAATTGCGTGGAGCAGCACTGACCGGGGCCTGGCAAGGGCGAGCGCAGATGCGGGGAGACCGTTATACTGTAGCGCTCATTCGCTGAGGCCACTGCCGTGCTTTCCACGCTGAAAAAAACACTGATCACCCTGCTGCTGCTGACTGTCGCCGGTTGTTCGACGGGCTTGCGCATTGACCGCAGCCACCCGTCAGCCAATCACGACAACCGCATTCAGTTCGTGGTGCTGCACTATACCAATGCTTCGCTGGAGCGCTCGTTGGCGTTGCTGACCCACGGCGAGGTCAGCAGCCACTACCTGATCGGTGATGGCCCCGCCACTGTCTACCAGTTGGTGGATGAAAGCAGGCGAGCCTGGCACGCTGGCGATAGCCAGTGGCAGGGCAGAACCTGGTTGAACTCATCGTCCATCGGCATCGAGATCGTCAACGCTGGCTTTACCGATACGCCTGCCGGGCGGGTATGGCACCCCTACAGCGAAGCGCAGATCCAGTCGCTGATCGCGCTGCTCAAGGACATCGTCAAGCGTAACGGCATCGAGCCACGGCACATCATTGGCCACAGCGACATCGCGCCACTGCGCAAGCAGGACCCCGGCCCGCTGTTCCCGTGGAAACGCCTGGCCGACGCCGGCCTGGGCGTTTGGCCTGACGCCTCTGCCGTGGCTCGCCAGCAGGCCTATTTTGAGGTCAATCCCCCTACGATTGGGTGGTACCAGCAGGCCCTCGCCCGGTTTGGCTATGCCGTCGAGCAGACGGGCGTGCCCGATGTCCAGACACGGCACGTGATCGCGGCGTTCCAGATGCGTTTTCGACCTCAACGCTTCGACGGCCAGCCCGATGCGCAGACGGCCGCCATGCTCGAGGTGCTCAACCGCATGCCGTAAAGCGTTGACGGCTGGCAGTTTGGTCCTCGCCCAAGCGAAGCGCTAAACGGCAAAGGTAATTGTCCATTGAGTTGCTATACCTTGGTAATCAACTGGATGCCTTCGATGCCTGATCGCCTGACGGCCTTGCGCCAATTTTTCTACCGTCCCTGGATGCTTGCCGCTTTGGCGGCAATCGCCAGTGCCGCCTTGTTGCTGACCGCCAGCATCGCCATAGCGTTGCAGCAGATGAAACAAAGTGAAAGCGAACAGATGAATGCTCAGGGCGAGCGTTTTCTGGAGCGACTCGAGCAGGTGTTCGGGCAGTTGCGCGAAGGCGTGGACTTGTTGGAGACGCAGCCTTTGCGTGGCTGCGGCCCCGCCATGCTGACGGCCTTGCAGCAGATCGGGTTGAGTTCACGGTTCATCTACGAGGCGGCCTATGTCGACGGTGATGTCGCGTGTTCGAACCGAGGTGACGAGCGGGCTTTCGTGCCGCTGCGCCCGCCAGACATCAAGGGGCCGGTCTACAGCTATTGGCTCAATACCACCACCGAGCCCGACGAAAACCTTGCCGCGCTGATGCTGGGGCGTGGCCGGTTTCTGGTGTCAACGTCCCGCGGGCACCTGACCGACGTGGTGGATTTGCCCCCGGGCGGCAGCTTGTTGGTCGTGCTGGATAACGGTGCCCGGGCGATCCCGGTACTGGGCCCGCCTCAAGTGTGGCCACCGCCTTCTGTGTGGTCGACCAGCCACAAAACGCTGCTGGAGTTCAGCGACCGTCTGATCTATCGCATGCCCACCAAGTCTCCTGATTACCAGTTGGTTCTGATCGCACCACGCGCAAGTCTCCCCCTGCGCATGAATGGCGCTCTGTGGCTGCTGTTTCCAGGCAGCGTACTGGGTGCTTGTTGCATCGGCTGGCTGGTCTTGCAGCTGGCGCAACAGCGACGCTCCATGAGCTCGGAGCTGCAGCAGGCGCTGAGTCGTGGCCAGTTGCAAGTGCTTTACCAGCCGATTTTCGAGCTCGACAGCAGGCGCTGTGTGGGTGCCGAGGCATTGGTGCGTTGGCGTCGGCCCGATGGCAGCTTGACCAGCCCTGAGCTGTTCATCCCGCTGGCCGAGAATACCGGGCAGATCCGTGAGATCACCGACTTCGTCCTGCGACGCGTCCTCGAACAACTTGGCCCACTGTTGCGCTCACGGCCCATGCTGTACATCTCGGTGAACCTGGCGGCGTGCGACGTGATGGTTCCGCGTGTTGGGGAAGTGGCGGCGCGCTTGCTGGCGCTGCACCGGGTGGCCCCTAGGCAGATCGCCTTCGAGGTGACCGAGCGCGGCCTGATCGATGTGGTGGTGGCGCGCGAAAACCTGCAAGCACTGCGCGCCCAGGGCCATCAGGTGCTGATCGACGATTTCGGTACGGGCTACTGCAGCCTGGCCTATCTCCAGACCTTGCCCGTGGATTGCCTGAAAATCGACAAGGCATTCATCGATGCGCTGGGCCACGATGCCGCCAGCAGCGGCGTGGCACCGCATATCATCCGCATGGCCCACGACCTGCATCTGCGGGTGATCGCCGAAGGTATCGAGCGTGAAGACCAGGCACTGCTGCTGCTTGGGGAGGGCGTGAAGTACGGCCAGGGCTGGCTGTTCGCCAAGGCCCTGACGGCCCGTCAGTTCGCCGAGCTGGTCACGCGGGATAAATTGCCACGGGGCAGACAGGCCTGACGCGCCTTGCGAGCATCAGACCGGCAGGGCCAGGTAGAACTGGGTACCTTCACCCGGTCGCGAGAAGACGCCCATGCGCCCACCGTGCAACTGCACGATTTCCTTGCACAAGGCCAGTCCCAGGCCGGCTCCACCTTTCTTGCGCCCTACTTGCACGAACGGCTCGAAGATACGGGCCTGCTGGCCATAGGCGATACCCTCACCCGTGTCCTCGACACTGATGATCACGCGTTCGGCATGGCGCCGCGCATGCAGGCGGATGCGCCCGCCCTGTGGGGTATGCCTGACCGCGTTGTGCAGCAGGTTGTCCAACACACGGTCGAGCTGGGCAACGTCAGCCTGAATGCGTGGCAATGGCGGTTCCAGGGCCAGGACCAGTTCGATCTGCTTCTGGCCCGCCTGGTCGGCGAAGCGTAATTGCGCCCGCTCCAGCAGTTCATCGACGGCGCAGGGCGCCAGGTCGAGCTTTTGCAGGCCGCTTTGATAGCGGCTGAAGTTGAGCAGGTCATTGATCAACTGGGTCAGGCGCTGCATTTCTTCGCCGATGGTTTCCAGCAGATCGTACTCACGCGCTTCTTCGGGAAACTTGACCCGTTCGCGCAGCAGGCCGAACGCCATGTGCATACCGGTGACAGGCGTGCGCAGCTCGTGGGAGGCGCGGAGCACGAACTCGCTGCGCACCCGCTCGAAGGCACGCTGTTCTGTCACGTCGTGAAGCACCATCACAGCGCCCAGGATCGGGCCCTGGGGATGGCTGACGGGCGTCAGGCTATAGGTCAGCAGACGCGTTTCCTCGTCAACATCGATGTGAAGGTCATCCGGTTGCCGGTCCAGACTGCCGCCGCGCAGCACCTGGCACAGTTGCTGTTCCAGCTCAGGTCGTTCCAGGGCTTCGGCCAGGCTGCTGCCAACACGGCTGTCGTTCCAGCCCAGTTGGCGTTGAGCAACCGGGTTCAAGTGCTCAAGCAAGCCCTGTCGATCGATGATCAGCAGGCCATCATCGATACTGTCGAGCACGGCTTGCAGCCGCTGCTGCCCGGCGAGCAATTCGTCGACATTGGTGGCCTGATGCTTGCGCAGGGCGTCGGCCATGATCCCGAAGCGACGCGTGAGCTGGTTCAGCTCGCTAGCTTGAGTGATCGGGAGCGTGACATCGAAATTGCCCTTGCCGAGCTGATCGGCTGCCTTGGCCAGGGCCTCGATGGGCTGTCCGAATCGGCGGGCAATGTTGTGAGCAGTGATGAAGCCCAGAACCAGGACCACCAGGCCCATCAAGCCAAGCACGCCGCCGACCAGCAAGGCGCGGGCACGGCTTTGTTCTTCGCTGCGAGCGATGTTGGCCAGCGCTTGTTTGTGGGAATCGATCAGGTCGGTGCGCACTTGATTGAATGCGGCGCCCAGTGGCTGGTCCACGGCCAGGCTGCGCGAAGGCGCCGGGGTTGCGTGGTAAGCCTCGAGAAATGCCTGGTAGTGGTCGCGGGCTTCGCTGAACCCAGGCCGCTGGCCACCGTCGGCCAGGCTTTGGTCGAGCAGGTGTTGGAAATTGTCTTGCAGTGCTTGCAACTGATCTGGAGCCGTGTCCGTATCCAGCAGCAGGATGAGTTGCTCACCGAGGTTCTGGCGTAGCTTCAACCCCACATCCAGCGAGTGATTGGTGTCGCGAACCAGTGCCTGTTGGGCCGAAGCCATTTGCAGGACGCTTACCAAGCCAAGCAGCAGCCCCAGCAGGGCGACCGTGACCAGCGCCGAGATGCTGAGAAAGAGCCGCGTGCGCAGCTTCATGGTCGGCCACTTCACAGGTTGTACTGCTTACGCTTGCGATACAGGGTCGACGCGTCGATCCCGAGGGTCTTGGCGGCCTGGTCAAGCGTGTCGCTGGCAGCCAGCACGGCGCCGATATGCGCGCGCTCAAGCTCATCCAGGCTCAAGGCGGCCCCTACACGCGGCGCGTTGCTTGCCGGTTGCTCGCCCATACCCAGATGGCTGATCTCGACCTTTTCCTGGGGACAGATGATGCTGGCCCGCTCGATCACGTTACGCAATTCGCGAATGTTGCCCGGCCAGCGGTAATTGAGCAGCGCTGCGCGTGCCTCGTCGCTGAAGCCGCGGGCTGGCCTTGAGTATTCCTTGACGAAGCGGGCCAGGAAGCGGTCGGCGAGCGTGAGGATGTCTTCACTGCGCTCGCGCAGGGGCGGCAGGTGCAAGGTGATGACGTTCAGGCGGTAGAGCAAGTCTTCGCGGAAACGGCCCTCGCGCACCATTTCCTCAAGGTTGAGGTTGGTGGCGGCGAGGATGCGCACATCGGCCCGGCGGGTGACGGGGTCGCCAACACGCTCATATTCCTTGTCCTGGATGAAGCGCAGCAACTTGGGTTGCAGGGTCAGGGGGAAGTCACCGATTTCATCGAGGAACAACGTACCGCCGTCCGCCTGGTTGACGCGGCCAAGGGTGCTCTCGCTGGCGCCGGTAAAGGCCCCTCGCGTGTGGCCGAACAGTTCGCTTTCCATCAGCTCGGCATTGAGCGACGGGCAGTTGATGGTCACGCAGGCCTTGCGCGCACGCTTGCTCCAGCCGTGGATGGCGCGGGCCAGCTCACCTTTACCGGTCCCGGACTCGCCCAGGATCAGGATGTTGGCATCTGTGGTTGCTACCTGGCGGGCTGTTTCCAGTACGACCATCATGGCCGGGCTGTGGGAGTCCAGGCCATCCTTGGGCTTGCGCACTTCGCCTTCCAGGGCTTCCAGGCGGGCGGAAAGCTGGCGTACCTCCAGTTGCTTGGCTGTGGCCAGGCGCAACTGGTCAGGACTGCAAGGCTTGACCAGGTAGTCGGCGGCACCGGCTTGAATGGCATCGACCGCCGTGTCGATAGCGGAGTGGGCGGTCACGATGACCACGCGCATCCACGGTGCCTGAACACGCATCTGGGCCAGCACGTCCAGGCCATTGTCCTCGCCAAGGCGCAGGTCGAGGAAGCACAGGTCGAACACCTGGCGCTGCAGCAGGCTCTCCGCCTGGGTGGCGCTATTGGCGGTCGCCACGCTGTAGCCCTCGTCTTCCAGGCAGTAGCGGAAGGTGCGCAGGATCGCGGACTCGTCATCCACCAGCAGAATGCGGCCTTGCTTGTCCTGGGCTGATTCCATGTACCTGCGCTCCTTTGGGAAATATCTTTGTTTAGTGTGGGAAAAATCGGGCAAGTTGCATGGTCAATTCTGAAGGATTCTGCCCTTTGCACGCCAGCGGGTCGACCAGGAAGCTTGAAGACACCCGTGGGGCCGGCGATTTGCTTAGAGAGGTTGGTTGGCACATTGGTTGCGAAGAGTTTCAGATTTTGCCTACAAAAGGAGACTACGACATGCCTTTCCCCTTTCGCGCACTTGCGCTAGCGGTCAGTTTGCTGCCCCTCGCCGCTGTGGCCAGTGACGATCCTGTCCACGATGCTCGCCTGGAAGGTTCGCTGCAGACGGCAGTGTCCTTGAATCGGATCCTCAATCCTTATCGAATCACCGTTAAGGTCGATGGCGCGTCGGCGCGTTTAGCTGGGGAGGTCGAGAATGAGGTTGAGCGACGTTTGGTCGAGGAGGTGGCCTTGGCCACTTCAGGTATCGAGAAGGTCGACAATCAGGTGCAGGTCAATCCTGAGCTGGTCGAGCGTCCACTGGCGTTGCGCGCTTATGCCCAGCGCACGGAGGACGTGACGCTTACGGCAGTCATACGGTCACGGCTGTTGTGGAGCCGCCTGACTGAGAAGGCACCCATAGAGGTACAAAGTGACAGCGGTGTCGTCACGCTCCGGGGACGGGTAGACAACCCCGAGGCAAAGGAGCTTGCGGGCGTCGTGGCGCGTACGACCGAGGGGGTGTACTTGGTCAACAACCTGATCAGCCTGGACACCGCAGCCATGATCAAAGCTAAAGACCAGCCTGTGGATGCCCCGACCGGACCGCAGCCAAGCGATGCCTGGATCGTCGATAAGGTCCAAAGCAGTTACAGCTTCAGCCGCAACCTTGACGGGCTGAATCTGAAGGTGGTGAGCCAGGATGGCCTGGTCAGACTCTCCGGCGAAGTCGTCAGCCCGGAGCAGAAGAATATCGCGACGGACATCGCCAGACAGATCATTGGTGTGCGTGGGGTCGATGCCGACATGCTCAAGGTGGCAACCAAGGTTGAAGGGTGATCGTGCATTTCGCACGGCCCCCCAGGGGGCATCGTGCAGGATACGTGGTAGGTCCTAATGGTTCAATCTTTTAACTCTTTGAAAAATAAGGATATTTTATAATTTCAAAGCTGGCACGCAGGCTGCAATTACTTGTTCAAGTCTGGACAAAAATCACAGCAGGAGAAGCCGGTATGAACCGCCCATCTGTCAACCGTTTGCACGTTACCGCCCTGCCACTGCGTCAGATCATGTCGCTTGGCATCGCGGTCATGCTGACTTTGGCAGCAGGGCTGTTCTACTACAGTGTGCAAACCGCCCGCCTGGCCGACCAAGTGGCGGCGCAAACCGCCCTGCTGTCGCAGATCCAGAACACCCGCGCCAGTAACCTCGTGCAAGCAGCCGAGCCGCTGCCATCGAAGGGCAAGGCCGAGTCCCCTGCAACCGTTGAACATGTCGTACCACAGGACCGTTGGGTGTTCTGATCACCCTGCTTTTGAAAACAAAGGAGAATCACCATGCTGAGCTGGGCTATCACTTTCCTCATCATCGCCATCGTCGCTGCAGTTCTGGGCTTTGGTGGTATCGCTGGCGCTGCAACGGGTATCGCCAAGATCCTGTTCATCGTCTTCCTGGTTCTTTTCGTTGCTTCGTTCTTCTTTGGACGCGGTCGCAGATGAGCAGGCTGTTACGCAATGCCGTAGCTGGCGTTCTGATGATGAGCGCCACTGCAGCAGCGCTGGCGGCCAATGATGGCCAGCTACGCGTCGATCAATTGCTGGGTAGCGACGCCGAGTACCGGGAATCCTGGCAGGACGCCGTAAAAGGCGAGGAACGCCTGCCCGATTGGGTGTTGAACCTGACGGGAAGTTCGCCTCAGCAGATGTCGGCGGTCACGGAAGACGGTGATAACTACCTCGTAGGCCCGCTCTGCGAAGCCGCGGACAAATGCACTTACAAGCGTTTGATCGTCGCATTCAGCTGGGACAAGGATGATGCCTACGGGATGCTGGTGGAGGTACCGGAAGGCCTGCCCAGCGACAAGTCGCCCACCCGCCATGCGCAGTATCGGTGGCTTGGCAAACCTGACGAGGGCATGAAAACCATGCTTCAGGAGCAACTCAAGCGGGACCCGAACTGGTACTGAGTCGCAAGACCGGTGTGGTTCAGGTTCGGCACTGTCATGAAATAGAAGCTGAACGGCCGTAGGCTTGCAGCCTTCTATGATGCGCCGCTCCGAGGAGGAGCAGCACATGACCAAGGGGCCGGGCTGTTTTGATCGCTACAGGATCGGAGTGGCCTAGGGGTACAGGGAGTGCCTCCACCTGTTGGGCCGGGTCAGGCAAGGCAGAATCGGAAGTTCCAGGTCAGTAGAGCCGTGAACGATCTTCAGGGTGGACCTGGCTTCCGAGGAGCCATCCAGATGGCAGTGCACGATGCACGAAATCCATCTGGGGACACATTTTGTCTCAACCGCGCGTCTTTTTTTTCATGAGCTGTGCTATCTATATCAGCTGCGTTTGAAGCATTCGGATTGTCGAACAACGCAACGTTTTCTACATTTCTTTGCGACTATTTCAGCCGCCATCTGGCGTTTATGTCTTGTTCGGGATTCCGAACAGCGCCTCGCAGGACGCCTATACCCTTACGAATGCCCTTACTTTCCCATGCTCAATCGGTATGGGGTATGCGTTTCCGGCATTAGATTTCCCTTCTTCCCATCGCAATAGTTGCGGCCTTTTTCGCCGACCGAGCCCTGCGCTCGTCTGCGCTGTCCTTACAACACGTCGCTAATCGGCGAATTCACTCCGGGCTTGTGTCCATCTGCTGTCCGGTAGCCGTTAGTCGACATGACCACTACAACAAAGGGTAAAGACATGAAGAAGGCAAAACTGAGCCTCGCCTGGCAGATCGTCATAGGTCTGGTATTGGGCGTTGCAATCGGCGCGCTCCTGAACCATTTCAGTGCAGAAAAGGCCTGGTGGATCAGCAACGTCCTTCAGCCTGCTGGTGATATCTTCATTCGCCTGATCAAGATGATCGTAGTCCCGATCGTGATCTCGTCGCTGATCGTGGGTATCGCAGGGGTTGGCGATGCCAAGAAGCTTGGCAGTATTGGCCTGAAGACCATTCTTTACTTCGAGGTCGTCACGACCATTGCCATTGTCGTGGGCCTGGTGCTTGCCAACCTGTTCCATCCGGGCGCGGGTATCGACATGAGCACCCTCGGTACAGTGGACATCTCCAAGTACCAGGCGACCGCCGCCGAGGTGCAGCATGAGCATGCCTTCATCGAGACCCTGCTCAACCTGATCCCGTCGAATATCTTCGCGGCGCTGATGCGCGGTGAGATGTTGCCGATCATCTTCTTCTCGGTCATGTTCGGCCTTGGCCTTTCGAGCCTGCAAGCCGAGCTGCGCGATCCTCTGGTACGCACCTTCCAGGCCGTATCGGAGACCATGTTCAAAGTCACCCACATGATCATGAAGTACGCGCCGATCGGTGTGTTCGCGCTGATCGCGGTGACCGTTGCCAACTTTGGCTTCAGCTCGTTGCTGCCACTGGCCAAGCTGGTGCTGCTTGTGTATTTCGCCATCGCCTTCTTCGCCTTCATGGTGTTGGGGCTGGTAGCGCGCCTGTTCGGTTTCTCGGTGATCAAGATCATGCGCATCATGAAAGATGAGCTGATCCTGGCCTACTCCACCTCAAGCTCGGAAACCGTCCTGCCACGGGTTATCGAAAAGATGGAGAAGTACGGCGCGCCCAAATCGATCTGCTCGTTCGTGGTACCCACCGGCTACTCGTTCAACCTCGACGGCTCCACTCTGTACCAGAGCATCGCGGCCATCTTCATCGCCCAGCTCTACGGTATCGACCTGTCGTGGAGCCAGCAGTTGCTGCTGGTGCTGACCTTGATGGTGACCTCCAAAGGCATCGCCGGGGTACCAGGCGTTTCGTTCGTGGTGCTGCTGGCCACCCTGGGTAGCGTGGGTATCCCACTGGAAGGCCTGGCGTTCATTGCCGGTGTCGACCGCATCATGGACATGGCGCGCACGGCACTCAACGTGATCGGCAATGCCCTGGCGGCGCTGGTCATCTCCCGCTGGGAAGGCATGTACGACGCGGCCAAGGGCGAGCTGTACTACGCTTCGCTGATCGCCGAGAAGCCTGAAACTGCCATGGTGGGTGAAGCAGCCAAACGCTGAGGCCAAACCTGTTGGACCCAAAGCCCCGACCCGTCGGGGCTTTTTGTTGTCTGCGGCATCCATACTCACGGCGAGCCGCAGCCAGGGCAGTGTTCGATACGTTATGATTCGGGCATTTTCGGGGAGGTACGTGGATGCTCAACGGCTTGTGGCTCGGCTTTTTCCTGGTAGCGGCCATATCTGCCATGGCTCAATGGCTGGTGGGTGGCAACGCCGGCATCTTCGCGGCCATGGTCGAAAGCATCTTCGCCATGGCGAAGCTGTCGGTCGAGGTCATGGTATTGCTGTTCGGCACTCTGACCCTATGGCTGGGCTTTCTGAAGATCGCCGAGCAGGCAGGTATCGTCGAGTGGCTGGCCAAGGTACTGGGCCCTTTGTTCGCACGGCTGATGCCCGAAGTGCCGCCTGGGCACCCTGCGCTAGGGCTGATCACCATGAATTTCGCGGCCAACGGTCTGGGCCTGGACAATGCTGCTACCCCTATCGGCTTGAAGGCCATGCGTGCCCTGCAGACGCTCAACCCCAGCAGCACCACGGCCAGCAACGCGCAGATCCTGTTCCTGGTGCTCAACGCGTCTTCCTTGACCCTGCTCCCTGTAACCGTGTTCATGTACCGCGCCCAGCAAGGCGCGCCCGACCCAACCATGGTGTTCCTGCCTATCCTGCTGGCCACCAGTGTGTCGACGCTGGTAGGGCTGCTGTCGGTCGCGGTGATGCAGCGTTTGCGGCTATGGGACCCTGTGGTGCTGGCGTACCTGGTACCCGGCGCGTTGCTGCTGGGGGGCTTCATGGCCTTTCTCGGCACACTGTCGGCAGCCGCGCTGGCCAGCTTGTCCTCGATCCTGGGCAACCTCACGCTGTTCGGGGTGGTCGTCGTCTTTTTGATCATCGGCGCGCTCAAGCGGGTCCAGGTCTACGAAGCATTCGTCGAAGGGGCGAAGGAAGGCTTCGACGTTGCCAAGAGCCTGCTGCCCTACCTGGTGGCGATGCTGGTGGCGGTCGGTGTACTGCGCGCATCCGGGGCGCTTGAGGTGGCGTTGGACGGTATCCGCCATGCGGTGAACTGGATGGGCCTGGATACGCGCTTTGTCGAAGGGCTGCCAACTGCCTTGGTCAAGCCGTTTTCCGGCAGTGCTGCACGGGCAATGCTGATCGAGACCATGCAGGCCCAGGGTGTGGACAGCTTCCCTGCCTTGGTCGCAGCGACCATTCAGGGCAGTACCGAAACCACGTTCTACGTCCTGGCCGTGTACTTCGGCGCCGTGGGCATCCAAAGGGTGCGCCATGCCGTGGGGTGTGCACTGTTGGCCGAGTTTTCCGGTGTGGTGGCAGCGATCTGCGTTTGCTACTGGTTCTTTGGCTGACCGGCGTTTCTGGCGCTACACGATGCGCCGCTCATGAAGCGGCGGCATCCTCGACTACCTTGAAGCGCAGTACACCGATCACCTGGCCATCCTCAGTCAGTACCCTCACCTGCCAACGCCCCACCGGGTTGGGTGGGAAGTTCTGCTTGTGGGTCCAGGCTCGGTAGCCTTCCTTGCGCCCACCGTGAATATCCAGGGCGATACGGTCCACTTCCTGCCCGTCTTTCTGCCACACATGGTAGATCCGCTCATTCAGGCCGCGCGGCGCGTTGATGGCGGTGTAGGCGTACAGGCCGCTGCTGCGGATACGGCTGGCAGCGATTTTATCCAGTGAATCTCCCGGCTCACGGTTGATGACCTCGGTGCTCACGGCGACTTCGGTCATCCACAAGGTGGCCGGCGGCACCCAGGAGCGTAACAACCAACCCCCGCCACCGACGGCCAGCGTGATCACCACCAGGGCGACACCGCGTCGCCAGTTGCTGACCGGAAAACTGCTGACCAGGCTCGGGAAGGACAAGGCCATGGCGATGATCAGGGCCAGCTTGAAGCTTTGCGCGGTGGTGAGGTGAAGGATGATCGGCAGGGCGGTCAGCAAGGCGGCGAACAGGGTCAGGGTGTGAAGCGCCATGAACAGCCAGCGCCGCGGCGCGAGCCAGCGGTAGTACAGCGGGTCGATGATCGAAACCAGTCCGGCGGCGCCCAGCAAGCCTGTAAAGATCGACTGGCCGCTGTTCCAGGTGGTGGTGATGAAGAAAAACGGCAGTACGAAGAACAGGGATTCCTGATGGATCATCTGCGTGGCATAGCGCAACAGCGGCTGGGGTATTTCACGCTTGAAGGTACGCGTGAACAGGCGGGTGAGCGTGCTTTCGAGCATCAGCCAGACCCAACTGACCAGCAGCAGGACGGCGATCCAGCTGGCGAGGCCCGCCTGCCGGTCGACCAGGATGAAACTGCCTACACCTGATAGAAAACCACCCAAGGCAATGACGCCCGGATAGCGTTTGAGCAGTTCGATGATGCGCTGGGCGATCTTAGGTATTGGGGGCATGGGGCTGCAATGCTTGGAGTGGCTAGGAGGCGGCCCTTGCATGCACGACGCGGGCATTGAAAGGATACCGCCGTTTCACATGTGCCGAGTAGCACCGCTTGGCTTGTCAGGGGCCTGTCGGCGCCAGCGCAGAAGGCATGCGGCGAGCAGCACCCCTGCCAGCAGGAACGACAGGCCGTAGAGCTCGTCGTACCCGAGCAGCGGTTTTTCGATACGAATGTAGCCTTCATGGGCGAGCAACTGTTCGAGCGCCTGGTTGGCTTGCTCCAGGCTCACGCGCTGCAACTGACGTACAGGGCTGGCGAAGCGGCCGTCGGTGTAGTCGTTCAGTGCGCCCCAGTAGTAATCGGCAAGGGCACTGTTGCCCTGGTTTGCCCAACTTTCCTTGGCGATGCTCGCTTGCTTGATGCGGGCAAAGGTTTCCGGGTCCAGGCCCTGCTCGCGCAAGTGATCGAACAAGCGCCGCATGACCTCGATCGCCCTTCCTATATCATCGCGCTCAAGGTCGGCGTTGAGGCTGAGCAGGCCGGTATCACCGAAGCTCTCGCGCTGGACCGAGGGCCCATAGGACAAGCCATTGCGCAGGCGCAGCTGGTCATATACTGCCCAGTCCAGATAGCGGGAGAGCAGATCCAGGGTGGCCTGGTGGTCGTTGTCCAGCACCGGCTCGATGAACAGCCAGTGGAGTTTGGCCGTGTCGCCCAGCCAGCCGTGCATCAGGTCGCGCCGTTGCTTGGCCTCTTGGCTGATCGATTCCAGGTCGCGGCGGTCTTCCGGCTCGGTGGCCGGGAGTTCGCCGAAGGTTCTTTCCAGGTAGGCGGGCAACAGGCGGTCCAGCCCACCCACCATGATCAGCGTCATGTTGTTGGCCGCGTACCAACGCTCGCGCAGGCCCTGGACCTGTTCGAGAGTCATGTCGTCGAGGTTGGAACGCTCGGGGCATTTCAAGCCCAATTCCGTTGCCAATTGCTGCCCGGCGGGGTGACCGATGTCTTGCCGGTCCAGCCAGCGCTGTAGATGCCCGTAGTGGCCACCGTCCTCACGCTCAATGATGCGCTTGGCAGTCGCCAGGGCCTTGGCGTCGATCTGGGTGTCGCGAATGATCGACAGCAACAGGTCGAGTACCTTGCGCTGATTGCGTGCGGGCGCTTCGATCACGAACGTGGTGTCGGCATTGCCCGTGAACGCATTCCATTCGCCACCCAGTGCCTGCAGGCGCTCTTCGAGGCCTCCTTCGCCCGTGTCGTCCACCCCACTGAACAGCAAGTGCTCCAACAGGTGCGGCAGTTCTTTCTGGTCACAGCCGAAGTCGTCCAGGCCCACGCCCACGACCAGGCGAATAGACACATGGTCGCGTTCGTAGCCGTCCTTGAGGATGACCTGCAGGCCGTTGGGCAGCAGGTAGCCCTCCACGCGAGCGCGGTCCAGGGCAAAGGAGCAGAGGCTAAACATCAGCAGGCAGATGAACATCAGGCAACGCATGGGCGAGCGGGGGTCCTCAGGTCGGCGACATCACGGCGGCGGGGCTTCGTCCGGCACGCTGTCGAGCATCAGCCCGCCCGTGTCCGAGCCGCCCAGTACCACATAGGCACTGCTGCAGAACAAAGAGTTCAACCGCTTCATGTCGGCGATGAGCTCCAGGTGGATGGAGCTGGTCTCGATGCTCTGTACCACTTTGCGCTGCAGGCGGCTGACATGGGCATGGGCCAGGCGCCGCTCCTGGGCGCGAAAACGACGCTTCTCGCGCAGCAGCAGACGCGCGCTTTCCGGGTCGGCGCTGAGGAATACCGAGAGGCCAAGGCGCAGATTGGCCAGCAATTGCTCTTGCAACCCGGTCAGTTCTTCCAGCCCCATTTGGGAAAAAGCGCGTCGTTGGCTGGTCTTCTGCTGCTGAACTTTGCGCAACATGCGTTCGATCAGGTCGCAGGCCAGCTTGAGGTTGATCGCCAGCTCGATGATCTCGGCCCAGCGACGGTTGTCGTGTTCGCTGAGGTCCTCGCGGGTCATCTGCGCCAGGTATAACTTGATGGCGCTGTACAGGGCCTCGGCATCCTCCCCCAGTGCACGCACCTGCTGAGGCAATGCAGCCTGGGTGCCGCGCAGTGCGCCAAGCATGGCTTCGAGCAAGTTGTCGACGATGTCCCCCAAGCGCAACGTCTCCCGGGCAGCATTGGCCAGCGCCAGACTGGGCGTTTCCAAGGCCGAGGCGTCGAGATGGCGCGGGCGTATCTGCCCGTTGTCGCGCTCGCGCTCTGGCAACAGGCTGTTGCACAGCCGTCCCATGGGCTTGACCGTAGGTAGCATGATCAGGCAACGGGCAGTGTTGTAGAGCAAGTGGAAGCCGATGACCAGCTCCTGCGGGCTGAAACTCAGTGTGTCCATCCAGTCCACCAGCGGGTGGAGCACCGGGATGATCAACAGCAGGCCGATCAGCTTGTACAGCAGGCTGCCCAGCGCCACGCGGCGGCCAGCGGCGTTCTGCATGCTGGTGCTGATGAACGCCAGCAGGCCGCTACCAATGTTGGCGCCGACCACCAGGCCTATGGCCACAGGCAGGCTGATCACCTCGGCCCCTGCCAGTGTGGCGGTGAGGAGGACGGCGGCCAGGCTCGAATACGACACCATGGCGAAAAATGCACCGACCAGGGCATCGAGCAGAATGTCGCCGGTCAGGGAGGCGAAAAGCACCTTTACGCCCTGGGCATGGGTGATGGGGGCAGCTGCCTGGACGATCAGTTCCAGCGCCAGGATGATCAGGCCCAGGCCGATGCCGACGCGGCCAAGTTGGCCAGCACGGGTCTGCTTGCGTGAAAGGAAGAAGATCACCCCCAGGAAAATCAGCAGGGGCGAAAGCCAGGACAAGTCGAAGGTCAGTACACGGGCCATGAGCGCTGTGCCCACGTCAGCCCCTAACATGATGGCCAGCGCCGGGGTCATGGCCATAAGGCCCTGGCCCACGAATGAGGTGACCAGCATTGCGGTTGCGTTGCTGCTCTGCACCATTGCAGTGACGAGAATGCCCGCGATGAAGGCCAGCGGACGTTTGTCCATGTTCTGGCCGATGATGCGTCGCAGGTCCGAACCGAATACCCGCAAAATGCCGGTTCGCACGATGTGCGTGCCCCACACCAGCAATGTGACTGCCGAAAGCAGGTTGAGTAGGGTCAGCATGACGAGAGCCCCCTGATTGCACCGGCCAAGCTGGCCAGTCGAAAAGACGTGGGCGCAGTGCTGTTTGCACAGGCCTGTTCAAGCTTTAGTTCTAATATGCCGCTGCCGCCAGCTTCGCATGGCTGTCATGATTTTGAAACATCTGCGGCCAGGGCTGGCGGGATGCGCAAAGGGCCCCGCAGGGCCCTTTATTTCGTGACGCGCGGGGTTATTGACCCGGCACATCCTTGCGCAGTTTCACGGCCTCGTGTTCCTTGCCGGCTTTGCGTGCCAACGACGTACGCATGCGGATATTGATGGCTTCGACCGCCAGGGAGAAGGCCATGGCGAAGTAAACGTAGCCTTTAGGGACATGCACATCGAATGCTTCGGCGATCAGCACGGTACCTACCACGATCAGGAACGACAGTGCGAGCATCTTCAACGAAGGGTGCTTGTCGATGAAGTCGGCAATGGTGCCGGCGCACGCCATCATGACCAGCACGGCGACGATGATTGCGGCGATCATCACCGGCACGTGCGACACCATCCCCACAGCGGTAATCACCGAATCGAGCGAGAAAACAATGTCGATGATCGCGATCTGGATGATGGTGTAGAGGAACTTGCCGCCAGAGCCCTTGGGTTCATCGGCGTTTTCTTCTTCGCCTTCCAGGCCATGGTAAATCTCCTGCGAGCTTTTCCAGAGCAGGAACAGGCCGCCGAAGAACAGGATCAGGTCACGTCCGGATATGCCCTGCCCCAGGACCACGAACAGATCGTCGGTCAGGCGCATTACCCAGGTGATGGACAGCAGCAGCATGATGCGGGTCACCATGGCCAGGGCCAGGCCGAAAATCCGGGTGCGCGGCTGCATGTGCTTGGGCATGCGGCTGACCAGGATCGAGATCATGATGATGTTGTCGATGCCCAGAACGATTTCAAGCGCGGTCAGGGTGAAAAAGGCAACCCAGATTTCCGGGCTGGTCAGCCATTCCATGTGTTTTCCTTTGAGCGGTATAGGCAATGCGCCTGTATCGAGGCGCATTGCGGTGGAGAGAGGTCTGTTATCAGAGACTGCTGAACAGCGGGAAAATGCCCATGATCAGCGCGGCGAACATTATGCACAGGCACACCAGCACTGCCCACTTGAGCGTGAAGCGTTGGTGATCCCCGAATTCGATGCCAGCCAGGGCGACCAGCAGGTAAGTCGAGGGTACCAGCGGGCTCAGCAGGTGCACCGGCTGCCCGACGATGGACGCACGGGCCATTTCGACCGGGCTGATGCCATAGTGGCTTGCCGCTTCGGCCAGCACCGGCAGGACACCGTAGTAGAAGGCGTCGTTGGACATGAAGAAGGTGAACGGCATGCTCACGATCGCCGTGATCACCGCCAGGTACGGGCCCAGGGCTTCGGGAATGACGGCCAGCAGGCTTTTGGACATGGCATCGACCATGCCGGTGCCTGACAGGATGCCGGTGAAGATGCCTGCGGCGAAGATCAGACCGGTGACCGCCAGCACGCTGCCGGCGTGGGCTGCAATACGGTCTTTCTGCTGTTGCAGGCAGGGGTAGTTGACGATCATGGCGATGCTGAAGGCGATCATGAACAGCACTGGCAACGGCAGCAGGCCGGCGATGAGGGCTGCCATCAATGCAGCGGTCAGTGCGCCATTGAAGTACAGCAGCTTAGGCCGGCGCGCCTCTGGATATTGCGAGACGCTGATGTCGCTGTGATCGACATCGTCGGTTGGCAGGTGCAGCTCGCCCAGGCGGGCACGTTCGCGTTTGCCGTACAGGTAGGCAATGGCCAGAATTGCCACTACGCCGAACAGCATCGCTGGAATCATGGGCACGAAGATATCTGAAGGGTCCACGTGCAAGGCGCTGGCCGCCCGCGCTGTGGGCCCGCCCCATGGCGTCATGTTCATGACCCCGCCGGCAAGAATGATGAGCCCCGCCATGATGCGCGGGCTCATGCCCAGGCGGCTGTACATGGGCAGCATGGCCGCACAGCAGATCATGTAGGTGGTGGCGCCGTCACCGTCCAGCGATACCACCAGGGCCAGCACGGCGGTACCTACCGACACTTTGAGCGGGTCGCCCTTGACCAGCTTGAGGATCTTTCGCACCGCAGGGTCGAAAAGGCCGGAGTCGATCATCAGGGCAAAGTAGAGAATGGCGAACATCAGCATGACGCCGGTGGGCGCCAGCTTGCTGATGCCCTCGAGCATCATGGGGCCGATCTTGCTGGCGAAACCGCCGAAGATGGCGAACAGAATGGGCACAAGGATCAGCGCGATCAAGGCCGACAGGCGCTTGGTCATGATCAGGTACATGAACGTGACGACCATGGCGAAGCCGAGGAAGGTCAGCATGGCAATACTCCAGGCGAGGCGCGACGAAAAAGAGGACGGTTCGGGCGGGTCAGCGTGCAGGACGCGGCGCGTGGAGTGGGTCGAACAAGACTGAGAGAAGTCGGGCACGGAAAGGCATCGGTATCACCATTGTTGTTGTTGGATGCGCCGGGCGGAGCACGTACCTCGCCCTGGCTGACCGGTCTGTGCCGGCAATGGGGCTATCCTATGCGGGCAAGCTTTCAGCCAGCTTTCGCTCGAACAAGGGTGACAAAAGGTAGGGAAGGCGCGTGAGTGGGCTGTCGTGCCGCTACAGCTGCAGCCCACCCGCTGCCTTGTGCAACGCGCGAAGATGCTCTGCGATGTGCTTCACGTTAGCTTCGACTGCCGCTATCTGCCTTGCACGGGAAGGCTCGAGTAGCGCCCTCACCTCCTTGTCCAGGTTGGTACTCAAGCGCAGCAGCTGCGCCTGGCGTTCGCTGCTGACCTTTTCCAGGTGAACCCGCTCTGCTTGCTGCGGCAGTCCGTAGCCGGTGGTATCGAGCAGTTCAGCCGGGCGGCTCAGGAAACCGCTGTTGGCGAGCATCTGCTTGAGGGTGGCATCAGCCTTGTCGACGCTGCCATCCTTGAGCGCTGCGGCATTGAGGTAGCGTTGCTTGACCTCGTCCTGGGCCAATAGCAGTTGCCGTCGCAGGCCCGCCTGTTCCAGAAGCAGCAAGGCTGCACTGGTGCGCAGGTCAGCCTGGTCGAACCAGGGCTTGCGTTGTTCGGCGTCCAGGGCCAACCAATCCTCCACCTTGGTCTGCTTCACCGGCAGCTGCTTCTTCAGGACGTCGAACATGGCCTGATAACGGTCGCGGTACGAGTCGAAGCGGTAGCCAAGGCGCAGCGCCTCCCGCGGATCGTCCAGCACGCTGGTGTCAGCCAGCCCACGCCCATCGAGCACGGCCAGCAGGCCATTGGGCATGATGCTGTCGAGGTCGTTGAGTTTTGGGTTGGCGGTACCGCTGCGCAGCAGCTTCAGCGATTCCACCGCGCAGTTATTGGACAGGAACCAGTAGTTGCCGTCGTAGCTCCAGTGCATCTCAGCGGCCTGGCGGACCAGGTTCTCGATCTCCTCTCGATTGAGCTTGAGCGGCACCGAGGCCAGGCTGCGCAGTTCGGTCTTGGTGTATTCATCGATCACCTGCCCCAGCGGCAGCACGAACAACCGCGAGGGGTAGACGCCGACCAGCCCATCCCAACTGGACAACTGGACGTCGTTGACGAAAGCGCGGTACGAGAGCACCAGGCTTTGATCGAGATCCAGGCGGCAGTCCGGGCCTCGTGGCCGGCCGGGTTTGCAGATGACCAAGCGCAGCATGCTGTGCCCCCAGCGGCTGACCAGGTTCTGGTTGGCCTCGGCCAGCAGGTAATCCACCTCGTACACCCGCTCGGGGTCGACTTCACCCAGGGGTTGGCGCGCGAAGTCGCTACCGGCATTGATGAACGGCAGGCCTTTGGCGCAGGCGTCCTGGGGTGGGCTCCAGCCAAAATGTTGTGTCAGGTACCGATTGAGCGCGGGGCGGCGACAGCCATAGCTAGGGTCAAGAAGGAAGTACTCCATATTGACCGCGACGTATTCCTTCGGGCTGCTCAGCTCGTAGCGGTCGGGGCTGCGCACGAACTGGCCGTTATGCTGTTCGCGTTCGCCGCGCCGGCCTACGTACTGGGGCCAGCCGGCGAGGTCCAACAGACGTGGGTCATCGCTGAGCGTGAACCGTCGCCCCGCCTGGCCGCGGCACTCTCCGGGCAGGCCGATGTTCCCGACAGTGCCTTGCAGGCGGTTGCATCGAGTGAGCACGGGATGCTGTTGCCCCGGCCATAACCGGGCGCGGTCGTAGATATGAGTGAGCTCGTGCACCACGGTCGCCAACAGTTCGTTGCGCACAGTGCCATGGGGGCGATGCGTCAGCTCGGTGGTCGCGGTGCCGTCGGAAAGGCTTGGCAGCAGGCGCCGATTGAGCATCAAGCTGGATACCAATGATGCCTGGCCGTAGGCGTCAGGCGGCATCTGGTCGCTCCAACTGACGCTGACGGTGCGATCAAGCCGCTGTTTGAACGAGGGTGGCAGGCTGGCCATCGCTTGGTCGAGCAGCGCCTGGCTGGCGCTGACCTGCTGCGGGGTCAGGTCGGCGGTTTGCAGGTCAAGGTGCAAGTCTGCAAGCGCGGGCGTGCCAAGCAGTGTCAGAAGGCAGCCGAACCACCCGGCACGCAGTGACTTCACAGCGCGAGAATAGCTTCGGCCAATACCTGGTCACTGGCATCGCGTGCCTGCGGTACACGCTCGCGCAACGTCGTGAACGCCGCTTCCAGTTGCGCGCCACGGATATCGCCGTTACTGGCTACGAAGCTGGCTGCATCGTCGTGAGCTTCACGTACCACTTTGGAATCGCGAATGGATGTCGTGGTATCTGACGTGAAGTCGATCGAACGGCCAAAGGCGCGCACGATGATGTTGCTGGTGGCCACCAAGGTCTGGGCCTGGGCCAGGTCGGCCAGCAGAAACATGCCGAGAGTAGCGGCAATCAGCGGTTTACGCATGGAGCATCTCCGAAAATACTGGGGAGGAAAAGGATACTCATTCGACGAGGATTGCTCGCGCCAGTTCCAGGTCGCTGGCAAAGCGCGCGGGTTTATGCACGCGAATGGCTTCAAGGGCTGCCTCAAGCCGTGCGCCGCGCACACGACCCTCGGTGGCGACGAACACTGCCGCATCGTCGCGCGCTGCGCTTATGAGCTTGCGATCAAAAGGTGCAGTGGTGACCTGGGTCGTGACGTAACCCGAGATCACCAGGCCTTGGGTGGTGGTGTCCAGCGCGTGAGCCGTGGCCATGCCTGCGATCCAGAGCAGGGGTAATAGCAGAAAACGCATGAGCGATCAGTTGGGGACGGCCTGCTGACTCAGAGAGCCAGGATGGCTTGAGCCAGCTGCTCGTCGCTGGCGTGCAAGGCAGGTGCCTGGGCACGGATGTGAGCCAGCGCGCTTTCGAGTTTGGCGCCTCGGATGCTGCCCTGGCTGGCGACGAAGCTGGCGGCGTCGTCGCGGGCTGCTTGCACGATTTTGTTGTCGCGCAAAGATGAAGACGCATCTGAGGTGGCGTTGGTAGAGGCAGCGACGCCTCGTACCACGGTGTCGGTGGTGACGACGAAACTGCTGGCACTGGCTGTACCAGCCAGGCCAAGCATCAGCGCAGCGCCAATGAGGTAATTACGGGTCATGAACGTAAGCTCCTGGTGTAAGGAAATCCAGCTGGGAACGTGGGCAACGGCCCCTGCCTAGGGTATGACAGTCGGTTCTACCAGACAGTAAAGCGAAGCGTATCACGCTGTGCTGTATCAAGATGTTAATGATAGAAGGCTGCTCAACTGTTATGCCTGAGAAATCAATTAAAGGAACTGTACCGGTCGCGCGGATTTTCTTTAAAGCAGAAGCAAAAAACCCGTCGCAGGGCCCTGCGACGGGTTTTTGAGATTAACGCTGCCAGTCAGGCTGGCAAAGGCGCTTAGCGCCAGAAAGGCTTGCTCAACTCTTCGTAGCGCTGCGATTCGCTGATACCGGCGTCTGCCAGCAGGCGTGCATCCAAGCGAGCCAGTTGACGACGGCTGGCCATACGACGCTGCCAAAGCAGCAGAGTGGAAGCTACGCGCAGGGGGAACGAAGCGTTGGATTGCTTGGCGGTGCTTTCAAAAACCAGACCGGAACTGAGGGTACGTTCCATGATGATCATCCTTCCGCTTATGGCGGCATTAGATAGTGATTTAACTGATGCCAATGATCCTCCCCTCTTGTCCATAACAGTAGATACAGTTGCAGGTAAAGACGGCAAGCCAGTTAACTGTGTAACGCTACTGTTGCACTCGAAAGTGGCTTAACTGTACTGGTGCGCACAAATATGGTGCAAATTTATACAATCCGCTTGGTTTGTTGACATGCTTGAGTTAAAAAAACAGTACAGTAGTACAGTTTTATAGAGTCTTGCTGGTATCTGTTTTGTTGATCACGCAAAAAAGGGTCGCCAAGCGACCCTTTGATGTTTCTGCGTACTTCAGAGCGTGTTACAGGGCAAGCATGCGACCTGTTTCTTCCAGGTTTTCATGCCATGCCAGCGCTTCACGCAAGATGTGCGGCGTGTGCCCGCCCCGCAGGCAAGCGCGCTCGAAGTAGTCGTTCAAGGCCGCGCGATAGTCAGGGTGCACGCAGTTGTCGATGATCGCCCTGGCGCGTTCCCGAGGAGCCAGGCCGCGCAAGTCGGCCAGACCTTGCTCGGTGACCAGAATGTCCACGTCATGCTCGGTATGGTCCACATGGCTGACCATAGGGACCACACTCGAGATGGCGCCGCCCTTGGCAATCGACTTGGTCACGAATACGGCCAGGTGTGCATTACGGGCGAAGTCGCCGGAACCCCCAATGCCGTTCATCATTCGGGTGCCGCAGACATGCGTGGAGTTGACGTTGCCATAGAGGTCGAATTCCAGGGCAGTGTTGATACCGATGATGCCAAGGCGCCGAACCACTTCGGGGTGGTTGGAGATTTCCTGCGGGCGCAGCACCAGCTTGTCCTTGTACTTTTCCAGGTTGCCGAACACGTCGGCGTTGCGGCGACTGGACAGGGTGATGGAGCTGCCGGAGGCGAAGCGCAGCTTGCCCGCATCGATCAAGTCGAAGGTGGAGTCCTGCAGCACCTCGGAGTACATGGTCAGGTCTTCGAACGGCGAGTCGATGAGCCCGCACATCACGGCGTTGGCAATGCTGCCGATCCCCGCCTGCAAGGGGCCCAACCGGTTGGTCATGCGCCCTGCTTCCACCTCTTTCTTCAGGAAGCTGATCAGGTGGTCGGCAATGCCTTGGGTTTCGTCATCGGGTGGCAGCACCGTCGAGGGCGAATCGGGCTGGTCACTGATGACGATGCCCACGATCTTGGCAGGGTCGATGGCAATGGCGGTACTGCCGATGCGGTCGTCTACCTTAACCAATGGGATGGGCGTACGAGTAGGACGGTACGTAGGTATATAGATGTCGTGCAGCCCTTCCAGATTCGGGTTGTGCGACAAATTGATCTCGACGATCACTTTCTTGGCAAAGATCGCAAAACTTGCCGAGTTGCCAACCGAGGTGGTCGGCACAATATGCCCCTGCTCGGTGATGGCCACCGCTTCGATCACGGCAATGTCGGGCAGCTTCAGTTGCTGGTTGCGCAGTTGCTCGACGGTCTCCGACAGGTGCTGGTCGATGAACATGACCTTGCCATCGTTGATGGCCTTGCGCAGCGTACTGTCCACCTGGAATGGCATGCGGCGGGCCAGTACACCGGCTTCGGTCAGCTGTTTGTCCAGGTCGTTGCCAAGGCTCGCGCCGGTCATCAGGCTGATTTGCAGTGGCGACTGCTTGGCGCGTTCGGCCAGCGCGTGGGGGACGGCCTTGGCTTCACCGGCGCGGGTGAAGCCGCTCATGCCGACGGTCATGCCGTCCTCGATCAGGCCAGCGGCGTCGGCCGCACTCATTACCTTGCTATGCAGGGAGGACAAGCGGATGCGATCACGGTACATGGATTGTTATCTCGGGCTACTAAGCTACTGCAGCGCAGTCTAGTGATTTAGACCGGTGCCGTCCCGCGACCATGGTCGTATTACCCTCGCCGCTTCATGGCCGTTGATCCGGATCAATAAATGAAAAAGCCCTGGCCGTTACCGACCAGGGCTTCTCGTTCACAGGGTCAGAACCGAACCTGTCTCACTCCACGGCCTTGACCATGTCTTCGATGACCTTCTTGGCATCGCCGAATACCATCATGGTCTTGTCGAGGTAGAACAGCTCGTTGTCCAGGCCGGCGTAGCCGCTGGCCATGGAGCGCTTGTTGACGATGATGGTCTTGGCCTTGAAGGCTTCGAGAATCGGCATGCCGGCAATGGGTGACTTGGGGTCATTCTTGGCGGCCGGGTTGACCACGTCGTTTGCGCCCAATACCAGGACTACGTCGGCCTGGCCGAACTCGGCATTGATGTCTTCCATCTCGAACACTTGATCGTAGGGTACTTCGGCTTCTGCCAACAGCACGTTCATGTGCCCGGGCATGCGTCCTGCCACCGGGTGAATGGCGTATTTGACGGTGACGCCGTTGTGCGTGAGCTTCTCGGTCAGTTCCTTGAGCGCGTGCTGGGCGCGTGCTACGGCCAGGCCATAGCCGGGAACGATGATCACGCTGTCGGCGTTGCTCAGCAGGAAGGTCGCATCGTCGGCCGAACCGGATTTCACCGGGCGCTGCTCCGTGGACCCTTGGGCAGCGCCAGCTTCGGCATCACCACCAAAGCCGCCTAGGATGACATTGAAGAACGAGCGGTTCATGGCCTTGCACATGATGTAGGACAGAATCGCCCCGGACGAGCCTACCAGCGAACCGGCGATGATCAACATGGAGTTGTTCAGCGAGAAGCCGATCCCTGCCGCCGCCCAGCCCGAGTAGCTGTTGAGCATCGACACCACTACCGGCATGTCCGCCCCGCCGATCGGGATGATGATCAGCACGCCCATGATGAACGCCAGAACCAGCATGAGGGTGAAGGCGCTGTAGTGGCCGGTGAAGGTGAACAGCAGCCCCAGCGCAATGGTAGTCAGGCCGAGAATGAGGTTGAGCTTGTGCTGACCGGCAAACTGCACCGGCGCACCCTGGAACAGACGGAACTTGTATTTGCCCGACAACTTGCCGAAGGCGATCACCGAGCCCGAGAAGGTAATGGCACCAATGGCTGCCCCCAGGAACAGCTCCAGGCGGTTGCCCGTAGGGATCGGATCGCTGATGGCAGCGACGATGCCCATCGACTGGGGCTCGAGCACCGCGGCAATGGCGATGAATACCGCGGCAAGGCCGATCATGCTGTGCATGAAGGCGACCAGCTCAGGCATCTTGGTCATCTCGACACGTTTGGCCATCACCGAGCCCGCGGTGCCGCCCACCAGCAACCCGACGATCACATAGCCGATGCCGGCCGTGGCCAGCTCAGCGCCGAGCTTATAGATGAGGCCGACCGTGGTGAGGATCGCGATACCCATGCCGATCATGCCGAACAGGTTGCCACGCCGGGATGTAGTGGGATGGGACAGGCCCTTGAGCGCCTGGATGAAACACACCGAAGCGACCAGATACAGAAGCGTTACCAGATTCATGCTCATGCTGACTTCTGCCCCTCGTTCTTGACCTTTTTCTTGAACATTTCAAGCATGCGGCGGGTGACCAGGAACCCGCCAAACACGTTGACTGCAGCCAGGGCCACGGCGAGCGTGCCCATCACCTTTCCGGCAGGTGTGACCGTCAGCGCAGCGGCGAGCATGGCACCAACGATAACGATGGCCGATATTGCGTTGGTGACTGCCATCAGCGGGGTGTGCAAGGCCGGTGTAACGTTCCAGACCACGTGATAACCCACATAAATGGCCAGCACGAAAATGATGAGGTTATAAATGCCATGGGAAATCAGCATGTCTTCCATTTGTCGTGCTCCTCAGCCGTTCTTGCGGACGATTTGACCGTCGCGGCACATCAGGCAGGCCGCGACAATGTCGTCTTCGAGGTTGATGGTCAGGGCGCCGTCCTTGTCGAACAGCAGTTTCGTGAAGTCCAGCAGGTTGCGTGCGTAAAGGGTCGAAGCGTCCGCTGCGACCAGGGCTGGCAGGTTCGTTGGGCCCACGATGGTGACACCATGGGCATGTACGACCTCGTCGGCCACGGTCAATGGACAGTTGCCGCCTTGGGCCGCTGCCAGGTCGATGACCACCGAACCTGGTTTCATCTGGGCAACCGTGTCGGCGCTCAACAGGGTAGGCGCCTTGCGGCCCGGGATCAGTGCGGTGGTAATGACGATGTCTGCTTGCCGAGCGCGCTCGTGTACGGACTGAGCCTGGCGCTGCATCCAGCTTGCCGGCATGGGCCTGGCGTAGCCGCCGACGCCTTGGGCGCAGTCGCGCTCCTCATCGGTCTCGTACGGTACATCGATGAACTTGGCGCCGAGCGATTCGATCTGCTCCTTCACCGCAGGGCGCACGTCCGATGCCTCGATGACGGCGCCAAGACGCTTGGCCGTCGCAATCGCTTGCAGCCCCGCCACCCCTGCCCCCAGGATCAAGACGCGCGCGGCCTTCACCGTGCCGGCGGCTGTCATCAGCATCGGCATGAAGCGCGGATAGTGATGCGCGGCCAGCAATACAGCCTTGTAGCCGGCGATGTTGGCTTGGGACGAAAGCACGTCCAGGCTTTGTGCCCGGGAAGTTCGGGGCGCGGCCTCCAGCGCAAAAGCCGTGAGGCCGCGCGCGGCCATTTTGGCGATAATGTCGTTATTGAACGGGTTGAGCATGCCGACCAGAAGGCTGCCGCTGCTCATCAGCGCCAATTCATCATCGGTTGGCGCGACTACCTTGAGCACCAACTGCGCGCCATAGGCTTCAGCCGCCGAGCCCAGGCGGGCACCGACAGCTTCGTAGGCGCTGTCCGGAATGCTGGCATTGACCCCAGCGCCTTGCTGGACCGTAACCTGATGACCCTGACCTATCAGTTTCTTGATGGTTTCAGGCGTCGCGGCGACCCTTGTCTCGCCGGCCTGCGTCTCGAGCGGAACACCAATGTGCACGACTATTTCTCCTGCGATGACCTTTTTTATATTTGTGAGGCCAGCGCACTTCGTAGGGTGCGCCGGAGCGGCTAAGGGCCTTACCGCCCGATCCTGGGCGGGCACAGCATTTTGCAGACGAACCGAACGGGCTTCAATAGAATCTGGAGCGAAACCAAACAATAACTACAAGTCACCATGTGACCAGATGTCGCAGCTAATCTGTAGCAAGCACTTAAGCATCTTTACTCGGCAGAATAGGACGATTTTCAGCGGAAAATCTGAATTTTTCGTATTTAAGCAGGCGAATGTCGCAAAAAGATGCCTGATTGAAGAACGCGGAAGTACTTTATCACCGTCAGGAGCATTGCAATATAGTTATTTAAATGCGACAGATCATTATATCTGTAGGTGTCAATGATAATTGACTACGGGGTCAGCTTTCTTTGGTGTCCGCGTAGTTCGCCGCCTGCGCTACCAGCCACTCACGGAATGCATTCAGCGTGGTCGATTCGACCCTGCGCTCCGGAATCATCAGATAGTAGGCCCTGTCGCTACGTAGAACATGCCTGTTAGCGACCACCAACCTACCCTCGCCGAGCTCGCGTTGAATCAGAAAGGGTGGAATGAGCGCGACCCCCATTGCGTGCATGGCCGCTTGTGCGAGCATTGAAAAAAGCTCAAGGCGGGGGCCGGTCATGTCGGTTGCCACAGAAATGCCGACGCTGCTGAACCACTGGCGCCATGCATAAGGCCGTGTGCTTTGCTGCAGCAGGGGGAGTTGTGCAATGTCGTGAGCCTGGAGGGTTTGCCTGCCACCGAGCAATGCGGGGCTGCAGACAGGGACAGGATTTTCACCCATCAGCCTGTGCGACTGAGTGCCTGACCAATCACCGTCACCAAAGTAGATGGCGGCATCGAAGCTGGTATCGGCAAATAGGAAAGGCCTTGTGCGATTGGTCAGGTTGACCGTGACATCGGGTTGGCGCTGTTGGAAATCCATCAAGCGCGGCAGCAACCATTGAGTGCCGAACGTGGGCACCACTGCAAGCTCGATCACGCTGGCGCCCTGCTGACGCATCACCGACAGCGTATCGCGCTCTACCGCATCGAGTTGCGCCGCCACTTGCCGGCTATAGGACAGCCCTGCCTCGGTCAGCTTCACGCCCCGGTGTGAGCGGCGGAACAACTCGACGTTCAAAAAGCCCTCAAGGCTGCCGATCTGCCTGCACACAGCACCCTGGGTCAGCGACAGTTCCTGAGCAGCCTTGGTGAAGCTTTCGTGGCGTGCGGCAGCCTCGAAGCAAACCAGGGCTGTAGTGCTGGGTATCTTCCGACGCATGCCTATCTCTCACTCGTGAATGATTGATTTTTGAGCTTTTACTTATTTATGAGTGAGAAAATAGCACTCCTTGGTGCACAAACGTCGTTTGTCCTCGCCGCAAGCCCGGCCTAGGATCACTGCATATGTCATCCACCGTCTGGGAGAAATGTACTCATGGCCGCCAAAGCAAGCTTCAGCTGGATCGACCCCCTCTTGCTGGATCAACAGCTCACTGAAGAGGAGCGCATGGTTCGAGACAGTGCCTATCAGTTCGCCCAGGACAAGCTGGCTCCGCGTGTGCTTGAAGCGTTCCGTCACGAGAAGACAGATACAGCGATCTTTCGTGAGATGGGTGAAGTGGGGCTGCTGGGCGCCACGATTCCGGAGCAGTACGGTGGGAGCGGTCTGAACTACGTGTGTTACGGGCTCATTGCACGCGAGGTAGAGCGCATCGACTCGGGGTATCGCTCGATGATGAGCGTGCAGTCGTCGCTGGTGATGGTGCCGATCAATGAATTCGGCTCCGAAACACAGAAGCAGAAGTACTTGCCCAAGCTGGCCAGTGGCGAGTGGATTGGTTGCTTTGGCCTTACTGAGCCCAACCATGGGTCGGACCCGGGGTCGATGGTCACGCGTGCCCGGAAAGTCGAGGGCGGCTATCGCTTGACCGGTAGCAAGATGTGGATCACCAACAGTCCTATCGCTGATGTGTTCGTGGTATGGGGCAAGGATGATGCAGGTGACATCCGCGGTTTCGTTTTGGAAAAGGGCTGGGAGGGCCTGAGTGCACCGGCCATTCATGGCAAGGTTGGGCTGCGCGCCTCCGTGACGGGTGAGATTGTGATGGACAACGTGTTTGTGCCCGAGGAGAACATGTTCCCTGAGGTGCGCGGGCTCAAGGGGCCTTTTACTTGCCTGAACTCTGCACGCTACGGGATTTCCTGGGGAGCGCTAGGCGCTGCCGAGGCCTGCTGGCACACAGCGCGGCAGTACACCCTGGACCGGCAGCAGTTTGGCCGGCCGCTGGCGGCCAACCAGCTGATTCAGAAGAAGCTGGCCGACATGCAGACCGAGATCACACTGGCGCTGCAAGGCTGCTTGCGCTTGGGGCGCATGAAGGATGAGGGCACGGCTGCTGTCGAGATCACGTCGATCATGAAGCGCAACTCATGTGGCAAGGCGCTGGACATCGCCCGCATGGCGCGTGACATGTTGGGCGGTAATGGCATCTCGGACGAATTCGGCGTGGCGCGTCATCTGGTGAACCTTGAGGTGGTGAATACCTATGAAGGCACCCATGACGTGCATGCTCTGATACTGGGGCGTGCGCAGACGGGTATCCAGGCTTTCTATTGATAAGGAGGCGGTCATGGGAGCGCTTTCGCATCTACGCGTGCTGGATCTGTCACGGGTACTGGCGGGGCCATGGGCTGGTCAGATCCTTGCGGACCTGGGTGCCGATGTAATCAAGGTCGAGCGCCCAGGTAAGGGGGATGACACGCGGGCGTGGGGGCCGCCTTATCTCAAGGACAGCGAGGGCGGCAGTACCGGCGAGGCGGCCTATTATCTGGCGGCCAACCGCAACAAGCGTTCGATCACGATCGACTTTACCCAGGCCGATGGCCAGCGACTGATTCGCGAGCTGGCTGCCAAGAGCGATATCGTCATCGAAAACTTCAAGGTAGGTGGCTTGGCGGGCTATGGGTTGGATTATCCCAGCCTGAAGGCTGTCAATCCGAAGCTCATCTACTGTTCGATCACCGGGTTCGGGCAGACAGGTCCCTACGCGCAGCGTGCGGGCTATGACTTCATGATTCAGGGGCTTGGGGGGCTCATGAGCCTGACAGGGCTGCCGGAGGGTGAGGTGGGCGCGGGGCCTGTGAAGGTTGGGGTGGCGCTGACGGACATTCTTACCGGGCTGTATTCGACGGTGGCGATTCTGGCGGCACTGTCTCATCGGGGGCAGCGTGGTGAAGGTCAGCACATCGACATGGCCCTGCTGGATGTCCAGGTGGCGTGTCTGGCCAATCAGGCGATGAATTACCTGACAACGGGCGCGCCGCCGCGGCGACTGGGCAATGCGCACCCGAATATCGTGCCTTATCAGGACTTTCCCACGGCCGATGGCGATTTCATTCTCACCGTGGGCAACGATGGCCAGTTTCGCAAGTTTGCAGAGGTGGCTGGAAATGCTCAGTGGGCGGATGATCCGCGGTTCGCTACCAATAAGGCGCGTGTGGCCAATAGAGGCGAACTAGTGCCTTTGATCCGCCAGGTGACGGTGTTCAGAACGACGGCGCAGTGGGTGGGTGATCTGGAAGCAGTAGGTGTGCCGTGCGGGCCCGTCAACGACCTGGCGCAGGTGTTTAGTGATCCCCAGGTAGTGGCGCGAGAACTGGCGGTGACCATGGCGCACCCGCTGGCGGGGACAGTGCCCCAGGTCGCTTCGCCGATTCGCTTGTCGCAGACGCCTGTTGAGTACAGGCATGCGCCACCGCTTCTGGGTGAGCATACGGAGAGCGTATTGAAGACGCTGCTAAGTGTGCCGGATTCCGAAGTGGAGCGACTGCGGGTGGCCGGGGTGATCTAGCGGGTCATTGCATCTATAGATAAGCGGGGGGCGGCAGCCCCCCGCTTTGCTTTTGATTTATATGAAATTAAAGGTTGACGCGGTTTCGAATCCCCTTATAATGCGCCCCACTTCCAGCGACATCGGAACGCGAAACTCCTTGAGATTCAATGAGTTAGCTAGTTCGGGTGGTGCTGTAAGGGTTGCGATCGAACAGATCGGCAGCGGTTGAGAAGAAGGTTGACAGCGTGTTGAAACGCTGTAGAATTCGCCTCCCGCTACGAGAGATCGAAGCGAGTCAAGTGTTTGAAGTTGAACGAGTTTCTCGAAATAAACTTCAAAATAAACGCTTGACAGGCAGTGAGGAAAGCGTAGAATGCGCGCCTCGGTTGAGACGAAACGCTCTCAGCCACACGCTCTTTAACAAATCGAATCAAGCAATTCGTGTGGGTGCTTGTGAGTACGGACTGATAGTCAAAAAGTTTATCAGCATCACAAGTGACCGTGCGAGAAATCACATAGTCATTTGAGGTTGCTGAGCCAAGTTTAGGGTTTCTTAAAAACCCAAGCAGTATTGAACTGAAGAGTTTGATCATGGCTCAGATTGAACGCTGGCGGCAGGCCTAACACATGCAAGTCGAGCGGATGACGGGAGCTTGCTCCTAGATTCAGCGGCGGACGGGTGAGTAATGCCTAGGAATCTGCCTGGTAGTGGGGGACAACGTTTCGAAAGGAACGCTAATACCGCATACGTCCTACGGGAGAAAGCAGGGGACCTTCGGGCCTTGCGCTATCAGATGAGCCTAGGTCGGATTAGCTTGTTGGTGAGGTAATGGCTCACCAAGGCGACGATCCGTAACTGGTCTGAGAGGATGATCAGTCACACTGGAACTGAGACACGGTCCAGACTCCTACGGGAGGCAGCAGTGGGGAATATTGGACAATGGGCGAAAGCCTGATCCAGCCATGCCGCGTGTGTGAAGAAGGTCTTCGGATTGTAAAGCACTTTAAGTTGGGAGGAAGGGTTGTAGATTAATACTCTGCAATTTTGACGTTACCGACAGAATAAGCACCGGCTAACTCTGTGCCAGCAGCCGCGGTAATACAGAGGGTGCAAGCGTTAATCGGAATTACTGGGCGTAAAGCGCGCGTAGGTGGTTTGTTAAGTTGGATGTGAAAGCCCCGGGCTCAACCTGGGAACTGCATCCAAAACTGGCAAGCTAGAGTACGGTAGAGGGTGGTGGAATTTCCTGTGTAGCGGTGAAATGCGTAGATATAGGAAGGAACACCAGTGGCGAAGGCGACCACCTGGACTGATACTGACACTGAGGTGCGAAAGCGTGGGGAGCAAACAGGATTAGATACCCTGGTAGTCCACGCCGTAAACGATGTCAACTAGCCGTTGGAATCCTTGAGATTTTAGTGGCGCAGCTAACGCATTAAGTTGACCGCCTGGGGAGTACGGCCGCAAGGTTAAAACTCAAATGAATTGACGGGGGCCCGCACAAGCGGTGGAGCATGTGGTTTAATTCGAAGCAACGCGAAGAACCTTACCAGGCCTTGACATGCAGAGAACTTTCCAGAGATGGATTGGTGCCTTCGGGAACTCTGACACAGGTGCTGCATGGCTGTCGTCAGCTCGTGTCGTGAGATGTTGGGTTAAGTCCCGTAACGAGCGCAACCCTTGTCCTTAGTTACCAGCACATTATGGTGGGCACTCTAAGGAGACTGCCGGTGACAAACCGGAGGAAGGTGGGGATGACGTCAAGTCATCATGGCCCTTACGGCCTGGGCTACACACGTGCTACAATGGTCGGTACAGAGGGTTGCCAAGCCGCGAGGTGGAGCTAATCTCACAAAACCGATCGTAGTCCGGATCGCAGTCTGCAACTCGACTGCGTGAAGTCGGAATCGCTAGTAATCGCGAATCAGAATGTCGCGGTGAATACGTTCCCGGGCCTTGTACACACCGCCCGTCACACCATGGGAGTGGGTTGCACCAGAAGTAGCTAGTCTAACCTTCGGGGGACGGTTACCACGGTGTGATTCATGACTGGGGTGAAGTCGTAACAAGGTAGCCGTAGGGGAACCTGCGGCTGGATCACCTCCTTAATCGACGACATCAGCCTGCTGATGAGCTCCCACACGAATTGCTTGATTCATTGTAAAAGACGATGTTGTAAAGCGACCCTGTTATAGGTCTGTAGCTCAGTTGGTTAGAGCGCACCCCTGATAAGGGTGAGGTCGGCAGTTCAAATCTGCCCAGACCTACCATTACTTGGTTCAGCCGTAGAATACGGGGCCATAGCTCAGCTGGGAGAGCGCCTGCCTTGCACGCAGGAGGTCAGCGGTTCGATCCCGCTTGGCTCCACCAATCCTTCAGGCTTCAGGTTTGCAGCACTGTTCAGAACACAGAAATGAACATTCCGGTGTGAATGTTGATTTCTGACTTTTGTCAGATCGTTCTTTAAAAATTCGGATATGTGATAGAAATAGACTGAAGACCAGTTTCACTGCTGGGATTCAGGCTAAGGTAAAATTTGTGAGTTCTGCTCGTAAGAGCAACGTGCGAATTTTCGGCGAATGTCGTCTTCACAGTATAACCAGATTGCTTGGGGTTATATGGTCAAGTGAAGAAGCGCATACGGTGGATGCCTTGGCAGTCAGAGGCGATGAAAGACGTGGTAGCCTGCGAAAAGCTTTGGGGAGTCGGCAAACAGACTGTGATCCAGAGATCTCTGAATGGGGGAACCCAGCCAGCATAAGCTGGTTATCTTGTACTGAATACATAGGTGCAAGAGGCGAACCAGGGGAACTGAAACATCTAAGTACCCTGAGGAAAAGAAATCAACCGAGATTCCCTTAGTAGTGGCGAGCGAACGGGGACCAGCCCTTAAGTTGATTTGAGATTAGTGGAACGCTCTGGAAAGTGCGGCCATAGTGGGTGATAGCCCCGTACACGAAAATCTCTTGTCAATGAAATCGAGTAGGACGGAGCACGAGAAACTTTGTCTGAATATGGGGGGACCATCCTCCAAGGCTAAATACTACTGACTGACCGATAGTGAACCAGTACCGTGAGGGAAAGGCGAAAAGAACCCCGGAGAGGGGAGTGAAATAGAACCTGAAACCGTATGCGTACAAGCAGTGGGAGCCTACTTTGTTAGGTGACTGCGTACCTTTTGTATAATGGGTCAGCGACTTATATTCAGTGGCGAGCTTAACCGAATAGGGGAGGCGTAGCGAAAGCGAGTCTTAATAGGGCGTTTAGTCGCTGGGTATAGACCCGAAACCGGGCGATCTATCCATGGGCAGGTTGAAGGTTAGGTAACACTGACTGGAGGACCGAACCGACTACCGTTGAAAAGTTAGCGGATGACCTGTGGATCGGAGTGAAAGGCTAATCAAGCTCGGAGATAGCTGGTTCTCCTCGAAAGCTATTTAGGTAGCGCCTCATGTATCACTGTAGGGGGTAGAGCACTGTTTCGGCTAGGGGGTCATCCCGACTTACCAAACCGATGCAAACTCCGAATACCTACAAGTGCCGAGCATGGGAGACACACGGCGGGTGCTAACGTCCGTCGTGAAAAGGGAAACAACCCAGACCGTCAGCTAAGGTCCCAAAGTCATGGTTAAGTGGGAAACGATGTGGGAAGGCTTAGACAGCTAGGAGGTTGGCTTAGAAGCAGCCACCCTTTAAAGAAAGCGTAATAGCTCACTAGTCGAGTCGGCCTGCGCGGAAGATGTAACGGGGCTCAAACCATGCACCGAAGCTACGGGTATCACCTTATGGTGATGCGGTAGAGGAGCGTTCTGTAAGCCTGTGAAGGTGAGTTGAGAAGCTTGCTGGAGGTATCAGAAGTGCGAATGCTGACATGAGTAACGACAATGCGAGTGAAAAACTCGCACGCCGAAAGACCAAGGTTTCCTGCGCAACGTTAATCGACGCAGGGTTAGTCGGTCCCTAAGGCGAGGCTGAAAAGCGTAGTCGATGGAAAACAGGTTAATATTCCTGTACTTCCAGTTATTGCGATGGAGGGACGGAGAAGGTTAGGCCAGCCTGGCGTTGGTTGTCCAGGTTTAAGGTGGTAGGCTGAAATCTTAGGCAAATCCGGGATTTCAAGGCCGAGAGCTGATGACGAGTTGCCTTTAGGCGATGAAGTGGTTGATACCATGCTTCCAAGAAAAGCTCCTAAGCTTCAGATAACTGGGAACCGTACCCCAAACCGACACAGGTGGTTAGGTAGAGAATACCAAGGCGCTTGAGAGAACTCGGGTGAAGGAACTAGGCAAAATGGCACCGTAACTTCGGGAGAAGGTGCGCCGGCGAAGGTGAAGGGCTTGCCCCGTAAGCTTTTGCTGGTCGAAGATACCAGGCCGCTGCGACTGTTTATTAAAAACACAGCACTCTGCAAACACGAAAGTGGACGTATAGGGTGTGACGCCTGCCCGGTGCCGGAAGGTTAATTGATGGGGTTAGCGCAAGCGAAGCTCTTGATCGAAGCCCCGGTAAACGGCGGCCGTAACTATAACGGTCCTAAGGTAGCGAAATTCCTTGTCGGGTAAGTTCCGACCTGCACGAATGGCGTAACGATGGCGGCGCTGTCTCCACCCGAGACTCAGTGAAATTGAAATCGCTGTGAAGATGCAGTGTATCCGCGGCTAGACGGAAAGACCCCGTGAACCTTTACTATAGCTTTGCACTGGACTTTGAATTTGCTTGTGTAGGATAGGTGGGAGGCTTTGAAGTGGGGACGCCAGTTCTCATGGAGCCATCCTTGAAATACCACCCTGGCAACTTTGAGGTTCTAACTCAGGTCCGTCATCCGGATCGAGGACAGTGTATGGTGGGTAGTTTGACTGGGGCGGTCTCCTCCCAAAGAGTAACGGAGGAGTACGAAGGTGCGCTCAGACCGGTCGGAAATCGGTCGTAGAGTATAAAGGCAAAAGCGCGCTTGACTGCGAGACACACACGTCGAGCAGGTACGAAAGTAGGTCTTAGTGATCCGGTGGTTCTGTATGGAAGGGCCATCGCTCAACGGATAAAAGGTACTCCGGGGATAACAGGCTGATACCGCCCAAGAGTTCATATCGACGGCGGTGTTTGGCACCTCGATGTCGGCTCATCACATCCTGGGGCTGAAGCCGGTCCCAAGGGTATGGCTGTTCGCCATTTAAAGTGGTACGCGAGCTGGGTTTAGAACGTCGTGAGACAGTTCGGTCCCTATCTGCCGTGGACGTTTGAGATTTGAGAGGGGCTGCTCCTAGTACGAGAGGACCGGAGTGGACGAACCTCTGGTGTTCCGGTTGTCACGCCAGTGGCATTGCCGGGTAGCTATGTTCGGAAGAGATAACCGCTGAAAGCATCTAAGCGGGAAACTTGCCTCAAGATGAGATCTCACTGGGATCTTGAATCCCCTAAAGGGCCGTCGAAGACTACGACGTTGATAGGTTGGGTGTGTAAGCGCTGTGAGGCGTTGAGCTAACCAATACTAATTGCCCGTGAGGCTTGACCATATAACACCCAAGCAATTTGCTTCTGCAGATTGCGGTGGTGAAGATGACATGAACCGAAAGTTCGCAACGCATCGCAAACATCACATATCCGAATTCGCTGGGCTGTCCAACAGGACATTCTGGCTACAGAATTTCTTGACGACCATAGAGCATTGGAACCACCTGATCCCATCCCGAACTCAGTAGTGAAACGATGCATCGCCGATGGTAGTGTGGGGTTTCCCCATGTGAGAGTAGGTCATCGTCAAGATTCATTTCGCAAAACCCCTATCTGCGCATGCAGGTAGGGGTTTTGTCTTTAAGTAGGAACTACAGAGATTCGCATGCACGTCGACGACGGGCCAGCACACAGAATTTCTTGACGACCATAGAGCATTGGAACCACCTGATCCCATCCCGAACTCAGCAGTGAAACGATGCATCGCCGATGGTAGTGTGGGGTTTCCCCATGTGAGAGTAGGTCATCGTCAAGATTCAAACAAAAAGCCCCTGTCTGCGTTGCAGACAGGGGCTTTTTCTTTCCGGGTTAAACACCCCACATAGCTAGCTTCTGATAAGCGGCTGTCCCGCTGTGCGCTTCAGAACTGGTAGCTCACTGTGGCGCTGACATTGCGCTCTTCGCCCATATAGCAGTAATTCAAGCTGGCACACGAGGTGATGTAGCGCTGATTGGTCAGGTTGTTGGCATTCAGGCGGACATCCAAGCCCTTCAAACCCAGCTTACCCAGGTCATAGCCCAACGAGGCATCAACCAATGTGTAGGAAGGCACCTTGCGGCTGTTCTCTGCATCGGCCCAGCTATGCCCCACATACCTCACACCACCGCCCAATTTAAGCCCATCGAGCGCGCCTTGCCGGAAGTTGTAGTCGGCCCACAGCGAGACCATTTGCTCCGGGGCCTGGGTGGGCGAATTGCCTTTGTTGTCCAGACCGCTGGATACCAGGCTAGGCATCGACTTCGAGTACTCGATGTCGGTGTAGGTATAGCCACCCAGCAGTTTCAGATTATCAGTAACCTGCACATGCGCTTCGAGCTCCAACCCTTGTGAGCGCACTTGACCAACAGGCCTGTAGAAGTCTTCGTCAGGTTGTTTGGAAGCCAGGTTCTCCTGCTCGATACGGAACACCGAGGCGGTATACAGGTTGTCGCTACCAGGTGGCTGATACTTGATGCCGGCTTCCCACTGTGTGCCCTCGGTAGGAGCGAGCGGTTTTCCGTCTTGATCGGACACGGTATTCGGGTTGAAGGACTCGGAATAGCTCACATACGGCGCCAGGCCATTCTCGAAGAGATAGAGCACCCCAGCGCGAGTCGTGAAGTTGGACCGCTTGTCACTGACCCTGGTATCGGTATCGCGATTGTCCTCTGATACCTTGACCCAGTCCTGGCGCAGGCCCAGTGAGAAGCGCCATTGATCCAGCTCCACCAGATCCTGCAGATAGACCCCCGTCTGTTGCAACCGGCGTTGGTATCGGTTTTCACCAAGCACCTGCAGGTTGCCGTTACCATACTGCGGGTTAGCCGCATCCAGGGGGTCTACAGTGCCATAGCGCCACGAGACATCGGCTTTGCGACGCTGGTAATCCGTGCCCAGCAGCAGGGTGTGCTTGGCGATGCCGGTGAAGAATTCAGCCTGGACCATGTTGTCGATGATGTAGGAGTGCAGCCGCTCATCACCCCCGGTGTAGGCTCGGTTCAGTACGGTACTGTCGGCATCTGCCCAACCTGCCGAGTACACTTGGTCCATCGACACGTCCGAGTCCTGGTAGCGGAAGTTCTGCCGCGCGGTAAATACATCGTTGAAGCGATGCTCGAACTGATAACTGAACGACTGCTGGGTGCGCTCGTAGTTATCGATGCCCGGCTCCCCTTCAAAGAAGTGATTCGACAGGCGTACCCCATTACGCTTACTCAGCATTCCGTCTGCAGGGTTGCCACCGTGATAGCCCCCGTTTGGATCATGCTGCAGGTAGGCTTGCAGGGTCAGCGATGTGTCTTCGCTGAAGTCGATGCTAAGCGACGGGGCGATGGCGTAGCGTTCTTCCTTGTTGTGATCGAACTGCGTATCCGAAGCGTCTGCCAAACCGGTCAGACGGTAGGCAATACGCTTGTCTGAATCCAATGGGCCGCTGGTGTCGAAGCCCAGCCCGCGCTGACCTTGCGTGCCGACCGATGCTTGAACTTGATGAAAAGCGGTGTACACGGGTTTCTTGGTGGTCAGTGCGACCAATCCACCCGGTGAGCTACGGCCATATAGGACCGAAGAGGGCCCTTTCAAGACATCGATCCGCTCCAGGAAATAGGGGTCGACCTGCATCGTGCTGTAGGTGCCGTTGTCCCCCATGGACTTGAGGCCATCTACATAGATGTTATCCACCGAGCCATCGTTGAAGCCTCGCATGGCCACGTAGTCATACCGGTGCGTCGCACCATAGGGGTTGGTCATCACGCCTGGGGTATAGCGCATGGCCTGTGCGACGGTTTGAGAGCCTTGGTCGTCGATCTGTTGCCGGGTTACCACCGAAACCGATTGAGACGTCTCGACCAATGCCAGGCTGCTTTTAGTGGCGATCTGGCTATGGGTGGCGTTATAACCCTCCATGCTCCCCAGAGCATTGCCAAGGGTGAAGCCTCGAATATCCGTATCGGGTAACGCCAGCGCTGCCTCCGCTGGCTGGGCCTGTACGATGAAGGTTCGGTTTCCTTGGTTCGCTGCTGTCAGACCGCTTCCAGCCAGCAGCACCCCTAGCGCCTGCTCAGCTGAGTACTGTCCATGAAGGCCTTTGGACTGCAATCCTTGAGTGAGTGCCGGTGTACTGGAAAGCGTGATGCCAGCTTGACGGGCAAATTGATTGAGCACTTCATCCAGGGGGCCAGGCGCAATGGCATAGGTCGAGCTGACCTGCGAGGCATCAGCGGCGAGTGTCATGTCAGGCACCATGGCCAATCCAAGCGCCGTCCCCAGCAAGGCAGCGCGGATGGCATTGCTCAGCAAATCTGAGTGCAAGACAGGTCGAAAATCATTCGCGCCAAAGGCGTACAGTTTTACCCGGTTGGTTGACATGAAAGCGTCCGTAAAGTGTGCAGGAGATTCTTCTCACTGACCTAGCCGGATGCGCGGCCAAAACCCGACACATTAGAATCAGGCCTTGTTGATCAAAGACTAGGCATGGCCCAGCGCCTCCACGCGCACCCACCATCGCGTCAACTGACGGACTTGAACGGGAAGCGTGGTAGGCAGCAATTGCAGCAGTTGCTCTGGATCCTGAAGGCGGAATACCCCGGACAAGCGAAGCTCAGCAATGTCATCGCTGCAGGTGAGATAACCCCGGCGGTATCGGCTGATCTGCGTCAGGAAATCCTTGAGCAGCATGTTCTTGCCGACGATAAGGCCTTCGGTCCAGGCCATCGCGTCAATCCCTGAAGGCGCCACGTGCTCGGCACCAGTGGCGGTGACGCGCCATTCTCCACCTGGCTCTAGCCATTGGATCAGGCCGGTGCCCTGCCTGCGGGTGAATACCCGCCCCTCGCTGACGACCACCCGCAGGCAATCGTCCTCCGCACGCCCCACGAAGCGCCCCCCGACGGTTTGCAACGATGCGGTACTGGTGCGCAGCGTGACTGGCGCTTGTCCAGGACCTGCCTGTCGACAGTCCAGCATGACCTCCCCACGCTTGAGGTCGATCGCCAATTGCTGCCTGGTGAAGGCCACGTCCACGGCACTGCGGGTGTTGAGTTGTAATCGAGAGCCGTCGGGTAATGTCACGTGTCTGCGCTCGCCCGTGGCTGTCGCGTAGTCGGATGACCAGGCCTGCACCATACTCAAGTCCTTGCTCAGCCATGCAGCCGATCCGAACAGGGCAACGGTGCCCAGCAACTTCAACGTCTGCCGCCGCTCAAGGCGGCGATGACTGGCCTCCAGTGTCTGCAGTGCAACCCCCGCAGCGGGCACGTGGCGCATGTCCAAGTCCTGGTCCAAGTGCAGGACGCGCTGCCAGGCCAGCTCATGGGCCGCAGCCTCGGCCCGCCACTGCGCGATGCGTTCGTTTAGAGCCGGGTCTTCGCTGTGGCGAAGTTTCAGCATCCACTGGATTGCCTGTCTGACTGTCTTGGCGTCTGGATGAGGGCTAGGCATAAACTGTGACATTACGCTTCATAGCGCAGCAGGTAGCAGTGATAAAGCGCGTCGGCAATGTAGCGCTCCACCGTTCTCACCGATACGCCCATCTGCTGTGCAATTTCCTGATGCCGCAAGCCTTCACATTGGGCTAGCAAGAAAGCAGTGCGCACCTTTGGCTTGAGACCATCGAGCATCTTGGCGATACGTTCTAGTAGCTCCAGTAACAGCTCGCGGGTCTCAACATCGGGGGTGTTAGCCTCAGGCACCCGCGCCAGCGCTTCCAGATAGGCTTTGTGCAGTTCCTCTCGACGCCAATGGTCGATGATCAACCCGCGCGCCACCGTGCGCAGAAACGCCCTGGGCTGCTGTATCTGCAGATGCTCGCGGCGTTGCAACAGCCGCATGAAAGTATCCTGAGCTACGTCAGCAGCGTCGGCCGCATTGCCAAGCCTGTGGCGCAGCCAGGTGTGCAGCCAGCCATGATGAGCGCTGTAGAGGGTTTGCACGAGATCGTTGCTAGGCATGAGACACAGCTGTCAGGGCTTAAATGATAATTAGTCTCATTGTTTCGCCCGGCGCGAGATTTTGCAACCTACCTGTCGATACCCAAGCCATTCAGTGGGGTCGCTGGCTGTCCAAATACCTTCGAATGGTCACAGCTGCGCTGTTGAGGTGATGCTCCAATACCGCAATCGCATCGTTCACACGTTTGGCACTGGCAGCATCGACCAAGGCTGTGTGATCGTCCTGGGTGAGCTTGCCCAGGCCCATCGACGAAAGATGAAAGCGCAGAAACCGCTCCTCCTGCATCAATTCGTTATCGATCAAGCGCAGCAGTTTCTGGTTTGCTGCTTTGCTATACAGCACCATGTGAAGCTCACGATTAAGGCGAGCAATCTCGGCATGTCGCGTCTCGTTTTCCAGTTGCTGGATACAACTGCGGGCCTTGGCGATGTCCTGAGCCGTCAGAAACGGAATGGATTGGCGCAACGCCTCGCTCTCGAGCAGAACACGCAAGTCGTAGGCATCTGCCGCATCCTCGCCGATCAGCGGCGCGACGACTGCGCCCTTGTGAAGCTCCACGTTCAACAGTGACTGCGCCTCCAGTTGACGCAACGCCTCACGCACGGGCATACGACTGACGCCATAAAGTGTCGCCAATTCCTGTTGCCTGATTGCCGTTCCGGGAGGCAAACGACCCTCGAGAATGGCACCGCGCACGCGTTCTTCGATAACGCCGCGGGCCAGATGTGGCAGCAACTGTTCACTGTTCAACACGCTGCTCAGTTTGATTTTGTCGGCCACGCAACGCCTGCCTTAAACGATTACCAAAGTTGGATCCAATGACACAGTTATAGCTGTATGACGTGTCAAATGCCGGCTTCTACAAAGCCATGCCTCAGGGCGCGGCTATGGTGGATGAAGTTGCTCTGCAAAGGAAGTGACATGACCCGCGCGGCAAGCGTTGATGCGGCGGACGCCGACCGGGAGGCCGATGATCGCGATGTGCCATTGTCTTTTGCGGTGTCAGGCCGCACCATCGCTTCTTTTGACTGGCCTGGACAGGGCTTGGCAGTGGCGATCACCCCGATGCTCAAAACCGTGCTGCACCGAGTTGCCCTGGCTGCGCTGCTGGGTGGCCTGCTGCTGGGCGGTTTGCATGCCGACTGGGATTTCGCCCAGATCAGTCGCAAGTCGCAAGCGCTGTACGGGCCCTTGGGGGAGGGCAAAGCGCGGATCGATGCCTGGCAAAACCTCATGGCCACCCAGAAGCAGGGGACAGAGCTTGAGCGTCTGCAGGTGGTCAACCGGTTCTTTAACCAACAATTGCGCTACGTCGAGGATATCGATCTATGGCACGAGGTCGATTACTGGGCAACGCCGGTCCAAGCACTGATAAAAGGGGCTGGCGATTGCGAGGATTACGCTATCGCCAAGTACTTCAGCCTCAGGCGCATGGGCATCCCCAGCGAGAAATTGCGGATCACCTACGTCAAGGCCTTGCGACAGAACCGGGCACACATGGTACTGACTTATTATTCAACGCCCCAGGCGCAGCCGTTGGTGCTCGACAGCCTGATGGACGCGATCAAGCCAGCCAGCCAGCGTCCCGACCTGTTGCCCGTCTATGCCTTCAACGGTGAAGGCCTATGGCTGACAGGCGCCGGTGGCAACAAGAAAGTGGGCGACACCAAGCGCTTGTCGCGCTGGCAGGACCTATTGAAAAAAATGCAGGCCGAAGGCTTCCCGGCCGAGCCGGTTTACTGAAGGAGCACAGATGTCACTGTTCAAACAATTGCTGTTGGCTATTTGCCTGTTCCTGGTAGTGGCGTTCACCGGCAGTTTCATGGTCAGCCTGGAGAGTTCGCGAAGCCAGTATGTCAACCAGCTGCGCTCGCATGCACAGGATGCAGCCACTGCGCTGGCCCTGTCGCTTACGCCCAATATCGATGACCCTGCCATGGTCGAGCTGATGGTGAGTTCGATCTTCGACAGTGGCTACTACGCCAGTATCAAGGTGGTGGACCTGGCTTCCAATACGGTGCTCGTCGAGCGCCATGCCGAACCCGACCCTGGGGGCGTACCCCGTTGGTTCGTTCACCTGATCGGCTTGGAAGCTGCCGGCGGTGATGCGTTGGTCAGCCGTGGCTGGCAGCAGGCGGCACGCGTCGAGGTCATCAGCCACCCCATGTTCGCCATTGCCAAGCTCTGGCAAAGCGCGCTGGGCAGCCTGGGCTGGCTACTGCTCTGTGGTGCTGCCAGCGCCATCCTGGGCGCGTTGCTGCTGCGCCGGCAGCTCAAGCCGCTGGACTACATGGTCGAACAGTCCCATGCCATCGCCAGGCGTGAATTCCTGAGCCTGCCTGAACTGCCCCGCACGCCCGAGCTCAGGCGCGTTGTCCAGGCCATGAACCAGATGGTCGAAAAGCTCAAGGCACTGTTCACCGAGCAGGCCGAGCGCAGCGAGCGGTTACGCGCCGAGTCCTACCAAGACACCTTGACCGGCCTGTCCAACCGTCGCTATTTCGAAATGCAGCTCAATGCTCGGGTCAGCAACCTTGAGGAAGCACGGGCAGGCTACCTGTTGTTGCTTCGGGTTCAAGGCCTGGCGGGCCTCAACGCGCGTCTAGGGGGCCAGCGCACGGATCAGTTGCTGCAGGCGGTTGGTGAGCAATTGCGCCGCGCCTGCGCGAGCTTCCCGGAAACCAACGACCTGATTTCCCGCAGCCGTGGTGGGGAATTCGCCGTACTGGCACCTGGTATGGTGCATGAAGAAGCCATACAGCTGGCCCAGGCGCTCGAGGCCACGCTGCAGAGCCTGCATGAGACGGGCGCTACCGATATTCAACCGGTGGCCTGCATCGGCTTGGCCCCCTTCAGCCCGGGCGACGCTCCCCCAGCCCTACTCAAACTGGCTGATGAGGCCCTGGCACGCGCGGAGAACCAGCCAACCCCAGGTTGGGTCTGCCTGGAGCAAGGCGTCGCTGCCGTGGCTGCCGACAGCCAGCACGACTGGCATGAGCGCCTCGACCAGGCCTTCACCAACGGCCACTTCGAGCTGTTCTTCCAGCCGGTGGTCGATTGTGCAACTGCCCAGCATGTGCTGCACCACAAGGTGATATCCCGCCTGAAGGATCGACAAGGCGAGGCGCTGCCAGCCGGTCGATTCCTCCCTTGGCTCGAGCGCTTTGGCTGGATGCCAAGGCTGGACCTTCTGGTGCTGCAGAAGGTGCTGGCGCACATGCGTGGCCACGACCAGGTGCTGGCGCTGAACCTCTCCGCCGCTACCTTGGCGGACGCCCAGGCTCTGCACCGCATTTTCGAACTGCTCAGCCAGAACGTCGCTCTCGGATCGCGTTTGGTGTTCGAAATCGGAGAAGAGCAGCTACCAGACCAGCCGGCGTTGGAGAAACTGACCCGAAGGCTGCATAGCCTTGGCTTCGGCCTGGCACTGCAACGGTTTGGCGGGCGCTTCAGCATGATCGGCAATCTGTCCCACCTTGGGTTGGCCTACCTGAAGATTGATGGCAGCTACATCCGCAACATCGACCATGAGCAGCACAAACGTTTGTTCATCGAGGCGATCCAGCGTGCCGCGCACAGCATCGACCTGCCCCTGGTGGCCGAGCGCGTGGAAACCGAAGGCGAGCGCGCAGTGCTCTGCGAAATGGGTGTAGGGGGGATTCAGGGGCAGTTGGTGGGTGAACCTGCCCCTTGGGCGCACCATAAGCGCTGACCCACAGTAATGAGGGCCCGCACGAGACCGTGCGGGCACCGCCTCAGCGTTCGCGCAAGGCCTCGGAGCGGGCTTTCATGATGGGCTTGAGCAGGTAGCTCATGATGGTCTTCTTGCCGGTCATGATATCGACCGTCGCCACCATACCGGGAATGATCAGCAGCGGCTTGTCATCGGTGCCCAGATGGCTGCGGTCGGTACGCAGCTTGATCAGGTAGTACGTGGTCTTCTTGTCTTCGTCGGTGATGGTATCGGCGCCGATCTGCTCGAGCTTGGCCTTGAGCCCCCCGTAGATGGTGTAGTCGTACGCGGTGAACTTGACCGTGGCTTCTTGGCCCGGGTGCAGGAAGGCAATGTCCTTTGGCAGGATCTTGGCCTCGATGACCAGCGTATCGTCCAGCGGCACGACCTCAATGATGTCGCTGCCTGGCTGAATCACGCCGCCGATGGTGTTGACCAGCAACTGCTTGACGATACCCCGTACAGGCGAGGTGACCATGGTGCGGTGGACACGATCATCCAGCGCCTTGCTGGTAGCGGTCGCTTTGTTCAGTTCGGTCCGGGCCTCGTTCAGTTGGGTGAGCGCCTCGCTTCGGAACTTGCCGCGGGTCTCCTCGATCTTGCTCTGTACTTCTCGAACGGCCGCTTCGGCACGGGGGATGGCCAGCGACGTGGAATCGAGCTGACCACGGTTTTCAACCTCGGCACGACGCAAGCGCAACACTTCCACCTGGGAAATGGCACCCGTCGCGACCAAAGGCTCCGACATGCTGATCTCTTTACGCAGTAGCTCAAGGCTGTTGGCGTACTGCCCGCGCTTGGAGCTGTACTCGCGAAGTTCCTGCTGGCGCTGGACCAGTTGCTGTTGCAGTCCGCCAATCTCGTCCTGAAGCTGCTGGCGCCGACTCTGGTACAACGATTCTTCGCTGGCCGCTTGGCTAGGTGCGGCCTTGCGCAATTCTTCGTCGATTTCAAGCGGCTTGCCGTCAACCTCTGCGCTCAGGCGCTGAACTCGCAGGGCCATGGACAGCCGATCGGCTTCCGTTTCCCCCACGTTGGAGGCGAAGCGGGTCTCATCCAGGCGCAGCAGAGGCTGCCCCACCTCGACGATTTCGCCTTCCTTGGCGAAGATTTCCGCCACGATGCCGCCTTCCAGGTTCTGGATTTTCTGCACCTTGGATGACGGGATGGCCTTGCCCTCACCACGCGTCACCTCATCGATGGGCGCAAAACTGGCCCAGACGATCAGAAATACAAAGAACAGAATGACGCCCCAGATCGTCAGGCGCACCACACGCGGCGCATCTTCGATAAGGGCCTTGTTGACCTCTGGCAGCGGCTGACCGCCCAGCGAGTCACTGCCTTTGAAGTAACGCCGCAGGCCTTCCTTGAGTTGCCCGAAATCCAGCTTATGCGACACTGATCTGCCCCTTCTTCAACGCATCCATGACGGCCGCTTTCGGGCCATCGGCAACGATCTGCCCGCGATCGATCACGATCAGGCGGTCCACGAGTGACAGCAGCGAAGCCCGGTGAGTCACCAGCAGCACCGTCTTGCTTTCCACCACAGCCTGCAAGCGCTGTTTCAAGCGTTCCTCGCCGGTGTTGTCCATGGCGCTCGTGGGTTCGTCGAGCAGCAGGATCTGTGGGTTCAACAGCAAGGCGCGGCCCAAGGCCACGTTCTGACGCTGCCCGCCGGACAGGTTCTGCCCACGTTCGCCTACCTGCAGCTCGTAGCCGTCCGGATGCAGCCGCGCGAATTCATGCACGCCCGCAAGCTCGGCCGCCTGCAAGATCATTTCGTCGTCGATGTAGCGGGCCCCGCTGACCAGATTGTCCCGCAGCGTGCCCGCCAACAGCTGAATGTCCTGGGGCACATAACCAATGTTGTGGCGCAGTTCGCTGACATCGATCTGGCGAATATCCACGCCGTCGACCAGCAATGAGCCGCCATCGGCCTCGTACAGGCCAACGATCAGCTTGGCCAGTGAACTCTTGCCCGACCCGCTGCGCCCGATGATCCCCACCTTTTCGCCAGGGCGGATGGTCAGGTTGATGTTCTTAAGCGCCATGTTCTGCTGGTTGGGGTAGGTGAAGTCCACGCCGCGGAACTCTACGCTGCCCTGCAATACTCTGCGGCTGAGCGGGCGCTCTTCGAAGTTGCGCTCTTGCGGCAGCTCCATCATGTGGTCGGTGGACACCATGGTCACCTTGGCTTGCTGGTAGCGAGCCAGCAGACCATTGAGCTGCCCTAGCGGCCCAAGGGCACGGCCGCTGAGCATGTAGCACGCTACCAGGCCGCCCATGCTCAGGTTGCCGTCGATGATCAGGTAGACACCCACGCAGATCATCGCCACCCCTGCCAGCTGCTGAATGAGCAGGGTGATGTTCATCGCCAGGCTCGACAGGACCTTGACGCGCAACTCCAGCCGGCTGAGGGTACCGAGCGTCTGCTCCCACATGTACTGTCGCTCGCTCTCGGCGTTGTTGACCTTCACCGCGTCCAACCCTGCCAGGGTCTCGATCAGGCTCGACTGGCGCTCCGATGCCAGCGCCATGGTCCGCTCCATGGTCGCCATCAGCGGCCGCTGCAGTGCATAGCCGATGCCCAGGGCCAGCGGGAAGGCGATGATCGGAATCCACACCAGGTGCCCGCCGATGATTGCAATGACGATCAGGATGAGCACCGTGAACGGCAAGTCGATCAGGCTGGTCAGCGTCAACGACGCCAGGAAGTCACGTAATCCCTGGAACTCGTGAATGTTCTGGGCAAAGCTACCTACTCGGGCCGGCCGATACTTCATCGACATGCCCACGATGCGTTCGAACAGTGTCGCCGAAATGATCAGGTCGGTCTTTTTCCCTGCAAGGTCCAGGCATAACCCGCGCAGACCCTTGAGGATCAGGTCGAAGATATAGGCACCCGCGATACCGACCGCCAGCACCCATAGGGTCGAGGTCGCCTGGTTGGGAACGACCCGGTCATACACGTTCATTACGAACAGTGGCGCGGCGAGGGCGATCAGGTTGATCACCAGGCTGGCGGCGATGGCATCGATGTACAGCCACTTGCTGCGCAGCAGCGTATCTCGGAACCAGGATTTGGCCCGCGGGATCAAGTTGCCATGGTTGACGTCGAATTTGTGCTGCGGCTGAGCGAAGAACACTCGCCCGCTGTAGTCGTCCTGAAGCGTCTCGCGGCTGACCTGCACTTCGCCGCCATCGCTTTCGCTCAGCAACAGCCGCGCGGTGTCTTCGTTTTCCCACCCGAGCAACACAGCGCTGCGTCCACCCTTGAGCAACAGGATGGCGGGCATGGCGATGCTTGGGATCTGCTCCAGCTTGCGCTGCAACAGGCGGCCCTGCAGGCCGGCCCTGGCCGCCGCACGGGGCAGCAGCTCGGGGCTCAGGCGCTGGGCGGGCAAAGGCAGGCCCGTGGTAAGCATGACCCGGCTGGCAGGTTTCTGGTGCAGTACACACAAGCTCAGCAGACTATCCAGCAAAGGATCGTCGTGCTGACTACGTGGGTCATGGTTGAGCTGGACTCGACTGACTTCTGATTCCACGCGGCGCTCTCTTCATCCTTGTGGTGGGTGGGGGTGAGCTGGCTGCCGATCATTTAATGGCAGCAAACTCAGGCATTCAGTGGGGCAATGCATGTCGGCGCCCGGCAGGCGTGCAGCGAGCGATGCAGTGTGTCGCCAATGGTCGCCTTGAATAAGGTGGTGAGTAAACAACTGTATTGGTCTCTTTACTACATGACGCTGATCAGCAGACAAACGTTTCATTTCTGAATCACTCTGCAACCCAGGCTTCAGCTGCTGAGAAAGGAGCAGAGAAACGACATGTATTGGGCCTGTCATTACAGCCTAGCTTAATGTCATTTATCAGGCGCTGGTTTGCTGGCGGTCGTGCAACCCATGTTAGGTAAAATTCATGCCTTAAAGCCCACCTCCTTGGTCGACTCTGGCCGATAATCGCAGGCGCGTGGCAAGGCCTGGTTTAGGCGATGAGCGCCTTCGGCTGCCAGTTATTCTGCGGTGAGCCAGCCTGAAAATTTGCAGCACCTCGAGCCATTCTCGGACATGTAATCGGCAAGGTTTATGCTTACGAGACTGAGGAATGCGGCGTCAATAAACAAAATTGACCTTCTGTTGACGCTGTCGGTCCTATTGAGCCCGACGAACGGTTGAAAAGCATGTGATTTCTGGCCGCTGTCATCACTTGGGCCCGCATGCTCTGTGCCATTGCGCTGTTTTAATGACGCAACGCATTTGCTGTTGATTGGCCCTTGGCTAAGGTAAAAATATCAATGTGACATTACCTTGGTGATTGTTTAGGATGGCCAATATAAGGTCAATAGTTTGGCAGAAATCTAACTTCATGTCGTCATAGACAGAATGTTGACGCAATCAAGCGTCAAGAGAACATCGACATAATTCCTGTTCAGGTGGCTGCGGATGCCGCTCTGGCACAGAAGTACCCCAGCGGGTCACACGGAGAGTCCAATGAGCAGCGTTGTAGCCATCGTCAAAAGTATTGTCGGCCAGGTTATTGCGGTATCCCCTGAAGGCATCAGGCGTGTGCTCATAGAAGGCGATCGACTTCTTGCAGGTGAACAGGTCCTTACCGGTCCGGGTGGCGCGGTAACGCTGGAGTTGGCAGACGGCCGGTTGCTTGACCTTGGTCGTGATACCCAGTGGAGCGCAGACACGCCTGACAGCAGTACTGACTTGGGCCAGGCCGCTGTCCAGGCAGCGCCGTCGGTCGAGGAATTGCAACAAGCGATCGCTGCAGGCGCTGACCCGACCACCGATCTTGAAGCCACGGCTGCCGGGCCGACCGCTGCGGGCGGCGGTGCGGCAGGTGGCGGCCACAGTTTCGTCATGCTGGAGGAAACGGCCGGCAGCGTTGATCCCACGATTGGCTTCCCTACAGAAGGCCTTGGTTTTGCCGCAGCGGCCGCCCCCGTGGAGGTAGCTGGAACCACTGCTGACAATCGCGTCACCGCGCCGACAACCAGTACTACGGTTGCCACCACCCTTGTGGTCGGGGCCACGCCATCGATCAGCGAAGCGGGTGGCGTCATTGTCTATACCGCTACGGTTGGCCAGGCACCGAGCAGCGACCTTCTCATTACCCTGGCCAATGGCTCTGTGATCGTCATTCCGGCCGGGCAGACCACTGGCAGTGTCAATGTCGTGATCCCGCCGAATGACACGCCCTACATTGATGGTGGGCAAATTTCGACCACGGTTACCGGTACCAGCGGGGGGAGTGGCATTTCAGTAACTCCACCTCAAGGGCCGTTGGTTACTGAAATTACAGATACCATCGATGTCACCACTGCAACGTTGACCGCCACTCCCTCGGTCACCGAAGGCGGTGTGATCACGTACACCGTGACATTGACCAACCCGGCCCAGACGCCGGTTACCGTAACCCTGTCCAACGGCCAGGTCATCACTGTTGAGGCAGGCAAGACCCAGGGCAGCATCGACTTCCAGACCCCGGCGAATGACGTCTACAACAACGGTTCCACCGTTAGCGTGACCATCGACAGCGCCACGGGCGGTAACTTCGAACAGCTGACCCCGAACCCAGCGGCTGCCGTTACTACGATCAATGATTCGATCGACACCACCACTGCCACGCTGACGGCTTCGCCGAGCGTTATTGAAGGCGGCGTGATCACGTACACCGTGACCCTGACCAACCCGGCTCAGACTCCAGTCACCGTGACCCTGTCCAATGGTCAGGTCATCACCGTTGAAGCAGGCAAGACTCAGGGCAGTATCGATTTCCAGACCCCGGCCAACGATGTCTACAACAACGGCTCGACCGTTAGTGTGACCATCGACAGCGCTACGGGGGGTAACTTCGAACAGCTGACGCCTAACCCGACGCCAGCTGTAACGACGATCAATGATTCGATCGACACGACCACTGCCACGCTGACGGCTTCGCCGAGCGTCACCGAAGGCGGTGTCATTACCTACACCGTTACCCTGACCAACCCGGCTCAGACTCCGGTCACCGTGACCCTGTCCAATGGCCAGGTCATCACCGTTGAAGCAGGCAAGACCCAGGGCAGCATCGATTTCCAGACCCCGGCCAACGACGTCTACAACAACGGCTCGACCGTTAGTGTGACCATCGACAGCGCCACGGGCGGTAATTTCGAACAGCTGACCCCGAACCCAGCGGCTGCCGTTACTACGATCAATGATTCGATCGATACGACCACTGCCACGCTGACGGCTTCGCCGAGTGTCACCGAAGGCGGCGTCATCACCTACACCGTGACCCTGACCAACCCGGCTCAGACGCCGGTGACCGTGACCCTGTCCAACGGCCAGGTCATCACTGTTGAGGCAGGCAAGACCCAGGGCAGCATCGACTTCCAGACTCCGGCCAACGATGTCTACAACAACGGCTCGACCGTTAGTGTGACCATCGACAGCGCTACGGGGGGTAACTTCGAACAGCTGACGCCTAACCCGACGCCAGCGGTTACCGCGATCAACGATTCGATCGATATCACTACCGCGACCTTGACCGCGAGTCCTTCGGTCACCGAAGGCGGTGTCATCACTTACACCGTGACCCTGACCAACCCGGCCCAGACGCCGGTGACCGTGACCCTGTCCAACGGCCAGGTCATCACTGTTGAGGCAGGCAAGACCCAGGGCAGCATCGACTTCCAGACTCCGGCCAACGATGTTTACAACAACGGCTCGACCGTTAGTGTGACCATCGACAGCGCTACAGGGGGTAACTTCGAGCAGCTGACGCCTAATCCGACGCCAGCCGTAACGACGATCAACGACTCGATCGACACGACCACTGCCACGCTGACGGCTTCGCCAAGCGTCACCGAAGGCGGCGTCATCACCTACACCGTGACCCTGACCAACCCGGCCCAGACCCCGGTGACCGTGACTCTGTCCAACGGTCAGGTCATCACCGTTGAAGCAGGGAAGACGCAGGGCAGCATCGACTTCCAAACCCCGGCGAACGACGTCTACAACAACGGCTCGACCGTTAGTGTGACTATCGACAGCGCCACAGGCGGTAACTTCGAGCAGCTGACCCCGAATCCAGCGGCTGCGGTTACCACGATCAATGACTCGATCGAGACCACCACTGCCACGCTGACGGCTTCTCCAAGCGTTACTGAAGGCGGCGTGATCACCTACACCGTGACCCTGACCAATCCGGCTCAGACTCCGGTTACCGTGACCCTGTCCAACGGCCAGGTCATCACCGTTGAAGCAGGCAAGACTCAAGGCAGCATCGACTTCCAAACCCTGGCGAACGACGTTTACAACAATGGCTCGACCGTTAGTGTGACGATCGACAGCGCCACGGGCGGTAACTTCGAGCAGCTGACGCCCAACCCGACGCCAGCTGTAACGACGATCAATGATTCGATCGACACCACTACCGCGACCCTGACCGCGAGTCCCTCGGTCACCGAAGGCGGCGTCATCACCTACACCGTGACTCTGACCAATCCGGCGCAGACTCCGGTTACCGTGACCCTGTCCAACGGCCAGGTCATCACCGTTGAAGCAGGCAAGACTCAAGGCAGCATCGACTTCCAGACCCCGGCGAACGACGTCTACAACAACGGTTCCACCGTTAGCGTGACCATCGACAGCGCCACGGGCGGTAATTTCGAACAGCTGACGCCTAATCCGACGCCAGCGGTAACTACGATCAACGACTCGATCGACACTACCACTGCCACGCTGACGGCTTCGCCAAGCGTCACTGAAGGCGGCGTGATCACCTACACCGTAACGCTGACCAACCCGGCTCAGACTCCGGTCACCGTGACCTTGTCCAACGGCCAGGTCATCACTGTTGAAGCTGGCAAGACTCAGGGCAGCATCGACTTCCAAACCCCGGCCAACGACGTCTACAACAACGGCTCGACCGTTAGCGTGACTATCGACAGCGCCACAGGCGGCAACTTCGAACAGCTGACCCCGAATCCAGCGGCTGCAGTTACCACAATCAACGACTCGATCGACAACACCACTGCCACGCTGACCGCTTCGCCGAGCGTCACTGAAGGCGGCGTCATCACCTACACCGTGACCTTGACCAACCCGGCTCAGACTCCGGTCACCGTGACCCTGTCCAATGGTCAGGTCATCACCGTTGAAGCAGGCAAGACTCAAGGCAGCATCGACTTCCAGACCCCGGCGAACGACGTCTATAACAACAACGGTGCCCCCGTTAGCGTGACCATCGACAGCGCCACGGGCGGTAACTTCGAACAGCTGACGCCAAACCCGACGCCAGCGGTAACGACGATCAACGACTCGATCGACACCACCACTGCCACGCTGACGGCTTCGCCGAGCGTCACCGAAGGCGGCGTGATCACCTACACCGTGACCCTGACCAACCCGGCTCAGACTCCGGTTACCGTGACCCTGTCCAACGGACAGGTCATCACCGTTGAAGCAGGCAAGACTCAAGGCAGCATCGATTTCCAGACCCCGGCCAACGATGTCTACAACAACGGCTCGACCGTTAGTGTGACCATCGACAGCGCCACGGGCGGCAACTTCGAGCAGCTAACGCCTAACCCGACGCCAGCTGTAACGACGATCAATGATTCGATCGACACGACCACTGCCACGCTGACGGCTTCGCCGAGCGTCACCGAAGGCGGTGTCATTACCTACACCGTTACCCTGACCAACCCGGCTCAGACTCCGGTCACCGTGACCCTGTCCAATGGTCAGGTCATCACCGTTGAAGCAGGCAAGACCCAGGGCAGCATCGACTTCCAAACCCCGGCTAACGACGTCTACAACAACGGCTCGACCGTTAGCGTGACTATCGACAGCGCCACGGGCGGCAACTTCGAGCAGCTGACGCCTAACCCGACGCCAGCGGTAACTACGATCAACGACTCGATCGACACTACCACTGCCACGCTGACGGCTTCGCCAAGCGTCACTGAAGGCGGCGTGATCACCTACACCGTAACGCTGACCAACCCGGCTCAGACTCCGGTTACCGTGACCCTGTCCAACGGACAGGTCATCACCGTTGAAGCAGGCAAGACTCAAGGCAGCATCGATTTCCAGACCCCGGCCAACGATGTCTACAACAACGGCTCGACCGTTAGTGTGACCATCGACAGCGCCACGGGCGGCAACTTCGAGCAGCTAACGCCTAACCCGACGCCAGCTGTAACGACGATCAATGATTCGATCGACACGACCACTGCCACGCTGACGGCTTCGCCGAGCGTCACCGAAGGCGGTGTCATTACCTACACCGTTACCCTGACCAACCCGGCTCAGACTCCGGTCACCGTGACCCTGTCCAATGGTCAGGTCATCACCGTTGAAGCAGGCAAGACCCAGGGCAGCATCGACTTCCAAACCCCGGCTAACGACGTCTACAACAACGGCTCGACCGTTAGCGTGACTATCGACAGCGCCACGGGCGGCAACTTCGAGCAGCTGACGCCTAACCCGACGCCAGCGGTAACTACGATCAACGACTCGATCGACACTACCACTGCCACGCTGACGGCTTCGCCAAGCGTCACTGAAGGCGGCGTGATCACCTACACCGTAACGCTGACCAACCCGGCTCAAACCCCAGTTACCGTGACCCTGTCCAACGGCCAAGTCATCACTGTTGAAGCTGGCAAGACTCAGGGCAGCATCGACTTCCAAACCCCGGCCAACGACGTCTACAACAACGGCTCGACCGTTAGCGTGACTATCGACAGCGCCACAGGCGGCAACTTCGAGCAGTTGACCCCGAATCCAGCGGCTGCCGTTACTACGATCAATGATTCGATCGACACCACTACCGCGACCTTGACCGCGAGTCCTTCGGTCACCGAAGGCGGCGTCATCACCTACACCGTGACCCTGACCAACCCGGCTCAGACGCCGGTGACCGTGACCCTGTCCAACGGACAGGTCATCACCGTTGAAGCAGGCAAGACTCAAGGCAGCATCGACTTCCAAACCCCGGCCAACGACGTTTACAACAACGGTTCCACTGTTAGCGTGACCATCGACAGCGCCACAGGCGGCAACTTCGAGCAGCTAACGCCTAACCCGACGCCAGCTGTAACGACGATCAATGATTCGATCGACACCACTACTGCGACCCTGACGGCGAGTCCTTCGGTCACCGAAGGCGGTGTCATCACCTACACCGTTACCCTGACCAACCCGGCTCAGACTCCGGTCACCGTAACCCTGTCCAATGGTCAGGTCATCACCGTTGAAGCAGGGAAGACGCAGGGCAGCATCGACTTCCAAACCCCGGCCAACGATGTTTACAACAACGGCTCGACCGTTAGCGTGACCATCGACAGCGCTACGGGGGGTAACTTCGAGCAGCTGACGCCGAATCCAGCGGCTGCGGTTACCACGATCAATGATTCGATTGATACGACCACCGCAACTCTGACCGCTTCTCCAAGCGTCACCGAAGGCGGCGTCATCACCTATACCGTGACTTTGACCAACCCGGCCCAGACGCCGGTGACCGTGACCCTGTCCAACGGCCAGGTCATCACTGTTGAGGCAGGCAAGACCCAGGGCAGCATCGACTTCCAGACTCCGGCCAACGATGTTTACAACAACGGCTCGACCGTTAGTGTGACCATCGACAGCGCTACGGGGGGTAACTTCGAGCAGCTGACGCCTAACCCGACGCCAGCGGTTACCGCGATCAACGATTCGATCGATATCACTACCGCGACCCTGAGCGCGAGTCCTTCGGTCACCGAAGGCGGTGTCATCACCTACACCGTTACCCTGACCAACCCGGCTCAGACTCCGGTCACCGTGACCCTGTCCAACGGCCAGGTCATCACTGTTGAGGCAGGCAAGACCCAGGGCAGCATCGATTTCCAGACTCCGGCCAACGATGTTTACAACAACGGCTCGACCGTTAGTGTGACCATCGACAGCGCTACGGGGGGTAACTTCGAGCAGCTGACGCCGAATCCAGCGGCTGCGGTTACCACGATCAATGATTCGATCAACACCACTACCGCGACCTTGACCGCGAGTCCTTCGGTCACCGAAGGCGGTGTCATCACTTACACCGTGACCCTGACCAACCCGGCCCAGACGCCGGTGACCGTGACCCTGTCCAACGGCCAGGTCATCACCGTTGAAGCGGGCAAGACTCAAGGCAGCATCGATTTCCAGACCCCGGCCAACGACGTTTACAACAACGGTTCCACCGTTAGTGTGACCATCGACAGCGCTACGGGCGGTAACTTCGAACAGCTGACTCCAAATCCAGCGGCTGCCGTTACTACGATTAATGACTCGATCGACACCACCACTGCCACGCTGACGGCTTCGCCAAGCGTGACCGAAGGTGGCGTGATCACTTACACCGTCACGCTGACCAACCCGGCTCAAACCCCGGTGACCGTGACCCTGTCTAACGGCCAGGTCATCACCGTTGAAGCGGGCAAGACTCAAGGCAGCATCGATTTCCAGGCCCCGGTCAACGACGTTTACAACAACGGTTCCACCGTTAGTGTGACCATCGACAGCGCCACGGGTGGCAACTTCGAGCAGCTGACGCCTAATCCGACGCCAGCGGTAACTACGATCAACGACTCGATCGACACTACCACTGCCACGCTGACGGCTTCGCCGAGCGTCACTGAAGGCGGCGTCATTACCTACACCGTTACCCTGACCAACCCGGCTCAGACTCCGGTCACCGTGACCCTGTCCAATGGTCAGGTCATCACCGTTGAAGCTGGTAAGACTCAGGGCAGCATCGACTTCCAAACTCCGGCGAACGACGTCTACAACAACGGCTCGACCGTTAGCGTGACCATCGACAGCGCCACGGGTGGTAATTTCGAACAGCTGACGCCTAATCCGACGCCAGCGGTAACTACGATCAACGACTCGATCGACACCACCACTGCCACGCTGACGGCTTCGCCAAGCGTCACTGAAGGCGGCGTGATCACCTACACCGTAACGCTGACCAACCCGGCTCAGACTCCGGTCACCGTGACCCTGTCCAACGGCCAGGTCATCACCGTTGAAGCGGGCAAGACTCAAGGCAGCATCGATTTCCAGACCCCGGCAAACGACGTCTACAACAACGGTTCCACCGTTAGTGTGACCATCGACAGCGCTACGGGCGGTAATTTCGAACAGCTGACGCCTAATCCGACGCCAGCGGTAACTACGATCAACGACTCGATCGACACCACCACTGCCACGCTGACGGCTTCGCCAAGCGTCACTGAAGGCGGCGTGATCACCTACACCGTAACGCTGACCAACCCGGCTCAGACTCCGGTCACCGTGACCCTGTCCAACGGCCAGGTCATCACTGTTGAAGCTGGCAAGACTCAGGGCAGCATCGACTTCCAAACCCCGGCCAACGACGTCTACAACAACGGCTCGACCGTTAGCGTGACTATCGACAGCGCCACAGGCGGCAACTTCGAACAGCTGACCCCGAATCCAGCGGCTGCAGTTACCACAATCAACGACTCGATCGACAACACCACTGCCACGCTGACCGCTTCGCCGAGCGTCACTGAAGGCGGCGTCATCACCTACACCGTGACCTTGACCAACCCGGCTCAGACTCCGGTCACCGTGACCCTGTCCAATGGTCAGGTCATCACCGTTGAAGCAGGCAAGACTCAAGGCAGCATCGACTTCCAGACCCCGGCGAACGACGTCTATAACAACAACGGTGCCCCCGTTAGCGTGACCATCGACAGCGCCACGGGCGGTAACTTCGAGCAGCTGACGCCTAACCCGACGCCAGCCGTAACGACGATCAACGACTCGATCGACACCACCACTGCCACGCTGACGGCTTCGCCGAGCGTGACCGAAGGCGGCGTAATCACTTACACCGTGACGCTGACCAACCCGGCCCAGACTCCGGTAACTGTGACCTTGTCCAACGGCCAAGTCATCACCGTTGAGGCAGGCAAGACCCAGGGCAGCATCGATTTCCAGACCCCGGCGAATGACGTCTACAACAACGGTTCTACCGTTAGTGTGACCATCGATAGCGCCACGGGCGGTAACTTCGAGCAACTGACGCCTAGTCCGACGCCTGCCGTAACGACGATCAATGATTCTATCGACACCACCACTGCCACGCTGACCGCGAGTCCTTCGGTCACCGAAGGCGGCGTCATCACCTACACCGTGACCCTGACCAACCCGGCCCAGACCCCGGTGACCGTGACTCTGTCCAACGGTCAGGTCATCACTGTTGAAGCAGGCAAGACCCAGGGCAGCATCGACTTCCAAACCCCGGCGAACGACGTCTACAACAACGGCTCGACCGTTAGCGTGACCATCGACAGCGCCACGGGTGGTAACTTCGAGCAGCTGACGCCTAACCCGACGCCAGCCGTAACGACGATTAATGATTCAATCGACACCACTACCGCGACCCTAACCGCTTCGCCGAGCGTCACCGAAGGCGGTGTGATCACCTACACCGTAACGCTGACCAACCCGGCTCAAACCCCGGTGACCGTGACCCTGTCCAACGGCCAGGCCATCACCGTTGAAGCAGGCAAGACCCAGGGCAGCATCGACTTCCAGACCCCGGCCAACGACGTTTACAACAACGGTTCCACCGTTAGCGTGACCATCGACAGCGCCACCGGCGGCAACTTTGAAAAACTGACCGCAAACCCCACGCCAGCCTCCACGGTCATCAACGACAGTATCGACACTGTCACCGTTAGCATCGTCAGTAACGGCAATGTGACCGAAGATCAGCAGCCGTCCTTCACGGTCAAAGTCAGTCAAGCCTTGGACCGTCCGCTCACTGTCACATTGTCGAATGGTGACAAAGTCACCATCGAGGCTGGAAAGACTGAGGTCGAGTACAAGCTCGCCGCACAAGGCGACGATGTCATCAAGGATCCAGGCTCCGTCACGCTAGGTGTGACCGACGCTAGCGTCCCGGGCGCCACGTTCGAGAACCTAGTCATCGGTGGCCCGGCAACAGTTGAAATTTCCGACACCATCAGCGAAGTCATCGCAACCCTTACGGCGGACAAGACGACTGTTACAGAGGGTGGCCAAGTTACCTACACCGTAACCCTGAGCAACGCTCAAGGCTTGCCTGTCACTCAACATGGAGCACTGACTTTCACGCTGACTGACGGGACGAAAGTCACCATTCCAGCCAATAGCGTCGCTGGCAGCACTACTATTGCCGTTGGCGATGATGTGTATATGGGTGGCCAGCCTGCTCTGGTGAACAAGCTAGAGTCGGTTTCGGGTGGAGATAACTTCGAGAAGTTGACGCTGGGCAATGAGGTTGTAACCACTACCGTAACTGACGAGCCAGGTTCGGGTACCCCGGGCACGGGTAACCAAGGCGATCTGGTGCTGGTCACTATTACCGCTGACCAGAACTCCGTTGCTGAGAACGTCAAGCCGACGTTCACTGTTCAGATCAACAAGGCCTTGGCCAACGACTTGGTCGTTACCCTGAGCAACAATGCGCAGGTCACCATCAAAGCCGGCCAGACTGCTGTTTCCTACGAGCATGCCGCTCAAGGCGACGACGTCTACAAAGACTCGGGCGAAATCAGCCTGGGCATCAAGTCGGCAGCTGATGCTGGCGGTCGCACGTTCGAAAACCTGCAACTGGGTAACGATGCTTCGGTCAAAGTCACCGATACCATCGACGAAGTTGTGGCCAAGCTCACTGCGACTACTTCGGTTGCCGAAGGCGGCGAGATCACCTACACCGTGACGCTGACCAACAAAGACGGTCTGCCGATCAACAATCACGCTGAGTTGTACTTCCACCTGAAAGACGGCACCACCGTCGTGGTCCCTGCCAACAGCACCGTAGGTTCGGCCACCGCTACTGCGCCGGACAACGTATATGTGGGCACGAACCCTGCCGTCGTGAACTCGATCGAATCGGTCAGCGGTGCGGATGCCTGGAAGTTCGAGCAACTGACGCTGGATAAAACCCAGGTCAGCACCGAAGTTACCGACGAGCCAGGCTCGGGTACTCCGGGCACGGGTAACCAAGGCGATCTGGTGCTGGTCACTATTACCGCTGACCAGAACTCCGTTGCTGAGAACGTCAAGCCGACGTTCACCATTCAGATCAACAAAGCCCTGGCCAACGACCTGGTCGTGACCCTGAGCAACAATGCTCAAGTCACCATCAAAGCCGGCCAGACTGCTGTTTCCTACGAGCATGCTGCTCAAGGCGACGACGTCTACAAAGACTCGGGCGAAATCAGCCTGGGCATCAAGTCGGCAGCTGATGCTGGCGGTCGCACCTTCGAGAACCTGCAACTGGGCAACGATGCTTCGGTCAAAGTCACCGATACCATCGACGAAGTTGTGGCCAAGCTCACCGCTTCGACTTCGGTCGCCGAAGGCGGCGAGATAACCTACACCGTGACGCTGACCAACAAAGACGGTCTGCCGATCAACAACCACGCTGAGTTGTACTTCCACCTGAAAGACGGCACCACCGTCGTGGTCCCTGCCAACAGCACCGTAGGTTCGGCCACCGCTACCGCGCCAGATAACGTTTATGTGGGCACGAACCCTGCGGTCGTGAACTCGATCGAATCGGTCAGCGGTGCGGATGCCTGGAAGTTCGAGCAACTGACGCTGGATAAAACCCAGGTCAGCACCGAAGTTACCGACGAGCCAGGCTCGGGTACTCCGGGCACGGGTAACCAAGGCGATTTGGTGCTGGTCACTATTACCGCTGACCAAAACTCCGTAGCTGAGAACGTCAAGCCGACGTTCACTGTTCAGATCAACAAGGCTCTGGCCAATGACTTGGTTGTGACCCTGAGCAACAACGCTCAAGTCACCATCAAAGCCGGCCAGACTGCTGTTTCCTACGAGCATGCTGCTCAAGGCGACGACGTCTACAAAGACTCGGGCGAAATCAGCCTGGGCATCAAGTCGGCAGCTGATGCTGGCGGTCGCACCTTCGAGAACCTGCAACTGGGCAACGATGCTTCGGTCAAAGTCACCGATACCATCGACGAAGTTGTGGCCAAGCTCACCGCTTCGACTTCGGTCGCCGAAGGCGGCGAGATAACCTACACCGTGACGCTGACCAACAAAGACGGTCTGCCGATCAACAACCACGCTGAGCTGTACTTCCACCTGAAAGACGGCACCACCGTCGTGGTTCCTGCCAACAGCACCGTAGGTTCGGCCACTGCTACTGCGCCGGACAACGTTTATGTGGGTACGAACCCTGCCGTCGTGAACTCGATCGAATCGGTCAGCGGTGCGGATGCCTGGAAGTTCGAGCAACTGACGCTGGATAAAACCCAAGTCAGCACCGAAGTTACCGACGAGCCAGGTTCGGGCACCCCAGGCACGGGTAACCAAGGCGACTTGGTGTTGGTCACCATTACGGCTGACCAGACCTCCGTTGCCGAGAACGTCAAACCAACGTTCACCGTTCAGATCAACAAAGCCCTGGCCAACGACCTGGTCGTGACCCTGAGCAATAACGCTCAAGTCACCATCAAAGCCGGCCAGACCGCTGTTTCCTACGAGCACGCAGCGCAGGGCGACGACGTCTACAAAGACTCGGGCGAAATCAGCCTGGGCATCAAGTCGGCAGCAGACGCTGGCGGCCGCACCTTCGAAAATCTGCAGCTGGGCGGCGATGCCTCGGTGAAAGTCACCGATACCATCGACGAAGTCGTGGCCAAGTTGACTGCCACTGACTCGGTTACCGAAGGCGGTCAGATCACCTACACCGTGACCCTGACAAACAAAGATGGCCTGCCGATCGACAAGCATGGCGCGCTGACCTTCACACTGGACGACGGCAAGACTGTCATCACCATCCCGGCGAACAGCACTACCGGTTCGGTCACTGTGACCGCCCCTGACAACGACTACGTCGGTGCCAACGATCCGGTTGTGAAATCGATCGCCTCCGTCACTGGCGCAGATGTTGGCAAGTTCGAGCAACTGACGCTGGACAAGACTCCAGTCAGCACCCAAGTTACCGATGAGCCGGGTTCGGGTACTCCTGGCACTGGCAACCAAGGCGACCAGGTGCTGGTCACCATCACCGCTGACCAGACATCTGTTGCTGAAAACGTCAAGCCAACGTTCACCGTTCAGATCAACAAAGCCCTGGCCAACGACCTGGTCGTGACCCTGAGCAATAACGCTCAAGTCACCATCAAAGCCGGCCAGACCGCTGTTTCCTACGAGCACGCAGCGCAGGGCGACGACGTTTACAAAGACTCGGGCGAAATCAGCCTGGGCATCAAGTCGGCAGCCGACGCTGGCGGCCGTACCTTCGAAAACCTGCAGCTGGGTAACGATGCCTCGGTCAAAGTGACCGATACCATCGACGAAGTTGTAGCCAAGCTCACCGCCACCGATTCGGTCACCGAAGGTGGTCAGATCACCTACACCGTGACCCTGACCAACAAAGATGGCTTGCCAATCGACAAGCATGGCGCGCTGACCTTCACGCTGGACGACGGCAAGACCGTCATCACCATCCCAGCCAACGGCACTACCGGTTCGGTAACCGTTACAGCGCCAGACAACGACTATGTCGGTGCTAACGATCCGGTCGTGAAATCGATCGCCTCTGTTGCTGGCGCTGATGTTGGCAAGTTCGAGCAACTGACTCTGGACAAGACGCCAGTCAGCACTCAAGTTATCGACGAGCCAGGTTCGGGCACTCCGGGCACTGGCAACCAGGGCGACCAAGTTCTGGTCACCATTGCGGCGGATCAGACTTCTGTTGCTGAAAACGTCAAGCCGACGTTCACCGTTCAGATCAACAAAGCACTGGCCAACGACTTGGTCGTGACCCTGAGTAACAATGAAAAGGTCACCATCAAAGCCGGCGAAACCAGCGCTCAGTACACCCACGCGGCACAAGGTGACGACGTCTACAAAGACTCGGGCGAAATCAGCTTGGGTATCAAGTCGGCAGCCGACGCTGGCGGTCGCACGTTCGAAAATCTGCAGCTGGGCGGCGAGGCCTCGGTGAAAGTCACCGATACCATCGACGAAGTCGTGGCCAAGCTGACTGCTACTGACTCGGTTACCGAAGGTGGCCAGATCACTTACACCGTGACTCTGACCAACAAAGACGGCTTGCCAATCGACAAGCATGGCGCGCTGACCTTTACGCTGGACGATGGCAAAACTGTCATCACCATCCCAGCCAATGGCACAACCGGTTCGGTCACTGTGACCGCGCCAGACAACGACTATGTCGGTGCTAACGATCCGGTCGTTAAATCGATCGCCAGTGTTGCTGGTGCGGACGTTGGTAAGTTTGAGCAACTAACGCTCGACAAGACGCCAGTCAGCACTCAAGTTATCGACGAGCCAGGTTCGGGCACTCCGGGCACTGGCAACCAGGGCGACCAAGTTCTGGTCACCATCACTGCCGACCAAACTTCTGTTGCCGAGAACGTCAAACCAACGTTTACCGTGCAGATCAACAAAGCCCTGGCTAACGACCTGGTCGTGACCCTGAGCAACAACGCTCAGGTCACCATCAAAGCCGGCCAGACCGCTGTTTCCTACGAGCACGCGGCGCAAGGCGACGATGTTTATAAAGACTCCGGCGAAATCAGCTTGGGCATCAAGTCGGCAGCCGACGCTGGCGGTCGCACGTTCGAAAATCTGCAGCTGGGCGGCGATACCTCGGTGAAAGTCACCGATACCATCGACGAAGTCGTGGCCAAGCTGACTGCTACTGACTCGGTTACCGAAGGTGGCCAGATCACTTACACCGTGACTCTGACCAACAAAGACGGCTTGCCAATCGACAAGCATGGCGCGCTGACCTTTACGCTGGACGATGGCAAAACTGTCATCACCATCCCAGCCAATGGCACTACCGGTTCGGTCACTGTGACCGCGCCAGACAACGACTACGTCGGTGCTAACGATCCGGTCGTTAAATCGATCGCCAGTGTTGCTGGTGCGGACGTTGGTAAGTTTGAGCAACTAACGCTCGATAAGACGCCTGTCACCACCCAGGTTACCGACGAGCCAGGCTCGGGTACTCCGGGCACGGGCAACCAGGGCGACCAAGTGCTGGTCACCATCACTGCCGACCAGACTTCTGTTGCCGAGAACGTCAAACCGACGTTCACTGTTCAGATCAACAAAGCCCTGGCCAACGACCTGCTCGTGACCCTGAGTAATAACGCTCAAGTCACCATCAAAGCCGGCCAGACCGCTGTTTCCTACGAGCACGCAGCGCAGGGCGACGACGTTTACAAAGACTCGGGCGAAATCAGCTTGGGCATCAAGTCGGCAGCCGACGCTGGCGGCCGTACCTTCGAAAATCTGCAGCTGGGCGGCGAGGCCTCGGTGAAAGTCACCGATACCATCGACGAAGTCGTGGCCAAGCTCACCGCGACCGACTCGGTCACCGAAGGTGGTCAGATCACCTACACCGTGACCCTGACCAACAAAGATGGCTTGCCGATCGACAAGCATGGTGCGCTGACCTTCACACTGGATGATGGCAAGACTGTCATCACCATCCCGGCGAACAGCACTACCGGTTCGGTCACTGTAACCGCGCCAGACAACGACTATGTCGGTGCTAACGATCCGGTCGTTAAATCGATCGCCTCTGTTGCTGGCGCTGATGTTGGCAAGTTCGAGCAACTGACTCTGGACAAGACGCCAGTCAGCACACAAGTTATCGACGAGCCAGGTTCGGGCACTCCGGGCACTGGCAATCAGGGCGACCAAGTTCTGGTCACCATTGCGGCGGATCAGACTTCTGTTGCTGAAAACGTCAAGCCGACGTTCACCGTTCAGATCAACAAAGCACTGGCCAACGACTTGGTCGTGACCCTGAGTAACAATGAAAAGGTCACCATCAAGGCCGGCGAAACCAGCGCTCAGTACACCCACGCGGCACAAGGTGACGACGTCTACAAAGACTCGGGCGAAATCAGCTTGGGTATCAAGTCGGCAGCCGACGCTGGCGGCCGCACGTTCGAAAATCTGCAGCTGGGCGGCGAGGCCTCGGTGAAAGTCACCGATACCATCGACGAAGTCGTGGCCAAGCTGACTGCTACTGACTCGGTTACCGAAGGTGGCCAGATCACTTACACCGTGACTCTGACCAACAAAGACGGCTTGCCAATCGACAAGCATGGCGCGCTGACCTTTACGCTGGACGATGGCAAAACTGTCATCACCATCCCAGCCAATGGCACTACCGGTTCGGTCACTGTGACCGCGCCAGACAACGACTACGTCGGTGCTAACGATCCGGTCGTTAAATCGATCGCCAGTGTTGCTGGTGCGGACGTTGGTAAGTTTGAGCAACTAACGCTCGATAAGACGCCTGTCACCACCCAGGTTACCGACGAGCCAGGCTCGGGTACTCCGGGCACGGGCAACCAGGGCGACCAAGTTCTGGTCACCATCACTGCCGACCAGACTTCTGTTGCCGAGAACGTCAAACCAACGTTCACCGTGCAGATCAACAAAGCGCTGGCCAACGACCTGGTCGTGACCCTGAGCAATAACGCTCAAGTCACCATCAAAGCCGGCCAGACCGCTGTTTCCTACGAACACGCGGCGCAGGGCGACGACGTTTACAAAGACTCGGGCGAAATCAGCCTGGGCATCAAGTCGGCAGCCGACGCTGGCGGCCGTACCTTCGAAAACCTGCAGCTGGGTAACGATGCCTCGGTCAAAGTGACCGATACCATCGACGAAGTTGTAGCCAAGCTCACCGCCACCGATTCGGTCACCGAAGGTGGTCAGATCACCTACACCGTGACCCTGACCAACAAAGATGGCTTGCCAATCGACAAGCATGGCGCGCTGACCTTCACGCTGGATGATGGCAAGACTGTCATCACCATCCCGGCGAACAGCACTACCGGTTCGGTCACTGTGACCGCGCCAGACAACGACTATGTCGGTGCTAACGATCCGGTCGTTAAATCGATCGCCAGTGTTGCTGGTGCGGACGTTGGTAAGTTTGAGCAACTAACGCTCGATAAGACGCCTGTCACCACCCAGGTTACCGACGAGCCAGGCTCGGGTACTCCGGGCACGGGCAACCAGGGCGACCAAGTTCTGGTCACCATCACTGCCGACCAGACTTCTGTTGCCGAGAACGTCAAACCAACGTTTACCGTGCAGATCAACAAAGCGCTGGCCAACGACCTGGTCGTGACCCTGAGCAATAACGCTCAAGTCACCATCAAAGCCGGCCAGACCGCTGTTTCCTACGAACACGCGGCGCAAGGCGACGACGTTTATAAAGACTCCGGCGAAATCAGCCTGGGCATCAAGTCGGCAGCCGACGCTGGCGGTCGCACGTTCGAAAATCTGCAGTTGGGCGGCGAGGCCTCGGTGAAAGTCACCGATACCATCGACGAAGTCGTGGCCAAGCTGACTGCTACTGACTCGGTCACCGAAGGTGGTCAGATCACCTACACTGTGACCCTGACCAACAAAGACGGATTGCCAATCGACAAGCATGGTGCGCTGACCTTCACACTGGATGATGGCAAGACTGTCATCACCATCCCGGCGAACAGCACTACCGGTTCGGTCACTGTAACCGCGCCAGACAACGACTATGTCGGTGCTAACGATCCGGTCGTTAAATCGATCGCCTCTGTTGCTGGCGCTGATGTTGGCAAGTTCGAGCAACTGACTCTGGACAAGACGCCAGTCAGCACACAAGTTATCGACGAGCCAGGTTCGGGCACTCCGGGCACTGGCAACCAGGGCGACCAAGTTCTGGTCACCATTGCGGCGGATCAGACTTCTGTTGCTGAAAACGTCAAGCCGACGTTCACCGTTCAGATCAACAAAGCACTGGCCAACGACTTGGTCGTGACCCTGAGTAACAATGAAAAGGTCACCATCAAGGCCGGCGAAACCAGCGCTCAGTACACCCACGCGGCACAAGGTGACGACGTCTACAAAGACTCGGGCGAAATCAGCTTGGGTATCAAGTCGGCAGCCGACGCTGGCGGTCGCACCTTCGAAAATCTGCAGCTGGGCGGCGAGGCCTCGGTGAAAGTCACCGATACCATCGACGAAGTCGTGGCCAAGTTGACTGCGACCGATTCCGTAACCGAAGGCGGTCAGATCACCTACACCGTGACCCTGACCAATAAAGATGGCCTGCCAATCGACAAGCATGGCGCGCTGACCTTCACGCTGGACGATGGCAAGACTGTCATCACCATCCCGGCCAACGGCACTACCGGTTCGGTCACTGTGACCGCACCAGACAACGACTATGTCGGTGCCAACGACCCGGTCGTTAAATCGATCGCCAGTGTTGCTGGTGCGGACGTTGGCAAGTTCGAGCAACTGACTCTGGACAAGACTCCGGTCAGCACCGTCGTGACCGACGAACCAGGTTCGGGCACTCCAGGTACAGGCAACCAAGGCGACCAAGTGCTGGTCACCATCACCGCTGACCAGACTTCTGTTGCTGAAAACGTTAAGCCGACGTTCACCGTTCAGATCAACAAAGCCCTGGCTAACGACCTGGTCGTGACCCTGAGCAACAACGCTCAAGTCACCATCAAGGCTGGTCAGACTGCTGTTTCCTACGAGCACGCAGCGCAGGGCGACGACGTCTACAAAGACTCCGGCGAAATCAGCCTGGGCATCAAGTCGGCAGCAGACGCTGGCGGCCGCACGTTCGAAAATCTGCAGTTGGGCAACGATGCCTCGGTCAAAGTGACTGACACCATCGACGAAGTTGTAGCCAAGCTCACTGCAACCGACTCGGTCACTGAAGGCGGTCAGATCACTTACACCGTGACCCTGACCAACAAAGACGGCTTGCCAATCGACAAACACGGGGCGCTGACCTTCACGCTGGACGATGGCAAGACCGTCATCACCATCCCAGCCAATGGCACAACCGGTTCGGTCACTGTGACCGCGCCTGACAACGTCTATGTTGGCGCGAACGATCCGGTCGTTAAATCGATCGCAACTGTTACTGGCGCAGACGTCGGCAAGTTCGAGCAACTAACGCTCGATAAAACACCTGTCAGCACCCAGGTTACCGACGAGCCAGGCTCGGGTACTCCAGGGACTGGCAACCAAGGCGATCTGGTCCACGTGACCATCACCGCCGACCAGACCTCGGTCGCCGAGAACGTCAAGCCGACTTTCACCGTGCACGTGAACACGGCCCTGGCTAACGACCTGGTCGTGACCTTGAGCAACAACGAGAAGGTCACCATCAAGGCCGGCGAAACCAGCGCCCAGTACACCCACGCAGCGCAAGGCGACGACGTTTATAAAGACTCCGGCGAGATCAGCCTGGGCATCAAGTCGGCAGCCGACGCTGGCGGTCGCACCTTCGAAAATCTGCAGCTGGGCGGCGAGGCCTCGGTCAAAGTCACCGATACCATCGACGAAGTTGTGGCCAAGCTCACCGCTTCGACTTCGGTCGCCGAAGGCGGCGAGATTACCTACACCGTGACGCTGACCAACAAAGACGGTCTGCCGATCAACAACCACGCTGAGCTGTACTTCCACCTGAAAGACGGCACCACCGTCGTGGTTCCTGCCAACAGCACCGTAGGTTCGGCCACTGCTACTGCGCCGGACAACGTTTATGTGGGTACGAACCCTGCCGTCGTGAACTCGATCGAATCGGTCAGCGGTGCGGATGCCTGGAAGTTCGAGCAACTGACGCTGGATAAAACCCAAGTCAGCACCGAAGTTACCGACGAGCCAGGTTCGGGCACCCCAGGCACGGGTAACCAAGGCGACTTGGTGTTGGTCACCATTACGGCTGACCAGACCTCCGTTGCCGAGAACGTCAAACCAACGTTCACCGTTCAGATCAACAAAGCCCTGGCCAACGACCTGGTCGTGACCCTGAGCAATAACGCTCAAGTCACCATCAAAGCCGGCCAGACCGCTGTTTCCTACGAGCACGCAGCGCAGGGCGACGACGTCTACAAAGACTCGGGCGAAATCAGCCTGGGCATCAAGTCGGCAGCCGACGCTGGCGGCCGTACCTTCGAAAACCTGCAGCTGGGTAACGATGCCTCGGTCAAAGTGACCGATACCATCGACGAAGTTGTAGCCAAGCTCACCGCCACCGATTCGGTCACCGAAGGTGGTCAGATCACCTACACCGTGACCCTGACCAACAAAGATGGCTTGCCAATCGACAAGCATGGCGCGCTGACCTTCACGCTGGACGACGGCAAGACCGTCATCACCATCCCAGCCAACGGCACTACCGGTTCGGTAACCGTTACAGCGCCAGACAACGACTATGTCGGTGCTAACGATCCGGTCGTGAAATCGATCGCCTCCGTTGCCGGTGCAGACGTTGGCAAGTTTGAACAGCTCACTTTGGACAAAACGCCGGTCACCACCCAGGTTACCGACGAGCCAGGCTCGGGTACTCCAGGCACGGGCAACCAGGGCGACCAAGTTCTGGTCAGCATTACGGCCGACCAGACCTCTGTCGCCGAGAACGTCAAGCCGACGTTCACTGTGCACGTGAATACCGCACTGGCCAATGATCTGGTCGTGACCCTGAGCAACAACGAGAAGGTCACTATCAAGGCCGGCGAAACCAGCGTTCAGTACACCCACGCAGCGCAGGGCGACGACGTTTATAAAGACTCGGGCGAAATTAGCCTGGGCATCAAGTCGGCAGCCGACGCGGGTGGTCGCACCTTCGAGAACTTGCAACTGGGTAACGAGGCGTCGGTCAAAGTCACCGACACCATCGACGAAGTAGTCGCGAAACTGACTGCGACCGACTCCGTGGCCGAAGGCGGTCAGATCACCTACACCGTGACCCTGACCAACAAGGACGGCCTGCCAATCGACAAGCACGGCGCGCTGACCTTCACCCTGGACGATGGCAAAACCATCATCACCATCCCGGCCAATGGTACGACCGGCTCGGTCACCGTCATCGCACCTGACAACGTCTACATCGGCGCCAACGACCCGGTCGTCAAGTCGATCGCGGCGGTCAGCGGTCCGGATGTCTGGAAATTTGAGCAGCTGACCTTGGACAAGACCCCGGTCAGCACCGCAGTCACCGACGAGCCAGGCTCGGGTATGCCAGGCAATGACAACCAGGGTGATCTGGTTCTGGTTAACATCGTGGCCAATCAGGTCTCGGTCAACGAGGCCACGCCACCCCTGTTCACCCTGACCCTGAACCGCGTGCTGGACAAGGATCTCACCGTCACCCTGAGCAACAACGCCACTGTTGTGTTCAAGGCCGGCGAGACCAGCAAGTCCTATGTCGCACCTGCCCAGGGTGATGACGTCTTCAAGGACGAAGGCAAGATCCAGATCGGCATCGTCAAGGCCGAAGTGCCGAATGCTACCTTCGAGAACCTGGTGCTAGGCGCACCTGCATCGGTCGATGTCACCGACACCATCAGCAAAGTCACGGCTGTGCTGGCTGTGGATAACACCTCGGTCGTCGAAGGCGGGAAGATCACCTACACCGTGACCTTGATCAGCGAAGACAGCGACCTGCCGGTGACTGGCCACGGCGGCGTGACCGTTACCTTGACCGGTGGCACCCAGGTGTTCATCGCCGCTGGCTCTGCCACTGGCACCGTCACCATCAATGCGCCAGATGACGTCTACGTCGGCGGCCAACCTGCGGTCACCAAGTCGATTACCGACATCACGGTCGCAGGCGCCAAGCAATTCGAAAACCTGGTAGCGGACAAGTCGCCGGTCACCACCACCGTGCACGACGAACCTGCCGGCCAGGGCGACCTGGTGCAGGTCAATATCGTCGCCAACCAGGTGTCGGTGAACGAAGCCACGGCACCGACCTTCACCCTGAGCCTGAACCGTGCACTGGACAAGGACCTGACCGTCACCCTGAGCAACAACGCTACCGTTGTGTTCAAGGCTGGCGAGATGACCAAGACCTACACCGCCGCTGCGCAGGGCGATGACGTGTTCAAGGACGAAGGCAAGATCGAGGTCGGCATCGTCAAGGCAGAGGTGCCGAACGCCACCTTCGAGAACCTGGTCATTGGCGGCCCGGCTTCGGTCAACGTTACCGACACGATCAGCAAGGTTACTGCGGTACTGGCTGTGGATAACACCACCGTGACCGAAGGCGGCAAGATCACCTACACCGTGACCTTGGTCAGCGAAGACAACAACCTGCCAGTGACCGGCCATGGTGGCGTGACCGTCACCCTGACCGGTGGCACGCAGGTGTTCATCGCCGCCGGGTCTGCCAGCGGTACCGTCAGCATCAACGCACCGGATGACGTATACGTCGGCGGCCAGCCTGCAATCACCAAGGCCATCACGGATATCAGTGTGGCCGGTGACAAGCAGTTCGAGAACCTGGTGGCCAACAAGTCGCCAGTGACCACCACCGTGACTGACGAACCTGCTGGCCAGGGCGACCTGGTGCAGGTGAACATCGTTGCGGATCAAGCGTCGGTCAATGAAGCCACGGCCCCAACCTTCACCCTGAGCCTGAACCGTGCGCTGGACAAGGACCTGACTGTCACCTTGAGCAACAACGCTACCGTTGTGTTCAAGGCTGGCGAGATGACCAAGACCTATACCGCCGCGGCGCAGGGCGACGACGTGTTCAAGGACGAGGGCAAGCTGGAGATCGGCATCGCCAAGGCTGAAGTGCCGAACGCCAAGTTCGAGAACCTGGTGCTGGGCGCCCCTGCCTCGGTCAACATCACCGACACCATCAGCAAGGTCACCGCTGTGCTGGCTGTGGATAACACCACTGTGGCTGAGGGCGGCAAGATCACCTACACCGTGACCTTGCTCAGTGAAGACAACAACCTGCCGGTCATCGGCCATGGTGGCGTGACCGTCACCCTGACCGGCGGCACCCAGGTGTTCATCGCCGCCGGCTCTGCCAGCGGCACCGTCAGCATCAATGCGCCGGACGACGTGTACGTCGGCGGCCAGCCTGCCATCACCAAGGCCATCACGGATATCACCGTCGCCGGTGACAAGCAGTTCGAGAACCTGGTGGCCAGCAAGGCGGCAGTCACGACCACCGTCACCGACGAGCCGGCTGGGCAGGGCGACCTGGTGCAGGTGAACATCGCTGCAGACCAAGTGTCGGTCAACGAAGCCACTGCGCCCACCTTCACCTTGAGCCTGAACCGTGCGCTGGACAAGGACCTGACCGTCACCCTGAGCAACAACGCCACCGTTGTGTTCAAGGCTGGCGAGATGACCAAGACCTACACCGCCGCGGCGCAGGGCGACGACGTGTTCAAGGACGAGGGCAAGCTGGAGATCGGCATCGCCAAGGCTGAAGTGCCGAACGCCAAGTTCGAGAACCTGGTGCTGGGTGCTCCTGCCTCGGTCAACATCACCGACACCATCAGCAAGGTCACCGCTGTGCTGGCTGTGGATAACACCACTGTGGCTGAAGGCGGCAAGATCACCTACACCGTGACCTTGGTCAGTGAAGACAACAACCTGCCGGTGACTGGCCATGGTGGCGTGACCGTCACCCTGACCGGTGGCACTCAGGTGTTCATCGCCGCCGGCTCTGCCAGCGGTACCGTCACCATCAATGCGCCGGATGACGTGTATGTCGGTGGCCAGCCTGCAATCACCAAGGCCATCACTGACCTCACCGTCGCCGGTGACAAGCAGTTCGAGAACCTGGTGGCGAGCAAGAACACGGTCACCACGGCGGTGACCGATGAGCCGACTGGCCAGGGCGACCTGGTACTGGTCAACATCGTGGCCAACCAGGCCTCGGTCAATGAAGCCACGCCGCCTCTGTTCACCCTGACCTTGAACCGCGTGCTGGACAAAGACCTCACCGTCACCCTGAGCAACAACGCCACCGTTGTGTTCAAGGCCGGGGAGACCAGCAAGTCCTACGTCGCGCCAGCTCAGGGCGATGACGTGTTCAAGGACGAGGGCAAGCTGGAGATCGGCATCACCAAGGCCGAAGTACCAAACGCCAAGTTCGAGAACCTGGTGCTGGGCGCGCCTGCCTCGGTCAACATCACTGACACCATCAGCAAGGTCACTGCTGTGCTGGCTGTGGATAACACTACCGTCGTCGAGGGTGGCAAGATCACCTACACCGTGACGCTGGTCAGTGAAGACACCAGCCTGCCTGTGACAGGCCACGGCGGCGTGACCGTGACCCTGACCGGTGGCACGCAAGTGTTCATTGCCGCGGGTTCTGCAAGCGGTACGGTCAGCATCAATGCGCCGGATGACGTGTACGTCGGTGGCCAGCCTGCCATCACCAAGGCCATCACCGACATCAGCGTTGCCGGTGACAAGCAGTTCGAGAGCCTGGTGGGCAGCAAGACTGCCGTGACCACGACCGTGACCGACGAGCCGAGCGGCCAGGGCGACGTGACCACCGTCGGTATCAGTGGCACCACCTCGCTCACCGAAGGCGAGACGGCGCACTACACCCTGACGTTGAGCAACCCGTCCCAGTCCGAAGTCACTGTGACCCTCAGCTACTCGGGCACGGCCAAGAACGGCGAAGACTTCACGGGTGTCACCACCGTGAAGATCCCGGCCAACAGCTCCGGCGTGACCTTCGATGTGCCGACGATCGACGACAAGCTGGTCGAAGGCACCGAGAACTTCACGGTCAAGATCGAAAGCGCCACCGGTGGCAACTTCGAGAACCTGCAGGTAAACGGCAGCAAAGGCAGCGTCACCACCGCCATCCTCGACAACGACAACCTGCCGGTATCTCAAGGCGGTGCCGTGTATGGCGTGGAAGACACCGACTATGTATTCGCCTGGGGTGACTTCAAGGTCACTGACCCGGATGGCAATACCGGTCTGGCCGTGACCATCACCTCGCTGCCGGCTGCAGGCAGCCTCAAGTACTTCAACGGCAGCACCTGGACCAACGTTACTGTCGGCCAGGTGGTCAGCCAGGCCGATATCGCCGCCAGCAAACTGAAGTTCGTGCCACTGCTCAACCAGTCCGGCGCTGATGGCTACGGTGGCACCGGCGTGGGCAACCAGCAGGCTGACTACGCGCAGTTCAAGTACAAGCCCAACGACGGGACCAACCTGGGTACCGAAACGACCATGAAGGTCGACATCAGCCCTGTGGCAGACATGCCGACGCTGGCCATCGGCAGCGCCGATGTAGTGTCCAAAGGCTTGACCAAGGAAGTGTGGACTACCCTGAAGGACCTGGGCACCAACGGCAATGGCATCACCGGTGATGCACTGAAGACGGTCTTTGCCAACTCCGGCAGCGCCACCTCCAGTGCCACCACCACCAACGTCCAGTCCGACGGCAGCGTGAATGGAGGCAGCGGTTCGAAGACCTCCGGCCTGATCTACCTGGAAGCTGGCAAGACCTACACCTTCAGTGGTACTGCCGACGACAGCTTCCTGGTCAATATCGGTGGCAAGACCGTGGTCACGGCCACGTGGGGCGGCGGCGGCCAGGTGACGGGGTCGTTCACGCCTACGGCGACCGGCTACTACCCGATCGAGGTCTACCATGCCAACCAGTCCGGCCCGGGCAGCTATGACCTGAACATTCAGGTCGGCTCTGGCGGCGTGACCGACCTGAGCAGCGCAAACATCCGCATGTACCAGAACGTGACCGAGATGGCCAACGCTGGTCTGAGCGTGTCAGACGCGCACACGGTCAACGGCCAAACCTACTACGATGGCTACAAGCTCAACGAAGGCCAAGAGAACGGTACGGTGAAACTGGTCGGTATCTCGACTGCCCTGACCGATACCGACGGTTCCGAGACGCTGAGCGTCAAACTATCCGGTATCCCTGCAGGGGCGGTGGTCAGCGATGGTGCTGGTCATACCGCTACCGTCGGCGCCAGCGGCGTCGATGTGACAGGTTGGAAGTTGGGCAGCCTCACCATCAAGCCACCGGCCTACTACCAAGGCCAGTTCGACGTGAAGGTCACTTCTACCTCCACGGAGAGCGTGGGCGGCAGCAAGGCGGTCAACGAAGGCACGATCAAGGTCACGGTGTACCCTGATACCTACTCGGCGACCAACCTCACGGCCGAGAGCGATACGTTCACCGGAACGGGCGCCAACGAGATCATCGTTGCCGACATCAGCGGCCTGCATGTGGTCCCAGGTCAGAACTACAACCTGGCCTTCATCGTGGACACCTCGGGCAGCATGAAGGACTCCGTGGACCCTGCGCAGAAAGCACTGCAGTCGGTCTTCACCACGCTGTCCAACAGCGTCAAAGGGGCAACGTCCGGCACGGTCAACGTGTTGTTGGTGGACTTCGCCACTCAGGTGAAATCCACCGTTGCGGTCAACCTGTCCGACAGCAATGCCCTGCAGACGCTGAAAAATGCCCTGACGGCCATGACGGCCAAAGGTGGCACCAACTACGAGGACGCCTTCAAGACGACGGCCAACTGGTTCCAGAACCTCAAGGATTCCGGCGTTACCGGCAATAATCAGACGTTCTTCATCACCGACGGCGAGCCAACGTATTACCAGACCGGTGAGCGTGGTAACCCAGCGCTGCTCAGCAGCAAGGGCATCATGATGGATGCTTACCTGTCGTCCATTAACTACAAACTCGGCCAGACCGTGAACGTCTACCTGGACAGCAGCAACGTCCTGAACATCGACAGCTCGGGGTACCTGACGGTTACCAGATACGGCTTCTGGAGCTCGACCCAGACCTTGTCAGGTACATTGCACGCGCAGGGCGATGGCACCTACGAGCTGTCCAGCCTGGCAGGCCAGGGCAGCTACGCCGATGCTGACACGATTGCCAACTCCCAGAACGCGTACGCGGTACTCAAAGGGTTGTCGCCGACCATCGAGGCGATCGGCATCGGCAGCGGCGTCAACATCGATGACCTCAAGCCGTACGACTCCGATGGCAATCCGCAGAGCAACATCGATGCCTCCAACCTGGCCAACGCCATCCTGGGCCACACCGAGGCCATCCAGCCTGGTAGTGACACCGTCAATGGTGGCGATGGCAACGACATCCTGTTCGGCGACGTGATCACCATGCCGTCGGTAGCGGGTAACGGTATCGAAGCGCTGCAGAACTATGTGGCGATGAAGACCGGCGTCGATGCCAGCGCGGTGGACAGCAAGGCGATGCACCAGTACATCTCCGAGCACTACACCGAGTTCGATATCTCCGGGCCCAACGGCGGCAACGACATCCTGTCGGGCGGCAACGGTAACGACATCTTGTTCGGTCAGGGCGGCAACGACATCCTCGATGGCGGCAAAGGCAATGACATCCTGTTGGGTGGCACAGGCAACGACACCCTCATCGGCGGCCCGGGTAACGACATCCTGATCGGCGGCAGCGGTGCCGATACCTTCGTCTGGAAGGCCGGCGATTATGGCAATGACGTTATCAAGGACTTCAACCGCTCCGAAGGTGACCGCATCGACCTCAAGGACCTGTTGCAAGGCGAGAAAGGCAGCACCATCGACAACTACCTCAAGCTGTCGACCGTGGAGGGCACCACGACGCTGCAGGTCAGCAGCGAAGGCAAGCTCAACACCGATGGCGGGCTGGCCAATGCTGACGTCACCATCAAGCTCGAAGGTGTGAACTGGTCCAACCAGACGATCAACTCGTTGATCAGCGGTGCCGACCCGACCATCATCATCCACAACAAAGACAGCTGACGGCCCATCACCGGGGCAACCGTAAAAGGTTGCCCCGGTATGCCTTGACCTGGCGCAACTGGCTGGGCAGGCCTTCCCGCCACGCACTCCCACAGCGCATACTTTCGCGCCGCATCCACGCGTACGGCGCTTTTTGCCTATGCTGCTGTCTACCCTGAAGGAATCCATGTGACGAGGGACATCGCCATGTTCTACGTGCAACGCGACGCCGCTGGCCAGTTGCAGCGAGTGGAAGCTGCTGCGTTCGACGAATTTACCGAAATGCTTCCGGCCGACCATGCCGACATCCAGGAATGGTTTGCCGACGACGTTGTGGAAAACAGCCTCAATCAGCTCAAGCAAAGCGACCTGGACATGATCCGGGTGCTTGAAGACCTGATCGATGTCCTGACCGCCAAAGGCGTGTTCAAGATCACCGATCTGCCACCTGGCGCCCAGGCCAAACTGCTCAACCGTTCGACGGCGCGCAAGGCGCTGAGCAGCCTCAACAACCTGATAGAGGAAGAAGAAGAGGGTGGCCTGATCTGACACCCAGCCCATGCACAGGCCGGACTATGGTTATGCTTTAAAGGTATTTAAAATATCTTTCTTATGACCTTATAGTTCACCCACTGCGTACCCGTCGACCAATCGATGCGCCGCACGACTCGAACCCACACGGGAGTCCCCCGTGCGTTTCCGATCGTCGCGCGTCATGAAGTCGCGCACTGCGTGGGAGTGAAACATGCCAGCCGCCTTGAACGCCCTGTCGCTCATCGATAGCGCGCCGTCACAACTTTTTGAAGTCCACCCGTTCGCCGGCGCCGTCGGCGCCGAAATCGTCGGCCTCGACCTTTCCAGGCCGCTCAATGTCCAGGACTTCGCGCGCATTCATCGCGCCCACCTCGATCATCATGTTCTGGTTTTTCGCGATCAGCGCATCACGCCTGAGCAGCAGATCGCGTTCAGCCGCCGCTTTGGCGAACTGCAGATTCATGTGCTCAAGCAGTTCCTGCTCGAAGGGCACCCTGAAATCCTGATTGTTTCCAACATCATCGAGAACGGCCAGAACATCGGCTTGGGCGATGCGGGCAAGTTCTGGCACTCGGACCTCTCCTACAAGGCACTGCCCAGCTTGGGCTCGATGCTGCATGCCCAGGAACTCCCTGACGAGGGCGGGGACACGTTGTTCGCCGACATGCACAAGGCCTGGGACGCGGTACCCGCTGCGCTACGCACGCTGGTAGCCGGGCGCAGTGCCGCTCATTCCTACACCGCCCGCTATGCCGAAACCCGATTCGAAGGCAATTGGCGCCCTGCACTGACAGCCGAGCAACTGGCTCAGGTGCAGGAAGTCATCCACCCCATCGTGCGTACCCACCCCGAAACCGGTCGCCAGGCATTGTTCGTCAGTGAAGGGTTCACCACCCGCATCGTCGGGCTGCCGGAGGACGAAAGCCGGGATGTCCTGCAGCAGCTGTATGCCTTGAGTGTGCTGGAGCACAACGTCTACCGCCATCAATGGCAGCCCCACGACCTGGTTTTCTGGGATAACCGCTCCCTGATCCACCTGGCTGCCGGTTGCCCTGCACACCTGCGGCGCAAGCTCTACCGCACCACCATCCAGGGCGATGCCCCGTTCTGACGACAAGGATTCCATCATGCGCAAATCCATCAGCCGCCTGGCGGCAAGCATCGGGCTGGGCGCAAGCCTCGTCATTGGCAGCCTCGTGGCCCCCGCCGCCGCCCAGGCAGAAGGCAAGATTCGTATCGCCGAACAGTTCGGCATCGTCTACCTGCTGCTCAATGTGGTGCGTGACCAGCACCTGATCGAAAAGCACGGCAAGGCGCAAGGCATCGACATCGACGTCGAGTGGGCACAGCTTTCCGGTGGCTCGGCCATCAACGACGCATTGCTGTCCGGCTCGGTGGATATCGCAGGTGCTGGCGTAGGCCCGCTGCTCACCGTCTGGGATCGAACCCGAGGGCGACAGAACGTCAAGGCCGTGGCTTCGCTGGGCAACTTCCCGTATTACCTGGTCAGCAGCAATCCGGGTGTGAAGACCATTGCGGATCTTTCCGACAAGGACCGCATCGCCGTGCCGGCGGTGGGGGTGTCCGTGCAGTCGCGCTTGCTGCAATACGCCGCGGCGCAGCAATGGGGAGACGAGCAATACAACCGCCTGGACAAGTACACCCTGGCGGTTCCTCATCCTGATGCGACGGCCGCCTTGCTGGCAGGCGGTACCGAACTCAACGGGCACTTCTCAAACCCGCCGTTCCAGGACCAGGCGCTGGCCAACAAGAACGTGCACATCGTGCTCGACAGCTACGACTTGCTTGGGCCGAATTCGCCCACGCTGCTGTTTGCCACCGAAAAATTCCGCAAGGACAACCCCAAGACGTACAAAGCCTTCGTCGATGCCATCGCCGAAGCGGCCACGTTTGCCCAGAACGACAAGGCGGCAGCCGCCGATACCTACATCCGGGTGACCAACGCCAAGATCGACCGCGCAAGCCTCATCAAGCTGATCGACAACCCTCGGTACGAATTTACCGTCACGCCAAAGAACACCTACAAGCTCGCCGAATTCCTCTACAGGGTCGGCGCGATCAAGCACAAGCCAGCGTCGTGGAAGGATTATTTCTTCCAGGATGAACGCCCGCTGCAAGGGAGCTGAGCCATGACTGCGCCATTGCCAGGCCACACGGTCAGCACCTTGAGCCATCCCATAGCACCGCCGTTGTTGAACGTGCAGGGCCTTACCCTTGAATACCGGACCCGGCAACGGGTGGTACGCGCTACCCATCAGGTCAGTTTCGAGGTGGATCAGGCTGATCGCTTCGTCCTGCTGGGGCCATCCGGTTGTGGCAAGTCAACCTTGCTCAAAGCTGTGGCCGGCTTCATCGAACCCCGTGAAGGACAGATCCTGCTTCAGGGGCAACCCGTCAGCGGCCCGGGGCCGGACCGCATCGTGGTGTTCCAGGAATTCGACCAGTTGCCGCCTTGGAAGACGGTGAAGCACAACGTCATGTTTCCACTGTTGGTATCGGGCCAATTGAAGCGGGCCGATGCCGAAGAACGGGCGCTTCACTACCTGGAGAAAGTTGGTCTTGCAGCCTTTGCCGATGCCTACCCGCATACGCTGTCAGGCGGCATGAAAGCGCGCGTGGCGATTGCCAGGGCCTTGGCCACGCAGCCGAAGATATTGCTGATGGACGAACCGTTCGCCGCCCTTGATGCACTTACCCGGCGCAAGATGCAGGAAGAGTTGCTGCTGCTGTGGGAGGAAGTACGCTTCACCTTGCTGTTCGTCACCCACTCCATCGAAGAGGCCTTGGTGGTGGGCAACCGCATCTTGCTGCTCTCGCCTCATCCCGGCCGGGTACGCGCCGAGGTGCACAGCCACCAATATGACCTGGGCAGCCTGGGGGGCAGCGATTTCCAGGCCAGTGCCCGGCGCATACACCGTTTGCTGTTCGATGAAGCGGCCGACCCCGCGCAGGTCGATGACATTGGTTTCAACGACATCCGCATTGCCTACTGATCAGGAGCTTGAGCCATGACCACAACCCCTGTGCGCCAGGAATACGAGGTGCAGCTGGAGCCATTGCTCAGCGTGCCTGTGGAACGCGACCTGTCGTTGAGTCAGCGCCTCTGGCAGCACGGTTGGCTGCGCAAGGCCGTCATCCTGATAGTTATCGCATTGCTGTGGGAAGCCGTCGCCCGTTATCAGGACAACGACCTGCTGCTACCGACCTTCCTGCAGACAGCTGCCGCGCTGTGGGAGGGCCTGGTCAGTGGAGAGCTGCCGGCCAAGGTCGGCGTGTCGCTGGTGATCTTGCTCAAGGGCTACCTGCTAGGGATTATCCTGGCCTTTGGTCTCACCAGCCTGGCCGTCTCCACCCAGCTTGGGCGCGACCTGCTGAGCACCTTGACCTCGATGTTCAACCCCCTGCCTGCCATCGCTCTGTTGCCATTGGCCTTGCTGTGGTTCGGGCTAGGCGACAACAGCCTGATCTTCGTCCTGGTGCATTCGGTGCTCTGGGCCCTGGCGCTCAATACCTATGCAGGGTTCCAGGGTGTTTCCGACACCCTGCGCATGGCCGGGCGCAACTATGGCCTCAAAGGGCTACGGCTGGTGATGCACATCCTGGTGCCGGCGGCGTTGCCCTCGATTCTGTCCGGGCTCAAGATCGGCTGGGCGTTCGCCTGGCGCACGCTGATTGCCGCAGAACTGGTCTTTGGTGCCAGCAGCGGCAAAGGTGGCCTGGGTTGGTACATTTTTCAGAACCGCAACGAACTCTATACCGACAAGGTGTTCGCAGGCCTTGCGGTGGTCATCCTGATCGGGCTGCTGGTTGAGGGGCTAGTCTTCAACACCCTGGAGCGCCTGACGGTCAAGCGCTGGGGCATGCAGCGCTGAGCTTGCAAGCGCCGGCGTTGGCCGGTCGCATTGGCCAAGGCCAATGCGAGCGTCCCTGGTCATGGCGTTAGATACTGGGCTGCGGCGTTGCTGAGAATCTTGCCGATCTCTTCGCGCAACTGCGCAGGCTGCTCGACCACCAGTTCGTCCCCACGGCTCAAAAGCCACCAGCGCAACGAGCTCCCGTCGCTCACCGTGGCCCGCAGCCGATGCCCCTGGTCATGGGCGGTCAACTGCATGTCGCTGCTCAGTGGAGCCTCTCTGAGCTGGCGCGCCAGGGGGTCACTGATGCGCGCCACCAATTCAATGCCTTCGCCCGGTGGCGCTTGCAGCGCTTCTCCTTTGAGATGCGCCAGCAGATCGGTGGTGCCGCGCAGCTCGCTCACAACGCCCGCGGCCCAGTGCCACCCGTAGGGAATGCTCTTGTCATTGCGCTCCAGCGGGAAGATCAACGACAGGTCATTGAGGTCGCGCTCCACGGTTCGCTTGCTGACGGTAAAGCCCAGGTCTCGTAGCCGACAAGCCAGCTCGGAACTGGTGAGGCCTGGAGAACGGCCCGGTAGCTGGCGCAGCAGCGCCCACTGACGGCTGAGGGTGGCGCGAGTGGTGGCGAACGGCAAAAGGTAACGTCCTTGTCTAGGCTTGCCGCTCTAGGATGGCGGCACGCGAGGGGCATGGCAATTGGCCACGGACCGCTCAGATCAAGTAAGTGACGGTTGGTTGCCTGCCTCCGAATCGTTCGCGACAGGTTTTGACGTCCTGTTGCGCAGAATCACGCCTCATCACAGCCGAAGGTTGAGGTTGTGCGTCGTTCAATGAGGATGAACATGTCTGCTGTCGGCAATATCCATTCGCTGCTCGCCCGCCTGCTTCCGGCACAGGTGATCGTTCCGCCCGCTGTCGCCCGACGCCAGCGGCTGTTTGCAGGTGTCGGCATGCCCAGTCAACGGACGATGCTGGTCAGCCGTCTGGACGAAGCCAGTGACCTGCAAGCGGTCTACCAGGATCTGCGCCTGCAAGCCCTGCAGGGGAATGTGGCAGCGCTGAACGACCTGGGTTGGATCTGGCTCAATGGCAAGTACTGGCGTGCTGATACGGTGTTGGCCGGGCACCTTCTGCGCATGGCGGCATTGCAGGGCAGTGCCGTGGCCTGGTTCAACCTGGGGCAGCAGCACTACTTCGGCAAAGGTGTGGATCGTTCCTACACGCAGGCCGCCGAATGCTACCGCCAGGCGTTCGAGCGAGGCATGTCGCATGCGGCCGCTGCGCTGGGAGACTTGTACGAAGAAGAAGTGTGCGATGGCCGTATGCAATGGCAGGTCGATCCGCAGCTGGCCTACCGATGGTTCCTGCAGGGTGCCGAACAGGGTGAGGCACGCTGTCGTTTCGAGGTTGGCTACCGGCTGATTCACGGCCTGCATGTGCAACCGGAGCTCAAGCCGGCATTGTACTGGCTCGAACTGGCGGCCGCTGCGGGTGTGGTGCAGGCGGCAGAAGAACTGGCCGTGCACTTCAGTCGACGCGATCAGGAGCGCTATCAGCAATGGCGCGATCGCGCCGTGCAGATGGGCAGTACCTTGGCCCTGACCATGAAGCTGGAAGACCAAGTTCAGCCTTGAGGCGTTGGCGTGGGTAGCGGTTGGCCTGGCCGTGTGAACAAGATTTCATGCAGGCGCTTCGTCGCCCCCGGTTGACGGAAGGGGGAGCATCAGGCGTATATTGATAGTTAGCAAACTATGAATATATGTGATTCCCATGTCCCTTGATCTTCTGCGTCTTCAGGTCAGCAGTGGCCTGGTCGTTGCCGCTCGGCACTGGCGCCGCATCTGCCACATGGCACTGACCGGCTACGGCATTTCCGAAGCCTGTGCCGCGCCACTGCTGATGATCGTGCGCCTGGGCGATGGCGTGCACCAGGTGGCGGTCGCCCAGGCGGCCGGGCTGGAAAGCCCGTCCCTGGTGCGCTTGCTCGACCAGCTGTGCAGGGCCGGGTTGGTGTTGCGTAGCGAAGATCCGATGGACAGGCGCGCCAAGGCCCTGAGCCTTACGGCTGAAGGGCGCGTGCTGGCCGAGGCCATCGAGGCGGAGTTGGTGAGGGTGCGCGGTGATGTGCTGAGTCGGCTCGATCCAGAGGACCTGCAGGCCACGCTGCGTGTACTGCGCGCATTCGAAGCAGCCGGGCTGGGCAGCACGGGCGGGGTCGCATGAACGGCTTCTTCAGCTCGGTGCCACCGGCGCGCGATTGGTTCTACGGCGTGCGCACCTTCGCCGCCTCCATGATCGCGCTATATATCGCCCTGCTCATGCAGTTGCCGCGTCCTTACTGGGCCATGGCGACCGTCTATATCGTTTCCAGCCCCTTCCTGGGGCCTACCAGCTCCAAGGCGTTGTACCGCGCCCTGGGCACCTTGCTGGGCGCCGCTGGGGCAGTGCTGCTGGTACCGCCCCTGGTGCAGTCGCCGCTGCTGCTGAGCATCGCAGTCGCCCTGTGGACGGGGACATTGCTGTTCCTCTCGCTGAATGTGCGCACGGCCAACAACTACGTGTTCATGCTGGCCGGGTATACCTTGCCGATGATCGCCCTGGCAGTGGTCGATAACCCATTGGCCGTGTTCGACGTGGCTTCCTCGCGGGCCCAGGAAATCTGCCTGGGGATCGTCTGCGCAGCCGTGGTCGGGGCCATTTTCTGGCCACGACGGCTGGCGCCTGTGGTGGTAGGGGCGACCGGCAACTGGTTCAACGATGCCATTCGCTACAGCGACAGCTATCTGGCCCGGCAGCAGAGCGCGGTCGATGTCGGTGGCATGCGCGGGGCGATGGTGGCGACCTTCAACTCACTGGAGTTGATGATCGGCCAGCTCGGCCATGAAGGTACCGGCCCCCATACCTTGAAAAACGCCCGTGAGCTGCGTGGGCGCATGATCCACCTGCTGCCGGTCATCGACGCGCTGGACGATGCATTGGCGGCCTTGCAAGGGCGCGCTGCGCAGCAATTCGAACACATCCTGCCTGTGCTCGACGCTGCACGTGAATGGCTCAAGGGCACCGCAGACAGCCCCTCTGTCCAGCGGTGGGCAGCTCTGCATCAAAGGATCGACGATCTGCGCCCGGATGCGGCTGCACTGGACCAACGGGCCGAGCTGTTGTTGTCCAACGCGCTCTATCGGCTTACCGAATGGGTAGACCTGTGGCAGGACTGCTGTACCTTGCAGCATGCCCTGCGTACCGACGACGCCACACCCTGGCGCGCCGTTTACCGGCACTGGCGCCTGGCGCGCTTGCGGCCATTCTTCGACCGGGGCCTGATGCTCTACTCGGTCACCTCCACCGTCCTGGCCATCATCGTTGCCTGCGGCCTGTGGATCGGCCTGGGCTGGAATGATGGCGCCAGTGCGGTGATCCTGGCGGCCGTCTCCTGCAGCTTCTTCGCGGCAATGGACGACCCGGCCCCACAGATCTACCGTTTTTTCTTCTGGACCCTGCTGTCGGTCATTTTCTCGAGCCTGTATTTGTTCCTCGTGCTGCCCAACCTGCATGACTTCCCGATGCTGGTACTGGCCTTCGCCGTGCCTTTCATCTGCATCGGCACGTTGACGGTACAGCCACGCTTTTACTTAGGGACATTGCTGACCATCGTCAACACCTCGACCTTCATCAGCATCCAGGGTGCCTACGACGCCGATTTCTTCACCTTCCTCAATTCCAACCTCGCCGGCCCGGTTGGCCTGCTCTTCGCGTTCATCTGGACCCTGGTCATGCGCCCCTTCGGTGTGGAGCTGGCTGCCAAGCGCCTGACCCGTTTCGCCTGGCGCGACATCGTCGAGGTGACCGAGCACGCAACCTTGGCCGAGCATCGCAAGGTGGGTGTAAAAATGCTCGATCGCCTGATGCAGCATTTACCTCGCCTGTCGCAAACCGGCCAGGACAGCAGCGTGGCGCTACGGGACTTGCGTGTTGGGCTGAACCTGCTCGACTTGCTGGCGTACATGCCGCGTGCCGGTCAGGTCGCCCGTGAACGACTGGCCTTGGTGATCGCTGAAGTGGGTGCCCATTACGCGGCCTGCCTGCGCGCCGGTGAGCGGCTGCACGCGCCACCTGCACTCTTGCGCAACATGGAAAGGGCCCGGCTGGCGCTCAGTCTCGATGAGCCCTGCGAACGCCTCGACGCCCGCCCGCATTTGTTGCATGCGCTGGCTGGCCTGCGCCTGGCGCTGCTGCCAGGCGTCGAGGTCATGCTCGAGCCTGCGGAGCAACTGCAACTACCGTCTGGCCTGGATGGAGCACCCCTGTGATCGGTGAACTGGATATCAGTGGGGTATTCCTGCCCACGCTGCTGGTGATGATGATTGGAACCTACCTGCTGTTTCTGGGTGTCCACGCCGTACTGGTGCGTGTGCACTTCTATCGCCTGGTCTGGCACCGGGCATTGTTCAACGTTGCCCTCTACGCCGTGCTGCTCGGTGCGGTGGACCACTTTTGTCGAAGCCTGATGCTGCCATGAAAAAACCTTTGCTGACCCTGGGCCGTGTGGTCCTTACTCTGTTGGTCGTGACATTTGCCGCCGTACTCGTCTGGCAGATGGTTGTGTACTACCTGTTCGCACCCTGGACGCGCGATGGCCACATTCGCGCCGATGTGATCCAGATCGCCCCGGACGTATCCGGGTTGATCCAGAAGGTCGAGGTGCGCGACAACCAGACCGTCAAGCGTGGCGATGTGCTGTTCACCATCGACCAGGACCGTTTCACCCTGGCGCTGCGTCAGGCCAAGGCCACGCTCGGCGAGCGTCAGGAAACTTTGGCCCAGGCCTCGCGGGAGGTGAACCGTAATCGTAAGTTGGGCAACCTGGTCGCGGCCGAACAGCTCGAAGAAAGCCAGTCGCGCCAAGCGCGCGCCCGCTCGGCGGTCAGCGAGGCGCAGGTGGCTGTCGACAGTGCCCAGTTGAACCTGGATCGCTCGGTGGTGCGCAGCCCCGTGGACGGTTATCTCAACGATCGCGCGCCGCGCAACCATGAGTTCGTAACCGCCGGGCGACCGGTGCTGTCGGTGGTTGACAGTGCCTCTTATCACGTCGATGGCTACTTCGAGGAAACCAAGCTGGGGGGCATTCACATCGGGGACGTGGTGGATATTCGTGTGATGGGCGACAACACCCGCCTGCGCGGGCATGTGGAAAGCTTTGCAGCCGGCATCGAGGACCGCGACCGCAGCAGCGGCACCAACCTGCTGCCCAACGTCAACCCTGCCTTCAGCTGGGTGAGGCTGGCCCAGCGGATTCCGGTGCGGATCGCCTTTGACGAAGTCCCGCAGGATTTCCGCATGATTGCCGGGCGAACCGCCACCGTCTCGATCGTCGAGGACATGCACCCATGAAACGGCTGATGCTCGCAGGGCTATGCCTGTCGCTCGGCGCCTGCATGACGGTCGGGCCAGACTACGAGCTGCCCAAAGAAGCGGCAATCCAGCGCACTGACCTCAATGGCCCCCTGCGCCAAGATGCCGACAGCGTGGTGTCGGCACCGGTGCCGGAAGATTGGTGGCAGCTGTATCACGACCCGCGGTTGAACGCGCTGGTACGCCAGGCCCTGAGTGCCAATGCCGAATTGCGCGTAGCAGCGGCGAACATCGCCAAGGCCCGTGCGCAGGTCGACATCGCTGAATCTCAAGGGGGCTTCGACGGTGGGGTGAAGCTAGGTGCTCAGCGCCTGCAGGAGTCTGGGGAGGCTTTCTTGCAGCCCGAAAAGGTGCCTGTGGCGAACATCGGCGAGGCGATCATAAGCGCGTCCTACCAGTTCGACCTGTGGGGCACCTTCAAACGCGGTACGGAAGCTGCCAGGGCCAGTGCCGATGCGGTACAGGCCGCAGCGGACACGGCGCGGATCACGCTGGTGGCGGATGTGGTCAAGGCCTACACCCAGGTGTGCTCGGCCAACGAGGAATACCACATTGCCCGTGAGTCGCTCGATTTACAGGCGCAAAGCGTCAAGCTCAGCCAGCGCCTGCGCGATGCGGGGCGTGGTGATGAAACTCAGGTGACGCGGTCGCAAACCCAGTTCAAGTCTTTGGGCGCCGAGCTGCCGCGATTCAAGGCCGAACGTGAGACAGGCCTGTATACCCTGGCCGCATTGCTGGCGGTCCCCGTGCAGAAGCTGCCAGCAGGAACTGCCGATTGCTCTGAACTGCCGCAGCTGACTCAGTTAGTGCCGGTGGGCGATGGCGCCGCGTTGCTCAAACGTCGCCCCGACGTACGCCAGGCAGAGCGCCAATTGGCGGCTGCCACCGCCAATATCGGTGTGGCGACCGGCGCGCTTTATCCACAGATCAGCATCGGCGCGCAGGTCGGGACCATCGGCATCCTGGACAACCTGGGCGAGCCTGCGACCAACCGCTGGGGCTTCGGCCCGCAGATCAGCTGGAGCATCCCCACCAACGGCACGCGGGCCCGCATTCGCATGGCTGAAGCGTCCACCCAGGCGGCCTTGGCGAATTTCGATGGTGTGGTACTCAATGCCATACGCGAAACCCAGACAAGGCTGGCTCAATACAGCGCACTGCTGGACCGGCGCGATGCACTGGCCGAGGCAGAGAAGTCTGCTCGGGAAGCGGCCGACCAGACGCACCGGTACTACCAGGCTGGGCGTGAGTCATTTCTGGCGGACTTGCAGGCGACGCGGACCTATACCGACATGCGTGCGCAGTTGGCGGCTGCGAACAGCCAGGTTGCAATGGGGCAGGTTGGCGTGTTTCTGGCGCTTGGAGGCGGTTGGAAGCGTCCCATGGAGCACTGAGGGGAAAATAGAGTCTGTGTGAAAAGTATCGAGACAAGGGCCAGGCAAGGCGCGCGCAGCCGAGAAAACAGAGTTTACGGTTTGTGAATGAGCATTCCGCGGCCAATGTACAGCAGGGGCTGCAACGCAGCCCCAGTCAATCACAAGGTCAGGCCGGCTGGGGCGCTCTCAGAATGTTCTGCAGCAACTGAACACTTTCGACCGCGTCGTGACCCAGGCTGGTCAGGTAGCCACCGTCGGGTTGATCGGTCAGGCCTTTTTCGTGCAGCCGCTGCGCGGCGGCGATGAGCGTCGGGGATGCGGTGTTGTGAATCTTGATGCCTTCCTGGCTGCTGTCGAGATTGAACAGTGCAAGCACTTCCAGTTCAGCGATCAGTTCGGGTGAAAAGGACATGGCGACTCCTGACTTCCAGACGAGGATAGCGGCACCGCGGGGGTGCCTGAATCTGAAGTGTAGCCGGGTTATTCGTCGTCGCCTTGATCCATCTCAGGAGGCAGTTGGGGTAGCGCGCGCAAGGCGTTTTCATACCACTGGCTATCGAAGGCTCGGTCCTGCGCCAGCATGTTGTCGATCTCGAAGGCCAGCACGTGGGCCATCAGGTTGAGGATATCCTCGCGCTCATACCCGACCAGTGTCAGCTTGTTGAACGTAGCCTTCGCCGCAGCCGGCTCGCCGCTTTCAATCTGGTTTTCGATGGCCTGGGTCAGCGTGGCTTCGGCGAACGCTTCATCGTCATTGTCGATATCGGTGGGCTCGCTCATGGGATTACTCCTGTCGTGGGCACTACAGTTTGCCACGTCCGTGGTGGCAATGCCTGGTCATTGACCGGGTGCATGACGCTGGTCAGCCGACGGCGAACGGGCTATAACAGCCCTGCCATCCCCATACGGCCCGGAGGCTGTCGAACCATGCTCAAGCTCCACGGATTCCCTGTCAGCAACTACTACAACATGGTCAAATTGGCCTTGTTGGAAAAGGGCGCGCCTTTCGAAGAAGTCCTGTTCTTCAGCGGTCAGACGCCCCAGGTGCTGGAAGTCAGCCCACGGGGCAAGGTGCCGGTACTGGAGACCGAGCACGGCTTTCTCAGCGAAACCACGGTGATCCTCGACTACATCGAGCAGACCCAGGACGGCAAGGCGCTGCTTCCCGCTGATCCGTACGCAAAGGCGAAGGTGCATGAGTTGGTCAAGGAGATCGAGCTGTACATCGAGCTCCCTGCGCGTACGTGCTACGCCGAAGCATTCTTTGGCATGCCCGTGGAACCATTGGTCAAGGAAAAGGCGCGCACCGAGCTTCTGGCAGGTTTCGCCACGCTCAAGCGCAACGGGCGTTTTGCACCTTACGTGGCAGGCGAGCAATTGACCCTGGCCGACCTGATGTTCTGCTTCTCGGTCGACCTGGCATGCGCCGTAGGCAAGAAAGTGCTCAACATCGACTTCCTTGAAGATTTCCCTCAGGCCAAGGCATTGCTCGAACTAATGGGGCAGAACCCCCACATGGCGAAAATCGTCGCAGACAAGGAAGCGGCAATGCCGTCCTTCCTGGAAATGATGCGCAACAGGCGCTGAGGCCGCGGGCTAGTCCGACCAGATGGGGGCTTGTGTTACAGCCCCCGTCAATCTGAATATTTTTGGAAAAGCGACGGGGCAGGGTAGCCCTCGCCCCGTCACTCAGCGCCGTTAGCGTGCGGCCAGCAACGCCTTGCCGCGCGCCACCGCTGCACGTACCTGCGCCGGTGCCGTACCACCGATGTGATCACGGGCATTTACCGAGCCTTCCAGCGTAAGGACGGCGAATACGTCCTGTTCGATCTGGTCACTGAATTGACGCAGCTCTTCCAGGCTCATCTCTGCCAGGTCCTTGCCGCTATCGACCCCGTACTTCACCGCGTGGCCCACGATTTCGTGACAGTCACGGAACGGCAGGCCACGGCGCACCAGGTAGTCGGCCAGGTCCGTTGCGGTCGAGAACCCGCGCAAGGCGGCCTCGCGCATGATGGCATGCTTGGGTTTGATGGCCGGGATCATGTCGGCGAAGGCACGCAGCGAATCGCGCAGCGTGTCTGCGGCATCGAACAGCGGTTCCTTGTCTTCCTGGTTGTCCTTGTTGTAGGCCAGCGGCTGGCCTTTCATCAGGGTCAGCAAACCAGTCAGTGCACCGAAGACGCGCCCGCTCTTGCCACGCACCAGCTCGGGCACGTCCGGGTTCTTTTTCTGCGGCATGATCGAGCTGCCGGTGCAGAATCGGTCGGGCAGGTCGATGAACTGGAACTGGGCACTGGTCCACAGCACCAGTTCTTCGGAGAAGCGCGAGAGGTGCATCATCGCCACACTGGCGGCGGCGCAGAATTCAATGGCGAAGTCACGGTCCGACACGCCGTCCAGGGAGTTGCCTGCCACGGCTTCGAAGCCCAGCAGCTTGCAGGTCAGCTCACGGTCGATGGGGTAGGTCGTGCCGGCCAGCGCAGCACTGCCCAATGGCATCCGGTTGGTACGCTTGCGGCAGTCGACCAGGCGTTCATGGTCGCGGCTGAGCATTTCGAACCAGGCCAGCAGGTGGTGGCCGAAGGTGACCGGCTGCGCCGTCTGCAGGTGCGTGAAGCCAGGCATGATGGTTTCGGCTTCGCGTTCGGCCTGTTCCAGCAGCCCTTCTTGCAGGCGGGTGATTTCGGCCAGAATCAGGTCGATTTCGTCACGCAGCCATAGGCGAATGTCGGTCGCGACCTGGTCATTGCGGCTACGGCCGGTGTGCAGTTTCTTGCCGGTGATACCAATGCGGTCGGTCAGGCGCGCTTCGATGTTCATGTGCACGTCTTCCAGGTCGACACGCCAGTCGAAGGTGCCAGCCTCGATTTCGCCCTGGATGGTCTTGAGCCCATCGATGATGGTGTCGCGCTCGGCATCGCTGAGCACACCGACTTGCGCCAGCATGGTGGCATGAGCGATGGAGCCCATGATGTCGTGGCGGTACAGGCGCTTGTCGAAATCGACCGAGGCCGTGAAACGGGCGACGAAGGCGTCTACGGGTTCACTGAAGCGGCCGCCCCAGGACTGATTGGTCTTGTCAGTGCTCATGGTTTCACTCATTGCAGGCGTGAACGAAAAATTGCCGCGATGATAACAGGGTTAGGCCCAGTGCCGCAGGGCGCCTGCAGGGTGGGCGCGAGGAAAAGGCATAGCGCGCTGTAGGCAACGGAGATTTTACGGATTGAACGGCAGTGTTCCATGGACCGTCTACAGTTTGACAGAGGCGGGCAGCTAATCTGCCAGCCACAGTGAATCTTTGGCTATCGCACCGGTCTAGAGCGTGACACGCAGCGTCGCTTCAAACACAGCTGTCTACGCTTTTAACCGTGCGAGACTCACTCAGGAATCCAGCGCAATTATGAATGTCCTGATCGTTGATGACGAACCCCAAGGCCGCGAGCGCCTAAGCCGAATGTTCGGTGAACTCGAGGGTTATACCGTGCTGGAGCCAAGTGCCACCAATGGTGAAGAGGCCCTTGCGCTGATCGAAAGCCTGAAACCCGACATTGTCCTGTTGGATATCGGAATGCCTGGCCTCGATGGTCTGCAGGTCGCCGCCCGGCTGTGCGAGCGTGAGGCGCCGCCTGCGCTCGTGTTCTGTACCGGTGATGACGAGTATGGGGAAGATGCCTTCAAGGAAACCCCCCTCAGCTACGTGACCAAGCCTGTTCACGGGCAGGCGCTTCGCGAGGCACTGCGCAGGGCCGACCGGCCGAACCGCAGCCAGCTGGCCGCGCTCACGCGTCCAGGCCACGAGGGCAGTGGTCCCCGCAGCCACATCAGCGCCAGAACCCGCAAAGGCATCGAGCTGATCCCTATCGCTCAGATCATCTATTTCATTGCCGATCACAAGTACGTGACCCTGCGCCATGAAACGGGCGAAGTGTTGCTCGACGAGCCCCTCAAGGCGCTTGAGGATGAATTTGGCGACCGTTTTGTGCGTATCCACCGCAATGCGCTGGTTGCGCGGGAACGGATCGAACGCCTGCAACGCACACCTCTGGGGCATTTCCAACTGTACCTTCGAGGGCTCGACGGTGATGCCCTGACCGTGAGCCGGCGCCATGTAGCAGGCGTGCGCAAGATGATGCAGACCCTCTGAGCGCTTGAGGCAATAACGCGCCATCGCTAATGAGAGTCGCGCGCAGGCCTCCAGCCGGGCTGTCATTGGCAGCTTCGGCCATGCTGTTGATCCGTATCTGCTAGTGCCGCCGGTGATGCTGTTATCATCGGCGGCATTTCTCTGGTTCGGGGCGTTACATGTCCACTCGCGAAATCCGTATTGCCACTCGTAAAAGTGCCCTGGCCCTGTGGCAGGCCGAATACGTCAAGGCGCGCCTGGAACAGGCCCACCCTGGCCTGAAAGTCTCCCTGGTGCCCATGGTCAGCCGAGGTGACAAGCTGCTTGATGCACCTTTGGCCAAGATCGGCGGCAAAGGGCTGTTCGTCAAGGAACTGGAAACCGCTCTGCTCGAGCACGAAGCCGACATTGCCGTGCACTCGATGAAAGACGTCCCCATGGACTTTCCCGAGGGCCTTGGCCTGTATTGCATCTGCGAGCGTGAAGATCCGCGCGATGCCTTCGTTTCCAACCGGTTCGACAGCCTCCAGTCGTTGCCCGCCGGCAGCATCGTCGGAACCTCGAGCCTGCGTCGACAGACCCAACTGCTGGCCCGTCGTCCCGACCTGCAAATCCGCTTTCTGCGCGGCAACGTCAATACACGCCTGGCCAAGCTCGACGCGGGTGACTACGACGCCATCATCCTGGCGGCAGCCGGGCTCATCCGCCTGGGCTTCGAAGCGCGAATCACCGACAGCATCAGCGTCGACGATAGCCTTCCTGCCGGGGGGCAAGGCGCCGTCGGCATCGAGTGCCGCAGCGCCGACGCAGAGATCCACGCGCTCCTTGCGCCTTTGCATCATCTCGATACGGCCGATCGTGTGGTAGCCGAGCGCGCCTTGAACAAGCGCCTCAACGGCGGTTGCCAAGTGCCGATCGCCTGTTATGCCGTGCTTGAAAAAGACCAGCTGTGGCTTCGCGGCCTGGTAGGGCATCCAGACGGCGGTACCCTGTTGGTCGCCCAGGCCAGGGCGCCTCGTCTGCAAGCCGAAGCACTCGGTATGCAGGTGGCCGAAGACCTGCTCAATCAGGGTGCTGAGGCCATTCTCAAGGAAGTCTACGGCGAGGCAGGGCATTCGTGAGCCCTTGGCGCCTGCTGTTGACCCGGCCCGCCGAGGAGTGTGCAGCGCTTGCCCACACACTGGGCGAAGCCGGCATAGCCAGCAGCTGCATGCCTTTGCTTGCAATCGAACCAGTCATGCTGCAGCCGCCGCAGTTGGAATTGCTCAAGGAACTGTCCACTTACCAGGGGTCCATCGTGGTCAGTAAACCGGCCGCCCGGCTGCTGCTGGCGGCAGCGGCGCAGCGGCAGCTATCCCTACCGCCCCAGGGTTGGTTCACGGTAGGCGCGGCTACTGCTGCGGTGCTGCAGGATGCACAGCTTGATGTCAGCTTCCCCGCATGCGGGGACGACAGTGAAGCCCTGCTCGAATTGCCTGCGCTACAACAGGTACTGGCGAACCCAGCGCCGCGCATCTTGATCGTGCGGGGTGTCGGAGGTCGCGAACTGCTGGCAGAGCGTCTTGCTCAGCTAGGTGCTACCGTCGATTATCTGGAACTGTATCGCCGCAACCTGCCGCCGTACCCTGCGGGCTACCTGTTGCATCGCATCGAAGCGGAACGCCTTAATGGCCTGGTGGTCAGCAGTGGACAGGGTTTCGAACACTTGCAGCAACTGGCTGGTAGCCAATGGCCGCAGCTGGCACGCTTGCCGGTGTTCGTACCGAGCCCGCGGGTCGCCGAACAGGCCCGGGCCGCAGGTGCCCAACACGTTGTGGATTGCCGTGGCGCCAGCGCCACGGCCTTGCTGGCAGCCGTGCAGCGCAGCGCTGCACCTGCCGACCCAGGCGCCAAGCTCTAAGGCGGCGCGCCCCCATGCAAAGGATGGATACGTGAGCGAGACTGTCTTGTCCAACAAGGATCAAACATCGGCACAGGCGCCGACGGAGCCTGTCACCCCAGTGCCCGCCAAGCGCTCTGGCAATGGCTTGGCCGCGCTGGCCCTGTTGTTGGGCGCTGCCGGCATCGCTATCGGTGGTTGGGGCGCTTGGCAAGTGCACCAACTGCAAGGCAGCGAATTCGATCAGGGCCAGCACCTGGAGGCGCTGAACCAGCGTGCCGAGGCACTTCAGCAGCGCGAACAGAAAATCAGCGCGCAGTTGGCAGGTCTGCCGGCAGCCAGTGAGCTTGAAGACCGCCGTCGCCTGGTGGCGCAGCTCCAAGGCGATCAACAGCGTCTGAGTCAGCGGCTTGAGACCGTACTTGGTGAAAGCCGCAAGGAATGGCGCCTGGCCGAAGCCGAACACCTGTTGCGCCTGGCGACCCTGAGGCTGTCGGCTTTGCAGGACATCACCAGCGCCAAGGCACTGGTCGAAGGCGCGGACGAGATTTTGCGCGAGCAAAGCGACCCTGGCGCCTTTGCCGCGCGCGAGCAACTGGCCCGCAGCCTCGCCACCCTCAACAATACCCAGCAACCTGACCGCACCGGCCTGTTCCTGAAATTGGCGGCCCAGCGTGAGCTCGTCCAGCAATTGAGCGCCCAGTCGCCCGAATTCGACAATGACGCCAATGCCATGGGTGCGCTGACCAGTGACGGCGATGGTGCCAGTCGCCTGGCCAAATGGTGGTCGGAAATATCCAAGTATTTCCAGATTGAATTCAATGCCGACGAGAATGTGAAACCGTTGCTCGCCGGTCAGCAGCTCAACCAGCTGCGCCTGGCGCTGAGCCTTACGCTGGAGCAGGCGCAATGGGCAGCGCTCAACGGTGATGCGAAGGTCTATGCCCAGGCATTGGATGATGCACGCAGCGTGCTGCTGGCCAACTTCAACGCCGACAACCCGCAGAGCAAAGCCATGCTCGACAGCCTCAACGCACTGGCCAAGCAACCCGTTTCGGTCGTGACCCCTGATCTCAGTGAAAGCCTTGCCTCCGTTCAGGCCTATATCCAGCGCCGGCATCTGCCTGCCGAGGACAAGGGAGACAAGCCATGAAGCGTGTCTACCTATTGGCGGTATTGGCCATTGTGGTGGCGGCGGCCCTCGGCGTGGCCGTTGCCAAGCACAGCGGCTACGTGATGATTTCCTATGGCAGCTTCCGTTACCAGTCCGGGCTTTGGGCCGCGCTGTTGGGGCTGCTGGCCGTCATCCTGGCGCTGCTGGTGTTGCGTTTTCTGGTCGGCCTGGTCCTGGCCTCTGGCGGGGCGGTCAACCCCTGGTCCCGGCGCAACCGCAACCGGCGTAACCGCGTTGCCATCGAACAGGGCCAGCTGGACTTGGCAGAAGGGCGCTGGGCCAGCGCCCAGCGTCATCTGCACAGGGCCGCAGAGGCTGAACGTCAACCGCTGATGTATTACCTTGGCGCCGCCAAGGCCGCCAACGAGCAGGGCCGTGTCGAGGAAAGCGACGGTCTGCTGGAGCGTGCGCTGGAGCGGCAACCTCAGGCGGAGCTTGCCGTAGCCCTGACCCATGCCCAACTGCAAATGGACCGTGGCGACAACGACGGGGCGCTTCAGACGTTGCTGGCCATGCAGGAGCGTCATCCGCACAACACTCAGGTACTGCGTTTGTTGCAACGCTTGCAGCTCGAGCGCGGCGACTGGCCTGCGCTCATTCGCCTGATGCCGGACCTGCGCAAGAACAAGGTGCTGCCCGCTACCGAGCTTGCCACGCTCGAACGTCGTGCCTGGGGGCAAAACCTGAGCCTGGCACAGACCCGGGGCGAAGATGCGCAAACGGCTCGCCAAGCCTTGGAGCGTGCCTGGCAGCAATTGACCTCCGCCCAGCGTCAGGAGCCGCAACTGGTCCTGGCCTATGCCGAACAACTGCGCCAGCTCGGCGCCCAGGGCGAGGCCGAGCAGGTGTTGCGTACGGCGCTCAAGCGCAGCTACGAAAGCCATCTTGCCCGGCTGTACGGTCTGGTGCGCGGTGAAGATCCCGCGCGCCAGCTGCAGACCGCCGAAGCTTGGCTCAAGGACCATCCCCAGGATGCCAGTCTGCTGCTGACGCTGGGTCGACTCAGCTTGCAGAATCGGTTGTGGGGCAAGGCCCGTGACTACCTGGAAAGCAGCTTGCGCATGGAGCGCAACCCCGAAGCCTGCGCCGAGCTGGCGCGTCTACTCGCTGGCCTTGGCGAAACCGAACGCAGCAATCTGCTTTTCCAGGAAGGGCTTGGTTTGCTCGATGAGCGTTTGCTCGCGCTGCCTTTGCCGGAGACGGTTCGCGCTTGACCTGACCCTGGCCCGCGGGAAGCCGCGGGCTTCATGGGCAGGTAATCTTTCGGTTTGGGGTGGAGAAATCCTGACGTATTTTCTTAAGGTGCGTCTTACACGGCAGTTGGATATTTCCTAGGCAACGCTGGGAATTGTCTCGACTGTTGTGCCTTGAAACAAAGGATGTGTTTCCTCTACCGTTTCAAGTCACGACCACCGATACCGGGACCCCCACTGCCCATGCTGCCGGCCCGCCTGCGTACTTTCTTCTTCCCTGCCTGCCTGGTGGCGCTCACTGCCCTGGTCACTGCATTCAAGCTGCAGGACGCGCTTGGGCTTTTGCCGTGCCTACTGTGCCTGACGCAACGGGTGCTGCTGGCAGGGTATGTCCTGGTGTGTCTAAGCGCGGTGCTGCATGGGCCGACACTTGAAGGCCAACGCCGCTATGCCCAGCTAGCGCTTGGCTTTGCTCTGGGTGGCGCTGCAGTAGCCGCAAGGCATGTCTGGTTGCAGGGGGTTGTTGTCGATGATCTGGTGTGCCCCGTCGCCATCGACCACAACGCCGGGCAGTACTGGAACGAGCTTGCCCGGCAACTGTTTTCCGGGGCCCCTGATTGCAATGCCCTGACCTGGAGCTTCATGGACTTGACGCTACCCGAATGGAGCCTGATGGCTTTTGTGCTCCTGGCTGCGTTGGCGCTTGGCCATCTACTTGCAAGTCGCCTGCATGCCTTGGTCACCCATGACATCGAGCAACGCTGAACCGCCGCACGACCGGTGGTGCCAAGGCGGTTTATTAAACACTTGTACGAAGTTATTACCCTGCGTACCTTGAAGGGCAGCTTGCGTGGGAATAATCTCCGAGCACGCATACCGAAAATCCAAGGTTTGATGCTGTCCTGCTGATTCAGTCTCGTGCCATAGCAGCGCTACGCGAGGAGCAGCGGCATCAGCCCACAGGGGAAGAGATCGCCATGCTCGATAGTTGTCAGAATGCACAGGAACGCTGGGGCGGGGTCAACACGCTGATCGACCGTTGGCTGAGCGAGCGCGAGCAACTGGTTCATGCCTATCGTTCTTTGCGCGATGCCAAGCCTGCCTTTGCAGACAAGGACACCAACGGCGACTTCTGTGCGCTGCTGGTGGATTACGTCTCGGCGTGGCATTTCGAAATCTGTGAACAACTGGTCAGCGAGGCCAAGGCATTCGGAGACACCCGAGCCCTTGACCTTGCAGGCGAGATCAGCCCACGCATCGATGACATTACCCAGATTGCACTGGCGTTCAACGATCACTGCGTCAAGGCTGAATGCAGGGACACCGAGCGCTTTGCCGAGAAGCTCGGCAAGCTTGGCAGCTTGTTGCATGAGCGCTTCGAGCTTGAAGACTGTCTGATTGAAGTGCTGCACAACGCGCACAAGGAAGAAGGGCTGGCGCCCGTCTGAGGGCCATTCAGTCCTTGGTTTGCAGCAATTGGATTTCAAAAACCAGCGGCGTGTAGGGTGCGATCAAATCACCCGCGCCGTCGGCGCCATAGGCCAGTGCAGACGGAATCACCAGTCGCCATTTTGCCCCCACCCGCATCTGCGGCAGCGCCACCTGCCAGCCCTCGATAACCGAGTCGAGGCTGAACCACTGCGGTTCGCGGCTTTGGTCGAACACGTCCCCGCTGGGCAACCGCCCCACATAATTCACTAGTACTTTGGCGCCTGCCTTGGGCTGCGGGCCATTGCCTGCTTGTAGCTCGCTGTACAGCACGCCTTGCATCAACTCACGCACACCAGCACGCGCCCGCTCATTGGCCATGAAACGTACCTCTGCGGCTTCAGGCGCCTGGGGCACAGCGTCTTGCTGCTGCGGTTGGTGCTGTTCGAGCAGCGACTGCATGCGGGCCTGGCTCAACTTCAAGGGCTGTTGCTGGTAAGACTGGCGCAAGCCCTCGACGAGCGCATCGAGCTGTAGCCTTGGCATTTCGTGTCGCAGCCGTTCACCCAGGCTGGCGCCCAGGCTATAGGCGAGGTCCTGATCATCGGTGTTGGCCACGGCCAACATCGGCAGTAGGCAAAAACCTAGAACAATGGATCGAAGCATGACCAATTCCTACGGCGATGGGTGGCGAAGTATGTCAGTGTTCAGGGAGGTACGGGCTCGCCCCGTGCCGGGCACATGATGCATTCAGCAACGGCAGTTAGCGCCGGCGATGAGTTGTTGATTGAAGTGTTTGCGATGCGCAATGTACTCAGACGTTGATATGCAACAGTGTATGGATATTGCGGTCAAGATGCCCTAGCGGCCTGCGCAGCGGAAGCATAGTATGAGTCGCACTCTCATCAGTCAGGAGGTAAGTCATGTCGGCAAAGAAAAAGCCAGTCAGCACGCCGTTACACCTGCTTCAGCAACTTTCGGGTAGCTTGCTTGAACATTTGGAAGAGGCCTGCTCGCAAGCGCTGGCTGATGCAGAGAAGCTGTTGGCCAAGTTGGAAAAGCAGCGCGGCAAGGCCCAGGAAAAACTGCATAACGGTCGCTTGAAGTTGCAGGACGCAGCAACGGCGGGCAAAGCCAAGTCGCAAAACAAGGCCAAGAAGGCAGTTGCCGAGCTCGAAGCGCTGCTCGACTCGCTCAAGGACCGTCAGACCCAGACTCGCGGCTACATCCAGCAGCTAAAGCGCGATGCTCAGGACAGCCTGAAACTGGCCCAGGGCGTTGGCAAGGTGCGTGAAGCTGCCACCAAGGCCCTCGAGCAACGTGCAGCCCAGGCTGCCGCCCCAGCCGCTACCAAGCCTGCTGCCAAGACCACAGCCGCCAAATCGTCCACCCAAGCTACCGGCAAGGCCAAACCAGCCGCGCGAACCGCAGCGACCAAGCCTGCGGCCAAGGCCGCCGACGCCAAATCCGTGGCAGCCAAACCCGCTGCGAGATCGGCCTCGAAGCCTACCGCGGCCAAGGCTGCCGCGAAGCCGGCCGCGGCCAAGTCCCCTGCCAAAGCAACGGCGGCCAAGTCTTCCGCGACCGAACCTAATGCAGCCCGTCCCCAGGCGGCTAAGTCTGCATCAGGCGCTGCGGGTGCAAAAGCCACAAGCAAGCCCGCACCTGCCAAACCCTCGACCCGTGGCACCGCTACCAGAACGGCGACTCGCACTGCCAGCAGCCGCTCCGCGAGTGCCAAGCCGGCAACAGCTGCGGAAGAAAAAGCCCCATCGTCCGGCAACTCGGTGAGCCCTGCCACACCAGTATCCGATGTAAGTGCTGCTCAGTCGTCGTCCACCGACGCCTGATGCGCCAGTGCCGCCGCGCGCAATTGTTCAAGCGCGCGGTGATCTTGCAGCTGGCTCGGCACAAGCCCAGCCAGCCAGTCGCCCGTTTGTCCAGGTCTGCCAGCGGGCCACTGTGATGCACAGGCTTGCAAGCGCTCCAACAGCGCTCTTTCGGCCGAAAGCTCCAGCTTTTTAAGTTGCTCTCGAAGTTCAGCCAACGGTTGATCGTCTGTGGCTGATTCTCGCCATTGTTCGCGCAGGCTTCGCAAGGGCGATACCACATCCCGTTGCCAGGGCCCTGCACAGCCCTGCAATGCCTCGATGCGCTGTTGCTGCACCTCGATTGACCTGGCCTGCAGCCAGGTGGCGCACAGTAGCAGGCATACATCGCCTCCTTGCCGTTGCAGGTCGAGGCAAGCCGCTTCCACACCGGGCCTGGCGTACAGGCTCAGGGCGTGATCCCACAAGTCGCTTTGCATGGTTCCACTCGCGCTATGGGCCGAGGAAGCTGGTAGACTCCGCGACCATCATGATCAGACTATCCAACCTCACTTTACAGCGTGGTCCTCAGCGCTTGCTAGATGGCGCCGAGATGACCCTGCACACCGGTCACAAGGCCGGCCTCATCGGTGCCAACGGTGCCGGCAAATCCAGCTTGTTCGCCTTGCTGCGCGGTGAGTTGTCACCCGATGGCGGTGATTGCCACCTGCCGGCAGACTGGCGGATCGCACACATGCGCCAGGAGGTCGATACCCTTGACCGGGTGGCCGTGGACTATGTGCTCGACGGCGATGTGCGATTGCGCAGGGTGCAGGCTGCGTTGGCAGAGGCCGAACAGGCCCATGACGGTACGGCACTGGCCCGGCTGCACAGTGAGTTGGACAGTGCTGACGGTTATACCGCCGATGCGCGAGCGCGCAAGCTGCTGGCGGGGCTGGGCTTTACCAACGAGCAGATGGACCGCCGCGTCGGCGACTTCTCCGGTGGGTGGCGGATGCGCCTGAACCTGGCCCAGGCATTGATGTGCCCCTCCGACCTGTTATTGCTCGACGAACCGACCAACCACTTGGACCTGGACGCCATCCTCTGGCTGGAAGACTGGCTCAAGGGCTACCCAGGCACGCTGTTGTTGATCTCCCACGACAGGGATTTCCTCGATGCCGTGGTCGATCACGTGCTGCATGTCGAACAACGCAAGCTGAACCTGTACAAGGGCGGCTACAGTGCCTTCGAGCGCACCCGTGCCGAACGCCTGGCCCAACAGCAGCAGGCCTATGAGAAGCAGCAGGCGCAGCGCGCGCACATGGAAAAATACATTGCGCGCTTCAAGGCCCAGGCCACCAAGGCGCGTCAGGCACAGAGCCGCATAAAGGCCCTGGAGCGCATGGAGGAGCTGTCAGCTGCTCACGTGGATTCGCCGTTCGATTTCGTGTTCCGCGAGTCGCAGAAAATCTCCAGCCCCCTGTTGAGCTTGTCCGAAGGGCGACTGGGTTATGGCGACAAGGCCATCCTCGAGAAGGTGAAGCTGCAACTGGTGCCAGGTGCACGCATTGGCCTGCTAGGCCCCAACGGCGCAGGCAAGTCCACCTTGATCAAGAACCTTGCCGGTGAGCTTGAGCCGCTGTCCGGGCGCCTGGTGCGAGGTGAAAACCTCGCCGTCGGCTATTTTGCCCAGCATCAGCTCGACTCGTTGGACGACAAGGCCAGCCCCTTGCTGCACCTGCAGCGCATTGCCCCAACCGAGCGCGAGCAAACGCTGCGCGATTTCCTCGGTGGTTTCGATTTTCATGGCGATCGCGTAGACGAGCCGGTCGTGAACTTCTCAGGTGGCGAAAAGGCACGGCTTGCGCTGTCGCTCATCGCCTGGGAGCGGCCGAACCTGCTGCTGCTCGACGAACCCACCAACCACCTGGACCTGGAAATGCGCCTGGCCCTGACCATGGCCTTGCAGGAATTCGCAGGGGCAGTGGTCGTGGTGTCCCACGACCGGCACCTGCTCAAAAGCACCACTGATGACTTCTTGCTGGTCGCCGATGGCAAGGTCGAACCCTTCGACGGGGACCTCGATGACTATAGCCGCTGGCTCGTGGACTATCGTCAGCGCAACGCGCCGGTCAGTAGCGCGGTAGCCAACCCCGACAAGACCGACAAGAAGGCCATGCGCCAGGCTGCGGCAGCATTGCGCCAACAATTGGCGCCGCACAAGAAGACCGCTGACAAGCTTGAAGCTGAACTCAACCAGGTGCATGCACAGTTGGCGGAGATCGAGGCTGCGTTGGGTGATGGTGGTCTCTACGAAGCTGCGCGCAAGGACGAGCTGCGTGAATTGCTGGCCCGGCAAACTGCGCTCAAGCAGCGTGAAGGTGACCTCGAAGACGCTTGGATGCAGGCATTGGAAACGCTTGAAGCCATGCAGGCCGAACTCGAAGCGCTCAGCTGACGCGCGCTCTGCGAGCTTTGCTACCGGCCCCTCGGAAGCAGAGCTGCAGAATCGTTCAAATTGCGCTGGTCATTTTTTCATCGGCACCTTAGCTTAATGTTTTGAAACATGTGCATGAGCGAGGTGTGGGATGTCGATGGAAGTGTGGTTGGGTTTTTTTGCCGCCTGCTGGGTAATCAGTCTGTCTCCCGGCGCGGGCGCGATCGCCTCGATGTCCAGCGGGCTGCAATATGGGTTCTGGCGCGGTTACTGGAATGCGCTGGGCTTGCAGATCGGCCTGGTGATGCAGATCGCAATCATTGCTGCAGGTGTCGGAGCCATCTTGGCTGCCTCGGCTACCGCCTTCCATGTGATCAAATGGTTCGGCGTCGCCTACCTGGTGTACCTGGCCTATAAGCAATGGCGCGCCCTGCCCATGGACATGAGCGATGAATCCGGTATACGACCCATCGGCAAACCGCTGAGCCTGGTGTTCCGGGGTTTTCTGGTGAACGTCAGCAACCCCAAGGCCCTGGTGTTCATGTTGGCGGTGCTGCCGCAGTTCATCAATCCCCATGCGCCTTTGCTGCCACAGTACATCGCCATCGCCGCGACCATGGTCGCCGTCGACATGCTGGTGATGGCGGGCTATACCGGGCTTGCAGCCCGCGTGCTGCGGGTGCTGCGCACACCCAGGCAGCAAAAGCGCCTCAACCGTACCTTTGCCGGGCTGTTCATCGGTGCGGCCACGTTCCTGGCCACCTTGCGCCGCGCGCCGCTGTAAATCCAGGGCAGGGAGGCTGCGCCTTTTGGCTCACAGTCGTCTGCTCAAGGCATTACTGGGATTTATCGAGTCTTCTGCTTTGGCGCGCTGTCTATTTCTCAGGCACGATGATTGCGGTCATCCTGCCTGGGGCGCTGATGCCCACCCTTGAGCGCAAGCTCTCAAACAGGACTGGCGCTTACACCGAAGCGCATGCCGGCACTGCGGAGGAATCATGGACAAACCGACTCACCACTTTTCCGAATTGTTCAAGCAGCTTGGACTGGACGACGACCCGGTCGAGATCGAGCGCTTCATCACTACCCATTCGCCGCTCGACGATGATGTGAAGTTGGTCGATGCACCGTTCTGGAGTGAAGGCCAGCGTGATTTTCTCAAGGAAAGCTACACTGCCGATGCCGACTGGATTCCCATGATCGACCAGTTGAACGAAGCACTTCATCCGGCCAAGAAATAAGTTACCCGCAGCGAAAGAAAGTAAGTGGCCGTGAGTCGCCCTAGTCAATGCGCCGTTACCGCCATTCAAGCGGCATAGGGTGTGGACCGTTCTGGACTCGGCTGACGGCCAGCCTTACCTGTGGCGCGTGCGGACAAACGCGTTTCCAAGCGTTTCACTCACCGCGGATGTACTGTTCGAGCTGCAAGATCAGCCCTGCCTGCTCCGCAATGGTCTCCTTGACCAGGTCGCCAATCGACAACAGCCCCAACAGCTCACCGTTGCTCACCACCGGTAGATGGCGCAAATGCCGGTTGGTCATCAGGTTCATGCAGTATTCAAGGTTGTGCTTCGGCTCCACGGTGACCACCGGTGCGCTCATGATATCGCGCACCGGCGTGGCGGCCGACGAGCGTCCCTTGAGCACCAGTTTGCGCGCATAATCGCGTTCACTGACGATACCTACCACCTCGTTGCCTTCAACGACAGGCAATGCGCCGATGTTCCTCTCGGCCAACAGTCTGAGGGCGTCGAGCACTGAGTCGTCCGGGCCGATGGTATACACGGTCTGGTGTTCGGACTTGCTCTTGAGGATTTGTTCGACGTTTTTCATGGCGGCCTCTGCGGGTGGAGGGAAACACTGGCGACGGTCCTGCAAGCATCGACCACCCAGCGCCGTCCGGCAATGCAGGAAACGGCATCGAGGTGATTGAAAAACGTCATGAGCATGCAGGGGAGCGTTTGCCTCAACCCTCTCGGGTGATCAATTGTCGGTGACAGTCCTCCGGGCTCAACTGCCGGCCTGTACGGGATCGAACGATGATCGTCTCGATGGGTTCATCCGTCGCGTTATCCAGCATGATCGAATGGCACTCGCCTGAACCGTACAGGAAACGTTCCCCCCACTGGCGCATGCTGATGACAATGGGGAAGGCGGCCCGCCCCATCTCGGTCAGCACATACTCCTTGTAAGCGCTCCCATCCGAAGCAGGCCGGACCTCGAACACGCCCAATTCGACCATTGCCTTGAGCTTTACGGTGAGGATGTTCTTGGCAACACCCAGTCGCTTCTGAAAATCACTGAACCGCCGTACGTCGTCGAACGCTTCGCGGATGATCATCAGTACCCATCGGTCCCCAATCGCTTCAAGGGTGCGCGCTACTGGGCATTCACTGCGCGCTAGCTGTGGCGCAGCGTGTATTTCGTGTCGGTCTTGCTGATGGCGGGGATGGCCTTGGTGTTGTGGCGCATGCTGCCCGCACCTTCACCGGCTTCGGTCAGCGGCGGCTACTTTGTCTTGCTCCGTTCGGTGCTGCAGCTGTTTCTCAGTGAACGTACCCTGCGCGTGCGCGGGGTGTTCACGTCGCTCATCTTCGCAGCCTTCAGCGTGCTCTGGACCTCCATGGTCCTGCCGCTTCGCATACCCAAATCGGACTATTTGGCTTTGCCGGCGTAGTTTCGGGCTATGCGCGTTGCCCGCTATCTTCTTTGTCCGTAAACCCGACGTACCCCGGCGCTTCATCATCTTGTATGGCTTTGTCGCCGGCTCGTCACCGCCTTGTTCGCACGCGCTCGCGCTGCATGACGATCCCAACGCGAAGGTCGGGTCGTCATGCACAAGCGGGCAGAGCCCAGGCTCAAGAAGGCAGATGCTTCAGAGCTTCGGCATCTGCCCGATCCGCGCCACCATTTCGCTGACCACCTGCAGGTCCAGCATGAACTGGTCCACGGTCTTGAACTCGTTGTCATTATGCCCGGTGTACTTCACACCGGGCATGGCCAGACCAAACTGCACGCCGTTGGGCAGGTCATGCACCGAGGTGGCCCCGGCGGACGTACCGAACGCGTGCTCCATGCCCAGGTTTTCGCTGGCCACGGCCAGCAGTGCCTTGACCCACTCGCCTTCAGGGTTGCGGTACATCGGCTCATCCAGGCTGTAGTCATAGGCTGGGGTGATATGGCTTTGCTGCGACCATTTGCCGAGCTTGTCGGCGATTTCATCCTTGATCGTTGCGACCGCCTTGCCCTTGGGAATGCGCAGGTTGATCGCCAGCTTCAAGCCTTTGTCATCCACACCGACGAAGGTTGGCGAGGCGGTAAGCGGCCCCATGAACGCATCGTCATAGGCGATGCCCAGCTTCTTGCCCAGGTAGTCCAGGCCCCAGTTGTCCGCCGCATAGCGGGCAGCATCGGTGAACTGGTTCTGCTTCAATGGCACCGTTTTGTCCACGGCATTGATGAAGTCCAGCATGCGCGCGACAGGGTTCACGCCCGATTCGGGTTCTGAGGAATGAGCTGACACACCGGTCACGGTGAGCACCACCTGCTTGCCGTCGGGTTTGGCAGCGATGCTGAAGTCGCCACCGTTTTGCTTCACGTACTCGGCACCGGCCGTGTTCAGTCGCTGCGCCAGGGCGCTGGAGTCGTCGGTGAGCAAGGTCGCTACCGAGGTGGACGGGATTTGATTGGTAGCAAGCCCACCGGTGAGGTTGACGATTTCGGCCCCCTGGCCGCTGGCCGCACGCTTGGCAAAATTCGCCATCACGGTGCCGTAGCCTTTTTCCGCGATGACCACCGGGTAGCCGCCATCCAGGGCGAGGTTGTAGTCAGGCGTGGGGTTGCGCTCGAAGTAGTACGGGATGGCATCGCCGCTGGTTTCCTCGGTGGTGTCGATCAGCAGTTTGAATTGCCGCGCCAGGGGCAGGTTTTCATCCTTGGCGACCTTCAGGGCATACAGCGCTACGACGATGCCATTCTTGTCGTCCTCGGTACCACGGCCGTACATGCGATCACCGACCAGGGTGACCTTGAACGGGTCCAGGCGCGTGCCGTCGGCGAGCTTCCAGTTTTCCGGTGTGACAGGGACCACATCGGCATGGGCATGGATACCGACCACTTCCTTGCCGCTTCCAAGGGAGATTTCGTAGACACGGTTGTCGACGTTGCGAAAAGCCAGCCCAAAGCCGTCGGCCAGTGCCTTGATCTTGTCGGCGATCTTCAGGAACTCAGGGTTTTCATGCTGAGGTGTGCCCTCGACGGTGACCGTGGGAATGGCCACCAATTCGCGCAGCGTCTGGGTGGCAGCCTTGCCGTACTTGATGCGGGTGTAGAGCCCGAGCAGGCGATTGATCTCGTTCTGCTGCTCGGCGTCCAACGGCTTGCCGGCCAGGTAAGTGTCCAGGGTGGCGCCCTGGCCATCGGCCTGGTTCAGGTCGCTGGCTTTGAGCTTGCCGAGAAACTGCTTGAAGTCATGCGGATCGCTGCCGTCGAACGCCTTGACGATCGCCGCAGACTGCTGCTGGGTGAGGTTGGCCTGGGCAGGCAATGTGAACAAGCCGATGCTGGCCGCCAGCAGGGAAACAGAGGTGAGCTTTTTCAGGTGCATGAGTGTACGCATTCCTTCGCCAGTCATTGATGAGGCCCCGTCGTGCGGGAAGGCCCTCACGCTAACACCAATGACCTGTGGTACGGCAGTACCAGGCGTGTGACAGGGCGCACAAACGAAAAAGCCCCAGGCGTTGGCCTGGGGCTTTTCATGTATGGCGCACTCGGCGGGATTCGAACCCACGACCCCTGCCTTCGGAGGGCAGTACTCTATCCAGCTGAGCTACGAGTGCAACGCGCACGCATGATACCTATCTCGTTCGTCGGCGTCCATCGCCTTGATCTGTAGCCCTTTTTACCTGTTGCCGTATTTCGCCTCCATGGTGCTGCTGCCTAGGGCTACAATTTTCGATTCGTGCTCGCCCAGGTCCGGCGGGCTGCATTACGCCAGGCCAGCGGGCCGATTTCAGATTAAGGTGTTCAACCGCTCGTTCTTTTTTTCGAACAGCCTATTGTCCAACACCCCAGCAGACGCTTAGCATTCGTTTGAGATTTCAAACGCTCGGAGCCCTGCGCTGGGCGCTTTCAACAATCAACAATTCGGGAAGCCGACATGCAGCTCAAAGACGCTCAGTTGTTCCGCCAGCAAGCCTTCATCAACGGTGAATGGCTGGATGCGGACAGCGGCCAGACTATCAATGTGACCAACCCTGCCACGGGCGAAGTCATTGGTACCGTGCCGAAGATGGGTACTGCGGAAACCCGCCGCGCCATCGAGGCAGCCGACAAGGCCCTGCCGGCCTGGCGTGCTCTGACCGCCAAGGAGCGCTCGACCAAGCTGCGTCGCTGGTTCGAACTGATGATCGAAAATCAGGACGACCTCGCTCGCCTGATGACCACCGAACAAGGCAAGCCGCTGGCTGAAGCCAAAGGCGAAATCGCCTATGCCGCCTCCTTCATCGAGTGGTTCGCCGAAGAAGCCAAGCGCGTCTATGGCGACACCATCCCGGGCCATCAGCCTGACAAGCGCCTGATCGTCATCAAGCAGCCGATTGGCGTCACTGCGGCCATCACCCCGTGGAACTTCCCGGCTGCCATGATCACCCGTAAAGCCGGCCCGGCCTTGGCCGCTGGCTGCACCATGGTGCTCAAGCCTGCCTCGCAGACGCCGTACTCCGCGCTGGCCCTGGTCGAACTGGCCAACCGTGCCGGTATTCCGGCGGGCGTGCTGAGCGTGGTCACCGGCAGTGCTGGCGAAGTCGGCAGCGAGCTGACCGGCAACGCCTTGGTGCGCAAACTCTCCTTCACAGGCTCCACCGAAATCGGTCGCCAGCTGATGCAGGAATGCGCCAAGGACATCAAGAAAGTATCCCTGGAGCTGGGTGGCAACGCCCCGTTCATCGTGTTCGACGACGCCGATCTGGATAAGGCAGTCGAAGGCGCGATCATCTCCAAATACCGCAACAACGGCCAGACATGCGTCTGCGCCAACCGTATCTACGTGCAGGACGGCGTCTATGACGCGTTCGCGCAGAAGCTGGCCGCCGCTGTCGCCAAGCTCAAGATCGGTAACGGCCTGGAAGACGGCACCACCACTGGCCCGCTGATCGACGGCAAGGCCGTGGCCAAGGTGCAGGAGCACATCGAAGACGCAGTGAGCAAAGGCGCCAAGGTCCTGTCCGGCGGCAAGCTGATCGAAGGTAACTTCTTCGAGCCGACCATTCTGGTCGACGTGCCCAAGACCGCTGCCGTTGCCAAGGAAGAAACCTTCGGCCCGCTGGCGCCGCTGTTCCGCTTCAAAGACGAAGCCGAAGTCATTGCCATGTCCAACGACACCGAGTTTGGCCTGGCCTCCTACTTCTACGCCCGCGACATGAGCCGTGTGTTCCGTGTCGCCGAAGCGCTGGAATACGGCATGGTAGGCATCAACACCGGCCTGATTTCCAACGAAGTGGCGCCATTCGGCGGTATCAAGGCTTCTGGCCTGGGCCGCGAAGGCTCCAAGTACGGTATCGAGGATTACCTCGAAATCAAATACCTGTGCATCAGCGTCTGATCGCACGGTAAAGGCTTTACCTCTGCCAGCGGGGCGCGAGAGCGACGTTCCGCTGGCCTTTTTTACATTGCAGCACCTGGTGGCCAGGGCGCTCGCGGCGGTCGATCAACGAATACTGACTGCGGGCAACCCCAGCTACCCCCGAATAAAAGCGCCATGTTCAACGGCGCAATGAGGGCATTATGAGCAAGACCAACGAATCCTTGATGCAACGCCGTGTCGCCGCCGTTCCACGTGGCGTCGGCCAGATCCACCCGATTTTCGTTGAATCGGCCAAGAACTCCACCGTCATCGACGTCGAAGGCCGCGAACTGATCGACTTCGCTGGCGGTATCGCCGTGCTGAACACCGGGCACCTGCACCCAAAAGTGGTTGCAGCGGTGCAAGAGCAGCTCACCAAGGTCAGCCACACCTGCTTCCAGGTGCTGGCCTATGAGCCCTACGTAGAGCTGTGCGAAAAGATCAACAAGCTGGTGCCAGGTGACTTCGACAAGAAGACCCTGCTGGTATCCACCGGCTCCGAAGCGGTCGAGAACGCCGTCAAGATCGCCCGTGCCGCGACCGGCCGCGCTGGCGTGATCGCCTTCACCGGCGGCTACCACGGCCGTACCATGATGACACTGGGCCTGACCGGTAAAGTCGTGCCGTACTCCGCAGGCATGGGCCTGATGCCAGGTGGCGTCTTCCGTGCACTGTTCCCGAGCGAGCTGCATGGCGTCAGCGTCGACGATGCCATCGCTTCGGTCGAGCGCATCTTCAAGAACGATGCCGAGCCACGTGACATCGCCGCTATCATCCTCGAGCCCGTACAAGGCGAGGGCGGCTTCTTGCCAGCGCCTAAAGAGCTGATGAAGCGTCTGCGTGCCCTGTGTGACCAGCACGGTATCCTGCTGATCGCCGACGAAGTGCAGACCGGTGCAGGCCGTACTGGCACCTTCTTCGCCATGGAGCAGATGGGCGTTGCGCCTGACCTGACGACCTTCGCCAAGTCCATTGCTGGCGGCTTCCCGCTGGCCGGTGTGTGCGGCAAGGCCGAATACATGGACGCCATTGCACCAGGCGGCCTGGGCGGCACTTATGCCGGTTCGCCAATCGCCTGTGCGGCGGCCCTGGCCGTCATCGATGTATTCGAAGAAGAAAACCTGCTGGACCGCAGCAAGGCCGTGGGCGAGCGCCTGACTGCCGGCCTGCGTGAAATCCAGCAGAAGCACCCGATCATCGGTGACGTGCGTGGCCTGGGTTCGATGATTGCCGTCGAAGTCTTCGAGAAAGGCACTCATACCCCTAACGCTGCAGCTGTCGCCCAGGTCGTTGCCAAGGCACGCGACAAGGGTCTGATCCTGCTGTCCTGTGGTACCTACGGCAACGTCCTGCGTATTCTGGTGCCACTGACCGCCGAAGACGCCTTGCTGGACAAGGGCCTGGCCATCATCGAAGAGTGCTTCGCTGAACTCGCTTGATGTAGCTGGCTTTAAAAAAACCCGCTTCGGCGGGTTTTTTCATGTCAGCAATATACAGACGGCAGGGGGCGGCGATATTCACCCCTGAACGATCTGATTCTTGCCTTGGCGCTTGGCTTGATACATGGCTGCGTCGGCGCGGGCATACAAGCTGTTCAGGGTGTCATCGTCATCCAATAAACCCGTCAGGCCCTGACTCACCGTCACGCTGTAGGTCTGGCCCTCCTGGCCGAAGCTCAGCCGCTGAACCTCCCGCTGCAACCGTTCGGCGATCTGTTCTGCCACTTTGGCCGTACAGCCTGGGAACACCGCGGCAAACTCTTCGCCCCCGATCCGGCCGAACAGATCACCTCGGCGCAGTACCGTCCTGCCGCTGTGGGCGATGCGCTGCAGCACCTGGTCGCCTTCCTGGTGGCCATAGCTGTCATTGATGTTCTTGAAATCGTCGATGTCCAGAAGCAGGAACGTCAGCGGTGTACCGTCCTCGCGTGCCTTGTCAAACGCCTGCTTGGCGCATTCGAAGAAATGGCGACGGTTACTGCTCTGGGTCAGGACATCGGTAGTGGCCAGGCGCTGAAGCTCGCCTTCCAGTCGTTTCTTGTCAGTGATGTCTTCGGCGATGCCAACGATGGTTACCCGATCGCTACCTGGCTGCTGGCTGACGTAGCACTTGTCGCTTAACCAGCGCAGTTCGCCATCGCCATTGAGAATGCGGTATTCGCGGTGTTCCACGGAGCCTGTGGACAGTACCTGAGCCAGGCTCTGTTCGGCAAATTCAAGATCATCCGGATAGATGCTGTCGCGCCATACGTTGAAATCGGCCATGACCTGGCAGACAGGGCGACCGAAGATGCGCTCGAACGCAGGGCTTACGTACAGCACTTGCCGCGTTTCCCAATCGAAGGCCCACAGTACGGCGTTGACACTTTCGAGCAGCGAACTGAACAACTGCTCACGTTCGCTGAGACGGGCGACTTCGCCTTGTGCATGCATCAGTGCCAGCAGGGTTTGAGCAGCGTCGGGGGGAGGAGTACCGGGCAGAATCTTGGGATTGTTCTTGGCCATGTGCACAGAGCGCGCTCGACGGGTAAAGGTGCGGCCACCTTCCGGCCGATGTGGGCAGTTCGAGTCGAAACAGAGCTGTGAAGTTCCTGAGCTTACGCCCCAGAATGGGGCGTATCGATCAACGGAGGTCAGGCAGCGGTCGGGCGCAGGGAATAGGTTTTCAACTGTGACGCGAAGTCGCGCAGGGCGTGGATGCCACTGGTCTCGGCCTCATGCACCCAATCCTTCATGGCGGCAAGCATATCGTGGCCGTTGGCGCTGGTCCGCGCCCAGATCTGCTGCAGGGCCAGGCGTTTCTCGTAAATAGTCTTCAATGCCTGGCTGTGCGCCAGCATGGACTCGATACGGACATGGTGGCGATCCTCCAGCAAGCTGGTCTCGCGGGACAGCAGGCGCTTGGCGCGTCGGAAATGGTGGCTGACCGAGGCATCGACGCGGTCCAGTTCCTGTTTGACCAGCGGGCCGATCACAAGCTTGCGGTACTGGGCCATGATCTGGAAGCGGTTGTTCAGGATGGCCATGGCGGTGTCCATGTCCAGGCTGGCCTTGCCGGCAACGCGGTGGGCGATGGGGGCCACGCGCTGGACCTTGGCCAGCCGCAGCAGGCAGAACAGGCGAATCCACGCCCAGCCCATATCGAATTCCCAGCGCCTGACCGAAAGTTTGGCCGAGTTGGGGTAGGTGTGGTGATTGTTGTGCAGCTCTTCGCCGCCAATGACGATGCCCCAAGGCACCAGATTGGTCGCAGCGTCGCGGCATTCGAAATTGCGATAGCCCACGGCATGGCCCAGCCCATTGACTACCCCGGCTGCCCAGAAGGGAATCCACATCATCTGCACGGCCCAGATCGTGATGCCGGCGGTACCGAACAGCAGCAGGTCGATGAGCGCCATCAGCACGATACCGCCCAGCTTGTAGCGGGAGTAGAGGTTGCGTTCGACCCAGTCGTCCGGGCAGTTCTTGCCGTAGATGCGCAGGGTCTCAGGGTTGCGCGCCTCTTCGCGGTAGAGCTCGGCCCCTTTACGAAGCACCGTGCTCAAGCCCTTGTAGACTGGGCTGTGCGGGTCGTCCGGGGTTTCGCACTTGGCGTGGTGCTTGCGATGGACAGCGGTCCATTCACGGGTGTTCTGCGCCGTGGTGAGCCACAGCCAGAAGCGGAAGAAATGCTTGAGCCCGGAATTGAGCTCCAGCGCGCGATGCGCGGAATAGCGATGCAGGTAGACCGTGACGCTGACAATGGTCACATGGGTCATCAACAAAGTGATGCCGACCAGTTGCCAGGCCGACAAGTCGAGCAGGCCGTTGTACCACATAGGTAGAAATACCCTCGAAATTCAGGGGAAAGGTGCGATTATCCCTGGGTCGGGAAATAAAACCAGTCAAAGCTGACCACGCGATGTTTCAGCGGGGCGGCGGTGCCCGGCATGCCTTGGCGCCAGGCCTTTGCAAAGCGGCAACCGCACGTCGGGCAGCAGAAGCTTTATAATCCCCCAACATTTTCCATGGGCAATTCCACCCGACATGTCTGTTTCCGTTCGCGACGCCTTGCGCATGGCTGCGCTCTATGTGGTGCTCTCGATCCTCTGGCTGGTGCTGGCCGAGGTGGTGCTGCACAGCATGACTGAAGACCCCCTGGCCCTGACGGTGGGGCGCCAGATCAACGTCGTGGTCTGGGTGTTGCTCAGCGCCTTGCTGATCTACGTCTCGCGTGTGCGGCTGTTGAACTTCATCGGTGCCGGTGCGCGCCTGCGCGGCGAAGACCGTGAGCGCTTGCGCATGGCCGCCGCGGTGTTCGACTGCACCCTGGAAGGGGTCCTTGTGACCGACCGGCAGGGGGTGATCGTGCACGTCAACCGCGCGTTCATGCGCATCACCGGCTATCAGCAGGATGAGGTCATCGGCCAGCGCCCGAGCAAGTTCAAGTCGGGGCACCATGGCGCCGCGTTCTACCAGCAGATCTACGCGGCCCTGACCGAGACTGGGGAGTGGAGCGGCGAGATCTGGAACCGCCGCAAAAGCGGTGAAATCTATCCTCAATGGCAGACCATCCGCGCCATTCGCGACGACGAAGGCGAACTGAGCCATTACGTGGCGGTATTCAGTGACATCAGCGCCATCAAGCATTCGGAGCAGGAGCTGGCCTACCTGGCCCACCATGATCCCCTGACCGACCTGCCCAATCGCCTATTGTTCACCGACCGGGTCCAACAGGCGTTGGCTGCGGCCCAGGCCAAGAAGCGCGGTTGTGCGCTGCTGCTTCTGGATCTCGATCATTTCCAAAGCATCAACGACGGGCTGGGTCATACGATCGGCGATCAGTTGCTTAAGTTGGTGGGCGCCCGCCTGGGCGAAGTGGTGAGCAGCGGGGTCACCCTGGCGCGCCTGGGCGGCGACGAGTTCGGCGTCCTGGCCGAGCACTGCCAGGACCTGGGGCAGGCGGCAAAGCTGGCCCAGCGCATCATCGAACGCATGCGCGAGCCCTTCCTGTTCGAGGGCCATCGCTTGTTCATCAGCGTCAGCGCAGGCATCAGCCTGTTCCCAAGCGACGCCCTGAGTGCCGAGCAGTTGCTGCGCAATGCCGATTCGGCGCTGTACAAGGCCAAGACCAACGGTCGCGCCTGCTACGCCCTGTACACCGAGGAGCTGACCGCGCACGCCCAGTTGCGCGTGGAAACGGCCGGGGAATTGCGCCGCGCCCTCGAGCAGGATGAGCTACGCGTGTTCTACCAACCAGTGCACGACCTGGCCTCGGGCAGCCAGGTGGGGGTCGAGGCGCTGGTCCGCTGGCAGCATCCCCAGCGGGGCCTGGTGGCACCGGGCGAATTCATTCCGATTGCCGAACGCACCGGTCTGATTGCTGAAATCGATGCCTGGGTGCTACGCCAGGCGTGCCTGCAGATGGTGCGCTGGCAGCAGGAAGGCCGCCCACTGGCATTCGTGGCCGTGAACATCTCGAGCCGGTTGTTTGGTCAGCATGAGTTGTACCGGCAGGTGGCCGATGTGCTGCATGAAACAGGCCTGGCGCCAGCGCTGCTTGAGCTGGAGGTCACGGAAAGTGCGGTGATGGAAGACCCGGAAGTGGCCCTGGAGCAGCTTCACCGTCTGCGCGAGCTGGGGGTGACTTTGGCCATCGATGATTTCGGCACCGGGTATTCCTCGCTGCTACGCCTCAAGCGCATGCCGGTGCAGAAGCTCAAGATCGACCAAGGCTTCGTAACCGGGCTGCCGTGCGATGAAGATGATGTCGCGATCGTACGTGTGATCATCGCCCTGGCCCGCAGCATGGGCATGCAGGTGCATGCCGAAGGCATCGAGCAGCAAGAGCAGGCCAGCTTCCTGCTGCAGGAGCATTGCCAGCTCGGGCAGGGCTACTGGTTCGGCCGGCCGGTCGCCGCAAAGGACCTGCGCTGGGAGTGAGGCCAGGGGCTGGCTTGGCGCCAGCCCTTCGCCTTCGCTCATCGCTTGTTCAACCCTCGGGCCAGCCGGTCGCCACCGAGCTGGATCAGTGCCACCAGGGCCACCAGCATGGCGATCACCGTCAACATGATCTGGCTGTCGAAGCGCTGGTATCCATAGCGGTAGGCGATGTCCCCCAACCCTCCGGCACCGATGGCGCCCGCCATGGCGGATGAATTGATCAGCGTCACCAAGGTGATGGTGAAGCCGCCGACGATGCCTGGCAGGGCTTCTGGCAGCAGCACGTGCCAGACGATGTGCCAGCGTCGGCACCCCATGGCCTGCGCCGCCTCCACCAGGCCGTGGTCGACCTCTCGCAGGCTGACTTCGGCGATGCGGGCGAAAAAGGGCGTGGCCGCGATGGTAAGGGGCACGATGGCCGCCCAGACGCCATAGGTTGTGCCGACCACCCACCGCGTAAAGGGGATCAGGGCAACCATCAGGATCAGAAACGGCACCGAGCGAAACAGGTTGACGAACGCGCCCAGCACCCGGTTGAGCAGCGGCGCCGCATAGATGCCGCCCTTGTCGCTGGTCACCAGCATGACGGCCATCGGTACGCCCACCAGCAAGGCGATCAGCGAAGAAACGCCCACCATCAGCAGCGTGTCGAGCAAACCCTCCAGCAGACGATCAACCCACATGGCCCAGCACCTCCACATCTTCGGCCCAGCGCCGACTGCGTTCCAGGAGGCGGTTGGCGTCGTGGGGCGAGTGCTGCACCGACACGATCAGTTGCGCCAGGGTATGCGCGCCGATGGATTGCACACCCCCCTGCAGCAACCGCACGCGTCCGCCCAACTCGGCGAACAACGCCGACAGATCGGGCTCGCCGAACGCTGTCAGCTTCAGCACGATGGCGCTGTCGGGGCTCGATGGCGCAGCCTTGATGTTCGCGGTCAAGGCCTCTGGCAAGGTCGGTTGCAGGGGCGCCAGCAACGTGCGCGTGGTGGCGTGCCGTGCCGCGCCGAACACCTGCCAGACCTCGCCCTGCTCGACCAATTGGCCACGCTCCAGTACCGCAACCCGATGGCAGGTGTCGCGCACCACGGCCATTTCATGGGTGATCAGCACGATGGTCAGGCCCAGGCGTTGGTTGATGTCGCGTAGCAGTTGCAGGATTGAGGCGGTAGTCTCCGGGTCCAGCGCCGAGGTCGCTTCGTCGCACAGCAGGATACTTGGGTCATGCACCAGAGCGCGGGCAATGCCCACGCGCTGCTTCTGGCCGCCGGACAACTGCGCAGGGTAAACGTGGTGCTTGTCCTCGAGGCCAACCAGTTGCAGCAGCTCGCGCACCTTGTGCTGGCGCTGCGCTTTGGCGACGCCGGCCACCTTCAGGGGTAGCTCGACGTTCTGCCATACGGTCTTGGCTGACATCAGGTTGAAGTGCTGGAAAATCATGCCGATGCTTCGGCGCAACCCCACCAGTGCGTCCTCGTCGTAGCTGGCAATGTCCGCCTGCTCGATCAGCACTCGGCCTTGCGTAGGCTGTTCCAACCGGTTGATGGCGCGCAGTAGCGACGACTTACCCGCCCCGCTGCGGCCGATGATGCCGAAGATTTCACCGCGCCGGATGTTCAGGTCGATGCCTTGCAGGGCTGGCTGGCTCTGGCCTGGATACGTCTTGCCCAGCCCGATGAACCGCACATGGGCGTGGTTGACGTCAGGGCGCAGGTCCAAGTGTTCAGCCTGACGGGGTGGTGCAGGGGATTCGAGTGCTCGCCGTGCAGTGGACTGGCTCATCGCTGTCACTCCCAACCGGCCTGGTAGAGCGTGCCATGAGCCTTGTCCAAGGCCGCACGTACAGCGGGCGAGTGCTGGTAGATGTCGACGAACTTGGCCAGGCGAGGGTCATCCTTGCTTTGTGGGCGAATGACGAACTGAATCACGTATTCCTTGTTCTCCAGGCCATCGAAAAGCAGGGCCGAGGTGGCGTCAAAACTGTTGGCCAGCCGAATGTAGGCGGGATAGCCCTGCACCAGGTCCGCGTCGTCATACGCCCGTACCAGCTGGACCGCTTCGACCTGAATGATCCTGAGCTTTTTCGGGTTGGCCGTGATGTCCTGTTCGGTGGCCTTGTAGCCCACACCCGGTTTGAGCGTGATCAAGCCAGCCTTGGCCAGCAATTGCAGGCCGCGTCCGCTGTTGATCGGGTCGTTGGCGATTGCGACGCTGGCCCCTTCGGGCAGGTCGGCGAAATTTTTATAACGCTTGGAATACAGGCCCACGTTGTTGATGATGCCTGGGGCGTAGGGCACCAGATCGAAACCGGCAGCAGCCTTGGCATTTTCCAGAAAGGGAATGTGCTGGAAGTAGTTCACGTCGATGTCGCCACTGTTGAGGCTGACATTGGGGGCTATCCAGTCGCTGAATTCGATCAGCTTCACCTCGAGCCCTTGCTTGTGCGCCTCTTCGACGGCGGCTTCCAGCGGGATGGCGAAGGCTGAGGTGGTGCCGATCTTAAGCGGCTCATCGGCCAGGGCTGCGCTGGAGAAGCCCAAGGCAATCGCGACGGCCGCAATGGGACGAAATAGTTTTTCAAGCATGGTGCAAGGCTCCAGTCGAGGCGGGGGCAGGCGCAAAGCGGTAGGTCGAGCCAGGGTGATCGGCTGGCAAGTAGGGATGGTCGGTTGCGAACAGCTTTTCGCGCAGCGTGCCGCCGGCGTAGGCGGTCTTGTAGCGGCCGCGCGCCTGTAGCGGCGGAATCACCAGGTCGATGAAGTCCTCAAAGCTTTCCGGTGTGACGGTGCGGGTCAGGTTGAAGCCGTCCAGGCCGGTTTCGTCGGCCCATGCGATCAGCTCATCAGCCACCTGCTCGGGGTCGCCGACCAAGGTGACGTAGCGACCGCCCAAGGCGTGCTGTTGCAGCAGGCGGCGTCGGGTCCAGGCGTTTTCCTGCAGTTGGCGGGTGGCCGACTGGATGGCGTTGCCTTGGGTAAAGGCAATCGGCTCGTCCAGATCGAAGGCCGCAAAGTCGATGCCGGTGGAGGCGGCAAAATGCGCGACGCCGGCTTCGGGGCTGGCATGGCGCAGGTATTCGGCGTGCTTGGCCAGGGCTTGTCGCTCGGTGGGCGCCACGATCACCGTAATGCCCATGAAAACCTTGACTGCCATTGGGTCGCGACCCGCAGCCCTGGCAGCGGCGCGCACCTTGTCCACCTGGGCGCGGGTTGAAGCCTTGTCCTGGCCGCTGATGAACACGCACTCGGCATGGTTGCCCGCAAACGTCAGGCCGCGCGGCGAGCTGCCAGCCTGGAACAGTACCGGCGTACGTTGTGGCGACGGCTCGCACAGATGATAGCCTTCGACATCGTAGAACTCCCCGTGGTGATGGACCTTGCGCACTTTGTCGGGGCGCGCGTAGATGCGTTGTCCGCGGTCAGCCAGCACGGCATCGTCGGCCCAGCTTCCCTCAAGCAGTTGGTACAGCACCTTGAGGTATTCATCGGCCTGGTCGTAGCGACGGTCATGCTCAGGCTGCTGGGTCAGGCCCATGGCGCGCGCAGCGCTGTCCAGATAGCCAGTGACGATGTTCCAGCCGACTCGGCCATTGCTCAGGTGATCCAGGGTCGAGAGACGGCGTGCAAACAGATAAGGCGCTTCGTACGTGAGGTTGGCCGTGAGGCCGAAACCGAGATTGCGGGTAACGGCGGCCATGGCAGACACCAGTAGCAGAGGGTCGTTGACCGGCAACTGGATGGATTCCTTTAACGTTACGTCCAGCGACTGGCCGTAGACATCGTAGGTGCCGACGATGTCGGCGATGAACAGACCGTCGAACAGGCCCCGTTCCAGCAGACGCGCCAAATCGGTCCAGTATTCGAGGGTCTTGTACTGGGTCGACGTATCGCGCGGGTGCGTCCACAGGCCATGGTTGATATGCCCCACGCAGTTCATGTTGAAGGCATTGAGCAGGATCTGCCGGGCCATCAGATGGTCCCCCGGCGCGGTGGGTTTTGCTCGTTGAGGTAGTAGTTGCCGATGGCGTGGTATTTCCAGCGCACCGGGTCGTGCAATGTGTGTACCCGGGCGTTGCGCCAGTGGCGGTCGAGATTATGTTCGGCCAGCGTGGCCTGACTGCCACTGAGCTCGAACAGCGTAGTGCCGGCGGCCAGGGCGATTTCCGTGCTGATGGCCCGTGCCTCTGCTACGGCAATGGAAGCCGCGGCTACGGTTTCGGCCGTGCTGTCGTCACGCGCGCTGTCCAGGTAGTGGCCTGCGCGTTCGAGCAAGGCTTCGGCAGCGTGCAGGCGGATAGCCAGCTGCCCGAAGCTCTTGACGGTCAACGGATCGTCGCTCGCCTGCTCCACGCCTGAGTCCACCCATGGCCGGCTGCGGGTCCGCACGAAATGCAAGGCGTCCTCATAGGCTGCCCGGGCGATGCCGGTATCGATGGCGGCATGAAGAATCTGCGCCAGCGGGCCTACCGGGGTGGGGCGATCGAACACGCTCTGGAACGGTACGACGTCCTGTGCGCTGACGGGGACGTTATCGAACACCACCGAACCGCTGCCGGTGGTGCGCTGGCCGAAGCCACTCCAGTCGTCGATCACCTGCAGGCCGGGGCTGTCGGCAGGCACGAATGCCAAGTGCTGGACGCCTTGGTCATCGACCACCGAGGTGGGTATGCGCTGGGCGTATAGCGCGCCAGTGGCGTAGAACTTGCGACCGTTGATGCGAAAGCCATCGCCTTCGCGGCTCAGGCGTGTGGTGCGGTCATTGGCTGTCTTGGTGCCCAGCTCTGCCAGGGCATTGCCGAACCGCCGGCCTGCCAGCACTTCGGCGTACAGACGCTGCTGCTGTTCGGGCGTGCCGTTTACCCGCAGCACTTCCAAGGCATAGAAATGGTTTTGCGGAATCTGCCCGAGCGAGCCGTCGGCCTGCGCGATGATGGCGATGACCTTGGCCAGGGTGACGTTGGATACGCCCGCCCCGCCGTAGGCCTTGGGTACGCTGATACCCCATAGGCCCGAGCGTGTGAACAGCGCCAGCTCAGGGTGTGGCAGACGCCGCTCACGGTCGCGCACCGCGCTGTCGGGGCTTAGCTGGCGGGCGATGTCCAAGGCAACGGCCAAGGCTTCGCCGTCGCTGGTAATGATGCGTGTGGTCATGGTGTGTCTCCGGTGCCCCGGACCGCGCAGCGGTCCTGCAGGCTACCCATCAGATCCAGGAATGCCGCGCGGGCAGGGTGCCGTTGAGGTGGTACGCGCCAACCGCGTGGTATTTCCAGCGCACCGGGTCGTGCAGGGTGTGCACGCGGGCGTTACGCCAGTGGCGGTCGAGGTTGAACTCGGCCAGGGTGGCGCGGCTGCCAGCCAGTTCGAACAGTTTCTCGCTGGCCTGCAGGGCAATCTCGGTGGTCAGTACCTTGGCCTCGGCCACCGCAATTGACGCACGGGCAGCCGACTCGGCATCCACCGGCGCTGCGTTGACCTCGTCCAGCACCTGCCCGGCCCGGCGCAGCAGCGCCTCGGCGGCATGCAGTTCAAGCTTCAGGCGGCCGATGTCGGCGATGACATAGAGGTCGTCGCTCGCGCGCTCTACCTGGGCTTCGACCCAGGGGCGCGACTTTGTGCGCACGAAAGCAATGGCGTCATCGATGGCGGCCTCGGCAATGCCTGCGTCGATGGCCGCCTGGATGAGCTGCGAGGCGGCGCCCTGGGTATTGGGTACCTCCCGCTGACGCCAGTTGTCGATAACCAGGTCTGCCTCTACCGGAACGTCATCGAGCAGTACCGTTCCGCTGGCCGTGGTGCGCTGACCAAACCCCGACCAATCGTCGACGATGCGTAACCCGGGGGTGCCGCGGCGCACGAAGGCCAGGCGCTGGCGACCTTCCTCGTCCAGCGCCTTGACCGCCACCCAGTGGGCGAACAACGCGCCGGTGGAGTAGAACTTCTCGCCACTGATGCGATAGCCATCACCTGCGCGGTTGATCCGTGCCTTGAGGGTGAGGGTGTCCTTGGTTCCGCGCTCAGGGCCTGCATTGCCGATTCGCCAGCCGTCCAGCACGCTGCGAAACAGCACTGCCTGTTGCGCCGGCGTGGCTGTCAGGCGCAGCAGTTGCAGCATGCCGAACTGGTTCTGCGGGATCTGCCCCAGCGCAGGATCGGCAGCGCTGATCAGGCGGAACACTTCGGCCACGGTTTCGAACGACACATCAGGGCCGCCGTAGGCCTTCGGAACGCTGATGCTCCCCAGGCCACTGCGGGTAAACAATTCGATTTCGGCCCAGGGCAGTTCGCGTTGCTGATCCCGACGGGCAGCCTGTTCGCGCGCGACAGCGGCGACTTCACGTGCAGCTTGCAGCGCTTGGGCATCGCTGTGCAGAACCTTGGCTGGCAGCAAGGGCGGTGCACTGTCGAGCACGCTGCGGGAGGAAATAAGGGCTTGGCTGGACATCAGTGCCGCTCCTTGGCTGCACTCAATGCCCTGGCGTTCTGCACTGGGGTGATGGTGATCCTGACCATTGCTGACCTCACATGTAGGTTATGCCGCTACAGCTGATCGCGACAGACGTATGCTGGTCCGGTGGTCCGGTGTATATACCGTAAGGGTTTATAAAATATTTATGAACTAACGCTTTGGAATATATATAGAAGCGCGTCGCCTGCCCCCAGGCGACATGGACTCAGGTGTGAGCTGAGTGACGTACGGGCTACTACAGCGCGGGCTGGCTTTGCAGGCTTATTCAGAAGCAGCCGTGCCCAGAAACTTGCGCAGGAATTGCCGCGTACGCTCCTGTTGCGGGGCCGCGAACAACGCCTTGGCCTCACCTTGCTCCACTACCACACCCTTGTCGAAGAAGATGACCCGGTTAGCCACGTCGCGAGCGAAGCTCATTTCATGGGTAACGATGATCATGGTGCGTTTTTCTTCTGCCAGGCTGCGAATGGTCGCCAGGACCTCGCCTACCAGTTCCGGGTCCAGCGCCGAGGTGGGTTCATCGAACAGAATCACCTCCGGCTCCATGGCCAGGGCACGGGCAATGGCCACCCGTTGCTGCTGGCCCCCGGACAGGCGACGCGGGTAGGCGTCTTCCTTGCCTGCCAGGCCCACCTTGGCCAATAGACGCCGGCCAAGGTCCACCGCTTGGTCGCGCGGTGTTTTCTTGACGATCACCGGCCCTTCGATCACGTTCTCCAAGGCCGTGCGGTGGGGAAACAGGTTGAAGTTCTGGAACACGAAGCCTGCCTGTTGGCGCAGGCGACGTATGGCGCTGTGTTGCGGGCCGAGGGGACGGTTGGCGTCGATGCTGATGGCGCCGATCTTGATTTGCCCGGCATCGGGCGTTTCCAGCAGGTTCAAGCACCGCAGGAAGGTGGTCTTGCCCGACCCGCTGGGGCCGATTATCGCTACCACTTCACCCGGCTGCACCGTCACATCGATGCCATCGAGCACGGTCTGGCCCTTGAAGCGTTTGGTCAGGCCTTTGACTTCGATCATGCTCAGTGCTCCTGGTCATGTTGGTTGACCCGCGCTTCCATGCGGTTCTGGAAGTAGGCCAGGATGCTGCACAGCACCCAGTAGACCACGGCCACTGCCACGTACATGGTGAACACCTCGAACGTACGTGCTGTGATCAGCTGGGCCTGACGGAACAGCTCCGGCACCTGGATGGTGGCGGCCAGCGCGGTGTCCTTGACCAGCGAGATGAAGCTGTTGCCCAACGGCGGCAACGCGGTGCGCAGCGCCTGGGGCAGTATCGCCCGGCGCATGGCTTGTACGCGGGTCATGCCGATGCTGGCCGCTGCTTCCCACTGCCCACGGTCGATCGAAGAGATCGCGGCGCGCAGGATCTCGCAGATGTAGGCGGCCATGTTCAATGACAGCCCGATCAGCGAGGCGGGGATCGGGTCGAGCTCGATGCCGATCTGTGGCATGCCGAAGTAGATGACGAACAGCTGCACCAGCAGGGGCGTGCCTCGGAAGAACGATACGTATATCCGTGCCAGCCAGTTGAGCGGCAGCACTTTGGACAAACGCATCAACGCCAGGGCAAAGCCCAGCACCAATCCGAAAAACATGCCCCCTACGCTGAGCAGCACGGTGTAACCCGCACCCTTGAGCAGGAAGGGTGCGGAGTCGGCGACCAGTTGCAGGCTTTCAGCGATCATCGGGTGACGTCAGCACCGAAGTACTTTTCGGACAGCTTGGCCAGCGTCCCGTCCGCCTTGAGCTTGTCGATGGCCGTGTTGATGGCGGCCAGCAGTTCAGGTTCGCCCTTGCGCATGGCAACCCCGCTCTCCAATCGCGAGAAGGCATCGCCCGCCAGTTGTGTGTCCTTGGCTTTCTGCGCGTATTCAAGCGCAGCCAGGCGGTCGATCAGGATGGCATCGATGCGGCCATTGCGCAGGTCTGCGAACTTACTGGGGTCGTCCTCATAGGTCCGCACTTCGGCCTTGGGCACATCCTGCTTGACCCATTGCTCGTAGTTGGTACCCAGGCCTACACCGACTTTCTTGCCTGCCAGGTCCTGAGCGCCCTTGATGCCGAGCTGGTCAGCCTTCTTCTTCAGCACCAGCGCCTGGATACCCGAGACGGTGTAGGGTTCGGAGAAATCGTATTTCTTCTTGCGCTCTTCGGAGATGGTGACCTGGTTGACGACGATGTCCAGCCGCTTGGACTCCAGCGCAGCCAGGATGCCGTCCCATTTGGTCGGCTGAATCTTGGCCTTCACGCCCAGTTCCTTGGCCAGCAATTCGGACAGCTCGACTTCGAAGCCGGTCAGCTTGCCGTTTTCATCCTGGAAGCTGAACGGCGGGTAGGTGCCTTCGAGGCCGACGCTGATCACGCCTTTTTCCTGGATGGTCTTCAACTCTTCGCCGGCAAAGGCCTGGCCAAGCAGGCCCGTGCCCAGCAACAGGGCCAGGCTGGCATTGAGTAGCGGTTTGGCGAACTTCGACATGTCTGAGCCCCGAGCGTGTTGTGAATGAAGTGATGGCGACTATAGGGTTGGATGCGCAACGCAGGAAATAGTCAAAAATTATCGCACCTTGCCTATTTATGCGTTTGGAAATTGTCCATTGATCTTGAGGGTAGGCGAGGCCGGCATGGCTGTCATCGCCCTTGCCTTGCGATGCAGTGTAAAGAGGCAGAGATGAGGGCCTGGTCCACGGGCTTGCCCGTAGAATGACGGCATCGACAACAGAACAGATAGCCTAAAAGGCAGGAGAACACACCGTGAGCGAACAACCCGCCTCCGGGCACTGGCAACTGCAGGGGATCGTGGCCGGCTTGCGCGGTGCCCGTGAGCAATGGCGCACCCGCAATGGCCGCAGCAGCGGCGAGCAAGGTGGCCGGGAGCTGCCCTCGCGCGAAGCGGTACGACAGATCCTCGAACAGCTCTGCGGCGCGTTGTTCCCCATGCGTCTCGGCCCGGTGGACCTGCGCGAGGAGAGCGAGGATTTTTATGTCGGCCATACCCTGGACGCCGCGCTCAATGCGTTGTTGGTGCAGGCACGCCTGGAACTGCGCTACGCCGCCCGCCAAGGCAAGGAGGACCTGGCGGGTGTCGATGCCCATGCCCTGAAGCTGATCCAGGGCTTTGCCGCGGCGCTGCCAGGCATGCGTGTGCTGCTCGATACCGACGTGCTGGCGGCCTATCACGGCGATCCGGCGGCACGCAGTGTCGATGAGGTGTTGCTGTGCTATCCCGGCATCCTGGCGATCATCCACCACCGTCTGGCCCATCACCTGTATACGGCCGGGCTGCCACTGCTCGCACGGATCAGCTCGGAGCTGGCGCATTCGGCGACGGGTATCGATATTCATCCCGGGGCTCAGATCGGCCCAAGCTTCTTCATCGACCACGGTACCGGCGTGGTCATCGGCGAAACTGCGATCATTGGCGAGCGCGTGCGGATTTATCAGGCGGTGACCCTTGGCGCCAAGCGCTTCCCGAGCGATGAGTCCGGCACGTTGCACAAGGGCTTGGCACGTCATCCGATCGTTGAGGATGACGTGGTGATCTATGCCGGCGCCACCGTGTTGGGGCGTATCACCATCGGGCAGGGTTCCACCATCGGTGGCAACGTGTGGTTGACGCGCAGCGTACCGCCGCACAGCAACATCACCCAGGCCAACCTGCAGCTCGATTGCCAGGACAAACAGTGATCCTAGGCGGTGCCTTGGGTAGGCACCAGACCGTCACATGCCCCTTCAGCCGGGGGGCGACAGGGCAAGTCAGGCTGGCCAAAGGGTGTCTCCAGGGCGTTACCAATCGGCGCTCCAATTCGCAATGAGGCTCAAACCATGTTTAACTTGAACGCTTGTTCAATTAAAAAAACGCTGGTCCGCTGCCGGTGTTCATCAGGAGGATTCCTTTGCTGAACCCGTTAATTATGCGTCTTTCGTCCTTTGACGAGGTGCACACGCGATGAGTGCACCGACCCCTTCGCTTGCCCCTGGCAAGATCCGCATGAACCCCCCGGTGTTCTATTTCGCGGCAAGTTTCATCCTTATCTTCGGCCTTGTGGTCATTACCAATCCGCAGAGTGCGGGCCAGTGGTTGCTGGCGGCGCAGAACTGGGCTGCCAACACGGTAGGCTGGTACTACATGCTGGCAATGACGCTGTACCTGGTCTTCGTGGTGGTCACCGCCGTATCGGGCTACGGCAAGATCAAGCTCGGTGCCGACCACGACGAACCCGAATTCAGCTACCTGTCGTGGGCGGGCATGTTGTTCGCTGCGGGGATCAGCATCACGCTGTTCTTCTTCTGCGTCTCCGAACCGCTTACCCACATGTTGCAACCACCCCAGGGTGAAGGGGGCACGGCTGAGGCGGGCCGGCAGGCAATGCAGATCCTGTTCCTGCATTGGGGCCTGCATGGTTGGGGCGTCTTTGCCTTCGTCGGCATGGCGCTGGCCTATTTCGCCTACCGGCACAATCTGCCGCTGGCCTTGCGCTCTGCGCTCTATCCGCTAATCGGCAAGCGCATCAACGGGCCTATCGGCTATGCGGTCGACGGCTTCGGCATCATCGCCACGGTGTTCGGCCTGGGGGCCGACATGGGCTTTGGCGTGCTGCACCTCAATGCCGGCCTGGATTACCTGTTCGGCATCAGCCACAGCCAGTGGGTGCAGGTGGTGCTGATCACGCTGATGATGGGCGCGGCGGTGGCCGTGGCAGTAGCCGGTGTGGAAAAAGGCGTACGGGTGATGAGCGACATCAACCTGTTCCTGGCCTGTGCGCTTTTGCTCTTCGTGCTGTTCGCAGGCCCCACCCAGCACCTGTTCAATACCCTTATCCAGAACCTGGGCGACTATTTGGGCGCCTTGCCGCGCAAGAGCTTCGATGTCTATGCCTATGGCGATAACCGTGAGTGGCTGGGCGGCTGGACGGTGTTCTACTGGGCTTGGTGGATCGCATGGGCGCCCTTCGTGGGCTTGTTCATCGCGCGCATCTCCCGTGGGCGGACCATTCGCGAGTTCGTCTTCGGTGTGCTGCTGATTCCGCTTGGCTTCACCCTGGCGTGGATGTCGATCTTCGGCAACAGCGCACTGGACCAGGTCATCAATCACGGCATGACCGCGTTGGGCCAAGCCGCGTTGGACAACCCATCGATGAGCCTGTACCTGCTGCTGGAGACCTACCCGTGGAGCAAGGCGGTAATCGCCATGACGGTGTTCGTCAGCTTCGTGTTCTTCGTGACGTCGGCAGACTCCGGTACCGTGGTGCTGTCCACGCTGTCGGCGACCGGCGGCGATGCCGACGAGGACGGCCCGAACTGGCTGCGCATCTTCTGGGGTGCCATGACGGCGCTAGTGACCAGTGCCTTGCTGTTCGCCGGCAGCATCGATTCGCTGAAGTCGGCGGTGGTGCTCACCTCGTTGCCCTTCTCGCTGATCCTGTTGTGCATGATGTGGGGGCTGCACAAGGCCTTCTACCTGGAGTCGCAGCGCCAGATCGCGCAGATGCATTCGCTGGCTCCCTTCGCCCAGTCGCGCCGAGGCCGTGGGGGTTGGCGCCAGCGCCTGAGCCAGGCCGTGCATTTCCCTTCGCGGGACGAGGTGTACCGGTTCATGGACGATGTGGTGCGCCCGGCCATCGCCGATGTGCGTGAGGTGTTCGAGCAGAAAGGGCTGGTGCTGATCACCCAGGACGACCCGAGCCATGACAACGTCAGCTTGAAAGTCGGGCATGGCGATGAGCAGCCGTTCATCTACCAGGTGCAGATGCGCGGTTACTTCACGCCCTCGTTCGCCCGTGGTGGCCTGGGTGCCCATGAGTTGAAGAACCGCCGCTATTACCGGGCGGAGGTCTACCTCAGCGAAGGCAGCCAGAATTACGACCTGGTGGGCTACAGCAAGGAGCAGATCATCAACGACATCCTCGACCAGTACGAACGGCACATGCAGTTCCTGCACCTGGTACGCTGACCCTCCGCGCCAGACCAGCCCTGAAAAGGCGAACCACCAGGTTCGACCTTTCAGGGCTGGGGCATCGGCCATCCCTCTCGTTAATAGGGCGCATCGCCCAGGATCGTTGCCCTGTGCATCACCCGCCGGCTTGGCCGGTAGTCATCCACCGCGTAGTGCTGGGTGACGCGGTTGTCCCAGAACGCCACGTCGTTTTCCTGCCAGCGCCAGCGGATCGTGAACTCCGGCCGGGTGGCGTGGGCGAAGAGCAGCTTGAGCAGCGCTTCGCTTTCCAGCTCGCTCAGCTCATTGATGCGTGTGGTAAACCCCTCGTTGACGAACAGTGCCTTGCGCCTACTCACCGGGTGCGTGCGCACCACCGGATGCGACAGCGGCGGGTTCTCGCGCCGGGTCTGCTCCCAGCGCGCCAGCTCCTGTGGCGTGGTGCCAAAGCGCTCCAGCGGGAATGACTTGGTGAAGTCGTGGGTCGCCGTCAGCCCGACCAGCATCGCCTGCAGTGGCGCTGACAATCCTTCGAAGGCTGCAATGCCACTGGCCCACAGGGTATCGCCGCCATAGGCCGGCAATTGCTTGGCACTGAGCACTGCGCCCAGGGCCGGTGTCGGTAGGAAGGTCACGTCGGTGTGCCAGACGGCATTGTCTCGGACGTCGGTGACCGCAGTATCGAGCACCAGCACCTGGGGCGTGCCGGGTACGTTGGGGTAGATGGGGTGGATATGCAGGTCGCCAAAGCGGGCGGCAAAACGCGCCTGCTGGACGGGGGCGATGGGCTGGTCGCGGAAGAACAGCACCTGGTGGCGAAGCAACGCGTGCTCGATGGCATCGCGCACCTCGTCGCTGATGTCGCGGGCAAGGTCCACGCCGCTGATCTGTGCGCCCAGCGCCGGGCTGAGTGGGGTAATGGTCAGGCTCATGTCGGTCTCTTGAGGCAGGCGCCCTGGCGGGCGCACGAGCGGTAGGGGTCAGTGGCTTTGCCCGTGCCAGGGCACCAGTCGGCGTTGCAGCGCGCGCAGGCTCATCTCCAGCGCGAAAGCGATCAGCGCGATCAGCAGGATGCCCAGCACCACCACATCGGTGACCAGAAACTGCGCGGCCGACTGCACCATGAAGCCAAGGCCGCTGGTGGCGGCGATCAGTTCGGCCGCCACCAGCGTCGACCAACCGACGCCCAGGCCAATCCGAATGCCCGTCAGAATGTCGGGCAGCGCGCTGGGCAAAATCACGTGGCGAATCAGCTGGGCCCTGGTCGCGCCCAGCGATTGCGCGGCGCGCAGCTTGGCAGGGTCGGTGGTGCGCACACCCGTGGCTGTGGCGATGGCGATGGGCGCGAAGATCGCCAGGTAGATCAGCAGCACCTTCGACAACTCGCCGATCCCGCACCAGATGACGATCAGCGGCAAGTAGGCGAGCGGGGGGATGGGCCGGTAGAACTCGATCAACGGGTCGAAGATGCCCCGTGCCACCCGGCTATACCCAATGGCGATACCCACCGGAATGGCCGTGAACACCGCAGCCAGCAATGCCGTGCCGATACGCCCGAGGCTGGCGCCAAGGTGCTGCCACAGGCTGGCGTCCATGTAGCCCTGGGTAAGCAAGACCCAGGCTTTGGCCATGATGTCAGCAGGTGAGGGCAGAAACAGGGGCTCGACCCACTCGGCGGCCGTGACCAGCCACCAGGTCAGCACCAGGCTGGCCAGGGTCAATGCGCTGATCCAACGGGTGGGCAGCAGACGAGCCCCGCTGGCGGCAGGTGCTGATTGAACAGTGGGCTCACTGGCCGCTGGCATATCAAGGCTGCTCATGCGCGCTCCTGGGATTGACGGTGGGAAAAGACCCGGGCCAGCACATGCTCGCGAGCCTCGATGAAGCGCGGGTCGGACTTGATCGCCCGCGCCGACTCACCGTTGGCGTAACGCTGGCCGAAGTCCAACTCAAGCCGCTCGACGATGCGCCCTGGGCTGGGCGCGAGCAGCACCAATTCAGTGGCGAGAAACACGGCTTCCTCTATGTCATGAGTGATCAGGAATACGGGTTTGTCGGTGCGCTGCCAGATATCCAGCAGCAGCGTCTGCATGTGCTCGCGGGTGAACGCATCCAGTGCGCCGAACGGTTCATCCATCAGCAGTACGCCAGGGTCGGCTGCCAATGCACGGGCCAGGCCCACGCGCTGCTTCTGGCCGCCTGAAAGCTGCCATATGCGCCGCTCGGCGAAATCCGCAAGGTCGACCAGGGCGAGCATCTCGCGTGCCTTGGCTTCACGTGCCGTGCGTGGCACACCGGCCAGTTCCAGGCCGAAGGCGACATTGCCCAGCACGTTCTGCCAGGGCAGCAGGGCATCGTCCTGAAAGACCACGCCACGCTCGGCACCTGGCCCCTGCACAGGAATGCCGTCGAGCGTGATGCGTCCCGCGCTGGGGCTGACGAATCCTGCGACCAGGTTCAGCAGCGAGGTCTTGCCACTGCCTGAGGGCCCGAGCGCCACCAGCAATTGCCGCGGCCCTAGGCTCAGGGTGATGTTGGCCAGCACCGGGCTCGCGGCACCCGGGTACTGTGCGCTGATGCGCTCCAGTTCGAGCAAGGCCATGTCAGGCTCCTGTGGTTGTCTGCAAATTCAGTGGGGGAGGTACTGGGCACTGACGTAAGGGCTGTAGTCCGGCAGTACGGCCTCGACCTTGCCTTGTTGCTTGAGGAACGTGGCCGTGTCGGTCAGGGCCTGGGTAGTAGGCGTGCCCAGGGCGCTGGCCTGGTCTGCGGCCAGCGGGTAGACGTTGCCTTGCAGCAACACCGGGATGTCCGAAGTCTTGGCGCCGGACAGCTTGGCCAACTTGGCGACGTTGTCCTGGTTCGCCAGCCAGGCTTGCGGATCCTTTCGGTAATCTGCATACGCCTCTAGGGTGACCTGCGCGAAAGCCCTGACCACGTCGGGGTGCTTGGAGGCGAAGTCTTTGCGCACGATCCAGGCGTCGAAGGTGGGGGCCCCTGCCTTGGCCAACTCGCCCGAGGTGATCAGCACCTTGCCGCTTTCCTTCGCCACGCCCAGCGCAGGGTCCCACACGTAGGTCGCGTCGATGTCGCCACGTTTCCATGCCGCGATGATCGCTGGCGGTGCCAGGTTCAGGATCTGCACCTTGGCAGGATCGATGTTCCAGTGCTTGAGCGCTGCCAGCAGGCTGTAGTGCCCGGTCGACACGAAGGGTACGGCGACTTTCTTGCCCACCAGATCCTGAGGGGTCTTGATCGCGTCGCGCACCACCAAGGCTTCGCCAGCCCCGATCTGCGTGGCGATCAGAAACGTCTCGATCGGCAGCTTGCGGGTTGCGGCGGCTGCCAATGGGCTGGAGCCCAGGTAGCCGATCTGCACATCCCCACTGGCAACGGCGGTGATTACATCGGCCCCGTTGTCGAACTTGCGCCAGTCGATGCTGGCTTTGGTCGCCGCCTCATAGTCGCCATCGACTTGCGCCACCTTGGCAGGATCGACCGTTGTTTGATAGGCCACCGTAAAGTCTGACGCCTGGGCTATCCAGCTGGCGCCAGCAAGCGCCAGGGTACTGAGAATTCGCAGGGTGCGGTGCGGGTTCATGGTGAGCTCTCATCGGGCAAGGGATGCATGAGCTAAGGCTAATTGATCTAAAAAACTAAAAATAAATAACTTTTAAGAATTAGCTTAGCGCTCATTTGGCACCCTTGGTCGATGATTGACCACGCGCAATGGCAAAGTCAGCCGACGCTGCTAGGCTCAGCCTCCCTATAGATCCAATTGGAATGAGGTTATGAGCAAACGATTGCAAATAGCCGGGGGTTATGAGAAACCCACTTGCTACAACAAAATGCAGTAATGGTTCCTTACATATTCCTTAAAAGTCTTACAGATTCACAAAACAGTCATTTTGGATTTATAGGATTGTCATTATCCTGTAGCCCAGGTTGGCGCCTTAGACCAAAGTCGCGAAACGTTTAGAAATGATTGACTAAAGGGTCACGCTTTGGGACTAAATCGCCCATCCATGGTGAGCGGGGCAATAGACCCGGCCGCCTGAGATACACAAAAATTAGAACGTAGAGGAGCAAAGCATGTACAAGTCCAGCCTGGCCATGGCCGTGGCACTGGGTGTTCTCGCCCAACAAGCAGGTGCTGCCGGTTTCGTGGAAGACAGCAAGCTGTCGGTCAGCTCGCGCACCATGTACTTCAATGGCGACAACCGTGACGGTGGCGCCGACAACCGTGAATCGGGCCAGGGCTTCAAACTGGACTACCTGTCCGGTTTCACCCAGGGCACCGTTGGTTTCGGTGTAGACGCCCAGGCCCTGTGGGGTATCCACCTCGACGGCGGCCGTGGCAAACACCCTGACAACAGCAGCTTCTTCCCGAGCGACTCCGACGGCTCTGCCGTGAGCCAGTGGGCTCGCCTGGGCGCCAACGCCAAGGCCAAGTTCTCCAAGACTGAAGTCCACTACGGTAGCGCCCTGGCGCCTAACCTGCCGATCCTGGTCTCCAACGATGGCCGTCTGCTGCCGCAGACCTTCGAAGGTGGCACCATCCAGTCGAAGGAAATCGACAACCTGACCATCAACGCCGGTCAGCTGACCCACGCCATGGGCCGCGCCTCGAGCAACCGCACCGGCCTGTCGGTCAACGGCGCCTTCCGCGACAGCAACAAGTTCCGCTACGGCGGCCTGGACTACAAGCTCACTCCAGACCTGACCCTGCAGTACTACTATTCGAACCTGGAAGACTTCTACAAGCAGCACTTCCTGGGCGCTACCCACGTCTTCAAGATCGCCGACGACCAGTCGTTCAAGACTGACCTGCGCTACTTCAACAGCAGCAGCGACGGCCGCAACGGCGACTCGGGCTACACCTTCAACAACAACGGCGGCTTTGCCAAGACGCCTGGCGAGGTCGACAACAAGACCTGGTCGGCGATGTTCACCTACACCCTGGGCGGTCACTCGCTCATGCTCGGGCACCAGCGCGTCAACGACGACGGCGGTTTCGTCTGGTTGAACCAGGGTAGCGTGCGCAAGGACGGTTCGCGTTCCTCGCTCGAAGGCGCCGGCGGCGCCAGCTTCTACCTGTTCACCGACAGCATGATCAACCAGTTCGCCAAGGCCGGTGAGAACACCACCTTCGGTCAATACGCCTACGACTTCGCGCGCCTCGGCGTACCGGGCCTGAAGGCTTCGGTGTCCTACCTCAAGGGTGAAGACGGCAAGAACGCCAGCGGCAATGGCCACTTCAGCGAGTGGGAACGCGACGCCCGGATCGACTACGTCATCCAGGAAGGCACGTTCAAAGGCCTGGGTGCGAGCCTGCGCCACGGTGTTTACCGCGGCACCGGTGAAAGCTCGGTGGCCGATCAGGACCAGACCCGTTTCATCGTGAACTACACTTACAACTTCCTGTAAGCCGTAGCCACATCAGAAGCCTCGCTTGATGCGAGGCTTTTTTGTGAGCGAAATTTGTTATGCATAAAAAGCATTAACAAAGCTTTATTTATTCTTTTTCAGGTTGACGAAATTCAGGCACATTCATTCCACAGGCACCCCAGCACAGGAGCTGCATCCCATGAGCCTCAAACTCGGCGATATCGCCCCGGATTTCGAACAGGACTCCAGCGAAGGCAAAATCCATTTTCACCAATGGCTGGGCGACAGCTGGGGCGTGCTGTTCTCGCACCCTGCCGACTTCACCCCGGTATGCACCACCGAATTGGGGCTCACGGCCAAGCTCAAGGATGAATTTGCCAAGCGCGGGGTCAAGGCCATCGCGCTGTCGGTCGACCCGGTGGACTCGCATCACCGTTGGATCGAAGACATCAACGAAACCCAGCAGACCGTGGTCAATTTCCCGATCCTTGCCGATGCCGACCGCAAGGTGTCGGATCTGTACGACCTGATCCACCCAAACGCCAGCGATACCCTGACCGTACGCTCGCTGTTCGTCATCGACCCGAACAAGAAGGTTCGCCTGACGATTACCTACCCCGCCAGTACCGGGCGAAACTTCAACGAGATTTTGCGGGTAATCGACTCGCTGCAACTGACCGATTCGCACAAGGTAGCCACGCCAGGCAACTGGCAGGACGGTGACGATGTGGTGATCGTTCCTTCGCTCAAGGACGAAGAAGAGATCCGGCAACGATTTCCAAAAGGCTACACGGCGGTCAAACCCTATTTGCGTCTGACGCCTCAACCGAACCGAGCGTAAATACTGTGTTGCATAACGCTTAGCCAAGCAGGGATTTTCGGGCCGTTTCGACGGCCCTTTTTTTTGACTTAAATTACCTTGCAAATATCTAAATAGAATAAACAAAGAATTAAATATGATTTATAGATATATAAGGAAACTGCTAATGTCATTCCACCGTAACCCAAGGAAGCGCAGCAATGCTGGTCGTATCAATCGGTGGTAGCCCAAGTCCTCGTTCACGCTCAGGCGTGCTGCTCGAACGTTCGCGGCAGTGGCTCGAGCACCGTGGTGTTGAAGTCGTCACCCTGCAGGTGCGCGACTTTCCTGCCGAAGACCTGTTGCATGCCCGCTTCGACAGCCCACACGTGCAGCACTTCCAACAGTTGGTGGCCCAGGCCGATGGCTTGATCGTTGCCACGCCGGTGTACAAGGCGTCGTTCGCCGGTGCGCTGAAAACCCTGCTTGACCTGCTGCCCGAGCGCGCACTGGCCAACCGGGTCGTGCTGCCCATCGCCACCGGCGGCAGCATCGCCCACATGCTGGCCGTGGATTACGCCCTCAAGCCCGTACTGTCGGCTCTCAAGGCCCAGGAGACCCTGCAAGGGATCTTTGCCGATGACAGCCAGATCGCCTATGCCGAAGGCAGTAAGCCGGCCCAGCTGGCGCCTGCCCTTGAAGAACGGCTGCACGACTCGCTGGAAACCTTCCACCTGGCCCTGGCCAGGCGCCCGCGCCCGGTCGCACCCGGCGTGCTCAATGATCGCCTGATCAGTGCTCGCTGGAGCATCTGACCCGGCAAACCCGCTGTATCACCTTACTCGCCCGTCAACGAGGCAAGCAGGTGCAACCCGAACCCCATCGCACAGGAGAGCGCCATGCGCACAATCTTCTTGCGTCGTGGTCTGGTCGCCCTGTTTGCGGCGGCTGTGTCCCTCGGCGCCATTACCCAGGCACAGGCTGAAACCCTGCGCATCGGTTATCAGAAATACGGCACCCTGGTGCTGCTCAAGGCCAAGGGCACGTTGGAAAAGCGTCTGGCCGAGCAAGGCGTGCAGGTGCAGTGGACCGAGTTTCCCGGTGGTCCCCAGCTGCTTGAAGGGCTGAACGTCGGGTCTGTCGATTTCGGCGTGACCGGCGAAACGCCTCCGGTATTCGCACAGGCCGCCGGGGCCGACTTGCTGTACGTGGCCTACGAGCCACCCGCGCCCCACAGTGAGGCCATCCTGGTGCCCAAGGACTCGCCGATCCAGTCGGTGCAGGCACTCAAGGGCAAGAAGGTCGCCCTCAACAAAGGCTCCAACGTCCATTACCTGCTTGTGCGGGCGCTCGAAGATGCAGGCCTGAAGTACACCGATATTCAACCGGTCTACCTGCCCCCGGCCGATGCGCGCGCAGCGTTCGAGCGTGGCAGTGTCGATGCCTGGGTCATCTGGGACCCGTACCAGGCCGCCGCCGAGCAGCAGCTGCAAGCCCGCACCCTGCGTGACGGCCAGGGCCTGGTCGACAACCATCAGTTCTACCTGGCCACGCGCAGTTATGCGAATCAGCACCCGGCCGTCATCAATACCGTCATCGATCAGGTACGTGCGGTCGGTGAGTGGTCGCAGGCCAACCCGCAGGAAGTCACCGACCAGGTCGCCCCGCTGCTCGGGCTCGCGCCGGACATCACCCTGACGTCCGTCAAGCGCCAAGGCTACGGCGCAGCGCCCTTGACGTCGGACGTCGTGGCGGCCCAGCAGAAAATCGCAGACACCTTTCAGACGCTCAAGCTGATACCCAAGCCGCTGCGCATCAAGGACGTGATCTGGACACCCCCGGCCAAGGTTGCCAGTGCGCCTTGATTGATCTGCCCGTGCCGGGCGTTCCCCGGCTCAGCTACCCCTTAGGAGACAACTCCAATGAGCCTCAACATCTTCTGGTTCCTCCCCACGCACGGTGATGGCAAATACCTGGGCACCGCGCAAGGCGCCCGGGCGGTGGACCATGGCTACCTGCAGCAGATTGCCCAGGCGGCCGACCGCCTGGGGTTCGGCGGCGTGCTGATACCCACCGGGCGTTCCTGCGAGGATTCCTGGCTGGTGGCCGCGTCCCTGATCCCTGTTACCGAACGCCTGAAGTTCCTGGTGGCCCTGCGCCCTGGAATCATCTCGCCGACGGTCGCCGCGCGGCAGGCCGCCACGCTCGATCGCCTGTCCAATGGCCGGGCGCTGTTCAACCTGGTAACCGGTGGCGATCCGGACGAGCTGGCCGGTGACGGCCTGCACCTCAATCATCAGGAGCGCTATGAAGCGTCTGTCGAATTCACCCGCATCTGGCGCAAGGTGCTTGAAGGCGAAGAAGTCGATTACGACGGTAAACACATCCAGGTCAAAGGCGCCAAGCTGCTGTACCCACCCATCCAGCAGCCTCGTCCACCGTTGTATTTCGGTGGCTCCTCCGAAGCCGCCCAAGACCTGGCTGCAGAGCAGGTCGAGCTGTACCTGACCTGGGGCGAGCCGCCCAGCGCGGTGGCTGAAAAGATCGCCCAGGTGCGTGATAAGGCAGCTGCCCAGGGCCGCGAAGTGCGGTTTGGCATTCGCCTTCATGTGATCGTGCGTGAGACCAATGCGCAAGCATGGGACGCGGCTGAAAAACTCATATCCCATTTGGACGACGACACCATCGCTCGCGCCCAGGCGTCGCTCGCCCGTTTCGACTCGGTAGGGCAGCAGCGCATGGCCGCGCTGCACAATGGCCGCCGCGACAAGCTTGAAGTCAGCCCCAACCTGTGGGCGGGGGTAGGTTTGGTTCGCGGAGGTGCAGGCACTGCGCTGGTGGGCGATGGCCCGACCGTCGCCGCGCGGGTCAAGGAATATGCCGCCCTGGGCATCGACACCTTCATCTTCTCTGGCTACCCGCACCTTGAAGAGTCATACCGGGTGGCCGAACTGTTGTTCCCGCACCTGGACGTACAACGGCCTCAGCCTGCGACCAGCGGCGGCTACGTGAGCCCGTTCGGCGAGATGGTTGCCAACGACATCCTGCCCAAGTCCGTGGCCCAGCGATGAGGGGCATTGTATGAGTCGGAAAACCTCGAATACCGTGATAGAGCGCTTGGCGCCCTGGGCGCTGCCGGTACTGCTGCTAGCCGCGTGGCAACTGGCGGTCAGCGCGGGCTGGCTGTCGACCCGCATTCTGCCAGCGCCCAGCGCTGTGCTGTCAGCCGGCGTCGACCTGGTACGCAGCGGAGAAATCTGGACGCACCTGGCCATCAGCGGCTGGCGTGCCGGGCTGGGCTTTCTGATCGGTGGCAGCATCGGCCTGGTGCTGGGCTTCATCACGGGGCTGTCCAACTGGGGCGAGCGCCTGCTCGACAGTTCGGTGCAGATGATCCGTAACGTGCCGCACCTGGCACTGATTCCGCTGGTGATCCTGTGGTTCGGTATTGATGAGTCGGCGAAGATCTTTCTGGTCGCGCTGGGCACGCTCTTCCCTATCTACCTGAATACCTATCACGGCATCCGCAATGTCGACCCGGCCCTGGTGGAAATGGCACGCAGCTATGGGCTTTCGGGGTTCAGCCTGTTTCGCCAGGTGATCCTGCCCGGTGCCTTGCCTTCGATACTGGTGGGCGTGCGCTTCGCACTGGGCTTCATGTGGTTGACCTTGATCGTCGCCGAAACCATTTCGGCCAACGCCGGCATTGGCTACCTGGCGATGAACGCCCGGGAGTTCCTGCAGACCGATGTGGTGGTGCTGGCCATCGTGCTGTACGCCGTGCTCGGCAAGCTCGCCGACCTGGCTGCCCGTGGCCTGGAACGTGTGTGGCTGCGTTGGCATCCGGCTTATCAAGTTGCCAGGAAGGAGGGCGCATGACCGTGCTCAAGGACAATCCGCCACATCTGCTGCGTGGTATCCCATTGGCCGCCAAAGGCCTGCGTAAAACCTTCGGCTCGCGCGAGGTGCTAAAAGGCATCGACCTGCATGTCCCGGCCGGCCAGTTCGTCGCCATCGTCGGCCGTAGCGGCTGCGGCAAAAGTACCTTGCTGCGCCTGCTGGCCGGGCTCGACCAACCGACGGCAGGGCAACTGCTGGCAGGTGCTGCACCGCTGGACGAGGCTCGGGAAGAAACCCGCCTGATGTTCCAGGACTCGCGGCTGCTGCCGTGGAAAAAGGTCATCGACAATGTGGGGCTTGGCCTGTCCGGCGATTGGCGTGCCAGGGCGCTGGATGCGCTGGAGGCAGTGGGCCTGGCCGACCGCGCCAACGAATGGCCCGCGAGCCTCTCGGGCGGGCAGAAGCAGCGCGTTGCGCTTGCCCGCGCATTAATTCACCAACCGCGTCTGCTGCTGCTGGACGAACCGCTAGGTGCGCTGGATGCACTGACGCGCATCGAAATGCAGCAACTGATCGAGCGCCTGTGGGGCCAGCATGGTTTCACCGTGCTGCTGGTCACCCATGACGTCAGCGAAGCGGTTGCGGTGGCCGATCGCGTGATTCTGATCGAAGACGGCGAAGTCGGGCTCGACCTGACGGTCGACCTGTCACGGCCACGACCGCGCGCCTCGCACCGCCTGGCCGCGCTTGAAAGCCAAGTGCTCAACCGAGTCCTTTCTGCGCCGGGCACTGCGCCCGAACCGGAGCCTGTTGCCCCCCTGCCCACGCAGTTGCGTTGGGCGCACTGAACCCCCAGAAGCCATCGAAAAGGAAACACGCCAATGACCATCAAAGCCATCAACGTCCGTAATCAGTTCAAAGGCACCGTCAAGGAAATACTCGAAGGCCCGGTGCTGTCGGAGATTGACGTCCAGACCGCCTCGGGTATCGTTACATCGGTCATCACGACCCGCTCCGTGCGGGAACTGGAACTGCAGGTGGGCAGCGAGGTGATCGCCTTCGTGAAGTCCACCGAGGTGTCCATCGCCAAGCTGTGATCGAGCACGGGGCCGCCTTGCGGCCCCTCAGTGCGAGCGCTTGACCAGAAAAGGTGGCAGGTACAAGCCCAGGTAGGCTTCGAACACCCGCTTGCCTTCTTCGGCCATGCGCGGGGTGATGGTCTCGTGCAATTGCATCGACCGGGCATACACTCGATCGCTCAATTCCATGGCCAAGGCGAACACATCCACATCCGCAGGCATCACCGGCAAGTGAAAGTGCTGGTCGAACAACCTGTGCATCAGGGCACCGAGCTCCATGTCGTGCTGCCGGTCGGCCTGCATGACCTCGCTGAGCCCATGCTGCGCCAGGATCAACTGCCGCGCAGCGGCGTCCCCGTTGTAGATATTCAGCATGCGTTGCTCGATCAACCGCGACAGCTCATGCCAGCGAGTGAGCGTGCTGCTGTCGATCGGCGCGCCAAGCGCCTCGCGGAAAACCCTGTGCACATCGGCAGTCAGCGCTTCGAGCAGCGCAGGCACGCTGGCGAAGAAGTGGTAGACCGACGACGGCGGGATTTGCGCGCGCTCGGCCACGCTGTAGATCGACAGGCCAGCCACCCCGCCCTCTGCCAGGAGCTCGCGGGCAGCTGCCAGGATCGCTTCGATCCGGGCCTGGCTGCTGGCGCGTGGCTTGCGCGCTGAGGTGTTGCGGGTCATCAGTTGCTGATTGCCAGGATACTGGCCTGGTAGGCGCCCACGAAGGTATCGAACTCGCCCACTTCTTCTTGTTCCATCTGCGATTGCTTGGCCAGGGACTCGCGTGCCTGTGTTTCGAAGGCCTGCTGCTGGTCGGGGCTCAGGGGCTGTTCGCGCAGTGTCTGGGCGTGGAGACGACTTTGGCGCAGCGAGAACGCGATGAAACTCTCGTCATGCTCGGTCATGCGCGCCAACACCTGGGCCGATGGGGTCAGCTCAGGGTCGTCGACTTTCGCCTGCTGGGCTTGCAGGGCCTGGACGTGATCATCCCCGCCCTGGGCCTGGTCGAGCAGGTTGGCCAATTGACCGATCTGAGCAATCAACTCGCTGGCCCAGTCTTTGAGAGGTACAGGCTGCCCATCACGCTGCAACTTCAGGCCTGGACGCCGGCCTTCTTTGACCACGCTCAGGAAATTGCTGGTGCACTGGCTGCATTCGTTGTTGTTGAGCTGCGGGCTGTCGTCCAGCGCGCAGAACAGCAGAAACGCATCGAGAAAGCGTGCCTCGGTGAGGTCGATGCCCACCGGCAGGAGCGGGTTGATGTCCAGGCAGCGCACCTCCACGTACTGCACCCCGCGCGAGGTAAGCGCCTGGATTGGGCGCTCGCCTGAGTAGGTCACCCGCTTGGGACGGATGTTGGAGTAGTACTCGTTTTCGATTTGCAGAATGTTGGTGTTCAGCTGTACCCACTCGCCATCGACATGGGTGCCAACCTCCACATAGGGTGGGTACGGCGTGCCCACCGCCTTGCGCAGGCTGTCGGTATAGCTGGCCAGGTTGTTGTAGCAGGGCGTCAGGCCCGCCTGGGCATTGCTCTGGTAGCCCAGGTCGCTCATGCGCAGGCTGGTGGCGTAGGGCAGGTAGAGGGTTTCGCCATCGAGCTCTTCGAGCTGATGGGCGCGACCCCGCAGGAAGCCCTTGTCCAAGGCGGGCGAGGCGCCGAACAGGTACATGAGCAGCCAGCTGTAGCGACGGAAATTGCGGATCAAGGCAATGTAGGCGGCCGATTGGTAATCCCGTTCGTTCTCAGTGCTGCCTTCGGCTTCGCGCAGCAATGGCCACAGGGCCTCGGGCAGCGAGAAGTTGTAATGGATGCCGGCGATGCACTGCATGGTGCGGCCGTAGCGCAGGGCCAGGCCCTTGCGATAGACATGCTTGAGCTTGCCGATGTTGGAGGTGCCGTACTCGGCGATGGGGATGTCTTCTTCAGCCGGCAGCGAACACGGCATCGACGGGCTCCACAGGTACTCATCGCTCAGCTTGGTATAGACGAACCTGTGAATCTGCTCGAGGTTTTCCAGCACCGCGGCGGCGTCAGGCAGCGCAGGGGTGATGAATTCAAGCAGTGATTCGGAATAATCGGTGGTGATCTGTTCGTTGGTCAGCGCCGCGCCCAGTGCCTCGGGGTGCGGCGTCTGGGCCAGACGGCCACTGTCTGTCACGCGCAGGCATTCGCGCTCAATGCCGTGCAGACACTGCTTGAGCAAGGGGAGATTGGCGCCGAGCAAGCTCAGGCGGCGGTTGAGGAGTGTGCTCAAGATGTATTCCTTCACGCGTCAGTCGCCCCAATATGGGGGTAGAAAGGACGGTCTACAAGGGTAGGGGGAAGGGAACGGGCGTTGTCGCCTGGTTTACCGCGGCCCCAGCAGTGCGCGCGCACTGCCGAAGTTACCGCAGATAGTGCTTTGTGAGCTAGAGAGCGACGAAGGTTCCTTGCGCCTTGGCCACCAGCTTGTCGCCCTGGACTACGTCAGCGTCGACCACCAGCGTGCGCTTTCCTGCGTGCAACACCCGAGCGGTGCACAGCACCTCGCCATCGCTGACGGCGCGCAGATAATTGATCTTGCATTCGAGGGTGACGCTCTGCTGGTCGAAGCCGTGGCTGGACGAGCAGGCCAGCCCCATGGCGATGTCCACCAGGCTGAAGATCGCCCCGCCATGAAGCTTCTGGCCACGGTTGCGCAAGTGCGGCGCCACCGCCAGGCTTACCTCGGCAACGCCCGCATCCAGGCGTTGCAGGCTGCAGCCCAGCAGTTGGCTGAAGGCGCTTTGTACGTACTCCGGCGCCACGTCCATCACTTCTTCTTCAACTGCTTGGCGTTGGCGAACAGGGCAGCCATGGCGTTGTTGGCCGGCGCTGCAGTGGCGGTCTCGCGCTGACGGGGCGCCGGTTGCTGACGGCCACCCCCCTGGCCACGTCCGCCACCCCGGTTGCCTTCGACCTTTTCGCCCGGCGTGTCGCTCATGCGCATGGACAGGCCAACACGCTTGCGCGGGATGTCCACTTCCATGACCTTGACCTTGACCACATCGCCAGCCTTCACCGCTTCGCGTGGGTCCTTGACGAACTTTTCCGACAGCGCCGAGATGTGCACCAGCCCATCCTGATGCACGCCGATATCCACGAACGCGCCGAAATTGGTGACGTTGGTCACCACGCCTTCCAGGATCATCCCAGGCTCCAGGTCCTTGAGGTCCTCGACCCCGTCCTGGAAGGTGGCCGTCTTGAACTCCGGGCGCGGGTCGCGGCCAGGCTTGTCCAGTTCCTGCAGGATGTCGGTCACCGTGGGCAGGCCAAAGGTTTCGTCGGTGAACTTCTTCGGGTCCAGGCGCTTGAGGAAACTGCTGTCACCGATCAGCGAGCGGATGTCCCGGTCGGTATTGGCAGCGATGCGCTGCACCAGCGGGTAGGCCTCGGGGTGAACGGCAGAGGCGTCCAGCGGGTTGTCGCCGTTCATCACGCGCAGGAAGCCTGCGGCCTGCTCGAAGGTCTTCTCACCCAGCCGGCTGACCTTCTTCAAGGCCGCACGGGTGGCAAACGGGCCGTTGGCATCACGGTGGGCCACGATGTTCTGTGCCAGGGTCGTGTTCAAGCCCGAAATACGCGTGAGCAGGGCGACCGACGCGGTGTTCACGTCCACGCCGACGGCGTTCACGCAATCCTCGACGACGGCGTCGAGGCCGCGTGCCAGCTTCACTTGCGACACGTCGTGCTGGTACTGGCCCACGCCGATGGACTTGGGATCGATCTTGACCAGCTCGGCCAGTGGATCCTGCAGGCGACGTGCAATCGAGACCGCGCCACGGATCGACACATCCAGGTCGGGGAATTCCCGAGCCGCCAGCTCCGATGCCGAGTACACCGAGGCGCCGGCTTCGGAGACCATGACCTTGGTGATCTTCAGGGCAGGGTACTGCTTGACCAGGTCAGCCACCAGCTTGTCGCTCTCGCGGCTGGCGGTGCCATTGCCGATGGCGATGAGCTCGACCGAATGCTTGGCGCACAGCGCAGCCATCACCGAAAGCGTGCGGTCCCATTCGTTTCTGGGGGCATGGGGATACACGGTTGTGTAGTCGAGCAGCTTGCCAGTGGCATCGACCACGGCGATCTTGCAGCCTGTGCGCAGGCCAGGGTCGAAGCCCAGCGTGGCGCGCGGGCCGGCAGGCGCTGCCAGCAGCAGGTCATGCAGGTTGTGGGCGAAGACGTTGATTGCCTCACCCTCGGCATTGTCGCGCAGTTCCCCGAACAGGTCGGTCTCCAGGTGGGTGTAGAGCTTGACCTTCCAGGTCCAGCGCACCACTTCGCCCAGCCATTTATCGGCCGCGCGGCCGCGGTTCTCGATGCCGACGTGCTCACCGATCATCAATTCGCACGGGTGCAGGGTACCCGGCAGCTCTTCGCCCACTTTCAGCGAGGCGCTGAGCACGCCTTCGTTGCGCCCGCGGAAGATCGCCAGCGCGCGGTGCGACGGCGCGCTGCGCAGCAACTCGTCATGGGCGAAGTAGTCGCGGAACTTGGCGCCTTCTTCTTCCTTGCCGGGCACCACGCGCGCGCTGAGCACCGCCTCCTGCTTGAGGAAGCTGCGCAGTTTGTCGAGCAGGGCTGCATCTTCGGCGAAACGCTCCATGAGGATGTACTTGGCTCCTTCAAGCGCAGCTTTGACGTCTGCCACGCCCTTGTCGGCGCTGACAAAGCGCGCCGCTTCGCTTTCCGGGGCCAGGGACGGGTCGGCGAACAGGCTGTCGGCCAGCTCGCCCAGGCCAGCTTCCAGGGCGATCTGGCCCTTGGTGCGGCGCTTTTGCTTGTAGGGCAGGTAGAGGTCTTCGAGGCGCGTCTTGGTGTCGGCCAGCTTGATCTCGCGCGCCAGTTCCGGCGTCAGCTTGCCTTGCTCCTCGATGCTGGCAAGGATGCTGATGCGGCGCTCGTCGAGTTCGCGCAAGTAGCGCAGGCGCTCTTCCAGGTGGCGCAGCTGGGTGTCGTCCAGGCTGCCGGTCACCTCTTTGCGGTAACGGGCGATGAAAGGCACGGTAGAGCCTTCGTCCAACAGGCCCACGGCCGCCTCGACCTGTTGTGGGCGTACGCCCAGTTCCTCGGCGATACGGCTGTTGATGCTGTCCATGTAAACCACCTGACGTTCTTGAATACGGAGTCGCCGGTGGGCCTTTCGCCCGGCGGCGCTGGATGAAAGCGGCGCATTATACCCATCGCAAACGGCTTGCGGTGATGGCCTGGCGCCAGTTGGAAGTGGCGTCCCGGGAAAAATCTGCTAACAATGCTCACGGCACGCGTTGCAGCGGCTACGCCATAATGCGCAGCGATACCAGAGGAGTAATTCATGACCGGCACGCCAACTACCGCTGAAGGTGAAAAAATTCTGATCGTCGACGACGATCCAGGGCTCAGCAGCCTGCTTGAACGTTTCTTCACCAGCAAGGGTTATCGTGCCCGCGCGGTCCCCAACACCGAGCAGATGGACCGCCTGCTCCAGCGTGAAGTGTTCAACCTGGTGGTGCTCGACCTGATGCTGCCGGGCGAAGACGGCTTGTCCGCCTGCAAGCGCCTGCGCCAACAGAACAACCAGATCCCCATCATCATGCTCACGGCCAAAGGTGACGAGCTCAGCCGCATCAAGGGCCTGGAACTGGGCGCTGACGACTACCTCGGCAAGCCGTTCAACCCCGACGAGCTGATGGCCCGGGTCAAGGCCGTGCTGCGCCGCCAGGCGCCTTCGGTACCCGGTGCGCCGGGCAGCGAGGACGAGTCGGTCACCTTCGGCGACTACGAGCTGTCCCTGGCCACCCGCGAACTCAAGCGTGGCGACGAAGTGCACATGCTCACCACGGGCGAATTCGCCGTGCTCAAGGCCCTGGTGATGCATGCCCGCGAACCGTTGACCCGCGACAAACTCATGAACCTGGCACGCGGGCGTGAATGGGATGCGCTGGAGCGCTCCATCGACGTACAGATCTCGCGCCTGCGCCGCATGATCGAGCCAGACCCGTCCAAACCGCGCTACATCCAGACGGTATGGGGTGTGGGCTATGTGTTCGTACCGGATGGAAACGCCGCTAAATGACGCTGCTGCCTAGATGAAGACGCCGCTGTGGTTTCCGCAGAGTTTCTTCGCGCGCACCTTGTGGCTCGTGCTGATCGTCGTTCTGTTCTCCAAGGCGTTGACCCTGGTCTACCTGCTGATGAACGAGGACGTATTGGTCGATCGTCAGTACAGCCACGGCGTGGCATTGACCTTGCGCGCCTATTGGGCGGCCGATGAAGAGAACCGTGACCAGATCGCCGAGGCGGCAGGCCTGATCCGGGTAACCGGTGCTGGCGTACCGGAGGGCGAGCAGCACTGGCCCTACAGCGAAATCTACCAACGGCAGATGCAGGCAGAGCTTGGCGAGGACACCGAGGTGCGGCTGCGCATCCATGCACCGCCTGCCTTGTGGGTCAACGCGCCCAGCCTGGGCCCGGGCTGGCTGAAAGTGCCGTTGTACCCCCACCCGTTGCGCGGGCAGAAAATCTGGAACGTGCTGGGCTGGTTCCTGGCCATTGGCCTGCTGTCCACCGCCTCGGCCTGGATATTCGTGCGTCAGTTGAACCAGCCGCTCAAACGCCTGGTGTTCGCCGCGCGCCAGCTTGGCCAGGGGCGCAGTGTGCGCCTGCCAGTCAGCGACACGCCCAGCGAAATGACCGAGGTGTACAAAGCCTTCAACCAGATGGCCGAAGACGTCGAGCAAGCCGGGCGCGAGCGCGAGTTGATGCTGGCTGGCGTGTCCCACGACTTGCGCACCCCGCTGACCCGGCTGAGGCTTTCACTGTCCTTGCTCGGCAGCGACAGTGAGCTGAGCGACGATATGGTGCGCGATATCGAAGACATGGACGCCATTCTCGACCAGTTCCTGGCGTTCATTCGCGACGGGCGGGACGAGCCTCTCGAAGAAGTCGATCTTGGCGCGTTGGTGCGTGAAGTGGTCGCACCCTACAACCAGCCCGAGGAACGTGTTCGCTTGTGCCTGGAGCCCATACCGCCGTTTCCACTGCGCCGGGTATCGCTCAAGCGCATGCTGGGCAACCTGATTGGCAATGCCCTGCACCATGCGGGCAAGGGCGTCGAGGTTGCAGCCTATGTCTCGGGGGACGAAAGCGCCCCGTATGTGGTGCTGAGCGTGCTTGACCGAGGGGCAGGGATCGACGAATCCGAGCTCGAGACCATCTTCAACCCGTTCATTCGGGGTGACCGTGCCCGAGGCGGCAAAGGCACCGGGCTGGGCCTGGCCATCGTCAAGCGAATCGCCGCCCAGCATGGCGGCAACGTCGAGCTACGCAATCGTTCTGGGGGCGGTATCGAAGCGCGGGTACGGTTACCCTTGGGGCTGCTGTTGCCGCGCAACGCTGTCTGATCGCAAGTCTGGTCTGGCGTGCTTCCAGGGGCCGATCAGCCACCGAGGAAGCAGGCTGGCCTGGTAGGCGGCCAGCGGCGCGATCAGCCCTTGCCCTTGGTTCGGGTCTGATTGGGCCCGCCGTTCTTCTCCAGGTGTTCGAAGATCATGCCGGCTACGTCCTTGCCGGTAGTCACCTCGATGCCCTCCAGCCCCGGTGACGAGTTGACCTCCATCACCAGTGGGCCGTGGTTGGAGCGCAGAATGTCGACGCCGGCCACGCTCAAGCCCATCACCTTGGCTGCGCGAATGGCCGTCATGCGCTCTTCCGGGGTGATCTTGATCAGGCTGGCAACGCCACCACGGTGCAGGTTGGAGCGAAACTCGCCGGGTTTGGCCTGGCGTTTCATCGACGCGATTACCTTGTCTCCCACCACGAAGCAGCGGATATCAGCGCCACCGGCTTCCTTGATGTACTCCTGGACCATGATGTTCTGCTTGAGCCCCATGAAGGCTTCGATCACAGATTCGGCTGCCTTGGTGGTTTCGCACAGCACCACGCCAATGCCTTGGGTGCCCTCGAGGACCTTGATCACCAGCGGGGCGCCGTGGACCATCTGGATCAGGTCCGGAATGTCATCGGGCGAATGGGCGAAGCCGGTTACCGGCAAGCCAATGCCGCGGCGCGACAGCAATTGCAACGAGCGCAGCTTGTCGCGCGAACGTGCGATGGCGACCGACTCGTTGAGCGGGTATACCCCCATCATTTCGAACTGGCGCAGCACAGCGCAGCCATAGAAAGTGACAGAGGCACCAATGCGCGGGATGACTGCATCGAACCCTTCCAGTGGCTTGCCGCGGTAATGAATCTGCGGCTTGTGGCTGGCGATGTTCATGTAGGCCCGCAGGGTATCGATCACCACCATCTCGTGACCACGCTGGGTACCGGCTTCGACCAGGCGGCGGGTGGAATACAGACGCGGATTACGCGAAAGCACAGCGATCTTCATGCAGCACCTGTCAAGGTAGTGTGGGTGGCCGGAAAGGCAGGTTTGTCTTGTACGTACTTCAGGCCCGGATTGACGACCAACTGGCCGTGAATCAGGGCCTTGGAACCCAGCAACAGGCGGTAACGCATGCTCTTGCGGCAAGCCAGGGTAAATTCGACGGCCCATACCCTGTCACCCAACGCGAGCGTGGTGCGAATGACATAACGGGTTTGGGCGTGGCCATTGGAGCTTCGAATGGTTTTCATGCTCACCAGCGGCGCCTCGCAGCGGCGGTGACGCAATTGCACGATCGAACCCAGGTGCGCAGTGAATCGGACCCACGGCTGGCCATTGCGTTCGAAAGGTTCTATCTCGGTGGCATGCAGGCTGGAGGTGCTGGCGCCGGTGTCGATCTTGGCGCGTAGCCCTGCCACGCCCAGCTCGGGCAAGGCTACCCATTCCCGCAGGCCAATTACAGTCAGATGATCAAATGTCTTCACGAAACGCACCCAGCGGATGAGAGAGTGAACTGTAAGCATGGCGGGGAATTTTTGCATCCGATGCTTACGGTAGTACAGTTCCCCCAATCACGGAACTCGAGGTATCGGGATGGCACAGAAAGTCGAAGATGACGACAAGGTTCGCCTGGACAAATGGCTGTGGGCGGCGCGTTTCTACAAGACGCGTGCGCTGGCCAAGGCGGCCATCGAAAGTGGCAAGGTGCACTGCCGTGGCGAGCGATGCAAACCGGGCAAGGAGCCGCGGGTGGGCGATGAATTCGTCCTGCGTACGGGCTTCGACGAGCGCACGGTGGTGGTAAAGGCGCTGTCGGCCGTACGCCGCGGTGCACCGCAAGCGCAGGCCCTGTATGAAGAAACCGAAGAAAGCGTGCGCCGGCGCGAGCAGGCTGCGGCGCTGCGCAAGGCCGGTGCCACCGGTGTCACCACCGATGGGCGGCCGACCAAGAAGCAGCGCCGCCAGATACATCAATTGCACGGAAGCTTCGAGTAGCCGGGGCCGCCAGGCGGTCCAGGCTTAGCGCAGCACGGCCATCCGACCGACCAACGGCAACCTGCCCAGCAGCCTGAACAGCGGGGCGGTCCAGCGCACCAGCGCAGCACTGCTTCTGGCCGCCAGGGGCGTGTACAGGCTCCAGCCCAGAGCCAGCACCGCCATCAACAGGCCGCCGATGTAATCATCCTGGCCCCAGTGTGCGCCAGCGACCAGGCGTGGCAGCATGAACAGCACCGCCAGCCCCCAGATCACCAGGTACTGCCCGACGCGGCGACTGAAGACGCTCATGAACAGCGCCCAGATGAGCAGTACCGAAGCATGATCGCCCGGGAAGCTCTTGCTGGAACGGTCCTTGAGCTCCCAGGTTGCCTCCAGGTGTGGGTAGTAGTCACTCAGGTGCACGGCGCCATCGAGCATCATCGATGGGCTGTTGTGTTGCCAACCGGCAGCGTCGACCCACTTGGAAAACAGTGCTCGAATCACCACTAAGAGCAGTAGCGTGACCAGAAAGCCGAAAAATGCCTGGCGAACCTGGGCGGCCTTGAATACCCAGTCGCCCCGGATCAGCGTGGCCAGCAGGATCAGGCCGACGACGATGTCGAACGGGCGCAGGCTGCCGACGGTCCAGATGTAGCGCCAGGCGGTGCTTTCAGCCAGCGGTGCGTTGAGGCTGTGGAACAGCCATTCGTCGAATGTCAGGCACAGCATCTGGCCAACAGGCCATAACCAGAAACACAGTAGTGCTATGGGCAGTAGCGTACAGGCTACCAATGGCCCCCAGGACCACCTCGCTTGGAACAGTGGTCGATTGTCCATAAGATACCTCGATCTCCTAACGGGAATGAGCGCCCGAAACGCTCGACGACGGGATTGCAAATCCCGGCAATTATCTTGTCATTATTTTCAGATAGCCAGACAACCATGAGCGATTTGCCAGATACAGATTTCACCCAACGTTTCATCTTCGACGAGCGCGATGTGCGCGGCGAGTGGGTGTCTCTCGATGACAGCTACGCCGCGGTGTTGGCGCGTCACGAGTACCCGGCGCCGGTCAAGACCTTGCTCGGCGAGCTGATGGCCGCCACCGCGCTGCTGGTCGGTGCCCTCAAGTTCGACGGCCTGCTGATCCTGCAGGCGCGCTCGGAAGGGCCTATTCCATTGCTGATGGTCGAGTGCTCCGGGGACCGAGACATCCGCGGCATGGCCCGCTACGAGGCCGACCAGATTGCAGCCGATGCCACCCTGTCCAATCTGATGCCAGGCGGGCACCTGACGCTGACCATCGATCCGGTCAGGGGCCAGCGCTACCAGGGCACTGTCGAGCTCGACGGTGCCGACCTCTCGGAATGCTTCACCAATTACTTCGTGCAATCCCAGCAGCTGAACACTCGGTTCTGGCTGCACGCCGAGGCGGGCAAGGCCCGTGGCCTGCTGCTGCAGCAACTGCCGCGCGACCGTCAGCCCGACGACGAGGAACGTGAAGACAGCTGGCAGCATGTAGTTGCCCTGGCCAAGACCCTCAAGCCGCAAGAGTGGGCCGAAGCCAACGAAACCCTGCTGCACCGCCTGTACCACGAAGATGCCGTGCGCCTGTTCGACGTCCAGCCCCTGCGCTTCAACTGCAGCTGCTCGCGCGAGCGTTCCGGCAATGCGCTGGTAAGCCTGGGTGAAGCCGATGCCAAGGCGTTGGTAGAGGAATGCGGGGGTACGGTGGAGATCGACTGCCAGTTCTGCAATGAGCGGTATTTCTTCGATGCCAGCGATGTCGCACAGCTCTTTGCCGGCGGCGGCACGGACTCTGCCTCAGAAACTCTTCACTGAAACGTTTCACTACAGGAGATTCTCCTGTCGAATTGCGCAAAAGCTCGGTTCTGACAGGAGGGGCCTACTTTTTTTGGGCGTTTCTGGCATAATCCGGCCACTTTTTTCGCTGTAGTAGTTTTTCTGAAACGACTACAAAACGTTTGGAGCACTCGGCCTCGGGCCGGATGGGGTATCTCATGACGCAAGCCAACAACACCGTGTACACCGACCTGAGCGTCGATGAGCTGGTAAAAGAAGCGCTGCAACGCGGTGAAGGTGTACTAGCCGACACGGGTGCACTGGTCGTGGAGACCGGCCACCGTACCGGCCGTTCCCCGGCTGACCGTTTCATCGTCGAAGAACCTTCCACCCAGGACGCCATCGCCTGGGGCCCGATCAACCGCAAGTTCCCGGCCGACAAGTTCGATGCCCTGTGGGACCGCGTCGAGGCGTTTAACAACGCCCAGGATCACTTCGTTTCCTACGTCCACGTAGGGGCGGCGGCCGAGCACTACCTGCCGGTCAAGATGACGACCCAGACAGCCTGGCAGAACCTGTTCGGGCGTTGCCTGTTCATCAACCCGGAGCAGTTCAACCCGGCTGGCCGTGGCGAGTGGCAGATCCTCAACGTCGCCAACTTCGTCTGCGAGCCTGAGCGTGATGGCACCAACTCCGATGGTTGCGTGATCATCAACTTCGCCCAGAAGAAAGTGCTGATCGCTGGCATGCGTTACGCTGGCGAAATGAAGAAAGCCATGTTCTCGGTACAGAACTTCCTGCTGCCGGCTGCCGACGTATTGCCAATGCACTGCGCGGCCAACATCGGCGAAGAGGGTGATGTCACCCTGTTCTTCGGTCTGTCCGGCACCGGCAAGACCACGCTGTCGGCCGACGAGAGCCGTTACCTGATCGGTGACGACGAGCACGGTTGGGGTGAAGGTGTCGTCTTCAACATGGAAGGTGGCTGCTACGCCAAGTGCATCGACCTGTCCGAGAAGAACGAGCCGGTCATCTGGAAAGCCATCAAGCATGGCGCCGTCCTGGAAAACGTCGTGCTCGATGCCAACAAGCACGCCGATTACAGCGACGTCAGCCTGACCCAGAACAGCCGCGCCGCCTACCCGCTGGAACACGTGGCCAAGCGCTCCGAGGCTAACCTGGGTGGCGAGCCGAACGCGGTCATCTTCCTGACCTGCGACCTGACTGGCGTACTGCCGCCCGTATCGATCCTGAACAACGAGCAGGCGGCCTACCACTTCCTGTCCGGCTACACCGCGCTGGTCGGTTCCACCGAAATGGGCTCGGGCGGCGGCATCAAGTCGACCTTCTCCACCTGCTTCGGCGCGCCGTTCTTCCCGCGCCCTGCTGGTGAGTACGCCGAGCTGCTGATCAAGCGCATCAACGGCTTCAACTCCAAGGTCTACCTGGTCAACACCGGCTGGACGGGCGGTGGCTACGGTGTGGGCAAGCGCTTCAGCATTCCGACCACCCGTGCCGTGATCGCTGCCATCCAGAGCGGCGCGTTGGTCGGTGCTGAAACCGAGCACCTGGACATCATCAACCTGGACGTGCCGAAGTCGGTACCAGGCGTCGAGACTGACCTGCTCAACCCGCGCACCAACTGGGCTGACAAGGCTGCCTACGACGAAGCCGCCAAAGGCCTGGCTAACCTGTTCATCGAAAACTTCAAGAAGTTCGACGTATCCGACGCCATCAAGGCTGCGGGTCCTCAGCTGTAAGCTGAAGCAGGTTGTATTAAAAGAGCCGCCCTTCGGGGCGAATGCTGTTCACTTGGGGCCGCTTCGCGACCCGTCGCGGCACAAGACCGCTCCCACACTGTCCTGTGAGCCCTTAACTCAAGCGCCACGCAGTCAGGGTGGGAGCGGCCTTGTGCCGCGATGGGCCGTGAAACGGCCCCAACGATCTTAAGTGAACAGCATTAGTCCTTAGGGGCGGCTTTTTGCTGGCGGCTTCAAAAGGGTTAATTCGATCAAGCGGCTCATTTTCTGGTTCACTGTGTACACCCAATGTGAAGCCGCGAGCCCGCCCGATGATCCAGCCTCCCCAGCGTACTGCCTTTTCCCACGTGCATCCGATCCTGACCCGCGCGCAAGACAACGACGCCAACGGCCATATCGCCGGCTCGACCGTGCATGCGTACTTTGAAACGACCATCCAGTCTTTTCTGATTGAGCACGCGGAACTGGACCTGCGCGACGGCGAACTGGCGGCGTTTGTGGTCACCTCGGCGGCAGACTTCTACGCCCTGCCGGGCTTTCCGGACGTACTGGAGGTGGCGCTGGGGGTGACGCGTCTGGCTGGGAGCACCGTGGAGTACCGGCTGGCGCTCTATCGCCCTGGTGAGGCCCAGGCTTGTGCGGTGGGGACGGTGGTGCAGGTGTTCATTGACCGAGCCAGTGGCCAGCCGGTAGCGCTACCGGCGCAATTGGCAGCGAGGTTAGCGACGCTTGCAGAGCGGGCTCAATAAAAACCCCGCCATCAAGGCGGGGTTCTATGCGCAGCGGCTACCCTGACTCATCAAGGGTGGCGATGGCGGCCGTGCTTGCGGTGGCCATAATGGTGACCACGGTCCCAGTGACGACGGTCGTCGTAGTCGCGGCGGTAGCGGCGATGGTCGCGGCGATCATCCTGATCGGCCTTGTTGCCCATATAGTTGCCAAGGGCACCGCCTGCGCCACCGCCAGCGGCTGCACCAATGTAGCTGCCGGTGGTGCCGCCAACGCTACGGCCTACTACGTTGCCGCCTGCTGCGCCGAGCGCACCGCCGATGGCCGCTTCGCCGCGCTGACGCTTGTCGGCGCCGACCGCACTGCCGGCGGCGCCGCCCAGGCCTGCGCCAATGGCGCCGCCAGTGCTACCACCGATGGACTGGCCTACGACTGAGCCCAGTACCCCACCCAATGCGCCGCCAATGCCGGCCTCGGTGGAGCCGCCTGCCATGGCAACGCCGCTGAGCAAGCCAAAAGACAACAACAGAATCGAGGAGTACTTCTTCATTCAAGAGAGCCTCAAAGGGATGACGAGGCGAATGTGCTTCTATCTGCGTCCAGTGGCAACGAATATCCGACGAATTGCACGGGTTGTACACAATTCGTCAACTCGTTGATTTATAAGTGAAACTTTGTCTTTTTTCTGCGGTCTTATGCTCTTGTGACATAGCCCTGATCCTGCATTGGACCAGGGCTTTTTCATTCAGAGAATTCGTCCGTCGTCCTCGGCGCGTTCCAGCTTGATGGCAATGAACTTGGACGTTGGCGTGTGGCTACCCTCGCCAACGCTCTCCAGCGGTACCAGCGGGTTCACTTCTGGATAATAGGCCGCTGCCTGCCCGGCAGGTATGTCGAACGCCAGCAGGGTAAAGCCGCGCACTCGGCGAACATGCTCATCCCCCCACAGTGAAACGATGTCGACCTTCTGGCCAGGCTTGAAGCCCAGCCGAACGATGTCGGCTTCGTTGGCGAACAACACGTCGCGCTGGCCGCGCACGCCTCGGTAACGGTCGTCCAGGCCATAGATGGTGGTGTTGTACTGATCGTGCGAGCGCATCGATTGCAACACCAAGTCCGGCACCTGGCCGCTGGCACGCACGCGCTCGTCAAGCAGCGAATCTGGCAGCAGGTTGGCCTTGAAGTTTGCGCGGCCATTGGCCGTGGCCCACTCGCGCCGGCCGGCGCTATTGCCCAGGTAGAATCCCCCAGGCTGCCGCATGCGCTGATTGAAATCAGAGAAGCCTGCAATGGTGTCGGCGATCAGAGCTCGAATACGGTCGTAGTCGGCCACCAGCCATTGCCAGTCCACAGGGTGTTTGCCCAGGGTGGCAGCAGCGATGCCAGCGATGACCGCGGGCTCAGACCGCATGTGCCGGGACAGTGGCTTGAGCTGGCCGTTGGAGCCGTGGACCATGCTGAACGAGTCTTCGACGGTGACCGCTTGAGGCCCGTCCGCTTGCATGTCGATGTCGGTACGGCCCAGGCAAGGCAGGATAAGCGCCTGCTTGCCGTGAACCAGGTGGCTGCGGTTGAGCTTGGTGCTGATGTGCACGGTCAGTTCGCAGTTGCGCAGCGCTCGCGCCGTGCGTTCGGTGTCGGGTGTGGCCTGTGCGAAGTTGCCGCCTAGTCCGATGAACACCTTGGCGTGCCCTTGGAGCATGGCATGGATGGCTTCGACGGTGTTGTGCCCGTTCTTGCGCGGCACCGGGAAGCCGAAGCGCGCTTCGATGGCGTCGAGCAGGGCGGCCGGCGGACGCTCGTTGATACCCATGGTGCGGTCGCCCTGCACGTTGCTGTGACCGCGAACCGGGCACAGCCCGGCCCCTGGCGCGCCGATGTTGCCGCGCAGCATTTGCAGGTTGACCAGTTCCTGGATGGTCGGCACCGAATGACGGTGCTGGGTGATGCCCATGGCCCAGCACATGATCACGCGTTGGCTTCGGCAGTACATGCGGGCGGCCAGTTCGATGTCTTCGAGTGCCAAGCCCGACTGCTGCTGGATATGCGCCCAAGGCGTGGCATCGACCACCGCCAGGTAGTCGTCCAGACCGTGCCCGTGCTCGGCGATGAAGGCGTGGTCGAAGACCGCCGGCTCACCCTTGGCCTGCGCTTCACGCTCCCATTGCAGGGCGAACTTGGCCATGCCGCGCAGCATGGCCATGTCGCCACCCAGGGCCGGGCGGAAGAACGCGGTGTTGGTGGGGCGGTCGCTGTTGGTCAGCATCTCCAGCGGGTTTTGCGGGTGCTGGAAGCGTTCCAGGCCGCGCTCCTTGAGCGGGTTGATGCACACCACCTGCGCACCGCGTTTCACTGCATCGCGCAGCGGGTCCAGCATGCGCGGGTGGTTGGTGCCCGGGTTCTGGCCCCAGACGAAGATCGCGTCGGCGTGCTCGAAATCCTCGAACGTGACGGTACCCTTGCCCACCCCCACGCTCTGCCCCAGCGCCACACCGCTGGCCTCGTGGCACATGTTCGAGCAGTCCGGGAAGTTGTTGGTGCCGTAGGCGCGCACGAAGAGCTGGTAGAGGTACGCCGCTTCGTTGCTGGCGCGCCCGGAGGTGTAGAACTCGGCCTGGTCAGGGCTTGCGAGCTTGTTCAGCTCTCGGCCGATGAGGGCGAACGCGGCGTCCCAGCTGATGGGCTGGTAGCGATCAGTGGCGGCGTCGTACACCATCGGCTCGGTCAGTCGGCCTTGGTACTCCAGCCAGTAATCGCTTTGCTGCAGCAACGAGGTGACGCTGTAGCGGGCGAAGAAGGCAGCGTCGACGCGGCGTTTGGTGGCTTCCCAGTTGACCGCCTTGGCGCCGTTTTCGCAAAACTTGACCATGCCGCTTTCAGGCGAGTCGCCCCAGGCACAACCTGGGCAGTCAAAGCCGCCGTTCTGGTTGGTCTTGAGCAGGGCACGGATGTTCTTCAGCGGGTTGTCGCTGCCCACCCAGGCTTTGGCCACGCTGCGCAGTGCACCCCAGCCGCCGGCAGGGCCGTGGTAGGGCTTGTAGCGAGGGGAGGAGGCTGGGGCGTTTTTCGGAATAGGCTGGTACGAGGTCACGGCTGTTACGACTCCGCCGCCGGGCTGTAGACCCGCGGTGCGCTGTGTTTGGGCAAATGAATGAGGTTGAGGTTGTGCCTGCGTGCCCATTGCAGGGCCAGGCCCGTAGGCGCCGACAGGCTGACCAGGGTCTGGATGCCGGCACGCAGCACCTTCTGGATCAATTCCAGGCTGCAACGGCTGGTGACGATGGCCAGGCCGCCGTCGCTGTCGATACCCTGACGCAACAGTGCGCCAATGAGCTTGTCGAGGGCGTTGTGCCGGCCAATGTCTTCGCGGCCCAGCAGCAGTTCGCCATAGCGGTCCATGAACAAGGCCGCATGCACGGCGCCGCAGTGCTGGCCCAGCGGCTGAAAGGCGTCGATCCGCTGGCGCAGGCCGACCAGCCACTTTGCAGGCGGCAACGGTGCGCCCGGCAATTTGGCCAGGTCCGGCAGCGCCTGCTCCAGGGCTTCGACGCCGCACAGGCCACAGCCGCTGGTGCCGGCCAGTTGGCGGCGTTGGTTCTTCAGGTTCCAGAAGGCGCGGCTGGAGATTTCCAGGTCTGCATACATCGAAGCGCCGCTTCCCGACAGTTTGACGTCGTAGATTTCGGCAGTGCTTTCAACGATGCCGCTGCCCACACTGAAGCCAACGGCAAAATCTTCCAGGTCGGTCGGGCTGACGAGCATGACGGCCTGGTTCAGGCCGTTGTACACGATCGCCAGGGCGACTTCTTCGGCCAGTGGCGTTCTGCCGGGCTGGCCATCGCCGAGCTGGACGTAATCATAGGTAGTGCTGGCGGCGGGCATGGCTAACGGTAACGATGCCGCACACAGCGGTGGCTTGCTGTTCATCCAGGCGTGCTCTTGATCGGCGACGGGCGCCGGCTTACTGAGGCTACAAGCCTAGGCTTGCCTGCCGGCGACGTCTAATTGCTAGGGTCTATGCCGTGATAGACCGCGTCGATAGGTCGCAGTGCGATGACCGATTGAGTCTTGGCCCAGACTTCACTGTCCAACGGTTTCACATCAACAAGGAGAGCGTCATGAGTCTATTCAGCTTTGTGAAGGAAGCAGGCGAGAAGTTGATCGATCTGCTGACCCCCGGCAATGCCAAGGCCGAGGAGCAGTTGAAGAAGCACGTCGAAAACGTCGGGTTGGGTAACCCCAACATCACCGCCACCGTGGAAGGCGACAAGGTCACCCTCAAGGGCGAGGTGGCCAGCCAGGAAGAGAAAGAGAAGATCATTCTGGCAGCCGGCAACATTGAAGGCGTGGCCAGCGTCGACGACCAGATCACCGTCACCGGCCCCGTAGCCCAGGCTGCGCGCTTCGTGACCGTGGAGAAGGGCGATACCCTCAGCGCCATCTCCAAGAAGGTCTACGGCGATGCCAACAAGTACCAGAAGATCTTCGAGGCCAACAAGCCCATGCTGTCGGATCCGAACAAGATCTATCCGGGCCAGGTGCTGCGTATTCCCGAGTAACCGATAGGCCCATCCAGAGGCTTGTCACCGCAACCCGCGCCCATGGCGCGGGTTTGCGTTCAAAGACCGTTCAGCAATTCCCGATAGTCTTCGACAGCTGCGAACTCTGCGGTGTCTCGAGGCTGCGCCTGGCTGTCCGGCTGGCGCACCGCCAGCAAGTGGGCCACGCCGAATTGCCGGGCACTGCGCAAAATGGGCAGCGTGTCGTCGATGAACAGGCTGCGGGCAGGTTCAAAGCCGATATCGGCCTGCAAGGCATCCCAGAACTGCGGGCTCTCCTTGGGAAACCCGTAGTCGTGGGAGCTGATCATGCGGTCGAAGTAGGGTGCCAGTTCGATGCGTTCGAGCTTGAGCGAGAGTGAATCGCGGTGTGCATTGGTGATCATGATCACCCGCTTGCCTGCCTGGCTGATCGCGGCCAGAAAGGTATCGGCATCGGGCCGCAAGGCGATCAGGTCGGCGATTTCGCGCTTGAGCTCGCGGATCGGCAGGCGCAGCTCACGGCTCCAGAAGTCCAGGCAATACCAGTTCAAGGTACCGGCGTTGCGCTCGAACAGCGGCTCGAGTTCCAGCTGTGCCATCGCCCGGCTCACGCCGTGCAGCTCTGCATAGCGCTGCGGCAGGTGCTCCAGCCAGAAGCGGTTGTCGTAATGCAGGTCGAGCAGTGTGCCATCCATGTCCAGCAGGACGGTATCGATGGCGGACCAGGGAAGAACAGGCATGGGAAACTCTCGTTCGGTCGGCAAGCCACGGTATAGTAACCCGTTCACGCCAAGGAGCCCCCCATGCGCCAGAAACCTACCGTCCTCAGCCGCGAGATCGTCGCCAGCAGCCGCCTGTTCCGAGTCGAGGCCGTCGAGTTGCGCTTCAGCAACGGCGTGGAACGCACCTACGAGCGGCTGGTGGGCCGGGGCAATGGCTATGGTGCGGTGATGATCGTGGCCATGCTCGATGCCGAGCACGCTGTACTGGTGGAAGAGTACTGCGGTGGGACTGACGAATATGAACTGTCGCTACCCAAGGGCTTGATCGAACCGGGCGAGGACGTGCTGGCGGCAGCTGACCGGGAGCTCAAGGAAGAAGCCGGCTTTGGTGCACGGCAACTGGAGCACCTGACCGAGCTTTCCCTGTCCCCGGGCTACATGAGCCAGAAGATCCAGGTGGTACTGGCCACCGACCTGTATGAGGAACGGCTGGAGGGCGATGAGCCGGAGCCGATGGGCGTGGACAAGGTCAACCTGCGGGAGCTGTCGGCCTTGGCCATGCACCCGCAGTTCAGCGAAGGGCGTGCGCTGGCTGCCTTGTACCTGGCGCGTGACCTGCTGATCCAGCGCGGGGTACTGGCACCATGAACGATCAGCAATTGATGCAGGACGTGGTGACGTTGGCGCTGTCGGCGGGCGAGGCGATCCTGCCGTTCTGGCGCGCTGATGTGGCCGTCGTCAACAAGGCCGACGACTCGCCCGTCACGGCTGCCGACTTGGCAGCACACCAGGTGATTGCAGAGGGCTTGCAGGCCCTGGCCCCGCACATTCCCGTCCTGTCCGAAGAAGACTGCGATATCCCGTTGGCGGAGCGCCAGACGTGGCGCCGTTGGTGGTTGGTCGACCCGCTCGACGGCACCAAGGAGTTCATTGCCGGCAGCGAGGAATTCACGGTCAATATTGCCTTGATCGATCAGGGCGAGGTGGTGTTCGGGGTAGTATCGATGCCCACTTCGGGGCGTTGCTACTTTGGAGGGCGGGCACTGGGTGCCTGGCGAGCGGAGCGGGGTGAAACCGCGCAGGCCATCCAGGTACGCGCCATCCCGCCTGCCGGGTCGCCGTTCACCGTGGTTGCCAGCCGCCGGCACTCCAGCCCTCGGCAAGAGGCTTTGCTGAACGGGTTGAGTGCTGCTGTGGGGCCGCTTGAGCTGGTTTCGGTGGGCAGTTCACTGAAGTTCTGCCTGTTGGCCGAAGGCAGCGCCGACTGCTACCCACGCTTGGCGCCGACCTCCCAGTGGGACACGGCGGCTGCTCAGGGTGTGGTCGAGGGTGCCGGGGGCGAGGTGATCGAGGTCGACGGCCAACCCTTCCGGTATCCGGCGCGCGAATCGTTGCTCAATCCCTACTTCCTTGCCCTGCCGGCGGGGGCTGGCTGGCGAGAGGCCTTGCTTGGGCTCGTTTGATTGGCGAGGGTAAGTGTGGCTTTAGGGGTTGAAATTGTTCATGGGTAGAGGACCGAAGGGGCCGCTTTGCGGCCCATCGCGGCACGAGGCCGCTCCTACCCGGAAATCGGCCAGCCTTCAGATGTGCCGCTAGGCAGTCGCTCCCCCTGTAGGAGCGGCCTTGCCGGGGCGCCGGACCGGCCGCGATGGGCCGCAAAGCGGCCCCAGATTCGCGGCGTCAAGACCGCCTGTTGATCTCCCGCGATCAACCCGCCGCTCACCTGTGCAACACATACTGCCCGCTGAACATCACCGCCACTTCATCACTGCCCACATTGCTCACCGTTGTTTCCAGCGTCAGCCGTGCCCGCCCACGCCGCTGATACATTGCCAGGAATCGCGACCAGGCCTTCTCGTCCGGAGCAGCGCAACTGGCCACGGCAGCGCCGGTAACCGGCAGCGGGTAGCTGATCTGCCCCTCCTGAATGACGATGTGCCCATCATCGATGCCCAGTTCCTGTAGCCGCAGGTGCAACCAGCCCCAGCCGGCCAGTACCGCTGCGCAGTAGAGGCTGCCGCCGAACATGGTGTTCTTGTGGTTGACGTTGGCGGCCAAGGGCAGTTGCAGGCGCAGGGTATGCTGTTGCCAGTCCAGTACCTCCAGGCCCATGTCCCGGGTCAATGGAATATCGGAGTGAAGCACTGTCTGCAGAGGGTGAATCGGTTTGCTCATCAACGGGTTTCCTCATGGTCGTCATGGCCACCGCCGCCGCCTTCGAAGCTCAGGCCATGCTTGCGCAACTTGTCGTGCAGCGTCTTGCGTGGAACACCCAGCGCTTCGGCCAGGCTACGCAGCGAGCCGTGCGGCTGAGCCAGTTCGGCCGTGATCAACGAGCGCTCGAAGTGCTCGACCTGCTCGCTCAGGTTGCCGGTGACGGGGGCGGGAGCGTGGGTTGCAGGCGGCGCCTGGCCATCGAGCGCCAGTTCCAGCCCGAGGGCGAAGCGCTCGGCCGCGTTTTGCAGTTCGCGCACGTTGCCCGGCCAGTCATGGCGCAGCAGCAAAGCCCGTTGCGCGGGTTGCAGGGCGTGCGGCCCCAGGCCATGGCGCTGACTGGCGGCATCGGCGAAATGCTGGAAGAGCATCAGGATGTCGTCGCCACGTTCGCGCAGCGGCGGAATGCGCAAGGGCGCGACGTTCAGGCGGTAATACAGGTCGGCGCGAAAACGCCCCTGGTCGGCGGCCTGGCGCAGGTCTTCCTTGGTGGCGGCGATGATGCGGATGTCCAGCGGTATCAGCTGATTGCCACCCAACCGCTCGACGACGCGCTCCTGCAGCATGCGCAACAGCTTTACCTGCACATCCAGGCTCATGCTTTCGATTTCATCGAGGAACAACGTACCGCCATTGGCAAATTCGAATTTGCCGATGCGGCGTTTTTGCGCGCCCGTGAAGGCGCCGGGCTCATGGCCAAACAGCTCGCTCTCGACTACCGATTCGGCCAAAGCGCCAGCGTTGATGGCCACGAAGGGCCCGTCCCGGCGGCTCGACAGGTCGTGCAGGGCGCGGGCGACCACTTCCTTGCCAGCCCCGGTCTCACCAAGGATCAATACGTCGGCTCGCGTGCCGGCCAGTGCGCCGATCTGCTCGCGCAGACGCTGCATGGCCGCAGACTGGCCCACCAAACGTGTGGCCAGTTGCTGGCGGTCGCTCAATGCCATGCGCAGGCTGCGGTTCTCCAGCACTAATTGGCGCAGTGCCAGGGCGCGGCGCACGCTGTCGAGCAGGGCGTCGCTGGCGAAGGGCTTTTCCAGGAAGTCGTAGGCACCGGCGCGCATGGCTTGTACCGCCAACGGGACATCGCCGTGCCCGGTGATCAACAGCACCGGTAGCTCGCTGTCCAGGCCATGCAATTGCTCAAGCAGCTGCAGGCCATCGATACCCGGCATGCGGATATCGCTGACTACAACGCCTGGCCAGTCTGCCGGGATACGCTCGGCCAGACCATGGGCATCGGCCAATGCCACGACCTTGAGCCCGGCCAGGTCCAGCGTCTGGCTCAGGGCCTGGCGCAGGTGTGCGTCGTCGTCGACCAGGATCACCTGGGCGAGACTGTCGATCAGTGTCTCGGGGCTCATGCCGAAGAATCCTCTGAATTGGGCAAGGTGGCACCCGGTGGGGCTACGCGCATTTTCAAGGTCAGCAACGCACCGCCCTCGGGGTGGTTGGCCAGCAGCAGCTCACCCCCTAGGGTGCGCATCAGGCTGTCACAGATGGCCAGGCCCAAGCCCAGCCCCTGGGTGCGGGTCTTGGTGGTGAAAAAGGGCTCCATGGCATGCTCCAGTGCCTGACGGCTGAAGCCGGGGCCGTTGTCGCGAATGGAGAGATAAACGCAATCGTCCTGCTGTTCGGCACTTATCCACAGCCGGCGCGGGTTGGCCTTCTCGGTCAACGCGTCCAGGGCATTGGCCAGCAAGTTGCCCAGTACCTGGCGCAGGCGGGTTTCGCCCGCCTGTACCCACAGCGTGGCTTCCGGCAGGTCGCGCACCAGCTCAACCGCCATTGCCCGGCGACGTTTGGCAAGCAGGGCCAGGGCGTCGTCCAGGGCCGGTTGCAGGGCTACGCTTTCTGGAGCGTGGCGGTCGCGGCGGGCAAAGGCGCGCAGGTGGGCAATGATCGAGGCCATGCGCCCGGTCAGCTCGCCGATCAGTTTCAGGTTGCCGCGCGCGTCTTCGGTACGTTGGTGGTCCAACAGGATCTCGGCGTTTTCGGCATAGCTGCGAATGGCTGCCAGGGGCTGGTTGAGCTCATGGCTGATACTCGCCGACATGGTGCCCAGCACCGACAGCTTGCCTGCCTGCACCAGTTCGTCCTGGGCCCTCACGGCCTCCTGCTGGGCATTCTCACGTTCGAGCACGGCGCTTTTGAGGCGCGCATTGAGCCCTTCGAGGTCGGCGGTACGCTCGGCCACCCGCTGTTCGAGTTGCTGGCGCCCGCGGGCCTCGAAATCGATGCGGTCCATATAATGACGGCGCCGCTGCATCACCAGGCCGGTCAGCAGCACGATGACCAGCAGAGCGCCGGCACCGATGGCCGTGACCGTTTGCGCGGAGCGGTCCACCAGGATGCGCGGCGCAAGTATGCTGACCTGCCAGCCGGTTTCTGGAATGGCCCGGGTCTGGGTGATCCAGGCATCGTCACTGATCACCAGCGGCTGGGGGGCCTGGGTTGGGTACGGCTGGATGGCGATGATGGCCTGGCGCTCGGCTGCGGTCAGCGGCCGGGTAGCGCGAAAACGCCACTCCGGGCGTGACGTGAGGATGACCACGCCGTTGTGATCGGTCAGCAACAGTTGCTCGGGCGTGCGGCCCCATAAGGTCTCGGTATGATCGAGGTCAACCTTGACCACCAGCACACCGACGGTGCGTTCGCCGTCGCGTACGGCGGCGGCGAAGAAATAACCCCGCTTCGCGGACGTTGTGCCCTGGCCGAAGAAACGACCGAGGTGCCCGGCCATGGCTTCGTTGAAGTAGGGGCGAAACGCGAAGTTGCGCCCTACGAAGCTGTCGTGTTTGTCCCAGTTTGAGGCCGCCAGGGTATTGCCGCTGACGTCCATGAGGTACATCACCTCGGCGCCGGTCTGCTGCACGATGTTTTTCAGCAGGCGGTTGGCATTGGTGACCGCTTCCAGGCGAAACGGGTCGGCCAGCACCCCGCGCAGGGCTGGCAAATCGCCAAGGATCTGCGGCAAGGTTTCATAGCGGTGCAGCGTGCCCAGCAGGTTGGCGACATACAGGTCGAGGGTCTGCCGGTTCTGCGAGGCCAACTCTTGCCGGTAATAGCGCTCAGCCAGGTGATGCAGCGGCCATAGCAGCGGCACCAGGCACAGCGCCAGTAAAGCCAGGCTGCGCCAGCGAGGGCGGCGAGGAGGGGTGTTCTTGGCGATCATCACATCATTGCGTCAGAAGAGTCTGAAGCAATTATGCGCTAGTTAAGGCAGCACTTGTGCTTCTGCCCACGACACGCCCAGCTTGTCCTTGTCTGAGAGCACAGGCGGCTGTTGCAGGCCCCAGTCGATGGCCAGTGTCGGGTCGTTCCAGCGGATGCAGCGGTCGGCCTGTGGGTTGTAGTAGTCGGTGGTCTTGTACAGAAACTCCGCCGAATCGCCCATCACCGCAAAGCCATGGGCAAAGCCTGCCGGGATCCAGAGCTGACGATGGTTTTCCGCCGACAGGTGCACTGCCACCCACTGGCCGAACGTGGGCGAGTGCCTGCGCACATCCACGGCCACATCGCGGATCTCGCCCTGTACCACGCGCACCAGTTTGCCTTGGGTATTGGCCACCTGATAATGCAGCCCACGCAGCACGCCCCGGCCGGAGCGCGAGTGGTTGTCCTGGACGAACTCGACCTCGGCGCCGGTCAGCCGGGCAAACTCGCGGGCGTTGAAGGACTCGAAGAAAAAACCTCGGCTGTCGCCGAACACCTTGGGTTCGATGATCAGCACTTCGGGGAGGGTAGTGGGTATCACGTTCATCGGGAAACACTCTGCATGCTGTGCGTTATGACCCTAGCTGGCAGAAGCGTGCTTGTCCTGTCGAGCAAGGCGCGCGGCACTGCTCTGGTCAATGCTAGGGTGAAGGTTGCGCCTGACCGGCGTCACGTATTTGCCGATTATTATCGAAATATTGTGTCGGGCTATTCAGGATCATGCGGCATTATTCTGTTTCAACACGGATTTATATCGGTTATAAACGCTTTTTACGCCCATACCCTTCCGGGCAGGGCCATGACAGAGGTCAACGATGAAAACCCTCACTTCCACGCCCCGTGCCGATGGTTTCCACATGCCCGCCGAATGGGCCCCGCAAACCCAGGTCTGGATGGTCTGGCCCGAGCGGCCGGATAACTGGCGCCTGGGCGGCAAGCCGGCACAGGCGGCCCATGTCACCCTGGCCAAGGCGATCGCGCGCTTCGAACCGGTCACCGTGGGCGTCTCTGCCGGCCAGTATGAAAACGCGCGTCGCCTGCTGGACCAGCCCAATATCCGGGTTGTCGAACTCAGCAGCGACGATGCCTGGGTGCGTGATACCGGCCCCACTTTCGTGGTCAACGACAACGGCGAAGTGCGCGGCGTAGACTGGGACTTCAACGCCTGGGGCGGCTTCGAGGGTGGCCTGTACGCACCGTGGAACAAAGACGAGGCGTTGGCTGGCAAGGTGCTGGAGATGGAGCGCTGCCAGCGTTATCGCACCGAAGGGTTCGTGCTCGAAGGCGGCTCGATCCATGTGGACGGCGAAGGCACGGTGATCACCACCGAAGAGTGCCTGCTGAACCACAACCGTAATCCACACCTGAACCGAGAGCAGATCGAAGCCGTGCTGCGCGACAACCTCGCGGTCGATACCGTGGTCTGGCTGCCGGACGGCCTGTACAACGACGAAACCGATGGCCATGTCGACAACTTCTGCTGTTACGTGCGCCCAGGTGAAGTGTTACTGGCCTGGACAGATGACGCGAACGACCCCAATTACGCGCGTTGCCACGCGGCCATGGAAGTGCTGCAGACCACCCGCGACGCCAGGGGACGGGCCTTCGTCGTGCACAAAATGCCAATACCCGGGCCGCTGTACGCCACCGAAGAGGAATGTGCCGGCGTCGACCAGGTGTCGGGCAGCCAGGAGCGTGACCCTTCGGTGCGTCTGGCAGGCTCGTACGTCAACTTCCTGATCGTCAACGGCGGCATCATCGCGCCGAGCTTCGACGACCCGGCCGATGCCGAGGCCAAGGCCATACTGTCGAGCATCTTCCCTGACCATGAGGTGGTGATGATCCCTGGGCGGGAATTGCTGTTGGGCGGCGGTAACATCCATTGCCTGACCCAGCAGCAGCCGGCGCCTGTGCACCGTTGATGGCCCGTGGGGCGCGGCGAGGGTGTACGCTCGCTTCCCAGCCCGGCGACGCCTGGCATGTGTAGTGGCATAGCTTTTGTATTGTTTTTCAAACAGATAGCCCGGTGTCACCGGGTTATCTGCTTGTAACACTACTTGCGTAGGTTAGCTGCTCACGGGCCAGGAGTACGTGTAGAAATGAATGCAGCAAGTGAGTCGGCATTGCGCCCATTGGCAATAGACCACGCATCGCTCGAGCGTTTGACGAAGTGGTTGAGGCACCATGGAAGCAGCAGGGTCAGGACGACCGACCCACGACGGCTACTTGCCGGGCGTTACCCCGAAGGGCTGATCAGCGAGGCTGAGCTTCATGCGTTGATGGCGGTGTGGCGTTAGCCGCGACCCAACGTTCCTCAAACCCTGTAGCACACGGGCAGGGGCAGCCTCGCAAAGGCTGCCCCTGTTGACGTTCAGAAGCTGTAGGTGCCTGTGACGACCAGGCTGCGCGGGTCGCCGACCTGGATCTGCGCTGCACTGGTCGCCGAACTGTAGTAAGTCCGGTCGGCAATGTTGCTCAGCGCCGCCCGCACGTCCCACTCCTGGGTGCGGTACCCGGCCAGCGCATCCCAGCGGCCATAACCTGGCAGGGCCGTGGTGTTCTGGTTGTCGGCATACCGCTGACCGACCAGCGTAAGGCCTGTTTCTGCGTACCAGCCCAGTTCTGGTTTCCAGGTGACGAACAGGCTGGCGTTACGCTTGGCCACGTCATTGATCCGGTTACCCTGCTGGCCATTGTTGTCCTTGACGATCGTGACATCTTGCAGACCAACCCCGCCACGCACGTACCAGTTGCCAACCACATTGCCCATGGCGGTCAACTCGATGCCGCGCGAGCGCTGCAGGCCACTGAGCAAGGTGACTTCCGGGTCAAGCGGGTCGCGGGTACGACGGTTGTACAGCTCGAGCTCATAGACCGCCAGGGTGGTGGTCAGGCGTTGGTCGAACCAGTCGCTCTTCACGCCAACCTCCTTTTGCCGCGTCAGCTCGGGCGCTGTCTCGTTGCTGTTGCCCGGTGCGCCCGGCGTTATACCGATCAGGCCACCGCCTACTGGCGAGAAGGTCTTGCTCCATGATGCGTAGAACGAATGGTCCTGCCACGGGGTATACACCACCCCGATGCGAGGGCTGGTAGTGCGGCTGCTCTGTTTTTCGGACAGGCTGCGCACCTTGTTGGTGGTCTGAACGTCGAATTCATCGAAACGCACGCCTGCCAGCAACTGCCATTGATCGTTCAGGCGCAGCTGGTCTTGCAGGTACAGGCCTCGGCTTTGCACCACGGTGTGGTTATTGCTCGACATCACCATGCGACCGTTGTGCTGCCTGCTCCGGTCAGGGTCGTACAGGTCCACGGGCGGCACGGGCCTGCCGCCGACGTTTGCCGCAGCCGCGGTGTACAGGGTGGGGTCGCGGCGTTGGCTGCCGAATTCCAGGCCCAGCAGTAGCGTGTGTCCCAGGCCCAGTGTGTCGAAGGTGCCTTCGGCTTCCAGGGTATTGAACAGGTTGCGGGTGTTCAGGTCCTGCTGCCAGCGCTGGCGCGTCACTGTGCCATTGCTGGGGTTGTAGGCGGTGGGGTAGGTGTTGTCGAATTCGCTGTCGAGCTTGAACAGGCTCAGGGTATGACGCAGTTGCCACGCATCGTTGAGCTCGTAGTTCAGGCGTGACCGCAAGGACTGCGCCTGGTCATCGATGAAGTCACGCTGTGTATCGCCGTAGGTCGTGCTGCGGCTGACATTCGCGGGGCGACCATCGACGCCGGGGATACCGCGGTCCGGCGTGCGGTTGAAGCGGCTGTACTCGTATTGCACCAGCCAGTTCAGCGCCGGCGTGACCTGCCAGCTGACCGAGGGTGCGAACAGCTGGCGGCTACCGTCGACACCGTCACGGAAACTGTTGTTGTCCTGATTGCCCATGTTCAGGCGCAGGCTGACCGTGTCGCTGGGGTCTGCGCTGAGGTCGGCATACAGGCTGCGCAGGTCCTCGCTGCCTGCCTGTGCCTCCAGGGTAGAACGACGGCCTGCCTCGGGCGCCTTGCTGACGCGGTTGACGATACCCCCCTGGCCGCCCCGCCCATACAGCACGGCCGCAGGGCCTTTGAGCACATCGACCCGTTCGATGCTGTGCAGGTCGCGGATGTACTGGCTGTCATCGCGCACGCCGTCCAGGTAGAAGTCATTGCCGGCTTCGAAGCCGCGAATGCGCACGCTATCGAAGCGCGTGTCGGCACCACTGCTGACGTTGGGGATACCTTCGAGTGCCTTGCCCAACGTGTTGCTGCCGTAGTCCAGCACCTGCGAGGTCTTGACCGTGTCCACGGCCTGCGGCACGGCGCGTACGGCGGTGGCGGTTCGGGTCGCAATACTGACCTCACGCACCCGCGGGCTGTCTTTGTCCCGCTCGCTGTTGGCGGTGACGGACAGTTCAGGCAGTGTAGTAGTGGCGGCACTTGTGGGGCTGGCAGCCAGCAGGCATGAAATGGAGAGCGTAATAGGAGCGAGGCGAGAAGGGGCAGGCATGACGCGCGTTTGACCGGGCAGTAATGAAGGCGCGAATGATAATGGGTGCTATTTGCTAATGCTCGCCTATTCTGGATTCTGGATTTTTACGTTTGTATCACTTTGTAACTATTTAGAATGGGGACCTAAGTGAACTTGTCGCCTTGATCAAGATGACTTTTCAATACCAAGAAGGAATATCCTCCTACAGCTTTAGTTCTAAAGAAAATGCCTCGTGAACGACCAATTTATTAGTTATATCAACCTGCATTTCACGTTTTTTTGACATTTGTAATCGCACGCCGCTAGGATTCGGCCACGCCTGCTGGCCAATCCGTTTGGCCATGCTGTTGCCAAGGCCGGCCGCGTTTACCGGCAAAGGGCTTTTCTGGCAGAACCTGCATAGCGTCGAACCTACGAAGGGGCGTTGGTTCATGGCGTCATTACGCAGCGCGTTTTCGATCAAGAAATAAGGAAAATAACATGTTGAATACCAGGATCAGCCTGGTCGCCCTGGCGATGTTCGCCGCGACCCAGGCCCAGGCCAATGACCAGGCCGCCAGCAACGGCTTCATCGAGGACAGCCACGCCAACGTCCTTCTGCGCAACGCCTACATCAACCGTGACAAGAAGCACGGCACCGATGACCAGATCGAGTGGGGCCAGGCATTCATCGGCAACTTCTCGTCCGGCTTCACCCAAGGCACCGTCGGTGTCGGCGTCGATGCATTCGGCCTGTACGCCTTGCGCCTGGACGGCGGCAAGGGCCACAACGGTGGCGGCGGCGTCGACTTCTTCAAGCCGCACGAGACCACCAACGCCGAGGGCAATGCCCGCTCGCCGCACAACCTGGCCCGTGCCGGTGCTGCCGTGAAGTTCCGCATTTCCAACACCGTGCTCAAGTACGGTGACCAGATGCCTGCACTGCCAGTGCTCCAGTACGACGATGCGCGCCTGCTGCCGGAAAGCTTCACCGGCACCCTGATCACCTCCAAGGAAATCGAAGGCCTGGAGCTGAACGCCGGTCGCTTCACCCAGGAAGCGCGCAAGAGCGCCGAACGCCGTGATGGCGGTGGCCTGAAGTCGATCAACGTGTTGGGCGGTAGCTACAAGTTCAACGACAACTTCACCGCGTCGCTGTACACCGCCGACACCGAAGACGTGATGAAGAAGCACTACCTGGGCCTGAACTACGTCTACGCCATCGCCGACGATCAGTCCCTGACCCTGGACTTCAACGGCTACAAGTCGAGCATCGACAACAAGTACGTGCGTGAAGCGGGCCTGAACGGTGACTCGAACACCATCTGGAGCCTGGCTGCTACCTACGCCTATGGCGCCCACTCGTTCACCCTCGCTCACCAGCGCAGCACCGGCAGCACCGGCTACAACTACGGCTGGTACCAGAACCAGGGCGGCGTGGGTGACGGTGGCTCGACCATCTTCCTGGCCAACTCCTACTGGTCCGACTTCAATGCCGAGGACGAGCGTTCCTGGCAGCTGGGCTATGGCCTGGACTTCGGTGCCTACGGTATCCCTGGCCTGACTTACAAGCTGGCCTACGTGGTAGGTGACAACATCAATACCCGCAACGTCGCCAATCCACAGGGCTTCGGCGAAGGCAAGGAGCGCGAGATCTTCAACCAGATCCGCTACGTGGTCCAGGAAGGCCCGGCCAAGGACCTGTCGGTCAAGCTGCGCAGCTCGTTCCTGCGCACCAACAATGCCGTGCGCCAGAACGGTTACAACGACGACGGCAACGAAGTCCGCGTATTCGTCGAGTACCCGATCAGCATCTTCTGATCCGGTCACCCACGCAGGCCACCTTCGCACCGCGTGCGCCGGTGGCCTGAGCCCACGGGCTGCCCATGTCTAGACCGGCAGCTCGATGGTCACGCGCAACCCGCCCCCCTCACGGTTGTGCATCCGCAACGCCCCCCCATGGCTGGCCATGATCCGCTCGACGATACTCAGCCCGAGCCCATACCCGCCGGATGCCTGGTTACGCGAACGCTCGCCACGTACGAACGGTTCGGTGACGGTCGCCAGCAGGTGCGGCGCAATGCCTGGGCCTCGATCCTCGACGTGAACCAGCACCCGTGGCCCTACGCGCTCCACCGACACACTCACCTGACTGGCATAGCGCAATGCATTGACCAGCAGGTTTTGCAGGCAGCGCTGCACCATCAGGGCATCGACGCTCACTACCCCGCCATGACCGTGCACAGGGATGGGTTCGTCGACAGTGGCCAGCTCCGCACACTGGCGTACAACCAGGCGATCAATGTCGACCGGCTGCAGGTTTTGCTGCTCGCCCGCACGCAGGTAGTCCAGCACCTGGCCGATCATGTCGTCCATCTGGGCAATGTTCTGCCGCAACCGCTTCCTGTGTTCGTCATCGGGCATGCGCTCCAGGCGCAGGCGCATGCGCGTCAACGGGGTGCGCAGGTCATGGGAGACGGCGGCGAGAAAGTAAGCCTTGTCGTTGACCATGGCGATCAGGCGCTGCTGCATGGCGTTGAAGGCCTGCGCGGCCTGACGAACCTCGTCGGGGCCGTCGAGCGCCAGCGGCGGTTGTTCCAGGTTGCTGCCAAGCGCCAGCGCTGCATCCGCCAGGCGGCGCAGCGGACGCAGGCACAGGCGCACGGCAATCAGGCACACCACCAGCACGGCGACAATGCGCAGCGCGTACACCCGCAACAGGTAGTCGCTGATCAGCAGCCAGGCGGACTCGCCGCTCCAGCCTTGCAGTTCCTGCCCGTCGATGGTCAACCAATGCCCGTCTGCCAACGGCACCGCAAACTGAAGATGGGCCTGGGCCGTGCGCAGGCCGAACAGGCTGCGCCAGACGATCGGCTGGCCCAGTTCGTCGGTCAACTGCACCTTCATCAAATGCACCTGCGGCTCACGGCCAAGCTCGTATTTCAGTGCCTGGTGAAGCAGCAACTCGACCCGTTTGCGCCCGCGCCGTTCGTCCTGCTGCGGTGAGGGCAGCTGCTCGGCGCAGCGTAGTTGATAATGGGCCGGCACCTTGAGCACGCCGGCATGACAGCTGGCCTGCTGGATGAGCGGGGCGCTGCGCGCCGCAATCAAGCGCACGGGGGCTTCGAACACCTGGGCGAAGCGCACATCGAACCAGATGCTGCTGGACATCAACTGGATGGCCAGCGTGCCGCCCACCATGATCAGCATCAGCTGCCCGAACAGCGTGCGCGGCCACAGTCGGCGAGCCCAGCGCATGTCAGGCCGTGGCCTGGCTCTGAGCAATGCTCAGCAGATAACCTTCATTGCGAATGGTGAGGATCTGCGCCACATCGCCCGGCGCATGGCGCAGATGCTGGCGCAGGCGGCTGACGCACATGTCGACCGAGCGGTCGTCGGGCAGGTGGTCACGGCTGAAGGCACTGCGTGTCAACTGGTCGCGAGACACCACACGGTTGTCGGCTTCAAGCAGTTCGCGCAGTACCCGGTAGTCGGAGCGCGGCAAGGTCAAGGTTTGCCCATCGGGGCGCGTCAGCAGGCGCTTGATGTGTTCCAGGCGAAAGCCTGCAAAGACATGGGCTTGGACCTGAGTCGGTTCCTGTACGGCAGCCTCCAGCCGGTGGGGCCTGCGCAGCACGGCCTTGATCCGGGCAATGAGTTCCCGGGGTTCGAAAGGCTTGGCCAGGTAATCGTCGGCCCCCACTTCCAGGCCGATGATGCGGTCCAGTGCGCTGCCCTTGGCCGACAGCATGATCACCGCCAGCCCTGGCTGGGCCTGCAACTGACGGCACAGGCTCAGGCCATCTTCACCGGGCAGCATCAGGTCCAGCACCACGAGGTCCACCTTTTGCCGCGCCAAGTGCTCGTGCATCTGCTTGCCGTCGGTAGCCGCCAGTACGGCATAGCCTGCGTCGCTTAGGTAATCGCACAGCAGCTCGCGAATCTCGTCGTCGTCATCAACAACCAGCAGGGTTGTGCTCATCTGAAAAACACCTGTGAGGCGGGCGTCGTTAGCGCCCGTTACGTTGCATTACATTCCCGTACATGTCGGGTGTAGAGCCCAGAGGACTGATCCCTAGAATCCTAACAAAAAATCATCTGCAAATACGAAGCCTTCCCAAATGAACCCCCCAAGCATCACCAATACCTTCACTACAATCATCTGTGGCGGCACCCGCCTCAAGCCAATTGCCTTCTTCGTCGGCCTTGCCATCAGCAGTGGCGTCATGGCCGCCGACAGCGCACCTTTGGTACTCGATGCCACGCAAGTCGAAGACAGCGCCCTGCTGCCCCAGGACGATGCCGGCCAGCTGGGCTATACCGTCGAACGCACGCGCAGCTCCACTGGCCTGGCGCTGACCCCACGGCAAACGCCACAGTCGGTCACCACCATCACCCGCCAGCAGATGGATGACCGCGCCATCCACAGCATCGAGCAGGCGCTGGAAACCACCCCAGGGGTGACTGCCAGCAAAGCCGAAGTGGGCGGACGCACCGATTACCGTGCCCGTGGCTACTCCATCACCAACTGGAAAATCGATGGCCTGCAGGCACCCGGCGCGTCGGACTTCAGCGGTAGCGGCAACGCCCTGAACATGGACCTCTACGAGCGCATCGACATCGTGCGTGGTGCCAACGGCCTGCTCGGCGGAACCGGTGACCCATCCGCCACCATCGACCTGATTCGCAAGGCACCCACCCGCACCTTCGGCGGCAGCGCGTACGCTACCTACGGCAGTTGGGACAAACGCCGCCTGGGCGCCGACCTGAACCTGCCGCTGTCCGAAGACGGCCGCCTGCGCTCGCGTTTCGTGGTGACCCAGCAGGACGCCAACTCGTTCCGCGACTACCAGTCCGACCGTTCACGCGCAGCCCTGGCCAACTTCGAGTTCGACCTGGACGATGCCACCACCCTGGGCGCCGGCTACCAGTACGAGTACAACAAGGTGGTGGGCGGTGGTTGGGGCGCCAACATCCCCATCTGGTACCGTGACGGCAGCAAGACCGACCTGCCACGCAGCGCCAACCTGGTTCCGAGCTGGAGCTTTGGCGAATACACCACCCGCACCGCCTTCGGCTCGCTGGTGCACCGCTTCGACAACGACTGGTCGCTGGACCTGAAAGCGTCCCAGAGCACCACCGACGCCCTCAACCACCGAGGCCTGGGCAAGGTCAACTCGGCAGGGCGCGGCCGGTTCGGCGGCTACTGGAATCAGGACGGCAGCGGCGCGGTGCTCAACGGTCTGCACAGCTCGAGCGACACCACCCAGCAGTCAGCGCAGGTCGACCTGTCCGGCCCGTTCCAATTGTTCGGCCGTACTCACCAGGCCATGGTCGGCTACAACGACAGCCGTAGTGTGCAGTGGTCGCCGGAGTACCGCTGCAGCATGGTTGGCGGCGGCAAGATCACCGATCCGGTAGTCGGCTGCCAGTTCCGCGCCAACAATGGTCTGCCCATCAGCGATTGGCGCAATGGCGTGGACGGGGACTATGACCTGCTGGCTTCGCAGACCGGCAAGCACAGCAAGACCACCACTCGCCTGCAGGGTATGTACGCCGCGACCCGCCTGAGCATCACCGACCCGTTGTCGGTGATCCTGGGCGTGCGCACCACCGACTACTCGGCCATCACCCGCAGCGTGAATGCCGTGCGCACCAGCCAGGAAGAAAACGGCGTCGTGACCCCCTACCTGGGCGCGGTGTACGACCTGAACGACACCTACTCGCTGTACGCCAGCTACACCGACATCTTCAACCCGCAAACCCAGGAAACCAGCGCTGGCAGCCGGGTCGAGCCGATCCGTGGGCAAAGCTACGAGACGGGCATCAAAGGCGCCTGGTTCGACGGTCGCCTGAACGCCTCTGCGGCGTACTTCCGCACCAAACAGGAAAACAAGGCGGTATTGGACGGCGGCCTGTCCACCCCGACCGGTGGCGATGCCTACAAAGCAGGCTCAGGCCAGGAAACCGACGGCATCGATCTGGAAATCGCCGGCGCCCTGACCCCGGACTGGAACGTATACGCCGGCTACACCTACCTGCACTTCCGCCGCGTTGACAGCGACGGGCGCAGCGACCCTTCGCACCTGTTCAAAGCCTCCACCACCTACCACCTCAGCGGCCCACTCGACCGCCTGACCGTAGGCGCTGGCGTTACCGCGCAATCCAACATTCGCGCCATATCCAGCCCGGCGGGCCAGCCTGTCAACGGCGTGAGCAGCGGCGCCACCGACGTGAACTGGTCCGGCTACGCCATCTGGAACGCCATGGCCAAGTACCAGGTGACCGACGACACCAGCGTGACCCTCAATGCCAACAACCTGTTCGACAAGCACTACTACACCCGCTACGGGTTCTATGCAGGGGCCGTGTACGGTGACCCGCGCAGCTTGTCGCTGACCGTCAACACCACCTTCTGATCCACATCGCAATGACGACTACCTCACCAGCACCGAGCGGGTGAGGTGGTTCATGCAGGGCTGAAGGCGCCGTCAGAGGGTGGCGGGCTTCGCGTTATCCACAGCGGGCGGCTCGAACCGGTCATCGAAACTGTCCCAGTCCTCGCCGAACAGCTCCATCGGGTGCATGGTCCGGTCGGCACCATTACCGCAGGCCAGCGCCTTGGCTGGGCAATACAGATCGCAGCCCCAGCAAATGCGCTCGGGGTGGCTGGGGTGCTTCGGGAATTTCTTGGCCATGAGGGGCCTCCGGCAAGCAGTACACGACCTGAGCCTAACCCTCCTGGCTCTGTTCGGGTTGACCGAAGTCAAGCACCAGCCAGGGGCATCCGGATCATCACCAGACCCTTTGGACCCAGAAAACAGGCAGAAACTTCTACGTCGCTTGCCTATATAGCGTAAGGTGGGCGTCCCGATCCGTGAACTGTTTCTGCACAAAACCCCACTAAGCACTTAGCGGGGCGCTGACGCGTTGCTCAACGGCACCTACCCGAAGGGCTTCTCTCAACTATTCTCAGCAAGGACTTGAACGGATCGTGACAGCTCAGCATGACGTTGAACGGTATTCGGGAGAGGTATGACCCTGCAAAAACGTAACAACGTCCAGGTAGCCGGAGCGGGTGACGTAACCCTCGTTCTGTCCCATGGCTTTGGCTGCGACCAATCCATGTGGCGGCTGCTACTGCCGCACTTTCTCGAACGCTTCCGGGTCGTCACCTACGACTTGGTCGGGGCAGGGCGCTCGGACCTCAGTGCCTACAAGCACGACAAGTACGCCACGTTGTGGGGCTACGCCAGCGACCTCAACGAAATCATCGACGAATACGCCCAGGGCCCGGTCATCGTGGTCGCCCACTCGGTCAGCGCCATGATCACTGCCCTGGCCGAACGCCAGCGGCCGGGCCGTCTGATGGGGCTGGTCATGGTGGGCGGTTCGCCCTGTTATGTGGACGACGAGGCCTACACCGGCGGTTTCACCCCCGATGAAGTGCACGACCTGCTGACCACCCTCGACGAAAACTACCTGGGCTGGTCCAGCTCCATGGCCCCAGTGCTGATGGGCACCCCCGGCCAGCCGGCCCTGGAACAGGAGCTGGCCAGCAGTTTCAGCCGCACCGACGCCCAGATCGCCCGGCATTTCGCCCGCGTGATCTTTTTGTCCGACCACCGCAAGGACGTGACGGGCCTGCAACTGCCTACCCTGATCGTGCAATGCACGGGCGACCCCGTGGTGCCTGTGGCGGTGGGTAAATACCTCAACACCGTCATGCCGAGCAGTCAGCTGAGCATCATCGAGAACATGGGCCACTACCCCCAGCTGAGCGCGTCAGGCGCTTGTGCTGCCGCGATGGACGAGTTCTTCACCCACCTTGGCCTCGACCATGGATAACACGGCGCTGCTGTCCACCCAGCTCTTCTTCGAGCACGCACCCTGTGCCCTGGTGGTGATGGCGCCCGACGGCACCCTGGTGCGCTGCAACCAGACCCTGGCCGACTGGCTGGGATACGACAGCGCCACCTTGCACGCGATGAGTTTCGACCAACTGCTGCCCGCCGACGGCCGCGTGTTCCTGCTGACCCACTGGGGCCCACTGCTGAACATGCAAGGGTCCATCTCCGAAGTGAAGATTGCCCTGCGCCACCGTGACGGCCGCAAGCTGCCCATGCTGCTCAGCGGCGTACGTCGCGAAAGCGATGACGGCATTCGCTACCACCTGGCGCTGTTCAGCGCGCTCGAAAGCACCAGCAGTGGCAAGGCCGCCCTGGAAGCCATGCAACGCGCCGAAGAAATGCTGGCGCAGAAGATAGAAGCCGAAAGCGCCCTGCAACGCGCCCAGGCCGAACTCGCCGCCGCCTACCAGGAAGTCCAGCGCCGCGCCGTCTTCTCCGAACAGATGGTCGCCATCGCCAGCCACGACCTGAAGAACCCCCTGACCGCCATCCAGATGGCCGCCTCCATGCTTAAGCACGATCTACCGAGCGACCGTGCCCGGCGCTTACTGACCGGCATCGACAACTCGACCGAGCGCGCGCTGCGCATGATCATCGACCTGCTCGACTTCGCCTCAGTCAGGCTCGGCCCCGGCATGACCATCCGCCGCGAGCGAGTGGACTTGGTGCGGGCTGTGGATTATTCGGTAAGCGAGCTGAAGGTCGCCTTCCCCGATGCCCAGATTCGGCATTACGCCCGCGGCCGGCGCGTGGTACAGGTCGACCCGGATCGGTTGCAGCAGGTGATTGGCAATCTGGTGGCCAATGGCGTGGCCTACGGCGACCTTCGCTATCCCATTACCTTGACCACGGACTTCTCAGATGACGCGGCGGTGGTGAGTGTGCATAACCATGGTGCTGCGATCGATGACGCGCTACTGCCCACGTTGTTCGAGCCGATGACCCGAGGCAGCGATTGCCAGGACACGGTGCGGTCGGTGGGGCTGGGGTTGTTTATCGTGAAGAAGATTGCCGAGGCGCATGGGGGGAGTGTGAGCATGTGCTCGGATGAGGTGTTGGGGACACGGTTTGAGGTTTGGTTGGGGTGAGGGGGCTTGGGCGGGTGCGCGCCAACGCCGAACTGAGGACACCGGAAACTAAAAGCCGCCCATTGAGGCGGCTTTAGCATGTTAGCTGGGGAGCTTTCGATTTTGCGGGTTGAATATTTCCGCCAGTGATTACGCTAATAGGACAGCAACCAGCGAATGTCCGCGCAATAGCTGTGAAGGCATTCTAGGCAGTGATTCTCGTCCCGGCCTGCGCCGAAAGCAGCTCTCAGGACCTTGTCGTACTTGTCCTCCTGAACTTCTTTACGGGCAGCAGACACCATATCGTTGACATACTCGAAGCCAGCGTAATCGATGAGATCCACCATGCAGCTTTCCAGGCAAACGACCTTCGTCCTTAGGTATTCAAAGGCATCCAGATTGCCATAATTGCAAATCGCTTTTAGCGCACGCTTGTCCCCGGTTAGAAGCTGGTAGCTCCGGTCGTTGACGTGATGGTCGTACGCGTGCATGAAAAGGGTCTGCTCTCCCGGATCGATTTCGTCAATTTCTTGAAGATGGTCAAGCAAATCATAATCTGTTGGCCCGACGCCCAGAATCGAGCAACTTTCTAAAAACTCGCTGATGCGCTCATAAGCTTGAACACTACCGACATATTTGCGGATAGAAAGGTCAGCATCACGGAGACGTAGGCTGTAGCTCATGGTGTTGAGCACGTAACAGTCTTTTCTCTTGGTATCCATCGAAGCCAGCGTGTCCCCTATAAGATCACATTGAGCCAGCTTCACGATGAGATCGTTGTCGGACAGTAGGATCATTCAGGAACCAACTAGAGTCCCTAGGATGCCTAGATTGTCTTCCTTGATATCGTCTGGAAGGTTCTCATACAGATGCCTGTCGATGACCTCTTTATCAGACTTGCCGTCAGCTTCACAAAGAACCTTCAACGTGTTAGCGCACAAACCCCAGAAATCGCCATTGTAGGCGCAGTTCAACAACACATGATTAGGGGCAATTTTGTGTTCTTTGCCGTACTCCGTAACAGTCTTTGCGAGAGCCATAGGCTTTTGGAACGAAGTGAGACGAAGATTGCCCTGATGACCGGCTAGCAGTTCGAGCGCATAGCAATCAGCTTCCCGCTCGGCATCATCTTTTCCGTCCGGTTCTTTCTCGATTTTGGTGTCGATTATAGCCCCATTGGCATCAAGGTGGCCCAAGGCTACATGGCCCAATTCATGGGCAAGATGGAAAAGCATAAAACCGTAGGCTCTACGAGAAGAGAGCACAATACTAGGCCGCCCTTTGGTCGACATGGCAATGCCGTCCATCTTCTTACGCATCAGCGAGGACGCCAGATGGATAACAGGTATTCCTTTCTGCCAGCAATACGCCACTAATCCTTCCAGATCCACCCATTTCCGGCCTGTGGCAAGAATGTGAGCGCGAACCTCAGCAGCTGAACCTGGGCGAACAAAGTCGTGGTCGATCGAAGACAGTACGATCTTTGAAGCACTGCGGGCCAGTGCTACAGCCAGCTCGACGTCATCTTCAGTTGTACCTTTTGCCAGCTTAAACCGTCGTTCGGCCGGAAGGTCGAACTCTACCCGGGGAGGGGACTCAACGAGTGGGCGGATCTTCAGGTTTAGCGCCTTAGCAACGAAAAGCTTTGCCTGCTGAAGACCGGCCGCAGTCTCGGCAATCTCATCATCCCACCATGCAGGAAGGATCGCTCGTACGTCCGGCTTTTTCATTCCGTGACGACTGAGTGCGGAGTACAGACTTTTCATGTTGTCAGTCATAGTCACCCCTCCTCATCAGCTTGGTGTCAGCGGCTTTGGCTCGGCACGGATGATATCAGAATCATACGATTTTGCACGATTCATCATAGCTTGCCATTGACGATTCTGATCGACAGCACTTTTCTGTTCATCTGACTGCCCTGTACGCGTTGAAGTGCATTCGGGACTCAAAGCACTGGATGGCCGGTGGCGGACGGTTCTAGATTAGAGGCTTGGCCGCCTCAGGCTGAAAAGCCATCCTGTCTATGATTCGCCTCCATGCACGCATGTGGCCGAGCGACCTTTAGGTCATGACGCGTGGCGATGAGCTGCTCATTCCGCGACCAATTGATATCCATCAACTCCTGCATACCCTCCCTGGCTTTGGCGAGCTATTGCCAGGCCTGCTCCCTTTGATGGCGAAGCAGCACGACTCGGTGTGCAGCGATCTCTTCATGGGTGGTCATCCCCAGCTCGAACCGCTGGTGATCTAGGAGCACCGCGCAACCCTTTCTCCTTTAAAGCTGTATGAAAGTACATTGTCGCCTTGCACCCGGCGTGCCGAGCTAGGGTCGACAGCATGCAGGCTAGCGCGGTGCTGACCCTGCGCGCCCACGCCTGCGGGCTAAACCGGTCGGAATTTCGGCGCTCATGCAGCCAGGTTGAAATCGCTCTGTGCTTGGGCTTTGGCAGGTGTAGTGGAATGTCGGTGTTCTGCAAATCCCTGCGGCAAGGGGCTTTTGGTGGCGAAGAGGAGCTGTACCGTCTCGTACTGGGGAATGTGGGAAAAGATAAAGAAAATACTTAACCAGAATATCCCCGGCCATCTTCGTATTCCTTGTGTTGAAGGGCACTCCGTCTAGCGCCGGGCGTGTGTCAAGGATCTCCCAAATTCCGCGCTTGAGGTCAACTCATTCCCCCGGGCGAACCGCAGTTCACTGGAGCGTACGAATACATGCAACGACAGCATCATCGTGAGGCGCGTGAGCGGGCGACCTCTGTAGTCCCCAATGCATGCCAGTAGCTCTGGCAACCTCGATAAGGGTAGTGCGGGTCGATGAGTTACCCGTGGGTGTCTTGATCGGGCCATCTAGGTCGTAAGCCGGGTTCGCCGTGATCAGCCGCAGCCGTTTGGACTCGCGCATGATGCTTTGAAGGTAGTTCTTGATCCTGAGCGCCACGTCGGGGATGCCGCGCTTCGTCACGGCTTCCAGTGGCTGCATGAAGTCATGGGTGTCCAACTCAACGATTGCCCTGGCACCGATCAAAGGGAATATGTGGGTTTATAACCGGCTGAGCACAGTCTTGGCGTGGCCGGGCGCCCGCTTCGGCACCATGCTCGCGTGCCAGTCGAACGCAACGCTTTCGAAGGTGCGGCCGTTGATCACGGTTTGGATGGGGTCTATGCCGTTTGCGAGCTGCTGCTTGATCTCGAAGCACTTACGGCGTGCACCCAGGCCAACCTTAATTAGCGCTGGCTACCCTCGGAATCCGACTGAACCCCAAAACGAAAAAACCCGCCATAAGGCGGGTTTTTTCGGGGGTTCCAGAGATTTTGAAAGCCTTCTCTGAAACCTTATATGGTGCCGGCACCAGACGGACGGTTTCTTGCTATAAGGGCAGGGGATTCGCGGGGCTGGAATTTGGTGGATTTTGTGCCGTACCTCATAGAGTAACTATAAATAAATCAGCTGTTTATGGATTATAGTGGAATCGAACCGGGCATTTCGACAGGTATGATTGCACTTTGACGAAGTCCGATAACGAGAGTGAATACTGCCAGATCAAAGCTCAAACCGAGCTCTCATTAGGATGAAGAACCTGAGAGAAATGAGCCCTCAACGAACTGGGTAAGTAGTCCCCCCTTTCAATACACCGACACTCAGCTTCGATACGAAATCGAAGGGAGCAGCACGATCATTGGCCCCCGACGTTTGTATCGGCCAAAGTGCAGTGGTTTTTGAGGGCGTAAACGTGGGCATCGGCGCGGTTATTGCCGCTAATGCGGTGGTGACAAAGCATGTGTTTCTGGACCTGCGACAGCCTCGTGAATTACCGATGAGCTGTTTTGGGTGGCGCAGCCGGCTTCGGAAAGGTTATGCCGGTGCTGGACCAGATCAATGGGCGTTGGGGGCGCGGGACGTTGAAGGTCGCGACTGTGCCTGTCGCGCCGGATTGGAGGATGAAGCGGGATCTGCTCAGCCAACGGTACACGACCTGCATGGCGGAGCTGTTCACAGTCAAAACATGAGGCTGGGTGGACCGTATTCGCTAATGCCATATTGACATTGATGGCCATTAGGCATCACTGTATTTCTTTTGACTGCACAAAGGGAATTTGGGATGTTTAATTTGGTGATTTTTGATTTAGATAACACATTGGCTTCAACTGATGATCTGGAAGAGTTTCGAGGTCGCGCACATCTAGGCGGGCAAAGTCAAAATTACAAAGATCGGTTGGTTGCTAAGATCGAAGAGCAGAAGCGTCGATTGTTGTCGATAGAGTTCTTTGAAGATCTGCGAGATAACAATCCAGACATCAAGCTGGCAGTTTTTACCAAGTCACCTAAGGAATACGCCAATATTGTCTTGGAAGAAGTTTACCCAGAAATCGAGTGGGACTCCGTCGTAGCATTCGAAGACGTGAAACACACGAAGCCGGATCCGGAAGGGATTTATTTGGCTGCAGAGGACTGTGGTATCACTCAAGGTCAAGCAGTTTTGCTAGTGGGTGACGACCTCGGGGATGTCGAAGCGGCTTACAGCGCAGGAATTCGTGTGGTATTGGCCGAACTCGAAGACCAAAAGAATTATGAAGCGAGAAAGCGAATTCCTGACGCGTCAGTTGTCAAGGAAAAAACAGTTTACGAAGCGATTGTTGACATAAAGCAGAAGCTCCCAGTCCTCGAGCGACTAGTAGAAGGCGGCGACTCAAACAGCACTTACTTTGGGAGAGTGTGCCGGATTGGACACTTTCCGCCGAAGTCTATAGCAGAAGCGAGGCACCCGCTGCAGGTTATTTCTTTGGGTAGATTGTTCACAGAACATAAGGCGCTTAAAGAAAGACGGCAATGGCATGCTCTTACTGATGAGATTGTGAAATTCAAAGATACTGATAATTTCCCGGCAGAATGGGCGGAGTGCGTCCGAGATGCAATTGATGACCAAATTAAGCAGTACAGAAAAAGAAAAGGCCCGAGCCACATGTTTAAACGGTACAGCGTGCTAATCACAGTTGCACCCACAAAAGCTGACAGACCGCCTCGAATGGAGAACTTTCTTGAACTGATCGGGGCCTCATGCGATGAGAACCCTCTGTCAAACAGCTCGGTTGAAATCGCTCCTGAAGCATTTGAGTTCTCTGCAGAGGCGAGATCCCATCATGGTGAACACTTGTCCCAAATTCAGCGGTTTGAAAATGTCCGTGACTGCTTGTCGGTAGGCGACGACGACTTCGAAGATAAATTAGTTTTCTTGATCGATGATGTTGTCACCACAGGGGCGACTCTCTACTATATGGACAAATACAGTAGGGAGAATGGCGCGCAAGAGGTGTTTTGCATTAGCCTGGCGCACACAATCTCAGCACCCAGAGAAATAAGATGACGAGCGATGACGCTTACAATGCTTTGATCCTGAGTGGGTTAAAGGGAGTTGGGCCTAGCACGATTGAAAAGGTGCTGGGGCTTACTTCCTATCCACTGAAGACGACTCTTGAGCTTTGTGAGTACGCCTACGAGCTGCGTAAAAATTCCTTGACTGTTGAGCAGTACGATGAGGCTCGGCGGTATGCCGACTTTCAGGTGGATATGGCATTCAAGAACGACACGAGGATCATTAGCCTATTGGATGCTGAATTTCCGAAGATCTTGGTGGCCTCTGGGGTCCGTCTTGCGGTTCTTTATGTCAAAGGAAATATAGACGCGCTGAATATCCCTTCGGTAGCTGTAATTGGAACAAGAGAGCCTACAGCCCATGGTGAAGAAATAACAAAGCGAATAACGGATTGGATGGTTCAACAGGGATGGGCGATCGTAAGTGGTCTCGCATTGGGTTGCGATAGCATTGCACATAAGCAGGCAATCGAATCGGGAGGCAAAACAGTAGCTGTCATGGCTCATGGCTTGCAAACTATCTCACCGTCGCGGAATGTAGAGCTAGCGACATCAATACTATCCAGCGATGGAGCATTGGTGTCGGAGTTTGGTTTCGATATAAAGCCAACTCCAACCAACTTTGTTATCAGGGACAAGACCCAGTCCGCCCTTTCTCGCGGAGTGATAATGATCCAGTCGGATTTGGTAGGGGGAAGCTTGCATGCATCCCGGGCAGCAATCAAAGACCAGCGCCCGCTGATTGTTCCATTCCCAACCGATAAGGATATAGCACATTCTGAAAGCAAAATTTCAGCAAATCTCTTGCTGGCTTCAGACGATGCCATAGGCAAGTGCAACTTGTTGAAGTGTGTTCCCGCCGGATTGGAAAATCTTCATGTTGTTAGGCGGAAAGAGGAGTACGGTAGAATGTTGGAAATCCTATCTAGGGGACTTTCTCAGTAATAGGCCGCATCTGTTGATAAGGCTAGCAGCAATTTCTGAGTTTGATGAAACTCCGCCGCGTTGTCAGAAGGAGGGGTAACACCATGCTTGTGCCCTGTAAGCATGGTGTTAGTTTTCTCAACCACATCTACTAGATCACACAGAACTTGAAGCAAGTTCAGCCCCGCATTGCGGAGCTTTGACACGGCACCAGACGAACGGTTTCTTGCTGTGAGGGCAGGGGATACGCCGGGCTGGAATTTGGTGGTTTTTTGCATACTTCATAGGGTAGCCACAAATAAATCAGCTAATTATGGTGTTTCGTTGAGTCGAACCGGGGCTTTTGTTTTCGTTGATCTACGATTAAATAGTTGGCGCTGACGCGAATGTACTGTCGCTGGGGTGGATTAATATTCTAATGATGTTGGCGGGGTTCCAGCTTAAATTAATTCTTGGCGAAATTTTAATGAGGGTTTGCTAGGGGGAGGTATGGCGTAGAAAGAATAAAACGTTAGCGGTCAGTATTTTCGGCTGCGCAAAGGGTTTTTAAGAAAAACACCTATGGTAGAGGCGATTCGTACAAAAGCGTATACGAAAAGTGCAAAGGCTATTACCAAGCAAATCTCTATAGGGATTTCTTTGTTATTAGAGAAGTAGAAGAATAGAGCGCTCGCCGCTGCGAGTGCAAGGGCGACAATTAGTGAGACTATCTCAAGCAAGATGTACTGGTACAAGAAGCGCGTTTCAAGGAGCTTGTATTGGTCGTCAAATTGTAATTTTACGGATGAATGTTTTTGTTTTATGAGTTGAAGTTCGTTGTTTATCTCGTTCAAAATAGAGAGAAGTGTGTTTCTTTGATTTAGTATCAATAGCATCATGAACGCAGCGAAAGCTATCGCTCCGCAAAATATGATTAGATTCTTGAGCGTCATGCTATTGCTTGTTTCGTACTGGCTCCCCACTAAGATCAAAGAGGCAGGAACGACTAAAAGTTGATTCTGTATGTCGGAAAATACTTTATTTATCCTGGTTATGAATTCGAATTTGCTTTTTTCTACTTCTGCTTTTATTTTTTGGAATGAGAATTCTGAGACGTAAAGCTGATAGCTTGAAGAGACTCTACGGTAGAATTCTTCAAATTTTTCGGCAATTAGGCCTGTTGATAGTTTTTTGTCAAATTCATTGTGAAACTCTAAGAGCACTGACTTGATTATGGTCTTTTTCTGTTCCGAATGTATGTCGTCCTCGACGAATTTTTCTTTAAATTCATCAAGTCGACAGATTGGCGATAAGTGCTCTGCTGAATAATTTATCTGTAAGTCAAATTTTTCTCTATGGAAAAAAATAAGCTTTGAAATGTCGCCTTGATGATCAGATATTTTCTCAAGTAAAGAAACTAGGCATGTATGCTCTAGGTATGACTTAACTGGAGTAGGGCATTCATTAATTTCGCCGTTGTATAGAAAGTCAAGATCTGCAACGTAAAAGGTGGTCGGAGCTTTTCTCTTTCTCGATGGAGCGGTCAGTAAATCTGCCATCGACGCAGAGAAATACTCTGTGGCTGTTGATGTTGCTCTGAACGTTACAGATTTAGTATTGGGGTCATTTGCTATAAGTACGTCATGTGTCTCGAGGGTACTAACGATTTCCTCAAAGTCATGATCAGAGGCTATACCTGATACACGTCCGCGAGACATTTCTCGTTTCTCGAGTCTCCGATATATGCTGACAAGACTGTCAAGCATAATCTTCTGCGTCCACTAGTTCGCCAAGAGCACGCTTCATATCATTGACTAGTTCTTCTGGTGGGGAACTAATAATGATAGTATCGCTGTCTGGGTCATAGCGCACAGTTTCCTGCCTCAGGTCGTCAACATCGAAGCTAACACTAATGCTACCAAAACGTCGGCTTACGCGCATAAGCTTTTTGTATGAGGCCGGATTGGGGGAAAATACTTCATTTACCTCAAATGCACTTTCTCGGACAAACAAGGCAAACCCTTCAGGGTTTTGGTCATCGATGTGGGCAGAAAGTGCTGTCAAATTTACTGGTTCGTCATCATGTTTTTTTGTGTTGCAATAGTTGTATAAGCTATCGCGCGCTTGTTGGCATCGTTCTGGTGTCCAATCTTGCTCAGAACAATAGGCTTCGGCGGCCTTTATAACCATTTCGGTGTTGTGCTTTGCGTCTGTATATTCAGTGCAAGATATAGCTGTCCTGAAGTAACGCGTTACATCGGCATCGCCTGCTCTTCGCTTAATGAACGAAAGATACGGTTGTTCATCTCTCAGAAGCTTTTCAATGTCAATTCGCGCAGCTTCATGAAGGTGAGATATGTCAAAAGACAGAGAGTTGTTGAGGTCTAAAGTTGCCTCGTCAATGCCGACACCCTCTTTCAGCTTGAGCATTGCGATCAAAAACCACTCGCGGCCTTGGTTGTTATATCTTACGAAAAGTGGCCAGCTTGTTGTTGCCATGAACTGATCTTGCATGCGATCTGATAGTAAAGTGCTAGTGCTTACACTTAGCTCTACCAAGTCAATTTCGGCTCTCAGGTATCTTTTTAGTAAAGCAGGGAACGCATGCAGCAGAGGGTCGGCACCAAAAGTTCCGTAGCCATTACTTAGCTTTGTGTAGAGAGCGAGTACGTCGGTGCAAAGGAGATCAAGCCTTTCATCAATGGGCAATAATTCTTCCCTTGGGCGGATGGTCGTTGACCCCTCTCCCGAAGTCTCTTTTGCCTTGAGTACCCCATGAATGATTGACTCCCTGACTTCCATCTCAGCTCGCTTCCTTCGTTGTTATTGGAGCAAAAGCTCCACGTTATTGGTAGTGGTAGGCTTTTGCCATCCTATCGCCATCATAGGGGCTTTGTTGATCTTGGCAAGGGGCGGACCCAGCTGCGGAGCTCTTGGGGCCTTTCCAATAACTCAAATTCATCAATTCAGCATGAGCGACCAGTGTAGTGGTCTTGACTGTATCCCAATGGGCGCTATCCAACCGATCGTTCAAAGCCAACGCCCCCCGCTTAGCTCAATCGCCTGCCGTAGCCAGAATTACGACGGTCGCGCCTACCCACCAATGCCATGTCGCTCACCTCATCGTCCGCTCTCCGATCCTCGCCCCACGTCATCCCGCCAAGAATGCTCAGTGTTATCAGGGATCAAGGCCCCTGCGACCTGTGGGGAATGTCCTCTTCGCGGGACTGGCGGCTCCTTACGTCCGGGAGCAAGGGCATCTCATGATCTGGCCTCCTGAACACCGTTACCGGTGGGCGGGTGGAGGCAGAACTGGCTGACGAGACCAGCGCCTGAAGATCCTGAGTCGGGTGAACGCAGCAATGCGATGACCGGGGCATGCCTGACTGTCAGTCAGGTGCAGTCCATTCCTTGGTCTGCAGCACCATCATCTGCATGGCTGTTGCTGGTGACATCGGCGTTTGTCACGCCGATTGTCACGAGGGGGAATGCCGCATAGCCTTGTGCGATCAGGGTTGCAGCAGTGGTAGTAGTGCCCGTCTCTTTCCAGAAGAAAGAGACGGGCGCAGGTTGGCGCAAATTTTCGGCCAAGCGGATAGGTTGCTGCAGGGCAGCGAGGTACGGAGTATCTGGCGCACGAGCGCTATATGTGTAAGAGCATTCATCACATGGGTTGTGACCGGGCGAGCTGCCGAATGCTAATCGCCCTTGGGGAGAACCACCGCGAGAGCGGCGTGGCCTTGAAGGTTCGGGCCACCTGGGGTGCTGTCATCGACAGCTCTTGCAACTCCCGCTCTACGCCTGTGGACAATATTCGTCAAGCAAAGCGATTTCAGGTATTTAGCACCTGTGGATAAAACTATCCCCCGGTGGACATCAGTGGTTTTCCACAGACGTACTCTGTGCCAACAGTTTTTTTCTAAGGTATGGTCCATTCAAACGGGGCGGCTATGCAGCCCCGTTTGAATGGACCCGCGCGGAGGAGCTTCATGTCGGTGCTGTGGGTAACTTCACAGCGAGTTGAGGTGGTGGTGCGGCGGGTTACTCGGTCCTCTTGGCACTGCGAAGGCGCGTGACGTTCTCGCCCGTCTGCTTGGCAAACTCATGCGGCGTCACATGGTCCTCGCGGTTCGCCTCCAGAAACCGGCCCCACCAGGTCATGATCATCCGGCGCTCTTCGAGGAACTCGGCCTTGTGGGTGTAAGCGGCCCGTACGTTGTTGCGTTCCTTGTGACTCATCTGCCGCTCGATTGCCGTCTCCGACCACAGCCCGGACTCGACCAGCGCACTGCACGCCATAGCTCGGAACCCGTGGCCGCAGATATCCACCTTGGTGTCGTAGCCCATCGTCCTGAGCGCAGCATTCACCGTGTTCTCGGACATCGGTTTCCACGGTTTGGCATCCCCCGCGAACACCAGGTCGAACTTGCCGGTGAGCGCGTGGATCTGCTCAAGCAAAGCCACTGCTTGCGGCGATAAGGGTACAACGTGGATGTCCCCGGCCATCTTTGTACCCCTTGTGGAAAACGGCACGCCGTCCAGCGCCGGGCGGGTGTCGGGGATTTCCCAGATTCCGCGCTTGAGGTCGAACTCGTTCCAGCGGGCGAAGCGCAGTTCACTGGACCGTACGAATACATGCAACGACAGCATCACCGTGAGGCGCGTGAGCGGGCGACCTTTGTAGTCCTCGATGCATGCCAGTAGCTCTGGCAGCCGCGATAAGGGTAGTGCGGGTCTGTGAGTTACCCGTGGTGTCTTGATCGAGCCATCGAGGTCGTGAGCTGGGTTCGCTGTGATCAGCCGCAGCCGTTTGGCTTCACGCATGATGCTTTGCAGGTAGTTCTTGATCCTGAGCGCCACGTCGATGGTGCCGCGCTTCGTCACGGCTTCCAGTGGCTGCATGAGGTCGTGGGTGTCCAACTCAACGATTGCTCTGGCACCGAGCAAAGGGAATACGTGAGTCTTCAAACGGCTGAGCACTGTCTTGGCGTGGCCGGGCGCCCACTTGGGCACCATGCTCGCGTGCCAGTCGAGCGCAACGCTTTCGAAGGTGCGGCCATTGATCACGGCCTGGGTCTTGGCTTGTTGCTTGGACTGGATCGGATCTATGCCGTTTGCGAGCTGCTGCTTGATCTCGAAGCGCTTGCGGCGTGCGTCGCCCAGCCCGACCACCGGGTAGCTGCCGAGGGCGGTCAGGCCTTCGCGGCCATCGGGTTTCACGTACCTGAGCCGCCAGCCTTTGCGGCCGTTGGGTTGCACAAGGAGGTAGAGACCGTCGCCGTCGAATAGCTTGTACTCGCGCTCTCTGGGCTTTGCCGTGCGACAGGTGGTGTCTGTAAGCGGGGCAGTGGTGCGGGCCATAAGGGTAGTCTCCGATATCGAAACGGACCTCTATCCTTAAAACTACCCTTATTAGCGCTGGCTACCCTCGGAATCCGACGGAACGCCAAAACGAAAAAACCCGCCAAAAGGCGGGTTTTTCGTGAATTCCAGAGATTTTGAAAGCCTTCTCTGAAACCTTATATGGTGCCGGCACCAGGAATCGAACCCGGGACCTACTGATTACAAGTCAGTTGCTCTACCAGCTGAGCTATACCGGCAATGGGGCGTCATTATAACGATCGTTTGGCGTGTGTAAACCACTTCCTTGCGATTGTTTGAAAATGACCTAAGTCACCGACCCAAAAGGGGAATTTTCTTACCAGCCGCGGTGGATGGTGGTGACGCTTGGCTCGGTCTTGCCGGGGTTGAAGAACAGCTTGTCGTTGTCGCAACCGCGCTTGCGGCAGGGGGTGTCGGCGCGTAGCGGCAGGCCTCGGTCGCCGCCCAGCTGCATGCCGGGGTGGTTCCAGCCGAGGTTGCCGGAGGCGGGGTGCGAGGGGGCGCTGGCGCAGGCGGTGAGGGCCAGGGCGAAGGCGAGCAGGGCGAGGGGCTTGGCTTGGGTCACGAGAGTCAGGTCCATTGTCGAATCTGGCGCAACGCCAGATGGCCGCAGGGCTGGCAGGCAGCGCGCGACGTCACTTTTTAATGATTTGGGGGGCGCATGATACACGGTTATGGTGGCGGGGATTAGGGGTGGGGTGTTGCGGGGAGTGTGCGGTGGGTCATGGAATTGGAAGTTGGGTGGGGTTTGAGAGAGAGGAGGTGGGTGGGGGCGGTGTGTGTAGGGGGGGATATGTGGTTTGGGGTGGGAGTTTTGGGGCCGCTTTGCGGCCCATCGCGGCGCGAGGCCGCTCCCACACGGGGATGAGTTGGGCTGGAGTGTTGTAGCTTGCGAGCCTTGGTTTTGTAGGAAATGTCTGGACTATCCGGCTGGAGGCTTCTGCAAGTTTAGTTATCGGACGTATCCTACGCGCTCTGCCGAAGTATCACCGTTGTCTGGGAAATACCTCACGGATACCTTTGCCCCGTCGCTCTGGCGACCGGGTGTGAGAACCCGACTTCGAATAAGCGCTACCTGCAATGGTGGCCGTGCGCGGGCAGGCTTTGGTCTGGCCGGGGTTCCTTATTCACTCGGTTTCTCACCCTGCGTACGGCTGCCACCCTATCCGTGAGAAGGTTTGCGTGGCGGCTCCTGTTTTCGAATAAGGAACCAAGCCATGGATAAGAGCAATTCAGACCTTGTCACCACCGCAGGCGTAGAAACCTTCCTCCAAGCCGGCACCCCACCCGTAAACCTCCTTCGCGTTCAACCCGGCATCCCGGTGGATGCTGCGTACGAACATGTCTCGATCCTGATGGGTTACATCAGGCACCTGGTGCGTGAGGGGGATATGGAGGATGACCATAAGCTGCTCGGTGCTGCGGATTACCTCTGCGACATGGCCAACGCCTTGCTGAACGACATCGAAATCGCCAAAGGCAAGCGCCACTAGCGAAGGCCCACCAGAACCTCGGCTGCATGGATGACCATAGGGCCAGGGTGCCAAGCGGATAGGCAACCCGTTTTTAGGCACCCGCCCAGTTCTTTGATAACGACCCGCAGAAAACAGACTTCAAAATTTCAAGGCGATGGCATGCACTGAAGCCATTCCCAATTCCGGCATGGCAACCCCACCCCCTACGCACCAAACCTCTCTGAAATCAACAAAAAATCGCCCCCGAAAAATTGCTTATGCACAAGCGGCATCGAATGCTTGTGCCAATGGCATAACTCAAGCCTCAACCACCCGAATTTGCGCAAATGCCTGTTTTTGCTGGTCTTGAACGTGATTTTGGAATAAGCAAATCCATCTGGATGGCCGCGTACACCAACAGGTAACCCCAAGCTTGTTCACAGACTTATCCACAGGTTGTTCTGCGGCTATCTGTCGCGCTCGGCAAGGATCATCAGGTTGCGTGGGGTAAGGGCATAGTCGCAAAACACGCCCAAATGCACGTCATAGCCCTGTTCGGTCAGAAAAAGGGCACGATCCAATGCCAGCCAGAGTTCGAGCGGGCGTCGGAACAGGTTGCGCAGGCGTTCGAGGTTACGGACCTGCGCCAATCGCTCCCACCCCGCCGACTCCAAGGCCGCCCAGTCGATATCCCCATGCAGCTCCAATTGCTTGAGCGCCGCCAGGTCACGGCAATACTGCTCGAAGGGCTTGGCCAGCCAGGCCACCGGCAGCGATGGCGTAGGCAGGTACTGGTCGGTCTGGCGCTGCTGGCGTTGCAGCAGGTCGAAGCCCAGGCGGCGGGCCATGGACGTGTCGCGCTGGCGGCGTACGCGGGCGCCGGCGGTGACGGTTTCGCTCAAGGGCAGGCCAAGGTCATCCAGCGACAGCTGCAAGGCCGAGGCACGGGCAGCTGTGGATAACGCTTGGTACTGGGCGGTGGCAATGCGGTTGTAGCAGCACGGGGCCACGGCCAGCTGTGGGCAGTTTTGCTGGCTGGCCAGGCGCAGCAGCTGGACATGCAGGTCGCCGCAAGCGTGCAGCGCGACCACGCTGGTGTCCGCATCCAGATGCTCGGCGCTGCCAGGGGCCATCACGTCCTGGTGGATGTGTTGCACGGGCAAGTGGTGATGGGCACTGAGCGCTTGGCCGGCGGCCACCAGCTCGGGATCGTACTCCAGGCAGGTCAGGCGCTGGCCGGGTTGCAGCAAACGTCGGCCCAGGTGGCCTTTGCCCGAGCACCAGTCCAGCCAGTGACGCGAGGGTGCGCGGAAGGCGAGGTGACGGGCGAAGGCTTCGATCTGCTGCCATTTGCGGCCAGGCACATTGACGTCAAGCCGGTGCGCGGCGGCGGGCAGCGCACAGGCTGGCAGGTCACCCAGAGCGCTGAGCGTCTGGGCGGCATCAGCCAGCTGTGGATAAGGTGCGGGCAGTGCGTGCGGGTCGACCTCACCCTCGGCATCGGCCAGGGTGTTTTGGCGCAGATGTCGCGCCAGATCCGGGTAGGTGCCTTCCCAATCCAGTCGCAGGCGGGTGAATGGCCTGGGTTTCCACAGCGCCTGATGCTCGATCAAAAACCGATCAAGCGCCTGAAAGCGTTCGAGCAGAAGGTGGCTGTGGAGGGAGGTAGGCATTGGGAGCGCTGTCGATAGAAGGTGTTCAGGCCTTGCTGCCGGCTGAACCCGCTTTCACCCTTGCATCCACATGCTAGGCAAACACGGGCCAGCCGGCTGCGGCCGGTAAAGGATCAGCGCCCTTGGCAGGCGTCCACGCGCAACCAGCGCTCCAGCAGCTTGAAGCCCTGCACCAGCATGAACGAGATCAGCAGGTAGAACAGGCCAGCGGCGAAGAAGATTTCCACCGGCAAGTACGTGCGGGCAATGATGGTCCGCGCCATGCCGGTCAGTTCCAGCAGGGTAACCGTACTGGCCAGTGCGCTGGCCTTGAGCATCAGGATCACTTCGTTGCTGTAGGCCGGCAGGCCGATGCGGGCAGCCCGGGGCAACATGATGTAGATCAGCGTCTTGGCCCGGGACATGCCCAGCGCCCGCGCAGCCTCGATTTCGCCCTTGGGAATGGACTGCAAGGCGCCGCGCAGGATTTCGGCGATGTAGGCGGCGGTGTGCAGGGTCATGGTCAGCACGGTGCACCAGAACGGGTCGCGCAGGTACGGCCACAGCGCGCTGGCGCGCACGGCGTCGAACTGGGCCAGGCCGTAGTACACCAGAAACAACTGCACCAGCAGCGGGGTGCCGCGGAAGAAGAAGATGTAGCTGAACGGCACGGCGCGCACGTACCAGTGCCGCGAAGAGCGGGCGATGCCCAGCGGAATGGCCAGGATCAGGCCGGCCACGACCGCGATGGCCACCAGCTCCAGGGTCAGGGTAGCGCCCTGGGCCAGGCGTGGCAGCCACTTGATGATCACTTCCCAGTTCATTGTTCGGCCCTCGCGAAGCCGCGAGCGGCGCGTTGTTCCAGGAAATGCATGCCGGTCATGGCAATGACGGTCAGGCTGAGGTAGATGCAGGCCGCGACCATGTAGAAGGTGAACGGCTCCTTGGTCACGGTCACGCCGATCTGGGCGTGGCGCATGATTTCTTCCAGGCCGATCACCGACACCAGCGCGGTGTCCTTCATCAGGATCATGAACAGGTTACCCAGGCCGGGCAGGGCGATGCGCCACATCTGCGGGAGGATGATCCGCGACAGGATGCGGCCCTTGGACATGCCCAGCGCCAGCCCGGCTTCGCGGTGGCCTTTGGGGATGGCCAGGATGGCGCCCCGGAACACCTCGGTGGCGTAGGCACCAAAACACAGGCCAAGGGCAATGACGCCAGCGGCAAAGGCACTGAGCTCAAGGCCGGGCATGTGCAGGGCTTCACCCAGGGCGTTCATCAGGCCCACGGTGCCGAAGTAGATCAGCAGCACCCACAGCAGTTCGGGAATACCCCGTACCAGGGTCGAGTAGAAACCGCCAAGCCATTGCAACGGCTTGATCGGGGAAGTCTTGGCCAGGGCGCCGAGCAGGCCCAGCACCAGCCCTAACAGCAAGGCGCACAGCGCCAGTTTTACGGTCATCAGGGTGCCGGCCATCATGGCCGGACCGAATCCGTGCAAGTCGATATTCATGGGCAGGTCATTCTAGGGAGAGGCGCGCCACCGGGGCGCGCCAATCGGGGCGGATCATTCGATGCTGAACGGGAAGTACTTGTCGTTGATCTTCTTGTACGTACCGTCGGCCTTGATTTCGGCCAGGGCCTTGTTCAGGTCGTCGCGCAGCTTGGTGTCACCCTTGCGCACGGCGATGCCGATCTTGTCGCTGTCCATCACCGGCTCGCCCTTGAACTCGTAGTTCATGCCGTCCTTGCTCTTGAGCCACTCGTACTGCACGTACTTGTCGGCCAGGATGCCGTCGATACGGCCGGAGACCAGGTCCAGGTAGGCGTTTTCCTGGGTGTCGTACAGCTTGATGTCCACACCGCTGTAGTTGTCTTCCAGGTAGGTGCCGGCCAGGGTGGCGCGCTGGGTGCCGATGACCTTGCCCTTGAGCGAGTCTTTGTCAGTCTTGAAGTCGACGTTTTTCGGCGCGATGAACTGCAGCTTATTGGAGTAGTACGGGTCGGTGAAGTCCACCGCCTGCTTGCGCTCGTCGGTGATCGACAGCGACGAGATCAGGAAGTCGAACTTCTTGGCGTTCAAGGCCGGGATGATGCCGTCCCAGTCGGAGGTGACGACCGAGCATTCGACCTTCATCTTGGCGCACAGGGCATCACCGATGTCCTTGTCGAAACCGACGACGTTGCCGCTGGCGTCTTTGTTGTTGAACGGTGGGTAGGCGGCTTCGATACCCATGCGCAGTTTTTCCGCGGCCATGGCATTGGCCGACATCACCAGGGTGGCAGCGGCTGCCAGGAGAAACTTCTTGTAGGTGTGCATGTATTGCTCCGTTAGCGGTGGCTGGACATGAATTGCTTGCAACGCGCCGAGGTCGGGTTCTCGAAGACCTGCTGCGGCGATCCCTGCTCTTCGACCAGGCCCTGGTGCAGGAAGACCACTTCACTGGACACCTGGCGGGCAAAGTTCATCTCGTGCGTCACCAGCAGCATGGTACGGCCTTCGTCGGCCAATGCGCGGATAACGTTAAGCACTTCCTGGACCATTTCCGGATCGAGGGCCGAGGTGGGCTCGTCGAACAGGATGACCTTGGGCTTCATGGCCAGGGTACGGGCAATGGCGGCGCGCTGCTGCTGGCCACCGGAAAGCTGGGCGGGGTAGCTGTGGCGCTTGTCGTAGATCCCCACCTTGTTGAGCAGCGCTTCGGCTGCCTCGACGGCTTCGGCCTTGCTTTGGCCAAGTACGCGGCGTGGGGCTTCGATGATGTTGTCGAGGATCGACATGTGCGGCCACAGGTTGAAGTTCTGGAAGACGAAGCCGATTTCGCTGCGCAGGCGGTTGATCTGGCGGTTGTCGGCAGCCATCAGGTCGCCGTTCTTCGCCGCCTTGAGCTTGAGGGCTTCCCCGGCCACGAGGATTTCGCCCTGGTGCGGGTTTTCCAGCAGGTTGATGCAACGCAGCAGGGTGGATTTGCCGGAGCCGGACGACCCCAGGATGGAGATCACGTCACCGTCGCGTGCGGTCAGCGAAATGCCCTTGAGAATTTCCTGCTCGCCATAGCGTTTGTGCAGGTTGCGGATTTCCAGCGCGGGCGTGGCCTGAGCCATGTGCGGTCCTCATGTGTTCGGGTGCGTTCCCAGCTGTTGGCGGCCTTCCTGGCGTGCGCCAAGCTAGCATAGCGGCATTATGACGGCCAACAGGGTCGCCGGGCACTCTGGGCATTGGTGGGGCAGTTTGTCGCATCGTTGCAGCGCAACGTCGCGCAGATGTCCACAAGGGAGGTTGCCCGGCACCAGAGCCATGATGAAAAAAGGCGCGATGGTGCCAGTTTTGACGGGCTCAGGGAAGCGCTTTCGGACCATGTGCCCGTGAAACCTGACTGCCCGGGCAGCCTGTCGAGCCACCCTGGTGCAGCCTTTTTGACCGCCGCCTTGGCCTAGGGTTGTACCGAAGGGTTGCGCCCTGTTTGCCTTGTGATGGTGCGAAGGTGTTACCGAGGGGCACCTTTGGTGCATTTGTAAGTGAGTATTTCGGTAATGAGCGCTTTTGATGGCTAATCGGCCACGCGTTGACGCTTTTTGCCCTAGCCCCCGCCGTTGCTGGTCTTGAGAGTGGCCTGGTCGAGTGCGCGTAGCACATGGCGCGGTTATTGCCAGTCTCCAATCAAGGGTTGCCGCTGTGCATGCTCCAGACGCGAGCCGCGCATCTGCAACCGACGTGATCTACTCCTTGCAAAGGTAGTTTTATGAGCGGCAACAATTCCAATGACCTCGCTCAGGGGCTTAAACAACGGCATGTGACCATGCTGTCCATCGCTGGCGTCATCGGCGCAGGCCTGTTCGTCGGTTCCGGCCACGCCATTGCAGCGGCGGGCCCGGCGGTGCTGCTGGCCTATGCCGCTGCCGGTACGCTGGTGGTGCTGGTCATGCGCATGCTCGGTGAAATGGCAGTGGCTTCGCCCGACACCGGTTCGTTCTCCACCTACGCCGACCGCGCCATCGGGCGCTGGGCAGGGTTCACCATCGGCTGGTTGTACTGGTGGTTCTGGGTGCTGGTCATTCCGCTGGAAGCCAACGCCGCTGCAGCCATCCTGCATGCCTGGTTCCCGGCCGTGGACCTGTGGGCGTTCTCCCTGCTGATCACCTTGGCGCTGACCGTGACCAACCTGTTCAGCGTGAAGAATTACGGTGAGTTCGAATTCTGGTTCGCCCTGCTCAAGGTGCTGGCCATCATCGCGTTCATCGTGGTCGGTTGCGTGGCCATGTTCGGCCTGGTACCCACCAGCCAGGTCAGCGGTGCCAGCCACCTGTTCGACACCCAGGGCTTCATGCCCAACGGCCTTGGCGCCGTGCTGGCTGCCATGCTGACGACCATGTTCTCGTTCATGGGCACCGAGATCGTCACCATCGCCGCTGCCGAGTCCAAGGACCCGGGCAAGCAGATCAGCCGCGCCACCAACTCGGTGATCTGGCGGATCTGCCTGTTCTACCTGGTGTCGATCTTCCTGGTCGTGGCGTTGGTACCATGGAATGACCCGGCGCTGGCCGAAGTCGGCTCGTACCAGACCGTACTCAGCCGCATCGGTGTGCCCAATGCCAAGCTGATCGTCGATATCGTGGTACTGATCGCCGTGACCAGCTGCCTGAACTCGGCGCTGTACACCTCCTCGCGCATGCTGTTCTCGCTGAGCAAGCGTGGCGATGCCCCGGCGATGGCCCAGCGCACCACCAAGGCGGCTACGCCATACGTGGCGGTGTTGCTGTCCACTGCGGCGGCGTTCCTGTGCGTCTTCGCCAACTTCCTCGCGCCGGCCCAGGTCTTCGAGTTCCTGCTGGCAAGCTCTGGCGCCATCGCGTTGCTGGTGTACCTGGTGATTGCCGTTTCGCAACTGCGCATGCGTGCCAAGCGCGAGGCCAGCGGTGAGCAGATCGCGTTCAAGATGTGGCTGTTCCCAGGGCTGACCTGGGCGACCATTGCCTTTATCGTGGCGGTACTGGGGGTAATGGCACTGCGTGAGGACCACCGCATCGAGATCATCGCGACGGCACTGCTGAGCATCGCCGTGGTGGCTGCGGGGCTGCTGGTGCACCGCAAGCGCGAAGCTGGTGGCCAGGCGGCAGTGGTCAAGTAAGGCAGCGGCGACCGCTCGCTTGCCCTCTGGTGCAAGCAGCGGCTCTACGCGGAATCTGCAAGCTTGCACAATGCCATGTAGCGGTCCTTGCCGAGTGGCCGGGCCGGCCGCGGCATATCTGCTCAGAAGCTGAAAACCTGGGGCCGCTGTGCGGCCCATCGCGGCACGAGGCCGCTCCTACAAGATGGCGTCAGCAAGCTATCTGCTGTATGCAGTCGCCATCGGCATGCCTAGCACTTCCCACACAGCAGCCATCGCCATGCATGGCACTTCCTTGAAGCAGAGTGCCATAACCTTTCAAGGCTTTTGACTCAGCGATAGGTTGGCACTGCAAGCCGCTACTGACCCTGCAGCATTGAGGTCATCGGCAGCTCACCAGCTTGTCGTTTTGCCTTGCAGGATCAACTGTATCTGCAGGATAACCCGCTCTTGTGGGAGCGGCCCTCGTGCCGCGATGGGCCGCAAAGCGGCCCCGACAATATCAATTCAGAAGCTGAAATCCTGGGGCTGCCGCGCAGCCCATCAGGGCCGATCAGGCGCCCCGGCAAGGCCCACACATGGGATGGTTTCCAGCTGTGTGCCGGGGAGTCCTTCAAAAAAGCTTCAGCCCTCCCAGCTACTTGCCGGGACGGTTCGCCCTGCGACGAACCGCCCCTGACAGCAATCAACCAAACTGCTTCTGCTGTTGCTGCTGCTTGGCCACCAGCTCGGACGCAGCCAGGTAAGCCTGTTGGAACTCATCGCTTTCCAGCCACGCCATGGTCGTGTCTTCGTCCGCGCCATCGAGCCATGCACGGTAGGCGTTGAATACCATCACGATATAGTCGGTCGCGTGTTCTTCCTTATGGCCCTTGAGCACCAAGGCCAGCAGCGGGTCCACCAGGAACACCGAGATCATCGGCACCAGGCCGCCTTCCTGCGCTTCTTTCATCTTCTTGAACAAAGGGTCGTAACTGGCCGACGCCATGGCCTTGTCGAACACCTGCTCGACGCTGGCGCTATCGCCTGCGCTGGCCTTCACGGCCTGGCCGCTGCGTACCATGCGGTTCTGCTTGGCCTTGGTGGCGGCGCGCTTGGCGCGTTTTTGTTGCTTGGTAGAGGTGGCCATGGGCAATCCTTGGGTGGGGCTTGAAAGTGCGCGTATTGAAGCGCAGTTGCCCGCGAAACCCAAGTGCCATGCACGCACCGGTGGCCGTCAACTGGCGATCGCGTCGTCCTCCTCGAACCCGCGCGATGCCCGGCCGACCAGCAAGGGGTCCGGCGCGTAGGCCACGCTCAAGTCCTTGTCCGGGTAGTCCAGCGAATGCAGGAAGTGGCGGATGCAGTTGATGCGCGCACGCTTCTTGTCATCTGACTTGATCACCGTCCACGGCGCGTCGGCGGTGTCGGTATGGAAAAACATGGCCTCCTTGGCGGCTGTGTAGTCGTCCCATTTGTCCAGGGACTTGATGTCGATGGGCGACAGTTTCCAGTGCTTGAGGGGGTCATCACGGCGCGAGATGAAACGGCGCAGTTGTTCCTCGCGGTTCACCGAAAACCAGTACTTGAACAGCAGGATGCCGCTGTTGCACAGCATCCGCTCAAGGTCCGGCGCCTGGCGCATGAACTCCAGGTACTGAAGGGGCGAGCAGAAATCCATCACCTTCTCGACGCCGGCGCGGTTGTACCAGGAGCGGTCGAAGAACACCATTTCTCCCGCCGTGGGCAGGTGCTGCACATAGCGCTGGAAGTACCACTGGCCTTTCTCCTGCTCCGACGGCTTTTCCAGCGCAACGATGCGAGCGCCCCGGGGGTTCAGGTGCTCCATGAACCGCTTGATGGTCCCGCCCTTGCCTGCAGCGTCCCGCCCCTCGAACAGAATCACCACCCGCTGGCCTGTTTCTTTCACCCAGCTTTGCACCTTGAGCAACTCGATCTGCAGGGCGTGCTTGGCCCTTTCGTACTCCTGTCGACGCAAGCGCTGCGGGTAGGGGTAGCCTAATGGCAAGCGCGCCGATGTGCTGTCTTCGCTGCTGCCCTTGGGGGCGGTGGCGACTTCCAATGCGGCGGGCGCCTGGCTGATCGCGGTAATGGCAGGTTCGGGTTTGCGCGGGCGGGGGCGGCGAGTGCGCGGCTTGGCCTTGGGGGCAGCGTTCTCGAGGGGTGGGGAAGTCTGGAGAGGGGCGTCTTCGCTCATGGAGGTCCTTGCAAGGTGGTTCGAATGTTTACCTTGAATGCTAAGGACGACAGGGGGCTGGCTTTTTGATGTTGGTCAACTTGGCCGGGATGAGTACTGCTGCTCGAAGGCTACCCATGACGAAGGGCGGTCCACCAGCACTTTTCGACAGGCAACAAAAAACCCGCACTGGGCGGGTTTCTTGTGTCGCTTCGGGTAACTTTGCAACCACCAGAAGCTGAAGGTGGTGCCCAGAGACGGAGTCGAACCGCCGACACGAGGATTTTCAATCCTCTGCTCTACCGACTGAGCTATCTGGGCGACGAGGTGAATTAAATAGACTTTCAGACTGCTCGTCAACGACTTTTTGAAAAAAATATTAAATTAATTCCGTCGCTTACGTTCCCCGAGGTCACTGCGAGGGCGGCACGTAGCCTTCTGCCTGGGCGTATTCTTCGCCGGCGAAAAACTTGTCCATCTCGGCCTGGAGGAATTTGCGGTCCTCGCCATTCATCATGTTCAGGCGCTTTTCGTTGATCAGCATGGTCTGGTGCTTCTGCCAGTCGGTCCAAGCCTTCTGCGAGATGTGATCGAAGATGTCCTGGCCCTTGGCCCCCGGATAGGGTGGGCGGTCCAGGCCGGGCAGTTCTTCGTTGTACTTGCGGCACATCACGGTGCGGGTCATCAGGCATCTCCTGCAATCAGTTCGTCGGCTGCGCGTTTGAGCAGCTTCTTCACCGGGGCGGCCAGGCCCAGGCGCGGTGGGGTGGCCAGGTTATACCAGAGCCAGTCGGCCTCGACCATGTGCCCTTCGACCGGGTCGACGTGCACCAGCCAAGGCTCGATGGCCAGCTGGAAGTGGCTGAAGGTGTGGGTCAGGTTGTCCAGGGCGCGGCTGCGGCCCAGGCGCAGGCCGTGCTGGTTGGCCAGGTCGTCGAGCTGGGCGATGTCGTCGAGCTCCGGCAAGCTCCACAGCCCGCCCCACAGGCCACTGGACGGGCGACGGTACAGCAGGATGGCGCCGTCGTCGTTGGCCAGCAGCGGCATCAGCGTGCGCCGCTGCGGTAGCGCCTTGCGCGGTTTGGGCTCGGGGTAGCGGGTTTCTTCGCCGTGCAGGTGCGCCTCGCAGCCGCGCCGTACCGGGCAGAGCAGGCAGGTGGGTTTGCTGCGGGTGCACAGCGTCGCGCCCAGGTCCATCATTGCCTGGGTGTAGTGGTTGGCACGAAGCTTGGGCGTGAAGCGCTCGGCGGAGGCCCACAGTTGGTTGGCCACCTTCGGCTCACCGGGGTAACCGGCCTGGGCGGTGAACCGGGCCAGCACCCGCTTGACGTTACCGTCCAGGATCGGCGCACGAATGCCCATGCTGATGCTGGCGATGGCGCCGGCTGTGGAGCGGCCGATACCGGGCAGCTCGGTGAGCTGCTCGACGCTGCGCGGAAACACCCCGCCATGCTGCTCGACCACGATTCTTGCAGCCTTCTGCAGGTTGCGGGCGCGGGTGTAGTAGCCCAGGCCCGTCCACAAATGCAGCACCTCGTCCTCGGGCGCCTCGGCCAGCGCCTGCACGGTCGGTAGCGCGTGCATGAAGCGGTCGAAATAGTTCAGCACCGTGCTGACCTGGGTCTGTTGCAGCATGATCTCAGACACCCATACCCGATACGGGTTGATGCCCTGTTGCCAGGGCAGATCGTGCCGACCGTGTGCGTCGTACCACGCCAGCACAGCGCTGGAAAACTGCTCGGGTGTCATCGCTTGAACAGCCCCTTGAGCGCGTCTTTGAGTTCCGGGCTCACTTTGTCTCCGAGTTTTTCATCGAGCTTTTCGTCGATCTTGTCTTTGAGGCGGTTGCCTGCGAGTTTGGCAGCGACCTTGCCCATGCCGTCCTTGTCCAGACGGCAGGCCTTGGCGCCCAGCTCCAGTGGGCCACGGCAGCGCAGCGGTACTTCCACACCCACGTATCGCTCGTTGACCTGGCAGGCCGGGTCGGGCATGGCCCGCTGGTCGCCCTCGACGATCACGCCCACGTTGTAGTCCATGCCCAATACCCGCAGGTCCACGTCACCATGGCCGTTGACGGTCAGGCCTGGGATTCGCACCTTAAGGTCAGGGTTGCTGGCCACGCCATTGCGAATCACCACGCTGCCACGCAGCTCCTGGAACGGGGTGTCCTTGCCGCGCGGCTCGCCGCTGAGCGACTTGCGGTTGAGCGTGGCGATGGCCTGGCACAGTTGCTGTTCGAGGTTGGCATTGACCAGCACACCGTCATTGATGGTGAAGTTGGCCGTGCCGTTGAGCGTGTCCACCAGCGCTTTCTGGCTGTTACCGGTGGCGGTCAGGTCGCTGGACAGGGTCAGCAGGCCCTTGACCGGCGGCGTCTTGTCTTTGTCGTCGGTCTTGATGAAGTGCTCGACCGGTACTCGCTGGATGCGGGTATTGACCCCCAGCTGTGGCACGGCGGGGCGCACATCGACCGTGCCCTTGGCCTCGAAGGTGCCGTTGTACAGGTCACCGCGCAAGGTTTGCAGGGTCAGTAGCCCACCCTGGCCATTGGCTGTCAGGCGGGCGTTGCCGATGGGCAGCTTGTCCAGCGTCAGCGAACCGAAGCTCAGGTCTGCCTGCAGGTCGAGGGCGCGCAGACGGTCCACCGGCAGCAGTTTGTCAGTGCTCCAGGCGCCCTGGGTGGGCGCGTCGGGTAGCGGTGTGCTGCCTGCACCGGCCACGGCACTGGCTTCTTGCTGCTGTACCTGGGCCTTGCGCGCAGCAGTGGCGCCCTTGGCCTCTTCACTTTTGGCCGGCAGGTACCGGTCGGCATCGAAGCTGTCGCCCTTCAGTTGCAGGCGCAGGGCTTGCCTGGCGAAATCTTCGATCGCCACGCGCCCGGTGAAGGTGCTGCTGTCCAGTTTCACCGACAAGTCTTCCAGGGCGATGCTGGCAGGGGTGCCTTGCAGGCGCGTGACCAGTTCGAGCTTGCCGAAGGCGGCCGGGTCCTGGGTGGCGGGCAGCGGATGGCCGATACCGCCCAGGAACGTGCGCAGGTCGAACTGCGCAATGGACAGGCCACCACTTAGCTGCGGCGTCTTGTCCAGCTCACGCAGGTTGAGTTCGCCCAGGGCGCGCAGCTGGTTGGCCGACAGTTTCAGGCCGTTCCATGACGCCACGTTGGCGGCCTGGTCGAGCAGCAACTGGCCCTGGGCGGCGAAGGTCACGGTCTTGCCGCCGGTAGGCTCGCCGGAGGTTTCACCCGACAGGCGCATGTCTTCGAAGCTGTAGCGCTTGAGCGCACGGTCCAAACGCAGCTCGCCGGCCAGTTCGGTGCGAGCCTTGATGTTGGGCTGGCTGGCGCTGATGAATGCGCTGGCCTTGAGTGGAATATTGGCGCCTTCGTGCACCGCGCCAGTGCTGAGCTGAATGCTTTCGGCGTTGTAGCTGACGCCGCTGCGTGCGTCGGTGTACTGCACGCGTGCATTGTTCACGGTCAAGCTGTCGATATCGAGCTTGACCGGTCGGTCTGCGCTGGCGGTGCCGGAGCGCTGATCGCTGTTTTCGGTGCCTTGCGCATCCACTGGCGCAGGGGTCTTGCCTTCGGCCGACGCGGGCAATGGCTTGCCGAAGTCCTCCCAGTTGCCATGCCCCTGTTCGTCACGGGTCAGGATCAGGTTCAGCCCTTCGACGCGCACATCGCTCATCTGCACCTCGCGGCGCAGCAGCGGCAGTACCCGCACCGACAAGCCCAGCATCTGCAAGTCGGCAAAGGGCGACTTGGGCGCATTCAAGGTGGCGATGCTGGCGTCATGCAGCTCCAGCCCCAGCCATGGGAACAGGCTCCAGCCAATGTCGCCGTTGAGGGTCAGCTCCACATGAGCCTTGTCGCGCGCCAACTGGCGAATCTCGTCTTTGTAGTCGTTGGGATCGAACAGGTGGGTCAGGGCAAAGCCCAGCGCCACGATGATCAGCAACAACCCGAGAAGCCCTAGGCCCAGGATTTTGCCGAACGCTTTCATGGGCGAGTCCTTAACTATCGGAATGTGAATTCAAGCGCGAGAGTATAGCGCCGCAGCGGCCGTCCCTGTTTATTCGCCTGGATATACCGGCCATTTCCTACATGCCAAGCAGATGCTACGGCTTTCGACAGCGGTGATCATGGCAGTTCAGAAAGATCGGCTACAGCGCCTGACCGTTTCAGCCGAAATAAAATGGGCGATATCAGATTGCTTTCATGTGATCGGATACTGCACCCTTGCGCCGCTTTGCCTGCCTCCACAACTTATAAAAAAGGATCATCTCCATGAGCCGTACCGTGACGGCGGATGCCCTGGCCAGTGCGCCAGGCTTCCTCTCCAAGGAACGCATCATCGCCCGGCCGGGCTTCAACCGCTGGCTGGTGCCCCCGGCTGCTCTGGCCATTCACCTGTGCATCGGCATGGCCTATGGCTTTTCGGTGTTCTGGCTGCCGTTGTCGCAAGCCTTGGGCATTACGGCGCCGGTGGCATGCGCGCCAGACATGAGCTTCATTGCCCGGTTGTTCAGCGCCGAGTGCGACTGGCCCATTTCGATGCTCAGCTGGATCTACACCCTGTTCTTCGTCTTCCTCGGCTGTTCGGCCGCCGTGCTGGGCGGTTGGCTGGAGCACGCCGGCCCGCGCAAGGCCGGGTTGGTCTCGGCGCTGTGCTGGTGTGGCGGCATGCTGATTTCCGCCATCGGGGTGAAGACCCATCAGCTGTGGCTGATGTGGCTGGGTTCCGGCGTGATCGGCGGCATTGGCTTGGGCCTGGGGTACATTTCGCCCGTTTCCACCCTGATCAAGTGGTTCCCGGACAAGCGCGGCATGGCCACCGGCATGGCTATCATGGGCTTCGGCGGCGGAGCCATGGTGGGTGCACCGTTGGCCACGGCGCTGATGGGCCATTTTGGCAACGTGCACGAGGTGGGCGTATGGCAGAGCTTCGTGGTCATGGCCGCGATCTACTTCGTGTTCATGACGGCCGGCGCCCTGGCGTATCGCATCCCGCCCACCGGCTGGAAGCCCGAAGGCTGGAGCGCACCGGCCAAGAAGGCGGGCAACGGCATGGTCACCGATCGCCATGTGCACGTCAGCGTAGCCTGGAAAACCCCGCAGTTCGTTTTGGTCTGGCTGGTGTTGTGCCTGAACGTGTCGGCCGGTATCGGCATTCTTGGCATGGCCTCGCCACTGTTGCAGGAAGTGTTCGCAGGCAAGCTGCTGGGCAACGAACTCACCTTCAGCCAGCTCAATGCCGCGCAATTGGCGCAGATTGCCGCCATTGCGGCGGGCTTTACCGGCTTGTTGAGCCTTTTCAACATCGGCGGGCGGTTCTTCTGGGCGTCGTTCTCCGACTATATCGGGCGCAAGAATACCTACTTCGCCTTCTTTGCCTTGGGCGTTGGCCTGTACAGCCTGATCCCGAACATGGGCCACTTGGGCAACGTGGCGCTGTTCGTGGCGGCGTTCTGCATCATCCTGTCGATGTATGGCGGTGGCTTCTCCACGGTACCGGCCTACCTGGCCGACCTGTTCGGCACGCAAATGGTCGGCGCCATCCATGGGCGCCTGTTGACAGCCTGGGCCGCCGCCGGGGTGCTGGGGCCTGTATTGATCACCTACCTGCGCGAGTATCAGTTGGCGGCTGGCGTCGAGCGTGCGGCAGCGTACGACATGACCCTGTACATCCTCGCTGGCCTGCTGGTGCTGGGCTTCATCTGCAACATGCTGATCCGTCCGGTGGCCGACAAGCACTTCATGACCGATGCGCAACTGGCCGCCGAACGTGCGTTGAGCCACGACAAGGGGGCTGACGGCGCGCGGTCCCTCGAATGGAAGGCCGCACCTGGCAGCCTGCCGCTGGTGCTGCTGGCCTGGGCCGTGGTGGTGGTGCCGTTGGCCTGGGGCGTCTGGGTGACCCTGCAGAAGACCGCCGTATTGTTCCATTGATCGGGCCAGTCGAAGCTTTGCCACGGGGCCGTTGTGCCGGGCTCCGCGGCGTCGATGCTGTAGGCAAGTGCAACAGGGCCCCATCCAGTGGCGTAATGCTGTTCACTCAAGATTGTAGGGGCCGTTTCACGGCCCATCGCGGCACTAGGCCGCTTGTATGGTTAGACTTGAAGGGGTGGTGGGACGCGAAAGCCGATTCTGACTGTCAGCAGCAGTACAGACTGTGGGAGACATCGCCCCACCCCTTCCACCAAAGCGCCGATAAAGAATGCATCGTTTTTGAACGACGATAGAAGCAAGCCAGCGCCTCTTGGTGAAACCCCCTTCAAGCCCTAGAACCATAACGTGAGGAGCCACCCATGGCAATGCAGGTAGATCGGTTAATCGTGGGTGTAGATGTCGCAAAAGCGGAGCTGGTTATTCATCACGACGACCGCGATGAAATTATCAAGATTAAAAACGCTAAGCCAGAAATCAAGAAGTGGCTCAAACAGCAAGCGGCCCACACGGCGATCGCCGTTGAGGCTACCAATGTCTACCACTTGGACTTGGTTGAACTAGCCCACGGGATGGGTTTTCAGGTTTATGTCGTCGACGGATTCCAGTTAAACAACTACAGAAAAGGTGTCGGGGGACGTGTAAAGACTGATCCATCTGATGCTCGACTACTATCCCGTTTCCTTAGGAACGAAGGTAACGAACTCCGGCCCTGGAGCCCTCCGCCAGCCGTCTACGGCAAGCTCCAGAGCCTGCTGCGGCGCCGGGCGGCTTTGGTGACTGCGCGCACTGCGATGACCCAAAGTTGGGCCAACGAAAATCTGCTTAGAGCCGCCTTCGAGACCTTTGTGAAATCGATTGATCGGCTGGACCAGTTGATCCAAAAGAAACTGAAAGAAGTGCTGCGCGAGGCTGGATTGCAGGAGCAAGTTGCACGTTGCCAGGCAGTGGAAGGAATCGGTTTTCTCACCGCCACCGCATTGGTAATGGCATTTGTGAGAGGTGAATTTAAGAGCAGCGACTCATACATCGCCTTTTTGGGGATGGACTTGAGAGTGAGCGATTCTGGGCAGAAGAATGGACGTCGCCGTCTTACCAAGCGCGGCTGCTCGGAGATCCGTCGTCTACTTCATAACGCTGCGATGGCAGCCAGCCGATCGGCGGCATGGAAAGAGCTTTATGAGAAACAGCGCACGGCAGGAAAAGCGACGACCCAAGCACTGGTGATTTTGGCTAGGAAACTTGCGCGGGTGGCGTTCGCCCTGATGAGAAATCAGGACGAATATGTCACCAGAAAGGGGAAACTGGCTTGCTGAAAACCATAGAATCTCCCACGATGCCCAGTGAGCCCGCTAACTCAAGCGTCACGCAGTGTGGGAGCGGCCTTGTGCCGCGATGGGTCGCGAAGCGGCCCTCAATGAACAGCATTACCATCCAGTGGCGGCCCTTTAGGTATCACACGGGCGATCATCCGCTCTCGGTTGTATAGACCTGTAGCGGTATCCGAGCCCGTCATGACTGGGCTTGCCATATGTCTTGCGCGTTCCAAGCAGCGGCCATCTGCGCCTATAATGCAGCCCTTTTCGCCTAATGATTTTGCGGAGCTGGTGATGGTCGAACGTAAGGCTTCCGTCGAGCGCAATACCCTGGAAACCCAGGTCAAGTGCTCGATCAACCTCGATGGCAGTGGCAAGGCCCGATTCGATATCGGCGTGCCTTTCCTTGAACACATGCTGGACCAGATCGCCCGCCATGGGCTGATCGATCTGGATATCGAGTGCAAGGGCGACCTGCATATCGACGATCACCATACCGTCGAGGACGTCGGTATCACCCTGGGCATGGCGTTCGCCCAGGCCATCGGCGACAAGAAAGGCATCTTCCGCTATGGCCACGCCTATGTGCCTCTGGACGAAGCATTGTCGCGCGTGGTCATCGACTTCTCCGGCCGCCCCGGCCTGCAGATGCATGTGCCTTACACCCGTGCCAGCGTCGGCGGTTTCGACGTCGACCTGTTCCAGGAATTCTTCCAGGGCTTCGTCAACCATGCCCTGGTCACGTTGCACATCGACAACCTGCGGGGGCACAACACCCACCACCAGATCGAGACCGTGTTCAAGGCCTTCGGCCGCGCACTGCGCATGGCTGTTACCCTCGACGAGCGCATGGCTGGGCAGATGCCGTCTACCAAAGGGTGCCTGTAAATGCAGACGGTAGCGGTAATCGACTATGGCATGGGCAACCTGCACTCGGTGGCCAAGGCGCTTGAGCACGTCGGCGCCGGCAAGGTACTGGTCACCAGTGATGCAGCGGTGATCCGCGAAGCGGACCGGGTGGTGTTTCCAGGCGTTGGTGCCATTCGCGACTGCATGGCCGAGATTCGCCGCCTGGGCTTTGACAGCCTGGTGCGTGAAGTGAGCCAGGATCGCCCATTCCTGGGCATCTGCGTAGGCATGCAGGCGCTGCTTGAGCACAGTGAAGAAAACGACGGCGTCGACTGCATTGGCCTGTTCCCGGGCCAGGTGCGCTTGTTCGGCAAAGACCTGCAAGAAGACGGCGAGCATCTGAAAGTGCCGCATATGGGGTGGAACGAAGTCAGCCAGAGCGTTGACCACCCTCTGTGGCACGACATCAGCGACCGGGCGCGTTTCTATTTCGTGCACAGCTACTACATTGCCGCCGGCAAGCCCACCCAGGTGGTCGGCCGTGGCCATTACGGCGTCGATTTCGCCGCGGCGCTGGCCGATGGTTCGCGTTTCGCGGTCCAGTTCCACCCGGAGAAAAGCCATACCCATGGCCTGCAGCTGCTGCAGAACTTCGTGGCCTGGGACGGGCGCTGGTAAATGAGCCGTTCGAAGACCAAGGCGCCGATCCTCACGCTGGCCCCCGAGCAGGAGCGTGAAGCGCTCGATACGCTCAAGCGCTTTCTCGAAGACCGTTTCGAGCTGGAGCTGGGGTCATTCGAAGTCGCCGAGGTGCTCGAACTGTTCACCCATCACATTGCACCCCATTACTACAACAGGGCGATCGCCGATGTTCAGCTGCACCTCAAGGAGCGGTTCGAGAGCATCGAAAGCGATCTGTGGGCGCTCGAGAAGCCCTGAAACCCCAAGAACGGACAGGTTCCCAAGATGCTGATTATCCCCGCTATCGATCTGAAGGACGGTGCCTGCGTGCGTCTGCGCCAGGGCCGCATGGAAGATTCCACGGTATTTTCCGATGACCCGGTGAGCATGGCCGCCAAGTGGGTCGAGGGCGGCTGCCGTCGCCTGCACCTGGTCGACCTCAACGGTGCCTTCGAAGGCCAGCCGGTCAACGGTGAAGTGGTCACCGCCATCGCCAAGCGCTACCCGACCCTGCCGATCCAGATCGGTGGCGGCATCCGCTCGCTGGAAACCATCGAGCACTACGTCAAGGCTGGCGTCAGCTATGTCATCATCGGCACCAAGGCGGTGAAGCAGCCTGAATTCGTGGCCGAGGCCTGCAAGGCCTTCCCTGGCAAGGTCATCGTCGGGCTGGACGCCAAGGACGGCTTCGTCGCCACCGATGGCTGGGCCGAAGTGAGCACCGTGCAGGTCATCGACCTGGCCAGGCGCTTCGAGGCCGATGGCGTCTCGGCAATCGTCTACACCGACATCGCCAAGGACGGCATGATGCAGGGCTGCAACGTACCGTTCACCAAGGCCCTGGCAGAAGCCACGTCGATTCCGGTGATCGCTTCGGGTGGCATCCACAACCTGGGCGACATCAAGGCGCTGCTCGAAGCCAAGGCGCCCGGCATCATTGGCGCCATCACCGGCCGCGCCATCTACGAGGGCACCCTCGACGTAGCCGAGGCCCAGGCCTTCTGTGACAACTACCCGAGCATTGGCCAGCGCTAAGCGAGCGCGACAAGGGGGCGCCTGGTGCGCCTCCCGTGTCGTCCCACGCTTGCCGCTTGCAGTTGCTTCCCAGGAGCCCTCTCATGGCTTTAGCTAAACGCATCATCCCTTGCCTGGACGTGGACAACGGCCGTGTGGTCAAGGGCGTCAAGTTCGAGAACATCCGCGATGCCGGCGATCCGGTGGAGATTGCCCGGCGCTACAACGAGCAGGGTGCGGACGAGATCACCTTCCTCGACATCACGGCCAGCGTCGATGGTCGCGATACCACCCTGCACACCGTCGAGCGCATGGCCAGCCAGGTGTTCATCCCGCTGACCGTGGGGGGTGGGGTGCGCACCGTACAGGACATCCGCAACCTGCTCAATGCCGGTGCCGACAAGGTATCGATCAACACTGCCGCCGTGTTCAACCCGGACTTCGTGGGCGAGGCGGCGGACCGTTTCGGTTCCCAGTGCATCGTCGTGGCCATCGATGCCAAGCAGGTATCAGGCCCGGGTGAAACCCCTCGCTGGGAAATCTTCACCCATGGCGGGCGCAAGCCGACCGGCCTGGACGCGGTGGAGTGGGCGAAGAAGATGCAAGACCTGGGTGCGGGCGAAATCCTGCTGACCAGCATGGACCAGGATGGCATGAAGAACGGGTTCGACCTGGGCGTGACCCGTGCCATCAGCGATGCGTTGAGCATCCCGGTAATCGCCTCGGGCGGGGTGGGTAACCTTCAGCACCTGGCCGATGGTATCTTGCAAGGGCATGCGAGTGCCGTGTTGGCTGCCAGCATCTTCCATTTTGGGGAGTACACGGTGCCTGAGGCCAAGGCCTATATGGCAGCGCGCGGAATAGTCGTTCGCTGACTCGAAAAAAAAGGGGCTGCCAGGCAGCCCCTTTGGTGATCAGCCCTGCTTCACTTCACGCATGGGCTTGCCTTTGACCGGCGCATCGTTGGCCACGTAGTACTTGGCGGTGCTGCGCGGCAACGGCTTGCGACCACGGATCTTGTCCGAGATTTTCTCGGCGATCATGATGGTGGTGGCGTTGAGGTTGCCGGTGATGATGATCGGCATGATCGACGCATCCACTACACGCAGGCCCTGCATGCCATGCACGCGGCCTTCGCCATCGACCACCGCCATGTCGTCGGTGCCCATCTTGCACGAGCACGATGGGTGGTAGGCGGTTTCGGCGTGCTCACGGATGAATTTGTCCAGCTCTTCATCGGTTTGCACGTGCGCACCTGGGCTGATTTCGCGACCACGGTACGGGTCCAGCGCTGGCTGGGCCATGATTTCGCGGGTCAGGCGAATACCGTCACGGAATTCTTCCCAGTCCTGCTCGGTGGCCATGTAGTTGAACAGGATGCTTGGGTGCTGGCGTGGGTCCTTGGACTTGACCTGCACGCGGCCGCGGCTAGGCGAGCGCATCGAGCCCATGTGCGCCTGGAAGCCATGTTCCTTGACGCCCTTGGAGCCGTTGTAGTTGATGGCCACCGGCAGGAAGTGGTACTGGATGTTCGGCCACTTGAATTCAGGGCGCGAGCGAATGAAACCGCCGGCCTCGAACTGGTTGCTGGCCCCGATGCCGGTACCGTTGAACAGCCACTCGGCGCCGATGGCCGGCTGGTTCCACCACAGCAGCGACGGGTACAGCGAGACGGGCTGGGTGCACGCGTACTGAAGGTACAGTTCCAGGTGATCCTGCAGGTTTTCGCCAACGCCTGGCAGGTCGTGAACGACCGGGATGTCCAGGCTTTCGAGCAGAGCGCGCGGGCCCACGCCGGAGCGCTGCAGCAGTTGCGGTGTGGCGATGGCGCCGGAGCTGACGATCACTTCCTTGCGGGCACGTGCTTCGACGCGCTCTTCGCTGTCGCCCACCAGGTAACTCACACCAATGGCGCGCTTACCGTCGAACAGTACGCGGTCGCTCAGAGCGTGGGTCACGATGGTCAGGTTGGGGCGTTTCTTGGCCTGGTCCAGGTAACCGCGGGCAGTGCTGGAGCGGCGGCCATTCTTGGTCACAGAACGGTCCATCGGGCCGAAGCCTTCCTGCTGGTAGCCGTTGAGGTCTTCGGTGCGCGGGTAGCCGGCCTGTACGCCAGCCTCGACCATGGCGTTGAACAGCGGGTTGTTGCCAGCCTTGGGCGTGGCCACGCTCAATGGGCCGTCACCACCGTGGTAGTCGTTAGGGCCGATGTCGCGGGTTTCGGCCTTGCGGAAGTACGGCAGGCAGTCCAGGTAGGTCCAGTCTTCCAGGCCTGGCAGCTCAGCCCAGCCATCGAAGTCCAGGGCATTGCCGCGGATGTAGCACATGCCGTTGATCAGCGAGGAGCCACCCAGGCCCTTGCCACGGCCACATTCCATGCGGCGGCCGTCCATGTGCGGCTCCGGATCGGTCTCGTAGGCCCAGTTGTAGCGGCGGCCTTGCAGCGGGAAGGCCAGGGCAGCTGGCATCTGGGTGCGGAAGTCGAAGCGATAGTCAGGGCCGCCGGCTTCGAGCAGCAGCACGGTGGTGCCTGCGTCTTCGGTAAGGCGAGTAGCCAGGGTGTTACCGGCAGAGCCGGCACCAACGATGATGTAATCGTATTCCATGGGGAAGCTTCCTCCGGAAGCAGTTGCGCGTCTGGCGCTGCACCTGGTGCAGCCTGGCCTCACGCGCAAATGGATGAGTGCTGCAAGGGCCGGTCGGTCAACGACCGGCGCTGTCCTGCAGCATGGGCTGGCGTGCTACGGCCGGTCAGAAGACCGAGGCGTAGTCGCCCAGCTCGACCTGTACCGACTTGATGCGGGTGTATTGGGCCAGCGAGCTGATGCCGTTCTCGCGGCCAACGCCCGATTGCTTGTAGCCGCCCACCGGCATTTCGGCTGCCGACTCGCCCCAGGCGTTGATCCAGCAAATGCCCGCTTCGAGCTGGTGGATGATGCGGTGGGCACGGTTCAGGTCGTTGGTGCACACACCGGCAGCCAGGCCGTATTCGGTGTCGTTGGCGCGGCGGATCACTTCTTCCTCGGTCTCGTAGCTGAGGATGCTCATGACTGGGCCGAAGATCTCTTCCTTGACGATGGTCATGTCGTCGCGGCAGTCGGTGAACACGGTCGGGGCCACGAAGGCACCCTTGCCGAAGTCGCCTTCGGTCAGGCGCTCGCCGCCACACAGTACGCGGGCACCTTCTTCCTTGCCCTTGGCGATGTAGCCCAGCACGCTTTCCATGTGCTGGAAGCTGACCAGCGGGCCGAAGTTGGTGTTTTCATCTTCGGGGTTGCCGGCACGGATACGCGCTACGCGCTCGAGAATCTTGGCTTCGAAGGCGGCCTTGTGCTCGGCTGGGATGAACACGCGGGTACCGTTGGTGCACACCTGGCCCGAGCTGTAGAAGTTGGCCATCATGGCGATGTCGGCGGCCTTGTCCAGGTCGGCGTCGGCGCAGATGATCAGCGGCGACTTGCCGCCCAGCTCCATGGTCACTTCCTTGAGCGAGGAGCTCGAGGCGCTGGCCATGACCTTCTTGCCGGTGGTGGTGCCGCCGGTGAAGGAGATCTTCTCGATGCGCGGGTGCTCGGTCAGCCAGCTGCCCACTTCGCGGCCGCTGCCGGTCAGTACGTTGAACACGCCGTCCGGCAGGCCGGCTTCGGTGTAGATCTCTGCCAGCTTGAGGGTGGTCAGCGAGGTGACTTCCGACGGCTTGAAGATCATCGCGTTGCCGGCAGCCAGGGCCGGTGCGGATTTCCACAGGGCGATCTGAATCGGGTAGTTCCAGGCGCCGATACCGGCAGTCACGCCCAGCGGTTCGCGACGGGTGTAGACGAAGGACGATTCGCGCAGCGGAATCTGCTCGCCTTCGATGGCAGGGACCAGGCCTGCGTAATATTCCAGCACGTCAGCGCCGGTGACGATGTCGACGTAGCGGGTTTCGGAGTAGGACTTGCCGGTGTCCAGGGTTTCCAGCATGGCCAGCTCGTCGTTGCGTTCGCGCAGGATGTCCACGGCGCGGCGCAGGATGCGCGAGCGCTGCATGGCAGTCATGGCCGCCCACACTTTCTGGCCGCGCTCGGCGCTTTCGACAGCCTTCTCGACGTCAGCCTCGGTGGCGCGTTGCACGTGGGCAAGCACTTCGCCGGTAGCCGGGTTGATGGCTTCGAAGGTGGCATCGGTGCCAGCGTCGACGTAACCGCCATTGATGTAGAGTTTTTGCGTTCCGAAACGGGCCATAGTGTCCTCGCAAGTGCAATGTGTGAGTAGGCCGGGCGTCACGCTCCTGCCGTGCTGGCAGAGGCCGTGCGCCGTTTTTCAGCAGCGGGGTCGGTGCCCAGTGTGTGCTGCTTGGCCAGTTGTAGATCCATGTATTCGTAAGCGATCCGTATCGCCTGGTCGGTGTCGAAGGCATCCCCCGACAAGGCTCCACGCAGCCACAGGCCGTCGATCAGAGCCGCCAGCCCGCGGGCTGCCTTGCGTGCATGGTAAAGCGGCAGCACGCGGCGAAACTGGCAACACAGGTTGGAGTACAAACGGTGGTCGTTGATCCGTTGCAACCTGTGCAGATCGGGCTGGTGCATGCTGGAAGCCCAGAAAGCCAACCAGGTTTTCATCGCCGGGCCATTCACCTGGCTGGCATCGAAGTTGCCCTCGATGATCACTTTCAGGTGGGCGCGCGGCGCATCGTCCGTCAACGCCTGGCGGCGCGCTCGCACGCCTTCGTTGAGCATGCTCATGATGTAGCCCATCGTCGCTGCGATCAGGCCGTTCTTGTCCCGAAAGTAGTGACTGATGATGCCGTTCGACACGCCTGCCAAACGGGCAATGAGCGCAATGCTGGCGTCCCCCAGACCGACCTGATCGACCGCTTGTAACGTGGCTTCGATCAACTGCTGACGGCGGATGGGTTGCATACCGACCTTGGGCATCTTGCTTTCTCCTCAGGTCTGCGAGCAGACGACCAGCGTCTGACTCGGCGAAGACCAGTCTATTTTGTTTTGATTGAACGTTCAATCAATAAAGAATAAGCTCTGCGACAATTTGTGCCATTGACAGCCCATGTGGCGGCCCCAGCGGCATCGATTGAAACCTTAGGAAATCGCGCAAACCCAGGGCCGGCAAGGCTTTTACGGGGGCGATCGATGAAGGACGCAGACGCCGTCGCAGTGTGGACAACCTGCGACATGCCTCAGGATCGGGCGATATCCCTGTGACCAATGCGCGCACTTTCAACCGTGCGCAGCGTTATGAAGCGGTGGTAGCGGCGTATGTGTTGCAGCGGATCGGTTCGAAACCGCGATTTCCAGGGTGCTTTTATAACACCTGATGCAGTGGGGGTATTCCACCAAATGCTCAGGAAGACCGATTAGCCTCCACTGCCGTTCTGCCCGGAGCCTTCTTGCAATGAGTTCTGCCTCACTAACCAAACCCCCCGCCGAGAGGGTACGGGTCAACCGCGTGGTGTTCTTCACCTCGGCGCTGATGATCCTCGTTCTGACTGCCTTGCTTATCGCTGTTCCTGAAACTGCTGGCCGCGTACTGGGCGTCGCCCAGCAGTGGCTGACGCGCAGTTTTGGCTGGTACTACATGCTGGTGATCTGCGGCTACTTGCTGTTTGTCATCTACCTGGCGTTTTCCGACTACGGCAAGCTCAAGCTGGGCGGCAAGGAAGACCAACCTGACTTCAGCTATGGCGCCTGGGCCGGCATGCTGTTCTCGTCGGGCATCGGTATCTCGCTGTTGTACTTCGGCGCGTCCGAGCCGCTGGATCACTACTTCAATCCGCCTGAAGGCACGCCGGCCAGCCTGGAAGCGGCGCGTCAGGGCCTGCAGCTCACGTTCCTGCACTGGGGGCTGCACGGCTGGGCGATCTACGCCCTGGTGGGCCTGGCCGTGGGTTATTTCGCCTACCGTCACAACCAGCCGCTGGCACTGCGCTCGGCACTTTATCCACTGGTGGGCGAGCGCTGGGTCAAGGGCGCTGCCGGCAACGCTGTGGATATCTTCGGCATGTTCGTGACCCTGCTGGGCCTGGTCACCAACCTTGGGATCGGCTCGATGCAGGTCGCGTCGGGGCTTGAATACCTGTTCGGCATGGACCACAGCAAGACCAACCTGCTGGTGGTGATTCTGGTAATGGCTGGTGTTGCCACAGTGGCAGCGGTCTCGGGCGTGGAAAACGGTATCCGCCGCCTGTCCAACCTGAACATCGCGCTGTTCAGTGGCCTGCTGATCTTCGTCCTGCTGGGCGGCGAAACCCTGCACCTGCTCAACGGCTTCGTGCAGAACGTGGGCGACTACCTCAACGGCATCGTGCTGAAAACCTTCGACCTGTATGTGTATGAGGGTGAGGCGGGCAAGTCCGAACGCTGGTTGGGCCTGTGGACGGTGTTCTATTGGGCCTGGTGGATTTCCTGGGGCCCGTTCGTAGGCATGTTCATTGCCCGGATCTCCAAGGGCCGTACCGTGCGCCAGTTGGTCAGCGGTGTGCTGTTGATCCCGCTGGGCTTCACCCTGGCGTGGCTGTCGATCTTCGGCAATACCGCCCTGGACCTGGTGATCAACCATGGCGCCGTGGAACTGGGCAAGACCGCCCTCGAGCAGCCGTCCATGTCAATCTACCAACTGCTGGAATACTTCCCGGCAGCTAAGATCGTGATCGGTGTGGCCGTGTTTGTTGGCTTCGTGTTGTTCCTGACCCCAGCGGACTCCGGCGCAGTCATGATGGCGAACCTGTCGTGCAAAGGTGGCAAGGTCGACGAGGACGCCCCGCACTGGATGGTGGTGTTCTGGTCGGTGATCATCACCCTGGTCACCATCGGCCTGTTGTTCGCCGGCAACTTCGAAGCCATGCAGACCATGGTGGTGCTGGCAGGCCTGCCGTTCTCGGTGGTGCTGGTGCTGTTCATGTTCGGCTTGTACAAGGCCATGCGGCAGGACGTGGCCATGGAGCAGGAGCGGGCCGAACTGGCCGCACGTGGCCGTCGAGGCTTCAGTGAGCGCCTGACTCAGCTCGAGCTGCAACCGACCCAGGCGGTGGTGCAGCGCTTCATGGACAAGCAGGTAAGCCCTGCGCTGAAGGATGCAGCGGCCCAGTTGCAAACCCAGGGCTTCGACGTCGAGACCCGGGTCGGCCAGTCGCGCAACATGATGGGCCTGCGGGTGATGATGGAAGAAGGCAACCCCTTCGTCTATGAAGTCAGCCTCGACGGTTACATGGCTGCACCGACAGAAGCCCCGGCCGAGGGTGAGCCCGAGGTACGGCAACGCTTCTACCGCGCCGAAGTGTATTTGCACGACGGTAGCCAGGAGTATGACCTGATGGGCTTTGCGCCTGAACAAATCGTGCGCGATGTGCTGGATCAGTTCGAAAGCCATCGGCAGGTGTTGGGGCGGGTCTACAGCTGACGCACGACCTGGCCTAGCAATATGTACGGCCAATGACCACACGTGCGTGTCTACGGTGGGTTTCCCGATTCAAGGAGGCCCACCATGCCCACCGCTAGAGCCGCTTCATACGACTTCAAAGCCCAGGTCAACGCGCAGTTTTCTGGTCGGCCTACCTTACGACAGGTAGCCAGCCGACAGATCATGGGCCTGCTGATCGAGCACTACCCTCTTATCGCCGTTCATCGCCCCACGCTCAAGGATGCCAACCAGCTGAGCCTGGTCAGGGCGAACCCCGATGGGCAAAGCTCAACGATCCTTCCGCTGGTAGACGAGATACTCAAGGCCAAGCTGCACAACCGGGTGCTGGACTTCGCCCCGGTGGCCAACGTCAATCAGTATCTGCTGCTCAACGGCAAACATTTCTTCGCCATCCCCGATCCGCTCGAGACTGCCGAGGGCGATCAAATCGATCTATTGGCTCTGCAACCTGCCTTCGAAGACCTGCTGCTTTTACTGGATGACTACTTCAACGCAGCGCAGGTCGAGTACTGGCGTGCTGTCGGCAGTATGGGGGTCAGCCGTGACCGCTGGCTGCAATTGGTCATGAAGACGGCGCTGCTGCACAACCTGTCACGTCAGGGCTTGAGCGCTCGGCAGCAGGCATGTCTGCGTGGACTCTTGGGCAGCCCCAGTGAGCGGCCGACGGTGTTCATGGTTGAAATGGCACGCCCCTATCAAAACGGCACCGTTAGCCGATTCCTGCCCGATCTTATCGTGCAAGGGCAGTGGGATGAAGGTGAGGCAGTGCTGTGGTGCAAACCGTCCGGCGTGGTCTGGGCGTTCGACACGCTGGATGAGTTTGCGCAGGCCCTGCAGCAGGAATATCCCGGTTTTGTGGACGAGCAAGGGATGGTCTGGCATCGGCACGAGCTCGAAGGGGACCCCTTTGCGCAGCAAACGGCCATGATGCAGGAACTCATGCTGGGGCAAGTGAATGACCTGTACAAGGCGCCATTGACCGACGCCACGGAGTTGGAAAACGGCTACCTTGCATTGAGCGATCCTGCGCAATGGTTCATCGAGGGATATGTCGACCCGTCGGATTTCAATAAAGCGCCGGTAGGTGTATTTCGGGTGGCAGCAGCCGATAGCTTCGCTTGCCAGAGCGCCTTTTTCGAAATTGCCCTGGCCCAAGCCGACTCGGACGGGGCAGGTGCACTGTCCGGGATTCTCGACCTTCACAGCTACACCAGTCAGCAATTGCGAAAGCAGCTGTTGCAGGACCATCCGGATGATGCCAATTACTTTCCCGATGATGTGCTTCTTGAGTTGAGCACTGCCTATGGGGTTCCTGGCGGGGCAGGCACGGGCGCCGGCGACGGCGTTGTGGAAAAGTGCACTATCACGTTGACGGAGTTCGCAATTGGTAACCTGAGTTCGCTCGGGCAAGCGACCATCACCGCCATCAGCCACCGTGAAGATCAGCTGATCATGGATTGGTTGACCGTTGATTACCTCAAGCAGCTTGTCTGGCGAGTAGATATCGGTGCAACTTACCCAGCGTATGTAGTCACCCATCTGGACGACGCGCAGCGCCAACCTGAGCGGGTCAAACGCTTCGCAGGAGAATGGCGAAGCGCATTCCTCAATAGCGCCTTGCTGGCAAGATTGACGCGACAGTTGAGCGAAATCGGTCTGCAGGCTATTTCCGATTATTGCGGCGGTAGGCTGGACGCAGCACAACCGGCCAGCACACTGATGCAATTTGCATTGCGACGTACGCCGGACAGTGAGCAATACGATCGGGTGCATGGCATGTATGTCCTGGTCAATCAAACCCCAGGAACCGTTGTGCTGTACAGGCCCCTCTACGGCGGGAAGGCGGTGCTGGAATTCACCAGTACGGACGCGTTGATGGCTGAGGTGCGCGACGATGCTGAGCTGCAGACCAGCATCCTTGACTGGCTAACGCCTGAAGTGCGCCCGGTCTACGACCACGGCGGGTTCAGCGAGCCTCATCTGGGGCATTCGATCATCGATACCTCGATCTTGCCCGAGCGTGTTGCGCCTGCTCAGTTCTGGGGCAAACCCTGGCTAGATGATGTCGATCTTCAGTTGTACAAAGCCAACCGCGATTTGCTGGTCGATCTGGCCGAGCGCAGCTCGGTCGCCAACGCAGAAAGTCAGTGGGCGATTCTCACTCAAGGTGCCTGGTTGCTGTTCGATGTCGCTTCTATGGTGGTAAGTGGGCCCGTCGGCGCCATAGCCTGGATGGTCCAGACGCTCAATGCCGCGGCAGCCGACGAAAAAGCCATCCGTGAAGGTACGGCGTTCGAGCGCTCGGCTGCCATTGTGGATATCGTGCTTAACCTGGTAATGGCGCTGGGGCATGTGTTCGGACCAAAAACTGCCGCCAAGCCGGTAGAGCTACCCGATGCCATACGCCCTGCAAGGTTGGCGCCGGGGTCGACACTCCCAGTGCTGGCCGATGCCGATGTGCCCACGCAAGGCAAAGTCTACCTTCCTGGGCCGGTCACCAAGCCGCAGGCGATCATGGATTTTTCCTTCTCTGGTGGGGAAGGGTTCAATGCCCTACCGGCCGAAATGCGCAGCAAGGTCTTGGGTTTGCGCGTGCAGATCGATCTGGAACAGCACTCGCCCGCTTCCACCGGGGAGGCCGCAGGTCTTTACACGGTCGATGGGCAACGCTACGCAAAGATGCTGATGGGCACCTTTGCTGTATCGGTCGATGCCGAAGGCGTGCGCATCATTGATGCGCAGGGCAAGCCTGGCCCATGGTTGAAGCGTGTGGGCGGGGCATGGCGTATCGACTCGGGCCAACGCTTGCTAGGTGGCATGCCCAAGAGCCGTCTTCAGCTCGTGCGCGAAGAGAACATGCGCCGCGAAGAGAGCATGCGTGAAGAGGATGCGCGCTTGACGTATGCGCGCGAAGCATTGGCCGCGGCCTATGACCGACATGCTTCTGAAGTGGATAAGACCACCGAAAAACTTGAGGAACTTGAGCGAGTCGAAACGCCCGATAGACAGCAACTGGAAATGATTAGTCTACTGCGTCAAGTCAGGAGGGGGCAGCGCCAGTATGTGTGCAAAGACCTGGACGCGCTCATCAAACATGACAGCGAGCACGACGCTCTGCTCATGTCGAGCGGATCGGTAAGACCTTCCAGTCAGCTCGTCTCGACCACGATAGCTTATCAACGCAGTATCATCCGACGTGGCTTGTTGGCGTCCTGCGAGACGTATTACAACTTGCTGGCGGTCATGATCAATGAAGAGTCCATAGACGCACAGCTTGATGAAATCGCAGTCCTGCCTACCACTGAGGAGGAGCAGCAACGCTACAAGCGATTGACTGCCTCGCTCGAACGCGTGACGCAGTGGATCAAAGACATGCTGGCCTTGGCCACCAAGCTTGATCCTCTACTTGAAAGCACTCGAGCCGACAATGACATTGTGTTCCAGGATGCTGACGGCAAGATCGAAAACAAGCATCTTGAACTGACCAGAATTATTCAACAGCGCCAATTGAACGCCATCGACCTCGAGTTTCGATTGCTTGAAGACCTTGGCGAATTGTCACTTGATCGTCTCCGAAGCGAATCCGAAGAGCAGATCAACATATACAACGAAATGCTGGTTGGACAGGCACTCAAGAGCGCGGGCAGTGCACATGGTGAATTGGCTGGCAGTAGCCTGCCTGTCGAAGAACGAGTCGCTGTGCTCAATGACGTGATCGATGCGTACGAGGAGGCCATTGGCAGGGCGCAATATCTGGCCGGCGCCAAACCTGAAGCTATCCGACTCGATAAGCTCCAGCAGTATCTGGAAGTGCTGCGCCGGTTGAAGCTGTTGGCCAGTGAGGAAATGCAGGCCAATGTTCGTGAGGTCGAGCAGACCAAAGCCTTTGCCCCGCGCGCGCCCGCTTATGCGCCGCGCGGCGGTGTGCGTCGAATGGTCAGGACCAAGCAGGGACGGAACGTAGTGGGTGTCGAGAGCGTCGACGACGCAGGCCTGCCCGTCCTGCAACAAGTGGACAGTCATGCGAAGGTGTTGCGAACCTTTCGCCGGCAGGATAGCCAGTGGCAAGAGGTCGAAACGTCAGGCACCGCCGAACCGTCGCCGGGCCCTGCTATCAAGGTAAGCGAACTGCGTCGACAGGCGCAGAAGCTGATCGACGGCGTTGATACCACGGTTGCGATGGCAAGAAAATTCTTCGCCAAGAATGAGCCCCTGGGATTGGCTACGATTGTCGACGAGCACGTCAAAAACCTCAAAACCAACCTGTCACTGTTGCCCCGAACTGATGCCGAAAATGCGTTAAGAGGACGCGTCGAGCACGCAATCACCGAGCTTGAAGACCATCGTCAGGAGCTGCTCAAGACATATTATTTGACCTGCAAGACCCCTACCTTGAATGCGCTCAAATTCCTTCACGAACTGGGTGAAATTACCATTAGCCTAGCCGATCGCAGGGTGCCGCTGGGGACAAATGACTATCTAGATACCTACGAGATCAAACGGGTATCAGGCAAGCCTCTTTGGGAGGCCCATTTTCATTACCCCGCCGTGGACACGACTGATCTAGAGTTTTCCCGAGGGCACCTGAAATTATGGGAGCAACGTAGGCTTGGGCATCAGGCTGTATTACGGGCCGCAAAGAAACAGCAAGTGCTCTCCATCTACCGTGGCCAGCTACGTAGAGGCGATGTGGAGGGCATCATTCCATTCGGGTAACGATGCTGCTGTGGCCTGTGCTCCGCTCGCTGCCAGGCGGCAGAGTCTAGACGTCAACGACGTGCCTGCACTGGCATGAAGGCACGCAGGCGACCCGGTTCGCGGGCACCCTGCGCGATGCCCGCTCAACGATTGCTGTAACGGCCTTGCTTGCCGTGGGCGGGCATGGCCAGGTTGCTTCGTTCGGCAATCATCTGCTGCAGGTTGATCAGCTTCACACCCTGTCGAGTGAGGTTTGGCAGCTCGCGCTCCAGCACTTCGAGGGTCTGTGGATACGGGTGGCCAATCAGCACTGCCGAGCCCTGTTTGCGCGCCAAGGCGATGCCTTGGTGCAGTTGGCGTGTAATTGCCTCAGGCGTGCGCTCGTCATCCAGAAACACATCCCTGGACACGTTCGCCGTGCCCTGTGCCTGGGCTTGTGCCGCGGCCACGGTCGCAGCGCTGGTGCGGCTGTCGACGAAGAACAGGTCGCGGCGCTGTAGCTCACCCATCAACCAGGTCATGGCGTCGCGTTGTGCCGTCATGCGGCTGCCCATGTGGTTGTTCACGCCAGCGGCATAAGGCACCTTGGCCAGGGCCGCATCAAGACGCCTGGCAAGCTCGTCTTGCGGCACGCCGGGGTGCCAGGCATAGGGCCCGGTGGCCGGGTCCATGGGCATGTGCAGGATGACGGTTTTACCCGCCTTGTGCGCCTGGCGGGCGAAATCGGTGGCATGCGGGGTGTCAGGCATGATGGCCATGGTCACCGGCCCCGGCAGCGCCAGGGTTCGACTGTCGCGTTCGGGGCTTTGGCCGAGGTCATCGATGATGATGCTCATGTAGGCCTGGCTGGTGGGCGCCGCGTGCGCCACGCCCGCCATCAGCCCGATCAGCAGATACAGCAAATAACGCATGGTTGGCTCAGCTGCCTTTGGTGATGTTCAGGCCCTTGAGCAGGCTCAGGGCCTGGCTCAGCTGGAAGTCGTTGTCCTGCGGCCGCTCCTTGCGTTTGCTGCTGCCGGTGGGACGGTCGGCGCCCCCATTGCCATTACCCAGGTGCCCCTGCAGGTCGGCTTCCTTGAAGTTGTCGTTGTCCGCTTCGGCCGTAAGCTTGGCCTGGCGGACCTCGATGTCCGGCACGATACCCTGGGCCTGGATGGAGCGACCGTTGGGGGTGAAGTACAGGGCAGTGGTCAGCTTCAGGGCACGGTCGTTGGCCAGGGGCAGCACGGTCTGGACCGAGCCCTTGCCAAAACTGTCGGTGCCCATCAGCACGCCACGCTTCTGGTCCTGCAACGCGCCCGCGACGATTTCCGAGGCCGAGGCGCTGCCGCCGTTGATCAGCACCACCAGTGGCACACCTTCGCTGGCATCGGCAGGGTCAGCCGAGAAGCGCAACTCGGAATTGGCGATCCGCCCTTTGGTGTACACGATCAGGCCCTTGGTCAGGAAGTGGTCAGCCACTTCTACCGCCGACTGCAACACGCCCCCCGGGTTGTTGCGCAGGTCCAGGATAACGCCACGCAGCTTCTTGCCGTTGTCCTTGCGCAGCTTGGCCAAGGCCTTGCCCACTTCGTCGCCGGTCTTGACCTGGAACTGGGTGATGCGGATATAGCCGTAGTCGTTCTCGAGCAGTTGGCTCTTGACGCTTTTAACCTGAATGACTGCACGAGCAAGGGTCACATCGAACGGCGTACCCCCATCGCGCACCAACGTCAGGGTGATCTTGTCGCCCACCTTGCCGCGCATCTTGTCCACGGCCTCGGTCATGGTCTGGCCGCGTGTCGGTGCGCCGTTGATCTTCACGATCAAGTCGCCCGCCTGCACGCCGGCCTTGGACGCTGGGGTGTCATCGATGGGCGAGACCACCTTGATGAAACCGTCTTCCTGGCCGACTTCGATGCCCAGGCCGCCAAACTCACCGCTGGTACTTTCCTGAAGCTCCTGGAAGTCTTCAGGGCCCAGGTAGGCCGAGTGAGGGTCGAGGTTGCTGAGCATGCCTTTGATAGCGTTTTCCAGCAGCGTCTTGTCATCGACAGGCTCGACGTAAGCCGCCTTGATACGGTCCATGACCTCGGCGAAGGTGCGCAGCTCTTCAAGCGGCAGCGGCGCCTTGGCAGTGACCTCGGTGACGGGCACGGCAGCCGCCTTGGCAGGCTCTGCGGCAATGGCCAGGGGTGCGCCGACCGCCAGGGCGATGGACAGGGCCAGCTGGGTAAGACGGGGCGAGTGCAGCATGTCGAACGAACTCCTGATCCTGTAAACGCTCCCTTCGGAGCATGGGCACAGCACACGCTGCGCCACATAAGTTTGACTAGCCGCGGCACCACTGGGAGGGGTCGGAAGGCCGGCCCTGCTGGCGGATGGCGAAATACAGACCGGCAGCCTCCTGGCCACCGCTATCGCCGACTGTCGAAATAGCTTCGCCCGCCTTGACGACGTCTCCGGCGCTCTTGAGCAGGCTCTGGTTGTGGCCATACAGGCTCAGGTAACCATTGCCGTGGTCGAGAATGACCAGAAGGCCGGCGCCACGCAACCAGTCGGCGAACACCACACGGCCGCCATGGACAGCCCGCACCTGGGTACCGGGGTTGGCACTGATCATCACCCCGTCCCACTTGGCGCGTGAATCACCGCCACGGGCATCCCCGAAGCGTGCCAGCAATCGACCATTGACGGGCCATGGAAGTTTTCCGCGGGACGCAGAAAATGCGCCGCCATAACTGGCACCGTCGCTCGAAACCATGGGGCCGAGGGTCGCGCGGGCCTTGCGAGGTGGCTCGACTGGCTCGGGCGCCTTGTCACGGGCTGCGGCGGCGAGTGCCTCTTGCTGGCGGCGTTTTTCCGCCTCCTGCTGGGCCAGCAGTGCGCGTTGGCGTGCCTGCTCGGCTTCACGCGCCTGGCGGGCCAGGGTTTCCTCGATGGTCTTGAGTACCTTGGAAAGATCGGCTTGGTCCTGCTCGCGGGCGCGCAGCTTCTGGTCGCGGTCCTTCACATCGCCGTTGAGCTTTGCCAGCACCTCGCGGCGCTTGCCTCGTTCGACTTCCAGCGCCTGGCGGCGGGTATCGAGGTCGGCGCGCTGGGCCAGCAATTGCGCTTGCTGGTTGCCGATGTCACGTTCGACACCGGCCAGTTGGCGCAGGGTGTCATTGAAGGCGCGCAGTTGCTCCAGGCGCGCCTTGCTCAGGTAGTCGTAGTAGGTGAGTGTTCGCGCGAATTTTTCCGGGTTCTGCTGGTTGAGCAGCAGCTTGAGGTATTCCTCACGGCCGTTCTGATAGGCCGAACGGGCCTGGATGGCAATCAGCCGCTGTTGTTCAACGCGGGCGCTCTGGAGTTTTTTTTTCTCGGTATCAAGGCGCTCCAGCTCGCCCTCGGTCTTTTTTAGTTGCTGCTGCAGGGCCTCCACCTGCTTCTCCAGGTTGCCGATGTCGGTTTCGGTGGCCTTCAGGTCTTTCTGCACGCCGGCCTTTTCTTCCTGGAGCTTGCCCAAGGTTTTCTTGAGCTCGGCGATGTCCTGGCGGGTGGCGTCCAGTTGCTGCTGGGTCTGTGCGCGCTCGTCGGCGAACGCCGGGGCGAGCAGGCAAGACAAGGCGAGAAGGATCAGGGCGCGAAGCATGGGTTTGGCATACCGGGGATGGAGACTGGCCTAGTATGAATGAGCGGCAGGCTGCACGCTACACGCCACAGGAAAGGGCCGCGAACTGGCCCGTGCTTCTTGTGGCGTGTGGCATGACTGTCAGGCGTCGATCAGGATGGACGTGCCTGTCATCTCGGCAGGCTTCTCCAGCCCCAGCAGCTTGAGCATGGTCGGTGCCACGTCTGCCAGCACTCCGCCTTCGCGGACCTTGAGGTTGCGCTTGCCTACATAGATGAACGGCACCGGCTCGGTGGTGTGCGCGGTGTGCGCCTGGCCGGTGGATTCGTCTTCCATTTGCTCGACGTTGCCATGGTCGGCCGTGATCAGTGCTTCGCCACCGACCTTGTCCAGCGCCGCGACGATGCGGCCCATGCAGCCATCCAGGGCCTCGACGGCCTTGACTGCGGCATCGAACACACCGGTATGGCCAACCATGTCGCCGTTCGCGTAGTTCACCACGATCACGTCATGACGCTGCTGCTCGATGGCTTCGACGATACGGTCGGTGACTTCGGGCGCGCTCATTTCCGGCTGCAGGTCATAAGTAGCGACCTTGGGCGATGGAATGAGGATGCGCTCTTCGCCTTCGAATGGTTCTTCGCGCCCGCCCGAGAAGAAGAAGGTGACATGCGCGTACTTTTCGGTTTCGGCGATGCGCAGCTGAGTCTTGCCATTGTTCGCCAGGTATTCGCCCAGCACGTTGTGCAGGCTGGCCGGCGCGAAGGCGGCCGGCGCCGGGATCTTGGCCGAATACTGGGTCAGGCCGATGAACGCCGCCACTTTCGGCAGACGCGCGCGCGGGAATTCGTTGAAGTCCGGCTCGACGAACACGCGCGACAGCTCGCGGGCGCGGTCGGCGCGGAAGTTCATGAAAATCACCGCATCGCCGTCTTCGACCTTGACGGGCTCGCCGATGCGCGTGGCCTTGACGAACTCATCACTCTCATCGCGGGCGTAGGCTGCTTCGAGACCGGCCAGGGCAGTGTCGGCGGTGTATTGCGCGTCACTGTCTACGATCAGGTTGTAAGCGGCGCTCACCCGGTCCCAGCGGTTGTCGCGGTCCATGGCGAAGTAGCGGCCGATGAGACTAGCGATGCGGCCTTTGCCCAACCGGGCGAACGTGGCATCGAGCAGTTCGATGGAGGACTGGGCGCTGCGCGGCGGGGTGTCGCGGCCATCGAGGAAGGCGTGCAGGTAGATTTTTTCGGCCCCACGCTGCGCAGCCAGCTCAGCCATGGCAACGAGGTGGTCCTGGTGGCTGTGAACGCCACCGTCGGACAGCAGGCCGAGAATGTGCACGGCCTTGCCAGCGCCCGCCGCCGCATCGACCGCACCGGTGAGCACCGGGTTGGTGAAGAACTCGCCGTCACGGATGGCCTTGGTGACGCGGGTGAAGTCCTGGTAAACGACGCGCCCGGCGCCCAGGTTCATGTGGCCGACCTCGGAGTTGCCCATCTGGCCATCCGGCAGGCCGACATCCATGCCCGAACCGGAAATCAGGCCGTGCGGCTGGGTAGCCTGCAAGCGGTCGTACACCGGCGTGTTGGCGGCGTGGATGGCGTTGTACTCAGGGCTTTCGCTGTAACCGAAGCCGTCCAGGATGATCAGGACCAGGGGTTTGGGCGTGCTCGTCATCAATCAAACTCACGGTTGTTCAAAGATGATAAAGACACGCATTTTAGGGCAAATGCGCCGGTGTGGGCGAATAATCGTCCTCAAGCCCGACCGGCGCACCCTCACGGCATTGTGTAGCGGCACTTGCTTCGCGGCCCTGTCAGGCTTTGGTGGCACCGGGCTGGTGTGTATACTGGCCGGCATTTTCAATCGCGTGGAACACCCCAGATGGTTGCTAACCTGATTCAATTCGCGACAAACCACTACCTCCTGGTGGCGATCTTCGTCGTTCTGCTGGCGGCATTGCTGGTCAACGAAATCCGCCGTGGCGGGCAGAGCCTGAGCAATGGGCAACTCACCGCCCTGGTCAACGCCGACAAAGGCCTGGTAATCGATATTCGCCCGGCCAAGGAATATGCTGCCGGTCACATCGTCGGTGCGCTCAGCATCCCCCAGGACAAGCTGGCCACCCGCATGACCGAGCTTGAAAAGCACAAGGACAAGACCCTGATCGTGGTGGACGCGATGGGTCAGCATGCCGGCACCGTGTGCCGCGACCTGCTCAAGGCTGGTTACAACGCTGCCAAGCTCAGCGGTGGCGTTTCCAGCTGGAAAGCCGACAACCTGCCTTTGGTGAAGTGATATGAAACCTGTCATCGTCTATTCCAGCGACTACTGCCCCTACTGCATGCGTGCCAAGTACCTGCTCGAAAGCAAGGGTGTGGCATTCGAGGAAATCAAGGTCGATGGCAAGCCGCAGGTTCGCGCTGAAATGACCCAGAAGGCCGGTCGCACCTCCGTGCCGCAAATCTGGATCGGCAGCACCCACGTCGGTGGCTGCGATGAACTGCATGCCCTGGAGCGCGCCGGTAAGCTCGACGCACTGCTTGCCGACTGATTTTTGCACTGCATTCCCAAACATTAGGATAAGGATCTGCCATGACTGACCAACAGACCACCGGCGCTGCTGCAGAAGACAACAGCCCTCAGTTCTCGATGCAGCGCATCTACGTGCGTGACTTGTCGTTCGAAGCCCCGAAAAGCCCGCAGATCTTCCGTCAGACCTGGGAGCCGAGCGTTGGGCTTGACCTGAACACCAAGCAAAAGGCCCTGGAAGGCGACTTCCACGAAGTGGTGCTGACCCTGTCGGTGACGGTCAAGAACGGTGACGAGGTCGCCTTCATCGCCGAAGTGCAGCAGGCGGGTATCTTCCTGATCAAGAACCTGGATGCCGAGTCGATGAGCCACACCTTGGGTGCGTTCTGCCCGAACATCCTGTTCCCGTATGCCCGCGAAACCCTGGACAGCCTGGTGACCCGTGGCTCGTTCCCGGCCCTGATGCTGTCGCCGGTCAACTTCGATGCGCTGTATGCGCAAGAAATGCAGCGCATGCAGGAAGCCGGCGAAGCACCCACCGTGCAGTGATCGCCCGCACCACGAAAAGCGCCCTTAGTGGCGCTTTTTGTTTGCCTGGCATAAAGCCCCTAGCAGGCCCCCGTGGGCTATTGCGCTGCTGCGTGGCGCTTTGTCAGCTGCCGGCAAACCCGTTCTGACGCCAGGCTTCATAGACCGTCACCGCCACTGTGTTGGACAGGTTCAGGCTCCGGCAGCCGGGGCGCATGGGCAGACGCAGCCGTTGTTCGGCAGGCAGGCTGTCCAGCACTTCGGTCGGCAGGCCGCGGCTTTCGGGGCCGAACAGAAACGCATCGCCTGGCTGGTAGGCCACTTCATGGAAAGGGTGCGAACCTTTGGTCGTAAAGGCGAAGAGCCGTGGCTGGCCCAGGCTTTCGAGGCAGTGCGCCAGGCTCGGGTGGCGCTTGAGCGTGGCATACTCGTGGTAATCGAGGCCTGCGCGGCGCAAGCGCTTGTCGTCCAGTTCGAAGCTGATGGGCTCGATCAAGTGCAGCGCGCACCCGCTGTTGGCGCACAGGCGAATGATGTTGCCCGTATTGGGTGGAATTTCGGGTTGAAAAAGGATGACGTGAAACATGCACGGCTCCAAGCATGAAGATGGCGAGCATTCTACCCCTGAACCGGACGTGCGATCGAAAGCCTTCCCTCGGGTGATGCTTTCATTGGCGATTGTGGGCGTGATGATCGGCTTGATGATTGGCCGTCTGACCGCGCCCGTCGAGCGTGAGTTGCAGCAGGTGAGCGTGGCGCAAGACGGGTTGGTGTTGTGGTTCAACGCAGAACCCAAGCTGCATGGCGAGATTGTGGAAGGCACCGTGGCGTTGCTGTTTCAGGCCAAGGGCCGCCCTCAGCGAGGGCAGCTGACCGTGCGTGGCAAGCCGGTCAGCTGGCGAGTGCAGGACAGTCAGGAGGGCCTGCTGTTGACGGTGGTGGCTGCGCGTACGCTGCAGGGCCACTGGTCCAGTGAAGAAGTATCTGGACGCTGGCGTGTGCAGGTGGACCTGCACGAATAAAAGAGGGGATTCCCGGCCTGCCTGTACCAAGGTCCCCGAAACGTGTACGTGAGCGAATAAAAGAGGGGTCACCTGGCCTGCCTGTACCAGGGCCCCCGAAACTGGAGTTATTTGTCTTATTGCAGGTGCCGTGCCAACTTTTGAACCCTGTTAATGCGGGGTAAAAGGGGAAAACGGCCAGTATGCGCGGCCATTTGTGCCTTCAGGCGGTGCGTGCGGCACAGCAACGGTGCACCTAACGCTCAAACTGAAAAGGGCCGCTAAGCGGCCCTTCTCTGGTGTTCTGCAGCAGTCGACGCCTAGTGGTCTTCACCCTCTTCCTCATCACCACCGGCTACGTTCATGCCCAGTTCCTTGATCTTGCGCGTCAAGGTGTTGCGACCCCATCCCAGCAACAATGCCGCATCTCGGCGCCGCCCTGCGGTGTGCTTGAGGGCCGTCTCGATCATGATGCGTTCGAAACTCGGTACGGCGCTGTCGAGCAGGCTGGTCTGCCCGCGCGCCAGTGCCTGGTCCGCCCACTGGCGCAGCGCTTGCTCCCAGTTGGTAACCGGCGCGGCATCCTGCGGCAGGTTCAATAACTCAGGTGGCAAATCGCCGATCAGTACCTCACGGCTCGAAGCCATTACCGTGATCCAGCGGCAGGTGTTTTCCATCTGTCGCACGTTGCCCGGCCATGGCAGGTTGCGGATGAATTCCTCGGTCTCGGGCTTGAGTACCTTGGGTTCTACCGACAGCTCCTGGGCCGCCCTGGCCAGGAAATGGCGAGCGAGGGCGGGAATGTCTTCACGGCGATCTGCCAACCGAGGGATATGAATGCGAATGACGTTCAGGCGATGGAACAGGTCTTCGCGGAACTTGCCGGCCTGCACCAGCGCCTCCAGGTTCTGGTGGGTCGCTGCAATGATGCGCACATCGACCTTGACCGGAATGTGGCCGCCGACGCGATAGAACTCGCCGTCGGCCAGCACGCGCAGCAGGCGCGTCTGGGTATCGGCCGGCATGTCGCCGATTTCATCGAGAAACAGTGTGCCGCCGTCCGCTTGCTCGAAGCGTCCTCGACGCAGGTTGGCCGCGCCAGTGAAAGCGCCTTTTTCATGGCCAAACAGCTCCGACTCCATCAGGTCCTTGGGGATCGCCGCCATGTTCAAGGCGATGAAAGGTGCGGCTGCCCGCGGGCTGTGCCGGTGCAGTGCGTGGGCGACCAGCTCCTTGCCCGTACCGGACTCGCCATTGATCAGTACGGTGATGTTGGAATGGCTCAGGCGCCCGATGGCACGGAACACCTCCTGCATTGCCGGTGCTTCACCGATGATTTCGGGGGTGCGCGCCAGGTTTTGCGGCACTTCCAACCCTTGCTGCTCCTGGGCGTGCTGGTTGGCACGCTTGACCAGGGCAACCGCTTCATCCACATCGAAAGGTTTGGGCAAATACTCGAAAGCGCCGCCTTGATACGACGCCACGGCACTGTCCAGGTCCGAGTGTGCGGTCATGATGATGACCGGCAGGCGAGGGTGCTGGTCGCGTATCTGCGCCAACAGCTCCAGGCCACTGGAGCCAGGCATGCGGATGTCGGAAATGATCACGTCTGGCTGCTGACGGGCCAGGCGGCCCATGACGCCCTCGGCGCTGTCGAAGCTCTGGGTGGTCATCCCTTCCTGTTGCAGGGCTTTTTCAAGGACCCAGCGAATGGAGCGATCATCGTCGACGATCCATACGGTTTCACTTCGGCTCATGAGGCGGTGGCTCCTTGTTCCAGGGGCAGATAGATTGAGAAGGCGGTGTGGCCTGCGTGGCTTTCACACTCGATCAGCCCCTGGTGCTGGCTGATGATGTTTTGGGTAATGGCCAGGCCCAGGCCGGTACCGTCCGGGCGACCACTGACCATGGGGTAGAAGAGGGTGTCCTGCAGCTCGGCAGGGATGCCGGGACCGTTATCGATGATCTCGACGCGTGCCACCAGGCGATGGCGTACGTGACCGATGGTGAACTGGCGCAGTGCCCGGCTGCGCAAGGTGATGCGGCCCAGGCGCAGCTCATTTTGCGAGCTGATGGCCTGCATGGCGTTGCGCACGATGTTGAGCACCGCCTGGATCATCTGTTCGCGGTCGATCAGCACGTCCGGAAGGCTGGGGTCATAGTCGCGCACCAGGGTGATGCAGCCCTGGCTTTCGGCCTCCACCAAGCTGCATACCCGTTCCAGCACCTCGTGGATATTGGTCATGGCCAGCGACGGCAGCTTGTTCGAGCCCAGCATGCGATCGACCAGGTTTCGCAGGCGGTCAGCTTCCTCGATGATCACGTTGGTGTAATCGCGCAAGCTCTCTTCGGGCAACTGACGCGCCAGCAATTGTGCTGCACCGCGAATACCGCCCAGCGGGTTCTTGATCTCATGGGCCAGGCCGCGCACCAGCATCTTGGTGGTCTCCTGCTTGCTCAGCTGGGCTTCTTCCTTGGTAATGCGCAGCAGGCGATCGCGCGGGTGGACCTCCAGCAAGAGCAAGGTCTGGCCCAGGTGCAGGATTGGTGTGACGGCATAGTCCACCGTGATGGTCTGCCCCGTCAGCGAGGTCAACTGGGCTTCACGCTTGGTGAAGGGGTGCGCCTGCTCCACGGCCTGGCGCAGCGAACTCAACGCTTCGGTGGACTCGGTGAACAGTTCGCTGATGAACTGCCCGTGACTGCGCTGGCCACTGACGGCTAGCAGCATTTCGGCGGCCGGGTTCATGTACTCCAGCCGCAGCTCGGCATTGAGTAGCAGCGTGGCCGTGGTCAGGTTGTCCAGAAGCAGACGGTGTTGTGCATCGCTGATGGTCATGGTGCGGCGTCGACCTCTTTCGGTGCTTGCTGGCAAAGGAGGCGCGCGATGCGCGACACATCCAGTGGTGGCTGTTGGTCTGGAAATGCAAGAAACAAACCAAGGCGCCGAAAAGAGGCAGATTCGGCAGGATCCTGTGAGTTTTCGCCCAGATTCGCACCAGAAGACACTGCATTAACGTTTCAGGTGCCTCATTATGGCTTGAATCGCGGGGCGGCCATGGAATTGCTGCACCATTTTGGAGCATAGGATGTTTAAGACGGATCGCAAAGCTGGCCCGTTGCCCTGATCATGCCCTGCTTCATCAGCGGTGCACTTGGCCGGCTCGCAATAGCGGTGGCCACGCTTCGTGCGCAGGCCTGACCGTCCTGACGCCTGAATGCCGCGAGCTGTTCAAGCAACTGACCTTCTAGCCTGTCCAGCTTCGGGCGAATGACAGTCTGCAGGTCCGCCCTAAGGTTGTCCGGCGCCCGCCCTGCGAGGCGCCATTGGTGAAGCAGGGTGTACTGCACAAGCTTGTTGGCTTCTATCTGGTCGGCAAAAAAGGCTTCGGCATCGTGCGGGGCCAGGCCCAGCCCGGGCGCGGCCACCTGCACGCGCGCCAGCACTGCTTGCTCGCGGTCGGTGGCTTGCACGGGTTGCTCTTTGTCCCATTTGTGCAGGGCAACGGCCTGTGCAATGGCCAGGCGCTGCTCAATGGTATCTAGCAACGGCTCAAGCGCAGGGTGCCGCGGTGAAGCGGCGGTGCAGCCGCTCAAGCTGAACGCGGTGAGCAGGCAAAGCAGTCGATTGCGCATGGGGTGCCTCCTTAGGATGGAGGCTTGATTTTGAGAGGCAAGGGCAACGGATCGAGGTAGGCAACTTCCGAAATGCTTGAAGTCCAAAACGCAAACGGCCTCCCAAGGGAGGCCGTTTCGATCGAGTCATCGGCGCCAGGCGCCGATCAGATCAGCAGCTGTAGTACAGCTCGTATTCCAGCGGGTGAACGAAGGTGCGGACCTTGATTTCTTCTTCGCTCTTGAGCTCGATGAACGCGTCGATGAAGTCGTCGGAGAAGACGCCGCCCTTGGTCAGGAACGCGCGACCTTTGTCCAGCTCTTCCAGCGCTTCTTTCAAGCTGCCGCACACCTGCGGGATGTCCTTGGCTTCTTCAGGCGGCAGGTCATACAGGTTCTTGTCGGCTGCATCGCCTGGGTGGATCTTGTTCTGGATGCCGTCCAGGCCAGCCATCAGCAAGGCCGCGAAGGCCAGGTACGGGTTGGCCGATGGGTCCGGGAAGCGCGCCTCGATACGGCGGGCTTTCGGGCTGCCGACATAAGGGATACGGATCGAAGCCGAACGGTTGCGCGCCGAGTAGGCCAGCATTACCGGTGCTTCGAAACCTGGGACCAGACGCTTGTACGAGTTGGTCGACGGGTTGGTGAAGCCGTTCAAGGCCTTACCGTGCTTGATGATGCCGCCGATGAAGTACAGGGCGGTGTCGGACAGACCGGCATAGCCTTCACCTGCGAAGGTGTTCTTGCCGTCTTTCCAGATCGACATGTGCACGTGCATGCCCGAGCCGTTGTCACCGTACAGCGGCTTTGGCATGAAGGTCGCGGTGCGGCCGTAGGCGTCGGCAACGTTGTGCACGACGTACTTCAGAGCCTGGACTTCGTCGGCCTTCTTCACCAGGGTGTTGAACTTGACGCCGATTTCGTTCTGGCCGGCAGTGGCCACTTCGTGGTGGTGCACTTCGACCAGTTGGCCCATTTCTTCCAGTGCGTTGCACATGGCAGTACGGATTTCGTGGTCGTGGTCGAAGGGTGGCACGGGGAAGTAGCCACCTTTGACGCCTGGACGGTGGCCTTTGTTGCCGCCTTCGATATCGGCACCGGTCATCCACGAGCCTTGCTCGGAGAAGATCTTGAACATCGAGCCGGAGATGTCCGACTGGAACTTCACTTCGTCGAAGATGAAGAATTCAGGCTCTGGGCCGGCGAACACGGTGTCACCGATGCCAGTGCTCTTGAGGTATTCCTCTGCGCGCTTGGCGATCGCACGTGGGTCACGGTCATAGCCCTGCATGCTCGACGGGTCGACGATGTCACAGGTGATGATCAGCGTCGGCTCTTCGGTGAACGGGTCCAGAACGGCAGTTTCGTCCACCGGCATCAGGATCATGTCGGAGGCTTCGATGCCTTTCCAGCCAGCGATGGAGGAGCCGTCGAACATCTTGCCGACTTCGAAGAAGTCTTCGTCCAACGCATCACGCGCCGGCATGGTCACGTGGTGCTGAGTACCTTTGGTGTCCGTGAAACGCAGATCAATCCACTTGACGTCATGATCTTTGATGAGCTGAACCGACTTCGACATGTTGTCCTCCGGATGGTCTAGGGCACGGTTGGCCGCCGCCCTGGAAAAAGGGTGTTGCCGGGCGCGGATAGTCGGCCAAGCTTACCTGCCTCACAAGGGAGCAAATTGCATGCCAGTGCCCGAAAATGGCGAGGTCTGGACAGAAGGGGGCGTTTGTGGGCATCTGGCTGGGGCTGTAGAAGGAAATATGCACCCTTACGATGCGATTTTTTTGAGCTTTGCACCAATTGGGTGCATTGGCTCGGATAGCTGTGAACTGGGCCGTGTTCGACGTATGGGTTCGACTGGATGCAATGCGCCGTCTACCTCTAGCAAGCTGATACCTCCTCAAGCCCCGAAGCGCGGTGTCTGAATCTGGTCTCCTGCTTTTTTCTGCAAGCTTCTGCTCAAAAGTTGGTCAAATCCTGAGCAATTTCCGATATAATTCGCGCCCCTCATTTTCGGCAGGCCCTGCGCGCGCTGTAAACCAATGAAACTTATCGTCAAAGTCTTCCCAGAGATCACCATCAAGAGCCGGCCGGTGCGCAAGCGCTTCATCCGTCAGCTCGCCAAGAACATCCGCAACGTGCTCAAGGATCTGGATCCTGAGCTCGTGGTCGATGGTGTCTGGGACAACCTCGAGGTGGTCACCCGCATCAAGGACGAGAAGGTTCAGCGCGAGATCGTCGAGCGCCTGACCTGTACACCGGGTATCACTCACTTCCAGCAGGTCGAGGAGTACCCCCTGGGTGACTTCGACGACATCGTTGCCAAGTGCAAGCAGCACTTCGGTCACCTGCTGGCCGGCAAGCACTTTGCGGTGCGTTGCAAGCGCGGCGGGCACCACGACTTCACGTCGATGGACGTTGATCGCTACGTTGGCAGCCAGTTGCGTCAGCAGTGCGGTGCGGCCGGTATCACGTTGAAGAACCCGGATGTGCTGGTACGCATCGAAATTCGCAACCAGCGCCTGTTCGTGATCCACAACCAGCACCAGGGGATCGGCGGCTACCCGCTGGGCGCCCTGGAACAGACCCTGGTCCTGATGTCCGGCGGCTTCGACTCTACCGTGGCCGCCTACCAGATGATGCGCCGCGGCCTGATGACGCACTTTTGCTTCTTCAACCTCGGCGGACGTGCCCACGAACTGGGCGTGATGGAAGTGGCACACTTCCTTTGGAAGAAGTACGGCAGCAGCCAGCGCGTACTGTTCATCAGCGTGCCCTTCGAGGAAGTGGTCGGCGAGATCCTCAACAAGGTCGACAACAGCTACATGGGCGTCACCCTCAAGCGCATGATGCTGCGCGCCGCGACGCGCATGGCCGAGCGCCTCGAGATCGATGCGCTGGTGACCGGCGAAGCCATATCCCAGGTGTCCAGCCAGACCCTGCCGAACCTGTCGATCATCGACTCGGCCACCGACAAGCTGGTGCTGCGCCCTCTGCTGGCGACCCACAAGCAGGACATCATCGACCAGGCCAACGCCATCGGGACCGCCGATTTCGCCAAGCACATGCCCGAGTACTGCGGCGTGATTTCGGTGAACCCGACCACCCATGCCAAGCGTCACCGCATGGAGCACGAAGAAAAGCAGTTCGAGATGCAGGTGCTCGAGCGCGCCATCGAGCGCGCCAAGTTCATCTCCATCGACCATGTGATCGATGAGCTGGGCAAGGACATCGAGATCGAAGAAGTGGCCGAGGCATTGCCGGGCCAGATCGTCATCGATATCCGCCACCCCGACGCCCAGGAGGACGAGCCTCTGGCGATCGACGGTATCGAAGTCCAGGCGCTTCCGTTCTATGCCATCAACAGCAAGTTCAAGCACCTGGACCCCACGCGCCAGTACTTGCTGTATTGCGACAAAGGTGTGATGAGCCGTCTACACGCACACCACCTGCTCAGTGAGGGACATGCCAATGTGCGTGTTTATCGTCCGGCATAAGACGCCAGGGCTGTATGGCGGCAGCATCCGCCATCGCCCTCCCGACCTGCGGGCCCGCTGAGCCTCAAACGTACTTATTCGCCGCCTACACTGGCGGCAACCGAATCCTCTGATCGAGATACAGTTGTGATCGAAAATCTGCGTAACATCGCCATCATCGCCCACGTTGACCATGGTAAAACCACCCTGGTCGACAAACTCCTGCGCCAGTCGGGCACGCTCGAGCGTAACGAGCTCAACGACGAGCGCGTGATGGACTCCAACGACCAGGAAAAAGAGCGCGGCATTACCATTCTGGCGAAGAACACCGCCATCAACTGGAACGGCTACCATATCAACATCGTCGACACCCCCGGCCACGCCGACTTCGGTGGCGAGGTTGAGCGTGTGATGTCGATGGTCGACTCCGTGCTGCTGCTGGTCGATGCTCAAGACGGCCCGATGCCACAGACCCGCTTCGTGACCAAGAAGGCGTTCGAAGCTGGCCTCAAGCCAATCGTGGTCATCAACAAGGTCGACCGTCCGGGCGCGCGTCCTGACTGGGTTCTGGACCAGATCTTCGATCTGTTCGACAACCTGGGCGCCACCGATGAGCAGCTGGACTTCAAAGTCGTCTACGCCTCGGCCCTGAACGGCATCGCCGGCCTGGACCACACCGACATGGCCGAAGACATGACCCCGCTGTACCAGTCGATCATCGACAACGTACCTGCGCCTTCGGTTGACCGTGACGGCCCGTTCCAGATGCAAATCTCGGCACTGGACTACAACAGCTTCCTCGGCGTGATCGGCGTTGGCCGCATCGCCCGTGGTCGCGTCAAGCCGAACACCCCGGTTGTCGCCATCGACGCCAATGGCAAGAAGCGTAACGGTCGTATCCTCAAGCTGATGGGCCACCACGGTCTGCACCGCGTCGACGTCGAAGAGGCCCAGGCTGGCGACATCGTCTGCATCAGCGGTTTCGACGAGCTGTTCATCTCCGACACCCTGTGCGACCCAACCGCGGTCGAGGCGATGAAGCCACTGACCGTTGACGAGCCAACCGTATCCATGACCTTCCAGGTCAACGATTCGCCGTTCTGCGGCAAGGAAGGCAAGTTCGTCACCAGCCGGAACATCAAGGACCGTCTGGACAAGGAACTGCTGTACAACGTGGCCCTGCGCGTTCAGGAAACCGATTCCCCTGACAAGTTCAAGGTATCGGGCCGTGGCGAGCTGCACCTGTCGGTACTGATCGAAACCATGCGTCGCGAAGGCTTCGAGATGGCTGTGGGCCGTCCGGAAGTGATCATTCGTGAAGTCGACGGCGTCAAGCAAGAGCCGTTCGAAAACGTCACCATCGACATCCCTGAAGAATCCCAGGGCAAGGTCATGGAAGAGATGGGCCTGCGTAAGGGCGACCTGACCAACATGGTTCCGGATGGCAAGGGCCGTGTGCGCCTTGAGTACAACATCCCTGCCCGTGGCCTGATCGGTTTCCGTAACCAGTTCCTGACCCTGACCAACGGTGCAGGCATCCTGACCTCGATCTTCGATCGCTACGACACCATGAAGTCGGGCCAGATGTCCGGCCGTCTGAACGGCGTGCTGGTGTCGGTCGAGACTGGCAAGGCGCTGACCTATTCCCTGGAAACCCTGCAGGCGCGCGGCAAGCTGTTCGTCGAGCACGGTCAGGAAATCTACGGTGGTCAGATCATCGGCCTGAACAGCCGCGACAACGACCTGGGCGTGAACCCGACCAAAGGCAAGAAGCTCGACAACATGCGTGCTTCGGGCAAGGACGAAGTCATCGCCCTGGTACCGCCAGTGCGTCACACCCTGGAACAGGCCCTGGAATTCATCCAGGACGACGAGCTGTGCGAAGTCACGCCTAAGTCGATCCGTCTGCGCAAGAAGATCCTGGACGAAGGCGAGCGTACCCGCGCGGCCAAGAAAGCCAAGAACTGAGTAGCTCAGGCTGAATGAAAACGCCCCCGATCGAAAGGCCGGGGGCGTTTTTTTATGTCCAATTCTGAGTCAATGCAAAAATAGGTGTTGCCTTTGATGTCTCGCGTGCGCTGTTCTTTTATCTTTATGCTCAGAAAATACTTACGACAACGGTAGGCGTTTAGGTAGGTGTCAGACCGAAAAATTAGTTTTATGCAGTGGAATACATAAATCGTTATTAGAACCAAATACTCTATCTGAGCTAGGGTAAGGTAAAGGCAGCCGCTGAGTACCTGCTTCCATGTGTGCGAAAGTCTAGAGGTGTTTTAGCTTACAGTCTCCAATCGCTAATTTGAGATCAGGAGATTGAAATCATGGCGGCATTGAATGTTTGCAAAGATATCTGTGTGATTGATAATGGCATAGCGGACGAAGAGCACACGAAAATACTCAAGCTCCTCACTGGCGCAACGTGGCGTTATGGCTGGCCCTATCCTTATGCTCCCCTTGATCGGCCATGTTGGCATAGTTTTATTGCTGGTACTCGCAGGAACGAGTTGGAAGATTGTGAACAAGAATTACGAGAGCGAACAGACTGGGGTTTCCTGGCGGATATCTGGGCGCGTATCAAAGCTGCGCACATGCCCTCGGCGACACTATTAGGTGTGTACGCCAATGGTCAAACCAGCAGTCAGGATGGTCCTATTCATCGTGACAATACAGTCGAGGCACCAGGGAAAACCGTAATGCTGTTCTGCAGTGAGTACTGGGCCACTTGCTGGGGCGGGGAGTTGGTGTTCTACGACGCTGACAAAGAAAGTATCGTCCTGTCGATACAGCCCAAGCCGAGGCGGGTTGTCGTTTTCAATGGGGAAGTGCCGCATGCCGCTCGGGCACCTGGTGTGAGTTGTAACCGGCTACGTATGAGCATCGCCTTCAAGACCCTCATAAGGGAGTAGCGAAAGATGGCCAAAACACTAGAAATTATCTTGGGCTACGTTGAGAAACCGGTGGCAGTGGGTGCAGCATCTACTTCCCTGACGGATCAGTACAATAGCGACAAGTCAGGGTTTGCTCTCGTGAACCAGAGTGCCCAGGCTGGCGCTGCGGTCGCAGGTGTAACATCAATTGTGAAACTGACTGCGGGTTTTACGCCCTTTCTCAATATCAAGGCTAATACGCTTGCGGCGACTACAGTATTTCTAAAAATTACTGCTCATTACAAAACTGACAAGAATTTTGACAAAGGTGACGTCCTGAGCCTTGTTGGGAATGTTGCGGGGATTGTCGGTAGCGTAAGCCTGCTCGCTGGAGCTGGCACTCCCGCAGCCATTTTTACTGCTGTAGGCGTTGGAGCTAATGCGTTGGGGATTCTGAATTCCGATGCGGCAAAAAATTTGTATCACTCTTTAATCGCCCCTGTCCTGCAAAAGCATTTCGTTGCAAACACGAATGCCATCTATCCTGATTATTGGGTGGCTCCGGATTTTGCCCTTGCATCCCTCGTCCAAGTCAGCGCAATCTATGCGGGTCGAGTTGCGGTAGCCCATTGGAATTCGGACACGCAGAGCGTAGTGGCTGGAAGTGATCATTTGCATCTCTATCAAATATCTGCGGGTGGCGGGGGTGGGTATTTTGAGCCGGATGGTGGGGGTGGGCCTATCATATTTCCATTGCCGGAGTACCCTGGGTGGAGTGTTGATATAGGTCCTATAGAAATTGTTCCGCCTGGGGGAGGACTAGGTGGAGTTGATAGATACCATTGAAGTGCTTCAATAGTCTGTTTGTTAAGCGTAATGGGAGGAGCGTGTGCATTCTTTTTCCGGTTTCGTTAAACTGCTCAAGTCGTCCTCTCCATTAAAGTGCGCCCAATTGCTCACGGTTGTTGTGGTTACGATGCTGGCGGGTGTTGCGCTTTATTTCAGTCAATTGATGGTTTATACAGCTCCAGATGCGTCTAGATTGATGGTCATAGAGGGAAGGGTGTCCGGTTATCCGGACAGCTGGGAGCATAATCGTTCGCTGGTGCATTTTGGCGTAGCGTACAAACTGGATGGGAAGCGTGAGGGTAAACCTATCTATACCTATCGGGAGCTGTATGAGGCGTCGAGGCTTCGTATCAACACAAAAGTTGTTCTCACGGTAGAGCGTGTGGATGAAGGCAGCAGGGTGCGTGAACTTGCCACATTGGACGGACGAATACTCTACGACGATCGGCTTGGTCAACAGGTCGTGCTTTGGAATAACGAATCGATTCGATCCACGGTAATTTTGGGTTGCTTGGCATCAATAGGAACTGCCGTAGCTGCGGTCGTCATGCTTGCACGTCATCAGCGCGGGATGGGCCTTCAGAGTTGACTTGGATTCTGGGCCATTTTCGCTCCTCCTGCAGGTGTAATGAAAACGCCCCCGTTCGAAAGACCGGGGGCATTTTGTTTGTCCAGTTTCAAGTCAACCCGTGGATAACATGCCGAGGCATGAGTGGCCATTTCCCTCTATTCGACGTTTTGAAGGTGCTTCAGGTTTCAATAGCTATTCGCGGACTTCACGACTAAGACTGGTGTCATGGCAGTGAAAATATCCTGATTGAGGCGTAACAAAAGATGGCCGCAACGCTGGAAATTATCATGGGTTACATCACGTCGGCGGCGGAGCTGCTACCTCCCTGGTTGTCAATCACGACAGCGAAAAGCTGAGGCTCGCGCTGGTCGATCAAAACGCCCAGGCCGAATCCACAGTCAGCAGTGGAAACCTGTGGGGGCAGGCTTACGGTGAGAGGTCGGCGTATGCAACGGATTACCGCCCAACCACCTTCGGCTTGTAAGCACAATACCCCGGCCGTGGCCCGACCTTCGGATGGTTGCGGCAGGTGTCGGGGCGCTTGTCATAAATGGTGCACAGCCGGCTCTTACGATCCAGATACATGCAATCGTCGTTGCTCATGCGCGTCAGGGTGAAGATGCCTGACTTCTGGTTGAAGCGTTCGATGATGCCTTCTTTCTGCAAGCGCTTGGCCACGTTCTTGGGCGGCTCGTCTTTTTCGAATTCATCCACCACGCCGATGCGGATCAGGTCCTTGATCTTGACCTCCACCGGCAAGGTGCAGCAGGTTGAGTGGCAGCCGCCGCACATGTGGCTGGCATAGCGCTGCCAAGTCTCCAGGCGGTCGACTTCGGCAGCGGCGATCAGGGTCGTTTTCATCGTTTTATGAGGTGGATCACGGTGTAGGGCGCGCGATGATACCGGAATTGTTCAATTTATGAACAATTTTATGACCGGTTGCACGCTGCCGCGCAAATACTCGAACACTGGTGATTGCGGCCGGTCGAAGCGTCTAGGCTCAACATTTGCTTTCTGCTCTTGTCCACTTGCCCCGAGGATGACGCATGTCCCAGGAACCCAAAGCGCGTGACGCTGAAGTCGCGGATTTTCGCGCCGCAGTGCTGGATAAACTTACCTATGCCGTCGGCAAGGACCCGGAGCATGCTTTCGACCATGACTGGTTCGAAGCCATCGCCCTGGCCGCGCGCGACCATATGGTCGATCACTGGATGGACCATACCCGGCAATCCTACCGACGCAGCCAGAAGCGGGTGTACTACCTCTCCTTGGAGTTCCTGATCGGTCGCCTGCTGTATGACAGCCTGAGCAACCTGGGCCTGCTGGACATCGCGCGCGAAGCGCTGGACGGCCTGGATGTGGACCTGGAGCGCATTCGCCTGCTCGAGCCCGACGCGGCGTTGGGCAACGGCGGCCTGGGCCGGCTGGCGGCATGCTTCATGGAAAGCATGTCGACGCTGGGCATTGCTGCGCATGGCTACGGCATCCGCTACGAGCACGGCCTGTTCCGGCAGGCGATGGTGGACGGCTGGCAGCAGGAACAGACGGAAAACTGGCTGGATTTCGGTAACCCATGGGAGTTCGAGCGGGCCGAAGTCATCTACCCCATCAGTTTTGGTGGCAGCGTCGAAACGGTCAGCGACACGCATGGCAACCAGCGCCAGGTGTGGTCACCCAGCGAAACCGTCCGGGCGGTGGCGTATGACACGCCGGTGGTCGGCTGGCGAGGCTCCAGCGTCAATACCTTGCGCCTGTGGCGTGCACGGGCGCTGGAAGAGCTGCACCTGGAGCGCTTCAACGCAGGTGACCACCTGGGCGCCGTTGCCGAGGTGGCGCGCGCCGAAAGCATCTCCCGCGTGCTGTACCCGGCCGACAGTACCGAGGCTGGCCAGGAACTGCGCCTGCGCCAGGAATACTTCTTCGTGTCGGCATCGCTGCAAGACCTGCTGCGTCGGCACCTGAACATGCACGATAACTTGCTAAACCTGCCCGATGCGGCGGCCATTCAGCTCAACGATACCCACCCCTCCATTGCTGTGGCCGAGCTGATGCGGTTGCTGGTCGATGAACATCAGATCCCCTGGGATACCGCCTGGGGACTGACCGTGGGCACCTTGGCCTACACCAACCACACCTTGCTGCCCGAGGCCCTGGAAACCTGGCCGGTGGCATTGATGGAGCGCATGCTGCCCAGGCACATGCAGATCATCTACCTGATCAACGCCTACCATATCGACTCGTTGCGGGCCAAAGGCATGCACGACTTCGACGTGCTGCGTGCTGTGTCCTTGATCGAAGAAGACAACGGCCGGCGGGTGCGCATGGGCAACCTGGCCTTCCTGGGCTCGCACAGCGTCAACGGCGTGTCGGCCCTGCACAGCCAATTGATGAAAAGCACGGTCTTTTCCGAATTGCACAAGCTGTACCCGCAGCGAATCAACAACAAGACCAACGGCATCACCTTCCGCCGCTGGCTCTACCAGTCCAACCCCCAGCTGACCCGCATGCTGGTGGAGGCATTGGGCCCGGAACTTCTGGACGACCCTGAGCGGCTGCTGACCGGGCTGGTTCCGTTCGCCGACAAAGCCAGTTTCTGCAAGCAGTTCGCGGCGCAGCGGCTGCACAGCAAGCGTGCATTGGCGAGCATCATCCAGGACCGGGTGGGCGTTACGGTGAACCCAGAGGCGATGTTCGACGTGCAGGTCAAGCGCATCCACGAGTACAAGCGGCAATTGCTCAACCTGCTGCACACCGTCGCGTTGTACCAGGCCATTCGCCACGACCCGGGTACGCACTGGGTACCGCGGGTCAAGATCTTCGCGGGCAAGGCGGCGGCCAGCTACCATCAGGCCAAGCTCATCATCAAGCTGACCAACGACATCGCGCGCGTGGTCAACAACGATCCCACCGTGCGCGGCCTGCTCAAGGTGGTGTTCCTGCCCAATTACAACGTCAGCCTGGCTGAAAGCATCATCCCGGCCGCGGACCTTTCCGAGCAGATATCCACTGCCGGTTACGAGGCCTCGGGTACTAGCAACATGAAGTTCGGCCTCAATGGCGCCCTGACCATCGGCACCCTCGATGGCGCGAACGTGGAGATGAGCGAGCAGGTCGGCCCCGACAACATGTTCATCTTCGGGTTGACGGCGCAGCAGGTCGAGGCGCGCAAGCGCGCTGGCGATTTTGGTGCCTCTGCTGCCATCGCGGCCTCCGGGCGCTTGAACGATGTGTTGCAGGCCATCCGCAGTGGCGTGTTCTCCTCGGACGACCCTTCGCGTTACACCGGTCTGATCGATGGCCTGATTGGCTACGACCGCTTCATGGTCTGCGCCGACTTCGATGCCTATTGGGATGCTCAGCAACGGGTGGAAGACCTGTGGCACCAGCCGCAGCAGTGGTGGCGCATGGCTGTGCTGAACACGGCACGCATGGGCTGGTTCTCGTCGGACAGGACCATCCGCGAGTACGCGACCGAGATCTGGAAGGCACTGGACTGACACAGGGACGGCCAGGGGGGCACCGCTCTCTGGCTCGTCAGCGTTGCCATCTGTAGCGAGCACAGGCTGGCCGGCGCCAGGATGGGGCCGGCAGCCCGGTGCCCGACCATCGACCTGGCGAGCGCTGAACTCCCGATCCATTGTGCCGTCTGACAGCCGTGGCGAGTCTCATCGCTCGCTAGCCCGCCGCTCTCCCTGTAAACTGCGTGGGTTTTCCATCCCCAATCCTGTTGGAGCCATACATGTCCCGCGTTACCCTTAGTCGCTATCTGATTGAGCAGACCCGCAGCAACAATACCCCTGCCGATCTGCGCTTCCTGATCGAAGTGGTGGCGCGTGCGTGCAAGGAAATCAGCCACCACGTGTCCAAGGGCGCCCTTGGCGGCGTGCTGGGCAGCATGGGCACCGAAAACGTCCAGGGCGAAGTCCAGAAGAAGCTGGACGTGATCTCCAACGACATCCTGCTCGAAGCCAACGAGTGGGGCGGTCACCTGGCCGGCATGGCGTCCGAAGAAATGGACAATGCCTACCAGATTCCGGGCCGTTACCCCAAAGGTGCCTACCTGCTGGTCTTCGACCCGCTGGACGGCTCCTCCAACATTGATGTCAACGTGTCGGTCGGCACCATCTTCTCGGTACTGCGTTGCCCCAACGAGTACCTGAGCCAGAACGAAACCCTGAACGAAAATGCCTTCCTGCAGCCGGGTACCGAGCAGGTGGCGGCCGGCTATGCCATCTATGGCCCGCAAACCATGCTGATCCTGACCCTGGGCAACGGCGTCAAGGGCTTCACCCTGGATCGCGAATTGGGCAGCTTCGTGCTGACCCACGAGAACATCAGTATTCCGGAAACCACCGCCGAATTCGCCATCAACATGTCCAACCAGCGTCACTGGGAAGCCCCGGTACAGCGCTACGTGGGCGAGTTGCTGGCAGGCGAGACCGGCCCGCTGAAAAAGAACTACAACATGCGTTGGATCGCCTCGATGGTGGCCGACGTACACCGTATTCTGACCCGTGGCGGCCTGTTCATGTACCCGCGCGATGCCCGTGAGCCGAGCAAGCCGGGCAAGCTGCGCCTGATGTATGAGGCCAACCCGATGTCGTTCATCATCGAACAGGCCGGTGGCGCGTCCACCAACGGTTACGACCGCATCCTCGACATTCAGCCAGAAAGCCTGCACCAGCGGGTGTCGGTGATCCTGGGCTCGAAGGAAGAGGTCGAGCGCGTCACCGCCTACCACAAGGAGTAAGTCATGCTCGCACCTTGGCAGCCTTTGCTGGAATGGTGGTTCGGTTGGGGCACCAGTGCCCAGGCCGTGGCTGACGAGAAGAGCGCCCAATGGTTCGGCAAGCATCACGACGCCGAGGCTCAGGCGCTGTTCGGTGAGCTTGTCGAACAGGCGTTGGCTGGCGGGCTCGACGAGTGGCAGCAAAGCCCTCAGGGCTGGCTCGGGCTTCTGCTTCTGCTCGATCAGTTGCCACGCATGATCTACCGCGACACGCCGCGTGCGTTCGAAGGTGATCGGCGTGCGCAAGTGGTTACCCTGCAAGGATTGCAGAAGGACTGGGATTACCAGTTGCTCCCAATCCAGCGGGTATTCGTGCTGCTGGTGCTCGAACATGCCGAAGTGCTGGACTGGCAGAACATGTCCGTCGAGCGCTACCAGGTGCTGCTCGATGAGCAGCCTGAAGCCAACCGTCGGTTGTTTGAAGGTTTTCTGGATTATGCCCAGCAGCACCAGCGGGTGATCGAGCGGTTCGGCCGGTTCCCGCACCGTAATCTGGTGTTGGACAGGCCAAGTACCAGTGAAGAAATGGACTTTCTGCTCGAGCCCGGTTCCAGGTTCTGAAGCGGCGTTCTGCGTCCAATGCCTGAAGCTGTCCATCATGGGCTAATGGGATTGACTTGAGGCCATTGGGGCCGCTGTGCGGCCCATCGCGGCCGGTCCGGCGCCCCGGCGAGGCCGCTCCTACACCAACCACGTAGCGCCTGAATTGACGGGTTCGCAGCTGGGGCCGCTTTACGGCCAGTCTGGCATACCGGTAAAGCCGGTCCCGCCACGTTCTGCGGCCTCGCCTATTCATCAGGCATCACGCGGTCGGTGTAGGAGCGGCCTTGTGCCGCGATGGGCCGCACAGCGGCCCCAATAGTGTCCGCTATTTCAGACCCGGCCCAAGCATGTAAAACCTCATGCAGAACACCCCCAGCTCTCGGCGGCTCATTCGAACAAGCCGTCTTCCCGATCAGCGGTAGCAGTCATGAACAGGTCCACCAGGGAACCTGGGAGGCATTTTCCCGTCGAAGGGCACTGCAGGCCACTCGCCTGCTCCCTCGTTCAGGAGTGTCTTCATGTCGTTGCGTTCCCTCGCCCTGTTGTCGCTGTGTGTCGTGCTTGTCGCCTGCAGCAAGATCAATCAGGAAAACTATTCCAAACTCAAGGCCGGCATGAGCAAGGCCGACGTCGAGCAATTGCTCGGCACGCCGACCGAGTGCTCGGGCGCTTTGGGCATGAGCAGTTGCACGTGGGGGGACGAGCGTAGCTTCATCAGCGTGCAGTACGCGTCGAACAAAGTCTTGATGTATTCCGGGCAGGGCCTCAAATGAGGGCTGTCGGTCTGCTGTTGGGCCTGTGCCTGACCCTCTTGCTCGGCGGGTGCGCGGGGTCGATGAACGACCCGCTTGCACCGAAGACCGCGGGGCAGGTGGACCTCAAGCGTTACCAGGGCAAGTGGTACGAGCTTGCACGCTTGCCCATGCGCTACCAGGCCGGCTGCGAACAGTCCGAGGCCCATTACAACCTAAGGCCCGACGGGTCGTTCGGTCTGCTGAACCGCTGCCGCACCCTGGGTGACGAGTGGTTGCGTGCCGAGGGCCGCGCCTATATCGAGGCGCCAGGGCATACCGACAGGCTGTGGGTCGAGTTCGATAACTGGTTCACACGGCTGGTCCCGGGCGTTGCCAGGGGCGAATACTGGATCTTGTATGTGGACGAGCGATACCGCACCGCGGTCGTCGGCAGCCCGGACCGCAAGTACTTGTGGATTCTGTCACGCACGCCCAGCTTGCCGGCCTGGGAGCGCGAACACTTGCTGGCCAAGGCCCGCCAGCAGGGCTACGACACCAGCCGGTTGATCTGGCGAGCTTCCGATCAGCAGATCGTCAAGATGCACTGAGGACGTTGCAGGCGTGGTGGGCTGAAAGGAACGTCAAGCCTACCGGGTTCTCCTGTACTGCCTCAGCTTGAATCGCGGTCGCCACTACGCGGCCTCGATCCCTTCATCCCAAAAGCTGCCGCAGCACCTGAGCGAATGCCACCCGGCTTTGCTCCTCTTGCAGATGATGGCCTTGGCGTACCACCCACTGTCCATTGACCATCACGTCGCGCACCTGCCGATCGCCGCCGGCAAACAGCCACCGATTGAGAATGCCGTCGCCATCGGCTGTGGCGATGTAGGGGTCCTGATCATCAAGCACCAGCCAGTCGGCGCGCTTGCCTACAGCCAGTTCGCCAATGGGCTGGCCCAGCGCCTGTGCACCCCCTGCCCACGCAGCGTCAAGCAAGGTGCGCCCGACCATGGGTTGATCGTGGCGATGCAAGCGGTTACGCCGTTGGTCGCGCAGGCGTTGGCCGTATTCCAGCCAGCGCAGCTCTTCGACCACGCTTAGCGAGACATGGCTGTCCGAACCAATCCCCAGGCGCCCGCCCTGCGCAAGGTAATCCGCAGCCGGGAAAATGCCGTCGCCCAGGTTGGCTTCGGTCGTCAGGCACAATCCCGCCACGGCGCCGCTGCGGGCCATGGCTGTCACTTCGTCGGGCTGGGCGTGGGTGGCGTGTACCAGGCACCAGCGCTCATCCACGGCCACGTGTTCATACAGCCATTGCAAGGGCCGCAGACCGCTCCAGGCCAGGCAGTCATCGACTTCTCGTTGCTGCTCGGCAATATGAATGTGCACCGGGCATTGATCGTCACTGGCCGCCAACACCTCGGCGATCTGCCCAGGCGTCACGGCCCGCAGCGAGTGAAAGCACAAGCCCAGCCTCTGCGCCGGTTGCGCGGCCAGCAGCGGCGCCAGTCGCGCCTGCAGTTGCAGGTAGTGGTCGGTGGACTGGATGAACCGGCGCTGGCCATCGCTTGGCGTCTGGCCGCCAAAGCCTGCATGGCTATAGAGCACCGGCAGCAGGGTCAGACCGATACCGCTCTGCGCGGCCGCTGCACTGATCCGGCGAGACAACTCGGTCGGGTCTGCATACGCATTGCCTGCCTGGTCGTGGTGCACGTAATGGAACTCCGCCACCGCGGTATAGCCCGCTTTGAGCATCTCGATGTAGAGCTGGCGGGCGATGACCTGCAATTGCTCAGGCGTGATCAGCCCGACCAGGCGGTACATGAGGTCGCGCCAGGTCCAGAAACTGTCGTTAGGGTCGCCGGCAACCTCGGCGAGCCCGGCCATGGCCCGCTGGAACGCATGGGAATGCACATTCGGCATACCGGGCAGTACGGGGCCCGCCAGATGCTCTGCGCCGTCGGCGCAAGCGTCGGCTTCAACGCGCGTCAGGTACCCATCCACGCCGACGTCGAAGCGCACATCGCGGGCCCACCCTGAGGGCAACAAGGCACGTTGGGCAAAATAGGCGGGCATTGCAGGCTCCTGTTCTTGTTAGGTTGTATATACATATACAGGCGTTTGCCTGCCGGGTAAACTCCGGCAAGCTAATGCTCATTTCTTATGCACAAGGATTCCTGGCCGTGCCGACACCTCCTGTCAACGCGCTGGTTGCCCCCATGGGCGAGGGCCCGGCGCCGCTGTACGCGCGGGTCAAACAGATGATCAAGCAGCACATCGATGACGGTAGCTGGCCGCCGCATCACCGTGTGCCATCGGAAAGCGAACTGGTCAGCCAACTGGGCTTCAGCCGCATGACCATCAATCGTGCCCTGCGCGAGCTCACAGCCGAAGGGCTGTTGGTGCGCATGCAAGGTGTCGGCACCTTCGTAGCCGAACCCAAAGGCCGCTCGGCGCTGTTCGAAGTAAACAACATCGCCGATGAAATCGCCGCGCGTGGGCATCGGCATAGTTGTCAGATCGTGGTGCTTGCCGAGGAAGCGGCAGGTTCCGAGCGAGCGCTGGCCTTGAACATGCGCGAAGGCCAGCGGGTGTTTCATTCGCTGATCGTGCATTTCGAGAACGATACCCCGGTGCAGATCGAGGATCGCTACGTCAACGCGGCCGTGGCGCCCGAATATCTGCTGCAGGACTTCACCCGTCAGACGCCTTATGCCTATCTGTCCCAGGTAGCCCCGCTGACAGAGGGTGAGCATGTGGTCGAGGCGATCCTGGCAGAGCCCGAGGAGTGCCAGCTCCTGCAAATCGAACGCGGCGAGCCATGCCTGCTCATCCGCCGCCGTACCTGGTCCGGGCGCCAGCCGGTCACGGCTGCGCGGCTGATTCACCCTGGTTCGCGCCACCGCCTGGAAGGACGTTTTGGCAAATGAGCCGAGTGCAAGTGTTGCAAGCGCGGGGCTACCCGCGCATGGCCTGGAAAAACGGCGGCGGCTTCACCGAGGAAATCGCCCGTGACCAAGGCCAGGGCCTGGACGGTTTCGGCTGGCGCCTGTCGATTGCCGATATCCAGGCGTCGGGTGCTTTTTCGAGCTTCGCCGGCTACCAGCGGATCATCACCGTGCTGCAGGGCGATGGCATGCATCTGTTGATAGACGGCCAACCCAGCCGGCCGTTGCTGCCCTTCGACGGGTTTGCATTCGACGGGGCAAGCGAGGTCGATTGCCAACTGATCGGCGGGCCGATTCGTGATTTCAACCTCATCTATGCACCGCAGCGCTACCGAGCGCGCTTGCAATGGCTGGAAGATTTCAACCGTGTGCACACCTCGGCTTCGACCGTGCTGCTGTTTGCCGGCAGCCAGGTGGTAGACGTTAAGGCGGGCCAACAGGCCCTGCAATTGGGGCTGCATGACTGCCTGCAGCTGGAAGGCAACGAGGCGTTGCTGGCATTGGACGTACAGGGGCGGTGCTGCCTGATCGAACTCGATCCCCGTTGAGCTGACCTTGGGCGGCATCGCTTGCAGCGACAAGGTACCAGAATTTCACTTGTCCATGCTTGTACATACAAGTAAAGATGTGTTTGTATTGCTCATCGACACATCTGCTGCAGCCGACCGCAAAGGACATTCCCGTGACCGACAACAACAAATACCGTGACGTTGAAATCCGTGCCCCGCGTGGCAATACGCTCACTGCCAAAAGCTGGCTGACCGAAGCGCCACTGCGCATGTTGATGAACAACCTCGACCCGCAGGTCGCCGAAAACCCCAAGGAGCTGGTGGTGTACGGTGGCATCGGCCGGGCCGCGCGCAACTGGGACTGCTATGACAAGATCGTCGAAACCCTGACCCGTCTGGAAGACGACGAGACCTTGCTGGTCCAGTCCGGCAAACCGGTCGGCGTGTTCAAGACCCACAGCAATGCCCCGCGCGTGCTGATTGCCAACTCGAACCTGGTTCCTCACTGGGCCAGCTGGGAGCACTTCAACGAACTCGACGCCAAGGGCCTGGCCATGTACGGCCAGATGACCGCTGGCAGCTGGATCTACATCGGTAGCCAGGGCATCGTGCAAGGCACTTACGAAACCTTCGTCGAGGCGGGTCGCCAGCACTATGGCGGCAGCCTGAAGGGCAAGTGGGTGCTGACCGCAGGCTTGGGCGGCATGGGTGGGGCCCAGCCATTGGCCGCGACCCTGGCCGGCGCTTGCTCGCTGAACATCGAGTGCCAGCAAAGCCGTATCGATTTCCGCCTGCAAACCCGCTATGTCGATGAGCAGGCCACGGACCTGGACGACGCGCTGGCGCGCATCGCCCGCTACACCGCCGAAGGCAAAGCCATTTCCATTGCCTTGCATGGCAACGCAGCCGAAGTGCTGCCTGAGTTGGTCAGGCGCGGGGTGCGGCCAGACATGGTCACCGACCAGACCAGCGCGCATGACCCGCTCAACGGCTACCTGCCTGCCGGCTGGACCTGGGAGCAGTACCGCGACCGCGCCCAGACCGACCCGGTAGCCGTGGTCAAGGCGGCCAAGCAATCGATGGCCGTGCATGTGCAGGCCATGCTCGATTTTCAGCAGCAGGGCGTCCCCACTTTCGACTACGGCAACAACATCCGCCAGATGGCCAAGGAAGAGGGTGTGGCCAACGCGTTCGATTTCCCAGGTTTCGTGCCGGCTTACATTCGCCCGCTGTTCTGCCGCGGCATCGGCCCCTTCCGCTGGGCAGCGTTGTCGGGCGATGCCGAAGACATCTACAAGACCGATGCCAAGGTCAAGGAACTGATCCCCGATGACGCCCACCTGCACCGCTGGCTGGACATGGCCCGCGAGCGCATCAGCTTCCAGGGCTTGCCGGCCCGCATCTGCTGGGTAGGGCTGGGGCTGCGGGCCAAGCTGGGCCTGGCGTTCAACGAAATGGTGCGCAGTGGTGAGCTGTCGGCACCGATCGTGATCGGACGCGACCACCTCGATTCGGGTTCGGTAGCCAGCCCCAACCGCGAAACCGAGGCCATGCGCGATGGCTCCGACGCGGTCTCCGATTGGCCATTGCTCAATGCGCTGCTCAATACCGCCAGCGGTGCCACCTGGGTGTCGCTGCACCATGGCGGCGGTGTCGGCATGGGCTTCTCCCAGCATTCGGGGATGGTCATCGTCTGTGATGGCAGCGACGAGGCAGCGGCCCGTATTGCTCGCGTGCTGGCCAACGATCCAGGCACCGGTGTCATGCGTCACGCCGATGCCGGTTACGCTATCGCCATTGAGTGCGCGCAAGCGCAGGGGCTGGACCTGCCGATGATCACCGGCTGATCACTGTTCTCTGCAATGCCCCCCACAAGGTGATACTCAACAACAAGAAGAGGCGGGCTGGCGCTGCCTGTCATGCCTCGCGAAATGGAGTAGCAACGTGACCGAACTTACCCTCAAGCCCGGCTGCCTGACCCTGGCGCAACTGCGCACTGTGCATGCAGGCCCAGTACGGCTTCAGCTCGACGCCAGCGCCGGCCCGGCCATTGATGCCAGCGTGGCCTGTGTCGAACAGATCATCGCGCAGGACCGTACCGCCTATGGCATCAACACAGGTTTCGGGCTGCTGGCATCGACCCGCATCGCCAGCCACGACCTGGAAAACCTGCAGCGTTCGCTGGTGCTGTCCCATGCTGCCGGGATCGGCGCGCCGCTCGATGACGCTTTGGTCCGATTGATCATGGTGCTGAAGATCAACAGCCTGAGCCGCGGCTTTTCCGGTATTCGCCGCAAGGTCATCGACGCGCTGATCGCGCTGGTCAACGCAGAGGTCTATCCCCACATTCCGCTCAAAGGCTCGGTCGGCGCCTCTGGTGACCTCGCGCCACTGGCCCACATGTCCCTGGTACTGCTGGGGGAGGGCAAGGCGCGCTATAAAGGCCAGTGGCTTGCGGCTACCGAGGCCCTGGCCATCGCCGGCCTTGAGCCGTTGACCCTGGCCGCCAAAGAGGGGCTCGCCCTGCTCAATGGCACCCAGGCGTCCACGGCCTATGCCCTGCGCGGGCTGTTCCATGGCGAAGACTTGTTCGCCGCCGCGGTCACCTGCGGCGCGCTCAGCGTCGAAGCCGCCCTTGGCTCGCGCTCGCCCTTCGATGCCCGTATCCATGAAGTGCGCGGCCAGCGCGGGCAGATCGACACCGCTGCCTGCTTCCGGGACCTGCTGGGGGACACCAGCGAGGTATCGCTCTCGCACCAGAACTGCGACAAGGTCCAGGATCCTTACTCGCTGCGCTGCCAACCACAAGTGATGGGCGCCTGCCTCACCCAACTGCGTCAGGCTGCCGAGGTACTTGGCGTCGAGGCCAATGCCGTGTCGGACAACCCGTTGGTGTTCGCCGCCGAAGGCGACGTGGTTTCAGGGGGTAATTTCCATGCCGAGCCGGTGGCGATGGCCGCCGACAATATCGCCTTGGCCATCGCCGAAATGGGCTCGTTGAGCGAGCGCCGCATCTCGCTGATGATGGACAAGCACATGTCCCAGCTGCCGCCTTTCCTGGTGGAGAACGGTGGGGTCAACTCGGGCTTCATGATCGCCCAGGTCACCGCCGCTGCCCTGGCCAGCGAGAACAAGGCCCTGTCGCATCCCCACAGCGTCGACAGCCTGCCGACCTCCGCCAACCAGGAGGACCATGTGTCAATGGCTCCGGCTGCCGGCAAACGCCTTTGGGAAATGGCCGAAAATACCCGGGGCGTGCTGGCGATCGAATGGTTGGGCGCCTGCCAGGGCCTGGATCTGCGCAAGGGGCTCAAGACCTCCGCCAAGCTTGAACAAGCACGCCAGGCGTTGCGCCGTGAAGTGCCGCACTACGACCGCGACCGGTTCTTTGCACCGGACATCGAAAAGGCCGTGCTCCTGCTGGCCGAAGGCAGCCTGACCGCGCTGTTGCCAGCGGGCGTGCTCCCGAGTCTGTAATGCCCTTGGGGGCCTTTGGTGGCGGCCCCCGGATCTCACGACCACAAAAACAATTCAAGGACGTGACATGCAACCTGCACAAGGTCTAAAGCGCGGGCTGACTGCCCGCCACATTCGTTTCATGGCCCTCGGCTCGGCTATCGGTACCGGCCTGTTCTACGGCTCGGCCTCGGCCATCCAGATGGCCGGCCCGGCGGTATTGCTGGCTTACCTGATTGGCGGCGCTGCGGTATTCATGGTCATGCGGGCATTGGGCGAGATGGCCGTACACAACCCCGTGGCCGGCTCGTTCGGTCACTATGCCAGCACCTACCTGGGCCCCATGGCCGGCTTCATCCTCGGCTGGACCTACGCGTTCGAGATGGTCATCGTCGCCATTGCCGACGTGACGGCGTTCGGTATCTACATGGGCTTCTGGTTCCCGGAGGTCGCCCGCTGGACATGGGTGCTGGGCATCGTCTTGTTCATCGGCGCGCTCAACCTGTGCAACGTCAAGGTGTTCGGCGAGCTGGAATTCTGGCTGTCCTTGCTCAAGGTGGGGGCGATCGTGGCCATGATCCTGGCGGGCCTGGGCATCATGGCGTTCGGCTTCAGCCAAGTGGGCAGCGGGCAGGCCGTGGGCCTGGGCAACCTGTTCGACCATGGTGGTTTCATGCCTAACGGTGTCGCCGGGCTGATCGCCTCGTTCGCAGTGGTGATGTTCGCCTTCGGCGGCATCGAGATCATCGGGGTGACCGCAGGCGAGGCCAAGGATCCGCAACGGGTGATTCCCAAGGCGATCAACGCCGTGCCCCTGCGCATCCTGCTGTTCTATGTACTCACCCTGTTCGTGTTGATGTGCCTGTACCCCTGGCCGCAGATTGGCAGCCAGGGCAGCCCCTTCGTGCAGATCTTCAGTAACCTGGGGATCGGCTCTGCGGCTGCGGTGCTGAACGTGGTGGTGATCTCCGCGGCCGTTTCGGCCATCAACAGCGATATCTTCGGTGCGGGCCGCATGATGTATGGTCTGGCCCAGCAAGGGCATGCCCCCAAGGGCTTCAGCCGGCTGTCCAGGCATGGCGTGCCGTGGATGACGGTACTGGTCATGGGGGCAGCGCTGCTGGTTGGCGTACTGCTCAATTACCTGATCCCCGAAAACGTGTTTCTGCTGATCGCCTCGATCGCCACCTTCGCCACCGTCTGGGTCTGGCTGATGATCCTCATCACTCAAGTGGCGATGCGGCGCAGCATGAGCCGTGAGCAGATGGCCGAGCTCAAGTTCCCGGTACCGTTCTGGCCCTGGGGGCCGGCGTTGGCCATTGCCTTCATGGTCTTTGTCTTCGGTGTGCTTGGCTATTTCCCCGACACTCAGGCGGCGTTGCTGGTCGGCATGGTCTGGCTGGTCTTTCTGGTGGCGTCCTACCTGCTGTGGTGCAAGCCGCGGACAGGACAGGGCGCGCCAGTGGCCGAAGCCGCCGAGCTGCATCGCTAGCAAAGGAGAACCTGCATGAAAACCCTCTGGCAGCACTGCCATGTGGCAACCATGGCCGAAGGCCGTTATTCGATCATCGAAGACGCCGCCATCGTGACCGGTGGTGGGCGGATCCTGTGGATCGGCCCACGTGCCGACTGGGCAGTCGAAGGCACCGAGCAGACGGCGGACCTGGGTGGCGCCTGGGTAACCCCCGGGCTGATCGATTGCCACACGCACGCGGTATTCGGCGGCAACCGCAGCGGCGAGTTCGAACAGCGGCTGCAAGGTGTGAGCTATGCCGAGATCGCCGCGCAGGGCGGGGGTATTGCCAGTACCGTGAGGGCCACCCGCGCCGCCAGTGAAGACATGCTGTTCGCCAGCGCCCAGCAGCGCGTCCAGGCGTTGATGCGCGATGGCGTGACCACCCTGGAGATCAAGTCCGGTTACGGCCTGGACCTGGCCAACGAGCGCAAGATGCTGCGTGTAGCCCGACGTCTGGGTGAGGAGCTGGGTATCACGGTTCGGGCCACGTGTCTGGCAGCCCACGCCTTACCGCCGGAATACGCCGAACGCAGCGACGACTACATTGCCCACATCTGCAATGACATGCTCCCGGCATTGGCAGCAGAAGGGCTGGTGGATGCGGTGGATGCCTTCTGCGAACACCTGGCCTTCTCACCCGCACAGGTTGAACGCTTGTTCATCAAGGCGCAGCAATTGGGTTTGCCGGTCAAGCTGCACGCCGAACAATTGTCTTCCTTGCACGGCTCCAGCCTGGCTGCCCGCTATCAGGCACTGTCGGCCGATCACCTGGAATTCATGACAGAAGAAGATGCCATGGCCATGGCCGCGGCTGGCACCGTGGCCGTCTTGCTGCCCGGCGCGTTCTACTTTCTGCGCGAAACCCAGCTTCCGCCAATGGACGCCCTGCGCCGGCACGGCGTGAAAATCGCCCTGGCCAGCGACCTGAACCCGGGCACTTCGCCGGGCCTGTCACTGCGGCTGATGTTGAACATGGGCTGCACCCTGATGCGCATGACGCCGGAAGAGGCCCTTGCCGGTGTCACCACCCATGCGGCGTACGCGCTGGGCATGGGAAGCAGCCATGGCACCCTTGAAGCGGGCAAGGCTGCGGACTTCGTTGCCTGGCAAATTGAACGCCCTGCCGACCTGGCCTATTGGCTTGGCGGCGACCTGCCCAAGCGCGTGGTGCGCGGCGGCCATGAACGTGATATCTGAGCGAGGCGAGATGGACAAGGTACTGAGCTTTCACCAGGGTCAATTGCCGCTGTTGATCAGCATTCCCCATGCGGGCCTGAAGCTGACCCCGGCAGTGGCCGATGGCCTGGTCGACCAGGCGCGCAGCTTGCCCGACACGGACTGGCACATTTCCCGTCTGTACGATTTCGCCCAAGCGATGGGCGCCAGCGTACTGACGGCCGAGTATTCGCGTTTCGTCATCGACCTCAACCGCCCGGAGGACGACACGCCGCTCTATGCAGGGGCCACCACCGGGCTCTATCCGGACACCCTCTTTGAGGGTGAACCTTTGTTCAAGGAGGGGCTGGCGCCAAGCCCGGCAGAGCGCAAGCACTACCTTGAGCGCATCTGGCACCCTTATCACAGGGCAATCAGGCATGAGCTGACACGCTTGCGTGAGACGTTTGGCTATGCCTTGCTCTGGGACGCCCACTCCATCCGCTCGCACATTCCTCGGCTGTTCGACGGCAAGCTGCCGGACTTCAACCTCGGGACCTTCAACGATGCGAGTTGCGACCCGAGCCTGGCCCAGCGGCTGACGCACGTCTGCCAACAGGCACAAGGTTACGATCATGTGCTCAATGGGCGCTTCAAGGGCGGGCACATCACCCGTCACTACGGCGACCCAGCCGCTCACGTTCACGCCGTCCAACTGGAGCTTACGCAAAGCACCTACATGCAAGAGTGTGAACCTTTTACCTACCGTGAAGACTTGGCACGCCCAACCCAGGCGGTGCTCAAGCAGCTGCTGGAGGCGCTGCTGGCATGGGGCCAGGCGCATTATCGCAACTGAAGCCAGTCGGCCAGGCAGCGCGCGGTGTGCGCGCCGCCTGGTCAATGGTCAGCCTTTGGCGACTTCCTTGAGCGTGAGCTCGCGCAGCAGTGCCTGCTCCTCGAGCTCCCGGTCCACTTGCAAGCCTTGTTGCAAGATCACCTCTTCCTGCAGCGGATGGCTGGTATTGGCCAGTTCCATTACCCGCTGGCGGTACCGGTTTTCAATTTCCTCGAACCGCTCGGCGTATTCACCGCGAAGGCGCTGGGTCCAGTCCTGGTTGGACAGCAGGTAATCGATGAAGGCTTCGCTGTGTTCGCGCTTGCGCACGTGTTCGAGGACGCTCGAAAGCTCATCGGCTGCCAGGTTGGCAGCACTTCGGAAACGCATACGGTCGGCGATGGGCAGCTCGAGTTCCTTGGCCAGCTCGCGGCGGTAGGCCAGGCGTACCGAAACCAGATCCCCCGGTATCGCGCGGTGCTGGGCAAGGCGTTCGAGTTCCTCTACACGGAACAGCTGCAACAGCCTTTGGCGCATCTGCTGCAGGCTATCCCCCGCATCGATCACGACGCGTTGATGCATCAGGTACAACTCGATGTTGTTAAACGCCTGAAGCGCGCCGTCATGGCAAGTTTGTGCGCCACTCTCGTCAGGCAGCGCCTCTACAGCGATGCTTTCCAGCAATGGCCGCTCGGCCGGGTTGCTCGCCGCCGCGACCAGCATCAGTCGCACCCGTTCGCAGAAGCTGCCCCGGGTGGCAGGCTCCACATAAGGGGCCGCGTTTTGCAAACGGCCTGCCAGGCGCAGCAAGTCGCTGCCTGCAAGCGCCTCCCAGCATGCCTGCAAAGATTCATTTTGCAGTGCATTTCCCAGCATCCACGATTCCATCCGGGGGGTATCGTCACTGGCCACCGGGAAATGCGGGTGGTCCAGGGAGCCATCACTGGAACCGTCGGTGAGCAGCAGGTCGCTGGGAATGTCCAGGGCGAAGGAGAAGCTGTGGTGGCTGTCCGAAAACGTACGGACCCGCTGGATGGTTGCCGCTGGCAGCGGGTTGTCGAGCAAGGACACGGAAGAAATCGGAATGGCGTTATCCAGATTCGACAGGATGTGGTCCGGCAGTTCGGTGATGTTGTTCGAGCTGAGGTCCAGCAATTCGAGCGGCAGCAACTGATCGCACCAGCTTGGCCAGCCCTGCAGGTCCATGTTGCTCAGCACAAGAGTCTGCAGATTCGCCGCGAGGTGAGCAGGGACGTGGTTGATGGCGGCCACCCGGTTGCCCGACAGGTCCAGCGAAGTGAGGTGGGGCAGGCGACCGAAGATCTCGAACATGGGTTGGTCGATTTCCAGGTTCATGTTGCGCAGTTCCAGGTACTCCAGCGCTGGCAAGCGCAGCAAGGCGGTAGGCAGTGTCGATTGCGGCGCTTGATGACCGTCTATGGTCAAGCGCGTGATACCTGGAAAGCGACTGAGCAACTCATCGAGCTGTGCAGTCGTGCCCCGCAGGCGAGTCAAGGCCAGGGCGCGAACACGCTCGCCAAAGAATGGCGGCAGGCGTCTGGGGAAGTGCTCAATCGACACGTCTTCCAGTTGCAGCCTGAGGTATCGATGGCCCTGTTCCTGATGCGTCCAGAAATCGTTGATCGCCGTTTCAATGCGCTGACGCTCGGCCAGGGCAGTTTGTGTCAAAGGGTTGCTGGAACTCGATGCCTGCGCCCAGCCTTCGAGCGCTTCTCGTACCTGCGAGCGCTCGTTGCGCAGGCGCGTTATTCCCTCGATAAGCGACGGCGGTTGGTCCACGCGAATGCCGGAAGTGTCCAGTTGCTCGTTCATAAGCAAACGCCGCACGTGAATTTCGTTTATAGGGTTGCCTTCAAGATTGATGACCGGCGGCAGGCGAAGTGATTCGGCTTCGTGCAGCAGGAACGTTGGCAGCGTGAGCAGGTTATTGTCGCGCAGCGACAGCTCACCGATACGGCTCAAGGCGTCGCTGCCGATGCCCATTGGCCATTGCGACAGCTGCATGCGGTCTAGCCCGAGGTAATCCAGTGTGAGCGCGTGGAAGCTCGGGCGGTTACCTTGTGCCAGGCGATTTCCGGAAAGGTCCAGATGACGCAGCTGGAGGGCGCCGATCAGCATGTCCAGATCACTGGAGGACAAGGCAAGGTTCTGGTTGGTCAGTACCAAGCGCTGCAACTGAGGCAGGTTCTCCAGAATGGTGGGTATGCTGAATATGAATGCCGAGGGTGTTGCCCGGGGTGTGTAGGGACGGTCGATTTCCAATGCCTCGAGTTGCGGCATCTGACGGAGCAGGCGTTGCAGCAAACGCTCGTTCTGCGCCCAACTGGCCATCGCGCCTGAGGGCAGGTCATACAAGATCAGGCTGCGCACTCGCTGGTAAAAGAACTCGGGTAAGTTCAGCGGAATGTCAGCCAGAGAGATCTGCGCCAGGCGTAACACGGCCGAGCTCCGGTCGCCTTCGTCCAACGCCGTGTCATACCAGAACTGCACGATAGCCTCGCGCAATGCGTCGTAGTTGCGTGCGGCCTCGTCAGTCGGCGGCGAAATGGCCTCGCTCCAGTCATCGAGCCTGCTCTGCAGTTCGGTGCGCTGCTCGGCCAAGCGTTGCAGGTGCTCGAAAATCTGCAGGCGGGTGCGGCCGCCACTGGCCAGCGTATTGATCACCTGATCGGCAGAACGGCCGGTACGCTGCGCCAGCTCCAGTGCTTCGACCGCTGCAATGAGTTGCGAGTGAGAGACCGCATGGATTTGCGGGCCACTGCCGCTCAGCGGATACCCCAGGCGACCATCGGCAAGGCGCATGGGTGAGCGATAGCCGGGGCGCACCGGCCGCATGCCCAGAACCTTGCGCAAGGCTGGGCGAGGCAGCAGCGGGCTTTGCTGCATCAGGTACTGCAGGGCCGGCGCGTCAGCCGCGCCGAGTAGTGCCATGACCTCTGGCAGCGCCGCGTGCAGCGCGGTAAAGAGGTCCGGATGTGCCGTTACCAGCCGAGATGGCTCGGCTTGATCCTGGACGATGTACCCTGCACGGGCATGGATGATGGTCACGCGGGGGCTGCCTTGCTCGGGGCCGACTGCCTCGGTTTGAGTGGGCCAGGACCCACCCCTTACGATTTGTAGTCTGGTTTCGGCAGGCCATCCGCTGAGTGTTGGCAGGGTATGCAGCACCAGTCGATCGCTGTCCCAGCCCTGAGCCCCTACCAGGAACAACCCCTCGTAAGCCCGCGCCAGACGGACCTGTTGCAGATAAACACGAATTTCCTCACTCAGCCGCAGCGGCACCCTACCGCTTGCCAGCACGCCTCGTTCGTTGGCATTGGCGCTGCTTACCAGCTCGTCGGCAATGGCGGCTGGAAGACCGGGGTATGCACGCATGATCGGTTCGGCATCGGGCAGTTGGGCCAATGTCATGCGGCTGTAGGCTCTGGAAAATTCGGTTGATCGGTCTGCCGTGGTGGGCAACTGGCTTATCGACTGGTCAAGCTTGAACCGCTGCAGCGTGTCTTGTAGCAACGCAGGCAATCGCTCGTTCTCCACCAGCGCCCTGCGCACGGCATCTTCGTCCGTGTCACTGATCTGTAGCATTCGTCGCAGCGTCGGCTCATCGAAGTCGGCACTCAGGTGCCCCATTCTTTGCAACAGTGTCGAACCTGTCCAGGTAGCTGGGTGGTCCGTGACCAGTATCCACGCGCCAGCGCCGTTGTGGCGCAGCGGGGGCTGATAGCGATGCTCGCCCCGTGGGTGTTGCAGCCGGTACTGGCCAGTGTCAGCGTCTGACACGACCTGATACTGGCGGCTCTGCAGTACCAGCCGTTGCCGCCCCTCATGCAGCAGCAGGCCATGCTCATCCGGTGCCAATGCTTGCGGCAGTGGGTCATGAACTTGATAGGGCCTCAGGTCCGGTTTCCACAGACTTACCTGTCCATCAGGCATGTCCACGTCTTCCAGCTCTTCGATGAATGACGGGGTCTCTACGGGAATACGCGCCTCACCCGGTTCGTCGTCGGGTTCTTCGACGATGGGTTCGTCGCCCCCGGAGACTTCCGGAGCGCCTTTGAGCACATGGCCAGCAGCTGCCAGCGCAGCCATGACCGCTACGTTCTCGACGACATCGACCAGATAGTCGTACGCCGTGTCGCGCTCGTCTGCCTCCCAGGCATCGATGCCTTCATACACTTCATGGGCCAGCTGGACGATGCCCACCAGGAGCATGGCCTCACCGAGGCCAGGCACGAAGAAGCCGGCGATGTTCAGTGCCAGTAATCCGCGCCCGGCAACGAGTTCGCGGTGAGCCTGGGCTGTACGCCGGTCGACGATCTCGGTCGGAACGGCGTGAAAGAGCACGTCTTGCTCATGACGTTCCACTTTGCGAAAAGCCATGAGCCCCTCAAACGCGTGACTGAAAGGCGTTTGAACGGGGTAGAGCCTGGCATGTGGATCGAGTACGGGTTCATGCAGGCCGCGGGTACTCCAGCCCAGCGGCATCAGACGCGCTTGCAGACGCTGTCGAACCATCGCCTTGTCGCGCTCGGGCACATGCTTGTCCAGGTAGCCCATGTCGGCCTGGAGCCGATCTCGCAGCGCGTCATGCATGGCCTGCGTATCGGCGAACTCCTTGAGAGGTGTTTGCTCGTCGTCGGGCATGTACAGCGCAACGCGGCTATCGGCACCCGATTGCCTCTCGATCACCACTACCCCCGTCAGTACGCAGCCCCAGAGTTGCAGCTCGCTGAGCCTGATCCCTGACGCGTGAGGGTCCAGCTTTTGATCAAGCGGCACTGCCAGCGCGGCGGTGTAGAACGTCTCGCTGATATCGCCCTTCAAGCGAGCGTAATGCAGGGACTGCCGCCAGGCCGACCCCTCCGCCCGCCCCAGTGTTTGATACACCTCCAAGGCCACCTCGTCGGCACTGCGGTCGGCCGTTGCGGCCGGGTAATAGATCGCGTGGATCAGGTCGTGATATTTCCTACCAATGTCCAGCGTTCGACACAGGTCGGCGAAGGCCTCTGCCGGTATATCCAGCGCATTGGTGATGGGCACGGTGCCCATGAAGCGTCGGTGGTCGAGAATCACCGATTTTTTCAGGAGCGCGTCGGGCGCATCCATGCCCCCTTCAACGGCGGCCGATGCCTCGAAATTATGCAGGGCTGCCTGAAGCAGTGAGCGGGTCGCCCGCTCCACGGCCTGCCGCCCGTCCAGGGCGTTGTGCTCCTCGATCAGGCGCGCGTCCACCAGGTAGCTCTGGTCGACATCGACCTGAAGACCAAAGCGTTCAGCGATGGCTTCAGTCAACGCCTTTCTGGCATAGCTCTCCAGATCTGCAACCTGCTCGAACAGCGCCGCAACCTGCGCTTGATGCTGACGGTGCTGAGCGTGTTCCATGCTCCAGGCACGTGCGACGGCCGGTTGCTCTGTAATCGCTGACGCCAGCCAGGCAGGTGCCTGCCGCCAGTTGCGCAAGGCTTGATGCGTCTGGGCCGGGCTCTTTTTCAGCCACTGGGGGAGGCGCTTGGCGATGGTGGAGTAATGGACACCTTGTAAGGGTAGGGTATCGCTGATCGGGGTGGGCATTTCGTAGTCCTCTGCACGATGGGGTGAAGGACTCTGTAGGGCCGGGGACGGAGAAAGGAGGTAGATATGTCTGCCTGGCAACTGTACCGGGCCAGGCATGGAGTTGATGTACAAGCATGCTCTGCGCTCAATTCAGGTTTATGATGGCTCACGGCCGAACAACCTTCACACGGAGTGCGCAATGCAGACCCTCTACCCGCAGATCAAACCCTACGCCCGGCACGATCTGGCCGTGGAAGCGCCACACGTGCTGTACGTCGATGAAAGCGGCTCACCCGAAGGTCTGCCGGTGCTCTTCATTCATGGCGGCCCAGGTGCAGGCTGCGATGCCCAGAGCCGGTGCTATTTCGATCCCACCCTGTACCGCATCATCACCTTCGACCAGCGCGGCTGTGGCCGCTCCACCCCCCATGCCAGCCTGGAAAACAACACCACCTGGCACTTGGTGGAGGACATGGAGCGCATCCGTGAACACCTGGGTATCGACAAGTGGGTACTGTTCGGCGGTTCATGGGGCTCCACGCTCGCGCTGGCCTACGCCCAGACCCACCCTGAACGCGTGCATGGCCTGATACTGCGCGGGATCTTCCTGTGCAGGCCCCAGGAGATACAGTGGTTCTACCAGGAAGGTGCCAGCCGCCTGTTCCCGGACTACTGGCAGGACTACATTGCGCCCATTCCACCGGAGGAGCGCGGCGATTTGGTCAGCGCGTTCCACAAGCGCCTGACCGGTTCTGACCAGATTGCCCAGATGCACGCGGCCAAGGCATGGTCCACCTGGGAGGGCCGTACGGCCACGCTGCGGCCCAACCCCCTGGTGGTGGATCGCTTCTCCGAGCCGCAACGGGCCTTGTCCATCGCCCGCATCGAATGCCACTACTTCATGAACAACGCCTTCCTCGAGCCGAACCAGCTGGTGCGCGACCTGCCCAGGATCGCCCACCTGCCGGCGGTGATCGTGCACGGGCGTTACGATGTGATCTGCCCACTGGACAACGCTTGGGAGCTGCACCAGGCGTGGCCGAACAGTGAATTGAAGGTGATTCGCGATGCCGGCCATGCCGCCTCCGAGCCGGGCATTACCGATGCCCTGGTACGCGCAGCCGACCAGATGGCCAGGCGCCTGCTCAACTTGCCCCTGGAAGAAGCATGAAGGGCCTGTTGCAACGGGTGCGCAACGCGCGGGTGGAAGTGCAGGGCCAGGTCATTGGCGCTGTCGAGCAAGGCCTGCTGGTACTGGTGGCCGTGGAGCCGGACGACACCCGCGAGCATGCCGACAAGCTGCTGCACAAGTTGTTGAACTACCGCGTGTTCAGCGATGAGCAGGGCAAGATGAACCTGTCGTTGAAAGAGGTGGGTGGCGGTCTGCTGCTGGTCTCGCAATTCACGCTGGCGGCCGACACCCGCAACGGCATGCGACCCAGCTTTTCCACGGCGGCCCCCCCGGCCCTGGGGGCCGAGCTGTTCGACTACCTGGTGACGCAAGCCAGAGGCCGCCATGCCGACGTTGCTACCGGTCAATTCGGTGCCGATATGCAGGTGCACCTGGTCAATGATGGCCCTGTAACACTACTGTTACAAATTTAAGGTTAAAAAAGCCGCTTTCCTGAATGAATAAGCGGTTCTATACCATAAATAGTTGTTGCAGCCTGATGCGTTGTCACGCGACCTGCTGGATAATCGCGCGCTGCATGAGGCCTGCGTTCGCAGGCCCGTTTCACTCTGACTCGAGCATTGTCCGTAGCCGTTTGGGGAATCATTACGCCCTTACGGGGTCCGAACAGTGCTCGCCAACCCGGCATTTGTCGCTGGCCGTTGGTTTCATGATCTGTTTTCGGCGAGGGTTGCTCGTGATTGTTAGTCCCCAAAAAGCATCAAGAATCCCCGGCGTCAGGCTACGCAAGGCGCTGATGGCCAGCATGGCAATCGTTGGCCTGATGAGCGCGGGCCAGCTGTGGGCATTCAATCTTGACGATGTTGCCGCCAAGGCAAAGGATCTGGCCGGCCAGAAGTACGAAGCGCCCAAAAGCAACCTGCCGGCCGTGTTCCGCGACATGAAGTTCGCGGACTACCAGAAAATCCATTTCCTGCAGGAAAAGGCCGAGTGGGCCAACGACAAGACGCCGTTCAAGCTGTCGTTCTACCACCAGGGCATGCATTTCGATACGCCGGTGAAAATCAACGAAGTCACCGCCACCAAGGTCCAGGAAATCAAGTACGACCCGAGCCGCTTCGAGTTCGGCGACGTGCCGCATGATGCCGATGCCACCAAGAACCTGGGCTATGCGGGCTTCCGCGTGCTGTACCCGATCAACAAGGCCGACAAGCAGGACGAAATCATGACCCTGCTTGGCGCCAGCTATTTCCGCGTCGTTGGCAAGGGCCATGTCTATGGCCTGTCGGCCCGTGGCTTGGCCATCGACACGGCGCTGCCCTCGGGCGAAGAATTCCCACGGTTCACCGAGTTCTGGGTCGAGAAGCCGCAGCCGGCCGACAAGCACCTGGTGATCTACGCGCTGCTGGACTCGCCGCGCTCAACCGGTGCCTACAAGCTCACCCTGCGTCCTGGCAACGACACGGTCGTTGACGTGCAGTCGCGCGTGTACCTGCGCGATCACGTCAGCCGCCTGGGCGTAGCGCCGTTGACCAGCATGTACCTGTTCGGCCCGAACCAGCCGTCCAAGGTCCTCAACTACCGCCCAGCGCTGCACGATTCCGAAGGCTTGTCCATCCATGCCGGCAACGGCGAGTGGCTGTGGCGCCCGCTGAACAACCCTAAGCATCTGTCGGTCAGCAACTTCAGCGTCGAGAACCCGCGCGGGTTTGGTCTGATGCAGCGCCAGCGCGCCTTCAGCGACTATGAAGACCTGGACGATAACTACCAGAAGCGCCCAAGTGCCTGGATCGAACCCAAAGGCGACTGGGGCAAGGGTACCGTCGACCTGGTGGAGATCCCGACGGCCGACGAAACCAACGACAACATCGTTGCCTTCTGGAGCCCGGAAAAGCTGCCCGAGCCTGGCGAAGCGGCCGAGTTCGCCTACCGCCTGCACTGGACCATTGACGAGCCCAAGTTCCAGGCGCCTGAGTTGGGCTGGGTCAAGCAGACCCTGCGCTCCACCGGTGACGTCAAGCAGTCCAACCTGATCCGCCAGCCTGATGGCAGCGTGGCGTTCCTGGTCGACTTCGCAGGCCCGGCCCTGGCCGCCTTGCCTGAAGACACCCCGGTGCGCAGCCAGATCAGCGTGGGCGACAACAGTGAGGTGGTCGAGAACAACCTGCGCTACAACCCTGAAACCAAGGGCTGGCGCCTGACTCTGCGCCTGAAGGTCAAGGAAGCCAACAAGTCGACTGAAATGCGTGCAGCGCTGGTACGTGATGTGCCGGTAGAGGCGCCAGCGCCTGCCAAGGACGCCAAGCAGGACAAGGCGTCTGCCAAGCATGCCAAGGCCGAGAAGACCGTCAAGGCCGAACAACCTGCCGCCGACGCGGCGCCCACTGCCGGGGCTGCGGCCACCACCGAAAAGGTGCTGACCGAAACCTGGACCTATCAGTTGCCTGCCGATGAGTAATCCGAGCCCAAGGCCGGTATCGCTTGGCGAATACCTGGCCCACCTTCCACTGAGCGATGAGCAGCGCGCGGAACTTGCCACTTGCACATCGTTCAGCGAACTGCACCAGCGCCTGGCGGCCACCTCGCCCGCCAGCCCAGCCGAGGCCGTGCAGGCCTCGGTGGGCTCGCGCCTGACGGTCGGCACTGCGGGCGAACTGGAAGAGGCCGAAATGCTCGGTGTGGACGGTAACGGGCGCCTTTGCCTGAAGATCGCGCCGCCCATCACGCGTACCAAGGTCGTGCCCGAACCATGGCGTACCAATCTGCTGGTGCGGGCATGGCGGCGCCTGACCGGGCGTACCAACGTACCGCAGCCACCCAAGCGTGAGTTGCCGGCGGCCCGCTGGCGCACGGTCGGTTCGATCCGCCGATACATCCTGTTGGCACTGATGATCGGGCAGACCTTGGTCGCTGGCTGGTACATGAAGAGCATCCTGCCCTACCAGGGCTGGTCGTTTGTCGATCTGGACGAAATCTTCGCCCAGCCGATCTGGGATACGGTGGTGCAGGTATGGCCGTACGCCTTGCAGACGTCCATCCTGATTCTCTTCGGGATTCTGTTCTGCTGGGTGTCGGCCGGCTTCTGGACAGCCCTGATGGGCTTCCTCGAGCTGCTGACCGGGCGCGACAAGTACAAGATTTCCGGCAGCAGTGCCGGCAACGAACCCATCGCGCCAGACGCACGGACCGCGCTGGTCATGCCGATCTGCAACGAAGACGTGCCGCGGGTGTTCGCAGGCCTGCGTGCAACGTTCGAGTCGGTGGCAGCCAGCGGTAACCTGGACCGCTTCGACTTCTTTGTGCTCAGCGACACCAACGACACCGACATTGCCGTTGCCGAGCAGCAGGCATGGTTGGACGTGTGCCGTGAAACCAAGGGGTTCGGCCGTATCTTCTACCGCCGTCGCCGGCGTCGGGTGAAGCGCAAGAGCGGTAACCTCGACGACTTCTGCCGCCGCTGGGGCAGCGAGTACAAGTACATGGTGGTGCTGGACGCCGACAGCGTCATGAGCGGCGAATGCCTGAGCAGCCTGGTGCGCCTGATGGAGGCCAACCCTGATGCCGGCATCATCCAGACCGGGCCCAAGGCGTCGGGTATGGATACCCTGTATGCACGCATGCAGCAGTTCGCCACGCGCGTATACGGCCCATTGTTCACGGCCGGCCTGCATTTCTGGCAGCTGGGCGAGTCGCACTACTGGGGGCACAATGCGATCATCCGCATGAAGCCGTTCATCGAACACTGCGCATTGGCGCCATTGCCAGGCAAGGGTGCGTTCGCTGGGGCCATTCTCTCCCACGATTTCGTCGAAGCCGCACTCATGCGCCGTGCCGGTTGGGGAGTGTGGATCGCCTATGACTTGCCGGGCAGCTACGAGGAACTGCCGCCCAACCTGCTCGACGAACTCAAGCGCGACCGTCGCTGGTGCCATGGCAACCTGATGAACTTCCGGCTGTTCCTGGTCAAGGGCATGCACCCGGTGCACCGTGCCGTGTTCCTGACGGGCGTCATGTCCTACCTGTCTGCGCCGTTGTGGTTCCTGTTCCTGGTGCTGTCGACCGCGTTGCTGGCGACCAACACCTTGATGGAGCCCCAGTACTTCATCGAGCCGTACCAGCTGTACCCGCTGTGGCCTCAATGGCACCCGGAAAAAGCCGTGGCGTTGTTCTCCACCACCATCGTGCTGCTGTTCCTGCCCAAACTGCTCAGCGTCATCCTGATCTGGGCCAAGGGCGCGGTGGAGTACGGTGGGCGGATCAAGGTCACCTTGTCGATGCTCATGGAAATGCTGTTCTCCATGTTGCTGGCTCCGGTGCGCATGATCTTCCACACCCGCTTCGTGCTGGCCGCGTTTCTGGGCTGGGCCGCCACCTGGAACTCCCCTCAGCGCGACGATGACTCCACGCCCTGGAGCGAGGCGGTCAAGCGCCATGGTCCGCAAACCTTGCTGGGCGTGGCATGGGCAGGCCTGGTGGCGTGGCTGAACCCCAGCTTCCTGTGGTGGCTGACGCCGATCGTGGGCTCGTTGATGCTGTCCATCCCGGTCTCGGTCATTTCCAGCCGTACCCGCCTGGGTCTGGCCGCCAAGGACGAGAAGCTGTTCCTGATTCCTGAGGAGTACGCCACGCCGCAGGAGCTGCTGGCCACGGACCAGTACACCCACGAGAACCGCTGGCACGCCCTGCGCGACGGTTTTGTGCGCGCTGTGGTGGACCCGCGGCAGAATGCCCTGGCGTGCGCCATGGCCACTGCCCGGCACGGTCAGGCAGCACCCATCGAGGCCATGCGGGCCGAACGCATCGCCAAAGCCCTGGAAGTCGGCCCCCATGGGCTCGACCTGGGCACGCGCCTGGCATTGCTGAGCGATCCCGTAGCGCTGACCCGCCTGCACGACCAGGTGTGGTCGCAGCAGCACGCGGCATGGATCGATGCCTGGCGCGCTTCGATCAAGAGCGACCCGCATTCGCCGTTGTTGCCGCTGCATCCTGAACAGGAAGGCCAACCGGCGCTCGCAGGCTCTTGACCTGCGCCATACGCGGGTCAGCCCGTTCTGACCTGCCCTGCAGCCGAAGCTTGCAGGGTCAGACCGGAGCGGGTTGGCCCGCGCCGCTTTCGCCCTTCGGGCCGATTTAGGCCAACAAAGTCCCCCCCGATGCTATATCGCCAGCGCGCCATGCGTTAGCATCCCTCTCCGACAGCTCACGGCGGCCTGCAAGGCCGTACCAATAAGAAAACGCGCTACTTCTACTTTCAGGGGACTTGGTGATGTTCAAGAAATACCTTTCGCGGCTGCTGGTGGGCATGACCGCTCTGGTGGCGGTGTCCGCTGCCCAGGCCGGAGCCATCGACGAGGCCGTCAAGCGTGGCACGCTGCGTGTGGGCATGGACCCGACCTACATGCCGTTCCAGATGACCAACAAGCGTGGCGAGATCATCGGTTTCGAGGTCGACATCCTCAAGGCCATGGCCAAGTCGATGGGCGTCAAGTTCGAAGCGGTATCCACCGCTTATGACGGCATCATTCCCGCCCTGCTGACCGACAAGTTCGACATGATCGGCAGCGGCATGACCCTGACCCAGGAGCGCAACCTGCGCCTGAACTTCAGCGAGCCCTTCATCGTCGTGGGCCAGACCCTGCTGATCCGCAAGGACCTGGCCGGCGAGATCAAGTCGTACAAGGACCTGAACAACGAGAAGTATCGCCTGACCTCCAAGCTGGGCACCACTGGCGAGATGGTGTCCAAGAAGCTGATCGGCAAGGCCAAGTACCACGGCTATGACAATGAGCAGGAAGCGGTCATGGATGTGGTCAACGGCAAGGCGGACGCCTTCGTCTATGACGCGCCCTACAACGTAGTGGCCGTTGAGAAGGCCGGTGCTGGCAAGCTGCTGTTCCTCGAAGAACCCTTCACCTACGAGCCGCTGGCCTTCGGCCTGAAGAAAGGCGACTACGACAGCATCAACTTCATCAACAACTTCCTGCACCAGATCAAGCATGACGGGACCTACGATCGTATTCACGACAAGTGGTTCAAGAACAAGGACTGGCTCAAGGACATGGAATAAAAGGCAACTTCAGGCCGCAAGCTGCAGGCCGCAGCCAGTGACCGACCTTACAGGGTCGGCCATAGGCTGCGGCTTGTGGCTTGCGGCCTGCCGTTTTCCGGAGTATCCAACGTGATCAAACACAAGAAGGCCCAGTGGCCCTGGCATGGGTTGACTGCACTGGTCCTGGTAGGCCTGGCCGTCAGCCTGTACATGGCCACCTCGATGATTTCCTACGAATGGCGCTGGAACCGCGTCCCTCAGTATTTCGCCTACCAGGCCGAGGACGTACAGCGCGCGACCGACTATGGCACCGTGCAGGAAGTCGTCATCACAGGGGATAAAGCCCGCGTCACCTTGAAGGATGAAAGCGGGGCGCTTCAGGTCCTGGACGTGGCCAAGGACAGCCTGCAACTGAGCCGCGGCGACGATGTGGCCGAAGGGGACCAGATAGGGGTAACCCGGCACTGGGCCGCAGGTCCACTGGCCTGGGGGTTGTGGACCACACTGTGGATTTCGGTGGTTTCCGGTGCGCTGGGGCTGCTGATCGGGCTGGTTGCCGGCCTGTGCCGGTTGTCGACCAACCCGACGCTGCGTGACCTGTCGACGGTCTATGTCGAGCTGGTACGCGGCACGCCGTTGCTGGTTCAGATCTTCATCTTCTACTTCTTCATCGGCACAGTCCTGAACCTGTCGCGGGAGTTCGCTGGTGTAGCCGCCCTGGCGCTGTTCACAGGCGCCTATGTGGCGGAAATCGTGCGTGCCGGCGTGCAGTCCATCGCCAAGGGGCAGAACGAAGCTGCGCGCTCGCTGGGCCTCAATGCCGGGCAGTCGATGCGTCATGTGATTCTGCCCCAGGCGTTCAAGCGTGTACTGCCACCGTTGGCCGGTCAGTTCATCAGCCTGGTCAAGGACACGTCGCTGGTGTCGGTGATCGCCATTACCGAACTGACGAAAAGCGGACGAGAAGCCATCACCACGTCGTTCTCGACCTTCGAGATCTGGTTCTGCGTGGCAGGTTTGTACCTGCTGATCAACCTGCCGCTGTCGCATATCGCCAGCCGGCTCGAGCGGAGGCTTGCGCAAAGTGATTGAAGTCCGTGACCTGCTCAAGGTATTCGACACCCGTGGCCATGTGGTGCGGGCAGTCGACAACGTCACCACGCACGTGGCAAAAGGCGAAGTGGTCGTGGTCCTCGGCCCGTCGGGCTCGGGCAAGTCGACCTTCTTGCGTTGCCTCAACGGCCTGGAGCACTTCGACGAGGGCCATGTGGCCATCGCCGGCCTGGATCTGGCGCACCCCAAGACCGACATCAACGCCTACCGCCGTGAAGTCGGCATGGTGTTCCAGCATTTCAACCTGTTCCCGCACATGACCGTGCTGGAAAACCTGTGCCTGGCGCAGAAGGTGGTGCGCAAGCGCAGCAAGGCCGATCGCGAAGCCAAGGCCCGGGCTTTGTTGCAGAAGGTGGGGATCGCGGAGAAAGCCAACGAGTATCCGTCGCGGTTGTCGGGCGGTCAGCAGCAACGGGTCGCGATTGCCCGCGCGTTGGCCATGGACCCGAAAGTGATGCTGTTCGACGAGCCCACCTCGGCGCTGGACCCGGAAATGGTAGGGGAGGTGCTGGATGTGATGAAGACCCTGGCCCTGGAGGGCATGACCATGGTCTGCGTCACCCACGAAATGGGCTTTGCCCGTGAAGTGGCCGACCGCGTGCTGTTCTTCGACCATGGCAAGCTGCTGGAAGACTCACCGCCCGCCGAGTTCTTCGCCGCCCCGAAAGACCCGCGTGCGCAGGCATTTTTGCGGCAAGTGCTCTGAACGTGAAGGCTACCCACCCGCAGTGGGTAGCCTTCGGATTGTGAGCTACAGGGCTCCCAAGCCAAGCGCTCAGATGTTGAACCGCCTTACCATACCCCGCAGCTGCTGCCCCAACTGTTCCAGCTCACCACTGGATGCTGCAGTCTGTTCGCTGGCTGCACTGGTCTGATCGGACGCATCACGCACATTCAACACGCTGCGATTGATCTGTTCGGCCACCACGCTCTGCTGTTCGCTGGCAGTGGCAATCTGCTGGTTCATACCCTGGATGCTCGAGACCGTCCCGGTGATCTGGCTCAGCGCATCGCCTGCCCTGCGGCTCAATTCCACGCTTTGCTCGGTAAGGTTCTTGCTGCTGTCCAGCAAGCGCGTAACTTCGTCGGTGCCGTTGTGCAGGCTGTCGATCAGTTGACCGATTTCTTCCGTGGCGGTAGAGGTGCGTTGGGCCAGGCCGCGCACTTCATCGGCCACTACCGCGAAGCCCCGCCCGGCTTCACCTGCCCGTGCCGCCTCGATCGCGGCGTTGAGTGCCAGCAGGTTGGTCTGTTCGGAGACAGACTTGATCACGTCCAGAATACTGCCGATGCGCTGACTCTCGCCGGCCAGGTGCTGCATGGCTGCCAGGCAATGGTCCATCTGCCCGGACAACTGTTCGATACGCCCAATGGCTTCGGTCACCACCTGATCGCCCACCTGCGCCTGCTGGTCGGCATTGGTGGCGGCCATCGATGCCTGCTCTGCATTTTGCGCCACCTCCTGGACCGTGGCGCTCATCTGGTTCATGGCAGTGGCAACCTGGTCGGTCTCCTCTCGCTGCTGGCTGATGCGCACCTTGGTGTCTTCGCTGCTGGAGGCCAGCTGCGACGCGGCTTGCGAGAGTTGCCCGACACCGTGGTCGATGCCGCCGATCAGTTCGCGCAAGCTTATTGTCATTTCACGCATGCTGGCCTGCAGCTTGCCCATCTCATCGCGGCGCTGCACCGGCTCGAGCTGGCTCAGGTCCCCTTTGGCGATACGCGCAGCCACCTCCAGGGTCTGGCGCAGCGGTTGAGTGATCTGCAATGTGATCAGCCACCCGGCGACCACGCCGACCAACAGCGCCAGCAGTGCCACGGTGGTCAACAGCGAGCGGGCGGCCAGTGCTTCCCTGTCGCGTTGTTCGACCTTGCGCTTGCCAAGTTCCAGGCTCACCGAGCGTAACTCGTCGCCGCGGCGCTCCATGGTGTTCTGCAGTTGCTCGGCCTTGACGGCGACTTGGCGGTACTGATCCAAGGTGGCACGGTATCGGGCCAATTCGGTGCCTGGTTGCTCGATCACGGCGCGCGGCAGCCCGAGAGGCGCCAGGCCTTTGACCAGCTGAGCCAGGCTAGTGCTTGCGGCCTCCAAGGCGCTTTCACCGACCTTGGCGAAGTCTTCGACAGGGGAGAAAGTGTAGGCCGGTACCAGGCTCTGCTGGTTGGCGCTCTCCACATGCCGGCTCAGGGTGTCCATCATGCCCAGCACGTTGGTCTGCTGCCCATCGGCAGGCATCTTCAACAGGGCCTGGGTTTCAAGTTCATCGATGGCTGCGCTGAGCTTCTGCTCCTGGACGAGCAAGGCCTGGCGCAAATTGACGCGGCTGGTGGCAGTGCGCTGCAGCTCAGTGAAGTCATCGCGCAATTGCTGCAGCAAACCCAGCTTTTCGGTGAGCATCTGCCGTGATTCTTCGACATTGCTGCGCTGCTGAAGGGTAGTGAGCATATCGCTCAGCTGTTCGAGTATGCGGCCGATCCGCGTCTTGCTCTGCTCATCGTCGAGCACACGGTACGTGATGCGCTCGGCGCGCAGGTCCTTGGTCAGGTCATTGATTTCGCCAATTTCACTCAATTGCTGCGAGCGAACGATGGCGCCGTCCAGGGCGCGCCAGCCACTGATCGTAGTGACCAGCGTGAGCAGCAGCACCACGGCGAAACCAAGGGCCAACTTGGCGGCGACGCTGATGTTGCCGAGCTTGCGGTTAAGGTAACCGAGCATGGGGATTCTCCGTGCAAGTGGAAGGAATGAAGAGCACGCGCAATACGTGCAAGCCATCCCTGCCCATCGGCGGAGGACGTGTAGGACTTGACCTGAAATCCATGTAGGAAAATTCGGAGCGGTCAGTCAGATCTTTTTCGGTTACGCAGCTATAACGGCAATGCCCGGTACGCGCCTATTCAAGCCACCTGCGTGCGCACAAAGAGGCTGCGTGCGAGCCTCATTCTGAATGCGCCTATTGACCGGCATGGTCATTGACCGCGCCGAAAGAGCTGCCCGTCAGAGCTTGAAACGCCCCACCAACCCCTGCAAGTGAGTGCCCAGGCGGGCCAGCTCGACACTGGAGCTGGCAGTCTGCTCGCTGGCCGCCGAGGTCTGGTCTGAAATGTCCCGTACGTTGATCACGCTGCGGTTGATCTCTTCGGCCACCGCCGTTTGCTCCTCGGCTGCCGTGGCGATCTGCTGGTTCATCGCCTGGATGGACGAGACCGTACGGGTGATGTTTTCCAGCGAGCTGCCTGCACGGCGGGTCAGTTCGACAGTGCTGTCGGTGAGTTGCCGGCTGCTGTCCATCACGCTCGCTGCGCGCTGGGTGCCGCTTTGCAGGCCGGCGATCAGTTCCTCGATCTCCTCGGTGGATTGCTGCGTGCGTTGCGCCAGGCTGCGCACTTCGTCAGCCACCACTGCAAACCCGCGTCCGGCCTCGCCTGCACGGGCCGCTTCGATCGCCGCGTTGAGCGCCAGCAGGTTGGTCTGCTGGGCCACCGACTTGATCACATCCAGCACGCTACCGATCTTGTCGCTTTCACCCTTGAGCTGGCTCATGGCTTCGCTGGAGTTGGCCACCTCGCTGGCCAGCCGCTCGATCTGCGCCACCGCTTCGCTGACCACACGATCGCCCTCACGGGCCTGCTGGTCGGCCATGACGGCTGCCTCCGAGGCCTGCTCGGCGTTACGTGCCACGTCGTGAACGGTCGCCGTCATCTGGTTCATCGCCGTGGCAACCTGGTCAGTCTCCACCTTCTGGTTGGTAACCCCTGCGCTGGTCTGCTCGGTCACTGCCGAGAGCTCTTCGGCAGCACTGGCAATCTGGGTTACGCCATCGCCTATGCCACCAATCAGGTCGCGCAGGCCTTGGGTCATGCGCTGCATGCTGGCCTGCAACTGGCCAAGCTCGTCTCGACGCAGCGAAGGCTCATGCAGGGTGAGATCGCCGCTGGCCACCCGTTCAGCCCCACGCAGCGCCTCGCGCAGCGGCAGGATGATCTGGCGGGTGATCACCCAGGCTGCCAGCAGGCCCAGCAAGACGGCCAGGCCCGTGGCCAACCCCAGCAACGCCTTTGCCTGGGCGGCTGCGGTGTCCCGCACCTGGGTCTGCGAAGTGGTCATGGCCTGGCTGGTCTGCATCAAGGTCACGCCTTGGTCGGCCATCTGCTGCAACGCCTGGGCGCTGGCGCTCTGCGCTTCGCCGAACTGCATCACGGCGTCGCGGTAACCGCCCATGGCGGTACTGGCGTCGGTCAAGCCGGCGGCGAATTCGGCAGGCAGCTTGGCGGGCAGCCCTCGCAACTCCTCCAGCGCCTGGTCGATGGCCTTGAGTGCCGTCTGCTGATAGTCGGCGTTGCCGCTGTAGGTATAACCACGCACCTGGAATCGCGCTTGCTGGAGCAGGCTGTTGACGGTGACGGCATATTGGTACTGGGTGATATCGCCCGCTTGAAGCAGGCGCTGCTGGACCCGGCCCACCAGTTCGACGGCCTTGTCCGCGCTGTCCCCCAACACGCCACGGCTGGCCTCGCGCCGTAAGTTCGACTGTTTGAGCTGCGCGAAGGCTTGCTGATAGGCCGCTACCGCATCGCGCTGCTGTTCGAGGCGCTGATGATCGGCGGGTTCGTCGATCTGGCCAAGCATCAGCTGAACCTGACGGTCCAGGGTGCCAAGCGCCTTCTCCATCTCGCCGATCGAGGCTTCGTCGCGCTGGCGCTCATAATGCTGGCGGGCAATGCGCAGTTCCTGGGCGTATTGCTGGATGATCGAGATGTTGCCCAGCTTGTCACCCCTGGCCGTGATGCTGTTCATGCCGTGCCACCCGGTCAGGGTGATGATCAGCGTCAGCAGCAACACCAGGCCGAAGCCCAGCGCCAGTTTGCGGGTCACACTCACGTTGCCCAAAAGCTGGGTTAACCATCGATTCATAGAAACTCCCTGGCGGCTTGGCAGCACGATTTAGTTGTTGTTGCCAATGGCATCGGCCAGGGAAACGGAAACTTGATGGGTAAAAGCTGACCGGTTCGTCAGAATATACGTGAGAGCAAGGCCGTGACGGCCGTTTCCACCCGCAGGATGCGTGCACCGAGCTGCACCGGGGCCAAACCCGCTTTGCCCAGCAGATCCACCTCGTAGGGGATCCACCCGCCTTCCGGGCCAATGGCCAGGGTGACTGCCTGTTCTACCGCGCGAGGGCAGGCGGGATAGTCGCCTGGGTGACCGACCAGCCCAAGGGTGCCTTCGGCGATGGCAGGCAGACGGTCCTCGACGAAGGGTTTGAAGCGTTTTTCGATGATGACTTCCGGCAGCACCGTGTCACGTGCCTGTTCCAGACCCAGGATCAGGTTTTCACGGATGACGTCGGGCTGAAGGAAGGGGGTTTGCCAGAAGCTCTTTTCCACCTTGTAGCTGTTAAGCAGGATCAGGCGCGGCACCCCAAGGGTGGCGACGGTCTGGAACAGCCTGCGCAGCATCTTGGGCCGTGGCACCGCCAGCACCAGGGTCAACGGCAGCTTGGCCGGTGGCGCCTGATCGAAGCTGACGTGAAGCTCGGCCTCATGGCGCTCCAGGCGCTGCACCGTCGCCTGGCCCATCAGGCCGTTGATGCGGCCAACGCGCAACGTGTCACCGACGGCGACCCCGTGCACATCCTGCATATGGACGAAACGACGATCAGCCAATACAACCCGGTCAGCCGCGATGAAATCGGCCTCCTCCAGCAGCAGCAGGTTCACGGCTGCGTCGCGGGTGGTTGGTCTTGATGATCATCGGCAGGCTGTTCGTCGCTGCCACGCTTGCGAATCAGGCTGCCGCACAGCACGCCGACCTCGAACAGTAGCCACATGGGGACGGCCAACAGGGTCTGGGAGAAGATGTCCGGGGGCGTCAGCACCATGCCCACAACGAAGCAGCCAATGATCACGTAGGGGCGGATCTTCTTCAGGTACTTCACATCGACCACGCCGATCCAGACCAGCAGCACCACGGCCACCGGAATCTCGAAGGCTACGCCGAAGGCGAAGAACAACGTCATCACGAAGTCCAGGTAGCTGGCGATGTCGGTCATCATCGATACGCCTTCAGGCGTTGCGCTGGCGAAGAAGCCAAAGATCAACGGGAAGACCAGAAAATAGGCAAAGGCCATGCCGGCATAGAACAGCACGATGCTCGACATCAGCAGGGGTATGGCGATGCGCTTTTCATGACGGTACAGGCCTGGTGCGATGAAGCCCCAGATCTGCTGCAGGATGAAGGGGATCGCCAGGAACAGCGAAACGATCATGGTCAGCTTGAACGGCGTCAGGAAGGGCGAGGCCACGTCAGTGGCGATCATGGTCGCATTGGCGGGCAGATGATCACGCAGCGGCGCCGAGACCAGGGTGTAGATCTGCTGGGCGAAGGAAAACAACCCGGCAAAGATCAGGAAGATGACGGCAACGCAACGCAGCAGGCGGGTGCGCAGTTCGGTCAGGTGCGAAACCAGCGGCATGGGCTGGTCGTGTTCCGGATTCTCGCTCATGGGGCTCGCGGCGGCTCGGGCGCTACAGGGGTAGGGTGCGCAGTGGCAGGGGCAGTTACATCGGTTTCAGCTGGCGTGGTTGGCAGGCCAGCAGGGGGCTGCACGGTGGCCGTGGTCACCGGAGGCTGGGCAGGCGGCGCATTGGGGTTGAGGATGCGCTTGGCCTGCTCTTCCATGTGCATGATGTGCTCGTTGTGCAGCTGGCGGCGGATGTCATCGGCGCCGATTTCGCGTTCGACTTCCATCTTGATGCTGTTGAAGCTGCGTTTGAGCCGGCCGATCCACAAGCCCGCCGTGCGGGCGGCGCCCGGCAGGCGCTCGGGGCCGAGCACCAGCAGGGCGACGAGGCCGACGAGCAGCAGCTCGCCGAAACTGATGCCGAACATAAGTCAGTCTTTCCGCTGCGGCTCTTGGACCGGTTGGGCCTGGCCTTCGATGGTATGGCCCTGGCTGGCCTGGGCAGTGGTCTGCACCGGTTGCACAGGGGGTACGGGCTGGGCCGGAGGAGGGGTAGGTTCAGCCGGCTTGGTTTCTTCTTCGTTCATGGCCTTGCGAAAGCCCTTGATCGATTCGCCCAGGTCGCTGCCGAGGTTCTTCAGCTTCTTGGTGCCGAACACCAGCACCACCACGACCAGTAGGACGATCCAGTGTTTCCAGTCAAAGATACCCATTACGTACTCCCGAAAATTGTGTGAAGGTCACCGGGCGTCAGCCCTGAACATACATCAGGCCGGAGGCTGGCGGGCGGCTTTTTCGTCATGGCCCGACAACCCGAAGCGCCGGTCGAGCTCGTCGAGCACGGCTTGCGGGTGCTGACCCAGGGCGCTGAGCATCACCAGGCTGTGAAACCACAGGTCGGCCGTTTCATAGATGACGTCGCTGCAGTCCTTGCTGAGCGCAGCATCCTTGGCGGCAATGATGGTTTCAACCGACTCTTCGCCGAGCTTTTCCAGAATCTTGTTGAGGCCCTTGTGGTACAGGCTGGCCACATAGGAGCTGTCCGGCGCCGCCTGCTTGCGTTCTTCGAGCACGGCGGCCAGCCGGTTGAGGGTGTCGCTCATGTCAGTGTCCTGCGTCGTAGATGGCGTGCGGGTCTTTCAGGACCGGGTCGACGGTGGCCCATTGGCCGTCTGCGTAGACGCGGTAGAAGCAGCTTTCCCGGCCGGTATGGCAGGCGATGTGGCCCACCTGCTCGACCATGAGGATGATCACGTCGGCGTCGCAGTCCAGGCGCATTTCGTGAAGCTTTTGCACATGGCCCGACTCCTCGCCCTTGCGCCACAGTTTACCGCGCGAGCGCGACCAGTAGATGGCGCGTTGCTCGGTAGCGGTCAATGCCAGTGCTTCACGGTTCATCCACGCCATCATCAGCACGCGTCCGGTCTTGTGGTCCTGGGCGATGGCCGGCACCAGGCCATCGCTGTTCCACTTGATCTCGTCCAGCCAGTCTTTCATCGTCGACTCCAAAACGGGCCCGTCTGCGTCGCGGGCCTTTTGCGCTAGTGTGCCAGCCATGGGCGCGGCTGGCTATTGGCGCACGATCAGGTAAAGGCCTGCGGCCAGCATCAACCAGGCCGGCCACGCCGTGGCGGCCGCCAGGCTACCGGCCTGCAGGGCGACACCGCCCAGGATCACACCCCCGCCCAGCAAGCCGGCACCGAGCAGGCGCAGGGCCCAATGGTCGCCATTTCGGCGCTCTGGCATCTTGGGGTCGTGCAGGTGCGGTTGCGACAGTCGTTCGAGCAAGTCCCGGGTCATGTTGGCCAGGTGCGGCAACTGCTCAGCCTGGCTGTGCAGGTTGCCCAGCAAGGCCTTGGGGCTCATGCGCTGGCGCATCCAGCGCTCAAGGTAAGGCTTGGCCGTGCTCCACAGGTCCAGTTCAGGGTACAGCTGACGCCCCAGGCCTTCGATGTTGAGCAGGGTCTTCTGCAGCAGCACCAGTTGAGGTTGCACTTCCATGTTGAAGCGGCGCGCGGTCTGGAACAGGCGCATCAGCACCTGGCCGAAGGAAATGTCCTTGAGGGGTTTTTCGAAGATCGGCTCGCACACGGTGCGGATGGCCGCTTCGAACTCATTGACCTTGGTGTTGGCCGGTACCCAGCCCGAGTCGATGTGCAGCTGGGCGACGCGGCGATAGTCGCGCTTGAAGAAGGCAATCAGGTTGCGCGCGAGGTAATCCTGGTCTTCATCGGTGAGGCTGCCGACGATGCCGCAGTCGATGGCGATGTACTTGGGGCTCCACGGCTTGACCGTGCTCACGAAGATGTTGCCCGGGTGCATGTCGGCATGGAAGAAGCTGTCACGAAACACCTGCATGAAGAACACTTCGACGCCGCGTTCGGCCAGCATCTTCATGTCGGTGCGCTGATCGGCGAGGGTAGCCATGTCGGTCACCGGCACGCCGTAGATACGCTCCATCACCAGCACTTTGGGCCGGCACCAGTCCCAATAGACCTGGGGCACGTACATGAGCTCGGAATCCTCGAAATTGCGCCGCAGCTGGCTGGCGTTGGCCGCCTCGCGAAGCAGGTCGAGTTCGTCGTAGATGGTTTTCTCGTAATCGCCGACAACCTCCACCGGGTGCAGGCGACGTGCATCGGCAGAAAGGCGCTCGGCGCCCTTGGCGATCAGGAACAGCCAGGCAATGTCGGCAGCGATGATTGGCTTGAGCCCCGGCCGTACCACCTTGACCACCACTTCTTCACCGCTTTTCAGGCGCGCGGCGTGCACTTGCGCCACTGATGCGGACGCCAGGGGCTCCACGTCGAAGCGGCTGAACACCTCACCCACCTTGGCCCCAAGCTGGGCTTCGATCAGCGCCACGGCTTTTTGCGGGTCGAACGGCGGCACCCGATCCTGGAGCAGCATCAGCTCGTCGGCAATGTCAGTGGGCAGCAAGTCGCGCCGGGTAGACAACAGCTGGCCGAACTTGATGAAGATAGGCCCCAGGTCCTGCAGCGCCATGCGCAACCGCGCGCCGCGGCTCAGCTCGGAGGCGCGACGCGGTAGCCAGCGCCACGGCAGCAGCAGCCGCAGGCTCATCAACCACCAGGGCAGAGGGTAGTCGAACAGCAGGTCATCGAGCCGGTAGCGGATGACGACGCGCTGGATGCGGAAAAGGCGGCGGAAGGCGAGCAGCTTCATGCGTTATCGCTGGAATCAAGGGATCGGGAAAGGCGCAGGATGCGCGCCTCGAGGCGTTCTGTATCGACCTTCATGGCATCGAGTTCGCTGAAGGCGGCCTCGGCTTCGCGTTTGCCTACCAGCGTACGCGATTCTTCCGCCAGATACTCGGACAGGCTCTGGCTCAGGCGTGCCAGGCCTTGACGGGTCCACCGGGTGCGCAGGCGGATGTGCCCTGCGATCAGGGCCGTGGGCACAGGGCCCAGCCACTTCTGCAGCTCATGCTCCCAGTCCAGCTCCAGGTCCTGGAGAATGCCGAACAGATCGAGCAGGGCCGCGGTATCGCCGTGCAACGCCACACGTGGGCTGTGCAGGACTGCCGTCTTGTCTCGCGACAACGCCAGGTGCGCCAGGCTTGCCGCCGGCGCGCTCAACCGGCAGTCGACCTCGCCTTCCCAGGCACTGGCCAGCATCAGGCCCTGCTCGTCGGGCAGGATGAAGACCTGCATGGCCGGTTGGCGGCAGTCGATCTCGATGACCTTGCCTTCCAGCGCCGCTAGCCTTGGCAATGCCGTGCTGTCCATGCGCAGGACGCGGTTCAGGCCATGTTCGGCGCTGGCGAGCAGACCGGCCATGAGCATCAGGGCTTGATCCCCCGGTGCACGGCCACGATGCCGCTGGTCATGTTGTGGTAGGTCACCCGGTCGAACCCGGCCTGCACCATCATGGCCTTGAGGGTTTCCTGGTCAGGGTGCATGCGGATCGATTCGGCCAGGTAGCGGTAGCTCTCGGAATCGTTGGTGATCAGCTTGCCGGCCAGGGGCATGAAGGCGAACGAGTAGGCGTCGTAGGCCTTGGACATCAGCTTGTTGGTCGGCTTGGAAAACTCCAGCACCAGCAGGCGGCCACCCGGCTTGAGCACGCGCAGCATGGAGCGAATGGCGTCTTCCTTGTGGGTGACGTTGCGCAGGCCGAAGGCGATGGTCACGCAGTCGAAATGGTTGTCCGGAAACGGCAGCTTTTCAGCGTCGGCCTGGACGAACTCGATGTTACCGGCCACGCCACGGTCCAGCAGGCGGTCGCGGCCGACCTTGAGCATGGACTCGTTGATGTCGGCCAGCACCACGTGCCCGGTCGGGCCCACCAGGCGCGAGAACTTGGCTGCCAGGTCGCCCGTGCCGCCGGCGATGTCCAGCACACGGTTGCCGCTGCGAACGCCCGACAGCTCGATGGTGAAGCGCTTCCACAGGCGGTGCATGCCGCCGGACAGCACGTCGTTCATCAGGTCGTATTTGGCCGCCACCGAGTGGAACACTTCGGCGACCTTGCGCGCCTTCTGGCTTTCAGGCACGTCCTGGTAGCCAAAATGGGTCGTGGGTTCGGCGTGGTCGCCTTTGCGCTGGTCGTTCATATCGCTTCACCGAAATTAATTGACGCCATTCTAGGGCGAACGAGCGGATTTGTCTTGGCGGGGTGTGCCGCCAGGCGGGGGCGGGCATAATGCCGATTATGTCTACATGTTCAGGAACACCCGCATGACCCAGATCAGCGTCGAACGCAAACACACCCTCGGGCGCGACGCCGCCCGTGCCAAGGCCCAAGCGCTGGTGGACCGCCTCAGCCGCGAGTATGACCTCAAGGCCTCGTGGGATGGCGACCGCGTCGATGTGGCACGCAGCGGCGCGAACGGCAGCGTGCACATCGGCCAGGACAGCATCCGTGTCGATCTCAAGCTCGGCATGATGATGTCGATGATGAGCGGCACCATCAAGGGCGAAATCGAGCGGGCGCTGGACAAGGCACTTGCCTGAATCTGGACACCGGCCGTTCGGCCCGGTTCGGCCGGTGATCGCGAATGGGGCGTTTCAGGTTGGCTCGGCCAGAAACTTCATGATGACCGGCGCGATGGCGTGTGGCCGGGTGATCAGAAACAGATGACCATCATCGATGATGTGCAACTGCGCATTGGGGATACGCCAGGCCAGCAGACGCATGTTCACCAGCGGAATCAACGGATCGTCATCCCCGGCAAGCACCAGGGTGGGCTGGCGGAGCTTGTGCAGCCAATGGATGCTGGTCCAGCCAAGTGCCGCGAACAGTTGCCAGTAATAACCCAGCTTGCCAGCCGAGCGTGCCGTGGCCGCGTGCTTTAGCGCCAAGTGCGGATCCCGGCGAAACCCGCCGCCATACACCAGCGGCGCGATGCGCATGACATGGGAGGGGTCTACGTACCGGCGGGGGCTGGCCATGCTCCACAACACCTTTGGCTTGCCAGGTACCATGACCGCGCCTGCGGCCGTGGCAGCCAGGATGAGTTTTCGGCAGCGCTGCGGGTAGTCATGGGCGAATTGCTGAGCCAGCCCGCCTCCCCACGACACGCCGATGACGTTGACCTGGCCGTAATCTAGCGTGTCGAGCAGCCGAGCGGCGAGCCGGGCCAGCCCTGAAAACCGATAAGGCCGCTGCGGCGTGGATGAACCGCCCACACCTGGGGCGTCGAAGGCGATGACCTGCAGGTCGGGGTCCAGTGCTTCGATGAACGGAAATATCAGCTCGAAGTTGGCTCCGATGCCGTTGAAGATCAGCAAGGGCGCCAAGGTCGACTGACCTGGACGCACGACGGTACGGATGGACAGACCATCGAGCTCGACCGTTTTGAACACGTAAGGTGACGGCATGCGCATGGCTCCTGAAGCAGGTAAACGCCTTGGCACCGCGCAGGTGGCCACGGCGCAGGGGTTCAACGCTGGTGCACGTAGCTGCCTGGCGCAGCTTCGGCTGCAGGATGGCTGCGACACCCCAAGTGGCCCGGTGCCTCGATCAATGCCCCGGCTCGGTCGGCCAACCAGCCCTGCCAGTGCAGCCACCATGAATCGACGTGCCTGACGGCGTCCTGTTGCCAGGCAAGCGGATCGTCATGCTGGCCATCCCCAGCCTGAAAGCGCGCCTTCGGATTGCCGGGCGGATTGATGATGCTCTGGATGTGCCCGCTGTTGGACAGCACGAACTCGACCTTGCCGCCGAACAGTCGCGCCGAGCGATAGCAGGCCTGCCAAGGCGTAATATGGTCGGCATTGCCCGCCACGCTGAAGAGGTCGCACTTGACCTGCTTGAGGTCGATGGCGGTACCGCAGACGGTGAGGCCACCGGGACGGGTGAGCGGATTGCGCCTGTACATCTCGATCAGGTCGGCATGGAATGCGGCGGGCAGGCGCGTGGTGTCGTTGTTCCAGTACAGGATGTCGAACGCCGGCGGCTCATTGCCGAGCAGGTAATTGTTGACCCAGTAGTTCCAGATCAGGTCATTGGGACGCATCCAGGCAAACAGCCGGGCCAGGTCGCTGCCCTCGAGTACCCCCGCCTGCTGGGATTGACGCTTGGCCGCATCCAGCGCCTGGTCGTCGACGAACAATGCCAGCGCATTGTCGAGCGTGGCGTCCAGCACGCTGACCAGCAGGGTCAAGGCATTGACCTTGGTTTCATTACGCGCCGCTAGATGACCCAGCAACGCGGTGCAGGTAATCCCTCCTGAGCATGCACCGAGCATGTTCAGGGTCGCACTGCCGGTGATGCTCAGCACGGCGTCCACCGCCTCGCCAAGTGCCTGCACATAGGTAGACAAGTCCCAGTCACGCTGCGCCCTGGTCGGGTTGCGCCAACTGACCATGAAGGTTTGTTGCCGGGCGTCCAGACAGAAGCGCATCAGGCTTTTTTCCGGGCACAGATCAAAGATGTAGAACTTGTTGATCTGCGGTGGCACCACCAGCAGTGGCCGCTCATGCACCTGCTCGGTGAGGGGGCTGTACTGGATCAATTCCAGCACCTCGTTACGGTACACGACCGCGCCGCTGGTGCTGCCCAGGTCCTTGCCCACTTCGAAAGCATCCATGTTCACCTGGCGGGGCATGCCGCCGTTGTGGACCACGTCCCTGGCCAGGTTGGACAGACCATCGAGCATGCTTTTGCCGCCGGTCTCGAAGAAACGCTTGAGCGCGGCAGGATTGGACAGGTTATTGGTAGGCGCCAGCGCTTCGGTCATGAGCTGGATGACGAACTGCCCGCGGCTGATGTCCTCAGGGGGCAGGTCACTGCTGCTGATCCAGGCCTGCAGTTCATTACGCCATGCCAGGTAGCTTTGCAGGTAACGTCGGTAAAGCGGGTTCTGTGACCAGGTCGGGTCGTTGAAGCGGCGATCATCGCTGGCAGGGGCAAGGCTCGATTTGCCCAGCATCACGTTTTTCAGTTCGAGCCCGAAGGCAAGCGCGTGCTTGGCACTGTGCAGGGGCTGACGCACAGCCTGGCGCAGCACGGTCTGGGCCGTGCCCAACAGGTCCTTGCGTCGAACGCCGACCATCGGGTTCAGGCCCGTGGCGCGTTGCGGGCTCTGCTGCTGATCTTCATTGTTGTTGTTACTCATCCGCGACGCTCCGTTGTCTGAGACGAGTACCGGCTGGCGAGGGTGCACCGACGTGTCCCCGATACCGCTACTCGGGTAATCCGTGACCGCGTCCTGCAGTGCTACGGACGATCAGGCGCCTGCAGCGCCATGCTGGTAAATGGCCACTTCTACTGGTTACCCGAGTTTCAGGCGCGAAGCAACCTGGCGCTGTCGTAAGCTCCTTATCATTGTCAGTTGGTCCGGCATGTCGGACGAGAGCGCGTGCGAGGGGAGCGGCTAAAGCATCAGCTTGACCACGGACTGCGAAGGGTCACGGGTCTTGCCGGCCTTGTGCAGTGCCTCGAGGTATTCGGCCCACAAGGCATCCTGCCGCAGGCACAGCTGCTCCAGGTATTCCCAGGTGAACAGGCCGCTGTCATGGCCGTCGTCGAAGGTAAGTTTCAGGGCGTATTGACCCGCCGGCTCCAGTCCGACGAGGCCGACGTTGACCTTGCCAAACTGCAAAATGGGGTTGCCGTGCCCCTGGACTTCGGCGGAGGGGGAGTGCACGCGCAGGAATTCGGCGGGCAGGTGGTAGACCTCATCGGGCCCGTAGGTAAGGCGCAGGGTCTTGGAGGCTTTGTGCAGGTTGATGGCGGTAGGCATGCGAGCCATGGGCGTGATCTCTGTTTGAGTTACACACCGCACGCTACCCGCTGCAAGAAGCGCTCGCCAGCTTCTTGAGCAAAAAACCTGTATCGCCAGGCTGCAAGCGCCGCACGGGCTCGCTTGCAGCCTGGCGCAGGCCCGTTACAGGATGTAGCGGGACAGGTCTTCGTTCTGGGCCAACTCGCCCAGGTGGCTATTCACGTAAGCTGCGTCGATCTGGATCGGCGCTTCGTCATGGGCACTGGCCAGGTCGCCAGCGCTGAACGACACCTCTTCGAGCAGGCGTTCGAGCAACGTGTGCAGGCGACGGGCACCGATGTTCTCGGTTTTCTCGTTGACCTGGTAGGCGATCTCGGCCAGGCGCTTGATGCCATCCTCGACGAACTCGATGTTGAGCCCTTCGGTCTTGAGCAGTGCCTGGTACTGTTCGGTCAGCGAGGCATGCGGCTCGCGCAGGATGCGCTGGAAATCTTCCGGCGTCAGGGCCTTGAGCTCCACGCGGATCGGCAGGCGACCTTGCAGTTCAGGCACCAGATCGCTCGGCTTGCTCAAGTGGAACGCGCCGGAGGCGATGAACAGGATGTGGTCGGTCTTGACCATGCCCAGCTTGGTATTGACCGTGCAGCCTTCGATTAGCGGCAGCAGATCGCGCTGCACACCCTCACGGGAGACATCGGCACCGCCGACATTGCCGCGTTTGGCGACCTTGTCGATCTCGTCGATGAACACGATACCGTGCTGCTCGACCGCTTCCAGCGCCTTGGCCTTGAGCTCTTCTTCATTGACCAGGCGACCAGCCTCCTCGTCGCGCACCATTTTCAGCGCTTCGCGAACCTTCAGCTTGCGCGACTTGCGCTTGCCCTTGCCCATGTTGGCGAACAGGCTCTGCAACTGATTGGTCATTTCTTCCATGCCAGGAGGCGCGGCGATTTCGACGCCCACGGCATCGGCCACCTCGATTTCGATTTCCTTATCGTCCAGCTGGCCTTCGCGCAGGCGCTTGCGGAACAGCTGGCGGGTGTTGGAATCGGAACTGGTCTGGGCGGCTTCCTCGCTGAAGCTGCTGACCCGTGCCGGTGGCAGCAGGGCATCGAGGATGCGCTCTTCGGCGGCATCTTCGGCGCGGTGGCGCACGCGGATGATTTCCTGCTCACGCAGCATCTTCAAGGCCGCGTCGGCCAGGTCGCGGATGATGGATTCCACATCGCGGCCCACATAGCCCACTTCAGTGAACTTGGTGGCTTCGACCTTGAGGAACGGGGCATTGGCCAGCTTGGCCAGGCGCCGGGCGATCTCGGTCTTGCCCACGCCGGTGGGGCCGATCATCAGGATGTTCTTGGGCGTCACTTCGGCGCGCAGCTCGGCAGGGAGCTGCATGCGCCGCCAGCGGTTGCGCAAGGCGATGGCCACGGCGCGCTTGGCGTCGTCTTGGCCAATGATGTGGCGGTTGAGTTCGTGGACGATCTCGCGGGGGGTCATGGACATGATCAATAGGGTCCTGATACGAATGATTCAGCGTGGAAAAGCCCCGTCACCGGGACGGGGCGCCAGAGCAGCTGATCACTCGGCCAGGTCCTGCTCCTCGATGGTCAGGTTGTGGTTGGTGAACACGCAGATGTCACCGGCGATGTTCAGCGCGGTCTCGGCGATTTCGCGGGCCGAGAGGTCGGTCTTGTTCAGCAGTGCACGGGCTGCGGCCTGGGCGTAGGCGCCGCCGGAACCCATGGCGATCAGGCCGTCTTCAGGTTCGACCACGTCACCGTTGCCGGTGATGATCAGCGAAGCATCCTTGTTGGCCACGGCCAGCATGGCTTCGAGGCGGCTGAGGGAACGGTCGGTACGCCATTCCTTGGCCAGTTCCACGGCCGCGCGAATCAGGTGGCCCTGGTGTTTCTCCAGTTGGCCTTCGAAGCGTTCGAACAGGGTGAAGGCATCGGCAGTGGCGCCGGCAAAGCCCGCGATGACCTGACCGTGGTACAGACGACGCACTTTCTTGGCGTTGCCTTTCATCACGGTGTTGCCGAGGGATACCTGGCCGTCGCCGCCCATGACGACTTTGCCATTGCGGCGGACTGAAACGATGGTGGTCAAGGGAGAGTCTCCACGCAGCGGGGCGAAAATGCCTGTTGCAAACTCATATGGGGGTGCAGGGCGGGATTTCAACCGTGGGGGATGAACGGTTCGAGGGGGGCGGGGTTCGGGATCAGTGGCGGGGGGTGCCCAGGTTCTGGGGAAGCACCCCGAGGGGGAACGCAGCAGCCCAGGGATTTTGGCTCGCAGCGCGTATCGTTGGGGCCGCTGTGCGGCCCATCGCGGCACAAGACCGCTCCTACACCGGAATCAGTAAGCCTCACAAATACGCTGCAAGGCGATTGCTCCCCTCAGGTGCACCACCCTCCCTGTAGGAGCGGCCTCGTGCCGCGATGGGCCGCGCAGCGGCCCCAACAATACAAGCTGCGAAGCTAAAACCCTAAACCGCCGCGCAACCCTTTGACCGGCCCACCTGGCTCAAGCCTCGTGACAGATACGCCCATCGACCAACGTATAGCGCACGGCACCCGGCAAGCAGTGCCCGATGAACGGGCAGTTGTCGCCACGGGAGTACCAGTGCTCACCGGCCAAGGTCGAGGCCTGTGGATCGAACACCACCAAGTCAGCCGCAGCGCCAACCTTCAGCTGGCCAGCCGGCAGCCGCATGGCACCAGCAGGGCCACAGGTCAGACGCGCCAGCAAGGTCGGCAGGTCGAGCAAGCCATCCTGCACCAGCGTCATGGCCAATGGCAGCAACACGTCCACGCTGCTGATACCCGGCTCTGTGGCGCCGAAGGGGGCCAGCTTGGCATCGCGCTCATGAGGTTGGTGATGGCTGGAGATCGCCTGGATCACGCCGGTTTTCACCGCCTCGCGCAGGCCATCGCGATCGGCAGCGCTACGCAGTGGCGGTTGCACGTGGTACAGGCTGGAAAATTCACGCAGCGATTCGTCGGTCAGGATCAACTGGTACAACGCGACATCGGCAGTGACCGGCAAACCAAGGCTTTGCGCCTGGGCAATCAGCCGCGCGCCACGGGCGCTGGTGATCTGGGTGAAGTGGGCGCGGACGCCGGTCTGCTCCACTAGCAGCAGGTTGCGCGCCAACGCCACGGTTTCAGCAGTTTCGGGAATGCCGGGCAAACCCAGGAAGCTGGCCATGGCACCTTCATGGGCAAGGCCGCCTTGGGCCAGGTCGCGGTCCTGGGAGTGGAACACCACCGTCAGGTCGAACGTGGCGGCGTATTCCAGCGCACGGGCCAAGGTGCGGTTGTTGGGGATTTCCTTCAGGCCATTGCCGAACGCGACGCAGCCGGTGTCACGCAGGCCCACCAGTTCGGCCAACTGTTCCCCCTCCAGGCCCTTGGTCAGCGCGCCGATCGGGTAAACCTTGCTGTTGCCCGCCTCGCGGGCGCGGTCCAGGATCAGCTCGGCCACCGCCGAGGTGTCCAGGGCCGGGCGGGTCTGCGGCGGGCAGCACAGGCTGGTCACGCCACCGGCCACGGCCGCGCGGGTCTCGCTGGCGATGGTGCCTTTGCGGCTATAGCCGGGCTCGCGCAGCGACACGCCCAGGTCCACCAGGCCAGGGGCGACGACCAGCCCATCGGCCTGAAGGGTGCGGTTGGCGGTAAAGCCAACGGGCGCGGCGCCCATGGCGGCAATGCGGCCGCCCTCCAGGTGCAGGTCGGTGACCTGGTCAAGGCCGCTTTGAGGGTCGATGACCCGGGCGCCAAGAATGCTGATGCTCACTGGGCGATCTCCTGGTCGAGTTGACGTTGTACGTTTTGCCCGCTCATGGCCATGGATAGCACGGCCATGCGCACGGCGATCCCGTAGGTGACCTGGTTCAGGATCACCGAATGCTTGCCATCGGCCACGGCAGATTCGATTTCCACTCCACGATTGATCGGACCGGGGTGCATGACGATGGCGTCCGGCTTGGCCCCTGCCAGGCGGGCAGTGGTCAGGCCGAACAGGCGGTAGAACTCGCCTTCGCTGGGCAGCAGGCCACCGGCCATGCGCTCACGCTGCAGGCGCAGCATGATCACCACGTCGACGTCCTTGAGGCCTTCGGCCAGGTCGGTGTACACCTTCACGCCATACTGCTCGATGCCGATCGGGATCAGGGTTTTCGGGCCGATCACGCGAATGTCCGGGCAGCCCAGCGCCTTGAGCGCGAGCATGTCCGAACGCGCCACGCGCGAATGAAGGATATCGCCGACGATGGCAACCGAGAGGTTCTCGAAGCCGCCCTTGTGCCGGCGAATGGTAAGCATGTCGAGCATGCCCTGGGTCGGGTGCGCATGGCGGCCGTCACCGCCGTTGATCACGGCCACCTCCGGGCACACGTGCTCGGCAATGAAGTGCGCCGCGCCTGAATCCGAGTGGCGCACCACAAACATATCGGCGGCCATGGCTTCAAGGTTGCGCAGGGTATCGAACAGCGTCTCGCCTTTGCTGGTCGAGGAGGTCGACACATTCAGGCTGATCACGTCGGCGGACAGGCGCTGGGCGGCCAGCTCGAACGTGGTCCGGGTGCGGGTGGAGTTCTCGAAGAAGACGTTGCACACCGTCTTGCCACGCAGCAGGGGCACCTTCTTCACGGCGCGGGCGCCGACTTCCAGGAAGGAATCGGCAGTGTCGAGGATTTCGGTCAGCAGTTCGCGGGGCAAACCGTCAAGCGAAAGGAAATGGCGCAGCTGGCCCTGATCATTGAGCTGCAGCGGGCGCTTGGCGTCGATTGGCGTCATCGCGGGGGACTCTTAAAGGGCGGTAGCGGGGGCGAGGTCCTGGCGCTCGAGGGCGAGCGGTGCGGGTCCGGTCAATTTTACCCGTTCATGGGCCGCCAGTGACAAGGTGGCGCCGAGCACATTCGGGCGGATGGGCAGCTCGCCTGCATCCAGGTCCAGCAGGCAGACCAGGGTGACGCTGGCCGGACGGCCGTAGTCGAACAGTTCGTTGAGGGCGGCGCGAATGGTGCGACCGCTCATCAGCACGTCGTCCACCAGCACCAGGTGCTGGCCTTCGATCTCAAATGGCAGCGCCGAGGGGCGCACTTGCGGGTGCAGGCCATTCTGGCTGAAGTCGTCTCGATAGAACGACACGTCAAGCGTACCCATGGCACTGGTGTCGTCCATGGCCTGTTGCAACGCCTGGGCCACCCACACGCCTCCGGTGCGAATGCCGATGTAGCGTGGCTCGGCGATGGCACGGCGGGCCAGATGGGCGCGAAGGTCGACAGCCATCTGCCGGATCAGCGCGGCAGGATCAGGTAGGCTCATTGCAGGTTCCTCGGAAGGGTGCGCCGGATGCATCCGGTCGCGAAGATGATCAGGTATTGGCCTCCAGCCAGCCTTGCAGCAGCAGGGCGGCGGCGATGGCGTCGACCGGGTTGTCCCGGTACGTGCCGCGCTGGCCGCCACGGGCCATGCGCTCGCCCTTGGCCTCGAACGTGGTCAGGCGTTCGTCATGGGTATGCACCGGCAGGTTGAAGCGCCCATTGAGGCGGCGGGCGAATTTTTCGGCCCGGGCGCTCATTTCGCTGGGGGTGCCGTCCATGTTCAGCGGCAGGCCGACGACGATGGCGTCAGGCTTCCATTCAGCGATCAGGCGCTCGACCTGGGCCCAGTCCGGCACGCCATTCTGGGCGCGCAACGTACAGAGTTCACGGGCCTGGCCGGTGACCGCCTGGCCGACGGCCACGCCGATCTGCTTGGTGCCATAGTCGAAACCCAGCAGCAGCCGGGGTGCGGCAAGCGCGTCGGCCATCAGGCGTGGCCCGCCTGGCTGGTCAGCAGATGCAGGTTGATGCCAAGGCTCGCAGCCGCCGCTTCCAGGCGCAGCTCGCTGGTCATGGCAAACAGGATATCCGGGTCGAACGCGCAGTTGAGCCAGGCGTTATCGGCCAGCTCGGCCTCGAGCTGGCCCGCTTCCCAGCCGGCATAACCCAAGGTGATCAGGCTCTTTTCCGGGCCCACGCCCTCGGCGATGGCGAACAGCACGTCCTGGGACGTGGAAAGCGAGAGGCCCTGCAGTTCCACCGTGGCCTGGTAGCTGCACTCGCTGGTATGCAGCACGAAGCCGCGGTCGGTCTGCACCGGGCCGCCTTGGTAGATAGGCACCTGCAGCGTGCTGGCCGGCGGGGTTTCGTCCGGGCGCAGTTGCTCGAGGATGTCGGCCAGGTTCAGTTCCTGCGGCTTGTTCACCACAAGCCCCATCGCGCCATGAGCATTGTGCTCGACGATGTACGTGAGGGTCTGGGCGAAGTTCGGGTCGGCCATGTGCGGCATGGCGATCAGGAACTGGTGCTTGAGGTAGCTCGGCGTGAGGTTCTTCATGGGGGATAGTGTGGCGCCACCCGGCCACCGCTGCAAGCGTGCCGGCTCAGTTGCTGGACAACCGATCACCCCTGGCGAAGCGCCAGGTACGGATGATTTCCAGCCGGTCGTACTCGGCCAGATCACCGGTGAACGGCGCGAACGGTGCGGCCAGGCGCACGATGCGCTGGGCAGCCTGGTCCAGCACGGGCTGGCCGGACGATTCAAGCACCAGCACTTCGTAGAGTGACCCGTCGCGGTTGATCGAGACCATCATGCGCAGGTTGCCGTAGATCTGCTGCCGGCGTGCCTCGTCCGGATAATTCAGGTTGCCCACGCGTTCGACTTTCTTGCGCCATTCCTCTTTGTACCAGGCGCCCTTGTCGCGCATGGTCGAGGCCGCATTCAGGCGATGGATACGCGGGCGCTTGGCATATTGCTGCTGCTCATTGGCAAGCTCTGCCTCAAGGCTGGCGATCTGGCTGGACAGCTGCGAGCTGTCGAACTCGCGCACGGGCGTGCTCGGCTTGGGCTGGGGCTTGCTTTCCCGGGGCTTGGGCTCGACCTTCTGCGCCTTCGGAGCCTTGGTCGCGACCGCCGACTTCTGCGGGGGCGGCGGTACCTCGGGCCTGGCGGCAGGTGGCGGGGTGATCTTGTTGATCTTGGTGTCCTGGAAAGGCGCAAGCTCGGTGGTCTTGGGCACGGCCTTCTTGTCCAGGGTGCCGCTGCCTTGCTGGTTGTCTTGCGCCTGGAAGTCGGCCTTTTCCGGCGGCTTTTCGCTTTTGAACGTGGCCAGGGTGATGTCCATGGTGCGGCTGATCTGCGCCGGCTTGACCACGGTAAAGCCCACCCCGAGGATCAACGCCAGGTGCACCAGCGCCGCCAGAAACAGCGTGAAGCCCAGCCTGTCCACCGGGCGAACGCGGGGCGGCAACAGGTCGGCGGGGATGTCAGCGGGCAGCGTCATCAGGTATCCAGGGGCATCGTCGAGCTACAAACGGCACGCAACAGGCAGCAGAGGGCACGGGGCGGGCGTACCGGTCTTGCAGCCTGTCGCTTGCGGGTGAGCATGATACCCCACGCCAGTCCGTTACCGAATGTCCGTGGTCAACGCGCCTTGAGCTGGCGATCAATGGCATCCATCAGCTGGCCGCCGATGTCGGTACCGTAGGCGGCGTCGATTTCGCGGATGCAGGTGGGGCTGGTCACGTTGATTTCGGTGAGGTAGTCGCCAATCACGTCCAGGCCGACAAACAGCAGGCCCTTCTCGCGCAATGTCGGGCCTACCTGCGCCGCGATCCAGCGGTCGCGCTCGCTCAGGGGGCGTGCCTCGCCACGACCGCCGGCGGCCAGGTTGCCACGGGTTTCGCCGCTGGCCGGAATACGGGCCAGGCAGTAGTCGATCGGCTCGCCTTCGATCATCAGGATACGCTTGTCGCCGTCCTTGATCGCCGGCAGGTAGGCCTGGGCCATGATCTGCTGAGTACCCAGCAGGGTCAGGGTTTCGAGGATCACCGACAGGTTCGGGTCGCCCGCCCGGTGACGGAAGATCGACGTGCCGCCCATGCCATCCAGGGGCTTGAGGATCACATCGCCATGCTCGGCGGCAAACGCGCGGATGATGTCCGGGCGACGGCTGACCAGGGTGGGTGGCGTACATTGCGGGAACAGAGTGGCGAACAGCTTTTCGTTGCAGTCACGCAGGCTCTGGGGGCGGTTGACCACCAGCACGCCTTCGCTTTCGGCTTGTTCGAGCAGGTAGGTGCTGTAGACGAATTCCAGGTCGAAGGGTGGGTCCTTGCGCATCAGGATCACGTCCAGCTCGGCCAGGGCGCTGTCCTGCTCCTCGCCCAGCTCGTACCAGCGGGCCGGGTCTGCGTACACCGTCAACGGGCGCATGCGCGCACGTGCCTTGCCTTGACCTTGATACAGGTCGCGCTGCTCCATGTAGAACAGGCTCCAGCCGCGTGCCTGGGCAGCCAGCAGCATGGCCAGCGAACTGTCCTTCTTGTAGGAGATGGACGCGATAGGGTCCATGACAATGCCGAGGCGAACGCTCATGGGGTGGTTCCTCTTGGCGGCGTGGCCGCGATGGATCGAAAGAAAAGTGGCTCAGGGTGGCGCCGCTAACGCCGCCGGTCAAGGGGCGCGGCAGATGGAATGGCTACCCGGACTGTGCTAAAAATGCAGCTTCAAGCCTTCGGCTGCACGCCTCAAGCGAAAAGCGGCCATTGGCCCATTGGGCTTTCTTGTAGCGTGGCGCTTGCAACGTGCAGCTCAATTCCTCCGGGTAGGCGTCTATGGAACAACCCCTGAAAGTGATGGTGATCGACGATTCACGCACCATTCGCCGCACGGCGCAGATGCTGCTCGGTGAGGTGGGCTGCGAGGTCATCACTGCCAGCGATGGCTTCGATGCCCTGGCCAAGATCGTCGATCACAACCCGGCCGTGATCTTCGTCGACGTCTTGATGCCGCGTCTGGACGGCTACCAGACGTGCGCGGTGATCAAGCAGAACAGTACCTTCAAGGATGTCCCGGTGATTCTGTTGTCCTCGCGCGACGGTTTGTTCGACAAGGCCCGCGGGCGTGTGGTCGGTTCTGATCAGTTTCTGACCAAACCGTTTACCAAGGAAGAACTGATCGAGGCGATACAGGCCCATGTGCCTGGATTCGCCACTGCTCAACAAACAGCACCCTGACCGCGCCCTGCCATGGCACGGTCTTTCAAATCCTGATGGGGAACCCGTATGGCCCGCGTTCTGATTGTCGACGACTCGCCGACAGAGATGTATCGATTGACTCAATGGCTGGAAAAGTACGGGCACGAGGTACTCAAGGCCAACAACGGCGCCGATGGCGTAGCCCTTGCCCGGCAGGAGAAGCCCGATGCAGTGCTCATGGATATCGTGATGCCAGGCATGAACGGCTTCCAGGCCACTCGCCAGCTCAGCAAGGACCCGGAGACCAAGGGCATTCCGGTCATCATGGTGACCACCAAGGATCAGGAAACCGACCGCATCTGGGCGACGCGCCAGGGCGCACGTGACTTCCTGACCAAACCTGTGGAAGAAGACGCGCTGGTGCATAAGCTCCAAGAGGTGCTGGGGGCTTGACCACACGCCCGCAGGGAGCGTCGCTGACCGCCTTCGAACTGTTGCTGGATATCGATCGGCGCTGCCGCCTGCTGGTAGCCGACCAACCGGCTTCGGGTGACAGGTTGCAGCAGTGGAGCGGCATCGGTTTTCGTGTAGCCGGGCAATGGTTTGTCGCGCCCATGGGCGAGGTGGCCGAAGTGCTGCGTGAGCCCCGCAGTAGTCGAGTACCTGGGGTGCAACCCTGGGTATGCGGGGTGGCCAATCTGCGTGGCCGGTTGCTGCCCGTGATGGACCTGGGCCGCTTCCTCGGCCTGGGCAGTGCTGTGCCGGGCAAGCAGCGGCGCGTCCTGGTGCTCGATCACGAGGCGCTTTTCGTTGGCCTGCTGGTGGACGAAGTGGTAGGCCTGCAGCACTTTGCAATCGACAGCCTGCAACCTGCGCTGCCGGTGACCGATGCTGCCGGGCCCTTCGTTCAGGGGCGCTTTGAACGCGACCACGACTACTGGGCGATTTTCAGCCCCTTTGCCCTGGCCCAGGCACCGGGCTTTCTCGATGTGGCGTTATAGGACCTTGCAAACGTGAACCAGCCTGCTCCCCCCGTCACCGCCACTACCGTGAGCCCCCGCACCCGCAGCATTGCGCAGATCACCGTGCTGTTCCTGATCCTGATCCTCTCGATCATTCTGCTGTTCGCCAATTTCGCCTACCTCAACACCCAGTCCAACTACGACAAGCAATACATCGGCCATGCCGGCGAGCTGCGCGTGTTGTCCCAGCGCATCGCCAAGAACGCCACTGAAGCGGCTGCCGGCAAGGGCGTAGCCTTCAGGCTGCTGTCCGATGCACGCAACGACTTCGAGCGTCGCTGGGGCTACCTGCGCGAAGGCGACAAGGCCACCGGGCTGCCCGCGGCGCCAGCCTCGGTGCGCGAAGAGATGGAAGCGGTGCGCGATGACTGGGAGAGCCTGCGCAAGAGCACCGACACCATCCTGGCCAGCGAACAGACCGTGCTGTCCTTGCACCAGGTGGCGGCAACCCTGGCCGAAACCGTCCCGCAATTGCAGGTCGAATACGAAAAGGTGGTCGAAATCCTGCTGCAAAGTGGCGCCCCGGCCAGCCAGGTCGCTGTGGCACAGCGCCAGCTGCTGCTGGCCGAACGTATCCTGGGGTCGGTCAACACCGTACTGGCCGGCGATGCGGCGGCGGCGCAGGCCGCCGATGCCTTCGGCCGCGATGCTGGCCGCTTCGGCCAGGTGCTCGAGGGCATGCTCAAGGGCGATGCTGCCATTGGCGTGACCCGTGTCGAAGACGCCGATGCCAGGGCGCGGCTGGCGGAAATCGCCGAGCTGTTCCAGTTCGTGGCCGGCTCGGTCGATGAAATTCTCGAGACCTCGCCGGAGCTGTTCCGGGTGCGGGAGGCGGCCGGCAGCATTTTCAGCCTGTCGCAGACCTTGCTCGAGGAAGCCTCGCACCTGGCCAACGGCTTCGAGAACCTGGCCAGCGGGCGCACGCTCGATACCGTTGGGGGGTATGCACTGGGCTTGTTGGCACTGGCCTCGATCATCCTCATCGGCCTGGTCATGGTGCGCACCACCAACCGTCAGTTGCGTGAGACCGCCGAAAAGAACGAACGCAACCAGCAGGCGATCATGCGCCTGCTCGATGAAATCGAAGAGTTGGCAGATGGCGACCTGACGGTGACCGTCTCGGTGACCGAAGACTTCACCGGCGCCATCGCCGACTCCATCAACTACTCCGTCGACCAACTGCGCGACCTGGTCGCCACCATCAACCACAGTGCGGTGCAGGTCGCCTCGGCGGTGCAGGACACGCAGAACACGGCCCGCCAATTGGCCAAGGCATCCGAGCAGCAGGCCGAGCAGATCAGCGAAGCCTCCGAGGCAGTCGGGGACATGGTCGAGTCGATCGACCGTGTTTCGGCCCATGCCTACGAATCGGCCAAGGTCGCCGAGCGGTCCGTGGCCATTGCCAACAAGGGCAATGAGGTGGTGCACAACACCATCGACGGCATGAACAACATTCGCGAGCAGATCCAGGACACCGCCAAGCGCATCAAGCGCCTGGGCGAATCGTCCCAGGAAATTGGCGATATCGTCAGCCTGATCGACGACATCGCCGACCAGACCAACATCCTGGCCTTGAACGCCGCTATCCAGGCCTCCCTGGCGGGTGAGGCAGGGCGCGGGTTCGCCGTGGTCGCGGACGAGGTCCAGCGTCTGGCCGAGCGCTCGTCCTCCGCTACACGGCAGATCGAAGCCCTTGTGCGGACCATTCAGGCCGACACCAACGAAGCGGTCATCTCCATGGAACAGACCACGGCCGAAGTCGTGCGAGGCGCCAGGCTGGCCCAGGACGCCGGCGTGGCGCTGGCCGAGATCGAAGGCGTTTCGCAGAACCTTGCCGACCTTATCCACAGCATTTCCGATGCGGCCCAGCTGCAAACCTCCTCGGCGGGGCAGATCTCACACACCATGGCCGTCATCCAGCAGATCACCGCCCAGACGTCCGCAGGTTCCGGCGCCACCGCCGACAGTATTCGTCACCTGGCGCGCATGGCCAGCGAGATGCGTCGCTCGGTTTCCGGGTTCACCCTGCCGGCACCTGCCGAGCCCCATTGAGAAATGCCCATGTCCACGCCCATGCCCGGCTCCATTGCTGGCCCTGCCCGCCACGATACCGTGGGCTTGGCCTGGACCAAGGCTGCCCTGCTCGATTGCCTGGGGCAGGGGCGCCAGGCGCTGGAACGCTTTGCCGGCGAGCCTGAAGACCTGTCGCTACTCACCTTCGTGGCGGACAACCTGCACCAGGTACACGGTTGCCTGGTGATGCTGGAGTTGCCTGGGGCCACGCGCCTTGCCCAGGAGCTGGAAATGCTCGTGACCGACCTGGCCAGCGGTAAGGTCACCCCGCGAGGCGACTGCCTGGGCGCGCTGTTCAGGGGCCTGGAGCTGTTGCCTTCGTACCTTGAACGTCTGCGCGGCGCTCGCCATGACCTGCCACTGGTGATGTTGCCGCTACTCAACCAGCTGCGTGCTTGCCGAGGCGCGGAACCGGTGGTTCATGGCCGCCTGCTCGGCAGTGCAGGCCAGCGTCTGGCAGGTGCCGAGGACCTGGCGAACCTTGACGTGTCGCTGGGCAACTGGCGCGAGCAGTTGCAGGCCGGGGAGGGCCGCGACGCGCTAAGGTCGGTGGTGGCGGCATTGTGTGACGACCTCATGCGCATCAAGGACCGCCTGGACCAGTTCGTGCGCAGCGACCGGCAGCACAATGAACAGCTCGAAGTGTTGCTCGCTCCCCTGCGGCACGTGGCCGATACCCTGGCTGTGCTGGGTTTCCAGCAGCCGCGTCGGGTCATCATCGATCAAGTGATGACGCTGCAAGGGCTGGCCCAGGGCGATCGGGCCGTGGATGACGCGGTGTTGATGGATGTGGCGGGGGCATTGCTGTATGTGGAGGCCACGCTCAACGGCATGGTCGGGCCGCTCGAAGAAGGGGGAGAGGCAGGCCTGCCGGGCGCCGATGTCGCCGAGATTCGCCTGGTCGTGCTGCGAGAGTCGCTGAACGTGTTGCAGCAAGCCAAGGACCTGTTGGGCGATTGCCTGGAGTCGGGTTGGCCCCGTCAACACCTGCAGGCCTTGCCAGGTTTGCTCCAGCAGGTGCGCGGCGCCTTGGCCATGCTGATGCTGCCGGCAGCTGCCGAGGTGTTCGCGCGCTGCACGGCGTTTGTCCAGGGCTGGGTACAACAGGCGCAGGCCGACCCCTCCTCCGAGGAGCTGACGCTGCTGGCCGAAGCCTTGAGCGCTGGCGAATGCTACCTGCAATGGCGCGTGGCCGACCCGCTGGCCGACGCCCAGCGCTTCATCGTCATGGCCCGCGAGCGCCTGGGCGCGTTGGGCGTCCACTGTTCTACCGCTGAAGAGCATGCCAACCTGGAAGACGAGGACGGCCTTCAGGACGAGTTGCATGGCGTATTCATCGAAGAAGCCCAAACACTGCTTCAGGACATTGAGCGGCACTGGCTGAACTGGCGTGCCGACCACCAGCAGCAGGACGCACTGATCGACGTGCACCGGGCGTTGCATACGCTCAAGGGCGCAGCCCGCCTGGTGCATGCCCAGGCGTTGGCAGAGCTGGCTTGGGCCGCCGAGCACCTGCTCAACCGCGTGCTTGCCGGCCGCAACGTGCTTGGCGCAGACGGGCAGTTAGCGCTTGAGCAAGCGTTCGCGCAACTGCCCGAGGTGCTCGCCGACTTCGCCGCAGGGCACCTGCCGCACGTGAGCGCAGTACAGCAATTGGTGGGCCGCCTGCATGCCCTTGCCGAGCGCGATTTGCCAGCCGCGGCCAACGCGCAGGGGCTCGACCCGCAGTTGCTGGACATCTTCCGTTCCGAGGCGCAAGGCCACCTGGCCAGCCTCGATACGTTCCTGGCACATGCCCAGCACGGCGTCCCTGTGGACGACGCCCTGCAGCGGGCCTTGCACACCCTCAAGGGCAGTGCGGCCATGGCCGGGGTCTTGCCCATGGCCGAACTTGCCACCGTATTCGATCGGCTGGTGCGTGAGTACAAGGCGCACGACCTGCTGCTCGACGAAACGGAGCTGCGCTGGCTCACGTCCGCCGCCTCGATGTTCGGGCAGGGCCTGGAGCAGTTATCCACCACCCCGTTCGCCCCCTTGCCCGGCGCGGCCCAGCTGATCGAGCAGGTTGAGTTGGCCCTGGATACGCGTATTGCCGCCCTGGGTGGCGATGCGCATGCCTCGACCGGCAACGCCCGCGACCCGCAACAGGTCGCAACGTTCCTGTCACAGGCCATGGACCGTCTGCTGGATGCCGAGACGTTGCTGGCCGACTGGCAGCGGCACCCGGCCCAACGGGGGGCATTGGACACGCTGCTCGATGACATGACCGAGCTTGCCCATGCCGCCCACTCGGCCGATCTGTGGCAGGTCGATGAGGTGTGCGAAGCCTTGCTGGACCTGTACGGTGCTGTGGAGGAGGGCAGTCTGCCTGCCGATGGGCAGTTCTTCACCCGTGCCCAGCACGCCCACGAAGCGCTGCTGGACATGCTCGACGAGCTGGCTGCTGGCCAGGACGTCGCCCCGCGTACGGCGTTGGTGACCCGTCTGCGCGACCTGCAAGGGCAAGGGCTGGCTCCGGATGCCACCGGGCGCGTGGGCCTCGACAGTGTCACACCGCTGCACCCGGACATGGACGTGCAGCTGATCGACACACCGACCCCTGACGTAGCCCTCGACCCGGCGCCAGTACAGCCGTCCCAGGCTCCGGAAAGCGCCGGGGAAGAGCTGATGGAGGTCTTTCTCGAAGAAAGTTCGGACATCGTCGAGAGCGCTGCGGCGGCCCTGGCGAGATGGCAGGCCGACCCACGCAGCACGGTGGAGGTGGACAACCTGATGCGCGACCTGCACACCCTCAAAGGGGTGGCACGCATGGTCGAAATCGGCCCCATCGGTGACCTGGCCCATGAGCTGGAATTTTTGTATGAGTTGCTCGCGGCAGGGCGCCTACCACCGAGCGGGGCCCTGTTCTCGCTGTTGCAGAACTGCCACGACCGCCTGGCGCACATGCTTGATGCCGTGCGCCTGGGGCAACCGCTGCACGCTGCCACGGCGCTGATCGATTACATCCGCAACTTCAGCAGCGCCGGGCTGACCGACAGCGCGGCCGGCACCAGCCCGGTCGAAACTGCCGCCAGCGAAGGTCCAGCAGTAACCCCTGAGCGCGTACCGGGGGATATGGTCAAGGTCGATGCCGAATTGCTGGACGACCTGGGCAACCTGGCCGGTGAGCATTCGATCATCCGTGGACGCATTGAGCAGCAGGTCAACGACGCCCAGTTCACGCTCAACGAAATGGAAACCACGCTCGAGCGCATGCGTGACCAGCTGCTACGCCTGGATATCGAAACCCAGGGCCGGATCTCCAGCCGCCAGCAGCTCGAAGGCGATGTCTATGAAGATTTCGACCCACTGGAAATGGACCGCCACTCGCAGTTGCAGCAGTTGTCGCGGGCCCTGTTCGAGTCGGCCTCGGACCTGCTGGACCTGAAGGAGACCATGGCCCAGCGCGCCCAGGAAGCCTACGGCCTGCTCCAGCAGCAGGCGCGGGTCAACAGCCAACTGCAGGAAGGCCTGACGGCAACGTTGATGGTGCCCTTCGAACGCCTGGTGCCGCGCTTGCAGCGCGTGGTGCGGCAGGTGGCGAGCGAGCTGGGCAAGCAGGTCGAGCTGGTGGTGGGCAACGCCGAGGGGGAGCTCGACCGCAGTGTGCTCGAACGCATGGTGGCGCCCCTTGAACACATGTTGCGCAATGCCGTCGACCATGGCCTGGAAAGCCGCGAAGCCCGATTGGCCGCAGGCAAGCCCGAGCAGGGCACGATCCACCTGAACCTGCTGCACGAGGGGGCGGACATCGTCATCGAGATGACCGACGATGGCGCCGGCGTGCCGCTACACGCTGTCCGGCTCAAGGCCATCAAGCGCGGCCTGCTGGACCCGCAGGCGCAGCTGAGCGACCACGAGATACTTCAGTTCATCCTCAGGCCGGGCTTTTCCACGGCCGAAAAGATCACGCAGATTTCAGGGCGGGGCCTGGGCATGGACGTGGTCCACGAAGAGGTCAAGCAGTTGGGCGGCTCGATGACCATCGAGTCGGCCCAGGGCAAGGGGGCGCGTTTCCAGATTCGCCTGCCGTTCACGGTGTCGATCAACCGCGCACTGATGGTGCACCTGGGCGATGAGCAGTACGCGATCCCGCTCAACACCATCGAAGGCATCGTGCGGGTACCGCCCGCTGAACTGGCGGCCTGCTACGAGCAGGAGCCGCCGCGCTACGCCTACGCAGGCCATCAGTACCAGCTGCGCTACCTGGGCGAGCTGGTGCAGGGCGCCCCGCGTCCCACGCTGCTGGGCCAGAGCGTGCCATTGCCCTTGCTGCTGGTGCATTCGCAGGAGCAGTCGTTCGCCATCCAGGTCGACAGCTTGTCGCCCAGCCGGGAGATCGTGGTCAAAAGCCTGGGCCCGCAGTTCGCGGCCGTTGCCGGCCTGTCGGGTGCAACGTTGCTGGGGGATGGGCGAGTGGTGCTGATTCTGGACCTTTTAGGGCAGTTGCGCGGCCAGCAACGGCGGCTTGCTCGTTTGCCTGGAGGCACGCCACGTGGGTTGCTGCCGGCAGCAACCCCGGATCGCACCTTGCTGGTGATGGTGGTGGATGACTCGGTCACGGTGCGCAAGGTCACCAGCCGGCTGTTGGAGCGCCATGGCATGAGCGTGATCACCGCCAAGGACGGGGTCGATGCCATGGCGGTGCTGGAAGGGCACCGGCCCGATGTGTTGCTGCTGGATATCGAAATGCCGCGCATGGACGGCTTCGAAGTGGCGACCCGCATTCGCCAGGACGCCCGCCTCAAGGACCTGCCCATCATCATGATCACCTCGCGTACGGGGCAGAAGCACCGCGACCGAGCCATGGCCATCGGGGTCAACGAATACCTCGGCAAGCCTTATCAGGAGTCGGTATTGCTGCACAGCATCCTCCAGTGGAGCCAGTCCCATGCTTGAACTGATAGCCGGGCAGCGCAGCAGCCTCACCGGGCTGTTGCTGCCCTTGGGCGACCGTACGTTGGTGCTGCCCAATGTGGCCGTGGCCGAACTCAGTGGGCTGCGCAATGTGGCGTGCCAGCGCGGTGACCTGCCCTGGCACCTGGGCTGGGTCGACTGGCGCCAGCAGCGCTTGCCCCTGATCGGTTTCGAAGCGGCCTGCGACAGCCATACGCCCTGTGGCGAACGGGCCCGCGTGGTGGTGCTCAACGCATTGGGCGACACGGGCTTGCGTTACCTGGCCTTGCTGCTGCAAGGCATACCGCGCTCGTGCAAGCTCGACAGCCAGCTCAACTACGTCGACGTGGCATTGGCACCCCTTGAGTTGGCCGCTGTCCAGGTAGGGGAGCAGGTGGCGCGCGTACCTGACCTGGTCGGGCTCGAGCGCCTGGTCAGGGACGCGCAACGCAGCGGCAGGCTGCAAGCGTCGGGTTAGAGCGTACGGTCGCCGTGCGTCGATTGTCGTGGCTGAAACTAGATGGGTTTCGAAAGGTCTTTAAGGGCATGTATTACGGTGAACGCTTCAATGCCTGGACCCACTTGGTGGGTGCGTTGCTGGCAGGCCTCGGTGCCCTCTGGCTGATCATCGGGGCCGCCTTGCAGGGGGACCCCTGGAAGATCGTCAGTTTCTCCATCTACGGCGGCACGCTGTTGCTGCTGTACAGCATTTCGACGCTGTATCACAGCACGCGCGGACGGGCGAAGGTGATCATGCGCAAGCTCGATCACCTCTCTATCTATTTGCTGATCGCCGGCAGCTACACGCCCTTCTGCCTGATCAGCCTGCGCGGGCCTTGGGGCTGGAGCCTGTTCGGCATCGTCTGGGGGCTGGCAGTACTGGGCATGCTGCAGGAAATCAAGCCGCGCTCCGAAGCACGGGTCTTGTCCATCGTGATCTACGCCGTGATGGGCTGGATCGTGCTGGTCGCGGTCAACCCGCTGCTGCAGGCGCTGGGTACCGCCGGTTTTGCCTGGCTGGCCGCAGGGGGCGTGTTCTACACCGTGGGCATCATCTTTTTCGCATTCGACCGGCGTTTTCGTCACTGGCATGGCATCTGGCACTTGTTTGTGATTGCCGGCAGCCTGATGCATTTCGTGGCGGTGTCGCACTACGTGCGTTGATCACTGTGAGCACCGCCCGTTCGCCTGGGAACGCTTAGAAATCGCCCCAGAGCTGTTGCGCCACTGAAAGGGCCACCACGGGGGCGGTTTCGGTGCGCAATACCCGCGGGCCCAGGCGCGCCGCATGAAAGCCCGCTGCCTTGGCCTGCTCGACCTCGGGTTCGCTCAAGCCGCCTTCCGGGCCAATCAGGAACGCCAGGCTTGCCGGTTTGGCATGGCTGACCAGCGGTTCGGCTACCGGGTGCAACACCAGCTTGAGCTGCGCCTGGGTGGCGGCCAGCCACTCAGCCAGGGTGATGGGCGGGTGGATGAGCGGCAGGCTGGAGCGGCCACACTGTTCGCAGGCGCTGATCGCCACTTGCCGCCAGTGGGCCAGGCGCTTGTCGGCGCGCTCGTCCTTCAGGCGCACCTCGCACCGCTCGCTGACGATCGGGGTGATCTCATTGGCGCCCAGCTCGGTGGCTTTCTGGATGGCCCAGTCCATACGCTCGCCCCGCGACAGCCCTTGGCCCAGGTGCACCTGCAGCGGTGAGTCGGCTTGGCCAGCGAATGCCTGGTCCAGACTCACGCGCACGGCTTTCTTGCCCACCTCCAGCAACTGCCCACGGTATTCCTGGCCGCTGCCGTCGAACAGCTGCACGGGGTCACCCGCCGCCATGCGCAATACGCGGCCGATGTAGTGGGCCTGTGCCTCGGGCAGGTCGTGTTCGCCAAGGCTCAGGGGGGCGTCGATGAAGAAGCGGGACAGTCTCATGGGTAAGCTCTGAAAAGGTAAGGACGACCGAAAGGCCCGCGCCGGCATGACGCATGCAGCGCAGGTTCCGGCGCGGTTGCAGGCATGGCCTTCAACTCGCTATCAGCCCGGATCGCGAAAGTCCGGGCGGAAGGTGCTGGGCACCGTCACGCGGGTGCTGTCGCGGGTGGCGATGTCGATGCCTTCGCTGGCCACTTCGGCCAGGAAGTCGATCTGTTCGGGCGTGATGATATACGGTGGCAGGAAATACACCACACTGCCCAGCGGGCGCAGCAGCGCGCCACGGGTCAGGGCATGCTCGAACACTTTAAGGCCGCGTCGCGCCTGCCAGGGGTAGGGCACCTTGCCGGCCTTGTCCTGGACCATTTCGATGGCCAGGACCATGCCGGTCTGGCGTATCTCGGCCACGTGGGCATGGTCGGCCAGATGCGCAGTGGCGCTGGCCATGCGCGTAGCCAGCGCCTTGTTGGCCTCGATCACGTTGTCTTGCTCGAAGATGTCGAGGGTGGCCAAGGCGGCCGCGCACGCCAGCGGGTTGCCGGTGTAGCTGTGCGAATGCAAGAACGCGCGCAACGTGCGGTAGTCGTCATAGAACGCCTGGTACACCTTGTCGGTGGTCAGGCAGGCAGCCAGGGGCAGATACCCCCCGGTCAGGGCCTTGGACAGGCACAGGAAGTCCGGGCGAATACCTGCCTGCTCGCAGGCGAACATGGTGCCCGTGCGACCGAAGCCAACCGCGATCTCGTCATGGATCAGGTGCACGTCGTAGCGATCGCAGGCTTCGCGCAAGAGCTTGAGATAGACCGGATGGTACATGCGCATGCCGCCGGCGCCCTGGATCAACGGCTCGATGATGACCGCGCTGATCGAGGCATGATGCTCGGCCAAGGTCTGCTCCATGACCTGGAACAGGGTGCGTGAATGCGCCTCCCAGCTGACGCCCTCCGGGCGCAGGTAGCAATCGGGGCTCGGGACTTTCAAGGTGTCGAGCAGCAACGCCTTGTAGGTTTCGGTGAACAACGGGACGTCACCGACGGACATGGCGGCGATGGTTTCACCGTGATAGCTGTTGGTCAGGGTGACGAACCGCTTCTTGTCCGGCTTGCCGACGTTCTGCCAGTAGTGAAAGCTCATCTTCAGCGCCACTTCGATGCAGGACGAGCCATTGTCGGCGTAGAACACCCGGTCGAGCCCGGCCGGCGTCATGGCCACCAGGCGTTCGGACAGCTCGATGACAGGCTGGTGGCTGAAGCCTGCCAGAATCACGTGCTCAAGCTGGTCGACCTGCTCCTTGATGCGCTCATTGATACGCGGGTTGGAATGGCCGAACACGTTTACCCACCAGCTGCTCACGGCATCCAGGTAGCGCCGGCCCTCGAAATCCTCGAGCCACACCCCTTCACCGCGCTTGATCGGTATCAGCGGTAGTTGCTCGTGGTCTTTCATCTGGGTGCAGGGGTGCCAGAGGACCTTGAGGTCGCGCTGCATCCACTGATCATTGAGGCCCATGAGCACTTCTCCTGGCTTGGCGGCGTGGGGGCGTAAGCCTAAGCAATGGCACGGGTGAGAACAACCCGCCAGAAAATGTCATTTAGCCAGACCACTTGATGTCACTACGCTGGCAGCCCTGGCAGCGGTGACGTATTCTACCGCCTCTCTCGGGGCCTCCCGCCTCTCTCTGTTTTCTGCAACCTTTGACTCGGAGTTCGCCAACATGGCTGCTGCTTGGGTGCGCCTGTGCGCGTTGGTATTGATTGGTGTTTCCAGCGGTGCCGCGCTGGCGAGTGACAAGACGCCCACGGCAATCGTCGTGGGCGGCGGCATGGCGGGCCTGACCGCAGCCTATGAGCTGCAGAACAAGGGCTGGCAGGTGACCCTGCTCGAAGCCAAGGCAGGCATGGGCGGCCGCTCGGGCCTGGCCACCAGCGAATGGATCGGCAATACCAAGGCGCAGCCGGTTCTCAACCAGTACGTTGATCGCTTCAAGCTCGACACGCTGCCGGCGCCCGAATTCGTGCGCACCCCTGGGTACCTGATCGATGGCGAGTACTTCAGTGCCGCAGACCTGGCCCTCAAGCAGCCGGCCACGGCCGAAGCCCTCAAACGCTACGAGAAAACCCTGGACGATCTGGCCCGTTCGATCGACGATCCGCTCAACCCCCAGGCGACCAGCACCCTGTTCGCCCTGGACCAGATCAACGTGTCCTCCTGGCTGGACAAGTTGCAGTTACCTGCCACGGCCCGTCAGTTGGTCAACCAGCAGATCCGCAGCCGCTACGACGAGCCGTCGCGCCTGTCGCTGCTGTATTTCGCCCAGCAGAACCGCGTCTACCGTGACGTGAGCGACCGTGACCTGCGTGCAGCGCGGCTGCCCGGCGGCAGCCCGGTGCTGGCGCAGGCGTTCGTCAAGCAACTGAAGACCATCAAGACCGGCTCGCCGGTGAGTGCAATCGTTCAGGACAAGGACGGCGTTACCGTGAAAGTCGGCAGCGTGGGTTACCGCGCCGATTACGTGGTGATGGCCGTGCCCCTGCGTGCACTGGCCAAGATCCAGATGACGCCTGGCCTGGATAACCAGCATGTGGCGGCGCTCAAGGGCACCAACTACGGTTGGCGCGACCAGGTGATGCTCAAGTTCAAGAAACCGGTCTGGGAAAGCCGGGCGCGCATGTCGGGTGAGATCTTCAGCAATACGGGCCTTGGCATGTTGTGGATCGAACCGGCCCTCAAGGGCGGTGCCAACGTGGTGATCAACCTTTCCGGCGACAACGCCCGCTTGCTGCAGGCCTTTGGTGACAAGCAGATGGTCGACCAGGTGCTCATTCGCCTGCATACCTTCTACCCTCAGGCCCGTGGCGCTTTCACCGGTTATGAAGTCAAGCGCTACAGCGCCGATGCCGGCACTGGGGGTGCCTACCTGGCCTATGGACCTGGCCAGATCAGCAAGTACTGGCGCCTTTGGGAGCGCCCGGTACAACGCATCGCCTTTGCCGGTGAGCACACCGATGCCTTGTACCCAGGCACGCTTGAAGGCGCTCTGCGCAGCGGTCAACGGGCTGCCGGCCAAGTGCAGGACCTGCTGGCCGGCAAGTCGTTCGACCCGGTAAAGGCCGTGCCAGCGGCAGCGACCGCCGCTGCAGGCGTGGCAGCGGCCAAGAGCAAGGGCAATTTCTTCACCAACCTGTTCGGCGGCGGCGCGTCCGACAAGGACAAGGCAGTCGACCAAGCGCCGGCCAAGCCTGAGACCCAATCGGCCGATGCGACGGGCCAGAAAAAGCCAGGCTTCTTCGCTCGCCTGTTCGGTGCCAAGGAAACGCCGGCGCCAGCGCCTCAACCGGCGGCCAAGGCAGCTGAAGTAGCCCCTGTGGCGCCACCCGCAGCGCAACCGGCGGCGCAAGCCCCGGCACAGGCACCGGCCAGCCCGGCGCCCGTCGTCGAGGCAGCGCCCACCAAGGCGGCAACCACCAAGGCTGCCCCGGTCAAGCAGGCGCCAGCCCACAAGCCAGCGGCCAAACCGGTGCACAAGCCAGCGCACAAGCCTGCCGACAGCAAGAAAGCTGCTACCAAGCCGGCGCCAGCCAAAAAGCCTGCAACCGATAGCCAGGCCAAGGCGAGCTGATACTGCAGGTCTGTCGGGCACTGCGCGGCAGACCTGTCAGAAGGGCTCAGCCACTTGACTGAGCCCTGCGTCATGCACGTTGATCGAAGCACTCGCTGCCCGTTATCGGCGTTAACGTTTCCTTAATAGCCCGTAGCGAAACTTGCTATCGGATTTGTCGATAATCCAAAGCAATTTTTTCCGCTTTTATTCGATACGTTTGACGCTAGTCTTTGCATAGCTTTCACGGGGAAGAACGCCAACATGCAAGTGCGCAATTCATCTTCACGCTACGGCGCTGTCAGCATCTTCATGCACTGGGGCGTGGCGCTGACCGTCTTCAGCCTTTTCGGCCTCGGGTTGTGGATGGTCGGGCTCGACTACTATGACCCATGGCGCAAGGCCGGCCCGGACCTGCATAAAAGCATCGGTCTGGTGCTGCTGGCGGTGATGTTGTTGCGCGTGCTGTGGCGCTTTGTGAGCCCCCCACCGCCGGCACTGGCCAGTTATGGCCCGCTCACCCGCTTGGGGGCCAAGCTGGGGCATCTGGCGCTGTACCTGGGATTGTTCGCCGTAATGATCGCCGGTTACCTGATATCCACCGCCGACGGCGTAGGTATTCCGGTGTTTGGCCTGTTCGAGGTGCCCGCCCTGGTCAGCAATCTGCCAGACCAGGCGGACCTGGCTGGTGTCATTCACCTGTGGCTGGCGTGGGGTGTGGTGGTTTTTGCGGTGTTGCACGCCCTGGCCGCACTCAAGCACCATTTCATCGACCGTGACGCGACCCTCATGCGCATGCTGGGCCGCAAAGCTTGACGCTCAACCTCAATCGCAAAGGAAGGAAGTAACGATGTTGAAAAAGACTTTTGCCGCTCTGGCGCTCGGTACTGCTCTGTTCTCCGCTGGCCAGGCCATGGCAGCCGAGTACAAGATCGACAAGGAAGGCCAGCACGCTTTCGTGGACTGGAAGATCAGCCACCTGGGCTACAGCTTCATTCACGGTACGTTCAAGGACTTCGACGGTAACTTCACTTGGGACAGTGCCAAGCCTGAAGCCAGCAAGATCAGCGTCGATCTGAAAACCGCCAGCCTGTGGTCGAACCACGCCGAGCGTGACAAGCACATTGCCAGCGCCGACTTCCTGGACGTGAAGAAGTACCCGGATGCCAAGTTCGTATCCACCAGCGTCAAGTCCACGGGTGACAAGACCGCTGACGTGACCGGTGACCTGACCCTGCACGGCGTGACCAAGCCGGTGACGTTCAAGGCTACCTTCAATGGTGAGGGCAAGGACCCGTGGGGCGGTGAGCGCGCTGGCTTCAACGCCACCACCACCTTGAACCTGAACGACTTCGGCATCAAAGGCCCAGGCCCAACCTCGCAGACGCTGGATCTGGACATCAGCGTCGAGGGCGTGAAGCAGAAGTAATAAACGCCAGCCCAATGAAAAACGGGGCCGCTAGCGGCCCCGTTTTCGTTTACGACCCCTTGCGGGTCAGCAGTGCTGGGCGTTCGCCCCGCGGACGGCTTGGCAGATCGTCCAGTTGCTCGGGAGTCGGATAACGGTCCAGCTTGGATTCCTTGCGGATGATCACAGGCTGATGCTGTGGCTGGCGCGTGTTACCCACGGCCGGTTCCTGGCGGGCAGCGGCGTCACGCGGTGGACGACCACCACGTGCGCCGCCGTCACGGCGGGCAGCGCCGCCATTATTGCCGCGAGGCGGGCGTTTTTCGCCACCGCCAGTACGGGGTTGACCGTTGTTGCGGCCTTGACCACCGGCATTGGTACGCGGCGTACCCCCTTGCGGTTGACCGCCATTACCGGCTGGGCGACGGTTGCGGCCCTGGCCCTTGCCATTCTGGTAGGGGCTTACGTAGTCGGCACGGTTACCGAAGTTGTCCACATCGTCATCCAGAAACTCTTCCGGGTCGCGGTTGGGCTGCATGACCGGAGGGGTAGCGTTACTGGCCTGCTGCTGACGAGGCTTTTTGTCACGTGGCTTGCGCGGCTGTTGCTGCCTGTCGCCGGCCTTTTCCTTGTCAGCGGGTTTGTCCGCAGCCTGCTGGCGGGTCTTGCCCTTGTCCTTGCCCTTGTCCTTGCGGCCACCGTTGGCGTCTTTGCCACCCTCGCCACGGGCCTGCTGACCACGACCGCCGCGGCCATTGGTTTGCTGGCGTTCGCGTACTTCGGGCTTCTCGGCCTCGACCTGGCTGGCATCGAAGCCCATCAGGTCGCCGTCCGCGATTTTCTGACGGGTCACGCGCTCGATGCTCTTGAGCAGTTTTTCCTCGTCAGGTGCCACCAGGGAGATGGCCTCGCCCGAGCGACCGGCGCGGCCAGTACGGCCAATGCGGTGCACGTAGTCTTCTTCGACGTTGGGCAGCTCGAAGTTGACGACGTGGGGCAGTTGGTCGATGTCCAGCCCGCGAGCGGCGATGTCGGTGGCGACCAGAACGCGAATGTTGTTGGCCTTGAAATCAGCCAGGGCCTTGGTGCGCGCGTTCTGGCTCTTGTTGCCGTGGATGGCGGCGGCAGTCAGGCCGTGCTTTTCCAGGTACTCAGCCAGGCGGTTGGCGCCGTGCTTGGTGCGGGTGAAGACCAGCACCTGTTCCCACGCACCCAGGGTGATCAGGTGCGCCAGCAGAGCACGCTTGTGGCTGGCCGGCAGGCGGTAGACACGCTGCTCGATGCGCTCGACGGTGGTGTTGGGCGGGGTGACCTCGATGCGCTCCGGGTTGTGCAGGAGCTTGTCGGCAAGGTCGGTGATGTCTTTGGAGAACGTGGCCGAGAACAGCAGGTTCTGGCGTTTGGCCGGCAGGCGGGCCAGCACTTTCTTGACGTCGTGGATGAAGCCCATGTCGAGCATGCGGTCAGCTTCATCCAGGACCAGAATTTCTACATGGGCCAGGTCGACCTTGCCTTGACCGGCCAGATCGAGCAGGCGGCCAGGGCAGGCAACCAGGACGTCGACGCCCTTGGCGATGGCCTGCACCTGCGGGTTCATGCCGACGCCGCCGAAGACGCACGCACTGACCAGCGGCAGGTCGCGGGCGTACAGCTTGAAGCTGTCGTGCACCTGGGCCGCGAGTTCGCGGGTCGGGGTCAGTACCAGGACGCGTGGCTGGCGTGGGCCATGGCGCTGGGATTTGTCAGGATGACCGGCCGGGAACAGACGTTCGAGAATCGGCAGGGCGAAGCCGCCGGTCTTACCGGTACCGGTTTGTGCGGCGACCATCAGGTCGCGGCCTTGCAACACGGCGGGAATTGCCCGCTGTTGCACGGGGGTCGGCTGGGTATAGCCCGCGGCTTCAATGGCGCGGACAAGAGCCTCGGAGAGACCGAGGGAAGCAAAGGACATGGGCAATCCTGTTCTCGTGTGGGCTGGGCCCGTAGGGATGTTCTGCCTGGCGCGACGGGCATCGGCAAGATGCGATCGCGTCCGGTCCAGCTGGGCGTTCACTGCACATCCGGGAAACGGAGGGCTGACGCCTGAGTGCGTCGATGCCGATCGGGATGCCTGTTGCGAGGCCGAGCGTCCGGGCGTGAGCCGGGCGGGAAGGCCCGAGTATAACAGAGCTAGCGCGCTGTGCTGCTTTCCTGCTGCTCAACGGCGTTCGCAACGGTCTCAGGGTCGTGTGTGTAATGGTCCATGATGGCCGCATAGGCCGGTTCCTGCTTGAAGCGTCGCAGTTCCTCGGCAAAGGCCTGGGCCAGTGCCTCGCGCCCGGGCTTGCGGGCCAGGCCCAGGTATTGGGGCTGACGACTGACGACAAGCGGCAAGGCCTCGATCTGATGCTCCAGGCCCATGAGCCGGATGACATGCAGGCCGACCCTGCGGTCGGTGATTGCAAGGTCTATGCGCCCCAGCGCCAGCTTGCCGAAGTTCGCTTCATGGGTCGGCGCCGCTTCGCGCTTGAAGAACTCAGCCTCATTGAAAGCCGCACTGTAGTTGTAGCCTGGCGAGGTGCCGACGGTCAGGCCGGTCAGGTCATCCAGGCCCGACACCTCATGCCGGCGTGCCTTGGTCTGGAACAGGATCAACTCGGCCGTGGACATGGGTTCTGGGACATACAGCAAATAAGGATGGCGGGACTCGACCTGGAAGACATCCATGATGCCGTCGGCCTGCCCTTGCTCGATCATCGCCAGGCAACGTTTGAAGGGCATGAATTGCCATTGGACCTCGTACCCCAGGCGACGCAGCACCTCGGTCGTGACCTCGTAGTCGATACCTCGCGGCTGACCGTTTTGCTCGTAGACATAGGGTGCCCAGTCATCGCTTACCAGGCGCAAGCGCTCGCCCAGCGCGAACGGGCTGAGGCAAAAGAGCAGCAGGATCCAGATCAGACGGGCGGAGATTGGCATGCCCGGAGATTACGCGCTCGGCCAGGTCAAGACCAGTGCCGGATTGGGCGGAGCAGGGCGTCGCAGGCGGGGCCTGCGACACGTGTAAGTGAACCAGGCGCCGGTCGGAAACCAGCACAGGGTCCATCAGGCTTCAACGAGAGGGTTGGAGGTTGTTCCAGATCGCCATGCTCGGTTCTGCCTGGTTCAAGGTGTAGAAGTGCAGGCTCGGTGCGCCGCCTTGCAGCAGCTCCTCGCACATGCGGGTGATGACTTCTTCCCCGAAGGCCTGGATGCTGGCCGTATCGTCCGCATAGGCTTCGAGCTGTTTGCGAATCCAGCGTGGGATTTCGGCGCCGCAGGCGTCGGAAAAACGCGCCAGCTTGCTGTAGTTGGTGATCGGCATGATGCCGGGCACCACTGGAATGTCCACGCCCAGCTTCTGGGCCCGCTCGACGAAGTAGAAGTAGCTGTCGGCGTTGAAGAAGTACTGGGTAATGGCACTGTCGGCACCGGCCTTGACCTTGTGCGCGAAATTGGCCAGGTCGGCTTCGAAGTTGCGTGCCTGCGGGTGCATCTCGGGGTAGGCGGCGACTTCGAGGTGGAAGTGGTCACCCGTTTCCTGACGGATGAACTCGACCAGGTCGCTGGCATAACGCAGCTCGCCACTGGCCATGCCCATGCCCGAAGGCAGGTCACCGCGCAGTGCGACGATGCGCTTGATGCCGACTTGCTTGTACTCGGCCAGCAGCGCGCGCAACTCGGCCTTGGTATCGCCCACGCACGAGAGGTGGGGCGCAGCCGGCACCTGCACCTGGCTCTCCAGCTGCAACACGGTGTTGAGCGTGCGGTCGCGGGTGGAACCCCCGGCGCCATAGGTGCAAGAGAAGAAATCAGGGTTGCAGGCCGCCAACTGGCGCGCCACGCCCATCAGCTTTTCATGACCTGCGTCGGTTTTGGTCGGGAAGAACTCGAAACTGTAGCGGCGTTCCTGTGACATCACTCGTTCCTCTAACAGCAAGCCCAAAGCTGCAAGCTGCAAGTAGAAGCCAGGTCGGTGATGGCCGACCTGGCCTGGCATCGTTCACGTTTTTTTCAGGCGTGTACTTCAAGCGGCAATGCCACGGTCTGACACTGCCTGGCGCTTGAAGTGTGCCAATCAGTAACGGTAAGCGTCTGGCTTGAACGGGCCTTCAACGGTTACGCCGATGTAGTCGGCCTGCTGCTTGGTCAGCTGGGTAACCACGCCGCCAAAACCGCGGACCATTTCCAGGGCCACTTCTTCGTCGAGCTTCTTGGGCAGTACTTCGACCGTCAGGCGCTCGGCTTTCTTCTCGGCCGACAGGTCGGCGTACTTCTGCTCGAACAGGAAGATCTGTGCCAGGACCTGGTTGGCGAAGGAGCCGTCCATGATGCGGCTTGGGTGGCCAGTGGCATTGCCCAGGTTGACCAGGCGGCCTTCGGCCAGCAGGATCAGGTAGTCGTCGTTCTGAGGATCGAAGCTGCCAGCGCCAGTGCGGTGAATCTTGTGCACCTGCGGCTTGACCTCTTCCCATGCCCAGTTCTTGCGCATGAAAGCGGTGTCGATTTCGTTGTCGAAGTGGCCGATGTTGCAGACCACGGCACGTTTTTTCAGGGCCTTGAGCATGTTGGCGTCGCAGACGTTGACGTTACCGGTGGTGGTGACGATCAGGTCGATCTTGCCCAGCAGCGCCTTGTCGACACTGGCCTCGGTGCCATCGTTCAGGCCATCGAGGAAGGGCGATACCACTTCGAAACCGTCCATGCAGGCCTGCATCGCGCAGATGGGGTCGACTTCGGTGACCTTGACGATCATGCCTTCCTGACGCAGCGACTGAGCCGAGCCCTTGCCCACGTCACCGTAGCCGATCACCAGGGCCTGCTTGCCCGACAGCAGGTGGTCGGTACCGCGCTTGATGGCATCGTTCAGGCTGTGACGGCAGCCGTACTTGTTGTCGTTCTTGCTCTTGGTGACCGAGTCGTTGACGTTGATGGCCGGAACCTTCAGCTCGCCCTTGGCCAGCATGTCCAGCAGGCGGTGCACGCCGGTGGTGGTTTCTTCGGTCACGCCGTGGACGCGCTCGAGCACCTGTGGGTACTTCTTGTGCAGCAGCTCGGTCAGGTCGCCACCGTCATCCAGGACCATGTTGGCATCCCAGGGCTGGCCGTCCTTGAGGATGGTCTGTTCCAGGCACCATTCGTATTCCTGCTCGGTTTCACCCTTCCAGGCGAAGACCGGGATACCGGCGGCTGCGATGGAGGCGGCGGCCTGGTCCTGGGTGGAGAAGATGTTGCACGACGACCAGCGCACTTCGGCACCCAGGGCGACCAGGGTTTCGATCAGCACGGCAGTCTGGATGGTCATGTGGATGCAGCCCAGGATCTTGGCACCCTTGAGCGGTTGCTCGGCCTGGTACTTGCGGCGCAGGCCCATCAGCGCAGGCATTTCCGATTCGGCGATGATGGTTTCGCGACGGCCCCAGGCGGCCAGGGAGATGTCGGCAACTTTGAAATCGGTAAAACCAGCAGGCATGTTTGCAGCGCTCATCAGAGCCTCCATTCGTAGTGTGCGAATGGGCGCCGTTGTGCGTTGAGCGTCCGCGGGAGCGGACAACGCCCCATCCGAGCCTGACAGGTCGAGCCTGCTGCAGCGCCCCTCGGACAGGTGGCGGGCATGGCGCCGCTGTGGACGGCCATGTAAAACGGCCACGATTATAGCCGGGTGCGGCACCATCCCCAAGGTTTTCTGTCGATTAATCGAGACGATAGTCGATGTTGGGTGGAGTGACGCTGGCCGCTCTGCCATCATCGTTTTACGCAAGCCAGGATGCTCAGGAGTCCCGATGAACTTCCATACCCGCAAGTGGGTTAAACCCGAAGACCTCAACCCCAACGGCACGCTGTTCGGTGGCAGCCTGCTGCGCTGGATCGACGAGGAAGCGGCCATCTATGCCATCGTGCAGCTGGGCAACCAGCGCGTGGTGACCAAGTACATGTCGGAAATCAACTTCGTCAGTGCCTCGCGCAAAGGCGACATCATCGAGCTGGGCATCACGGCCACCGAGTTCGGCCGCACCTCGATCACGCTGCGCTGCGAAGTGCGCAACAAGATCACGCGCAAGAGCATCCTGACCGTCGAACGCATGGTCTTCGTGAACCTGGGCGAGGACGGCCTGCCTGCACCGCACGGGCGTACCGAGATCAAGTACGTGCAGGACCAGTTCCCCGACTCTGCCGTGGAGTGACGGTCTGGGGCTGCAGGGTGCAGCCCCGCTTCTTTCAGGGTTGTGCGCTGACCCTGCGCACCACCTTGCCGATGCTCAGGCCCTGGACCAGGATCGAGGACAGCACCACGATGTAGGTGATCGACAGCAGCAGGTCACGCTCTTCACCCAATGGCAACGACAGCGCCAGGGCTACCGATACCCCACCCCGCAGGCCACCCCAGGTCAGCACCCGCACCGTGCCCTTGGGCACCGCACGCCAACGCCGCAGCAACACGATGGCCGGCGCCACGGTCAGCAGGCGCGACAGCAGCACGGCCAGCGCCAGTACACTGCCGGCGGCCATGTGCAGCCAGTTGAACGGTAGCAACAGCAGTTCGAGGCCGATCAACGCGAACAGCAGTGCGTTGAGCATGTCGTCGATCAACTCCCAGAAACCGTCCATGTAGCGACGGGTCATGTCGTTCATCGCCAGGTTGCGGCCTAGGTTGCCGATGATCAGGCCCGCCACCACCATCGCGATGGGGGCCGAGACGTGCAGCTCGTAGCACATCGCCGAGCCACCGATCACCAGTGCCAGGGTCAGCATGACCTCGACCTGATACTGCTCCACGCTCTTGATCATGCGGTAGGTGGCGTAGCCGATCACACCGCCGAACAGCACGCCGCCGATGGCTTCGCGAGCGAACAGCAGCGCGGTGTCGGCGATGCTCGGGGTTTCACCGAGCTGGATGATGCCCAGCAGCACGGTGAAGACCACAACGGCAGTACCGTCGTTGAACAGCGACTCGCCGACGATGGTGGTCTTCAGGGGTTTTGGAGCGTTGGCCGTACGCAGGGCGCCCAACACTGCAATCGGGTCGGTCGGCGAGATAAGCGCGCCGAACAGCAGGCAGTAGATCAGCGGCACCTGCCAGCCGAACATCGCGAACACCCAGTGCGACAGGTAGCCGATGACCACGGTGGCGATCAGCACGCCCACGGTGGCCAGCAGGCCGATGGGCCAGCGGTAGCTGCGCAGGTCGGATAAGTTCACGTGCAAGGCACCGGCGAACAGCAGGAACGCCAGCATCCAGTGCATCAGCAGGTCATTGAAGTCGATCTGGTTCATCAGGGCTTCGACGCGGGCTTCCAGGCCCGGAAAGCCAATCAGGCTCAATGCCTGCAGCATGAGCGAAAACAGCAAGGCCGTGACCATCACGCCGATCGCAGGGGGCAGGCCGATGAATCGATAGTTCACATAGGTGAGCAGGGTGGTGAGGCAGATAAACGCGGCAACTAATTCAAGCATCCCGATTCCTGTAACAGTGGCTTCCAAGTCGTCACCCGAATGACTCGGGCAGCTCTTTGATGACCTGACGAGGGGTTCGGGGCACAGGGTTTGACCGAATTTGCCGTAAACGTTCCCGTTCGAGCCCTGCTAAAGGCGGTGGGCGGGCTGCAACACAGGGACGCAAGGCCGCCTTGTGATTGACGCGTTCACCTGGCCAGGGCTTATAGTCTGCGTCCGTTAACCCATTGAGGATCCACCGCGTGTTGGCCACGTCTCTGGTGCTGATCGCTGCCTTGCTTCATGCCACCTGGAACACCTTGATCAAATTCAGCGGCGAGCGCCTGCTGGTCATTGCGAGCATGGACACGGTGGCCCTGGCACTGGTGTTGCCTGCGGTGGCCTTCGTGGACATCCCACCTGCCGGTATCTGGCCCTGGTTGCTGGCTTCGGCGTTTGCCGAGCAGCTGTATCGCTGGCTGCTGATCAAGGCTTACCGCGTGGGTGATTTGGGCCTGGTCTATCCGCTGATGCGTGGGCTGTCGCCCCTGGTCGTGCTGGCGCTAACCCTGGTGTTCGCCGGAGAACCTCTCAGCCAGCAACAAATCATCGGCATTCTGCTGATTCCCTGTGGCATGGCCTGCCTGTTGTGGCAGGGCGGTGGCGGGGACCGGCTGCCCTGGTCGATGTTGCCGGTAGTGGCCCTGATCGGGCTGTGCATCGGGTGCTATACCTGGTTCGACGGTCAGGCCGTGCGCGAATGGGGCAAGCCCTGGGACTACCTGGTGTGGCTGACGTTGCTCAGCGCCTGGCAATTCCCCGCGCTGGCCGCGGTGGCGCGCCGGGCCCCGTTCGTGCTGTTCTGGAAAACCCAGTGGCGGCTGGGCCTGGCCGTTGGGCTGTGCGTGCTGTTCAGTTATGCCCTGGTGCTCTGGGCGATGCACCTGGGGTCGGTGGCCGAGGCAGCGGCGCTGCGCGAGCTGAGCGTGATCCTGGTGGTGTTGCTGGGGATGCGCTATCTCAAAGAACCTTTCGGCGGGCCAAGACTCCTAGCTTGCGGGCTGGTACTGGCAGGTATGCTGGTAATGAAGCTCTGACCGACTGACGAACGAGGAACCCTGTCCATGACCGTTGCCCTGTGGTGCATCTTGATCGCGATGATCCTGCCGCCGCTCTGTGCGCTGATCGCCAAACTGGCGAGCGGCCGGTTCGGCTTGAAGCACAACCATGACCCGCGCGCCTTCCTCGATACCCTGTCCGGTCTGCCGCGCCGCGCGCACTCAGCCCAGCAGAACGGGTACGAAGCCTTTCCGGCGTTCGCCGCCGCCGTGCTGGTGGCAGACATCGTCGGCAATGCCGAACAGGTGACCCAGGATGTGCTGGGGGTGATGTACATCACCAGCCGGCTGCTTTACATCATCTGCTACCTCGCCGACTGGGCGGCACTGCGCTCGTTGGTCTGGTTCGCCGGCCTTGCGATCATCGTGGCGTTCTTCGTGGTCTCGGCCTGACCCCATCGCCCGATGCCAAGGCCCCGGTCACGGGACTTTGGGCACCTCAGGCAGCGGTTGGCCCTTGGGCCACAGCATCCAGATCTGGCCCTGCTGCTTCATGTTCCCGGCCAGGTCTCCGGCTGCCTGGCCGGTCCCCCAGAACAGGTCGGCGCGCACCTCGCCTGCGATGGCGCCTCCGGTGTCCTGGGCCGCGACCGGGCGCACGACGGGGCTGCCGTCCGGGCGTGTGGTCGATAGCCACAGCAGGCTGCCAAGCGGGATGACCTTGCGGTCAATGGCCACACTGTAGCCCGCCGTCAGCGGAACGTTGAGCGAGCCACGCGGCCCCTCATTGCTGTCGGGGCGCGTGCTGAAGAATACGTAGCTGGGGTTGCTGGCCAGCAATTCAGGCACCCGTGAAGGGTTGGCCTGGGCCCACGCATGAATGGCGCCCATGCTCACATCTTCTTTCTTCAGCTGCCCTTGCTCGACCAACCAGCGGCCAATGGGACGATACGGATGACCGTTCTGGTCGGCGTAACCCAGGCGCAGTTGGCGCCCGCCCTCCAGTTGAACACGGCCAGAGCCCTGGATTTGCAGGAACTGCAAGTCCATCGGGTCGGTCAGCCAGGCCAGTACCGGTGCCTTGGCGCCGTTGCGGTTGATCACCTCTGCGGTGTCGTAGGGCTTGAGCACGCGTCCTTCGAGGCGACCGCGCAGGCGCTTGCCCTTGAGTTCCGGGTACACGCTGGCCAGGTCCACCGTGATCATGTCTTCGGGAGGGCCGTAGACCGCCACATGATAGGTGGCAGATGGGGTCAAGCTGCCGGGGTAGACAGGCTCGTAATAGCCGGTGATCAAGCCGTCGGCACTGTTGTCGGCCGAACGCAGGCCGTAGACCTCAAGGTTCTGCTCGAGAAAGGTGCGCACCTGTGCAGCGCTTGCCGGCTGGCTCCCGGCGGCTTCACAGGTGGCGGCCCAGACCGGGTCGCGCGTGAGTTTTTCGCAGCCGCTGCGCCAGGCATAGAAACCGGCGAGCATGTCTTCGTCGCTGACCGTGGGCAGGTCTTTCCAGGCAACAGGCGCGTAGGTCGCGATGGCGTGGGGCTCGGGCTTTGTCGTCTGGTCGTTGTCGCAGCCGGCCAGCAACGCCATTAGCGGGAATGTCCAGGCCAGGTGGCGCAAGGCATGTTTCATCGTTGTATTCCTGTCATGGACGAACACGCGGTTCACCCCTGTTTTTTATGTGGCTATTGGTCTTTCGCCTTTTGCCAGCGATACTGGCCGGCCCTTTTTTCCAGGCATGGGTAGGCGAGATGTTTAAGCGGTTGGGCGTTGTGGTGCTTGCAGCATTGACCTTGGGCATTGGCCTGACGGGGTGCGGGGGCGTCGACCCCGACTCGCCGCTGGGTAAGCGCAAGGCCATCTTCAAGGACATGCTCACGACAAGCGAGGACCTGGGCGGCATGTTGCGTGGTCGACTGCCGTTCGACGCCGGCCGCTTCGCCCAAGGGGCGCAGACACTGGATACGCTGTCTCACCAACCCTGGCAGCACTTTACGCAGGTGCGTGAAGGCGACAGCAGCGCAGCCCGCCCTGAGGTGTGGCAACGGCAGGCGCGCTTTCAGGACCTGGCCCGGCAATTGGAGGCAGCCACTGGCGAGCTCGTACAAGCGACGCGCCAGCCATCGCTGGACGCTGCGCAATTGAAGGCGCCCATGGACAAAGTCGAAAGCGCATGCCGGGCGTGCCATAGCGAATTTCGTAACCATTGAATGACGAGGCGGGCGGCGGCTGGCCCGTGCGCCGCCTCAGGCGCTGGCCTCAGCGGTCAAGGTCGTCTACCGCGTCCTGCAGTTCCTTGCGGGACTCGGCGAGCTTGTCCTTGCGCTTGTTGATCTTTTCGGCATCGCCTTTCTTCTCGGCCTTTTTCAGGTCCTTCTCTCGCTGGGCCACCTCATGGCGCGCATCGAGCACCTTCTGCTCACGCTCCTTGCGCAGGCTGGCGTCAGTGCAGTTGGCCACGCCACGCAAGGCTTCTTCCAGCCCGGCCGCCTGAGCGGCATTGCCATGCTCACGGGCGATTTTGAGCTGGTTCTCGATCGCGCTGCGCTTGGCGTCGCAACCTGTCAGGCCGGCATCGGGCGCGGCTGCTTGTGCAGTGCCTGCGCCCAGGCCCAAGGCCGCGAGCAGAAAAAGGGGGGAAAAGCGTTTCATGAAAAGCCTCCTGGACGGGGCAGGGCAACGAGAAAATTCTGGATGGAAATCCTGCCTTGGTTTTGGCTATTTAGAAACCCTTGATAAAGCTAGGCCGGTAAATCTCCGGCTTTTCCTACAGTTTTTTTGGTAAATAATCATTGCTCAGGCTGTGGCGGCTGCTCCGAGAACCCGTCTAGAGCCTGCCCGGCCAGATGGGTTGCAATGGCTTGCACCTCGGCGCTGGCGAAGAATCGCACAAGTTCGTCCGCCCGTTTCGAGCCGATGCCAGGCTGGGCTTGCCACTGCGCGCGCGTCTGGGCAACCAGTGTCGGCCAGTCACCGGGCAGCAGCACACCTTTGCCAATGGGTGCTCCAATACCGCGAACCCATTGGGAAAATGGGCGCGAGCGGGCCTGCTCGAAGGCGGCTAGCAATTGGGCTGCCCTCAGGGTGCTGATGCCTGGCACCTGTTGCAGGCGCCCCTCATCGAGCTCCAGCCAGTCGGTCATCGTCGACACCAGGCCTGCCTCGACCAGTCGCCGCCAGGTCCCTGGGCCCATCCCAGGCAGGACCAGGCCCTGTTTGCCGGTCAGCCAGCTGAGGCGGGCGATGAACTGCTCATTGCAGCCTTCTCCAGCACGCCAGCAGCTATGGGCATGGTATTGGTCGACTGCAGGTGCGGTGACGGGCTGGCGCTCGACCGAGTAGTGCACGATCTGCTCGAAACGGGGGATGGTCAGCCCCGCCAGGCTAATGGCTATCTGGTCGCCTGGCCGAACGTCCAATGCCTGCCAGCGTGACAGCGAACCCAGGCTGATACGGGTCACGCGTCGGTCATCGAGGGTGACCGGCTCGAGGTGAACGATGGGGGTAACCTTGCCAGTACGGCCGACCTGGAAGCGTACATCGCGCACCTGTGCCAACTTTCGTGCGTAGGGGTATTTCCAGGCTGCGATCCAGTACGGCGCCTTGGCCTGCCAGCGTTGGGCGGGCGGGCGTTTGCCCTGGCGCAGGATCACCCCGTCGCTGGCAAAAGGTAGCGGCGTGCTGAACCAGTGGTCCCGCCACCGCGCAGCTTCTTCGGGGGTATTGATCGCAACGCTGTAATGCTGACTGTCCGCAAAACCTAACTGGACCAGCTGCGACAGGCGCTCGGTTTGCTGCTCAGGCCCGTTGGGCCAATCCCACACGAACAGACCGATGCGCGCGCCTTGTTCTTCGTCAATGTGGTGGCGAGCAAGCAGGCCGGCGACCGTGCCACGGGCATTGATACTCCCTGCGCTGGCCTGTATGTGGTCCTCAAGGCGCAAGTAGAGCTCGCCTTGAAGCGACAGATCGAGCGGGTGGGGCAGTTGCCGGACAATCCGTTCGAGTTGTGGGATGTGGCGGCTCCAATCGTGCCCCTGGACCCCGTCGCCTCGGCTGATCAACTGGGTCAGCTGGCCTTGGCGGTAGATCAGTGAAACGGCCACGCCATCGACCTTTGGCTGTACCCACAGGTCGGTCTTGCCAGCCATCCAGCCGGCAACACGCTGGAAGTCGGCCAGCTTCTGCACGCCGGTGTGCGGCACGGGATGGACGACTGGGCCACCTGCGCTGGCCAGCGGCGAGGCCTGGGTCGCAAGGCCAACGCAGCGTTGCAGCATGGCCAGGTGATCGCGGCTCTGGTCATACAGCTCATCGGCCACCAGTGCCACGCCGTCACGGTGATAACGCTCGTCCCAGTGCGCGAGCGTGGCGCTCAGTTGGGCGATCTCAGCGTGTGAGCGCGACGGTGTCCAATCCGGGCACGGGTTGGCCCAGGTCGGCGGCAGGTGGAACACCACCATGATCAGCAGCAATACGATTGGCATGGCCCGCTTCCTTGCGTGGCTAAGAATGTGCCGAGCCTATGGGTTTTTCACGGTGTTCGCCTCGGGCGGTTTGTCAGGCGATATGTCACAAAAAAGCCCCTGCCGATTGCTCGGCAGGGGCTTTCGCTCAGCGCTGTAGGAAATTACAGGCCGGCAGCGTCACGCAGCGCTTCAGCGCGGTCGGTGCGTTCCCAGGTGAAGGTGGTGAAGGTATCGTCACCCACTGTCTTTTGTTGCGGGGTGCGGCCGAAGTGGCCGTAGGCAGCGGTTTCCTGGTACATCGGGTGCAGCAGGTCGAGCATGGTGGTGATGGCATATGGACGCAGGTCGAAGCACTCGCGCACCAGCTGGATGATCTTCTCGTCCGACACTTTGCCGGTGCCGAAGGTGTTGATCGAGATGGAAGTCGGCTGGGCCACGCCGATGGCGTACGAGACCTGGATCTCGCAGCGCTCGGCCAGGCCGGCGGCGACGATGTTCTTGGCCACGTAGCGGCCGGCATAGGCGGCGGAACGGTCGACCTTGGACGGGTCCTTGCCCGAGAACGCGCCGCCACCGTGGCGGGCCATGCCGCCGTAGGAGTCGACGATGATCTTGCGACCGGTCAGGCCGCAGTCACCGACCGGGCCGCCGATGATGAAGTTGCCGGTCGGGTTGATGTGGTACTGGGTACCCTTGTGCAGCAGCTCGGCAGGCAGCGTGTGCTTGACGATCAGTTCCATGACCGCTTCCTGCAGGTCTTTCTGCGATACCTCAGGGTTATGCTGGGTGGACAGGACCACCGCATCGATGCCCACGACCTTGCCACCTTCGTAGCGGCAGGTGACCTGCGACTTGGCATCCGGGCGCAGCCAGGGCAGCAGGCCAGACTTGCGTGCTTCGGCCTGGCGTTCGACCAGGCGGTGCGAGAAGCAGATCGGCGCAGGCATCAGCACTTCGGTCTCGTTGCTGGCGTAGCCGAACATCAGGCCCTGGTCACCGGCGCCCTGGTCTTCTGGCTTGGAACGGTCGACGCCCTGGGCGATGTCCACCGACTGCTTGCCGATGATGTTCATCACGGCGCAGGTGGCACCGTCGAAGCCTACGTCCGAGCTGTTGTAGCCGATGTCGATGATGACCTTGCGTACCAGGTCCTCGAGGTCGACCCAGGCCGAGGTGCTCACCTCGCCGGCAATGATCGCCACGCCGGTCTTGACCAGCGTTTCACAGGCGACGCGGGCGTACTTGTCCTGGGCGATGATCGCATCCAGCACGGCGTCCGAAATCTGGTCGGCGATTTTATCCGGATGCCCTTCGGACACGGACTCGGAGGTGAAAAGGGAGTATTCGCTCATCTCGAAGGTTCCTGAAATTTACCGATGGTGTATGTCGCCAGCCGTCCGCTGGAAATGGCGGACCTGGATCTGGAAACCGTTACGCAGGCCTACGTACAGGCTATCCCCGTGGGACAGGCCTGCCGCGTTGGCCCAGCGGGCCAAGTCGTCCTGTTCGAAGCCGAGCCACAGGTCGCCGCAGGCTTCCCGCGCCCACCCCTGGTCATGGCTGCACAACTCGGTGATCAGCAGGCTGCCGCCTGCTTTCACCCGTTTGGCCAGCTGGCACAACGCCAGGGCCGGGTCGCTGAAATGGTGCAGGACCATGTTCAGCACAACGCAGTCAGCGACCACATCCGTTGCACCCAGTGCATCGGCCAACTGCAGGTTCACATTGTCCAACTCTTCGCGCTGACAGACCTGGCGGGCGAGTTCGAGCATGGTCGGGCTGTTGTCCAGCGCCGTGACCTGGGCAAAGCGCCGAGCCAGGTCCGGCAGAAACCCGCCATCGCCGGGGCCGACTTCAAGCGCGCTGGCGCTTGGGTCGAAATGCAGTTTGTCGAGCAGCGCCAGCAGGCTCTCGCGGTATTGCGGCAAGCCTGCGATCAGGTCCTGCTGGGCGCGAAAGCGTTCTTCCACACGCAGGAAGAAGTCCTGGCTGGTTGCTGCGCGGCGCTGCTGCACCTGGGCGATGCGGCCCTGCACCTCAGCGGGCAAGGCCAGGTCATCGACCTCGTCGAGCAACGCGGCGTGCAAGCGTCCGCCCAGGCGCAGGCTATCGGGTAGGGCACGGCGATAGAAAATGGCGTTGCCTTCCCGACGGGTGGCGACCAGGTCGGCCTGGGCCAGCACCTTGAGGTGGTGGCTCATGCCCGACTGACCGATGTCGAAGATCTGCGCCAGCTCCAGCACGCCGAACGAATCGTTGGCCAGGGCGCGCAGTACATTCAGGCGCAACTCGTCGCCACTGGCCTTGCACAGGGCGGCCAGTGCCTCGCGTTGTTCCGGAATTGCTTGCGCACGAAGGTTCATGGTGCGGGAGTCTAGACAGGCATCGTTGCCCTAGCAAGTTCTATATCAAAAAGTTTTGATATTGCAGGCCTGCTACCCAGTCGCCCTGGCCCTGGCGTTGCCATTGCGCCCGATGCTCGGACTAATGCACGCCGCCTGCTGCTTAAATGTTTGCCCCAAGCGCCCCAGTGGGCGAAAATGGACGCCTTTTCGTAATACCACCTATTCAAGCCCCCAGGAGATCAGCGATGCCCAGCCGTCGTGAACGTGCCAACGCCATTCGTGCCCTTAGCATGGATGCCGTGCAAAAGGCCAACAGCGGCCACCCCGGTGCCCCCATGGGCATGGCGGATATCGCCGAAGTTCTTTGGCGCGACTACCTCAAGCACAACCCGAGCAACCCGGCATTTCCCGATCGCGACCGCTTCGTGCTGTCCAACGGCCACGGCTCGATGCTCATCTACTCGCTGCTGCACCTGACTGGCTACGACTTGTCGATCGACGACCTCAAGGGCTTCCGTCAACTGCACAGCCGTACCCCTGGCCACCCGGAGCACGGTTACACCCCCGGGGTGGAAACCACCACCGGCCCGCTCGGCCAAGGCATCGCCAACGCCGTGGGCTTCGCCCTGGCCGAAAAGGTCATGGCGGCCCAGTTCAACCGTGACGGCCACACCATCGTCGACCACAACACCTACGTGTTCCTGGGCGATGGCTGCATGATGGAAGGCATCTCCCACGAAGTGGCCTCGCTGGCCGGCACCCTGGGGCTGAACAAGCTGGTCGCCTTCTACGACGACAACGGCATTTCCATCGACGGTGAAGTGCATGGCTGGTTCACCGACAATACCCCGGCGCGCTTCGAAGCCTACAACTGGCAGGTGATCCGCAACGTCAACGGCCACGACGCCGAAGAGATCAAGACGGCCATCGAGACCGCCCGCAAGAGCGACCGTCCGACCCTGATCTGCTGCAAGACCACCATCGGCTTCGGTTCGCCGAACAAGCAGGGCAAGGAAGAGTCCCACGGCGCGCCGCTGGGCAACGACGAAATTGCCCTGACCCGTCAGGCATTGGGCTGGAACCACGGTCCGTTCGAAATCCCTGCCGACATCTATGCCGAGTGGGACGCCAAGCAAGCCGGTGCCAAGGCCGAAGCCGAGTGGAACCAGCGTTTCGAGGCCTACGCCCAGGCTCATCCGGAGCTGGCCGCAGAGTTCAAGCGCCGCATGGCCGGTGACCTGCCTGCCGATTTCAGCGAAAAGGCCCAGGCCTACATCGAGGAAGTGGCGGCCAAGGGCGAAACCATCGCCAGCCGCAAGGCCAGCCAGAATGCCCTGAACGCCTATGGCCCGATGTTGCCTGAATTCCTTGGCGGCTCGGCGGATCTGGCCGGTTCCAACCTGACCCTGTGGAAGGGTTGCAAGGGTGTGGAAGCCGGCGACGCCAGCGGTAACTACGTGTTCTACGGCGTACGTGAGTTCGGCATGACCGCCATCATGAACGGCGTGGCACTGCACGGCGGTCTGGTGCCTTACGGCGCGACTTTCCTGATGTTCATGGAATATGCCCGCAATGCCGTGCGCATGTCGGCGTTGATGAAACAGCGCGTTATCCACGTCTACACCCACGACTCCATTGGCCTGGGCGAAGACGGCCCGACCCACCAGCCGATCGAGCAGCTGACCAGCCTGCGCACCACGCCGAACCTGGACACCTGGCGCCCGGCAGATGCCGTGGAGTCGGCCGTGGCCTGGAAGAACGCCCTGGAGCGCAGGGATGGCCCATCGGCGCTGATCTTCTCGCGCCAGAACCTGCAGCACCAGGCGCGCGATGCGCAGCAGCTCGCTGCCATCAGCCGTGGCGGCTACGTGCTCAAGGATTGCGCGGGCGAGCCTGAGCTGATCCTGATCGCCACCGGCTCGGAAGTGGGCCTGGCCGTTCAGGCCTACGACAAGCTGACCGAGCAGGGCCGCAACGTGCGCGTGGTGTCCATGCCGTCGACCAGCGTGTTCGATGCCCAGGATGCTGCCTACAAGCATTCGGTGCTGCCGTTGGAAGTCAGCGCCCGTATCGCCATCGAAGCGGCCCATGCCGACTTCTGGTACAAGTACGTCGGCCTCGAAGGCCGCGTCATCGGCATGACCACCTACGGTGAGTCGGCGCCGGCTTCGGCACTGTTCGAAGAATTCGGCTTCACCCTGGAGAACATCCTGGGTACCGCCGAAGAGCTGCTGGAAGACTGATGTATCAGGGAGGGCAGGATGCCCTCCTGGTCGTGCGAGGGGAGGGCGTCGCCCTCCATCGCGCCATGAGGCCGCTCCCACAGGTACTACCCTGCCAGCAACGGCGTGGTACCTGTGGAAGCGGCCTTGTGCCGCGATAGGCCGCCATGCGGCCTCGAAGCCATCACGCTTAGCGAGTCAACGAATGTTCCACTTGCGTCCCTATAAAGTTGCACTCAACGGTTACGGCCGTATCGGCCGCTGTGTTCTGCGCGCGCTGTTCGAGCGGGGCAGCAGGGCCGATTTCGAGATCGTCGCGCTCAACGACCTGGCCGACCAGGCCAGCCTGGAATACCTCACCCGCTTCGACTCCACCCACGGGCGCTTTCCCGGCGAGGTCAAGGTCGATGGCGATTGCCTGCATATCAATGGCGATTGCGTGAAGGTGATGCGCAGCGCCACGCCCGAAGGCATCGACTGGGCAGCCCTGGACGTGGACCTGGTCCTGGAGTGTTCCGGGGCCTACAACACCCGTGCCGATGGCCAGCGCTTTCTGGAGGCGGGTGCGCCACGGGTGCTGTTTTCCCAGCCCATGGCCAGCGAGGCCGATGTCGATGCCACGGTGGTGTACGGCATCAACCAAGACTGCCTGACCGGCACTGAGCGCCTGGTCTCCAATGCTTCGTGCACCACCAACTGCGGTGTACCGCTGCTGAGGGTGCTGGATCAGGCATTTGGCATCGACTACGTACAGATCACCACCATTCACTCGGCCATGAACGATCAGCCGGTGATCGACGCCTATCACCATGAAGACCTGCGCCGTACCCGTTCGGCGTTCCAGTCGGTGATTCCGGTGTCCACCGGGCTTGCGCGCGGCATCGAGCGCCTGCTCCCGGAACTTGCCGGGCGAATCCAGGCCAAAGCGGTACGCGTGCCGACGGTCAACGTCTCGTGCCTGGACATCACCTTGCAGACCGCTCGCGACACCACCGCAGCCGAGGTCAACAGGGTGCTGCGCGAGGCCGCGCTGACCGGGCCGCTCAAAGGCCTGCTGGCCTATACCGAGCTGCCCCACGCCAGTTGTGATTTCAACCACGACCCGCATTCGGCCATCGTCGATGCCAGCCAGACCCGTGTATCAGGCCCGCGCCTGGTCAACCTGCTGGCCTGGTTCGACAACGAATGGGGGTTTGCAAACCGTATGCTCGACGTCGCCGGACATTTTCTGCACGTCGTCCACCCAAACCGCAACAAACAGCCCTGAAGGACCGCATTCATGACCGTGTTGAAGATGACCGACCTCGACCTGCAAGGTAAGCGCGTATTGATTCGCGAAGACCTGAACGTGCCTGTCAAGGACGGTGTGGTGACCAGCGATGCGCGCATCCAGGCGGCGCTGCCGACCATCAAGCTGGCCTTGGAAAAGGGCGCGGCGGTGATGGTCTGCTCGCACCTGGGCCGCCCCACCGAAGGTGAATTCTCTGCCGAAAACAGCCTCAAGCCGGTTGCCCAGTACCTGAGCCAGGCGCTGGGCCGCGACGTACCACTGGTGGGTGACTACCTCGATGGCGTCGAGATCAAGGCCGGCGAGCTGGTGCTGTTCGAGAACGTGCGCTTCAACAAGGGCGAGAAGAAGAACGCCGATGAGCTGGCCCAGCAGTACGCGGCATTGTGCGACGTGTTCGTGATGGACGCCTTCGGCACGGCGCACCGCGCCGAGGGTTCTACCCATGGCGTTGCCAAGTTCGCCAAGGTCGCGGCGGCTGGCCCATTGCTGGCAGCTGAGCTGGATGCCCTGGGCAAGGCGCTGAAGGCCCCGGCCAAGCCAATGGCCGCCATCGTTGCCGGTTCCAAGGTTTCCACCAAGCTGGACGTGCTCAACAGCCTGAGCTCGGTATGCGATCAGCTGATCGTCGGTGGCGGTATCGCCAACACCTTCCTGGCGGCTGCCGGGCACCCAGTCGGTAAGTCGCTGTACGAGCCTGATCTGGTCGAAACGGCCAAGGCCATTGCCGCCAAGGTCAGCGTGCCGCTGCCTGTCGATGTGGTGGTTGCCAAGGCCTTTGCCGAAGACGCCGAAGCCACCGTCAAGGCCATTGCCGATGTCGCTGCCGACGACATGATCCTGGACATCGGCCCGCAGACCGCCGCCCAGTTCGCCGACTTGCTCAAGTCCTCCAAGACCATCCTGTGGAATGGCCCGGTCGGCGTATTCGAGTTCGATCAGTTCGGCAATGGCACCCAGGTGCTGGCCAAGGCGATCGCCGACAGCGCCGCGTTCTCCATTGCCGGTGGCGGTGATACCCTGGCGGCCATCGACAAATATGGCGTCAGCCAGGATATCTCCTACATTTCTACCGGTGGCGGCGCCTTCCTCGAGTTCGTCGAAGGCAAAGTCCTGCCAGCGGTGGCCATGCTCGAAGAGCGGGCCAAAGCCTGATGAACACGGCGCCTGGCAAAAGGAGTGGCCTGGTGGCCAAGCAGTTGCCTGTGTTGCTGCTGGCCGGGCTGCTGAGCGCCTGCGCCGGCAGCCCGGATGCCCAGGACGACCCGGCGCAACCGCCCAAGGGCGGGTGCTATCAGTCCGAATGGCAAGCCGAAACCGTGCCGGTGATCAGCAAGCGCGTAGGCCCGGAAGGCCTGGAAAAGTACGACGAAGAGCACCAGCGCAAGGCGCCAGGCTGCCCTTGATCGGGCCGCCGGCAACCTGCAGGCCGGTTTGTGGTCTTGGAGAAGGGCCGTGTGCTGCCCATCGAGGTAATTGAATGAAAGCGCTCTTGGCCGTAATGGCCCTGGCGACACTGGCAGGATGTTCACTGCTGCAACCGGCGCACACCGCGCCGGCGGACAACTGGACCCGCTGGGTCTGCGACACCCAGGCCGAAGTGCTGTGGCGGTTTGCCGACCCGCAGCGGGACCAGGTCGACGTGCGTCTTGGTGGCGGCGACCAGGTGTATCGGCTCAAGGCCGAGCCCGGCGCATCCGGCGCGCTGTACAGCGACGGCATGCTGGCGTTCCACACCCAGGGTGAGGAAGGCCTGGTGTACTGGGTGGCGACCAACGATCTGATAGGGCGGGGCTGCAAGGCACCGTGACTGGCCGGGCCGCTAGGCTCTGTGTGAAAAGCCTAGGTGGCCCACACTACTTGAACAGCAACCGCCCCTGCGGCAGGCTTGCACGAAACAACGACGCTTGTCGGGAGAGAGATACACAATGGCACTCATTAGCATGCGCCAGATGCTGGACCACGCCGCCGAGTTCGGTTACGGCGTACCGGCTTTCAACGTCAACAACCTTGAGCAGATGCGCGCCATCATGGAAGCGGCTGACAAGACCGACTCCCCTGTGATCGTCCAGGCCTCGGCCGGTGCGCGCAAGTATGCGGGTGCGCCGTTCCTGCGCCACCTGATCCTGGCGGCCATCGAAGAATTCCCGCATATCCCGGTGTGCATGCACCAGGATCACGGCACCAGCCCGGATGTCTGCCAGCGTTCCATCCAGCTGGGCTTCAGCTCGGTCATGATGGACGGCTCGCTCGGCGAAGACGGCAAGACCCCGACCGACTACGAATACAACGTGCGCGTCACCCAGCAGACCGTTGCCATGGCCCATGCCTGTGGTGTGTCGGTAGAAGGTGAACTGGGTTGCCTGGGCTCGCTGGAAACCGGCATGGCCGGTGAAGAAGACGGTATCGGTGCCGAAGGCGTGCTCGACCACAGCCAGATGCTGACCGACCCTGAAGAAGCGGCCGACTTCGTCAAGAAGACCCAGGTCGATGCCCTGGCCATCGCCATCGGCACCAGCCACGGCGCGTACAAGTTCACCAAGCCGCCTACCGGTGACGTGCTGGCCATCGACCGCATCAAGGAAATCCACAAGCGCATCCCCGACACCCACCTGGTGATGCACGGCTCTTCCTCGGTACCGCAGGAGTGGCTGGCGATCATCAACCAGTATGGCGGCGACATCAAGGAAACCTACGGTGTGCCGGTCGAGGAAATCGTCGAAGGCATCAAGTACGGCGTGCGCAAGGTCAACATCGACACCGACCTGCGTCTGGCGTCCACCGGTGCCATCCGTCGTCACATGGCCATGAACCCAAGCGAGTTCGACCCGCGCAAGTTCTTCGCTGAAACCGTAAAAGCCATGCGCGACGTGTGCATCGCCCGTTACGAAGCATTCGGCACTGCCGGCCATGCCTCGAAGATCAAGCCGATCTCCCTGGAAGGTATGTTCCAGCGCTATGCCAAAGGCGAGTTGGCTGCAAAGGTCAACTAAGCCATCCGGCCTCCAAAAAACCCGCAGCGATGCGGGTTTTTCGTTTCTGGCAGTGGCTGCGAAACCGATCTGCCGTTGCGTGTCACAGAATGTCAGCGAAACCGCTATCGGTCGGCTACCTTCAGTCAGTGACTGATGGTTTTGGCGTGTGATGCGTGCTATCAGCTCATGCCTGGGGTAAAACTGGATCCAACGGCCAGTTTGTAGTCGGTCATATAACAGAGATGCAGCATGGATGGCGCTCACCTTCAACTCATGCCACAGGATGGCAGCTCGGTGCTTCTGGTAGTCGACGATTACCCGGAGAACCTCATCAGTATGCAAGCCTTGTTGTCGCGCCAGGATTGGCAGGTGCTGACGGCAAGTTCGGGCCGAGAAGCCCTGAGCGCATTGTTGGAAAACGATGTCGACCTGGTTTTACTCGATGTGCATATGCCCGAGATGGACGGCTTCGAAGTCGCTCGTCTGATGCGTGGCAGCCAGCGAACCCGGCTTACGCCCATCATTTTCCTGACAGCCAACGAGCAGTCCCAGGCCGCCGTGTTGAAAGGCTATGCCAACGGCGCCGTGGACTACATGTTCAAGCCGTTCGACCCGCAGATTCTCAAGCCCAAGGTTCAGGCCCTGCTCGACCAGCAGCGCAATCGGCGGCGTTTGCAGGCGCTGACCCGTGAACTCGACGAAGCCCGCGCCTTCAATGCATCCATTCTGGACAATGCGGCCGAGGGTATTGTGGTGGTGGATGCAGGCGGCATCATCCGCTTCGCCAACCCGGCTGTCTGTTCCCTGCTGGCAACGCCTATCGAACTGTTGCAGAACGTCGACCTGCTGGGGCTGTTGCAGCTGAGCACGCCGAGTACGTGGCAGGATTCGGCGTTCTACCAAAGCTACCTGGCCAGGCGCATCTACCGCGTGCACGACGCCCAATTGCGTCGCCCGAGCGGCGAGCTGCTGCCGGTGGCCCTGTCCTGTGCGCCCCTGCCTGCCGAGCAGCAGGCGATGGTGGTGACCGTGCTGGACATGTCGGCGGTGCACAACCTGCACCAACAGCTCGAATACCAGGCCATTACCGACCCACTCACCGGCCTGCTTAACCGCCGTGGGTTCTACCAGGCGGCCGAAGGGGCATTGCTGCGCAATGAGCGCTCGGACCGGGCGCAGGCCTTGATGTACATGGACCTGGATGGCTTCAAGCGTATCAACGATTCCCTTGGCCACGATGCCGGTGACCGGGTTTTGCGCTGGGTGGCCGAGCAGCTCAAGGATTGTCTGGGCAGTGAAGCCCTGCTGGCACGCATGGGCGGAGACGAATTCACCGCGCTGTTCGACGGCTTGCCCTATGCCGAGCAAGCCGGGCGCTACGCCGAGCGGCTGCTCGAGCGCATTGCCATCAGCCATCAGATCGATGGACTGGACGTATGCCTGGGCGTGAGCATCGGCATCGCCACCTACCCCGACTGCGGTGGCAACGTCGAAGGCTTGCTGCGCGCAGCCGACGCGGCCATGTACGCTGCCAAGCAGGCAGGGCGCCAGCAGTATCGCTTCTACGACCAGGAGCTCAATGGCCGCGCCCGTTCCCGCCTGATGCTCGAAGACGGCGTGCGTACGGCCATCGAGCAGCAGGATTTCACCTTGGTGTATCAGCCGCAAGTGGCCTTCGCCGATGGTCGCCTGCGCGGCTTCGAAGCCCTGCTACGCTGGCAGCACCCCAGTGTTGGCGATGTGCCGCCAGGCCTGTTCATTCCCCTGCTTGAGGAAGCGCGGCTGATCAACCGTCTGGCCGGCTGGATCTACGGACAGAGTGCTGCCCAGCGCCAGGCCTGGTACCAACGCTTTGCGACCGACATCGTGTTGGGCATCAGCCTGAGCCGGGCCCAGTTCGTCTCGCCAAGCCTGGTCGAGGAGCTGCAACGGGTCATCCAGCGCTATGGCCTGCAGCCAGCGCACCTGGAAGTGGAAGTGGCTGAAACCTCGCTCATGTACAACATCGATGCGGCGGTCAAGCAGGTCGACCGGTTGCGCGCGCTGGGTGTACGGGTGGCGCTGGACGATTTCGGCGCCGGTGACTGCTCACTGCGTATGCTGCGCGATTTGCCCATCGATACCCTGAAACTCGATCGCCACCTGGTGGCGCGCCTGCCGGACGCGTCGGCCGATGCGGCGCTGGCACGCAGCGTCATCGGGCTGTGTGCCGATTACGGGATCACCGTGATTGCCGAGGGCGTGGAAACCCAGGCCCAGGCTCAATGGCTCAAAGCCGCAGGCTGCCAATACGTTCAGGGCTTCTTGGTAGCGCACCCTATGACAGCTGCCGATGCCGGCAACTTCCCGGCAATTTTCCCCTGGCCTGCCCCGCCAGCGGGTTAGAATTGCCGCTCGTTACGCCGACTGTACTGCCATGACCGTCTTACGCTACCTGCAAGCTTACCCACCGCACCTGCAACAACAGGTGCGGCAGATGATCGACAGCGACCGCCTTGGCGAATACCTGCACAAGCGCTACCCAGAGCGCCACGAGGTACAAAGCGACAAGGCCTTGTACGGCTACGCCCAGGAACTGCGCCAGCGTTTTCTGCGCAGTGCACCGCCACTGGACAAGGTGCTGTTCGACAGCCGGCTGGACCTGACCCACCGGGCGCTGGGCCTGAACACTGCCGTCTCTCGCGTGCAGGGCGGCAAACTCAAGGCCAAGAAGGAAATCCGCATCGCCTCGCTGTTCAAGGAGGCTGCGCCGCAGTTTCTGCGCATGATCGTGGTGCATGAGTTGGCCCACTTGCGCGAGCGTGACCACAACAAGGCGTTCTACCAGCTCTGTCAGCACATGGAGCCGGACTACCATCAACTGGAATTCGACCTGCGCGTCTACCTGATCTATCGGGAGTTGCCGGGTAACGCTTGAGGACCCGCAGCATGGAAGTAAGCAAGACCAAGAGCAGTTTCTACCGCCGTCTTTATGTCGCCTGGCTGATCGACAGCCAGGCCGCTACCAGCGTGCCTGCGCTGATGGAGGCTACGGGCATGCCCCGGCGCACGGCCCAGGACACCCTTGCAGCGCTGGCCGATCTGGACATCGTCTGCACCTTCGAGCAGCAAGAAGGCGCGCGCAATCACGCAGGCCATTACCGCATACAGGACTGGGGAGCCATCGACCGGCAGTGGATCGAGCGTCACCTGAGTCAAATACGCAAGGTACTGGGTTATCCCTGACCTTTACCCCTTAAGGCAACTGCAATAAAAACCGTAGGTTCGGCCAGAATAGAGGCTAGATGACACTATTGGCCGCTGCCCCGACCAGAGCCTTTGTGTAAGCTCACCCGCAGTGTACGTTTCTTCACCGCGCAAGGGCTTGGGCATGCGGCTGATGCTTTGTGTTCTCGGGTTACTGGCCACTGTCATGGCGCCTCCGGCCGCCGCCTCCGGCAAGCTGCGCCTGGTATCGGATCATTGGCCGCCCTTCACCGACGCCAGTATGCCTGGCGGCGGTCTGGCCATCAGCATCGTGACCACGGCGCTGACGCGGGCGGGCTACAGCAGCAGCTTCGAGGAGGCACCCTGGGCTCGGGCCCTGGCAGGCGTCGGGGACGGTCGTTACGACATACTGATCAACGCCTGGCACAACGAATCGCGCGCGCGCATCGGGCTGTTTTCCAGCGCCTACCTGAACAACCGTATCCGCCTGCTGCAGCGTAAGGGTGCGGGCCTGCATTATGAGCACATCTCGGACCTGTATCCCTACAGCATCGCCGTGGTGCGTGATTACGCCTACTCGAGCGCGTTCGACGGCAATACCCGCTTGCACAAGGTAGCGGTGAGTACATTTTCGTCCGCCGTGCGCATGCTGGCGGCAGGGCGTGTGAGCCTGGCCGTGGAGGACGAGTACGTGGCCCGCTATCACCTGCAGCGCGAGCCGGACAATGTGCGTGACAAGGTAGAGCTGGTGGAGCCTGCACTGGGCGAAAACCCGCTGCACATTCTGGTCAGCTTGAAGCACCCGGATCACCAATTGATCGTCGCTCGCTTCGACGCGGCCATCGCCGCCATGAAGGCCGATGGCAGTTATGAACGGTTACTGCATCAGTATGGTTTCTAGGCGAGCAGGGGCGGCGTTACGATGCGCCGGCTTCAGGATTGCAGCTTCGCAGCTCATGGTGCCGGGGGCCGCTCTGCGGCCCATCGCGGCACAAGGGCCGCTCCCACAAAGACCGCGTTTGCCTGCAGGTCCGTGCATCCAAAGGCTATCGATTTCTCGGGTGGGAGCGGCCTTGCCGGGGCGCCGGATCGGCCGCGATGGGCCGCAAAGCGGCCCCGGCAGTATGCGCTGCGAAGCTGAAATATCAGGCTATTGCATAGCCCCTACCAATCCGCTGTCCCTGGAGATTCGCTAGCCTGCGAAGACCAATCAAAGCTATTCATCCTTGCTCCAGACCTAACGCGAAGCGCCACCTGCCGGAGCATCCTTCTTGATCAAATGCGCCGCCAACGTACGCAGCGGAGCCAATTGGCGGCAGATCAATGCCAGTTGCGTCTGTACCAGGCGCTGATGCTCATCCACCTCTTCGGGCATCTGCTCCAAGGCGTTGGCAAGCGCTTCTTCGGCATCGCTGTGAATCGCTACCGGTGAGCGCGCCGCCAGGCCATTGGCTATTTCCTCAAGGCTGTTTGCCAGGCGGCTGCCTGCGTCTTCGATCAAGTGCTCCCGTGCCTCGGCCGGCAGAGCCGTGTCACGGTGGGCGCCCAGTCCCGACAGGTAGCTGAGCAGGGTGTGCGACAGCACCAGGAAGCGGAAGCCCACATCGGCCTCCTTGCGAAAGTGGCCAGGCTCCATGAGCATGTTAGCCAAGGTCGTCGACAGGGCCGCATCGGCATTGTGGGCATTGCGCCGCGCCAGGCGATAGGCCAGGTCGTCGCGCTTGCCGTAGGCATATTGCTGCATGATCTGGCGCAGGTACTCGCTGGCACAGATCAGCGTGTTGGCCAAGGCCTTGTTCAAGCGGCGGCCTTGCCAGTCGGGCAGGAACAGGAACACGGCAAGAATGGCGATCAGGCTCCCGACCAGGGTGTCGAACAGCCGCGGCAGGAACAGCCCGTAGCCGTCGCCGATCTGGTTGAAACAGAACAGCACCATCAGTGTGATCGCAGCCGTGGCCAGGGTGTAGCGCGTGGTTCGGTTGACGAAGAACACCACCCCCGCCACGACCGCGAACAGCGACTGGATGACCGGGTTGGGGAACAGGTCGAACAGCGCCCAGCCGACGGTCAGGCCCACGGCAGTGCCGATGATGCGCTGCACCAGTTTGCGCCGGGTCGCTCCGTAGTTGGGTTGGCACACGAACAGCGTGGTCAGGATGATCCAGTAGCCCTGGGTCGGGTGGATCAGGTGCACCATGCCGTAACCGATGGACAGGGCCAGCGGCAGGCGCAGGGCGTGGCGGAACAACAGCGAGGTGGGCGTCAATTGCGTACGCAGGCGCTTGCCCATGTCCTTGAGCGAGCGCGGCGAGCGGTCCAGCAAGCTGCTGTCGCTGGCATCGGCCAGGCTGTCAGGGTTGCTTGCGGCACCGAGCAGGCGATCGAGCGTGGCCAGGTTGGCCGCCAGTGCACGCAATGAACGCAGCAGCCCGCGCCAGGCCGGGTTGTTCTGGCCGCGCAGGTGTTCGAGCGAAGCGTTGAGGTCTTCGAGTGCCTCGGTAAAGCCGCTGGCCAACACGAAGGGTTGGCGCAACCGAATCGAGCGTGCAAGCTCCTGGCACGAGGCGCCTTGCTTGCGCAGCAGGCGCTGGCACCGGAACATCACATCGCTGTGGAAGAAAGCTTCGGCCAGTGCATTGTAGGGGTAGTGGGAGGCGCTGACCCGCTCATGGATGTCCTGGGCCAGGAAGTAGAGCTTCAGGTAGCGGCTGACCTTGGAGTTGGGCTGGCTGTTGCCCACCCGGTGCAGGATGATTTCCTTCGCCGCGTTGAGGGCCGCCACCACCTTGCCATTTTGCTGGGCGAGTTCGAGCCGACGTGCTTCGACGTCCAGGGTGCGGACAGGCTCGAACAGGCTGGCCTTGAGCTTGAGATAGCTGCCCAGTTCGAAGAACAGCTTCGCCAGGCTCTGCTGCACCGGTTGGTTGGAGAACAACGCCTGCCACAGCACCGAGAGCAGCCCATACCAGGCCGCGCCTGCCACCAGCAGCATGGGTTCGTGCCAGAAGTCCGTCACCTGCCCGCCGCGCTGGTCCACGCCGATCATCGTGTAGACCGCCGTGATGAGTGTTGCCGATGCGATGGCGCCGTAGCGCTCGCCCAGGGCGCCCAGCATGGTCAAGGCAAACGCTGCCAGGGCCAGGGCGCAGACGAAGATCAGGGGGTAGGGGAACAGCAGTTCGACCGCGAGCGCCGCGATGGCAAAACAGACCAGGGTGACCGCCAGGGCGCTGAGGCGGCCTTGCCAGCTGTCGTCGGTTTCAGCCAGGGCACTGGCGATGATGCCCAGAAACAACGGGATCAGCAGGGCCATTTCGTTCTGGTGCCAGCACAGGGCAAGGCTGCCGGTAAGGGCAATGGTTACCCGGATGCTGTAGCTGAACTTGTCCTGGCCCCACAGGCGACGCAGTGAATGACGTAACGAGCTCGATGACATGATGGCCTGCCGGGCAGTGATCGTAGAAATACCGTAGCGATGAGCGGGGCCGCCAGGAGCCCCGCCACCCGCTATTGAGCACGTGCCAGCAAGAAGCGTTCCGTGCTGCGCGGTGGATTCTACCCTAGACGAACTGCGCTGCGGCGTTGGCCGATGCCCAAGCCCACTGGAAGTTGAAGCCGCCCAGGTGCCCCGTGACGTCCAGCACTTCACCGATGAAGTAAAGCCCCGGGCTCTTGAGCGACTCCATGGTCTTGGACGAGACCTCACGGGTGTCCACACCGCCCAGGGTCACCTCGGCAGTGCGGTAACCCTCGGTGCCGGCAGGCACCAGTTGCCAGCGTGCCAGCTTGTCGGCGATCAGGGCCAGTTCAGCCGGTGTGTACTGCTTCATCGGCTTGGATTCGAACCACTGCTCGGCCAGCAAAGTGGCCAGCTTGCGCGTGAACACCTCACCCAGCACGGTCTTGAGTTCAGCATTGCCGCGCTCGGTTTGCTGGGTCTGCAACCAGTCCAGCGCATCGCGGTCAGGCAGCAGGTTGATCTCAAGCGTATCGCCGGCGTCCCAGAACGATGAGACCTGCAGGATCGCCGGGCCGCTCAGGCCCCGGTGGGTGAACAGCAGGTTTTCACGGAAGCTGGTGCCGTTGCAGCTGGCGGTGCAGTCCAGCGAGGTGCCGGACAGCTCGGTGCACATGGCCTTGAGCTGGGGCTCGGTGATGGTGAATGGCACCAGGCCCGCGCGGGTCGGCAGCAAGGTATGGCCGAACTGTCGGGCCACCTGGTAGCCGAAACCGGTCGCACCCAACGTCGGGATGGACAGACCACCCGTCGCGATCACCAGCGACTGGCAGGCGAATGGGCCGGCGCTGGTCTGCAGCAGATAGCCATTGTCGGTCTTGTCGATCTGCTCGATGCTGGTGTGCATGCGGATCTGGGCGCCGGCCTCGTCGCACTCGGCCAGGAGCATGTCGAGGATGTCGCTGGCCTTGTTGTCGCAGAACAGCTGGCCGAGCTTTTTTTCGTGGTAGGGCACGCCGTGCTTGCACACCAGCTCGATGAAGTCCCACTGGGTGTAGCGAGCCAAGGCCGACTTGCAGAAGTGCGCGTTGTGCGACAGAAAGTTGCTCGGCTCGGTGTACAGGTTGGTGAAATTGCAGCGCCCGCCGCCGGACATCAGGATCTTCTTGCCTGGCTTGTTGGCGTGGTCGAGCAGCAGGACCCGGCGGCCTCGGCGGGCACTGAGCTGGGCACACATCAGGCCGGCAGCGCCTGCGCCCAGGATGATCACGTCGGTGGAGTGCACGGTGTTACCTCATCAATAGCCGAGGCCGCGTTGCGGCCCATCACAGGCACGCCAGCGCCTACAGGGACGGCAACTGGCTGGAGGCCTGTGATGATCCTGTAGGGGCTGGCTTGTCTGCGATAGGCTGCAACGCGGCCCGAAAAAATGTCAGACGATGCGGACTTTCAGGGAGCGGCCTTTGATCTTGCCGCTATTCAAGCGTTGCATGGCCTGCTTGGCCAGCGCCCGCTCCACCGCCACAAACGCCTGGAAATCAAAGATCGCAATCTTGCCCACCTGCTTGCCGGGGATACCGGCATCACCGGTCAGCGCACCGAGAATATCGCCCGGGCGCAGCTTGTCCTTGCGCCCGGCTGCGATGCACAGCGTACTCATGACCGGCAGCAGCGGCTCACCGCCTTTGTTCTTGAGGCTGTCCAACAGGTCCCAGCGCAGCGGGCTCTTCTGCAAGGCTTCGATGGCCTGGGCGCGATGGCCTTCGGCAGGTGCGACCAGGCTGACCGCGATACCCTTCTCGCCAGCGCGGCCGGTGCGGCCCACGCGGTGCACGTGGATTTCGGCATCACGCGCCAGCTCTACGTTGATGACCATGTCCAGGCCGTCGATATCCAGGCCACGGGCGGCCACATCGGTGGCCACCAGCACCGAGCTGCTGCGGTTGGCGAACATGGTCAGCACCTGGTCGCGATCACGTTGCTCCAGGTCACCGTGCAGCGCCTGGGCCACGATGCCCTTGGCCGTAAGGTGGGCCACCACGTCTTCGCACTGCTGCTTGGTGAAGCAGAATGCCACGCAGGACTGCGGGCGATAATGGCCCAGCACCCGGGTAACCGCTTCAAGGCGCTGTTCGGGAGCGATTTCGATGAAGCGCTGCTCGATCTGGTTGTCGGTATGCAGGCTTTCGACCCTGACCTGCTGCGGGTCGCGCATGAAATCGGCAGCCAGCTGCTTGATGCCAGAGGGATAGGTGGCGGAGAACAGCAAGGTCTGACGGCGCGCTGGGGTCTTGGCAATGATGCTGGCGATGGCATCGAAGAAGCCCATATCGAGCATGCGGTCGGCTTCGTCGAGGATCAGCGTGTTCAGGCCGCCCAAAACCAGCGTGCCCTTGTCCAGGTGCTGCTGGATGCGGCCCGGGGTGCCGACGATGATGTGCGCGCCGTGCTCCAGGGAGGCGATCTGCGGGCCCAGCGACACGCCGCCACACAGCGTCAGGATCTTGATGTTGTCTTCGGCACGGGCCAGGCGACGCAGTTCCTTGGCCACCTGGTCGGCGAGCTCGCGCGTAGGGCACAGCACCAGCGCCTGGCAGCCGAAGTACCGAGGGTTGATCGGGTTGAGCAAGCCGATACCGAAGGCGGCGGTCTTGCCGCTGCCAGTCTTGGCCTGGGCGATCAGGTCCTGGCCCTTGAGAATGACCGGCAGGCTCTGGGCCTGGATCGGCGTCATCGAGGTGTAGCCGAGGGCGTCCAGATTGGCCAGCATGGCGGCGGACAACGGCAAGGTGGCAAAGGCGGTGGAATCGGTGGTCACGAGGCGGGCCTGCGGTGCGAAGCGAAAAATGCTGCACAGTCTACCAGCCCCGACGCCATTCGCCCTAAGACTCCACGTGCTCTTCCGGACGACGGGCACGCCTTCCGTCCGTCGGCGCCAGTTGCAGGAAGATGGCCGCCGCCAGCATGGCCATGATGCCGATGGTGAAGAACGTCAGCTGGAACGCACCCAGGGTGGTTTCCACGCCTTCGGCGCTGCCTGCTGCCGTGAAGCCGCCCAGCAGCGCGCCAGCACAAGCCACCCCCAGGCTCAGCGACAGTTGGGCGACCACCGACAACAAGCTGTTGCCGCTACTGGCGCTGGCATCGTCCAGGTCGATCAGCGTCACCGTGTTCATGGCGGTGAACTGCAGGGAGTTCACGGCGCCCAGCAGGCCCAGTTGCACCAGCAGCAACCAGTACGGGGTCTGCTCGTCCACCAGGCCCAGGCCAGCGAGCAGCACGCCCAGCAGCACCGTGTTGCCAGTCAGGATGATGCGGTAACCGAGCCGTTCGATCAGCGGCCTGGCGACGGACTTGGCGACCATGGCCGCCGCCGCCAAGGGGATCATGCTCATGCCCGCCTGGGCCGGTGAATACCCAAGCGCTACCTGAAGCAGCAGCGGTACCAGGAACGGCAGTGCACCGCTGCCCAGGCGGGCGAACAGGTTGCCCAGGATACCGATGGCGAAGGTACGTACGCGGAACAGGCTGGGAGAGAACAACGGCTCCGGGTCGCGCCCGGCTCGCAGCCAGTAGGCCGCCAGGCAGGCCATGCCGGCGAACAGCAGCAACATGACGCGCAAGTGCGGCAGGTGCAGCTCGCCCAGGCCTTCCATGGCGATGGTGATCAGCACCATCGCGGCGCCGAACAGCAAAAAGCCCGGCCCGTCGAACGTAGTGCGCTCGGCGCCGCGCAGGTCGGGTATGAACTTCCAGACGGCGTAACAGCCCAGCAGGCCGACCGGCAAGTTGAGCAGGAAGATCCAGTGCCAGCTCAGGATCTCCACCAGCCAGCCACCTACCGTCGGGCCCAGCAATGGCCCGAGCAGACCGGGGATGGTGATGAAGCTCATGATGCGCACCAGTTCGGTGCGAGGGTAGGCGCGCAGCACCACCAGCCGACCGACCGGCAGCATCAGCGCCCCGCCGAGCCCCTGCACGATCCGCGCGAAGATCAGAAAGCCCAGGCTGTTGGCCACTGCGCACAGCAACGAGCCGAAACTAAACAGCAGGATGGCGCTGAAGAAGATGCGCTTGGTGCCGAAGCGGTCGGCGATCCAGCCCGAGGCGGGGATCAGCAAGGCCACGGTGAGCATGTACGAAATGATCACACCCTGCATGCGCAAGGGGTCTTCGGCCAGGGAGCGGGCCATGGCGGGCAGCGCGGTGTTGAGAATGGTACCGTCCAGCGACTGCATGAAGAAGGCGATCGCCACCACCCATGGCAGCCAGCGTGCGGTGATGGGGTCGAGCGGGGTGCGTTCGGGCATGACGTCCTCGTCTGTCTGTACTGGCCTCTCGACGGCAAGCGCCGCGCCTACGGGGCGGGGCAGGCGTGGCTACCGCCGTGAGATGGCCGGCAAAATCCAATCACAATGTCAGCGTCAGCGCTTTGACCAGCGCGCCGGGCAAATGACTCGATCCGGTGCTGCGTTGCCCGTAAGTGCTGGTCGACAGAATCAGCTCCCGCTCGCACGTCAACGCCTCCAGTTGCTCGCCCAGCAGGTTGTACAGGCTGTCATCGAAGCGCATCGTGTTGACCGGCCCCTGGATCTGCCCGTCCTGCACCCAGAACGTGGCGAAGCGGGTCAGGCCGGTCATGCGCGCTGCGGGCAGGTCGGAGTAGTTCAAGTACCACAGGTTGCTGATGTACAGGCCGGTGCCGAGCCGCTCCAGAACCTGTTCACGGGGTAATTGGCCGGGTGCGAGGCTGAGCGCGCAGGGCGACTCGTGGCTGTCGGCCCCGTTGGCCAGCACCCCGAACTCGGCCGCGCTGCGCGCGCAAGCCAGGCGTTGTGCTGGCTTGCCCTGCTCGATCAGCGCTACGTCCAGGCGCGGTGAGCCTTCGTCGGAGAACGCTGGGCTCAAGGAGCCGCTGACCTGCTCGGCGAAACTGATCAGTGGGCTCAGGGTGGCGTCACCGCTGTACAAGCGCTGCAGGGCACTGCTGCCGGTCGCCAGGGCCTGCGCCGAGAAGCCACCCCAGCACAGCATGCCGGCGATTTCGTCCATGGCCGCTGGCGCCAGGTAGGCGCGGTAGCTGCCCGGTTGCAGTACCACCGGCGCACGCCCCAGGTAGCCCAACTGCGCCCGAGCCTGACGCAGGCGGGCGGTGAAGTCGTCGGCACGCCATACCTGCCCGGCATAGTTGGCCTTGACCGCCTGGCCGCTCTCGTGGAACAGGCTCCAGTCGATGTTGAAGCTATTGGCCTGGTGCCAGCCAAAGGCGCCGAACGAGCTGGCGAAACCCCGCCAGATCGGGCCTGCGGCATAAATGCCGACCAGGTCCAGGTCACCGGCTTCCTGTTCCAGCAGGGCCAGCACCTCATTCAGGTCGGGCAGGGCATGCGTCTGTTGGCTATCACTGCGCCAGGCACTTTCATCCAGCCTCAGGTACGGGTCTGCCGCCAGTAGCGGAAGCATCTGGCGCAGTTGCGACAGGGCATCGAGCAGGCGCTGGCGGTCCAGGTGCGCATCACCGCTAAGGGTCACTTGTTGCTCGGCCTGACGACCAGCGTGGATCAAGCGCAGGTGAGCACTGGCCTGGCTCACCTCGCCCGCCTGACGAACCTTGGCATGGTTCAAACGCACGAACTGCGAATGCTCGGCACTCAACCCCAGGGTGTAGTGTTCGCCTGCTTGCAGGGCAGCGCCCAGGGTGTCGATGAGGGATTGGAAGGCCTGTTTCATCATGCATCTCCTCCAAACACGTCGATGGCGCTGAACACGCAAGCTGGCGAGGCGTGCCCAACCCGGATCACCTGGTTGGGCTCGCCCTTGCCACAATTGGGCGTCCCCAGGACCTGGAAGGTGCTGCGGTCGCCGACGGCGGCCAGGTTGCGCCAGAACCGTGCGGAAATGCCGCGGTAGTTGGGGTTCTTCACGATGCCCTTGAGTTCGCCATTCTCGATCAGTTGGCCCCATTCGCAGCCGAACTGGAACTTGTTGCGCGCATCGTCGATGGACCAGGACCGGTTGGTGCGCATCAGGATGCCATGCTCGATACCTGCGATCAGCTGATCCAGGGACTGATCACCCGGCTCTATGTTCAGGTTCGCCATGCGGTCGATCGGCGCCCGGTTCCAGCCGCAGGCGCGGCTATTGGCCACGCCGCCAAGACCAGAGCGGAACTGGGAAAGGGCACCGCCCAGCGGGCGCAGCAGCACGCCGTCCTGAATGAGAAATTGCTTGCTGGCCGGCGTGCCATCGTCGTCGTGGCTGTAGCTGGCCAGCTCTTCGTTCAAGGTCGGGTCGAAGGTTACGTTCAGCAGGGAAGAGCCGTACTGCAACTGGCCAAAGTCACTGGCTTTGACGAAGCTGGTACCGGCGTAGTTGCGCTCATCGCCCAGGATGCGGTCCATCTCCAAGGGGTGGCCTATGGATTCGTGGATCTGCAGCATCATCTGGTCAGGCATCAACAGCAGGTCGCGTACGCCGCTGGGCGTGTTCGGCGCCTGCAGCAATTGCAGGGCCTGGTCGGCAACCTGCCGGGCCGAGCCCCTCAGGCCGCAGCGCTCGATGATTTCGAAGCCGCCCTGCTGACCGAAGTTCTCCCTGCCCAGGCTGCGGCTCTGGCTGTCCTGGCCATCGCTGGCCGTCACGGCCAGACCAGGGAACAGAAAGCGCTGGGCCTGGCGCAGTTCGGCACCGGCCGAGTTCAGGTAAGTCTGCTCGACCAGGCTCATGCCAAGGCTTGCCTGCCAGTCCACCAGGCGCGAGTCCGACGGCACGCTGGCCGATTCTTCGGCGAGCAAGCCGAGGCAGTCGGCAAGGCCCGGCATCGGTTGGTCGAAATGAGGCGAAAGGTAATCGTGGCGCCCGGTCGGCACAGGCTGTTCGCGCAGGTCCAGCAGGCTGTAGCGGGCAATCTGTCGAGCGAGGGTTTCAGCCTGCTCCAATGCGCGCTGCAGGCCACTCTGGGACAGATCGGCCGTGGCGGCGTAGGCCTCCACACCGTTGATGCGCACGGTCAGCATGGCGCCCTCGTCCTGGCTCAAGGCAGGCGGTTCGGCAACGTTGCGGCGCACGGACAATGCCTGGTGCGACTGCCTGACATGGCGCAAGGAAAACAGATCGGCCGTGCTGCGCAGGGCGGCGAAGCGCTGGCGCAGCAGGGTGCTGGAATCGAACATGGACAAGCCTCCGGTTACACGGTGGCTCCCTGGAACCACGCGCTGGGCAATGCCGAGACGGGCCGCGCTGCGGGCTCGGGCAATGCCGGGTCATTATGGCAGCCTACTGATGTGCTGGTCAGGCATTAACGGGCGTTTGCGTTGCGGCGAACTCTGAGTCGGTTTCTTTTTGAATCGCAGCCTTGAGCACTGCGTGCAAATGCACGGCCACAGGGTGCGCGGTGTCTGTCAACAGGTAGATGCCGTGCGCGGGAAGCGTCGGCAGGTCCTGGTCATGCAAAAAGACGAGCGAGTCGTCGGCTTCGAGCTCCTCGACGATGCCAACTGCCAGGCCACTTTTGACACAGGCCAGTACCGCATGCCAGTTGGCACTTTCCAGCAGGATACGGTACGCAATGCCTTCGGCTTTCAATGCCTGTACCGCTGCCTCCCGGTAGGGACAGCCCTTTAGCTGCAATGCCAGAGGTAGCGGGCGGCTGTGATCGCGGATGAAGCCCTTCGCGGCGGCCCAACGGGGTTTTGTGGGGCGCAGCCAGTCACCCTGTTGGATGTGCTCGCTGCTGACCGCCACGGCCAGGTCCAGTTGCTGCCTGGCAAACAGGTCCAGCAACTGCGCGCTGGAGCACGCCACAGCTTCCAGCTCCATCTTCGGATTACTGGCAACGAATACCGGCAGGCATTCACTCATGAGCGTGGCGGCATAGCCATCCGGTACCCCCAGACGGACTTTGCCTGTCAGTTGCCGGGGGGACAGCGTCGCCAGCAGCTTGTCGTGGGCGATCAGAAAGCGTGTCGCCTCGCCCAGTAGATGCCGGCCTGCGGGGGTGAGCTCCACTGCCTGGTTGCTGCGCGCAAACAGCTGTTGGCCAACCTGCTCTTCGAGCTTCTGTATCTGCGTGGTCACCGCTGAAGGGCTGCGATGGACATAGTCTGCCGCTGCGTTGAAACGACCGAGTCGAGCCACGGCCTGGAAAGTTCGCAACACATTGATATCTAGACCTTTGCCCATGAAACCACCTGATTTGGCTGGATCGAATCAGCACTTCGATTTAATCAACTGTACAGGCTTTATACCCCTTCCTAAGGTGAGGTCAACGAATGTCCAACTGCCGAAATGCCTAGGCAGCGGGCACCGGATAACAGCGTGCCTGCGCTCTGCGCCCAGCCAAGAGGCTGAGTTTGTTTAATGAGCGCTTGGCTGATCGGGTAGAGGTGGGTGGCCGTAAATCCATTCCTTGCCATCGCCCGCGTCATTTGGAGGTGTAGAGATGCAACATAACTGGCCCTCCCACATTTTCCTGCAAACAACCTTTGTCCTGTCCTGGAGTTCCGGTTTCATTGGCGCCCGGCTCGGCACGCAGGATGCAGGCGCCGTGAACTTGCTGTTCTGGCGCTTCCTATTGGTCAGTCTTTGTTTATTGCCGTTTGTTTTGCATCGATTACGTAACCTGTCCTGGGCGCAAGTTCGCTACAACGCGGTCATCGGTTTCCTGGCTCAGTTCGCTTACCTGATCAGTGTCTACATTGCCATACGCGGTGGCTTGCCTGCGGGGATAGCCGCCATCATCTGCGCGCTGCAGCCCCTGATCACGGCGGCGATGGGTAGTGCGGATCAGCAGGAGCGAAGCGGCAGGAAGGAGTGGCTTGGGCTGGTACTCGGGTTTGCCGGGGTCAGTGTGGTGATTCTTGGTGAGTACAGCTTGTCTTCCACTCGGCTCGAGCCATGGCTGTATGCGCTGCCGCTGATTGCCGCGATCACGTTATCGATCGCCACCGTTTACCAACGGCGACAGTCGGTAATGGGCACGGATCACAGTAAAGAGGGCTTGTTGATGCCGCTCTTCCTGCAATCGAGCGCGACGCTGGTACTGCTCAGTGTCACAGGAGTGCCGTTGCGCCTGATCGAGCTGCCCAGCAGTGCTCAGGTATGGGTGGCGGTGGCGTGGTTGACCTTGTTTTCGACCTTCATCGCCTACCTGAGCCTGTGGATACTCTTGACCAAACTGTCGGCAACACGGGTGTCCGCGTTGGTTTACCTGGAACCCCCTGTAACGCTCATTTGGGCGGCGTTGATGTTCGGCGATGCCATTCATTGGACGACCTACCTGGGTATCGCGATAGTCGCCACTGGCATTGCCATCACCCGTACCGCTCGACGTGTGCCGTCAGCAGGGGAGTGCCCGCAACGATGAGTGGGCCAAGGCCACTTTCTAGAACCACTCTTGTTGCATGTTCAAGCTGGTGTCATCGCGCGCTTCAAGCAAGGCCAGGTCTGCATGGCAGCCCGGTATTTCGCAGATCAGGAAATACCGGGCTGCCTGCAGCTTGCCGAGGTAGAAGTCGCGGTCAGCCGCGGCGCGCTGAAGCAGACCGAGTTCGGCATGAATCGCCTGTTCCAGCCAGCGCCAGCCAATCACGCAATGGCCGAAGACCTTGAGGTAAAGGGCCGAGTTGGCCAGGGCGCCGGCGACCTTGCCCTGGGCCAGGTCGCCGAGCAGGGCAAGGGTGACACCTTGCAAGCGATTGACCAGCTGTTCCAGTGGCTGGCACAGCGGGTCGAGGTTGGGGTGATGGCTGGCGCGCTCACCAGTGACAGCGATCAGGCGCATCAAGTGCTTGAGCCCGGCCCCCCCGTTCTGGGCCAGCTTGCGGCCCAGCAGATCGAGCGACTGGATGCCCTCGGTCCCTTCGTGGATGGGGTTCAGGCGATTGTCACGGTAATACTGCTCGACCGGGTACTCCCGGGTGTAGCCGTGCCCGCCAAGAATCTGGATGGCCAGTTCGTTCGCTTTCAGGCAATACGCCGAGGGCCAGGATTTGACGATGGGCGTCAACAGGTCGAGCAGCGCCTGGGCGTTTTTGCGAGTGTTTTCATCAGGCGCCGTGTGGGTGTCGTCGAACAGGCGCGCCGCATACAAGCCCAGGTCGAAAGCGCCTTCCACATAGGCCTTTTGCGCAAGCAGCATCCTTTTGACATCGGTATGCTCGATGATCGGGATGGCCGGGGTTTGCGGGTCCTTGTTGTCGGCTGATCGGCCCTGTGGGCGCTGCCGCGCATAGTCCAGCGAGTACAGGTAACCGGCGTAACCGAGCATGACCGCGCCCATGCCGACGCCGATGCGTGCTTCGTTCATCATCTGGAACATGCAGGCCAGGCCTTGGTGTGGCTGGCCGACCAGATAGCCCACGCACTGGCCGTTGTCGCCGAAGTTCAGCGCCGTGGACGTGGTGCCGCGCCAGCCCATCTTGTGAAACAGCCCCGCCAGCACTACGTCATTGCGCGAGCCCCGGCTGCCGTCGGGCCCGACCAGGTACTTGGGCACGATGAACAGCGAGATGCCTTTGACCCCTGGTGGGGCATCCGGCAGTTTGGCCAGAACCATGTGCACGATGTTTTCCGACAGATCATGGTCACCGCCGGAGATGAAAATCTTGTTGCCCCGGAGCCGGTAGCTGCCGTCACCGGCCGGTTCTGCGCGGGTGCGGATGTCAGCCAGCGATGAGCCGGCATGGGGTTCGGTCAGGGCCATGGTGCCGAAGTAGCGGCCCTCGATCATCGGCTGCAGGTACAGGCGCTTTTGTTCTTCGCTGCCGAAGCTCTCGATCAGGTTGGCCGCGCCCATGGTCAGGAACGGGTAGGCGGTGGTGCCGGCGTTCGCAGCCTGAAAATGGGCAAAGCAGGCTTGTGACACCAGGCTGGGCAACTGCATGCCCCCGACCTCGAAGTCGCGGTTGGCGTTGAGGAACCCGGCTTCAAGAAAAGCATCTACGGCAGGCTTGACCTCGGGAATCAGCTCGGCGCGGCCGTCTACGTAGCGCGGTTCGTTTTCGTCAGCTTTGCGGTTGTGGGGGGCGAAATATTTCTCGGCGATGGTGCGCGCGGTGGTCAGCGCAGCGTCGAAGGTTTCACGGCTGTGCTCGGCAAAGCGCGGGCGTTGGGTCAGGGCTTGGGCGTCGAGGACTTCGTAGAGCTCGAAGGCCAGGTTGCGAGGGCTGAGCAGGGTCTCGGGCATGGGACGGTCCTAAAGCGGGCTTGGTGCGAGTCTAGGATTGGCCGAACAGGGCTGGCTACCATGATTGATTCAGATGATGTTCCGTCACAGATTCTCGTATTTGGAACGTCTGATGTTGGTTGACGGGGCGAAGGGGCTGGATTGAGTGAGCGTCAAGAGAAGCAGGTGTTCACAGTAATATTGCAGCACCTGTGAGATCAAAAGGCATGCATCTGTCAGCCTTGGCACCTTTCAAGCTCTGATGTTCCACTGACGGCATGAAGAATTTGAGGCATCAGAGACTTGTTCGGAGAAGACAGCAGGAAGCTAGCTTCCTGCGTGCGTTGCAGAAACTTCCTACGACCTCGAGGGGATGAGGGGCGTCTTTTTCCGACCGAGGGGAAAGACTATGCCAATACCCGTAGGCTTGTAAGTCAGAGGTGGGTACCGTTGGGTGAAAATGAGCGGAGTTTCGTCAGGTTATCGGCTATACGTCAATATGGCGATGTACGACGGATAACGCAGAGCTATGTACAGGCTGACGATGCATGGGCGATCACGGGGCAGTCTTGGCACTGGCGTCCTGTGGTGCCTGACGAGGAGTATGAGTATAGAAGGGGCGCCTATTGATGGTCTCAAATATGAATAAACAACGATCTATATACTTGTTGTGGGCCAGTATGGATGCTTTTTATATTGCTTTGTACATCTTGCGTAGTGTCGCCCGAGGCGCAATACCTTTTTGGTCAGATTTGAACAGTGGTCTTGAAGTAGTGCGGAGTTGGGGTGGTCCAGGGTTTGTGATTTGGGTCGGGCTGTTTTTACAGCTTTCAGTTATTGTTACGTGTGTGAGTTTTTTCAAGTATCAAAAATTCGCGGTGTTTTTGGCGGTGGTGCAGATGCCACTCAGATTGTTCTTCATTGTTCCGTCAATTTCGGTGGTTTTGCTCTTACCTATGGTAGTTGCTGGCATCAATAACTGGATATGGGTTGGGTTGTTAATTGCCTCAGAGGCGATTAAGGGATGGAGTATCTGGCGGCTTTGGCGTACCTCTGGATCGCCCATCTTGGAAAGATAGTGTGGCCGATGCCGCGGGCGGCGTTCGGTCTCCAGCGCTGCAAAGGGTGGAGACTGTCTGCCCATCCCCAGCCTCAAGTCATGCACTCCATAAAAAAGGGAGAGCCGAAGCTCTCCCTTTTTCTTCAACAACCCTCAGCCTCAGCCAATGGTCATCAAGCTGGCGTTACCCCCAGCCGCCGCAGTGTTCACACTCACCGCCCGCTCGATCACCAGGCGCTCCAGTGCAATCTGATGATCGCCGCTGGACAAACCGTGTACCCCGACAATCGCCCCGGCACGCTTGGCCACCTGCTGGCAGACACTGCGCAGCTGGTCCGAATCGCCGTGATGGATCACGGCATCGAACGCCACGTCGTCCTTGCTCCAGTCCGGTACCAGCTTCACCTTGGCCTGCAGTTCGCGTGGCAGGCGGGCGCGCAGGGCCTTGCCGGGTTCGCCGTCGGCCCACACCGCCGAGCTTCCCACCGCCAGCACGGCGGCGAACTGCGCCAGCAGGTCGGTTTCGTTGTCCGCCAGGCACAGCACGTGTTCGCGCGGCAGGATGGTGTAAGTGTTGCGCTCGCCGGTCGGGCCTGGCAGCAGACGGGCGATACCGCTCTGCGACTGGCTGGCGAACTGGCTGCACAGCACGGCGAGGTCGGACAGCTGATTGCTCTCGGCCCAGGCCTTCAGCGCGTGGAGCGGCTTGACAAGCTGCTCGTGCAGCGCGCGGTCTGGCTTGGCTTCGCCGTCCTGGTGCTGGAAGTGGCTGCCGATGGCGTCCGCCGGGCGGGTCGACAGCAAACGGTACAGGTACAGCGGGCCGCCGGCTTTCGGGCCCGTGCCCGACAGGCCTTCGCCACCGAACGGCTGTACGCCCACCACGGCACCGACAATATTGCGGTTGACGTACAGGTTGCCGGCATGGGCCGACTCGACCACCTTGGCAATGGTTTCGTCGATACGCGTGTGCACACCCAAGGTCAGGCCATAGCCCGAATTGTTGATCTGCTCGATCAACTGGTCCAGGTTGCGGCGGTTGTAGCGCACCACGTGCAGTACTGGGCCGAAGATCTCGCGCTTGAGCTCGTCGAAGCTGTCCAGTTCGATCAAAGTTGGCATCACGAAGGTGCCACGCTTGATCTCGGCACTGTCGGCAATCGCCACCTGATAGACCGAGCGGCCTTTCTCGCGCATGCCCTGGATGTGCTTCTCGATGCCAGCCTTGGCTTCAGCGTCGATCACCGGGCCGATGTCCACGGCCAGGCGATCCGGGCAACCGAGCCGGCTTTCGGCCATTGCACCCTTGAGCATCTCGATCACGCGGTCGGCGGAGTCTTCCTGCAGGCACAGTACGCGCAGGGCGGAGCAACGCTGGCCGGCACTGTCGAAGGCTGAGGACACGACATCGATCACCACCTGCTCGGTCAGTGCCGAGGAGTCGACGATCATCGCGTTCTGGCCGCCGGTTTCGGCGATCAGTGGCACTGGGCGGCCCTGGTTGTCCAGGCGGCCGGCCACGTTGCGTTGCAGCAGGCGAGCCACTTCGGTGGAGCCGGTGAACATCACACCCTTGACGCGCTCGTCACCCACCAGGCCAGCACCGACGGTTTCGCCGCGGCCCGGCAGCAGTTGCAGGACACCTTCCGGAATGCCTGCTTCCAGCAGCAGGCGCACGGCCTGGGCGGCGATCAGCGGGGTTTGCTCGGCAGGCTTGGCCAATACTGGGTTGCCGGCGGCCAAGGCTGCTGCCACCTGGCCGGTGAAGATCGCCAGCGGGAAGTTCCATGGGCTGATGCACACCACAGGGCCCAATGGGCGGTGGGCATCGTTGCTCAGGTCGTTGCGCGCCTGGACGGCGTAGTAGCGCAGGAAGTCGACGGCTTCGCGCACTTCGGCAATGGCGTTGGCAAAGGTCTTGCCGGCTTCGCGGATCAACAGACCCATCAGGGGCTGAATCTCGGCTTCCATCAGGTCGGCCGTGCGTTCCAGGATGGCGGCGCGCTCGGCTGGCGGGGTGGCCTGCCAGATGGGCGCTGCGTTGAGTGCGCACTGGATGGCATTGTCGACGTCTGCAACGGTCGCTTCCTGAACGTGGCCGACCACATCGCGGTGATCGGCAGGGTTCAGCACCGGCGTTGCTGCACTGTCACTGGCGGTGCAGGCCAGCAGCGGACCGGCTTTCCAGTCGTTGTTGGCGGTGGCCAGCATGGCGCAGGACAGCGAAGCCAGGCGGTGTTCGTTGGCCATGTCGATGCCTGCGGAGTTGGCCCGCTCGGTGCCGTACAGGTCACGTGGCAGCGGAATGCGGGGGTGTGGCAAGCCGATGCGGCCTTCCTGGGTACCCATGCGCTCGATGCTGGTAACAGGGTCGGCGACCAGTTCCTGGATGGAAATGGACTGGTCGGCGATGCGGTTGACGAACGAGGTGTTCGCGCCGTTTTCCAGCAGGCGGCGAACCAGGTAGGCCAGCAGGGTTTCGTGGGTGCCGACCGGCGCATACACGCGGCAAGGGCGGTTCAGCTTGCCGTCGGCGATCTTGCCTACCACCTGTTCGTACAGCGGCTCACCCATGCCGTGCAGGCACTGGAACTCGTACTGGCCGGGGTAGTAGTTCTGCCCGGCGATCTGGTAGATGGCCGACAGGGTGTGGGCGTTGTGCGTGGCGAACTGCGGGTAGATGGCCTCGGGCACAGCCAGCAGCTTGCGCGCGCAGGCCACGTACGACACGTCGGTGTAGACCTTGCGGGTGTAGACCGGGTAGCCCTCCAGGCCTTCGACCTGGGCGCGCTTGATCTCGCTGTCCCAGTAGGCACCTTTTACCAGGCGGATCATCAGGCGGTGGCGGCTACGCTTGGCCAGGTCGATCACGTAGTCGATCACATACGGGCAGCGCTTCTGGTACGCCTGGATGACGAAGCCGATACCGTTCCAGCCGGCCAGCGCGGGCTCGAAGCACAGGCGCTCGAGCAGGTCCAGGGACAGCTCAAGGCGATCGGCTTCCTCGGCATCGATGTTCAGGCCGATGTCGTATTGCTTGGCCAGCAGGGTCAGGGACAGCAGGCGCGGGTACAACTCTTCCATCACCCGCTCGTACTGGGCACGGCTGTAGCGTGGGTGCAGGGCCGAGAGCTTGATGGAGATGCCCGGGCCTTCATAGATGCCACGGCCGTTGGAAGCCTTGCCGATCGAGTGGATGGCTTGCTCATAGGATGCCAGGTACTTCTGGGCATCGTGCTCGGTGAGTGCTGCTTCACCGAGCATGTCATAGGAATAACGGAAGCCCTTGGACTCGAAGCGCGTGGCATTGGCCAGTGCTTCGGCGATGGTTTCGCCGGTGACGAACTGCTCGCCCATCAAGCGCATGGCCATGTCCACGCCCTTGCGGATCATCGGCTCGCCGCTCTTGCCGATGATACGGGTCAGCGAGGAGGTCAGGCCGGATTCGTTGTGGGTGCTTACCAGCCTGCCCGTCAGCAACAGGCCCCAGGTGGCGGCGTTGACGAACAGCGACGGGCTGTTGCCCAGGTGCGGCTGCCAGTTACCGGTGCTGATCTTGTCGCGGATCAGGGCGTCGCGGGTGCCTTTGTCGGGGATGCGCAGCAGCGCTTCGGCCAGGCACATCAGCGCCACACCTTCCTGCGAAGACAACGAGAATTCCTGCAGCAGGCCTTGAACGATGCCGGCCCGGCCACCGGTGCTCTTCTGGTTGCGCAGCTTCTCGGCGATGCCGGCAGCCATCTTGTTGGCCGCGTCGGCAAGCGGAGCGCTCAGGCGCGCCTGCTCCAGCAGCATCGGCACCATTTCCTGCTCGGGCCGACGGTAGGCTGCGGTAATGGCCGAGCGCAGGACCGACTGCGGCAGGATGCTTTCGGCGAATTCCATGAAGCTCTGGTGACCTTGCTCGGGCTGTACATCGCCGGCTTCATCGCTCAGGCCCAGGGTCTGGCCACTGATTTCGGTCAGGGTCGCGCCACCCTCGAGCTTCTCCAGGTAGCTGAAGATCGCTTGCTTGATCAACCAATGCGGCGTGCGGTCTACGGACAGCGCTGCGGCCTTGAGTCGTTCACGGGTAGGGTCGTCGAGTTTGACCCCAAGGGTGGTCGTCGCCATTTCTTATCCTCATTATTGCCACGAGTGCGGCTTAAGCTGGCGACAAGATTATCTGTAGGAAAACGCGGGTGCAACCAGGTGCAACCCTAAAATGTCGCGAATAAGGTGCAACTCGTCAGGCTGTCGTTTTTAGTGAGGGTCAAAGCGTCAAGTCGACAAGATTTTGTTCTATAAAAGGGCAACGCCTGCCTCATTAGGGAGCAAAAACGGGGCTTTGTCTGAAAAAGCATACTTGGGTGCAACTTCACAGTGAAAAATGGTTGCACCGGATTTATGTTGTTGAATAGCATCTGCCGCCTGGGTGCAACCACCAACGATGTGGGTGCGCATGAGATAACAACAAACGCCAGGGCCAACACATGGGTAATCCGTTAACGATCACATTCGTGATCTACATCGCAGCAATGGTGCTGATCGGCTTCGCTGCCTACCGCGCCACCAAGAACCTTTCCGACTACATCCTTGGCGGTCGCAGCCTTGGCAGCGTGGTCACCGCGTTGTCGGCCGGTGCGTCTGACATGAGTGGTTGGCTGCTGATGGGCCTGCCCGGCGCCATCTATTTCGCGGGGCTGTCGGAAGTCTGGATCGCCATCGGCCTTACCGTCGGCGCCTACCTGAACTGGCTGTTCGTTGCCGGTCGCCTGCGCGTGCAGACCGAGCACAACGGCGATGCGCTCACCCTGCCGGACTATTTCTCCAGCCGTTTCGAAGACAAGAGCGGCCTGCTGCGAATCATCTCGGCCATCGTCATTCTGGTGTTCTTCACCATCTATTGCGCCTCCGGCATCGTGGCCGGTGCCCGCCTGTTCGAAAGCACCTTCGGCATGTCTTACGGAACAGCGCTGTGGGCGGGGGCTGCGGCCACCATCATCTACACCTTCGTCGGTGGCTTCCTGGCCGTGAGCTGGACCGACACGGTCCAGGCCTCGCTGATGATCTTCGCGCTGATCCTGACGCCCGTGATCGTGCTGATCTCCACCGGTGGCTTCGACCAGACCTTCGCCGCCATCGAAGCCGTCAACCCGGCGCACTTCGACATGCTCAAGGGTGCGAGCTTCATCGGGATCATCTCGCTGATGGGTTGGGGCCTGGGCTACTTCGGTCAGCCCCATATTCTGGCGCGCTTCATGGCTGCCGACTCGGTGAAGTCCATCGCCAACGCACGCCGCATCTCCATGACCTGGATGATCCTGTGCCTGGCCGGTACCTGCGCCGTCGGTTTCTTCGGCATCGCCTATTTCTCGGCCCACCCTGAGGTGGCCGGGCCAGTGAATGAAAACCACGAGCGCGTGTTCATCGAACTGGCGAAGATCCTGTTCAACCCGTGGGTCGCCGGCGTCCTGCTGTCGGCCATCCTGGCGGCGGTGATGAGTACCTTGAGTTGCCAGCTGCTGGTGTGCTCGAGTGCGCTGACCGAAGACTTCTACAAAGCCTTCCTGCGCAAGAACGCCTCCCAGCGAGAACTGGTGTGGGTCGGTCGTCTGATGGTACTGGCCGTGGCCTTGATCGCCATTGCCATGGCTGCCAATCCTGAAAACCGCGTGCTCGGCCTGGTGGCCTACGCCTGGGCTGGCTTCGGTGCTGCATTCGGCCCTGTCGTGCTGATCTCGGTGCTGTGGAAGGGCATGACGCGCAATGGCGCGCTGGCCGGTATCGTGGTGGGTGCGCTGACCGTGATCCTGTGGAAAAGCTTCGACACCATGGGCCTGTACGAAATCATCCCTGGCTTCCTGTTCGCCAGCATCGCCATCGTCCTGGTGAGCAAGCTGGGCCGCCCATCGCAGGCGATGGTCAGCCGCTTCGAAACGGCTGATGCGGCTTATCACGCTGACAAGTGACATCATGACCGCAGCGCCGGTGGTTGCTGGTTGTAGATAATTTACCTGCCGTCATGACGCAAAACGGCCCGAGCAAGTTGTTTGCTCGGGCCGTTTTGCGTTTACAGCGCTTGAGGATTACAACTTGAATTTCACGCGGGTCGATTCGAACGCGCCAGCCTCCCTTGGGCGTATGCGGGCGTCGTAGTCGCCAGGGGTGTGCAAGTTAAGGGTCATGGACCACGTCGTATTGCCCGAGCTTGGTACTACCAGGTTGTCGATGGTCCCGTCTGGTTTGGTGATTTCGAGTACGGCGGTGTAGGGCGCGTTGATGATGCCGAGGTCACCATGCAGCAGAGGTGTAACGGTGTTGTCGAATTTGATGGATGCTTTCATGGGGCGTGCTCCTTGGTAATTGGAAGCACGATTGTTGATGTTCGAGCGGGGCTGAAGAACTCGGAACGGTTACCGGTAGTTCGGCAAGCGGTAGCGAAAATGACTGACGCACCTGACCACGCCCGCTTGGCGAGGTAAACTTGCGCCTCTTGCAGGAGTCGCCATGAACTATCGTCACGCCTTCCACGCCGGCAACCATGCCGACGTTCTCAAACATATCGTGCTGACCCGCCTCATCGCCCTGATGTCGCGCAAGGAGCAACCGTTCGCCTACCTCGACACCCATGCCGGGCTGGGGCTGTACGACCTCAAGGGCGATCAGGCGAGCCGAACCGGTGAGTACCTCGAGGGGGTCGCGCGGCTGTGGAACCGTGATGACCTGCCGGCCATGACCGCCGATTACCTGCGCGTCATCAAGCGCCTGAATGCCGATGGCGAGCTGCGCTACTACCCAGGCTCCCCTGAATTGGCGCGTCGCCTGATGCGCCAGCAGGACCGCGCCTTGCTCAACGAGAAGCACCCCGAGGACGGGCCGCTGCTCAAGGAAAACATGAAGAAGGATCCGCGCGTGTTCGTGCACCTGGGCGAGGGCTGGCACGTGCCGCGAGCCTTGTTGCCCGTGCAGGAAAAGCGCGCGGTCATGCTCATCGACCCGCCGTTCGAGCAGGCTGATGAGCTGAAGCGTTGCACGGCTGCGATGAAGGAAGCCATTGGTCGGATGCGCCAGACGGTGGTGGCCATCTGGTACCCGATCAAGGACCAGCGCTCGCTGACCCGTTTCTATCAGGACCTCACCAGCACTGGCGCGCCCAAGCTGTTGCGTGTCGAGCTGTATGTGCATCACCAGGACAGCCCGCAGGGCCTCAATGGATCCGGGCTGGCCATCGCCAACCCGCCTTGGGGGCTGGAAGATGAGCTCAAGGAACTGCTGCCTTGGCTCGCCCGGGAATTGGCGCAGACCGAGGGCAGCTACCGCATGGATTGGCTGATCGCCGAATGAGGCCTGGCGGTCGCTGACGGGCCCATTGCGGCCGCCCCGGCTAGGCCGCGCCAGTGACCGCGTGATGGGTGAGCTGCGGGATTGCCGTGTTTGTAGAGTTTGTGCCCTGGTCAAAGGCGTAGCCTTTGCAGAGGCATGCGTACGCTGCGCTTTGCGTTATAATCCCGCCTTTTAGCCGCCACCCGCCCACCAGGCCGCTGGCGCATCTTTACCGAATGAAGAGGCCTATCCCTTGGCATTGACGATTCTTGGCCTGTCCGGCGCCCTCAGCCATGACCCTTCCGCGGCCCTGTACATCGACGGCAAGCTAATTGCCGCCGCCGAAGAAGAGCGTTTCGTGCGCGACAAGCATGCGAAAAACCGCATGCCCTACGAATCGGCGAAGTTCTGCCTGGAACAAGCCGGTATCAAGCCCTCCGACGTCGATGTCATCGCCATCCCGTTCGCGCCCATCAGCCTGTTCGGCAAGGCGCGCTGGCACTACGCCAAACGCTACTGGTACGCACCGGACCGCGCCCTCGACGCGATTCTGATGGGCAACCGCCGCTACAAGCGCTACCGCAAGAAGATCGTCTGGTGCCTGGAACAGCTGGGCTTCGACCCGAAAAAGGTCAAGATCGAGCCCGTGGAACATCACCTGGCTCATGCCTCCAGCGCCTACCACTGCTCGGGCTTCAAGGAAAAGACCGCGATCCTGGGCATTGACGGTAAAGGCGAGTACGCCACCACCTTCTTCGGCTACGGCGAGAACGGCAAGATCCACAAGATCAAGGAGTTCTTCGATCCGGATTCGCTGGGTGGCCTGTACGGCGCTATCACCGAATTCCTCGGGTTCGAAATGCTCGACGGCGAATTCAAGGTCATGGGCATGGCGCCCTATGGCGATGCCAGCAAATATGACTTCTCGCGCCTGGCCAGTTTCGAAAACGGCGAGTTGGTGATCAATACCGACTACGCCAACGTCATTGGCTTGCGCCGCTACAAAGAGAAAGGCAAGGGCTTCTACTTCTCGCCCAAGTTGATCGAATGGCTGGGGCCCAAGCGCGAAGGCGACATCGCTGACGAGCCATACATCCATTACGCAGCCAGCATGCAGGCGCTGTTCGAGAAGATCGCCCTGCAGATGATCGACCACTACCTGGGCGACACCCTGCGCGAAACCGGCAAGCTGGCCTTCGCCGGCGGTTGTGCGCTTAACGTGAAGCTCAACCAGAAGATCATCGCCCGTCCCGACGTGAAGGAACTGTTCGTGCAGCCAGCCTCCGGCGATGCCGGCACGGCAGTGGGGGCGGCCGCCTACGTGTCCCACGCCCGCGGCGTGCCGGTCGAGAAGATGGAGCACGTCTACCTCGGCCCGTCCTACTCCAACGAAGATGTGATCGCTGCCTGCGCCCGTCACCCCAACGCGCCGAAATGGCGCAAGCTCGACGACATGCCGCAGCGCATCGCCAAGATCATGGTCGATGGCAACCCGGTGGCCTGGTTCCAGGGTCGCATGGAGTTCGGCCCGCGTGCCCTGGGTGGCCGCTCGATCATCGGTTGCCCGAGCGTGCCCGGCGTGGCCAACCGCATCAACGAGCAGATCAAGTTCCGCGAACGCTGGAGACCCTTCTGCCCGTCGATGCTCGATACGGTCGCCCCGCAGATGATCAAGGTCGACCACCCGGCGCCCTTCATGACCTTCACCTTCGAAGTGGCCGAGGAGTGGAAAAGCCGCGTGCCGGAGGTGGTCCATGAAGACGGCACGTCCCGTGCCCAGGTGCTCAAGCGCGAGTACAACCCGCGCTACTACGACATGATGAAGGCGCTGGAGACGTTGACTGGCAACGGTGTCTCGCTGAACACCTCGCTCAACCGCCGGGGTGAGCCGATGATCTGCTCGCCGACCGATGCCCTGAACATGTTCTTCGGCTCTGATCTGCAGTACCTGATCATGGAAGATATTCTTGTCGTCAAGGACGGCGCTGCCGCCTATGAACAGCCGCTCTGAACCGCGCATCCTGCAGTTCTGCCATGGCTATGACGGGCCTTTCCTCGATTGTGCCCGTCAATACGCCAGCCTGTTCGAGGGCAGCGGCTACAAGGTCACGACCGTGTTCCTGACCGGTGCAGCCGACCCGCAGGTTGCGGCCGGCTGTGGGTCGGATGAAGTGCTGTTTCTGGAGTTCAGTTCCAAGGCGGTCCGTGGCCTGAAGCTCGGCGCGATCCGGGCGTTGCGCAAGATCGCGGTCCAGCGCGACTTCGCGTTCTGCATCGCTCACCGCTTCAAGCCGATCTACGTCGCCTTGCTCGCGACCCGGTTACCGGTGATAGGCGTGCACCACGCCTTTGGCGACTATGAGCGCAAAGGCCGGCGCCTGTTTGCCAACCTGTTCAGCAAGCGCTTGAGCCTGTTGGGTGTATCCGACGCGGTGCGCGACGACATGCGCCGCTGCCTGGCGCAGTGGCCCGCCGACCGCATCCAGACGCTGTACAACCGCATCGACATCGCCGCCCTTCAGGCCGCCCTGGTACCGCGTGCAGAGGCACGCGAAGCCTTGGGGCTGGATGCGCAGGCCTGGGTGGTGGGCAATGTCGGTCGGTTGCACCCGGACAAGGACCAGGCCACCTTGCTGCGCGGCTTTGCCCAGGCGTTGCCGGCATTGCCGGTTGGTGCGCGCCTGGCCATCCTGGGCAAGGGCCGCCTGGAATCCAAGCTAAAGGCCCTGGCCCGCGAGCTGGGCATTGCCGATCAGGTCGACTTCCTGGGGCAGGTGCCCGATGCGCGTCGCTATTTCCAGGCCTTCGACGTGTTCGCCTTGAGTTCCGATCATGAGCCCTTCGGCATGGTCCTGCTCGAAGCTATGGTCGCTGGTGTCCCAGTGTTGGCCACGGCCTGTGGCGGTGCGCGGGAAGTGGTCGAGGGTGTCGGCATGCTGTTCCCCCTGGGCGATGCCAGCCAACTGGCGCAAGGCCTCGAACGCATGGCCGCGCTGGACGACTCGCAACGCCAGGTGTGCGCCGAGCATATGCTCGAACGCCTGCGCGAGCGTTTCTCGGACCAGGCGGTGCGCGACACCTTCTGGCAACTGCCCCAGGTTCGCGCGTTGGTGGGGGCCTGATGTTCAATCCTGTAAAAGCCCTGCGCGAGCGTGGCTGGCAAGTCATCGATGCGCAGACCTATGCCCAGGCCTGGGCGCGTTTCGGCGGTAGTGTCGCCACCCATCCCCTGGTGGTCTCGCAGTTGGCGGACCTGGCGCAGATCCCCGTGCGTTACCTGGCCTGGCACCAGGCCGGCGAGCTCAAGGCGGCCATCCCCACCTGGGGTCGTCACCTGGCGCTGTCCAAGGACGTGCTCAAGCGCAGCGGCAAGAAGGCATTGTTCGATCTGGGCAATGCCGAAATCATCCTGCCTGCGGCAGCTGACGCCGCCGCGCCGCTGCGCCATGGCGCACGCTACCTGTCCGAACTGAACCAGGGCCGCTTTGTCGGCCTCAAGGCGCAGAAAGAACAGCTGGCGATGGCCCGTGCGCCAGAAGACCTGTCGAAGAAATTCCGTTACAACCAGCGCCGTGAACTGCGGTTGCTGGAAGAAGCCGGTGGCGTGGTGCGGCCGATCAGCGACTTCGATGCCGCTACTGTCGCCGCCATGTATTGCGACCTTTTTCAGCGTCGCTGGGGGTTCGCAGCCACTGGCGCCGAGCGCATGGGCGAAGTGATCGAGCGCCTGCGGGACCTGCTGATCGGCTCGGTCTTGCTGCTCGATGACAAGCCTATCGCCATCCAGCTGGTGTACCGCGTCGAGGCGCCTGAATGGATCAGCGTCGAATACGTCAATGGCGGCGTCGACCCTGAGACGAAGGCGTTCAGTCCCGGCAGCGTGTTGAGCTTCCTCAACACCCAGGCCGCCTGGGAGGACGCCCGCGCGCGCAGCAAGCCATTGCGGTTCTCGTTCGGCCGGGCCGACCGCGAGTACAAGGACCGCTGGTGCCACTCCGTGCCGGTGTACCAGGCGTGAGCCGCAAGCAGCAGTTGCTAAAGCGCCATCGGCGCAACAAGCGCTTCGGGCTGCTGATGGCCCTGGTGGCGTTGATTGCGCTGGGTGCGTTCATCTGGTGGCTGCCGTTGTTGCTCCTGCCGCTGCTGTGGGTAGCCCACGAGGCGTGGCTGGCCGATCACCTGTTCTACACCCCGGCCGACGACTACACCTATGCCTTCGATGGGGCCGATGAAGTGATGGGCGTAAGCCTGCAGGGCGGCCGTTTGCAATTACCCGCTGCGCCCGTCGCTGAAGGTGCAACCTGGGTGCTGCAGGTTGAACTGCGTTGCGCCCTGCTGGGCAGGTTTTTCGACCCCGGGGTGTACATCGAAGGCGCAGGCGGCAAAGACCTGCAGGTATTCGAGCGCGGTGTTCGCGGCAAGCGCTACCTCAACCTGACTGGGCTCGACACGGCGCTGCGTCAAGGCCAGATCACCTTGCGCGGGCGCTTCTGCCGGCTGGTGGGCCAGCCGCGCCTGTGGATGTTCCAGCAGCCAGACCTGCGTCGCAAGCGGGTGATGGTCATCGCGCCCCATGCCGATGATGCCGAACTCGCCGCCTACGGCCTGTACAGCCAGGCAGACGAAGCCTGGATCGTGACCCTGACCGCTGGCGAAATCGAGGCCGAGCACTACCAGGCCATGGGCCTGTCATCTGCCGAGGCTGCGCGCCTCAAAGGGCGCTTGCGGGCCTGGGACAGTATCGCGGTGCCTCGCTGGGCGGGCGTTGCGCAAGAGCGCTGCGTGCAGTTGGGCTACTTCTGCCTGCAATTGCCCGCCATGCGGCAGGCACCGACTACCCCCTTCGGCTCGCGCGAGGCGGACATGACCGACACGCGCCCCTTCCGTACCCTCAACGCGCTGCCTTTGCCGGGCGACGACGGCGTTCCGACCTGGCAGAACCTGCTGGCCGACGTGCGCGCGTTGGTACTACAGGCGCGCCCGGAAGTGATCGTGATGCCGCACCCGGTGCTCGATCCGCATCCTGACCACGTGGCTGCCCAGCAAGCGCTGCACGAAGCGTTGCAGGGCCTGCAGTGGCAACCCGAAATCCTGCTGGGCTATGCCAATCACCTGCACGACAACGACCGCTGGCCCATGGGCGACAGCGGTGCAGGCGTGGCCTTGCCGCCGGTCACCAGTGAGCTGTCGGTCGGGCGCCCTTGCACCCTGGTGCTGGACCGCTCACTGCAACATGACAAGGCCATGGCACTGGGCATGATGCATGACCTGCAGCCCCGCCCACCCTTCAAGCGCCGAGTACGACGGGTGATCCAGCGCTGGCTGGCAGGCCGGCGCAGTTCGCCTTACGGCGAGAACGAATTTTTCCGCAAGGCCGTGCGTCGCCACGAGCTGTTCTGGGTTCTGACGGACCGCCACCAGGGTGTACATCGGGAAAACGTATGAAGCGTTTCAAAGTCCTGCAACTGCAACCGGACTACAACATCAAGCAGCACGATTTTGCCGACCTGGCCGAACAGATCTTCAAGGCGCTGCCAGCGGATCGGTTCGAAACGACCATGGCCTTTCTCAAGGGCCGGCCTGCGCCTGGCCAACCGGTCAGTCGCGCCGACCATTCGGTGTACTTCGACTTCAGCGACGGTGCGCTCAAGGGCATGCGCCTCAAGGCGCTGTGGCAGCTCTACCGGTTTTGCCGGCGCGAACGCTTCGACGTGGTGATCTGCAACCGCTTCAAGCCTGTGAACATGCTGTTGCAACTCAACCGTTGGTTGAAGATCCCGTTGTGCATCGGCATTTCCCATGGCTTTGGCGAGTACGACCGCACCTATCGCCGTCGTCAGACCCAGCGCCTGATCGACGGGCATTGGCAGTTCGTGGGTGTGTCGCCGGCAGTCAAGCAATACCTGCTGGACTGCAAGTGCGGTTTCACCGATGCCAACACCCATGCCATCACCAATGCCATCGACACGGATCAGGCCCAGGCGTTGCAGTTGAACAAGGCCGAGGCCCGCACACAACTTGGCCTGGCCCAGAACGTTCGCATGGTCGGGGCGCTGGGCCGCCTGGTGCCGGTCAAGGGCCATACCTACCTGATCCAGGCGTTTGCCGCCTTGAAGGACAAGTACCCCACCGCGCAACTGGCGATCATCGGTGCGGGTCGTGAGCAGGCGCGCCTGCAGGCCGAGATCGATCGCCTGGGGCTGACGGGCAGGGCGCACTTGCTGGGCTTTCGTGACAACGCCCTGCGCTATGTCCGGGCGTTCGACATCTGGGCCATGCCATCGCTGGCCGAAGGTCTGGGCCTTGCCCTGCTCGAAGGTATGAGCGGGCGTTTGCCGGTCATCGCCAGCGACGTGCCGGCCATGTTGCCGCTGATCACCGGCGCGGGCGGCGAGGTGGTCAAGCCTGCGGACGTTGCCAGCCTGACCACAGCACTGGACCGCTACCTGGCGCTGGATGACGCGGCGTTGCACGCCAAGGGCGAGCAGGCCTATCACTACCTCAATCAACACCACGACATCGACGTGTTCCGTCAGCAATACCTGGCGCTGATCGAGTCGGGCTTGGCTGCGAAGGAGCCGAAATGAGTGCGGACCCAACCCTGGTCACGGTGATCATCGCATCGTACAACCATGGCCCATACATCGAGCAGAGCATTCTCAGCGTGCTGAACCAGACCTACCCGCACATCGAGCTGCTGGTGGTGGACGACGGCTCTACCGATGACAGCGTCGAGCGTATCGAGCGCCTGCAGGCGCAGCACGGTTTCGATTTTCGCGTGCAGCGCAACAAAGGCCTGACCCACACGCTCAACGAGGCCATTGCGCGGGCCAAGGGCTCGCTGATTGCGCCGTTTGGTTCCGACGACATCATGATGCCGGACCGCATCGCGATCCAGGTCCAGTACATGGCCGACAAGCCCGAAGTGGGTATCTGCGCTGGCAACATCGAGCTCATCGATTCCCAGGGTGAGCTGTTCCCCGAAGCGCGGCAGCGCCGCGAAGTCCCGTTCAGGCGCCTGGACTTCGAGGACATGTTCCTTGAGCGCAAACCGTACCCACCTGCGCCCACGCTGCTGATCCGCCGCGAGGCACTGGAGAAGGTGGGCGGCTTCGACCCGGATATCCGCCTGGAAGACCTGTTGATCGAACTGAAGGTGACCCATGCCGGGTACTTCATCGATGGCCTGAGCGTGGTCATGGCGCGCTACCGCAAGCATGCCAGCAACTCGTACAAGAACCACCGGTTCATGATCGACAATATCCTGCGCACCTATGCCAAGTTCAAGGATCATCCGGCCTATGAGCAGGTCAAGTTCAAGGCGCTGAACTCGATGTTCCTCAAGGTGGCCAACCGTGATCGCAAGCTGGCCCGCGAGCTGCTGGCGCAGATTCCATTGCGCGCCTACACGCGAAAGACCTGGCGCGGGCTGGGGCGATTGTTCTTCTCGCCATTGGAAAAGGGCTGAAGGGCATGGGCTGGCTCTCGCGCTACCGGGAAAAACGGGCCAAGCGGGCGATTCGCAAGCTGCCGGCCATCGAGCGCGGGCAGGCGCGATTTGCCGCGCGTTACCCCCAGTACGCTTTCGGCGTGGGCAGCTATGGCGTGCCCGAGGTGCACGACTGGCAGGAGGGGACGACGCTGCGCATCGGCGCCTATTGCTCGATTGCCGAAGGCGTGCAGATTTTCCTGGGCGGGCATCATCGGGCCGACTGGGTAACCACTTACCCATTCCCGGCCATGCTGCCCGAGGCATCGGCCATCGAGGGCTATGCCTTCAGCCGCGGTGACGTGACCATCGGCAACGACGTATGGCTGTGCTCCAACTGCACGATCCTGTCGGGGGTTAGCATTGGCAGCGGTGCCATCGTGGCCGCTGGGGCCGTGGTGACCCGGGATGTGCCCGCTTACGCGGTGGTCGGCGGCAACCCGGCCAGCATCGTGCGCTGGCGATTTCCGGAAGCGGTGCGAGAGCAACTGCTGGCCAGCGCCTGGTGGGACTGGCCACCTGCCGAGATTGCCCATGTGGTGGGCAAGCTGTGCAGCGATGACATCCAGGCGTTTCTCGCCTATGCCGAGCGGCGCGCCTCAGGCCTGATGGGTCGAGCCTGACTTCAGGTTCCCAGGCTTGGCCTGCGGGCGCTGGGCCAGGCGCTTGCCCAGGGCGATCCCCGGCTTTTCCAGCAAGAGGAACGTGGCGCTGCTCACGACCACCAGCACGGTGCAGGCGACGGCGATCACGGCCATGAACGCCCCGTGGTCGTCGTAGGTGAACCCGTAAGAGGGGTAGAGGCGATAGGCGAGCCACCACAGCACCAGCCCATGGAGCAGGTACAGGCTATAGCTGATTTCGCCTAGCCAGCGGGCACTGCGCAGGACCAGGGCGCCCAGTAGGTCGTTGCCTGAGACGATGATGCAGAACACGAGGCTCAGCAGAAGCAGCGGGAACACCGCGAAGGTCTTGTGCAGCACCGTCATTACCAGCACCAGCAAGCCGATGGCCATCCAGGTGCCGTACCTGCCCTTGGCCCATTGCACCAGTGCCGGGCTGCGTACCCAGTAAACCGCTGCAATGCCGCCTGCAAAGCTCATCAGGTATTTCTTTTTCAGCGCATGTTCCCAGCCCACAAGCTTTGCCAGCAGGTACAGGGCGACCACGCAGGCAATGGCCCTCAAGAGCGTACCGCGGTAGACGAACATCAGGCCCAGCAACGGCAGGGCCAGGTAGAAGTAGATTTCGTAGTTAAGGGTCCAGGTCACGTTCGAGATCAGGTTGCCGGTGCCGGCCAACTGGTTGATGTCGGGGCGGTGGAACAGCAGCCAGCCTGAAAGCTGTTGTGCCAGGGCGGTTGGCGTGTCGAGCAGCTTCCAGCCTTGCAGGTAGAACACCGTCACAAGCACTGCAGCCAGCAGGCCGAAATACAGCGGGTACAGGCGCATGACCCGGGAAATGGCAAAGGCTCGCCAGTCGAAGGCGCGGCCCTGGCGCACCAGCCTGCTCCAGAACAGAAACCCGGTGATCATGAAGAACAGCGCGACGCTCGCTTGCCCGATCTGGGCGAAGAAGCGTTCGGGGGGCATGTTGATCTGGCCGGTGTGCTGGTAGTGCCAGGCAATGGCGGCATGGTGGATGAAGACCCCGAGTGCCAAGTAGCCCCTCAAGCCATCGAGGGTGGCCCAGCGCCCCGCCACCGGCTCAAGATGGCGCGCCACCCAAGGGCTGCGCAGCAGCAGCCCTGCCAGCAACAAGGCAAGGCCGAACACCAGGAAACTCAGCAGCGGCGCCAGATAGCCCATGTCAGCGTTCCGCTCCCGGGGCCAGTTCCAGCTTTTGACGCAGGGCGTGGCTCATGGTCTGGCTGGCTGCTGCGCTGTAGCCTTCCAGCAGGGCCTGGACGTTTTCCTCGAACAGCCACTGCTTGTCTTCGGTGTAGCGCTGCATGTGGCGCAAATTGCGCTGGCGCAGCTCCGCCGACAGCGGCGAAGGCAGCAAGCGCATGTCGGCAAGGTCGATCAGGCCGAATTCACCGTTGTCCATCAGCAGTACGTTGCCCAGGTGCAAGGACCGGAAGTAGACGCCTTGCTGGTGCAGACGCCCCATGAACCGCCCCATACGCTGCACCAGGGCCCGGCGTTCTGCCAGCGATGGGCAGGCCTGCAGCGCCTGGCGCACGGTCTGGCCTGCCAGGGGGATGTAGCGCACGCCTTGGGTGCCATCGGCGTAGTTCAGCAGTTCCACGACGGGGGGCGTGGGAATGCCTTCGAGTGCCAGTTGCTGGCTGTTTCTGGCAAAGCGGCGCGCGTAGGGGTAGAAGGCGCCGGCGGTGTACCAGGCGCGCGGGCGGAACAACTTCAGGAAGCTGCCATCTTGCAGCAGCAGGACCTTGGGGCCCAGCCCGTCCTCTTCGATGACGCGAGCACCCTCATGCAGCTGCCTGGCCTGCGCCTCGCTCAAGCGGGCGCGGTTGGCCGCCACCAGCCTGCCACCCCGGCGGGCGATGTTCAGCCCGGCGACCAGCGCCAGCGGAATCCACAGCAGGAACCAATGCTCCTTGGGCCGCGACAGGATACCGCCGCCCTCGGTCAGACCCGCACCGATGCCAAACACCAGCAGCGCCGAGGCCATCTGCAAAGCAGGGTGGGTGCGGTACTTCCAGCCGCTGTAAAGCGCGTAGACGATCATGCCCAGCCACGGCAGCAAGCCCAGGATGCCCACGTAATACAGCACGCCCATGACGAAACTGTGGGGCTCGCTCAGCAGGTAGCCCACGCCGACATCGATGGACAGGGGCGCGTCGTAGCCATGGCCGATCAGCGGGTGCTGGAGGAACAGGTCCCAGGTAATGCGCCAGATATCGAAACGGTACGAGTCGCCGCGCGCCATGATCAACTGCGGGTCCACCACCAGCACCGCGACGATGAACAGCGGGGCGGCCAGGAACAGGGGGATCGAGCGACGGTCCAGGCAGAGCAGGGCGATCCAGTTCACCGCCAGGGTCATGGCCACCAGGGGCGTGCGGGAACCGGTGGCCACCACCGCGGCGAACATGACCGCAAAGGCCGCCATGCACAGCGACACGGTCAACGCCCGCTTGCCGTTGACCGCCATCCACAGCCAGTAGGTCCCGAAGAAACCGTACAGGTGCGAGCTGAGCAGCGGGTTGTCCAGAGCGCCGGCCCCGATCAGCCGGCTGCCCGGGGTGTAGGTGAGCATGAACGTGGTCAGGTCCCGCAGCGTGGCCAGCAGCGCCAGCAGCGCAGCGCCCAGGAACAGCCCCTTGAGCGCCTCGGGTCGGTAACGCAGCATCAGCCCGGTGCCCAGGAACAGCATCAGGGTGTGCAGGGGCCGCTTGATCAGGTTGTCCGCCTGCGCCGGCGAGGGTGACCAGCTCAGGCTGAGGATGGCGTATCCGGCGAAGGCCACGAACAGCCACAAAAGCGGTTCACGAAACAGGGTTTTCAGTTCACGAGGCCGGACGCACAGCGCCAGCAGGGTCGGAATGCTGAAAAGACCGTAGTACAGCTTGTGGTGCAGGCTGCGTTCGGGCAGGAAGAACAGGGCACCGAGCAGCGCCAGCATGCCGGCCGGCAGCAGCCACAGGCACACGAAATCGAAAAAGCGGTTGCCGGCGTTGTGTAGGCTGCTTGGGAACATGGAGAAAGAGGGCCCAGGTCGAAAGAACGGGCAATGTTAACCCAGCTTTGCGCGCATTGCTGCTGGTAAGCGGCGGGGCCGAGTGGTCCGACGCCGCTGCCAACGTGTGGTAAAGTCAGCACCCCATTTTCAGCATGTTCCGTGATATGACAGACGCCAACGGCTCCCAGAGCCCATCGAGCATGAAGATCTATTTCCGTCTACTTGGTTATGTCCGACCCTACATCGGCGTGTTCCTGCTGAGTATCCTGGGCTTTCTGATCTTTGCATCGACCCAGCCAATGCTGGGCTACATCCTCAAGTATTTCGTCGACGGCCTGTCCAACCCGGATGCCTCGCTGTTTCCCAACGTCCCGCACCTGCGCGACCTGAACCTGCTGCACACGGTGCCGGCGCTGATCATCATCATCGCTGCCTGGCAGGGCCTGGGGTCGTTTCTGGGCAACTACTTCCTGGCCAAGGTCTCGCTGGGCCTGGTCCATGACCTGCGGGTGCAACTGTTCAATAACCTGCTGAGCCTGCCCAACCGCTACTTCGACCAGAACAACTCCGGGCACCTGATCTCGCGCATCACCTTCAACGTGACCATGGTCACCGGGGCGGCTACCGATGCCATCAAGGTGGTCATTCGCGAAGGCATGACGGTGGTGTTCCTGTTCGGCTCGCTGCTGCTGATGAACTGGCGCCTGACGCTGGTGATGCTGGCCATCCTGCCGCTGATCGCCTTCATGGTGGGCCGTGCCAGCAAGAAATTCCGCAAGCAGAGCAAGAAGATCCAGGTTGCCATGGGCGACGTCACCCACGTGGCGTCCGAGACCATTCAGGGCTACCGCGTGGTGCGCAGCTTCGGCGGTGAAGCCTACGAGCGCCAGCGCTTCCTCAAGGCCAGCCAGAGCAACACCGACAAGCAGCTGCGCATGACCCGCACCAGCGCCATCTATACGCCCCTGCTGCAACTGGTGATCTATGTTGCCATGGCCGTTCTGATGTTCCTGGTGCTGTACCTTCGTGGGGACGCCTCGGCAGGTGACATGGTGGCCTATATCACCCTGGCCGGCCTGCTGCCCAAGCCGATTCGCCAGCTTTCGGAAGTCAGTTCGACCATCCAGAAGGGCGTGGCCGGTGCCGAGAGTATCTTCGAGCAGCTCGACGAGCAGCGGGAAGTGGACAAGGGCACCGTCGAGCGCGATGCGGTCAGCGGGCGCCTGGAAGTTCGCAACCTCAGCTTCACCTACCCCGGTACCGATCGCCAGGTGCTGAGCGACATCAACTTCACCGTCGAGCCTGGGCAGATGGTCGCGCTGGTGGGCCGCTCCGGGAGCGGCAAGTCCACCCTGGCCGGCCTGATTCCACGCTTCTACCACCACAGCAGCGGCGAGATACTGCTCGATGGCGTGGAAATCGAAGACTTCAAGTTGCTCAACCTGCGTCGACACATCGCCCAGGTCAACCAGCATGTGACCTTGTTCAGCGACACCATCGCCAACAACATTGCCTACGGTGACCTGGCCGGCGCGCCGCGTGCCGACATCGAAGCGGCGGCCGAGGCGGCGTTTGCCAAGGATTTCGTCGATCAGTTGCCCAAGGGCTTCGATACCCAGATCGGCGAAAACGGCGTGTTGCTCTCCGGTGGCCAGCGCCAACGCCTGGCCATCGCCCGTGCGCTGTTGAAGAACTCGCCGTTGCTGATCCTGGACGAAGCGACTTCGGCTCTGGATACCGAATCCGAGCGGCACATCCAGGCTGCGCTGGACCGCGTGATGCAGGGGCGCACCACGTTGGTGATCGCGCATCGCCTGTCGACCATCGAGAAGGCCGACCAGATCCTGGTCATGGATCAGGGCCGCCTGGTGGAGCGGGGCACCCATGCCGAACTGCTGGCTGCCAACGGCTACTATGCCCGCCTGCACGCCATGGGCCTGGATGAGCCGGCCAAGGCCGATATCACCTGACCCTGCCCGCAAAGGGGGCCCAGCGCCCCTTCTGTTTCGGGGTATTCCTCAGCGCGAACTGGCCCTAAAGCCGCCAGCCACGCTGTGCTAATATCCCGTCCCTGTTCACTATTGTCATATGGGTTGCCCATGAAGTTGTCCATGCCGCGTTTCGATCAAGCCCCGGTACTGGTGGTCGGCGATGTCATGCTCGACCGCTACTGGCATGGCGGTACGTCGCGTATTTCGCCGGAAGCGCCAGTGCCGGTGGTCAAGGTCGATCAGATCGAGGATCGCCCAGGCGGTGCGGCCAACGTGGCCTTGAACATCGCCGCACTCGGCGCGCCGGCTTCCCTGGTGGGCGTCACCGGGCAGGACGAAGCTGCCGACAGCCTTTCCAACAGCCTGCAGGCGGCAGGCGTGCGTTCTGTGTTCCAGCGCATTGCGCACCAGCCGACCATCGTCAAGCTGCGGGTCATGAGCCGACACCAGCAACTGCTGCGCATCGATTTCGAAGAATCCTTCGCCACCGACCCGGTGTCGCTCAGCGCAGAAGTCGACGGTTTGCTCGAAGGCGTCAAGGTTCTGGTGCTGTCGGACTACGGCAAAGGCGCGCTGAAAAACCATCAGGCGTTGATCCAGGCTGCACGGGCCAAGGGCATCCCGGTGCTGGCCGACCCCAAGGGCAAGGATTTCTCCGTTTACCGTGGGGCCAGCCTGATCACCCCCAACCTCAGCGAGTTCGAGAACATCGTCGGGCGTTGTGCCGACGAGGCGGAGCTGGTTGCCAAGGGTTTGCAACTGCTGCAGGAACTGGACATGGGCGCCTTGCTGGTGACCCGTGGCGAGCACGGCATGACCTTGCTGCGCGAGGGCCATCCGCCCCTGCACCTGCCAGCCCGTGCGCGTGAAGTGTTCGATGTGACCGGCGCAGGCGATACCGTGATATCCACCCTTGCCGCCGCCATTGCCGCCGGTGAAGAACTGCCCCAGGCAGTGGCCCTGGCCAACCTGGCAGCGGGCATTGTCGTCGGCAAGCTCGGTACTGCGGCGATCAGTGCGCCGGAGCTGCGCCGCGCCATCCAGCGCGAAGAAGGGTCCGAGCGCGGGGTGCTGGGCCTTGAGCAATTGCTGGTGGCCATCGACGATGCCAGGGCGCACAACGAGCGCATCGTGTTCACCAACGGCTGCTTCGACATCTTGCATGCGGGCCATGTGACCTACCTGGAGCAGGCACGCGCGCAAGGCGATCGTCTGATCGTCGCGGTCAATGACGATGCATCGGTCAGCCGCCTGAAGGGCCCGGGCCGGCCGATCAACAGCGTCGACCGCCGCATGGCCGTGCTGGCAGGCCTGGGCGCGGTGGACTGGGTGATCAGTTTCTCCGAGGGCACCCCGGAAAACCTGCTGAGCCAGGTCAAGCCGGATGTGCTGGTCAAAGGCGGCGACTACGGCATCGACCAAGTGGTTGGCGCCGACATCGTCAACGCCTATGGCGGCACCGTGAAAGTGCTGGGGCTGGTGGAAAACAGCTCTACCACCGCCATCGTCGAGAAGATCCGCAAGCACTGACAGGGCAGGGCTGCACGTCGGCCCTTGTTCAGCCGGTCCTGCGAGAGAAGCGTTATATGCCCGCTTCGGCCGTAATGCTGTTCACTTAGGGCCGCAGAGCGGCCCCATCTATCTCAAATGAACAGCGTTACGCTTCGGTCAGGGCTTGTGCAGCGAGGTACGCGCCCGCTTGAGCAGCGCTCGGGCCTTGGCACCGAACCGTTGCAGGTGGGAGGCGCGGGCTGGCTTGGGTTCCACCAGGCCTTGCTGACGCACCCAGTCCTTCCAGCGTATGCGTTCCTCGTTGACCACCCAGCCCTCCTGCCGCGCGAAGCTTTCGGCCAGGTACAACCCGCGTGTGCTGGCCGGCACCAGTTCGTCTTTCTTCAAGGTATACAGCTCGGCCAGAGGCTGGCCGTCCTGTAGCGGCATCAGGTACAGGTCCGGGCGCTTGCGGTTCAGCCGCGCCACCAACTGGTCACCCTCCAGGCGTTCGTCCACATGGAACAGGCTGAGTTTCTTGATCTCCCTTGGCACTTGCAGGCGCATGTCGTAGATCAGTTGCAGCGAAGCGGTCGGCAGGTGCACGTAGGCCCGGGGTCGTTCCAGCAGGACCAGGTTACCGCAGTAGACCGGGCGGGCGGCACCGGACTGCGGTGCCAGTTGAAAATGCGGCGTCTCACGGTAGTGCAAGGCTGCTGCATAGGGCACCGGTAGCCAGGTGTCGTTGAAACGGCCGCCCAGCCAACCCTCGGTGGTTTCCAGCAGGCATTCCTCGGCCACTTCCTGCACGGCGGTGTGCAATGGCAGGTTCAGTTCCTGGGCGGGCACGTAGCCTGAGATCAGTTTCAGCACCACGTCGCCACGGTCTTGCCGCCGTTGACGGACCAGCACCCAGTAGTCACGGTTCTGCCAGCTCAGCGTCAGGCGCACCGACACACCCAGGTTGGCAAGCTCGACCGCGAACCGCTGCGGGTCTGCCACCGCCACCGGTTTGCGACGTTGCTGGGTCTGGGCGAAATTGAGGGGCATGCCGGTGCCCTGGTAGAGAAGGCTTTCGGCCGTGGCCTCGACATGCAGCGGCAGCGTCTTGAAGTTGCTCGGGTTCTTGCGTATCAGCGTTCGCGCCACGTTGCTCCTCCTTGCGACGGCTCACCCGGCGCGTGGCCAGGCAGACTCAATGCTGGCCCAGGATTCGGGCGACGGTGGCCACGTTGTGGGCCAGGTGCAACGGGTTGATGGTGCCCACGATAGCACTGCTGACGCCTGGGTGGGCGAACAGCAGCTCGAAGCTGGCACGGACCGGGTCGACGCCGGGTGCCAGGCAGGCATGGCCGCTGGCCAGGGCCTTTTTCACCAGGATGGCCTTGCCGTGCTGCGCAGCGTAGTCGAGTACCGGTCGCTCTGCCTGTTCGTTCAGGTTGAAGGTCACCATGGCGCAGTCGCCTTGCTCCAACGCCTTCAAGCCTCCGGCCGCCGTCTTGCCTGAAAAGCCAAAGCCCAGGAGCTTGCCTTCACGCTTGAGCGCGGCCAAGGTCTCATACACTTCCTGCTGCTCGAGGATGGCCAGGTCATTACCATCGGAGTGCACCAGCACCAGGTCGATACGGTCGGTTTCCAGCCGGCGCAGGCTGCGTTCTACCGAGCGGCGGGTGTGGGCTGCGCTGAAATCGAAGCGCGATTGACCGCCGTCGTATTCCTCGCCCACCTTGCTCACCAGCACCCAGGCATCGCGCTGACCCCGCAGCAGCGGGCCAAGGCGCTCTTCACTACGGCCATAGGCCGGGGCGGTGTCGAGCAGGTTGATGCCCAGGTCGCGGGCCTGGCCAAGCAGCAGCCTGGCTTCATCGTCGCCGGGGATGGTGAAGCCTGAAGGGTATTTGACGCCCTGGTCCCGGCCAAGCTTGACCGTGCCCAGCCCCAGGGGCGAAACCTGCAAGCCCGTGCTGCCCAGGGGGCGATGCAGGCCGTGGAGGGTTGGCAGGCTCATGGCAGCAGGGTCTCCCACGCAGGCTGGCCCAGCGGCGGGCGCGGCAAGTCGGTCAGGTCGGCCTGGGCCTGGGGTTGCACGGCGTCGCGTTGCAACTGGCGGATAACCCGATCGCTGAAATCAGGTGCCAGGGCCAGCTTGGTAGGCCAACCCACCAGCAGCCGTTGCTGCTCGGCAAGAAACGCATTGTCCGGGCGCACCAGGCCGGACTGGGCAGGCTCGGCACGGTCCACCCGCAAGGTGGCCCAGTGCAGCTGGCTTTGATCCACCCAGGGCAGCAGGCTGGCCACTTCTTTCTGTGCCGCGGCGATCTGCTCGGCCGGCTCGCGGGCCACCCCATCGGCTTCGGCCAGCTCGCCGCCCAGGTACCACACCCACTGTCCGTCGGCGGCCGGGTGGGTGGTCACCGTCATGCGCGGCTTGGGGCCTGCGCCCAGGCAATGGGCATAGAGTGGCTTGAGGTTGGCCCCCTTGACCATCACCATGTGCAGGGGGCGGGTTTGCATGGCGGGCTGCTCCAGCCCCAGTGCCTGCAACAGGTCCGCGATGCCGGCGCCGGCGCTGAGCACGATGCGCTGGGCGCGGATGTCACGCCCATCCACACGTAGGCCCACCAGCTCGCCATTGTCGCGCAGCGGCTCGATGCGCTCGCCTGCCAAGAGGCTGTCACCGGCCAGTTCGGCCAGGTTGGCCAATAGGCTGGGCACGTCGATCACCAGCTCGGCCAAGCGATAGACCTTGCCCTTGAAGGCGCGGTCTTGCAACGCCGCAGGTAATTGGTCGCCTTTGACCTGATCCACCCGGCCACGCACCGCCTTGCTGGCGAAGAAGCTGGTGAGGTTGCCGGCCAGGGTGCCTGGAGACCACAGGTAATGCGCATCGGATAGCAAGCGCGTATGACGCAGGTCCAGTTCGCCGTTGCCTGCCAAGGCTTCGCGCCAGCGGCGCGGCATGTCGGCAATCGCCTCCGAGGCGCCGGTCAAGGCCCCATGCAGTGCGTACTTGGTCCCGCCATGGATGATGCCCTGGGACTTGAGCGTCTGTGCGCCGCCTACCGTGGCGCGCTCCACCAGCACTGTCGAATAACCCAAGCGGCGCAAGCGGGCATTGAGCCAGAGGCCTGCGACCCCGGCGCCGACGATCAGCACGTCAGTGGAAATGGCAGATGGCATGGCGATACCTCGAAAACTGGGACAGCTGGCAAGTATACAGGCTCAGGATCGGATGCACGGGGTGGCGTGCGTCACGCATCCAGAGGCTGCTGCCAAGGCCCGGCTCAATGCCCCGAGGTCTTGGAGAACAACTGGATCACCACCACGCCGCCGACGATCATCGCCATGCCGAGTATCGCCGGGATGTCCAGCTTCTGCCCATAGATCACCAGTGCTGCCACGCTGATCAGGACGATACCGAGCCCAGACCAGATCGCGTAGGCGATGCCCACCGGAATGCTGCGCACCACCAGCGTCAGCATCCAGAACGCGATGCCGTAACCCACCACCATCAGCAGCAAAGGCAATGGCGTGCTAAGGCCTTTGACGGCCTTCATGGAAGCGGTGGCGACGACTTCGGCGCAGATGGCAATCGCAAGGTAGGTGTAGGCATTCATGACGGTTCTCCATTCGATGGGCGCATTCTAGGCCGTACTCGGATGCGGTAAAGTCATTACCTATCTGGCAAGGAGATAGGTGGATGGCCGAGCAATGGAGTCTGGATCAGCTGCGCACGTTCCTGCGGGTGGCTGAGCTGCGTTCGTTTTCGGCGGTTGCACGCGAACAGCACAAGGCTCAGTCAGCGATCAGCAGCGCCATCGCCCTGCTCGAAGCGGACCTTGGGGTCACCTTGTTCGAACGCAGCAGTGGGCGCCAACCGAAGCTCACCGCAAACGGCGAAGCGCTGCTTGCCGATGCCCGTGAGCTGCTGCGCCAATGCGAGCGCCTGGACGGACGGGCCCTGGCACTGATGCGTGGCCAGGAAGCACTGCTGCGGGTGGCGCAGGATGAGGCGATGCCGTATCAGCCTGTCATCGACAGCCTGGATGAGCTGGCAATCTGTTACCCCTTTCTGGAAGTGCAACTGGCCAGCGGCGCTCAGGGCGATGTCGCGCGCAAGCTGGTGGAGCGGCGCGCCGACTTGGGGTTGTTCTTTCACCACGAGCGCATACCGGCGTCGCTTGAACGGCGGGCCTTGGGTAGCGTGGAAATGGTCACGGTCTGCGCCGTCGGCCACCCTTTGGCGCAGGCCGGCCGGGTGGACCGACAGCAACTGGCACGCCATCGACAGCTGCTGATTACGCCCCAGCAGAGCGGTTACCCGGGAGGTGAGGCGATCAGCCCGCAGGTATGGCGGGCCGACAGCTTCTATGCCATGGCCGAACTGCTGATGCGTGGGCTGGGCTGGGCCTGGCTGCCGCGCCATGTGGTGCAGTACCCCACCTACCAGGCGCACATGGTAGAGCTGGCCAGCGACTGGCGGCCACCGGCGCTGGTGGTGGAGCTTGCCTGGCGTCGGGACGAACCGCTGGGGCCTGCTGCGCAGTGGCTGGCGGAGCGCTTTGCGGTGCATTTGCGTGCGATCGGGTAAACTGCGTCGCCATGAACAGAACCCTCTACACTTTGCTGTTTCACCTGGGCCTGCCCTTGCTGGCGCTGCGCCTGTACTTGCGCGCGCGCAAGGCCCCTGCCTACGGCCGCCGCGTCGGTGAGCGGTTCGCCTTCAGGCTACCGGCCATGCGCAAAGGCGGCATCTGGGTGCATGCCGTCTCGGTGGGCGAAAGCATTGCAGCCGCGCCCATGGTGCGCGCCCTGCTCAAGGCCTACCCTGAGCTGCCGATTACACTGACGTGCATGACGCCCACCGGGTCGGAGCGTATTCGCGCCCTGTTCGGCGATGAACCCCGGGTCCAGCATTGCTACTTGCCATATGACCTGCCGTGGGCGGCAGGGCGCTTTCTCGACCATGTGCAGCCAAGGCTGGGCGTGATCATGGAAACCGAACTCTGGCCCAATCACATCCATCAGTGCGCCAGGCGTGGCATTCCCGTGGCGCTGGCCAACGCGCGCTTGTCAGAACGCTCGGCCCGTGGCTACGGGCGGTTTGCCAGGCTGACCCGGCCCATGCTGGCCGAAATGAGCCTGATTGCTGCGCAGACTGAAGTCGAAGCCCAGCGCTTTCTTGCACTCGGAGCGCGTACTGGCTGCGTGCAGGTGACCGGCTCGATCAAGTTCGACCTGAAGATCGATGAGCACCTGGTGCCGCGGGCCCAGGCCTTGCGCCAGCAATGGGCCGCCGCTTCGCGCCCGGTGTGGATCGCCGCCAGCACCCATGATGGCGAAGATGCCCTGGTCCTGCAGGCGCACCGGCAGTTGCTGCAGGTGCATGGGGATGCGCTGTTGATCCTGGTGCCCCGGCATCCGGAGCGCTTTGAGGCGGTCCATGCCTTGTGCAGCCAGCAGTTTGCCACGGTGCGTCGCTCTACCGGGCTGCCGGTGCTTGCACAGACGCAAGTGCTGCTGGGCGACACCATGGGTGAGTTGCTGTTCTTGTATGCCCTTGCCGACATGGCGTTCGTCGGCGGCAGCCTGGTGCCGACTGGCGGGCACAACCCGTTGGAACCGGCAGCACTGGCGCTACCGGTGCTGATGGGGCCGCACGTGTTCAATTTTCTCGAGATCAGTGCCATGTTGCGCGAGGCGGGCGGGTTGCAGCAGGTCGATGACGCCCAGGGGCTGGCCGGTGCCGTGCAGCGGCTGGTCGAATTACCGCAAGATGCCCGGCGCATGGGTGAGGCGGGCAGGGCGGTGATGAGGGCCAATCAGGGGGCGTTGCAGCGCTTGCTCGAGGGGTTGGAAAAGTTGATGCCCTGAGCTCACCACGGGGGCGATGGCTGCGGTTGGCGTGATCAGGGGGCCGCTTTTGCGGCCCATCTTGCAGTTCGGACAGCCCGCCCTCAGGGCCTGCGCTCGAAATTCTTCGCCGCCGCTGCCGCCAGGTCCGGAGGCAGGAAATCCTTGTCCGGGTTGTAGTCAGGTTTCAGGTAGCGCTTGAGGTCCTGCAGGTCTTGCGGGCTCAGCGTACCGGCTGCCTGTTTCAGGCTCAGGTTGTCGAGGATGTAGGCGTACCGGCTGTTGTTGTAGTCGCGCACCGAGGTGTACAGCTGGCGCTGGGCGTCGAGCACATCGACGATGTTGCGGGTGCCCACCTGATAGCCGATTTCGGTAGCCTCGAGTGCGCTCTGGTTGGAAATGATCGACTGCTTGCGCGCCTGCACCTGTTCGACATCGGTGTTCACCGCGCGGTGCAGGTTGCGGGTATTCTCCACCACCTGGCGGCGCAGGCTTTCGCGCTGCTGCTCGCTCTGGCTCAGGCGTTGGTAGGCTTCGCGTACCTGTGAACTGGTCAGCCCGCCGCTGTAGATGGGGATGTTCAACTGCAAGCCAACGGTGGTCTGCTCCACGTCGCCGCCATAGCGAACACCCAGCGGTGAAGGGTTGCTAAAGCCCAGGTTGTCGTTGTCACCCTTCTGGTATTTGGCCACGGCATCCACGGTCGGGGCGTGACCGGCCTTGCGCTGACGCAGCGTTTCTTCCGCCGCGGACACTGCGTAGTTGGTCGCCAGCAGGTTGAGGTTCTGCCGGCCTGCAGTTTCGACCCAGGCCTTGGCGTCGTTGGGCACGGGCACCTGCACCGGCAGGCTGTGCACCACGCCCTGGATAGCGGTGTATTCCCGGTTGGTCAGGGTGACCAACGCCTCGAAGGCGTCCTGCACCTGACGGTCGGCGATGATGCGGTTGGCGCGGGCCGTGTCGTAACTGGCCTGGGACTGCAGCACGTCGGTCTTGTCCGAAAGCCCCACGTCGAAACGCTCGTTGGACTGGTCGAGCTGACGCTTGAGGGCCGCTTCCTCGGCCTTGCTGGCCGCCAGGTTGTCCTGGGCGCGCAGCACCGCGAAGTAGCTTTGCGCCGTCTGCAGGATCAGGTTCTGCTCGGTGGCAGACAGCTCCAGCGCGGCCTGTTCGTTGACCGCTTCGGCAGCCTGCAACTGGAACCAGCGGTCGGCGCGGAAGATGGGCTGGGCCAGGGTCGCGCTCCAGGCATTGCCGCTGCGGTTGGATGTGATCGAAGGTTCGTCGAGCTTGGTGCGGGTGCTTTGCATTTCGGCACCGGCCGACAGGTTGGGCAGCAAGCCGGCACGGGCCTGGGGCACGATTTCGCGACGCGCGCCGTAGTCGGCGCGAGCGGCGGCCAGGTCGGCGTTGTTCTGTACCGCTTCCTGGTAAACGCTCACCAGATCGGTCTTCACCGTAGCCGGCACGTCCGCTGCCCAGGCCATCGTCTGGGACGCACAAGACACGGCCAGGGCCAGTGAGAGTTTGCGCAGCATAGGGGCAATCCTTGTACGAAATGTAATTACTGAACTGTTGAGTTTCGTGTGATGACGCAGTGTAGTGCCACGCGCACCGGGCAACAATCACCCCGGATGCCGTTGATCATTCCCGGGATTGCTCGCTTGGCTTTGCCGGCAACTCCAGTCTAGACTGCGCATGTTCTTGTCGGGGTGCCTTGAAGCAAAGGCTGAGATCGCATAGGTGCGGATCCCGTTGAACCTGATCAGGTTAGCGCCTGCGTAGGGAACAAGATTGCTCGCCTTCCCGGGGAGCCTCTTGTGCCAGGTCCGGGAAAGCATCGGCTGCTTGCAGCCCATGACACCCCGTCTTTGGCACCGCACCCGTCTAGGAGTGCGTCCGCGTCCTTCAGGTTCACCCCGACATTCCACTGCTAGGAAGCCGTCTGGAGAGCCTGTGATGACCCAACAAGAAAAAGCGATGAACCTCAGCGAATCGGCGCAAGTCGATCAGCAGTCCGTGCAGCCGTTTCCGCGCTCGCGCAAGGTTTATGTCCAGGGCTCGCGCCCGGATATTCGCGTACCGATGCGCGCGATCAGCCTGGCCGACACGCCCACCGATTTTGGGGGTGAGAGCAATGCGCCGGTGCTGGTCTACGACACTTCCGGCCCTTACACCGACCCAGAGGTGTTGATCGACGTGCGCAAGGGCCTGGCCGACGTGCGTTCGGCCTGGATCGACGCACGGGGTGACACCGAGCGCCTGAGCGGGCTGAGCTCCCACTTCGGCCAGCAGCGGCTGAACGACGCCGAACTGGCCAAGCTGCGCTTCGCCCATGTCCGCAACCCGCGTCGTGCCAAGCCAGGCGCCAATGTGTCGCAGATGCATTACGCCCGCCAAGGCATCATCACCGCCGAGATGGAATACGTGGCCATCCGCGAGAACATGAAGCTGCAGGAGGCCCGGGCGGCAGGCCTGCTCGATACGCAGCATGCCGGTCACAGCTTCGGCGCCAGCATTCCCAAGGAAATCACCCCCGAGTTCGTACGTGAGGAAGTGGCCCGTGGCCGCGCCATCATCCCGGCCAACATCAACCATACCGAGCTGGAGCCGATGATCATCGGCCGCAACTTCCTGGTGAAAATCAACGGCAACATCGGCAACAGTGCGTTGGGTTCGTCCATCGAAGAAGAAGTGGCCAAGCTCACCTGGGGCATTCGCTGGGGCTCGGACACCGTCATGGACTTGTCCACCGGCAAGCACATCCATGAAACCCGCGAGTGGATCATTCGCAACTCCCCCGTGCCCATCGGCACCGTTCCCATCTACCAGGCATTGGAAAAGGTTGGCGGTGTGGCCGAGGACCTGACCTGGGAGCTGTTTCGCGACACGCTGATCGAACAGGCCGAGCAGGGCGTGGACTACTTCACCATCCATGCCGGGGTGCTGCTGCGCTATGTACCGCTGACCGCCAAGCGCGTCACCGGCATCGTCAGCCGGGGTGGCTCGATCATGGCCAAGTGGTGCCTGGCGCATCACCAGGAGAACTTCCTGTACACCCACTTCGATGAAATCTGCGAAATCATGAAGGCCTACGACGTCAGCTTCTCGCTGGGCGATGGCCTGCGCCCAGGCTCGATCGCCGACGCCAACGATGCGGCGCAGTTCGGCGAGCTGGAAACCCTGGGCGAACTGACCAAGATCGCCTGGAAGCACGATGTGCAATGCATGATCGAAGGCCCTGGCCATGTGCCGATGCAGTTGATCAAGGAGAACATGGACAAGCAGCTCGAGTGCTGTGACGAAGCGCCGTTCTACACCCTGGGCCCGCTGACCACCGACATCGCCCCTGGCTACGACCACATCACCTCCGGCATTGGGGCGGCCATGATCGGCTGGTTCGGCTGCGCCATGCTCTGCTATGTGACGCCCAAGGAACACCTGGGGCTGCCTGACAAGGACGACGTCAAGACCGGCATCATCACCTACAAGATTGCAGCCCATGCAGCCGACCTGGCCAAAGGTCACCCAGGGGCCCAGATTCGCGATAACGCGTTGTCGAAGGCGCGCTTCGAGTTTCGCTGGGAAGATCAGTTCAACCTGGGGTTGGACCCTGACACGGCGCGTGCCTTCCACGACGAAACCCTGCCCAAGGAGTCGGCCAAGGTGGCGCATTTCTGCTCCATGTGCGGGCCGAAGTTCTGCTCCATGAAGATCACCCAGGAAGTGCGTGAATACGCTGCCCGGATCGACACCGTGGATGTCTCGGTGGAGCAGGGCATGCGCGAGCAGGCCGAGCGCTTCCGCCAGGCCGGCAGCCAGCTGTACCACAAGGTCTGAGGCCCAGCCTTTGGGCCAAGGTGGGCGCAAGCAGGTCGCGAAGCAGGTACCTGGTTAGCCGCCTGCCTTGCGCCCACACCTACAATCACATTGCCGAGTGCGAGCAAGCATGACCACGTCCAGTCAATTCTCCCCCGATCATCCCATTCCCAACGGCCAACGCGTGTTCGGCGGCCGCGACCTGTTTTCACTATGGTTTTCCCTAGGCATCGGCCTGATGGTGCTGCAAGTCGGTGCCATGCTGGCGCCGGGCCTTGGCCTGTCCGGGGCTATCCTGGCCATCGCCCTGGGCACCGGGGTCGGTGTGTTGTTGTTGGGTGCTGCCGGTGTGATCGGCAGTGACACCGGTTTGTCCGCCATGGGTACGCTCAAGCTCAGCCTGGGGACGCAAGGTGCGCGCTTGCCAGCGCTGCTCAACGTATTGCAGCTGATAGGCTGGGGCGCCTTCGAGATCATCGTCATGCGCGATGCCGCCAGCCTGCTGGGTGCACGAGCCTTCGGTGAGGCCAGCGTGTGGAACAGCCCGGTACTGTGGACGCTGTGTTTCGGCGCGCTGGCCACCGTGCTTGCGGTCAGCGGGCCGTTGGCCTTCGTGCGCAAGATCCTGCGGGCCTGGGGTATCTGGCTGCTGCTGGGCGCCTGTGCCTGGCTGACCTGGAACCTGTTCGCCAAGGCTGACCTGGCGACGCTGTGGCAACGCGGCGGGGATGGGTCGATGTCGCTGGCCGTGGGCTTTGACATCGTCATCGCCATGCCCCTGTCGTGGTTGCCGCTGATTGCCGACTATTCGCGGTTTGCCCGTGACGGCAGGCAGGTGTTCGGCAGTACGGTGGTGGGGTACTTCATCGGCAACACCTGGCTGATGAGCCTGGGGGTGGCCTACACCCTGGCCTTCGCGGCGCAGGGCGAAGTCAATGCCCTGCTACTGGCGCTCGCCGGGGCTGGCATGGGTATTCCGTTGTTGCTGATTCTGCTCGACGAATCGGAAAAAGCCTTCGCCGATATTCATTCGGCAGCGGTCTCCGCCGGGGTGCTGGCACGCGTGAAGGTAGAACACCTGGCCATGGCCATCGGTGTGCTGTGCACGTTGATCGCCCTGTTGGCACCGCTTGCGCAGTACGAGAACTTCCTGCTGCTGATCGGCTCGGTGTTCGCCCCGCTGTTCGGCGTGGTGCTGATGGACCATTACTGGGTTCGCCGTCGCAGCGTTCCAGCCCATGTGGGGGCGCTGCACTGGCCGGCATTGCTGGCGTGGGCGGCTGGGGTGGCGGCGTATCACATCATCGCCGCCCAGGCGCCGGACCTGGGCGCGACCCTGCCGGCGCTGGTGCTGGCAGGGGTGTTGTATGGCGTGTTGAACCTCAGCCGCGGCCGGGGAACAGTTCGGGCTTGATCACGCCATTGAGGCGTGGGTAAGGGATTTTCAGCTCCACATGGCCCATGGAATACGGCGCGATGGCGTACACCTCGTACTTCACCACCACCGCGCCGTAGGTCAGGGCGATATGGGGCGAGCGTTTGAATGGCCAGGTCTTGATGAACTCGGCATCCTTGTCCATGCCGACACTGATCAGCCAGGCGCGGTGCGATTCCTCCACCGTCTTCCAGAACGTTTCTTCCTGGCCAGGGACCAGCATGTCCTGCAGTGTCAGGACCTTGTCCAGCTTGCGTGAATAGTTGATGAAGGCACGACCTGGCATGCCATGGGCGCCACCGGTATCCAGGTAGCTGGACAGCTCGATGATCACCAGCCCGTCATGCTGTTCGCGTACCTTGGCCTGCAAGTAGCTGCTGTTGCGCTTCTCGGCGCTGGCCAGGTACTGCTGCTCGTAGGCCTGCAACGTGGTCGGTGCTGCCCCGTGCTGGTTGTCCTCGGTCAGCTGCAGCAGGCGCTTTTCGACAATACCGTCGAGCTTGGGCAACGCCGGGAAATGCACGGTGTCAATATTCACCAACGGGCAATCACGCTCGCTGCAGCCTGGCTTGACGTGCTCCCAAGCTTCGCGCTTGACCTCGAGCGGTGCTCGGTAGTTGGGGGCGAACAGGCTCTGGCATGCGCCCAGCGCCAAGGCCAGCACAGCGATGGATGTCAGTTTGACGAGTGTCATGATGATCCTTGCAAGAACAGGGAAAAGTCGGCCTTTGACCGTCGGCATGGCCTTCAGTTCGCCACTAAGCTAACAGAGACCGGGCCCGCTGTGCCATGTACGCCAACGGTTGTCGCCGGGGGGTGAAACGTGCCAGCGTGCAGAGTAGGATGGCGCGATGCAGCAGCGATGCAACGAGGATTTTCATGTCGGATACGTTGAATTCAGTGCCCCAGGCGGTCGAGATCGTCAAGCGGGACAAGTGCTTCCAGGGCTTTTACAGGCTCGACAAGCTGCACCTTCGCCATGAGCTGTTCGCCGGTGGAATGGGCCGGGAAATCAGCCGTGAGCTGTTCGTGCGCCATGACGCGGTGTGCGTTTTGCCGTACGACCCGCAGCGCGATGAAGTGGTCCTGATCGAGCAGTTTCGTGTGGGCGCCCTGGACAAGGTCGCCAACCCCTGGTTGATCGAGATGGTCGCCGGGCTGATCGACAAGGACGAGCAGCCAGAAGAAGTGGCGCACCGTGAGGCCGAGGAAGAGGCCGGCCTGACGTTCAGCGCCCTGTGGCCGATGACGCGCTACTTCCCTTCGCCAGGCGGCAGTGACGAATACGTCCACCTGTTCCTTGGCCGCTGCAGCGCCGAGGGTGCTGGTGGCCTGCACGGGCTGGAGTCTGAAGGCGAGGATATCCGGGTTCGCGTGTGGTCGTTCGAGGATGCCTTGCAGGCGGTACGCGACGGGCGCATCTGCAATGCCGCGACCATCATCGGCTTGCAATGGCTCGCCCTGAACCGCGACGAAGTTCGAGGTATGTGGAAGTGAACCTGCTGCGCGAGCGCTACCGGGTCGACCTGGCCGGATTGCAGGCCGCCTGCGAGGCCAACTATGCCCGGCTGATGCGCCTGCTCCCGGACATGCGCACCACCCAGAGCTCGCGTAGCATCGGCATGACCCAGGGCGACCAGATGCTGGGCGTGCTAGTGCTCGACGTGGTCCTGGCCTGCCCCTACACCACCACGCTGCGCATACGCCAGGAGCACAGCCTGCCCTGGCTGCCGGTCCCGGTCATGGAGGTGCAGGTTTACCACGACGCCCGCATGGCCGAAGTGGTGAGCGCCGAGCACGCCAGGCGTCTGCGCAGCATCTATCCTTACCCCAACGCCGCCATGCACCAGCCGGACGAAAAAGCCCAGCTGAACCTGTTCCTGGGTGAATGGCTTTCTCACTGCCTGGCCTGCGGCCACGAACTGGTAAGCGCTCGCTGAAAGGAGACGGCCTTGCCGCACTCGAACCCTGCCGGCACCGTTAACGTGGTGCACCTGACCGACGCCCATCTGTTCGCCAGCCCCGAGGGCAGCATGCTAGGCCTCAATACCCGCGACAGCCTGCGCCATGTGGTGCGGCAGGCATTGCGCGAGCAGAGCGACACGCACCTGTTGTTGTGCACGGGGGACTTGTCCCAGGACGCCAGCGTTGCTTCCTACACGGCCTTTGAGCAATTGACCGCAGGCTTTGCTGCGCCGGCGCGCTGGCTGCCGGGCAACCATGACGAAGCGCAGGTGATGGCGCAGGTGGCGCCTGAGTTGGTGCAGCCGGTTACCGACATCGGGGCCTGGCGCATCGTCATGCTCGACACGGCAGTGCCAGGAGCGGCCCATGGTTGGCTGCAGGATACCCAGCTCAGCCTGCTGGAAACTGCATTGCGCACGTCAGGGGAGCGCCACTGCCTGGTGTGCCTGCACCATCAACCGGTCGACATCGGCTGTGCATGGATCGCCCCCATCGGCCTGCGCAACGCCGATGCGCTGTTCGCCGTGATCGATCGTCACCCCCAGGTGCGTGCGCTGTTGTGGGGGCACGTGCATCAGGAATGGGATCAATGGCGCGGCGACCTGCGGCTGCTGGCCACGCCTTCGACCTGCATCCAGTTCGCCCCAGGCAGTGAAGATTTCGAGGTAAGCCAGCAGCACCCTGGCTATCGCTGGCTCCGCCTGCAGGCTGATGGGACGGTGGACACGGGTGTGGAGCGGGCGCTGGATTTCGAGGTCAGACTCGATTTCGATAGCCCGGGGTATTGAACTGCGCGGGCTGTCCTGCACCCGCTCTCCAAACGAACCCAGTTCCGTGTGGGAACGGCCTCGCCGGGGCGCCGGACCGGCCGCTCCCACCCTAACCGTGTCACCATAGCTGCCAATAGTGTCAGTGACTCTCCACCTGCCCATAGCGGAATGTGTTTCAGAAAAACCAGCGCGGCGCCAAAACCTTGCGAACGCGATACACTGCGCGTCCCTGCGCCTGCCTACAGGCGCAACGCTACAGCTTCCGGGGGCAGCATGTCGGGTTCCATCCTCTATATACACGGCTTCAACAGCTCGCCGTTGTCAGCCAAGGCCAGGCAGCTTCAGGCCGTCATGCAGCACCTCGGGCTGATCGACCGGCTGCGCCTGCCAGCGCTGCATCATCATCCCCGCCAGGCCATCGAGCAGCTTGAAGGTTGCATCGCCGAACTGGGCGCGCCGTTGCTGGTGGGCAGTTCACTGGGCGGCTACTATGCCACCTACCTGGCCGAGCGCCATGGCCTCAAGGCCTTGCTGGTCAACCCCGCCGTAGGGCCGCACCGCCTGTTCGACGGCTATTTGGGTACCCAGCACAACCATCACACAGGCCAGGCGTGGGAGTTGACCCTTGACCACGTCCAGGCGCTGGCCGAGCTGGAGGTCCCGCCCCCTACGGACCCAAGCCGCTACCAGGTATGGTTGCAGACCGGCGACGAAACCCTGGACTATCGCCACGCCGAGCGGTACTACCGCCACTGCGCGCTGCGTATCCAGGCCGGTGGCGACCACAGCTTCCAAGGCTTCGCCGAGCGCCTGCCGGCCCTACTGGCCTTCGCCGGTGTTGCCCCGACGCAGTACGCTGCACTCGATTTTTCTGTATTTTGATTTTTTTGCATTCACCAGACTGACGACGAGACCCCATGGCCAATCCCAGCGCTAGCGCCTATAACGCAGACGCCATCGAAGTCCTCTCGGGCCTTGACCCGGTTCGCAAGCGGCCGGGCATGTATACCGACACCAGCCGCCCCAACCACCTGGCCCAGGAAGTCATCGACAACAGTGTCGACGAAGCCCTCGCCGGCCACGCCCGTTCGGTGCAGGTCATCCTGCACGCCGACCATTCGCTGGAAGTCAGCGACGATGGTCGCGGCATGCCAGTGGACATCCACCCTGAAGAGGGCGTATCGGGCGTCGAACTGATCCTCACCAAGCTGCATGCCGGCGGTAAGTTCTCCAACAAGAACTACCAGTTCTCCGGCGGCCTCCATGGCGTCGGTATTTCGGTGGTCAACGCCTTGTCCACGCAGGTGCGCGTGCGGGTGAAGCGTGACGGCAACGAATACCAGATGACCTTTGCCGATGGCTTCAAGTCAAGCGAGCTGGAAGTGGTCGGCACGGTCGGCAAGCGCAACACCGGCACCAGCGTCTATTTCAGCCCCGACCCCAAGTACTTCGATTCCCCGCGGTTTTCCATCAGCCGGCTCAAGCACGTACTCAAGGCCAAGGCCGTGCTCTGCCCAGGCTTGCTGGTCAGTTTCGAGGACAAGGCCAGCGGCGAGAAGGTGGAGTGGCACTACGAAGACGGCCTGCGCTCCTACCTCGTGGATTCGGTCAGTGACTTCCAGCGCCTGCCCGACGAGCCGTTCTGCGGCAGCCTGGCCGGCAACAAGGAAGCGGTCGACTGGGCCCTGCTGTGGCTGCCCGAAGGGGGCGACAGCATTCAGGAAAGCTACGTCAACCTGATCCCCACGGCCCAAGGCGGCACCCATGTCAACGGCCTTCGCCAAGGCCTGCTGGACGCGATGCGTGAGTTCTGCGAGTTCCGCAACCTGCTGCCCCGTGGCGTGAAGCTGGCCCCGGAAGACGTCTGGGAGCGCATCACCTTCGTGCTGTCGATGAAGATGCAGGACCCACAGTTCTCCGGGCAGACCAAGGAGCGCCTTTCCTCGCGCGAAGCCGCCGCCTTCGTCTCAGGCGTGGTCAAGGATGCCTTCAGCCTGTGGCTCAACGCCCACCCGGAGCTGGGCATGCAGCTGGCCGAGTTGGCCATCAGCAACGCCGGTCGCCGCCTGAAGGCCAGCAAGAAGGTCGAGCGCAAGCGCATCACCCAGGGCCCCGCACTGCCGGGCAAGCTGGCCGATTGCGCGGGCCAGGATCCGATGCGCGCCGAGCTGTTTCTGGTCGAGGGCGACTCGGCCGGTGGTTCGGCCAAGCAGGCGCGTGACAAAGAGTTCCAGGCGATCCTGCCGCTGCGCGGCAAGATCCTCAACACCTGGGAAGTGGACGGCGGTGAAGTGCTCGCCAGCCAGGAAGTGCACAACATCGCCGTTGCCATTGGCGTGGATCCAGGCGCGACCGACCTGGCGCAGCTTCGTTACGGCAAGGTGTGCATCCTGGCCGACGCTGACTCCGACGGCCTGCACATCGCCACCCTGCTGTGCGCGCTGTTCGTGCAGCATTTCCGGGCACTGGTCGAAGCCGGTCATGTGTATGTGGCCATGCCGCCGCTGTACCGTATCGACCTGGGCAAGGAAATCTACTATGCCCTGGATGAAGCCGAACGAGACGGCATTCTCGACCGCCTGGTGGCAGAGAAAAAGCGCGGCAAGCCGCAGGTTACCCGCTTTAAGGGCCTGGGCGAGATGAACCCGCCCCAGTTGCGCGAAACCACGATGGACCCCAACACTCGGCGCCTGGTCCAGCTCACCCTGGACGACGTGCAGACCACATGCGAGCTGATGGACAAGCTGCTGGCCAAGAAGCGTGCAGGGGATCGCAAGGCCTGGCTGGAAACCAAGGGCAACCTGGCCGAGGTCATGGTTTGATTCGTTGGCTCCTGGCGGCTTGTCTGCCGCTGGTGGCCTTGCCGACCCTGGCAGACACCTGGTCTGAACTTGAACTGATCGGCGAGCACCCCATCGATGGCATGCGTGCCGGTAACCTGTCGGGCCTTGCGCAATGCCGGGGTAGCTTATGGGGTGTCTCGGACCGGGACGACGACCGCCTTTACCGTTTTGAACTCAAGGACGGTGCGTGGCAGGCGCAGGCAGTGGCGTTCGACCCACCACCGGTGCCGGAGAGTGGCTTGCCGTGGGGGCTGAAGATGCGGACCTGGCTGTCTTCGTGGCTGCGCGGTGGCGACCTTGATTTCGAGGGCATCACCTGTGACCAGGCCGGCAACCTGTACCTGGTCAGCGAGGCGCATGCCGCCGTGCTGCAACTGCCTGTTTCGGGCGCGCCGCACTGGCTGAAGATCGATTCGGCCATGGTGCGCCAGGCACGGGCCAGCGGCATGCTGCTGAACTTCAATGCGTTGTTCGAAGGCGTGGCCGTCAACCCTGCCGGCGATCGCCTGTGGCTGGCCGGCGAGCGTGAGCGCCGTGGGCTGGTGGCCATCGAGCGCCAACAGTCGGTGTGGGCCTGCGGGCGACGCTGCGTCCTGTTCAGCGAAGCCGGTGTAGAGATGCAGCCGCCGCAGCTACCCGATGCGCGACCGGTTTCGCGGGACTTTGCCGACCTGGCCTGGTTCGACGGCAAACTGTTCACGCTCGAGCGCAATGCCTATCGCATCTGTCGCCGCGATGCCGACAGCGGTCAGATCGAGCGCTGCTGGTCGTTTGCGGCCGACGCGTTGACCGAGCCACGCCGCTATGACCAGCTGTTCGGTGTGGCCGAGGCGCTAGTGGTCGACGCCGAGGGGGCGTGGATCGGCCTGGACAACAATGAAGGCGCGCGTGCCGATGGCGAGCGCCGGCCGATCGTCTGGCGCTTTGCTGCCCCTGCCGGCGGCTGGAGTGCCAAGCCGTGAGCCAGGCACCGGGCAAACGGGCGGGCAGGGTGCTGATGATCCTGGCCTGGGCGGCGGCGCTGTTCCTGGCCACGCGCTTCTTTGGGCAATGGGAAGACCGCCAGCGCAACCCCAATGCCCAGGTCCAGTCCTCCCATGGACAAGGGTTCGTCGAGGTGCGCCTGCTGGGCAATGGCCAGGGCCACTTCGTCGCCGATGGCGCCATCAATGGCCAGGTGGTGCATTTCATGCTCGACACCGGTGCCACGGATGTCGCCATACCCGAATCCCTGGCCGACGGCCTTGCGCTCAAGCGTGGCAGCCCGGTAACCGTCAGCACCGCCAACGGTCGCACGCAAGGCTATCGCACCCGGCTGGACAGCCTGCAATTGGGCGACATCCACCTGCGCGACATTCGCGCGATCGTGGCGCCGGGTCTGGATGGCACCACCGTGCTGTTGGGCATGAGCGCCTTGAAACAACTTGAATTTACCCAGCGCGGCGGCACCATGCTGCTGCGCCAGAACCTGAAATGACGAGGCTCGCATGAGCGAACTACAAGACAGTCTGGACGGCGTCGAACGCCGCTCGTTGGCTGACTTCACCGAACAGGCCTACCTCAACTACTCCATGTACGTGATCATGGACCGGGCCTTGCCGCATATCGGTGACGGCCTCAAGCCTGTGCAGCGGCGCATTGTCTACGCCATGAGCGAGCTGGGCCTGGACGCCGATGCCAAGCACAAGAAGTCGGCGCGCACCGTGGGCGATGTGCTCGGCAAGTTCCACCCCCACGGGGACTCGGCCTGCTACGAGGCCATGGTGCTGATGGCGCAGCCCTTCAGCTACCGCTACACACTGGTGGACGGCCAGGGCAACTGGGGCGCCCCGGACGATCCCAAGTCGTTTGCCGCCATGCGTTATACCGAAGCACGGCTGTCGCGGTATGCCGAGGTGCTGCTCGACGAAGTCGGCCAAGGTACCGTGGATTGGGTGCCCAACTTCGACGGCACCTTGCAGGAACCGGCGGTGTTGCCCGCGCGCCTGCCCAACATTCTGCTCAACGGCACCACCGGCATCGCCGTGGGCATGGCCACCGACGTGCCGCCGCACAACCTGCGCGAGGTGGCCAGTGCCTGCGTGCGCTTGCTCGACGAGCCAAAGGCCTCCGTCGAGCAGTTGTGCGAGCACATCCAGGGGCCCGATTACCCGACCGAGGCAGAGATCGTCACGCCTCGGGCCGACATTCTCAAGATGTATGAAAGCGGGCGCGGTTCGATTCGCATGCGTGCAGTGTACCGGGTCGAGGATGGCGATATCGTCGTCACGGCGTTACCGCACCAGGTGTCCGGCGCCAAGGTACTGGAGCAGATCGCCGCACAGATGCAGGCCAAGAAGCTGCCGATGGTCGCTGACCTGCGCGATGAGTCCGATCACGAAAACCCCTGCCGCATCGTCATCATCCCGCGCTCCAATCGCGTGGATGCCGACGAGCTGATGCAGCACCTGTTCGCCACCACCGACCTTGAAAGCAGCTACCGGGTCAACGTCAACATCATCGGCCTGGACGGCCGCCCGCAACTGAAGAACCTGCGGGCGCTGCTGCTGGAATGGTTGGAGTTCCGTACCGGCACTGTCCGGCGGCGCTTGCAGCATCGCCTGGACAAGGTCGAAAAACGCCTGCACTTGCTAGACGGCTTGCTCACTGCCTTCCTCAATCTGGACGAAGTGATTCATATCATCCGTACCGAGGAACATCCCAAGCAGGCGCTGATCGCCCGCTTCGACCTCACCGAGATCCAGGCCGATTACATCCTGGAAACCCGTCTGCGCCAGCTCGCCCGGCTGGAAGAGATGAAAATCCGTGGCGAGCAGGACGAGCTGCTCAAGGAGCAGGCCAAGCTGCAGGCACTGCTGGGCAGCGAGGCGAAGTTGCGCAAGTTGGTGCGCAGCGAATTGATCAAGGATGCTCAGACCTATGGCGATGACCGACGCTCGCCCATCGTGGCGCGGGCAGAAGCCAAGGCGCTCTCGGAAAACGAGCTGATGCCGACCGAGCCCGTCACGGTGGTGCTGTCGGAGAAAGGCTGGGTAAGGTGTGCCAAGGGGCATGACATCGATGCCACTGGCCTATCGTACAAGGCCGGGGATGGGTTCAAGGCCGCAGCCGCGGGGCGCTCGAACCAATTTGCCGTGCTCATCGATTCCACCGGCCGAAGTTATTCGGTGGCCGCCCACAGCCTGCCGTCAGCCCGTGGCCAGGGCGAGCCCCTGACTGGGCGCCTGACGCCGCCACCGGGCGCCACTTTCGAGTGCGTGCTGCTGCCCGAAGACGATGCGCTCTACGTGGTGGCCTCCGATGCCGGCTACGGGTTCGTGGTCAAGGGTGAAGACCTGCAGGCCAAGAACAAGGCTGGCAAAGGGCTGCTCAGCCTGCCCAACGGCGCCAAGGTGATGACGCCGCGACCGGTGGCCAACCGAGAGCAGGACTGGTTGGCAGCGGTAACCACCGAAGGCCGTCTACTGGTGTTCAAGGTCAGTGATCTGCCGCAGTTGGGCAAGGGCAAGGGCAACAAGATCATCGGCGTGCCCGGTGACCGGGTCGCCAGCCGGGAAGAGTACGTCACCGACCTTGCCGTGGTGGCCGAAGGGGCCACGCTGGTGCTGCAAGCCGGCAAGCGGACCCTGTCACTCAAGGGCGATGACCTGGAGCACTACAAGGGCGAACGTGGTAGGCGCGGCAGCAAGTTGCCCCGTGGCTTCCAGCGGGTCGATGGGCTGCAGGTCGAATTGCCCGGCTGAGCATCCGACAGGCCCGCAATGGCGATTTCACCGCCGTTGCGGGCAGAAATGCTGGAGTCGGGCTCTTATTTCGCGGATGATATGCCCCCTGCGGTGCCGGCGTAGCCGTGTGCCCGTTTGAATCCATACGTATCACTGCGGCGTGCCTGAAGGCAGCCGCCTGGATGGGATGATGAAATTTCTGCGCCTTCCCTTTGCGCTGTTGATGACGGGTCTATTGGGCCTGGGCGGGTGCACCATGCACCAACCGGTTGCCTTGTACCAGCTCGACAGCGGTGATCCTGGCCAGCCGTCGCAACATGCGGGCATGGCCGTTGTACTCGGCCCGGTTTCGGTAGCCGACTATCTGCAACGTGAGACGTTCCTGCAACGCCAGGCCGACGGCAGCCTCAGTGCTGCGACCGACGGGCGCTGGGCAGGTAGCCTGTCCTCGGACATCGACCAGTTGCTGGTGCGGCAGCTGGCCTGGCGTCTGGACAGCCAGCGCGTGGTGCTGGCGCCGGCGACGGCAGGTTTCAGCCCGGACGTGCAAGTGCTGCTATCGATCACGCGACTGGACTCTGGCAAGAACCAACCCGCGGTTCTGGATGCACAATGGCGTGTGCTCGACCGCCGTGGTCAGGTGCGTGACAACCGCATCGTACATTTAGAGCAGAAGCATGCAGGCAGCGAGGCCTCGCAGGTCCAGGCGCAAGGGCAACTGCTGCAGAAGCTGGCCGAGCAACTAAGCACTGCGGTCAAGCCGTTGGCAAACCAGCCGGCCATCGCCGAAGCCGCACCCAAGAAGCCTGCAGCGCCTGTGCAGGTCAAGAAGCAGCCCGAGAAATCCAAAATCCCGATGGCCTCGCCGATTCGTACCGACATGGAAGTGTATCGGTTCTGATCGAAGACCAGGCATTGAAGAAGCCCGCATCAAGGCGCAATGGTGTTCACTTAGGGCCGCTTCGCAGCCCATCGCGGCCGGTCCGGCGCCCCGGCAAGGCCGCTCCTACACTGACCGCGTGATGCCCTAGTTGGGGTACTCGCAGGGTGTAGGAGCGGCCTTGTGCCGCGATGGGCCGTGAAACGGCCCCAGCGATCTTAAGTGAACAGCATTACGCATCAAGGCGGGCTTTTTCGTGGGCGCTGTACAGCGCCGCGCAGCGACCCTGTAATGGCTCAGGCGCGGCGTTCGTGCATGCGGGCCAGCTGGCGCTCCAGCATCGAGGGGTATGGCTCCATCAAGCGCTCCACACAGCAGGCGCCTTCCGGGCTTGCAATGGGGCGGATGCGAGCACGCTGGCGGATCAAACCGTCGTCGTTGACCTTGCGCTCGACCAGCAGCAGGTTGCGGCTGTGTTGAGACAGTGCCAGCGCATCCTGCACCTTCTCAGCCATCAGCAGGTCGACCAGTTCCAGGCCATCGAGGTCATTGCTCATGGCAAGGCCCAGTTGCAGTTGCAAGGTGATGCCGCTGTCAGCGACGTCGATCTGCAAGGCATGGCCCAAGGCACGTAGCAACTCACCGCAACAGATGGCATTGGTAAGGTAGTCCTCGCCGCACTGGCGGCTGTGGAACAGGACCAACGTACTGCCATCGTTGAGGGTGTGGGTTTCGCCCTCGTACAGCGAGGCCGCATGCTCCAGGCACTCCTGATAGCGCTCGGTAAGCTCGGTCAGGCGGGTGCGCGGCAAACGCCGCAGCTGCTCCTGGGAACCCAGTTGCACGGCAAGCACTGCGCTGAACTGGGGCTCATCGGACTCCACTTCGATCGCATGCGCCGGTGTGTCGTCCAGCAGGCCGGCGAATGCCTCGTCGTCATCGTCCGCGCTGGTCACGGTAGTGCGCTGGGCAGGCTTGGAAACGGGGGCGGGCGCTTCATCGAAGTGCTCGTCGTCCTCCGGTTCCGGTTCCGGCTCTGGCGGAGGCGGTGGAGCCAGTCGGGCGTGCAGTTGCCGGGCGATGTCGCCGATCTCGTCCTGGCGGTCGGTGGCGGGCGTGTAATACTGCGGGTCGCGCAACCAGACCCGCAGCTGCAGCAGCGGCAAGGTGATGAATCGGCCCTGGCGCAGGCTCAAGGTCAGGGCGAGCACCAGCAGAATGGCCGCCAGGATAGCCATGCTCTGCATGCTGATCAGCATGGGCTGCTGGAACTGGCTCATGTCCAGGCTCATGCGCAGTTGCCCGGCGGCCACGTCCTGGAAGGTGATCTTGGTCTGATAGACGCCCTCGGCCTCGCCCAGCAGGCTGTTGCGCGGACGCTGGCCTGCCTCGGCGAGGATGCGGTTGTCGACACTGTAGATGGCGGCATGCGCCACCAGCGGGTTCTTCACCAGGTTGCCCAGCAGCACGTTCAGGCTGAGGATATCGTTGGCCACCAGCAACTCGGTCGCCGACGTGGCCGTCTGGGTCGTCAGGCTCTGGCCCACGGCATCGGCCTGGTCGTGCATGGCCTGCTTGAACTGCAACCCCATTACGCAGGCATAGATCACCAGCGCCAGGGCCACCAGGAAAATGTTGGTGCAGGCGATGCGCAATGCCAATGGCACGCGACGTTGACTCAGGGCGCGATAGATCATCAGGAAGAAATTGTCTGTTTTGACTGAGGTGGGCCGGTTCACTGAGCTCGGCTCTTAATGGCATGAAGTGGGGGGCAGTATAGCGACACGGGTTTTGTCGGCAAAGTATCGTTAGCGCCCGATGGTCACGGAAAATCGGTAGAATGCGCATTTTTCATCGAAGTCGGAGCCTGGTTGTGCGCGAAATCGTCCTGATCAACATCACCGGTGAGGACCGCCCCGGTCTTACCGCTGCCATCACTGGCGTCCTGCTGCAGGGCGGTGTGAGCATTCTCGACATCGGCCTGGCGGTGATGCACGGCACGCTGTCGTTCGGCATCCTGGTGGATATCCCGGATAACGAAGTGGCGACCAAGCTGCTGCAAAGTGTCCAGGCCAAGGCGCACGAGCTGAACTTGCAGGCGCGCTACACACCGATTTCCGAAGCGGACTACCAGCACTGGGCCGATGGCCATGGTGAAGCACGGCACGTGGTGACCCTGCTTAGCCGCAAGATCTCGCCCGACCAGTTGCAGCGTGTCAGCGCCATCATCAGCCAGCACGGGCTGACCATCGAGCGCATCGAGCGCCTGTCGGCTCGAGTGGCGCTGGACGCGGACACCAGCAAGGGCAAGGCCGCGGTGGAGATTTCGGTTCGCGGCGAGCCTGACGATGGCCAGGCGTTGCGCGCCGAGTTCTTTGCCTTGTCCGAGGCCCTGAGCATCGACATTGCCTTCCAGCGGGACGACCTGTTCCGCCGCAACCGCCGCCTGGCCGTGTTCGACATGGATTCGACCCTGATCGAAGCCGAAGTGATCGACGAGCTGGCCAAGGCCGCTGGCGTGGGTGAGCAGGTCGCGGCAATCACCGAGCGGGCCATGCGGGGCGAGTTGGACTTCCGGGCCAGCTTCAAGGAACGTATGGCGCTGCTCAAGGGCCTGGATGTCAGCGTACTGGATGAAATCGGCGCATCGCTGCGCTTGACCGAGGGCGCGGAAAACCTCTTTGCCGAGCTCAAGCGCCTGGGTTACAAGACCGCCATTTTGTCGGGTGGCTTCACCTACTTCGCCCGCCAGGTACAGGCGCGCCTGGGCATCGACTATGTCTTTGCCAATGAGTTGGAAGTGGTCGACGGCAAGGTGACTGGCGTGGCGGTGGAGCCTATCGTCGATGCCCAGCGCAAGGCCGAGCTGCTCCAGCAACTGGCCAGCGAAGAGGGCCTGCAACTGGAGCAGACCATCGCCGTTGGCGATGGCGCGAACGACCTGCCGATGCTGGCGTTGGCGGGGCTGGGCGTGGCCTTCCGCGCCAAGCCGCTGGTGCGTCAGTCGGCCAAGCAGGCGATTTCCACGCTGGGCCTTGATGGTGTGCTGTACCTGCTGGGCCTGCGCGATCGCGATACCCGCGGCTGATCCAGCCTGCGCAGACCCCAGGGTTTTGGCGTTAGCGCCCGAACCCTAGGGCCACGTCTCGGGCCATCACGCCTGCAATGGGGTGGCCAACAGCTGGCCCATGCGCACCGACGAGGCGGCGCCCACGTGTTCGGCCCATTTGACCTGTTCGGGGCCGAACAGCACGATCGCCGTCGAACCCAGCTTGAATCGACCCAGTTCGGCGCCTTTTTCCAGGTGAATTGGCGCACGGCTGGCATCGTCGTAGCGGAAGGTCTTGAGCTCGCGCTTGGGCGGCGTGACCAGCCCTGCCCAGACGGTCTCGATGGAGGCCACGATCATGGCACCGACCAAGACAACCGCCATCGGGCCGCGCTCGGTGTCGAACAGGCAGACCACCCGCTCATTGCGAGCGAACAGTTCGGGCACGTTTTCTGCGGTGGTCTGGTTTACCGAGAACAGCCGCCCCGGCACGTAGACCATCTCGCGCAGCGTGCCTGCCAGCGGCATGTGCACGCGGTGGTAGTCCTTGGGTGACAGGTAGACAGTGGCAAACTCGCCGCCCATGAAGGGGGCTGCCAGGGCCGGGTCGCCGCCCAGCAGTTCCTGTGCGCTGTAACTGTGGCCCTTGGCCTGGAAGATGCGGCCGTGCTCGATCGGGCCAACCTGACTCACTGCACCGTCGGCCGGGCACAGGATGGCGCCGGGGGTCTGGTCCAGGGGGCGTGCGCCTGGTTTCAGGGCGCGGGTGAAGAATGCGTTGAAGTGCTCGTAGGCGGTCAAGTCTTCGACCAGCGCCTCACGCATGTCAACCTGGTAGCGCTTGGCAAACCAGGCGGTGAAGGCGTTCTTGAACCAGCGGGCGCGGCACTCGGCAACGCAGCCGGCCAGGCGCGACAGCAGGTGATGGGGCAGCAGGTACTGGCTGATGATGAACAGACGGGATTTCATTCAGGTTCCTTAAACTTCGACAGGCGTGTCCGGGTGGTTGCCCCACTCGCTCCAGGAGCCAGCGTACGCTTTGACTCGCGGGTAGCCCAGGGCCTTTGCCACCAGATAAGTGAAGCCGGAGCGGCGATGCGTCTGGCAGTGGGTGATCACTTCCTTGTCAGGCGTGATGCCAAGGGACTGCAGCACTTCGGCGATGTCCGGGCGGATGCGCAGATGGTCATTGAGATCCATGCCGGCGGTCCATTCGAAATTGACCGCACCAGGTATGTGCCCGCCTTTGGCCGCGAGCATTTTTTCGCCGGTGAATTCCTGTGGGGCGCGAGCATCCCAGATGGCCAGGTCATCGGCGCCCAGGCGGCTTTGCAGGTACTCGCGGGTGGCGGTGGGTTCCGGATGCAGTTGCAAACTCACCGGCCGGGTACCCTTGGCAGGCACATCGGTACTGAGCCGGTCGGCCGGCCAGGTCTGGATGCCACCGTTAAGATAGTGGTACCGGGTGTGACCGATCACATCGAGCAACCAGATGAAGCGGCCAGCCCAGCCACCGCCATCATCGTCATACACCACGTAGACCGCATCGCTGCGGTGGCCCAGTTCGCCGAACAGCTTTTCCAGGTCGCTCTGCGGCGGTAGCAGCCCAGGCGCAGGCGGCTGGCCGAGCTGGGTCCGCTTGCCCTCGACGAAATGCGCGCCCGGGATATGCCCGCTGACGTAACGATTGGCGCTGCTGAGGTCGACCAGGATCAAATCGGGCGAGCCCAGGCGTGGCAACAGGTCGGCGGCTTCGATCACCAGCGGCAGGCCGGAAAAGTCGGTCATCCACGGTCTCCAGTGTGCAAAGGGGCGATTGTAGCGCAAGGCTCAGCCCTTGCGGTTGGCAAACACCGACAGCGCCCGTTCGATGCATTGCGAGGTTTTGCCAAAAGCCTGCACGCTGATGTCGGCCAGGGGCCGGCACCCCTGGTCGGCCACCAACAACATCACCACCTGGTCTTTGACCGCCAGCGAGCGCAGCAGGACATGCTCGCCTCGGAACAGGGCACGTAAGGGCGGCGGCAACAACGAGGCGAACTGCGTATGGTTTTCGGGCGTGATGCGCAGTTGCCCGGCCTTGGACATCAGCTTTTGCAGCAGCTTGTTCGCCGCCACCGGCAATACCAGGCTGGTCGCCTCTTTCGCTAGCCCGGCTGCCTGTTGCACGCGTAGGCAGTCATTGGTCCGGTCCAGGCCAAGCAGCAGCAGGCGTTGCATGCCGCACGCCAGTACCGCCTCACGGGCTTGGGCCGCCAGGTGCACGGTATTGGTGAAAGGGCTGGGCTGGGCCAGCAAGTCCTGGCAGAGCGACCGCCAGCGTGCCAGTTCATCGGCGGTGGGGGGCGGGGGCGCCAGCATGTCCGGGTGGGGGCGGCGTTGATGCCACGGCCAGATCAAGGCCTCGGCTGGGTGGAACAGTGCCAGGCGCGCATGGCGCCTGGCACTGGCTGCGGCTTGTTGGTGCACCTGCTGTTGTACGTCTTCGAGCGAGGTCTGCAGGTAGAGTGCGGTCAGCAGTTGCCAGCGCAGCAGATGGGGATTGTCCCAGCCCACCTGGGCTGCCAGCGCCAGGTTATTGGCCAACAGCACGGTATTGGCCGGTTGGTTGAACCAGCGCCGCAGACCGGGCTCGGCATCGAGCCGATGTTGTTGGTTGAGCAGGTCTTCGTCCCGGGCGATGTTCAACACCTGGGCAAGCTGCTCGCGCTCTTCGAGCAGCAGACGGTAACCCTGGGTCACCCATTGCGGCAGGCGCCACTGCTGGGCAACGGCCTGGCACAGCGCCATGATGCGAACACCGAACAGCTCCTGCTCGACAATGGCGGCGTCTTCTCCTTTATGGATGACCCGCAGCTCCCAGGTGTCGAGCAGCTTCGGGTGGGCCAATGCCAGCGGCCATAATGGGGACAGAAACAGCAGGCTACCCCAGTGGATTTCCTGCCACAGCCGCGCCAGTCGGCTGGCGAACAGGCCACTGGCCTGCTGCGAGGCATGCTGGCTGATCATCTGGAACTGGCGCAGCACCGGCGGGATGTCTTCCATCGGCAGCGCTGGCAGGCGCTTGAGCAGCAGTGCGCTGCGCTCAAGGCCCAGGCGATTGAGCGCAATCTCCAGGCTTTCGGCCGGCTCGGCCTGGCTGGCGTTGGTCGGGTGGTTGGCTTCGCGCATCACCGACAGCACCAGGGCCGGGCTGTCCTGCATCAGCTCGGCGATGTCGCGCAATGAACGCCGGTTATCGTTGATGGCCGCCATGACCCGGTCGTAGCTGTGCTTGGGCACAGGAATGCGCACACTCTCCAGCAGCTTCACCCAGGCTTCTAACGTACGTGGGGCCTGGCCGGATACCTCGGTTTCAATTGGCATTTTGACATCAGTCCGAACTGGCTTTTCGCTTTTAGTGGCTATAGTCTGGCGCAGTTCTGCCGATAAGGAGAAGAAGAGTTTTGACGCTCCCGCCTCTTTCCCTGACCACGACAGCAAGTGCTTTGAATCTATGGCTAAAATTATCGGCATCATCGTCGTATTCGCGAGCGTACTCGGCGGCTACGTCCTTTCCCACGGCAAGATTGCGGCGCTGATCCAGCCGTTCGAAGTGCTGATCATCGGCGGCGCGGCCTTTGGTGCGTTTCTGCAGGCCAACCCTGGCTACATGACGATGCACGTTCTGAAGAAGTCGATGAAGATGTTCGGCTCGCGCTTCACCCATGCCTATTACCTGGAAGTGCTGGGGCTGGTCTATGAAATTCTCAACAAGAGCCGCCGCGAAGGCATGATGGCCATCGAGGCCGACATCGAAGACGCCTCGGCCAGCCCGATCTTTGCCAAGTACCCGACCGTACTGGCCGATGAGCGCATGACCGCGTTCGTCTGCGACTACCTGCGCATCATGTCCACCGGCAACATGGCCCCCCACGAACTCGAAGGTCTGTTCGACATGGAGCTGCTGAGCATGAAGGAGGAGCTGGAGCATCCTTCCCACGCGGTCACTGGGGTCGCAGACGGCATGCCAGGCTTCGGTATCGTTGCAGCCGTATTGGGTATCGTCGTCACCATGGCGTCGCTGGGCGATGGTGACCAGGCAGCCATCGGTATGCACGTGGGCGCCGCCTTGGTGGGTACCTTCTTCGGTATTCTCGCCGCCTACGGTTTCTTCGGCCCACTGGCCAAGTGCCTTGAGCACGATGCCAAGGAAGAACTCAATCTGTACGAGTCGATCAAGGCCTCGCTGGTCGCCTCGGCCTCGGGCATGCCGCCGTCGCTGGCCGTGGAGTTCGGGCGCAAGGTGCTGTACCCCAAGCATCGCCCCAGCTTCTCCGAGCTCGAGCAAGCGGTACGCGGTCGCTGAGTCATGGAGAACAATCAGCCCATCATCGTCAAGCGCGTAAAGCGCTTTGGCGGCGGCCACCACGGTGGCGCCTGGAAGATCGCCTTTGCCGACTTCGCCACGGCCATGATGGCGTTCTTTCTGGTGCTGTGGTTGCTGTCGACCGCAACCCCTGAACAGAAGATCGCCATCGCCGGGTACTTCAAGGACCCGATCGGCTTCTCCGAGAGTGGTACACCTTACGTCATCGACCTGGGCGGCTCGCCCGAGCTGGCGCCGGAAAAGACCATCAACCCCGAGGTGAAATCGGAGCCGACCCCAGACACCAGCATCGAACTGAACAAGGACCAGGTGGAAACCATGGCCGAGCAGGTCGAGCGCGAGCGCCTCGAGCTGCTGCTGCAGGAGTTGCAGAACAAGGTGGAGGAGAACCCGCAGCTGCAGAAGTTCAAGGACCAGATCCTGTTCGAGATCACCCAGGACGGCCTGCGCATCCAGATCATGGACGCCGAGAACCGGCCCATGTTCGACATCGGCAGTGCACGCTTGCAGCCCTATTTCGAGGACATCCTGCTGGCCATGGCCGATACCATCAAGACCGTGCCCAACAAGATCAGCGTCAGTGGCCATACCGATGCCAAGCCGTACGCAGGCGCTGGCGAGTTCGGCAACTGGGAGCTGTCGGCCAACCGTGCCAACGCTGCGCGGCGGGCCCTGGTGGCAGGGGGGTATCCAGATGGCCAGGTGGCACGGGTGGTGGGGTATGCGTCTTCGTCGCTGTTCGATCGCAAGAACCCGTTCAACCCGGTAAACCGTCGGATCGACATCATCGTGCTGACCAAGAAGGCCCAGCGTGATATCGAAGGCGAGCAGGGCGCCGCGCCACCGCCGGCGGAAGCCCCTACCGGGGCGCAGCCACCTTCAACGACCGCACCGGCACCCTCGGCGGCCGATGGCCAGACGCCCATGCAACCACGTGAGTTGCGCCAGAAGCTCAACATCTTCGAGGACGGCACGTTGAAGATGGATGAGACCAAGGAACAGTAAGGGCTTGGCAGCCCCGTTGGGCTGCCGGTCACTGCCGGGGCGGACAAGGCACCCCGCCTGCATTGGGCATGCAGGGTTGATCAGTAGGTTTCTTCCGGCAGGCTGGCGATGATCGAGCGGTAGCTGTTCATCCGCTGTGGCTTGATTCGCCCGTCTTCCAGGGCCTTGAGCAGCGCGCACCCAGGCTCGCGATCATGTTTGCAGTCGCGGAAGCGGCAGGTGCCGAACAGGTCGCGGAACTCGATAAAGCCCTCTTCCACATCGGTGCGGCTGACGTGCCCCAGGCCGAACTCACGGATGCCCGGCGAGTCGATCAGGTCGCCCCCGTTGGGGAAGTGGTACAGGCGGGCGGTGGTGGTGGTATGGGTGCCCTGGCCTGACCATTCCGACAGGTCACCGACCCGGGTACCGGCCTGTGGCAGCAGGCTGTTGACCAGCGACGATTTGCCCACCCCCGACTGACCGACGAAGACGCTGATGTGTCCATCCAGTGCCTGCTGCAGGCGCTGCATGCCATCCCCTTGATGCGCCGACACTTCCAGCAGCGGGTAGCCCAGTTCACGGTAGACGTCCAGGAGCGCTTGCAGGCCTGGCCCGTTCTCGTCATTAACCAGGTCAGCCTTGTTCAGCAGCAACAGGGGCCGCAGGCCGGCATGCTCGGCGGCCACCAGGTAGCGGTCGATGAGGTTGGGGTGCGGTTCCGGCGCCGGTGCGAAAACGATGACGATAAGGTCGACATTGGCCGCCACTGGCTTGAGCTGGCCATGGTTGTTGGGCCGGCACAGTTCGGTTGCACGGGGCATCTGCGCAACGATGACGCCGATCCCCTGGTTGCCGGCACGCCAGACCACGCGGTCGCCAGTGACCAACGCAGGAAGGTTGGCGCGCAGGTGGCAGCGAAACACCTGGCCTGCGGTGTCGCCATCCTGGGCTTCGACTTCAACTTGTACACCGAAGTGCGCGATCACCAGCCCCAGCTGCTCGGGCCCAAGGTCGCCGCCTTCCAGTTCCTGCAAGGCATGCTGCTCGCGCTTCGCCGCACGTGCAGCGCGCTCGTTCTGAATCTTTTCGATACGCCAGTTCTGGCGACGGTTGAGCTGGCGTTTGGCCATGAACGCTCCGTAGAAGGCCCCGTGCGGGGCGTAGAAAACGACTGGCAGTCTAGCATGCCGGGCCTGAACGCTGTCCGCTTCACTTTGGTTCGTGGGGGTGCACTGCGCTAATATAGACCTCCATCGGAGGAGTGCCTGCATGCAAAACCCACAGAACCTGATCTGGATCGACCTGGAGATGACCGGGCTGGATCCGGACAGCGATGTCATCATCGAGATGGCCACCATTGTCACCGACAGCGACCTCAATACGCTGGCCGAGGGCCCGGTCATCGCCATCCACCACAGTGATGAAGTGCTGGCGCGCATGGACGACTGGAACACCCGCACCCACGGCGCCTCCGGCCTGACCCAGCGTGTGCGCGAGAGCCAGGTGAGCATGGCCCAGGCCGAGGCCCAGACCATCGCCTTCCTTGAGCAGTGGGTACCTAAAGGCAAGTCGCCGATCTGCGGGAACAGCATCTGCCAGGACCGTCGGTTCCTGTACCGGCACATGCGTCAGCTGGAAAATTACTTCCACTACCGCAATCTCGACGTCTCCACCCTCAAGGAACTGGCAGCGCGCTGGGCCCCCGAAGTGCGAGACAGCTTCAGCAAGGGCAACACGCACCTGGCGCTGGACGACATTCGCGAATCCATCGCCGAGCTGCGCCACTACCGCGAACACTTCATCAAATTCTAAAAAACGCAGCTCACGCGCTTCACGCGGCCATCAGCGTACGGCCCCGGCACTTCTGCCCGAGGCCGTGCGCTGATGGTCGCTTGAGCGGGTGATCGGTGTGGGTCTTGCTCATGTTGCTGATGCTTTATCTGATCGCCATCACCGCCGAAGCGATGACCGGTGCGCTGTCTGCCGGCCGTCGTGGCATGGACTGGTTCGGGGTGGTGCTGATCGCGTGCGTGACCGCATTGGGCGGTGGCTCGGTGCGTGACGTGCTGTTGGGGCACTACCCGCTGACCTGGGTCAAGCACCCGGAATACCTGGTGCTGACCAGCTGTGCGGCGCTGTTGACCATTTTCATCGCGCCGATGATGCGCCGCCTGCGCTCCCTGTTTCTGGTACTCGACGCCTTGGGGTTGGTGGCTTTTACCCTCATTGGTTGCATGACCGCGCTGGAGATGGGGCAGGGCATGCTGGTGGCGTCCATCAGCGGGGTGATCACGGGGGTCTTCGGCGGGATTCTGCGGGATATCTTCTGCAATGACATTCCGCTTGTGTTCCGCCGGGAGCTTTACGCGAGCGTGTCGTTCGCTGCGGCCTGGTTCTACCTGGGCTGCGATTACTTCAAGGTGCCCGCAGAGCAAGCCATGCTGCTGACCTTGTTCGGTGGGTTTCTGGTGCGATTGCTGGCTATCCGCTTTCACTGGGAAATGCCCAAGTTTCATTACAATGACCAGCAGTGAGGTTGGGCGCCCGCACCAGGCTAGCGGGCCCTGGCTTTGTGCTACACCGCAAAGGTGCAGAGGCCGCTGTGCGGCCTATCGCGACCTCCCCTTGAGGGTCATGCCACCCCGTGCCGGGCAAGCGCCCATTCCACGTGTTCCCTCACCAGTGGCGAGGCATCGTCGCGTCGCGCCTTGAGGGCTTCGATGACCGGGATCGTGGAGGGGGCGTTGCCCAGGCCGACGGCCAGGTTGCGCAGCCAGCGCTCATAACCGGCACGGCGCAGAGGTCCGCCTTCGGTCTTGCGCAGGAAAGTAGGCTCATCCCACAGAAACATCTGCGCCAGTTCCGCATTCTCCAGGCCGTGGCGGGGCTGGAAGTCCTGCTCGCGGGTGGGCTTGGCGAAGCGGTTCCAAGGGCAGACGATCTGGCAGTCATCGCAGCCGAACACCCGGTTGCCCATCATCGAGCGCAACTGCACCGGGATCGGCCCCTTGAGCTCGATGGTCAGGTAGGAGATGCAGCGGCGGGCATCGAGCACGTACGGGCCGACGAAGGCCTGGGTTGGGCAGATGTCCAGGCAAGCCGTGCAGCGGCCGCAATGCTCGCTGGCGGTGGCCTGGTCCACTGGCAAGGGCAGGTCGACGAACAGTTCAGCCAGAAAGAAATAGCTGCCGGCCTTGCGGTTGAGCAACAGGGTGTTCTTGCCGATCCAGCCAAGCCCGGCTTGTTCGGCCAGCGCCTTTTCCAGCACCGGCGCGCTGTCGACGAAGGCTCGGTAGCCAAAGGGGCCGATGGCCTGCTGGATGCGGTCGGCCAGCGACTGCACACGCTTGCGCACCAGCTTGTGGTAGTCCCTGCCCAAGGCATAGCGGGATACGTAGGCCTTTTCCGGTTGGGCCAGGCGCTGCGCCATTTGCGTGTCGCCGGGCAGATAGTCCATGCGCAGCGAGACGACGCGCACGGTGCCTGGAATCAGCTGCTCTGGGTGGGCGCGCTTGCTGCCGTGTGCCCCCAGGTATTCCATCTCCCCCTGATAACCGGCGTCCAGCCAGCGCTGCAGGTGATGCTCGTGTTCGCCCAGGTCGATACCGGCGATGCCGACGTGGGCAAAGCCCAGTTCCTGGCCCCACAGCTTGATGTTATGGGCCAGTGCGTCGAGGTCAGGAGTGGAGGCGGACATGGATGGGCAAGCAATACGGGCAGAGGTGCGTATAATTCTGCCAGACATTGGAGCTTTTGACCCCATGCAACAGACCAGTAACCCCGTACACGCCCCCACAGTGCTGAGCAGCCTGACCGTTGCTCGCCTGCCGCCACGCCCTGCTCAGGCCCATAAAGGTGACTTCGGCCATGTGCTGGTGGTCGGCGGCGACCTTGGCACCGGCGGCTCCGCCCTGCTCAGCGCCGAGGCCGCGTTGCGCTGCGGCGCAGGGCTGGTGAGCGTGGCCACGCGGCCGGAGCACGTGGCCGCCGGGCTGACCCGCATGCCCGAAACCATGTGCCTGGGCGTGCAGTCGGCCAACCAGTTGATGACCGTGCTGAGCCGCGCTTCTGTGGCGGTCGTGGGGCCTGGCCTGGGGCAGGCGGCATGGGGGCGCAGCCTGCTGTCCGCCGTGGCCAACGCCGAGGGCGCGCAGGTCTGGGATGCTGATGCCCTGAACCTGCTGGCAGCCACGCCCCTTGCGCTGCCCAGTGGCAGTATCCTGACCCCGCACCCAGGCGAAGCTGCACGGCTGCTGGGCATTTCCACCGAAGCGGTGCAGGCGGACCGCCCGGGTGCAGCGCGCAAGCTGGCACGCCGCCACAACAGTGTGTGCGTGCTCAAAGGCGCAGGTACCTTGGTCGCCGATCCCGAAGGGCGGTTGGCGCGCTGCGACCGTGGCCATCCAGCCATGGCGGGCGCAGGCCTTGGCGATGTGCTCAGCGGTGTGTGCGGCGCGCTGCTGGCCCAGGGGTTTGGCGCCTGGGATGCCGCAGGCCTGGGCGTCTGGCTGCATGCCTGTGCTGGCGAGCGCCTGGGTAGCGGCGGCCGGGGGTTGGCAGCCAGTGATCTGATACCTGTGATTCGTGCGTTGTTGGAGGAGCATTCAGCGTGTCTGGCTTAAACCTGTTTCTGGCCGATGAAGCGGCCATGGTTGCCTTTGGCGGCCAACTGGCCGGTGTGACCGGTGGGCGCGGGATCATCTTCCTGGAAGGCGACCTCGGCGCTGGCAAGACAACCCTGTCTCGCGGCCTTATTCGTGGGTTGGGCCATACGGGTGCAGTGAAAAGCCCTACATTTACCGTGGTAGAACCCTACGAGATTGGTGATGTCCGAGCTTTTCACTTCGACCTCTATCGGCTGGTCGATCCGGAGGAGCTTGAGTTCATGGGTATTCGTGACTATTTCGAGGGTGATCCGCTGTGCCTGTTCGAGTGGCCACAAAAGGGTGCGGGCGTTTTGCCAAAGCCTGACCTGACCATTACCATAAGCCCCCAGGCGAGCGGACGCTCGCTTGTACTTTCGCCGCAGGGGGCTCGCGGCGACGCCTGGTGCGTGGCACTGGCCGAATACTATAAACAGCAAGCGGGGTAGGTATGCGCATACGCGCACTGGTCGCCATCGTTGGGCTTTTGCTGACAACGGTGACCGTTGAGGCTCTGGCCGTCACTCAAGTCAAGAGCGTGCGCCTGTGGCGTGCGCCGGACAACACCCGGCTGGTCTTCGACCTGTCTGGCCCTGTGCAGCACAGTGTCTTCACATTGAGCGCACCCGATCGGCTGGTCATCGACATTAACGGCGCAACCCTTGGCGCACCCTTGAAGGTGGCGACGTCCAATACGCCGATCAGCAGCGTGCGCTCGGCCCAGCGCACGCCGACCGACCTGCGGGTGGTCGTGGACCTGAAGAAGTCGGTCACGCCCAAGAGCTTCACCCTGGCGCCTAACGCGCAATACGGCAATCGCCTGGTGGTCGACCTGTACGATCAGGAGGCGGACGCCATTGCCGCCAGTGCCCCACCGCCTGCGCCGCCACCGGTGCAAACGCCAGCCACCACGCCAGCGGTGCCCGTCACACCAACCCAGCCAGCCATCAAGCTGCCACCGGTGCCCAGTGGCAAGCGCGATATCGTGGTGGCCATCGATGCCGGCCACGGTGGCGAGGATCCAGGCGCTTCGGGCTCGAGCGGGCAGCATGAAAAAGACATCGTCCTGCAGATCGCCCGCGAACTGCAGCGCCAGATCAACAGCGAGAAGGGCTTTCGCGCCGAACTGACGCGCACCGGCGACTACTTCATCCCGTTGCGCAAACGCACCGAGATCGCCCGCAAGAAAGGCGCCGACCTGTTCATCTCCATCCACGCCGATGCCGCCCCGTCGCGCGCTGCCTTCGGCGCCTCGGTGTTCGCCTTGTCCGACCGCGGTGCCACCTCCGAGACCGCACGCTGGCTGGCCGATACGGAAAACCGCTCTGACCTGATCGGCGGTGCCGGCAATGTCAGCCTCGATGACAAGGACCGCATGCTGGCCGGGGTGCTGCTCGACCTGTCGATGACGGCCACGCTCAGTTCCAGTCTCAACGTCGGTCAGAAGGTGCTGGGCAACATGGGGCGTATCACCTCACTGCACAAGCAGCGCGTGGAACAGGCCGGCTTCATGGTGCTCAAGTCCCCGGACATTCCCTCGATCCTGGTAGAGACCGGCTTCATCTCGAACAATGCGGAAGCCGCCAAGCTGGCTACACGCAGCCACCAGCAGGCATTGGCCCGCTCCATTCACACCGGGGTTCGCCAGTACTTCCAGCAGAACCCACCGCCAGGCACTTACGTGGCGTGGCTGCGCGACAGCGGCAAGATCGCCCAGGGCCCGCGTGAACATACGGTGCGGCCCGGCGAGACCCTGGCCATGCTTGCGGTTCGCTATCAGGTCAGTGTCACCAGCCTGCGCAGCACCAATAGCCTAAAGACCGATGAGCTGAAGGTCGGCCAGCGCCTGGACATTCCTGCCACCACGTTGGCTTCACAATGAGCGGCGGCTCACGTATCCAGCTGCTCAGCCCGCGGCTGGCCAACCAGATTGCGGCTGGAGAGGTGGTGGAACGGCCGGCATCGGTTGCCAAGGAGCTGTTGGAAAACAGCCTCGACTCCGGTGCTCGCCGAATCGACGTCGACGTCGAGCAGGGTGGCATCAAGCTGCTGAAGGTGCGCGACGATGGCAGCGGCATCTCTGCCGACGACCTGCCGCTGGCGCTGGAGCGCCATGCCACCAGCAAGATCCGCGAGCTCGAAGACCTTGAAGGCGTCCTGAGCCTGGGGTTTCGCGGTGAAGCCCTGGCGTCGATCAGCTCGGTCGCCCGGCTGACCCTGACCTCGCGCACGGCCAACGCCAGCGAGGCCTGGCAGGTGGAAACCGAAGGGCGCGAGATGACCGCGCGGGTGCAGCCTGCTGCGCACCCAGTCGGCACGTCCGTGGAAGTGCGCGACCTGTTTTTCAACACGCCGGCGCGGCGCAAGTTTCTCAAGGCCGAGAAAACTGAATTCGACCACTTGCAGGAAGTGATCCGGCGCCTGGCACTGGCCCGGTTCGACGTGGCCTTCCATCTGCGGCACAACGGCAAGAGCATTCTGAGCTTGCACGAGGCACGCGAGGAAGCCGACCGTGCCCGGCGGGTGGGCGCCATTTGCGGTCCGGGTTTCATGGAGCAGGCCCTGCCCATCGACGTGGAGCGCAACGGCCTGCGCCTGTGGGGGTGGGTCGGGTTGCCGACCTATTCGCGCAGCCAGGCAGACTTGCAGTACTTCTTCGTGAACGGGCGCGCGGTGCGCGACAAGCTGGTGGCCCATGCCGTACGCCAGGCTTACCGGGACGTGCTGTTCAACGGTCGTCACCCCACCTTCGTCCTGTTTCTTGAGCTTGAGCCCAATGGCGTGGACGTCAATGTTCACCCGACCAAGCACGAAGTGCGCTTCCGTGAAGGACGCAGCGTCCACGACTTTCTGTACGGCACCTTGCACCGTGCCCTGGCCGATGTGCGTCCCGAAGACCAGTTGGCTGCCCCGGCTGCCCTGCCTGAGGCGACCCGCCCGACGGGGCAACAGGCAGGCGAGTTCGGGCCCCAGGGCGAAATGCGCCTGGCTGCGGCCGTGCTCGAGCAACCGCGTGCTGCGCCGTCTCCCGTTGCCGGCAGTGGCAGTGGCGCGGGTTACCAGTATCAATACACACCCAGGCCGTCGCCGCCATTGCCGGCTGCCGAGGCCCAGGCGGTCTATCGCGAGTTCTACAAGCCCTTGAGCGAAGGCGCCGCCGCGCTGCCGGAAAGCCAGGGCGACATCCCCCCGCTTGGCTTCGCGTTGGCCCAGCTCAAGGGCATCTACATCCTGGCCGAGAACGCCGCAGGCCTGGTGCTCGTCGACATGCATGCCGCCCATGAACGGATCATGTACGAGCGGCTGAAGGTGGCCATGGCCAGCGAGGGTCTTAGCGGTCAGCCATTGCTGGTGCCCGAAACGCTCGCCCTGAGCCAGCGCGAGGCCGATTGCGCCGAAGAACACGCCGCCTGGTTCCAGCGCCTGGGCTTCGAGTTGCAGCGCCTTGGCCCGGAAACCCTGGCGATTCGCCAGATTCCTGCGTTGCTCAAGCAGGCTGAAGCCAACCGCCTGGTACAGGATGTGCTGGCGGACCTCATGGAGTACGGCACCAGCGACCGTATCCAGGCACACCTGAACGAATTGCTCGGCACCATGGCCTGTCACGGTGCCGTGCGTGCCAATCGGCGCCTGGCGATCCCGGAAATGAACGCCTTGCTGCGCGACATGGAAAACACCGAGCGCAGCGGCCAGTGCAACCATGGCCGTCCCACATGGACCCAGATGGGCCTGGATGATCTGGACAAACTATTCCTGCGCGGTCGATGAAATGAGTGGCAAGCCCCCTGCAATATTTCTGATGGGCCCGACGGCATCGGGCAAGACCGACCTCGCCATCGAGCTGAGCAAGGTTTTGCCCTGCGAGCTGGTGAGCGTCGATTCCGCCCTGGTCTATCGGGGCATGGACATCGGTTCGGCAAAGCCCTCCAAGGCTGTGCTGGCTGCCCATCCGCACCACCTGATCGACATCCGCGACCCGGCCGACGCTTACTCGGCGGCGCAGTTTCGTGCCGACGCCTTGCGCGTGATGGCCCAGATCACCGCCCGCGGCAACATCCCATTGCTGGTGGGCGGAACCATGCTCTATTACAAGGCGTTGACCGAGGGGCTGGCCGACATGCCGGCGGCCGATGCCCAGGTCAGGGCCGAGCTCGAGGCCCTGGCCGAGGCCGAGGGCCTGGAGGCGCTGCACCAGCAATTGGCTGAGGTCGATCCAGAGTCGGCCGCGCGCATCCATCCCAACGATCCGCAACGGTTGATCCGGGCGCTGGAGGTGTACCGGGTCAGCGGGCAAAGCATGACGGCCCATCGACAGCGTCAATTGGCTGAAAGTAGCGGTACAGACGCAAGCGCCTGCGGTCATTTGCCCTATACTGTCGCCAGTCTTGCGATTGCGCCTACAGATCGTCACATTCTGCATCAGCGAATTGCGTTACGATTTTCACAGATGTTGGAACAGGGCTTTGTCGACGAGGTCCGATTGCTGCGAGCCAGAAGTGACTTGCACGCCGGGCTGCCGTCTATACGGGCAGTGGGCTATCGGCAGGTCTGGGATTACCTGGACGGCCAGCTTACTGAGAATGAGATGCGTGAACGCGGTATCATCGCGACCAGGCAGCTGGCCAAGCGGCAATTCACCTGGCTGCGTGGCTGGCCAGACGTGCATTGGCTCGACAGCCTGGCCTGCGACAATCTGTCCCGCACCTTGAAATACCTTGGGGCCGTCTCCATATTGAGCTGAGTCCCTGCTGATTGCCGTCTATCCTTGTGAAAGCCGGCCTTACTTATCGTTTTTTCAGATTTTCCAATTATTTATCCTTACAGGAGTGCGGCATATGTCAAAAGGGCATTCGCTACAAGACCCTTACCTGAATACCTTGAGAAAAGAAAAGGTTCCGGTTTCGATCTACCTGGTAAACGGTATCAAGCTGCAAGGCTCGATTGAGTCGTTCGACCAGTTCGTGGTACTGCTGAAGAACACCGTCAGCCAGATGGTCTACAAGCACGCCATTTCCACTGTTGTACCTGCCCGCCCGGTTCGTCTGCCAAGCCCGTCCGATTCCGATCACGGCGACAGCGAGCCAGGCAACGCCTGATAGGAGCCTGCATTGTTCTTTGAGCGCCACGGTGGTGGTGAACGCGCGTTGCTCGTTCACTTGGAAGGTCAGAACCCTGAGGCGCGCGAAGACCCGCAGGAGTTTCAGGAACTCGCGTTGTCGGCCGGTGCCGACATCGTCTCGCTGGTAACGGTCTCGAGGCATCAGCCCTCGGCCAAGTACCTGATTGGCAGTGGCAAGGTCGAGGAATTGCACGACCGTGTCCATGCCGAGCAGGTAGACCTGGTGATTTTCAATCACACCCTCACGCCCAGTCAGGAGCGCAACCTCGAACGCGTGTTCGAGTGCCGTGTGCTCGACAGGACCGGGCTGATTCTGGATATCTTCGCCCAACGGGCGCGTACCCACGAAGGCAAGCTGCAGGTCGAACTGGCCCAGCTTGAGCACATGAGTACGCGGCTGGTACGCGGTTGGACCCACCTTGAGCGACAAAAAGGGGGTATCGGCCTGCGGGGGCCGGGTGAAACCCAGCTCGAAACCGACCGTCGCCTGCTGCGCGTACGCATCCGGCAGATCAAGTCCCGCCTCGAGAAAGTGCGCAGCCAGCGTGAACAGGCGCGTCGCGGGCGCAAGCGCGCGGACATTCCGTCGGTCTCGCTGGTGGGCTACACCAACGCCGGCAAGTCCACGTTGTTCAACGCCCTGACCCAGTCCGAGGTGTACGCCGCCGACCAGTTGTTCGCCACCCTCGACCCGACGCTGCGTCGGCTTGAGCTCAACGACCTGGGGCCTATCGTGCTGGCCGATACCGTGGGCTTCATTCGCCACCTGCCGCACAAGCTGGTCGAGGCGTTTCGGGCTACGCTCGAGGAGTCGAGCAACTCCGACCTGCTGCTGCACGTGATCGATGCCCATGAGCCTGAGCGCATGGAGCAAATCGAGCAGGTGCTGGCCGTATTGGGCGAGATTGGCGCCGAAGGCTTGCCGATCCTCGAGGTGTATAACAAACTCGACCTGCTCGAAGAGGTCGAGCCGCAGATCCAGCGCAATGCCGACGGCAAGCCTGAGCGGGTCTGGGTTTCGGCACGTGACGGGCGTGGCCTGGAGTTGGTTGGCCAGGCGATTGCCGAGCTGCTGGGTGATGATCTGTTTGTCGGCACTTTGTGCCTGGAGCAACGTTTTGCCCGCCTGCGCGCGCAATTCTTTGACCTGGGCGCGGTGCAGAGTGAAGCGCATGATGAAGAAGGGCGCAGCCTGCTGAGCGTGCGTCTGCCCAGGGTAGAACTCAATCGCCTGGTCAGCCGTGAAGGCATGGAGCCGCAAGTGTTTGTCGAGCAACACACTTTGCAATAAATGCCCTACGAGGTCGTCGGGCAGCAGTGACAGGCATTCTGTAGCATTGGACGGCGCGCCGTGGGCGCGTCTTTGCTTTATCAGATGGAGAGCGCTATGGCTTGGAACGAGCCGGGTGGCAACTCGAACAATCAGGATCCCTGGGGCGGCCGCCGCGGTGGCGGTGGTGGCGGCGACAAAAAAGGTCCGCCGGATCTGGACGAGGCCTTCCGCAAACTGCAGGACAGCCTCAACGGCATGTTCGGTGGTGGCAAGAAACGGGGTGGCGGTGACCGCAATGTCGGCAAAGGCGGCGGCCTCGGGCTGCTGGCCATCGGCCTGGCAGTGCTGGCGGCCATCTGGCTGTACAGCGCCGTGTATGTCGTCGACGAGCAGGAGCAGGCCGTTGTGCTGCGCTTCGGCAAGTACTATGAGACGGTCGGTCCCGGCCTGAATATCTACTTCCCGCCGATCGATCGCAAGTACATGGAAAACGTCACGCGCGAGCGGGCCTACACCAAGCAGGGCCAGATGCTGACCGAAGACGAGAACATCGTCGAGGTACCGCTGACCGTCCAGTACAAGATCAGCAACCTGCAGGACTTCGTGCTCAACGTCGACCAGCCTGAGGTCAGCCTGCAGCATGCGACCGACAGCGCCCTGCGTCACGTGGTGGGCTCTACGTCCATGGACCAGGTATTGACCGAAGGTCGTGAACAGATGGCCGTGGACATCCGCGAACGTCTGCAGCGTTTCCTCGACAACTACCGCACCGGCATTACCGTTACCCAGGTCAACGTGCAGAGCGCGGCAGCCCCGCGTGAAGTGCAGGAAGCCTTCGATGACGTGATCCGGGCGCGCGAAGACGAGCAGCGTGCCCGCAACCAGGCCGAGTCCTACGCCAATGGCGTGGTGCCCGAAGCCCGTGGTCAGGCCCAGCGCATCATCGAAGACGCCAACGGCTACCGCGATGAAGTCATTGCCCGCGCCAAGGGTGAGGCCGACCGCTTCACCAAGCTGGTCACTGAGTACCGCAAGGCACCTGATGTGACCCGCGAGCGCCTGTACCTGGAAACCATGCAGGCGGTGTACAGCAATTCGAGCAAGGTCATGGTGGCAACCAAGGACGGGCAGAACAACCTGCTCTACCTGCCACTGGACAAGATGGTCGAAGGCAGCCGCAACCCGTCCGCACCTGCGAGCGGTGTATCGTCGGCCAACGACGCTGCCGCCGCGCGCTCGGCGCAGGACACGCAACAGCAACAGCAGCCGCTGCGCACTAGGGAGAGCCGCTGATGAGCAACCGATCGCTGATCGCCCTGATCGCCGCCGTGGTTCTGGCCATCGTGGCCTGGAACAGCTTCTACATCGTGGCCCAGACCGAGCGTGCGGTACTGCTGCGCTTCGGTAAGGTCGTCCAGGCCGATGTCCAGCCAGGGCTGCACGTGAAAGTGCCGTATGTGAACCAGGTGCGCAAGTTCGACGCCCGCCTGATGACCCTCGACGCCCCTACCCAGCGGTTCCTGACCCTGGAGAAGAAAGCGGTGATGGTCGACGCCTATGCCAAATGGCGCGTCAAGGATGCCGAGCGCTTCTACACGGCCACTTCCGGCATGAAGCAGATCGCTGATGAGCGTCTGTCCCGTCGTCTGGAAAGCGGCCTGCGTGACCAGTTCGGTAAGCGCACCCTGCACGAAGTGGTGTCCGGTGAGCGTGACGCGTTGATGGCCGACATCACCGCTTCGCTGAACCGCATGGCCAACAAGGAGCTGGGTATCGAGGTCATCGACGTCCGCGTCAAGGCCATCGACCTGCCCAAGGAAGTCAACCGCAGTGTGTTCGATCGCATGAGCACCGAGCGTGAGCGCGAGGCGCGCGAGCACCGGGCCAAGGGTAATGAGCTGGCCGAAGGTATTCGTGCCGACGCCGATCGCCAGCGCCGTGTGCTGCTGGCCGAGGCCTATCGCGAATCTGAACAGACCCGCGGTGAGGGTGATGCCCAGGCGGCGGCTATCTACGCCAAGGCCTACACGCAGGACGCTGATTTCTACGCGTTCTACCGTAGCTTGCAAGCCTACCGCGAGAGCTTCTCCAGCAAGAGCGACGTGCTGGTCCTGGATCCGAAGAACGAGTTCTTCCGCTTCATGGACAAGAGCAAGCCCTGAGCCGAATTCGGGCAGGCGCCCCGCCTGGCAGCTAAAACGCCAGGCAGGGTGCATCCCGAATCAAAAGGGGTGTATGATGAGTCAGCCGGGAAATTTCCCGGCTTTTTTGCGTCTGCAAGGTTGATCGGCTTGGTGTCGGTTCGCCTTTGACACGTTCGCAAGGCAATTCGAGGGTATCGGGTACGGTGGCTGCGCTGGGATCAGTGCTGCCCGTTGCTGTGCGCGATACCTGCTTTACTGACGGCCGGCTTGCTGGCGGCCGCCCGGACCAGAGGGGAAAAGGCGTAATGGCAACGGTAGACCGCTGGCTGCTGCCAGATGGCATCGAGGAAGTACTGCCACCTGAGGCTGCGCGCATCGAGATCGCGCGTCGCCAGGTGTTGGACCTGTTCCAGAGTTGGGGTTACGAACTGGTCGTCACCCCGCATATCGAGTACCTGGAATCGCTGCTTACCGGCGCTGGCCAGGACCTGGATCAGCGTACCTTCAAGGTAGTGGACCCGCAGTCCGGCCGCCTGATGGGCTTTCGTGCCGACTTCACGCCGCAGGTCGCGCGCATCGACGCCCATACCCTGCGCCGTGAAGGCCCAAGCCGGTTGTGTTACGCCGGCAGTGTGCTGCATGCCCAGCCGCGTGCTTTGTCTACCTCGCGCAGCCCTATCCAGCTGGGTGCCGAACTGTACGGTGATGCCAGCCCCACCAGCGATGTGGAGGTCATCAGCCTGATGCTCGCCACACTGCAGTTGGCCGATGTGCCTGATGTCCACATGGACCTGGGCCATGTGGGCATCTACCGTGGCCTGGCTCGGGCCGCCGGCCTGTCGGGCGCGGTCGAGCAGCAGCTGTTCGACGCCCTGCAGCGCAAGGCGGTCGACGAAGTGCAGGCGCTGACGGCCGACTTGCCAAAGGATGTGGGCAACATGCTGCGAGCCCTGGTCGAGCTGTGCGGCGGCAGGGAAGTTCTGGCCGAGGCCCGCGTACGCCTGGGTCGTGCACCTGCAAGCGTGCTGGCGGCCCTGGACGATTTGCTGGCCATCGCCGACCGGTTGGCCGCTCGTTACCCGCAGTTGCCGTTGTACTTCGACCTGGGCGAACTGCGCGGTTACAACTACCACACGGGCGTGGTGTTTGCGGTGTTCGTGCCAGGTGAAGGGCAGTCGATTGCCCAGGGCGGACGCTATGACGACATCGGCGCTGACTTTGGCCGGGCGCGCCCGGCTACCGGTTTCTCCACGGATTTGAAGACCCTGGTCACACTGGGGCGAGCGGAGGTCGTACTGCCCACGGGCGGCATCTGGATGCCGGACAGTGGCGATGCGGCCCTATGGCAGCATGTCTGCCAGTTGCGCAACGAGGGCCAGCGTGTGGTCCAGGCCCTGCCTGGTCAGCCGCTGAGTGCTGCCCTTGAAGCGGATTGTGATCGTCAATTGATTCAGCAAGACGGGCGCTGGCAGGTTCTGCCGCTGGCCCAGTGAGTTTCTGCGTCGGCAACAGGCCGGCAACCAAGTTTGCGTGAATGAGGACCAATGTAATGGGTAAGAATGTCGTCGTCCTGGGCACCCAGTGGGGTGATGAGGGCAAAGGCAAGATCGTCGATCTGCTGACCGAACATGCTGCCGCCGTCGTGCGCTACCAGGGTGGCCACAACGCGGGTCACACCCTGGTGATCAACGGTGAAAAGACCGTTCTGCACCTGATTCCATCCGGCATCCTGCGTGAAGGCGTGCAATGCCTGATCGGCAACGGTGTGGTCGTTGCACCCGATGCGCTGATGCGCGAGATCACCAAGCTGGAAGAGAAGGGCGTACCGGTTCGCGAGCGCCTGCGCATTTCCCCGGCTGCGCCGCTGATCCTGTCGTACCACGTCGCGCTGGACCAGGCCCGTGAAAAAGCCCGTGGCGAAGCCAAGATCGGCACCACCGGCCGTGGTATCGGCCCAGCGTACGAAGACAAGGTCGCCCGCCGTGGCCTGCGCGTGGGCGATCTGTTCCACCGCGAGCGTTTTGCCGCCAAGCTGGGCGAGCTGCTGGACTACCACAACTTCCAGCTGGTCAATTACTACAAAGAGCCTGCCATCGACTTCCAGCAGACGCTGGACGAGTGCATGGCTTATGCCGAACAGCTCAAGCCGATGATGCTCGACGTCACTGCCGAGCTGCACAACCTGCGTCGTGCCGGCAAGGACATCATGTTCGAAGGCGCGCAAGGCTCGCTGCTGGACATCGACCACGGTACCTACCCGTACGTCACCAGCTCCAACACCACCGCTGGCGGTATCTCGACCGGTTCCGGCGTGGGCCCGATGTACCTGGACTACATCCTGGGCATCACCAAGGCCTACACCACCCGCGTAGGTTCGGGCCCGTTCCCGACCGAGCTGTTCGATGACACGGGCGCCACCCTGGCCAAGCGTGGCCATGAGTTTGGCTCCACGACCGGGCGCGCCCGTCGTTGCGGCTGGTTCGATGCCGTCATCCTGCGCCGCGCCATCGACGTCAACAGCATCTCGGGCATCTGCCTGACCAAGCTCGACGTGCTGGACGGCCTGGAGACCATCAACATCTGCGTAGGTTACAAGGATGCCAATGGCGAAGTGATCGAAGCCCCGACCGATGCCGACAGCTACATCGGCCTGCAGCCTGTGTACGAAACACTGCCGGGCTGGAGCGAGTCGACCTTGGGTGCCAAGACTCTGGAAGCGCTGCCTGCCAATGCGCGTGCGTACATCACCCGTATCGAGGAACTGATCGGCGCGCCGATCGACATCATCTCCACCGGCCCGGACCGCAACGAGACCATTGTGCTGCGTCATCCGTTCGCCTGATCTGCCCTGCAGGCTGATCTGACGCCGTGGCCCTGAACAGGGGCCGCGGCGTTTTTCATTGTGGGTATGAAACGCGCATTGCTTGGACTTGGCGTGTATCCCCGCTGCTACCGGCATAACCCTTGCTGTAAGAAGTGTCTGTCGATGCCATCAAAGTAATGGCGCCAGAAAACACGAGGGTTTCACCGTGTCTGCCATCCTTTCGCTGTTACGAAGCCGCCTGTTGCGGCCTGTTTTTGTGGCCTTGGGTATCGCCCTTTTGGTGCAAGTGCTGGTGGCCGTTGCCCTGACACGAAGCACCGTTTCGGCCCTTGAGCGCGAACTGGCCGAACGCCTGGGGCATGACAGCCAGCAACTCACGACCGATCTGGAGCAAGCCGGCCAGGAGGTGCGCGCAGGCCTCGATGGCCTGTCTGCCAGCACGCGCCAACGCTTGAGTGCAGGTCTCTCGACACGCCTGCAGGCCGAGCAGCAGCAACTGCGCGAGACCCTCGAAGGCACGCTGAAGGAGTCCGCCAACGACATGGCAGAGTTGCTGGCCTCGGTGGCGCCGCGCGCCATCTGGGACAAGGATGTGCCGGTGCTATCGGATTTCGCCCGACGGGCGCAGCGCAATCCCAACGTTCTGTTCGTGATTTATGACGATGCAGAAGGCCAGCACCTGACCCGCTACCTGAACCGACAGAACCCGATCAACCAGGCATTGCTCGAGAAGGGCCAAGGGGAGCGAGCGCTGGACAAGGTGATCGAGGCCGCTCGCCGTGATCCTGCCGTGTACATGGTCGAAGCGTCGATCAACCCAAACGGGGCGGAAATCGGCAAGGTTCTGCTGGGCGTGTCAACCGCCGGTATCGATCAGCAACTGGCCGCGCTGGATCAGCGTTTCGCAGCCTTGATCACCAGCAGCGAGCAGCTGGTTGGCGACAGCCTGGTAGGGGCGGCTGCCGACAGTGGCAAGACCCTGCGTGAACGCCTTGAGGCTGCGCAAGGCAGCGCCGCGGCCATGCAGAACAATACAGCGCAAACCGTGCGCGATGCGGCGGCTGAATTGCGTTGGCGCATCGGCCTGGGCCTGGTGCTGGTAGGGTTGGGCGTGCTGTTGGTGGTGGCTGTGGTGCTGGGCCGGCGTGTAGTGAGCAAGTTGCGCCTGTTGATCGCGGCGCTCGATGACCTGGCGGCGGGCGAAGGCGACCTGACCAAGCGGGTACGGCTGGACAGCCGCGACGAGATTGGCGACATGGCCTCTGCAGTCAACCGCTTCGTCGACAAGCTGCAACCTATCGTGCGCGAAGCCGGTGACGTGGCCCAGCGCACCGGCGTGGAAATCGGCGCCATGGCCCAGCGCAACGCCGGCGCCGATGCCGCCGCTGCGTTGCAACGTGATGAAGTGGCGGCCAGCCTGAGCGACCTGTCGAGCATGGCTGAAGAAGCCCAGGCCGAGAGCTACGCCATGCAGGCCGCCTTGCAGCAAGTGGTGGACATCCGCCAGGCCACCGACGAAAACAGTCGAACCTCGACGCAACTGGCCGCGCTGATCGAAAACCTGGCTGGGCAGGTGGATACAGGCTCCCAGGTCATCGAGCGCCTGGCCAAGCAAAGCGAGCAGATCGAGGTGGTGCTGACAGTGATCCATGGCATTGCCGAGCAGACCAACCTGCTGGCCCTCAACGCTGCCATCGAAGCCGCCCGTGCCGGCGAGACGGGGCGTGGCTTTGCCGTGGTGGCCGATGAAGTCAGGGCGTTGGCGAGCAAGACGCAACGCTCCACCGGTGACATTCAGGCGCACATTGCCGCGCTGCAGGCAGGGGCCAAGGAGGCGGTAGCGACGATCAGCCAGGCGGGTGCAAAGGCCAGCGAAGGGCTGCTGGTGCTGCGTGACAACGAGCGTCGCCAGCAGTCGGTACAGGCTGCCGTCGAGCAGGTGCATGCGGCGATAGGCCTGGCCACCCGCGCCGCCGAACAGCAAGCCAACGGCGCGCAAGCGGTGCGCGGCAGGGTGCAGAACATACATACCCAGGCCGAGCGTTCAGCCGAAGTGGTGATGCAGACCACGGCAAGCAGCAAGGTACTGGACGATCTGGCGGCGCAGCTTCGGGCGAGTCTAGGCCAGTTCCGGGCTTGATCGGCTAATGCGTTCTGTGCGGGAACGGCTTCGTGTCGCGATGGGCTGCGCAAGGCCGATTCTGCATTGTAGAGTCTTGCTATGATGGCGACGACACGTGGCAAAGGAAGTTGTTCATGTCCGCCCAACTGGTCGCCGCTGCGGCTGTACTGGATTTTCTTCATAGCGATGGCGTGTGCGTCACCGCACCAATGACAGCCTTCCAGGCTTACTGCGCCATGGCTTCGGACGTTCCGGGCTGGCTAGCCGTGGCCTTTCGCCTACGCGATTTTGTCTCATGTCGGTTCAACGTTGCCACTATCCACGGGTTTTCATCGCGCAGCCCCGAGCGGGTTACGGCAGTGGGTGAGCTACTGGATTTCTTCACCGTCGAGGGAATCAGCGACCAGCAACTGGCCCTGACCTCGCGCGACACGCATCTGGCGGTGATGGTGAGCATAGATCTGGATGAAGCAGGGCAGAGGCGGCAACGCGTGAATGTGACCACCTCGGTGCAGTGCTTCAATCGTTTTGGCCGTCTCTATATGCTGCCCGTCGGTAATGCCCATGGGGCAGTTGTCCGTCGCATGTTACGCAACATCTGATGGCTGGATCGCCGGTAAGCCTGCTCCCGCAGGTACTGCACGGGCATGAAGGCAGCGCGATACCTGTGGGAGATGGCTTGCCGGCGATGAGGCGAGGCGGATCAAGCCTTGTTCAAATACAGCCGCGTTGTCAGCAGGTACACCGGCAACACTGACACGACGATAAGCAGTGCCGCGTGAGGCGCCACTGCCACGGACTCCAGGTTGGCCGTATGGACCTCGGTAGCTAATGTGTGCATGCCCTTGGGGCTTAGTCCCAGGGTGGTAGTCAGCATCTTCATCCTATCCAGGAGCACCAGCGCAACGGCCGCTACCACGGTCGGAAAGATGATCGGTATGGTTATCCAGCGGAACGCGTGCGGGGTTATGGCCTGCTGTTCCTGATACAAGCCCAGCCGCCGGTACGCATCGCACGGAACAAGGTCTCACCAACGCATGGAAACATGCAGCAGTTAAGGCAGGCGCTGGGTCCAGATCGCCAGACCAGCGGCATGCAGAAGCCTGCGCCAGCCAGTGACAGTGACAGCGATGTGAACAGCGCCATCGAAATGGCCGGCACAGGAACGCTGCTGAGGAGTCGACGCTCATCCAGGAGCCGAGCGTGGGCAGCGGAATTTTTTGTGCGATGAAATAATTTTCTAGATTCGAAGTTGTAGGAAACTTCCCAAACTAGCCGTTTTTTGCCGGAATCAATTGCAGTGCTAGAAACTGGATACTAGGCTCGTTACGTAATTCGAAGAATCCAATCGAAACTCATCGGACACTGGTACGATTGAAATCTACTGGCACTAGCAGAGAGAAATCCTATAGCGGCAATGTATTAGGACTTCTTCTATGAAGCGCTAAGGCTAGTCTCTGATAGTTATTGCAAATTCTATAATAGGAGGTAGCTCTGTTTCAAAGAGCAACTTTTCAGTGAGAGATGAGGTGGCTGATTTTGCTAAGAGCTATAGTATGAAGCGTACTTGGCGCGTTCAGCCTGCATCCGAAATTAATGCCTGCGCGCCGCAGGTATAGAATATAGAGGTCAATATGCGCGAAACGCTTATCGAACTGAAGAGGTCAGATATAGGTCCCAGTGAAATATCTATACTTAATGGGGAGGTGGTAATACCCAAGCGCTACCTACGCGAACGAGTGCGCCTTGAAAAGGACAGTATTCTCATAGTTTCTGGGTCACTTATTGAAGGAGTTGGAACGATACATTCTGATATAGACTGCATTGTGTTTTGTAATGAGAGACCAAAAGCAGACGATCTTAAGTCGTGTGAGCACGCACTCGTTACGGACATAAATTACCATTATCTTACAGAAAATGAGGAGGTTCATAACACAACCGATTTTTATGGTGAAAGCGGATTACATATTGACACTGATTACATTACGTTTCTTGAGGTCACAAACATAGTTTCAAAAATTGAGCGTGCGTTCAACGATATTCAGTCCGATCAGCGTTTCTTGTATTCACCAGTGCTGCTTGAGCGAGAAAATAACGTTATTCACCGCTCTCTGACGGGTTTTGCATTAGTTGAGGAGGAAAAATTTGAGGCCTTAAAGAAATCAATCCCTCGCGACAAGCATATGTACGTAGCCCACCGTGAAAAGCTACCCGTATTCTATGCATTCCAGGATGTACAAGGCTGTTGGGAGTCGGGTAATTTGTGGATGGGATGCGAAATTACTCGTGAAATGATGCTCAAGACTACTATGAGTTTCTCGTACTTGACAGGGATCACTAATAAGCATCACAAGTGGGTCTATTCAAATGTATTCCGAATCCATGGCTATGACGAGATTAAATATAGCTTCTTTGAGCTTTCTAGGCGCGGGGCGGTTACTGAGAACGAGTGCAGGAAATACATCTTGGATGCGTTAGACTACATGGATAAGGTTTTTATTGCCATTCAGGGGCTATTATCCCAAAACCCAGTTTACCCATCATGTGAAAAGTCACTTGCTGCATTGAACTATGAATTTAACAGGAGAAAGCAAACAGAGCACAAAATTTCTACGTGTGAATACTATTTCAGGAAAAAGTTCTTTGCTGCAGAGGACACTCCGGCATTAACTGTTCTTTTGAAAGAGTGGAGTTAGATTGAATGGATAACATGGTTTGTCGAGATAATTGCAAAATGGCAGTTAATGTCGGAAGCTCTTCAGTCAAGACGTCCATTTTCTATGGAGGCAACCGTGTTGATGTAAATATAAATTTTATAGGGCTTGAGCGACAGTTGTTGAAGGTTAAGTATTACGGTCTAGCCAACCGTACTGACCGAGCCTATCACGTAACAATCGGTAATGACTTGGCAAAGGCGGCCTCAGTTATCCTAAATCTAGGGGTTTCGGTCCTACGAGAGATAAAATGGCCAGCACCACAGGCGGTTGGTCATCGTGTGAAGTTTGCTGGGTTCGGCAAAGGCGTTGAAAGATTCACTGAAAAGAATGTTCTCAGAATGAAGTTCCATGACTACCTAAGCTCGAGGCATAACGAACTTTGTTTGGCCGTGCTGCGTGAAACTCAACAGGCATTCCCAAGCGCAGAGCAACTAATGGTTCGTGATCAGATTACTGAGGACCTGTCTCTTCATGATGTGGATCGAATTCCTTTCGACAATTCCACGATTCGGCGTTATGGACTCTATGCTCATGGTTTCCATGGACTTGCAGTGAAGGCATGTCTGGAGATTATGACCAAGCGTTTTCAGATCGACGCTTTTGATGGTGTTGTATGTCAGATAGGCTCAGGCGTCAGCTTTACGGCTATATCGAACGGTAAAATTGTTTTTAACACAATGCAATTTGCTGCATGTGATGGACCGATTATGCATAATCGCTCAGGCACCCAGCCCACTGGTATTGCATTGCGTTTTTTAAAATACGGACTAAAACCAACCGCATTACCGAGCATGTATAGCCTAACAAGCGGAATTTATGGTTTGGCTGGGGTGTCGGCAGACAGCACAACGACCGTCGAGGATCTTTTAAGTCGGCCAGAATATGTTCACGCCAAAAATGCTTATCTCATGGCAAACGGCGTTGAACTGTTCAGGAGCATTTCAGTACTTGGAAGTGCCAGTCACTTTATTTTTTCTGGTGGGCTTGCTACAAAGCACCGCTGGCTTGGCCCTGAGTTGCTTCTAATTGCTAAAGCTATTACGCCTAAAATCAAAAATACACTCGTCGCCCAACTTGAAGCTAATGAAGGTAAGTTTGCGACGGCTGGTGGTAAAACCGTATGTATAGTTGATATTGATGAGCAAGCTTGCATTCTTAATGAGTGTGAGAAGTTCTCTACAGAAATGGAAGTTTTCGAGATTGAAAGTGGTGCCTGCGAGGTTCCAGGTACATCCGTTGGGGTGGTGATTGAAGGTAGAAGTGGATGGAGCGACGGAAGCATTTGTATGTGTGTAGCTGATTCGGATTTTTTATTCGATAGCTCATCATTTCCTGAAGGTTTCATTTTTTTCGGAAAGTCACGAGGGGATTTTTTTCTGAGGGCTGCATTTGCTAGAAACAATAAAATCCCAGCAATTTTCATAGAAAGTGCATCTCATGACCCGCTATCACTCATTAACAAAGTTGTCTATATGGACACTCCGACCCAAAAGATAGTGATGATATGAATAATAGTTTTACTACGTATATGAAGGAGCTTAATTTTATACCATCCGTCAGGCGTATAACCGCCAGCCGTGAGTGGACGATTGTATTGGGGGATAAAAGAATAGATTCTGATGCTGATCTAATCGGCTTGATAGCAGAGTTGTCAACTCTACTCAGGCGAGGACTTAATGCGGAGGTACAGGCAGGAGCTTTATTAGGTGTTTTATATGTAACGGCAAGGATCTTAGATACATGTCAGAAAATAAAGCTTGAAGATGCCAAAAATTCGATGGAAATAGACTTGGCAATATCCCTGGAGCTGCCCGGTGAGTCTACGAGTGGGTTGGCTTTTCTGAAAGCCAACGATCGCCTACATCGAGAGGACTTGGGCGTAAGGATCGAGGCGTTACTATCAACAATAAATGATTTGTTCGTTGGATGTCCATCAAATACGACCATCAAGAAGGAGTGTACTCAGGATCTTCCGCTGCTGATTCTCTCAAGGGTATACTGCTGTCTTGTTGATATGGTGTTTGAGAACTTAGAACATTTCTGTGAGTGAAGCAGGTGTCAAAATGAATAAAGTAAAAAGTTTTTTACAATATGCGCCACTCACCAATCGATTAACATACTTGAGTGCGCATCAAATCGCTGAACTATTTTATCGTCAAGTATTGGCCTCGTATGATATTGCAAGTAGTGAGGATTTAAAAAAGTGCGTTATATTTTGTTGTGCACACCTGTCTACCGCTGTTAATTTGAGTATTTGTAATCACTGGGTATCTATTTTTGAAAATGTTTATCTAATTCCTAAGAAAGCTTCGTTAAATACCTCGCTTCTTTGCCATGTCGCTAATCCAACACGGATATTGCAAGCTCGGGAAAGGTCTGACTTTGATAGAACTATTGGTGAAATCAAAGCAATTCTATCCGAATCAGATTTTCCGGTTATTTTTTTTGACATTGGTGGGTATTTTGCTCCATATGTTGATGAAATTTCAGAGTTGTTAGGTGATCGCCTTCGCTTAGTTATGGAAGACACAGCTAATGGGCATGTGAAATATGAGAACACTGCTTATTTTGCAACGTCTGCGAGTTTCAAATCTGTCGCATACGATTCCTATAAAATGGCAGAAAATGTCATGGTTGCTAGTATCATTCTCGGACATTTGCGATCATTTATACCTGACTGGTCGTCATATAAGTCCACATTGGTCATCGGCTATGGGCGAATCGGACGGTCGCTATGCTTCGGCTTGCGTTCAAGGGGGGTTAAGAATCTAGTTGTTGTTGAATCGGACAAGGCTCGATCATTTATGGCGATGGCCGAAGGCTTTCCAACCCTAACACCTTCGCAGCTTAGTCAGGAGGTCAGCAGATTCGATTACTGCTTTTCGATGTCAGGTCGGCATGGTGTTACACCAGTGGTCCTGTCTGCGCTTAAGAATAACTCTTATATATCTGTGGTCACTTCTTATGATGACGAGTTTGAAAAATCAATCAAAGATTTATTCGAGCTAGGAGGGCGCGAAGCACTTAGGTGGGACGGCAAGACAATAAATGTCGTCAATAGTGGGCGGCCAATAAATCTTTCAAAATTCGCTGTATTTGATGCAAGGAATCTATCTTTGCATTTTTTATTTGGGCGTATTTTTGCGAGCTTTCTGCGTTCTCTTGGGTTTGAACAAGTCTCAGATTGGGAGAAGATAGCCTATATAGACATAATAAATGAGATCCAGTCATGATGGGAGTCGCCAGGCTGGCCGGGCCCCTTATAATATCTAGACTGGGAGATATGACTTCTTCATTTCTGTTCTTGACATTCGTGGGGCACTTTTTGCCTGAATCCTTAGGTCAGGCCTCTTTCGCGTGGGCCTTTATTTCATTCGCTACAGTAGTTGGTATTGGTCTATTCTCTACACTTATGATCGATGCTGCAGGGCTCAAAGTAGTTGGTAGAGGTCCAGCTAATATGTTGCTGGCAACGAGCTTTAGGGTGGCTTTGACCGCGGGTTTTTTGGTTTCTGGGGGCGTTCTAGCAGTTTTGATCGTACAGTATGGCGCGAGTGAGCTATTACGGTCTCAAAAACTTGGACTTTGGATCATATCTCTATCACTTCCTGCAATTTACTGCCAGATTGTCACATTCAACTATTTAAATGCGACTGGTCATTGTGGGTATGAACTTAAGTTTGTCTGGGTGTCTAATGTGGCATGTGTCGTTATTGGTTTGGTTTATGTCACTGCTAACTTGCCATTGTCATTTGTTTTTTTTGCATTAACATATGTTTCACTTCGTTGGGTGCTGCTTCTTGCAATGCTGCTATATTTCGCACTTGTGGAAAAGCATGTGAACGCCAGTTCTTTTTGGTTATGTTTTCGACAAGCGAAAATTATACGGTTCATAGTGAATGGATTGCCTCTAGCATTGTGCTTTGCTGGAGAGAGTTTCTTATATTTCGCATTATCATTAATTTCAGGCAGGATAGGCAGCTTGGAATTGTCCGCTTATCAAATTTCTTTGCATTTCCTGAGTCTGATTTATATGATATCGATCGGAGTTGGAAATTCTATTGCTATACTCGTTGCGGGTGCAGCACCAGAAATAAAAATTTCAGCGGCAAAAGAAACGCTGTTGGAGGGGGCTAAGTTTGGCGGGCTCCTGATGGTTCCATGTTTAGTTATATGCATGGCCCTGCCTGGTTATGTGGCTGGACTGTACACGTCGGATCCAGCAGTGGTGAAGTTAGCTAGCGAAAGTATAAGATTTTCAGCGCTATTTCTGGTTTTTGAGTTTGTGTACGTCATACTCCGGATGACATTGCGGAGCCTGGGTGATTCCTGGGTCCCTACCTTTGCTACGATTTGCTGCCTCAATGGAGTGGGTTTATCGTTAACGTGGGTTCTTCTTAATATCTACGCACAAAGCTTACGATCAGTTTTCATCGCCCTGACTGCTTGTACTTTTTTTTTGATGATGTATCTAATTTATAGATTCTTCAAGATCTATCATAAAATGCTAATTCGTTCCTAGTAGAGGCGTCCACCAGGTGATCGGCCAGATTACTGGGCGCGCCATTGTAGGTTGCTCTTGTCGCATTCAGTGTTTCGTATGTCCTAGTTGGTGGTGATCGCAGCGGTAGCTGTTTCCTTAAGCGATTGTGCTGAATGCTCTTCGTGAACAGTAATGAACTGGCGGGTACCGAGCTTTAGATCACTAGCAAAGGTCAACCCGTCTCGATAAAGCGTGTGGCTACCCAGGTGTGAAAACCAACTTTCCATCGCCTTTAATCAGGAAGCACTGGTCTGCGAGAAATGCAGTCTGACGCACGGATACTTTTGCAGCCAAGTCTTGATCGAGGCGCTTCCGTGGGTTGAGCTGTGGGCGATCGCAGTTCGGCGGGCGTGTTGCTGCCAATCTGCATAAAAAACTCAGGAACTCCGTGGTCCGGCGCCGCTGGGCAAGTCCGCTTTGTAAGGGGTCAATCGTACCTGCTCTATCGCGCACGTCCCATTGTTCTTCCCCTGGATCTTAAGGCGGGCGCAAAAAGAGGCTCGTGCCTCCCCCACAGGAGTAATTGGTCCGAAACAAAGTGGGCGGTGCTGCAATACGATTTGCCCCGCAAGGCGCCACGCGGGCGGCGCTCGATGTACGCGTCAGCAAAGTATCCACGGCGTATCCATCACGCCCGGTTCAGATACATCCGCGTGGTCAGCAGGTACACCGGCAACCCCGACACCACAATCAACAACGCCGCATACGGGGCCGCGGCTGCGAACTCCACATTGGCCGTGTGTGCCCAGACCTCGGTGGCAAGGGTCGTCATGCCGGTCGGGCTGAGCAGCAACGTTGCCGTCAATTCCTTCATGGCGTCCAGAAACACCAAGGCGAAGGCCGCTGCCATCGCCGGGAAGATGATCGGCAGGGTCACTTTGCAGAACGCGGCAAAGCTGCTTGCACCCAGGGTGCGGGCCGCTTCTTCCAGCGTAGGGGAGGCCTTGTTCAAGGCCGTGCGCACAGGCGACTGGGCCAGAGGCAGGAACAGCAGTGCATAGGCCAGAAGCAGTAACGCCGTGGTCTGGTACAGCACCGGCACGTAGTGCAGCGCGAAGAACACCAGCGTCAGGGCAATGACCAGGCCGGGCAGGGCATGCAGCAGGTACGGCAAGCGTTCTGCCCAAATGGCCAGGCGCCCCTTGTAGCGCACCACCAGGAAGCTGATCGGCAGAGCTAGCACGACGCAGAAGCCGGCGCCGCCCAGCGACACGGACAGCGAAGTGAACAGGGCACTGGAAATATCCGCAATGGGGAACGCTGCGGAGGAACCCACACTGAGCCAGTAACCGAGCATGGCCAATGGAATACCGCTGCCCAATACTGCCAAGCCCAGGCAGAACAACTGAGCAGGTATTGCCCAGCCACGCAGCTTTATAGGCTGAGCGCGGCGTGCCACGCCCTGGCCGATGCGCACATGCCGGGCCTTGCCGCGTACCCGCAGCTCCAGCCAGAGCATGACCAGGCACATGGCTAGCAGTACGGCAGAGAGCATGGCCGCGTTGGCGTTGCTGAACTCCAGCTCGAACTGTTGGTAGATGGCGGTGGTGAATGTCTGCAGGCCTAGAATCGACAGCGCACCGAATTCCACGAGCATGTGCAGGGCAATCAACAAGGCGCCTCCGAGCATCGATGGCCACAGCAGGGGCAGGGTGACTTTCCGGTACACGCTCCAGCGGCTACAGCCCAGGGTCCGCGCCGACTCCTCGAGTGAGGTGTCCAGGTTGCGCAAGGTGGCGGCCACTGGCAGGAAGATCAGCGGGTACTTGGACAGGGCCATCACCAAAATGGCGCCGCCCAGGCCCTCGAAGTCAGCGCTCAGCGAGACCCAGGTGAAGCTGCTGACGAACGACGGCACGGCAAAGGGCAGGCACAACACCACCCCCCACAGCCTGCGACCGGGCAGGTCGCTGCGTTCGAGCAACCAGGCCAGCGCCAGGCCGACCACCATGCAAGTCAGGGTTACCCCGACCATCAACAACAAGGTATTGCGCATCAGCCCCCATACATAGGGGCGCCACAACAGATACAGCGCCTCTCGCCAGCCGGCTTCCCAGGCTTTGATGGCCACGTAGAGCAATGGCAGCACGCTCATCGCCACCAGGAAAAGCACGGGCAGCACCACCCAGATCGAGGGGCGCTTGCGGCGCGGTACGAAACGTACCGGCACCGGCTGGGTCAGGGCGGCAGTCATTAGAGCAGACCGACCTCACGTTCCAGTTCGATGGCTTCCTCGGCATTGCCCAGGTCGGCAGGCGAGATCTTGGGCGGGCGCAGGTCTTCAAACGGCTTCAGGCCCCGGTCGGAGACCATGCCCTTGTGCAGCGGGTACTCGGCTGTCGTCTGGGTGATGACGCGCTGGCCTTCTTCGCTGGCCATCCAGTTGAGCAGGGCCTGGGCTTCCTTGGGGTGCTTGCTGGCCTTCACGGCCGCGGCACCCGAAATGGTCACCAGGTTGCCGGCATCGCCGTCGGCCAGGTAGTACAGCTTGGAATCGAGTTTGCCACGCTCGCGCTCCAAGGCGTACCAGTAGTAGTTGTTGACCAGCACCGCGTCCACTTCACCTTTCTCCACGGCCTTGAGGGCGACCATGTTGTTGGTGTAGGTCTTGCCGAATGCCTTCAGGCCGGTCAACCATTCTTCCGTTGCCTCGCGACCATGCATCTTCAGGATGGCTACCGCCTGCTCCTGGAAAGCCCCGCTGGTGGGCACGAAGCCAACACGCCTGTCCCATTCAGGGTTGGCGAAGTCCATCACCGTAGTCGGCAGGTCCTTCTCGTCGATTTTCTTGGGGTTGTACACCACCACCCGGGTCCGCGCGGTCACGCCCATCCAGGTGCCGTTGGCGGCGACATATTCCTTGGGCAGCATGTTGAGCGTGGCATCATCGATCTTTGCCAGTAGGCCCAATTCACCCAGGTTGTTCAGGGGTGGCGACTCTTCGGTATAGATGATGTCGGCCGGCGAGCGCTCGCCTTCTTCGATGATCTGGCTGGCCAGCTGGTTGCTGCTGCCCTTGCGAATATTGATATGGATGCCGGTCTTGGCTTCATAAGCCTTGGCGATGGCCTCGCCGATTTCCTTGTGCTGACCGTTGTACATGGTCAAGGTGACCGGCGCGTCTGCCATGGCGGCCGGAGCGCCGATGACCAGGCTCAATACGGCGGCGGCCAGGGTGCGCATCAGCGGTTGCGGGCGGATCGTCATGCGGGTACTTCCTCGCTTACGGCTACATATTCGGAAACAATGGTAAACGAAATCGTTTCTCATGTGGCGAGGTGACGATAAATTCATTGAGCGGGTTACGTGGGGTTATGCACGCATCGGAAGGGGCGGGGGGGTGAGCCTTGCGCGCCGTCTTGCAGAAGGCCGAACGCACGGAAGGGCGCGGCCAAGTGCTGAATTTCAGGCAAGAAAAAACCCACTAGCAAGCTAGTGGGTTTTTGTATGGTGCCCAGGAGAAGACTCGAACTTCCACGACCGTTAAGTCACTGATACCTGAAACCAGCGCGTCTACCAATTCCGCCACCTGGGCAAAGCTTTACATCATCTGATGAAGGCGACTATTGTTCGCTTCACACAGTAGTAACAGATCCTTGGTCATCTATTACTTGAAAATTATGGTGCCCAGGAGAAGACTCGAACTTCCACGGCCGTTAAGCCACTGATACCTGAAACCAGCGCGTCTACCAATTCCGCCACCTGGGCACACATTCGAGATAAAAGATGCTTTACAGCGCCGCTCATCTCTACTACAACTTCGGGGTTGTCCGTCGTCGTGGTGCGCACTATACGGATGCTCCCAAGGGCTGTAAAGCCCTCGATCAAAAAAAATCTCAAAAAATTCAACTTGTTGATTTCATGGGCCTATTGCCGATTGCCGAGCGCTCCTCAGGGGGCTGTCCAAGGCTGACATTTCCGGTTTCAATACGCCTATGCCAAAATTCCTATCTATATACCCCAAGGTGAACCCCTTCTGATGGCCGATTGGCAATCCCTCGATCCCGAGGCCGCTCGCGAAGCGGAAAAATACGACAACCCCATTCCCAGCCGTGAGCTGATCCTGCAGCGCCTTGCCGACCGTGGCGAACCGGCCGCGCGCGAGGAGCTGGCGGCAGAGTTCGGTCTGCACGAAGAAGACCAGATCGAAGCACTGCGTCGCCGCCTGCGGGCCATGGAGCGCGACGGCCAGCTTATCTACACCCGGCGCGGCACCTATGCCCCGGTGGACAAGCTGGACCTCATCTGCGGTCGCGTCTCCGGCCACCGCGACGGCTTTGGCTTCCTCATTCCCGACGACGGTAGCGAAGACCTGTTCCTGAGCCCGTCGCAGATGCGCCTGGTATTCGATGGCGACCGCGCCCTGGCTCGCGTATCTGGCGTCGACCGCCGTGGTCGCCGCGAAGGCGTACTGGTAGAGGTTGTCTCCCGCGCCCATGAAAGCGTAGTCGGCCGCTACTTCGAGGAGGGCGGCATCGGTTACGTGACCCCCGACAACCCGAAGATCCAGCAGGAAGTGCTGGTCACGGCCGGGCGTAACGGTGGCGCGAAGATCGGCCAGTTCGTCGAGATCAAGATCACCCATTGGCCGACGGCGCGGTTCCAGCCACAAGGCGATGTGGTGGAAGTGGTCGGCAACTACATGGCGCCGGGCATGGAAATCGACGTTGCCTTGCGCAGCTACGATATCCCACACGTTTGGCCCAAGGATGTGATCAAGGAGGCCCGCAAGTTCCGCTCCGAAGTCGAAGACAAGGACAAGGAAAAGCGCGTCGACCTGCGCCACCTGCCTTTCGTGACCATCGACGGCGAGGACGCGCGCGACTTCGACGATGCCGTTTACTGCGAACCGCTGGGCAAGCTGCGGATGTTCTCCGGTGGCTGGCGCCTTTATGTGGCCATCGCCGACGTGTCGAGCTACGTTCGCCTGGGCTCGGCGCTGGATGTGGAAGCCCAGCAGCGCGGCAACTCGGTGTACTTCCCCGAGCGCGTGGTGCCCATGCTGCCCGAGGAACTGTCCAACGGCCTGTGCTCGTTGAACCCGCATGTCGATCGCCTGGCCATGGTCTGTGAAATGACCATGAACAAGGCCGGGCAAATGGTCGACTACCAGTTCTATGAAGGGGTCATCCACTCCCACGCCCGCCTGACCTACAACAAGGTCAGCAGCATGCTCGAGCATTCACGCACCCGTGAAGGCAAGGCGCTGCGCGAGGAATACAAGGAAGTCGTCCCGGACCTGAAGAACCTCTACAACCTGTACAAAGTCCTGCTCGAGGCCCGTCACACCCGCGGTGCCATTGACTTCGAGACCCAGGAAACTCGCATCGTCTTCGGCGAAGACCGCAAAATCGCGGAAATTCGCCCGACCGTGCGCAACGATGCGCACAAGCTGATCGAGGAATGCATGCTGGCCGCCAACGTGGCCACGGCAGAGTTCTTGCAAAAACATAACGTGCCGGCCCTGTACCGCGTGCACGACGGCCCACCACCGGAGCGCCTGGAAAAGCTGCGCGCGTTCCTGGGCGAGCTGGGGCTGTCCCTGCACAAGGGCAAGGATCCGTCGCCCAAGGACTACCAGGCGCTGCTGGCGAGCATCGCTGCCCGCCCGGACTTCCATCTGATCCAGACCGTGATGCTGCGCTCGCTCAGCCAGGCGGTGTACAGCACCGACAACAACGGCCACTTTGGCTTGAACTACGAGGCGTACACCCACTTCACCTCGCCGATCCGCCGTTACCCTGACCTGCTGGTGCACCGCGCCATCCGCAGCGTGATCCGCTCCAAGGTCGATACCCCGCACGTCAAGCGTGCCGGTGCCATGAGCATTCCCAAGGCGCGCATCTACCCGTACGACGAGAACACCCTCGAGCAACTGGGCGAGCAGTGTTCGATGACCGAACGTCGGGCTGACGAAGCCACCCGTGACGTGGTCAACTGGCTCAAGTGCGAGTACATGAAAGACCGCGTGGGCGAGACGTTCCCGGGTGTGATCACTGCGGTGACCGGTTTCGGCCTGTTCGTCGAGCTGACCGACATCTACGTCGAGGGTCTGGTGCACGTCAGTGCGCTGCCGGGCGACTATTACCACTTCGACCCTGTGCATCATCGCCTGTCGGGCGAACGCACCGGCCGCAGCTTCCGGCTGGGTGACACGATCGAGGTCAAGGTCATGCGCGTGGACCTGGACGAGCGCAAGATCGACTTCGAGGTGGCCGACGCCACTTTGGCCGCTCCGATCGGTCGCAAGCAGCGTGGTGCAACGGCTGCGGCTGCCCCGACCGAGCAAGCTCCGGAGCAAGTGAAGGCCAAGGCCACGCCCAAGCCGCGCAGCCGCAAGAGCGAAGCCTCCGAGGCGTACTTCCCCAAGGACGCCGTGCAGCGCAACGCCGAGGTGCGCAAGAGCCGCGAAATGAAAAAGGCGCTGATGACCGAGGCCCGCACTACCGGCCACGGCAGCAGCAAGTCGGACAAGGGCAGCAAGACGTCCGGCAAGCCTACCAAGCACCGTAAAGGGCCGTCGAAATCCGGCGCCTCACGCAAGAGCAAGAGCAATTCATGAGTCAGTTGGAAAAGATCTACGGCGTTCACGCGGTACAGGCGCTGTTGCAGCACCATCCCAAGCGAGTCAAGCAGATCTGGCTGTCAGAGGGTCGCAGCGAGCCGCGCCTGCAAGCGCTGCTGGCCTTGGCCGCCGAGAACCGTGTGGCCGTGGGTCAAGCCGAACGCCGTGAGATGGACGCCTGGGTCGAGGGCGTGCACCAGGGTGTGGTGGCCGAGGTGAGCCCCAGCCAGGTCTGGGGCGAGCTTATGCTCGAGGAGTTGCTCGAACGCACTGAAACGCCGCCGCTGATCCTGGTGCTGGACGGGGTGACCGACCCGCACAACCTAGGTGCCTGCCTGCGCACCGCCGATGCGGCGGGGGCCACGGCTGTGATCGTGCCCAAGGACAAGTCAGCGACCCTTACGCCTGTAGTGCGCAAGGTCGCATGCGGCGCAGCCGAGGTGATCCCGCTGGTGGCCGTGACCAATCTTGCGCGTACGCTTGAGAAGTTGCAGCAGCGGGGCCTATGGGTGGTCGGCACCGCTGGCGAAGCCGAGCAGGAAATCTACCAGCAGGACCTGACCGGCCCGCTGGTGATGATCATGGGCGCCGAAGGCAAGGGCATGCGCCGGCTGACCCGCGAGCACTGCGATTTTCTGGTGAAGCTGCCGATGAGCGGCAGCGTCAGCAGCCTGAACGTGTCCGTGGCCACTGGCGTATGCCTGTTCGAGGCCGTGCGCCAGCGTCAGGCCAAGGGTTGAGCCCAGGGCCGTGCCGGTCTTGTGGCCGGCGCGGCGTCAGCCTGACCTGACCACGTGAACTGATCCTATGCAGGCAGCTGCACCCGTGGAGCGACAGGCGCCGCGTCGAAGTGTTTCCGGTTGTTCAAATAATCGCCAATTGCCTTGCTTGTCTGTCTGGCCTTCTCTACAATTGCGCCCCTTGCCGAGCTGGCAGGTGCGCATGTGCCTCTACTCCCTGGCAAGACACACCAGTGTCATTCACTCCTTGTCTGACCAGATTCGCTGGCAGACTACTAACCCGTAAGGAGCATTCATGCGTCATTACGAAATCATCTTCCTGGTTCACCCGGACCAGAGCGAGCAAGTCGGCGGCATGGTTGAGCGTTACACCAAGCTGATCGAAGAAGATGGTGGCAAGATCCACCGCCTGGAAGATTGGGGCCGTCGTCAACTGGCCTACGCAATCAACAATGTTCACAAGGCTCACTACGTGATGCTGAACGTTGAGTGCACTGGCAAGGCCCTGGCCGAGCTGGAAGACAACTTCCGCTACAACGATGCCGTTATCCGTAACCTTGTCATCCGTCGCGACGAAGCCGTTACCGGTCAGTCCGAGATGCTGAAGGCTGAAGAAAACCGCAGCGAGCGCCGTGAGCGTCGTGAGCGTCCTGAGCATGCCGAGTCCGCCGAAGGCGACGACAGCAATGACAGCGACTCCAGCGATAACGCTGACGAGTAATCCACGGACCTTTAGAGGAGCCTATTAAATGGCACGTTTCTTCCGTCGTCGTAAATTCTGCCGCTTCACTGCTGAAGACGTGAAAGAGATCGACTTCAAAGATCTCAACACCCTGAAAGCTTACGTATCCGAAACCGGCAAGATCGTTCCAAGCCGTATCACCGGTACCAAAGCTCGTTATCAGCGTCAGCTGGCTACCGCTATCAAGCGCGCCCGCTTCCTGGCCCTGCTGCCCTACACCGACAGCCACGGCCGCTGAGACCGGGTCGTCGACAAGCAGTAAGGGATTAGCATGCGAGCGTTAGCAAGTTTCATCATGCGCGGTCGTGTGCAGGCCACCCTCGTGGTGGTCATCAGCGCGGTATTGCCGCTGCTGTTCTGGTTGAGTGCCGCTGCCGGCAGCCTTGTGCTGCTGCGGCGCGGGTTCAAGGATGCTTCAACGGTCATCGCTGGCGGCTTGCTGGCAGGGTTGGCCGTTTGGGTCATGGGCGATCCGATCACCTTCATGGTGATCGCGGGCGCCCTGGCACTTGCCGGCCTGTTGCGGGCCGAGCATCCCTGGAGTCGGGTGTTGGTGGTCAGTGCCGTGTTCGCCGTGGCGTTCAGCCTCGTGCTCGATCTGGCGCTGGCCCCTAACTTCGATGCGCTGGCCAAGGCGTTTGCCGAAGCCATGCCGCAAGTAGAAGGGCAGCCGGTGCTCTCCGGTGAAGTGATCCGCCCATTGCTGGTCACTTCCACAGCGGTGACAGTGCAGTTGTTCTGCGTGCTGGCCTTGGTGCTAGCGCGCTATTGGCAGGCAGCGTTGTACAACCCTGGAGGCTTCGGTCACGAGTTTCGTGCCCTGAAGCTGCCGAAACAGACCATGGTGGCCCTGGTGGCAGTGATGGTGGTGGCCCCGTTCATCGGGCCGCAGTTCATCATCCTGGCATCGGCTTCGAGCCTGGTACTGGTGCTGGCCGGCATCGCTTTGATGCATGGGCTCGTGGCGCAGGGCCGACTGGCCGGTTTCTGGCTGGTAGGGATGTACGTGACGCTGCCGCTGATCATGCAGCTGATTTACCCGTTGCTGGTGGTCCTGGCCATTGTCGACAGCCTGATTGATTTTCGCGGTCGCAAGTCCCCCAAAGGGAATGACTCCGCGAACGGTGAAGGTTAAAAGTTAAGAGGTTTTACCAAATGGAACTGATCCTGCTGGAAAAAGTCGCCAACCTGGGCAACCTGGGCGATAAAGTAAAAGTTAAGGCTGGTTACGGCCGTAACTTCCTGCTGCCATTCGGCAAGGCTACCGTTGCCAACGCCGCCAACCTGGCTGCGTTCGAAGAGCGTCGCGCCGAGCTGGAAAAAGCAGCTGCAGACCGTAAATCGTCGGCTGAAAGCCGCGCTGCCCAACTGGCCGAGCTGGAAGTGACCATCACTGCCACCGCTGGCGACGAAGGCAAGCTGTTCGGTTCGATCGGCACCCACGACATCGCTGACGCCCTGACCGCCTCCGGCGTTGAAGTGGCCAAAGCTGAAGTTCGTCTGCCGAACGGCACCATCCGTCAGGTTGGCGAATACGACGTAGCCGTGCACCTGCACAGCGACGTTGAAGCCACCGTACGCGTGGTCGTCGTAGCTGCCTAAGCTGCGCTGACTGGCTGGCCCCTCAGGTGTCAGCCGGTTAACATCGGGCACGGTCCTGTCTTCGACAGGCCGTGCCCTTTGTCTTTTTCATCCTCCAGAATTCTTTCGTGGCCATGAACGAGATCACTACCTCCGAACAGCTCGACCTGCAAACCGCAGCCCTGAAAGTGCCGCCGCATTCCATCGAGGCCGAACAGGCCGTGCTCGGTGGACTGATGCTGGACAACAACGCCTGGGAGCGGGTGCTGGATCAGGTGTCGGACGGTGACTTCTACCGGCATGACCATCGGCTGATCTTCCGTGCCGTGCACAAGTTGGCCGACGCCAACCAGCCGTTCGATGTGGTGACGCTGCACGAGCAGCTCGACAAGGAAGGCCTGTCGACGCAGGTCGGTGGCCTGGCGTACCTGGCCGAACTGGCCAAGAACACGCCTTCGGTGGCCAACATCAAGGCTTACGCCGCGATCATTCGCGAGCGGGCCACGCTGCGGCAACTGATCAGCATCAGTACCGACATCGCAGACAATGCGTTCAACCCGCAAGGCCGTGATGCGGCGGAAATCCTCGACGACGCCGAGCGGCAGATCTTCCAGATCGCCGAGGCACGGCCCAAGACAGGCGGCCCGGTAGGGGTCAACGACCTGTTGACCATGGCCATCGACCGCATCGACACCTTGTTCAACTCCGACAGCGACATCACCGGTATTTCCACCGGTTATACCGACCTGGACGAGAAAACCAGCGGCCTTCAGCCGGCCGACCTGATCATCGTGGCGGGCCGACCTTCGATGGGTAAAACCACGTTCGCCATGAACCTGGTGGAAAACGCCGTGCTGCGGACCGACAAGGCCGTACTGGTGTTTTCGCTGGAAATGCCAGGCGAATCGTTGGTCATGCGTATGCTGTCCTCACTGGGTCGTATCGACCAGACCAAAGTCCGCTCCGGTCAATTGAGCGACGACGACTGGCCACGCCTCACCTCGGCGGTGAACCTGCTCAACGACCGCAAGTTGTTCATCGATGACACCGCCGGCATCAGCCCATCGGAAATGCGCGCGCGCACCCGGCGCCTGGCACGCGAGCACGGCGAGATCGCCATGATCATGGTCGACTACCTGCAGCTGATGCAGATTCCCGGATCTTCCGGTGACAACCGCACAAACGAGATTTCCGAAATCTCCCGGTCGCTCAAAGCCTTGGCCAAGGAATTCAATTGCCCGGTCATTGCTCTCTCGCAGCTCAACCGTTCGTTGGAGCAGCGCCCGAACAAACGCCCGGTGAACTCCGACTTGCGTGAATCGGGTGCAATCGAGCAGGACGCCGACGTCATCATGTTCGTGTACCGCGACGAGGTGTACCACCCCGAAACCGAGCACAAGGGCGTGGCGGAAATCATCATCGGCAAACAGCGTAACGGGCCTATCGGCTTTGTGCGCCTGGCGTTCATCGGCAAGTACACCCGCTTCGAGAACCTCGCGCCGGGCATGTACAACTTCGACGACGACGAATAGCGCCTGTTTCTGCTTCACCAGACATACCTCATCACCTGCACCGTGGGGCGAACGTGCCCCGCGAGGTGTCACGCCCCAATCATCGCACGCCTGTCAATTCCCACGAATCCAGTCGGATTTGGTTAAAATTTGTGCTATTCTCCGCGCCCGCGATTTCCCTGCACACCAGAGCCGGTCACTGATATGCAAGCAGCCAAACCACTTTACGATTATCCCAAGTACTGGGCCGAATGCTTCGGGCCAGCACCTTTCCTGCCGATGAGCAGGGAGGAGATGGATCTGCTCGGTTGGGATTCCTGCGACATCATCATCGTGACCGGCGATGCCTACGTCGACCATCCGTCGTTCGGCATGGCCATCATCGGCCGGTTGCTGGAAGCCCAGGGTTTTCGCGTGGGCATCATTGCCCAGCCGAACTGGCAGTCCAAAGACGACTTCATGAAGCTTGGCGAGCCCAACCTGTTCTTCGGTGTGGCTGCCGGCAACATGGACTCGATGATCAACCGCTACACCGCCGACAAGAAGATCCGTTCCGACGACGCCTACACCCCGGGCGGCCTGGCGGGCAGCCGGCCTGACCGTGCCAGCCTGGTGTACAGCCAGCGTTGCAAGGAAGCCTACAAGCACGTGCCCATCGTGCTGGGCGGCATCGAGGCCTCGTTGCGCCGCATTGCGCACTACGATTACTGGCAGGACAAGGTGCGCCACTCGATCCTGATCGACGCCAGCGCCGACATCCTGCTGTTCGGCAACGCCGAGCGTGCCGTGGTCGAGGTGGCGCAACGGCTGTCCAACGGCGAGAAGATCGAGTCGATCACCGACGTGCGTGGCACGGCCTTCGTGCGGCGCGACACCCCGGAAGGCTGGTTCGAAATCGACTCCACCCGTATCGATCGTCCGGGGCGTGTCGACAAGATCATCAACCCGTACGTCAACACCCAGGACACCCAGGCCTGCGCCATCGAGCAAGCCAAGGGCGACCAGGAAGACCCGAATGAAGCCAAGGTGGTGCAGATACTGGACAGCCCGCGCGTGACGCGCGAGAAGTCGGTGATTCGCCTGCCATCGTTCGAAAAGGTGCGTAACGACCCGGTCCTGTATGCGCACGCCAACCGTGTGCTGCACCTGGAGACCAACCCAGGCAACGCCCGCGCCCTGGTGCAGAAACACGGCGAGGTGGACGTGTGGTTCAACCCACCGCCCATTCCCATGAGCACCGAGGAAATGGACTACGTGTTCGGCATGCCCTATGCGCGCGTGCCGCACCCTGCCTATGGCAAAGAACGCATCCCGGCCTACGAGATGATCCGCTTCTCGGTCAACATCATGCGCGGCTGCTTCGGCGGTTGTACGTTCTGCTCGATCACCGAGCACGAAGGGCGCATCATCCAGAACCGTTCGCACGAATCGATCCTCAACGAAATCGAGGAAATGCGCGATAAGGTGCCCGGCTTCACCGGCGTGGTATCGGACCTCGGCGGCCCTACCGCCAACATGTACCGTATCGCCTGCAAGAGCCCGGAAATCGAGAAGCACTGCCGCAAACCCTCGTGCGTGTTCCCCGGTATCTGCGAGAACCTGAACACCGACCACAGTTCGTTGATCGAGCTGTATCGCAAGGCCCGTGCGCTGCCAGGCGTGAAAAAAATCCTCATCGCCTCGGGCCTGCGCTACGACCTGGCGGTGGAGTCGCCGGAGTACGTCAAGGAGCTGGTGACCCACCACGTGGGCGGCTACCTGAAGATTGCCCCGGAGCACACCGAGCGTGGCCCGCTGGACAAGATGATGAAGCCGGGCATTGGCAGCTATGACCGCTTCAAGCGCATGTTCGAGAAGTTCTCCAAGGAGGCGGGCAAGGAGCAGTACCTGATTCCGTACTTCATCGCGGCGCACCCCGGCACCACCGACGAAGACATGATGAACCTGGCCTTGTGGCTCAAGGGCAACGGTTTCCGTGCCGACCAGGTGCAGGCGTTCTACCCCTCGCCGATGGCGTCGGCCACAGCCATGTATCACTCGGGCAAGAACCCGCTGCGCAAGGTGACCTACAAGAGCGAGGGCGTGGATATCGTCAAGAGCGACGAGCAGCGTCGCTTGCACAAGGCGTTTCTGCGTTACCACGACCCCAAGGGCTGGCCGATGCTGCGCGAGGCGCTGCAGCGCATGGGGCGTGCCGACTTGATCGGGCCAGGCAAGCATCAGCTGATTCCGTTGCACCAGCCGCAATCCGATACCTACCAGAGCGCCCGGCGCAAGAACTCGACGCCTGCCGGTAGCCACAAGGTGGGTAAGGACCAAAAGATCCTGACCCAGCACTCCGGCCTGCCGCCGCGCGCCAGCGATGGCAGCAAGCCATGGGACAAGCGCGAGAAGGCAAAGGCGGAAGCGTTCGCCCGCAACCAGCAGGCGGCCAAGGAGCGCAAGGAGTCGGCCAAGGGTGGCAAAGGCGGGAAGAAGCCGCGCCAGCCAGTCATTCCCCGCTAAAACCCGGGCCGCCTGGCGGCCCCTTCCTCAGCTGCAAAGGGTTACTCGGTTACTGCACATCGGCATCACTCGGGGCGCGAGAATTCGCAGATCGCGCCTGTGGCAGCGTGGGCATAGGCAGCGAGCAGGCTGTTCAAGAAACTGGACATGGGCATTTGGTACTGCTCCTAAATGAGAGGTTGTCCCATCGTCTATTAAAAGGGCATGATGTGCCCTTAGATTGGTTGTATACAATCCATTGAACAATTCAACTGACTGGCCCATTGACATCCCCTTGATGCACGTCACCCAGGGGCTGGACGGTTTCAGGCAGTCTCGCTGTTGATAAAACCCTGCCAAGGAGATTCACGATGTTTGCGAAAGCTGTAGCGGTATCCCTGCTGACCCTCGCCAGCGCCTCTGTCTTCGCAGCCGAGTGTTCGGTAACTGTCGATTCGACTGACCAGATGTCCTTCAACACCAAGGAAATCACGGTCGACAAAAGCTGCAAAGAATTCACCGTCAAACTGACCCACTCCGGCAACCTGCCGAAGAACGTCATGGGCCATAACCTGGTCATCAGCAAGACGGCCGACATGCAGGGCATTGCCACCGAAGGCATGAGTCAGGGTCTTGAAAAGGACTACATCAAGGCCGACAACGCCGCCATCATCGCCCACACCAAGATGATCGGCGCGCCAGAGAAGGAAACCGAAGTGACGTTCGACACCGCCAAGCTCGAAGCCGGCGGTGACTACAGCTTCTTCTGCACCTTCCCAGGTCACATCTCGATGATGAAAGGCAAAGTCGTGGTCAAGTGATGTGACCGCGCGCTAGAACACGAATTGGGGCCGCAACGCGGCCCCAATTGCGTATTCAAGGGGCGAATGGCAGTTCGCGCTTGTGCTGGGTCTTGCGGTAGTTGGCAACGATGACATCGAACGCGGCTTGATCGATTTCCTGGCCATGCAGGAATGCATCGATTTGCTGGTAGGTGACCCCGTGGGCCGCTTCGTCTGGCTTGCCCGGGTCAAGGTCTTCGAGGTCAGCGGTAGGCACTTTCTCCACCAGTGACTCCGGCGCCCCGAAATGGCGCGCGATGGCGCGTACCTGATGCTTGACCAGGCCACTGAGCGGCGCCAGGTCGCAGGCGCCGTCGCCGAACTTGGTGTAAAAGCCCATGACCGCCTCGGCCGCATGGTCGGTACCGATCACCAGGCCGGCGCGCGCGCCTGCGATGGTGTACTGGGCAACCATGCGCATCCTGGCCTTGATGTTACCCACCACGAAATCCACGAGCGTGGGCGAGCCGTTTTTCAACGCCTGCGTTTCGCCTGCCAGTGCCTTGACGGCCGGGGCAATGTCGATGGTATGCGTCTCGTCCGGCTTGATGACTTCCAGGCACGCCTGCGCATCATGCTCATCGTGCTGGACATGATAGGGCAGGCGCACCGCGATGAAGGTATAGCCCTTGTCACCGGTTTCATCACGCAACTCGTTGATGGCGCGCTGGGCGAGCAGGGCTGCGGTCAGCGAATCGACGCCACCGCTGATGCCCAGTACCAGGGTCTTGAGCCTTGCATTGGCCAGGCAGTCCTTGATGAACGCTACCCGCCGGGTCACTTCGGCCTCGAGGGCGGCAGCGTCGGCGAACGGCGGTTGTACCTTGAGTGCCTGGGCAATCTCTTGCTGAACCGCTTGCATGGGGTTACTCCTTGCTGGGGACTTTGAAAACGTGACGTAGGTAGGTGACGAAGTTCTCGTCACGACACTGGGTCTTGGCCGCTTCGTCTGAAATCTTGGCCACCGGTGCGCCGTTGCAATCGGTCATCTTCAGCACGATGCTCATCGGCGTTACGCCCGGAATGTCGCAGGTCAGGTTGGTGCCGATACCGAAGCTTACGTTGATGCGACCACGCAGGGCACGGAAGATTTCCAGCGCCCGGGGCAGGTTCAGCCCATCGGAGAACACCAGCGTCTTGGTCATCGGGTCGATGCCCAGGTGCTGGTAGTGAGCAATGGCTTTTTCGGCCCAGAGCACAGGATCACCGGAGTCGTGGCGCAGCCCATCGAAGAGCTTGGCGAAGTACAGGTCGAAATCGCCCAGGAAAGCGTCCATGGTCACGCAGTCGGTCAAGGCGATGCCCAGCAACCCCCGGTACTCACGCACCCAGCAATCGAGTGCGGCGATCTGGCTGTCGATCAACCGCGGGCCCAGTTGTTGATGGGCCATGATCCATTCATGAGCCATGGTGCCCAGCGGCTTGATGTCGAGCTTCCAGGCCAGGTCCACGTTGCTGGTACCGACGAAGCGGGCCGGGAAGTCATCGCGCAACACCCGCACCACGTCTTCCTGCACACGGCTGGAGAAACGCCGGCGGGTACCAAAGTCGGCGACCTGCATTTCGGCCAGTTCATCGGTGCTGGCATTGGCGCGCAGCCAATCGAATTTACGGTAAAGCTGATCACGGGCATCGGCCAGGCGCATGTGCGGGTGCAGCGAACGGTTGCGAACCTCGCTGATGATGGCAAGCAGAGGCACCTCGAACAGGATCACATGCAGCCAGGGCCCTTTGAGGCGCAGCACCAGCTGACCGTCGTCGATGCCCAGATGCACGTAACGCAGGTTGAAGCGGAACAATCTCAGAAAGCGCAAGAAATCAGGCTTGAGAAAGCTGATGCGCTCCAGGAAAGCGAGTTGGCCAGTATCCAGCGTCAGTTCGGCAAGCTGCTCGAGTTGCTGGCGAATGTCGTGCAGGTAGGGACGCAGGTCCTCGCCATTGCGGCAGCGAAATTCCCATTCGACATCGGCGTCAGGGTAGTTGTGGAGCACGCCCTGCATCATGGTGAGCTTGTAGAAATCGGTGTCGAGCAGGTTATGCACGATGCGCTCGGCGAATGCGCTCTCGCTCATCAAGGTGGCTCCAGAAACGGCAATAGGCGGTCATTGTGCCAGTCTTTGCCATGCCGATGTGATTGCGACGCCGATGGAAAGGTAAGGCAGCGTGAAACCCTTCAGAAGAATCTGACTACGGTGTCGTACCAGCCAAACCAGGCGGCGTTACGTCGCGTGCCGAGTGTAGTTAAGGTGCGGGCTGTAGCAGTCATGCACCAGCTGTGTGCAGTTCGGTGACGTTAATTGTTACAGGTCGGTTGCCCATCGGCCCGTGCACCAGTTGCAACGCCCTGCCGTTACGGTTGCCCCGCGCCGCGATAATCGGTGTCACCTGAGGTGGAATAGACGGTTGCACGCTCAATAAAGAAACGGCCAACGCCGGCCCGCCACCCTACGCACGATGGTGTTTGGAGATGATGCGAATCTAATGGCACGGCCCTTGCTCAGAGCACAAGGCTGAGTCGTTGTAGTGCCAATCAAAAAAACTCTAGGAGCACCACCTCATGTCGCAGACGTTTTACAGGAAAGGTTTCCTCGCCCTGGCCGTTGCCACGGCCATGGGTGTTTCTTCGTATGTACAGGCCGACGTCAAGATCGGTGTTGCAGGCCCGATGACCGGTGCCAACGCAGCGTTTGGCGAGCAATACATGAAAGGTGCGCAGGCAGCGGCTGACAAGATCAACGCAGCCGGTGGGGTCAATGGCGAGAAGATCGTGCTGGTCAAAGGCGACGACGCGTGCGAACCCAAGCAGGCCGTGTCTATAGCGAACCGGCTGGTGGATCAGGACAAGGTCATTGGCGTGGTAGGGCATTTCTGCTCCTCCAATACCATCCCGGCATCCGAGGTGTACGATGAAGCAGGCGTCATTGCCATCACGCCCGGCTCGACCAACCCGCAGGTCACCGAGCGCGGGCTGTCGGCCATGTTCCGCATGTGTGGGCGTGACGACCAGCAGGGCGTCGTCGCCGGCAACTATATCGTCGATGTACTCAAGGGCCAGAAAGTAGCGGTGTTGCACGACAAGGACACCTATGGCCAGGGGCTGGCCGACGCGACCAAGGCACAGCTGGAAAAACGCGGCGTCAAGCCTGTGCTGTACGAGGGCCTGACCCGCGGCGAGAAAGACTTCAGCGCCATTGTGACCAAGATCCGCTCCACCGGCGCCGACGTGGTCTATTTCGGTGGCCTGCACCCTGAGGCCGGCCCCCTGGTACGCCAGCTGCGCGAGCAAGGGCTCAAGGACGTGAGGTTCATGTCCGATGACGGCATCGTTACCGACGAACTGGTGTCCACGGCAGGCGGGGCGCAATACGTCGATGGCGTCTACATGACCTTCGGCGCCGACCCGCGTCAACTGCCCGACAGCAAGGCGGTGGTCGAGGAATTCCGTAAAGGCGGCACCGAGCCTGAAGGCTACACCCTTTACGCCTACGCCTCGTTGCAGGCACTGGCTGCCGCGTTCAACGGCGCCAAGTCCAACAAGGGCGAAGACGCGGCCAAGTGGTTGAAGGCCAATCCTGTGCAGACGGTGATGGGCGAGAAGAAGTGGGACAGCAAGGGTGACCTGACGGTTTCGGACTACGTGGTCTACCAGTGGGACAAGGACGGCAAGTACCACCAGCTGGAAAAACAACAATAACAACGGCGCCAGGGCCCCGGGGCGCAGGCCCCTGGGCCCGGCCCTGCGGTACCCGTCTTTATCCGAAGATCAGCACAGTGCTGCAGCGCCATGGCTGCCTGGTACCGGGCCCTGCGTGGGCAGCACCGGTGCGATCTCGATCAGGTGAGATTGCGTTATGGATGGTATTTTCCTGCAGCAACTGGTCAACGGCCTGACCCTCGGGTCGGTCTACGGCCTGATCGCCATCGGCTACACAATGGTCTATGGCATCATCGGCATGATCAACTTCGCGCACGGCGAGGTGTACATGATTTCCGCCTACCTGGCGGCGATCAGCCTGGCATTGCTGGCCTATTTCGGCGTCGAGTCCTTCCCTCTGCTGATGTTGGGCACCTTGTTGTTCACCATCGTGGTGACCGGGGTATACGGCTTCACCATCGAGCGCATCGCTTACAAACCCTTGCGCAACTCCACCCGCCTGGCGCCGCTCATCAGTGCCATCGGCATTTCCCTGATCCTGCAGAACTACGCGCAAATCAGCCAAGGTGCGCGGCAACAGGGGGTACCAACCCTGCTTGAAGGCGCCTGGCGCGTCGAGGTGGGCAGCGGCTTCGTGCAGCTGACCTACACCAAGATCTTCATTCTGGTGGCGGCCTTCGTTGGCATGGGCCTGCTGACCTATGTGATCAAGTACACCAAGCTGGGGCGCATGTGCCGGGCCACTCAGCAGGACCGCAAGATGGCGTCGATCCTGGGCATCAACACCGACCGGGTGATTTCCTACGTGTTCGTCATCGGTGCCGTGATGGCGGCGCTGGCCGGCGTACTGATCACCATGAACTACGGCACCTTCGATTTCTATGCCGGTTTCATCATCGGCATCAAGGCCTTCACTGCCGCGGTGCTCGGCGGTATTGGCTCGCTGCCTGGCGCTATGCTTGGCGGCATCATCCTGGGCATCTCCGAATCGCTGTTCTCCGGGCTGATCAACTCGGACTACAAGGACGTATTCAGCTTCTCGCTGCTGGTACTGATCCTTATCTTCCGCCCCCAAGGCCTGCTGGGTCGCCCACTCGTGGCTAAGGTGTGACCATGTCCGTTGCCAAATCCGTATCCGTTCCCCAAAAGTCAGGCTTGGATCTCAAGCGCAGCGTACTGGAAACCCTGGTCGCAGGGCTGCTGGCGCTCATCGTGTTCGGCCCCGTCGTCGGTGTGGTGCTCGACGGCTACAGCTTCAACGCCGAACCGCGGCGTGTGGCGTGGCTGGTCGGCGGTGTGATGCTTGGGCGCTTCCTGCTCAGCCTTTACCTGCAAACCGCTGCTGGCCGGCGCATGCTGCAAGGCTTCGACAATGGCGGCTCGGGCGTGCATGTGAACCCGCCAGACTACAAGTCGCGCCTGCGCTACATCATTCCTGCGCTCATCGTGATCGCCATCATCTTCCCGATCTTTGCCAACAAGTACTTGCTGACGGTGGTGATCCTTGGGCTGATTTACGTGCTGCTGGGTCTTGGCCTGAATATCGTGGTTGGCCTGGCCGGGCTGCTGGACCTGGGCTATGTCGCGTTCTATGCCATCGGTGCCTATGGCCTGGCGCTGGGCTACCAGTACCTGGGGCTTGGCTTCTGGAGCGTGCTGCCCCTGGCGGCCATTGCCGCAGCGCTGGCCGGGTGCATCCTGGGCTTTCCGGTGTTGCGCATGCACGGCGATTACCTGGCCATCGTTACCTTGGGCTTTGGCGAAATCATTCGCCTGGTGCTCAACAACTGGCTGTCGTTCACTGGCGGCCCCAACGGCATGCCGGCCCCGGCGCCGACGTTCCTCGGCCTGGAGTTCGGGCGGCGGGCCAAGGACGGGGGCGTGCCCATCCACGAGTTCATGGGTATCGATTACAACCCCAACCTCAAGTTCGTGTTCATCTACGCGGTACTGTTCCTGGTGGTGCTGGCCGTGCTGTACATCAAGCACCGGCTGACGCGGATGCCGGTAGGTCGCGCCTGGGAGGCCCTGCGCGAAGACGAGATTGCCTGCCGTTCCATGGGGCTCAACCATGTGCTGGTCAAGCTCTCGGCGTTCACCCTGGGCGCCTCGACGGCGGGGCTGGCGGGGGTGTTCTTCGCCACCTACCAAGGCTTCGTCAACCCGTCCTCGTTCACCTTCTTCGAGTCAGCGCTGATCCTGGCCATCGTGGTACTGGGCGGCATGGGTTCGACCGTCGGCGTGGTGATTGCCGCGTTCGTGCTCACCGTTGCGCCAGAACTGCTGCGCAGCTTCTCCGAGTACCGGGTGCTGCTGTTTGGCGTGCTAATGGTGCTGATGATGATCTGGCGACCGCGCGGGCTGATCCGCATCAGCCGGTCCGGTGTGACCCCGCGTAAAGGAGTGGCGCCATGAGCGACGACATCATTCTCTCGGTAGACCACCTGATGATGCAGTTCGGTGGCATCAAGGCGCTCAGCGATGTGAGCCTGAAAGTCAGGCGCAACCAAATCTTCGCCCTGATCGGCCCCAACGGCGCAGGCAAGACCACGGTGTTCAACTGCCTGACCGGTTTCTACAAGCCCAGTGGCGGGCGGATCGAGCTCAACGCGCGGGGTAGCCATACCAACGTCATCCAATTGCTGGGCGAACGCTTCCAGGCGGCGGACTTCGTCTCGCCATCACGGTTCGCCAGCCGGCTGTACTACAAGATGTTTGGCGGCACTCACCTGGTCAACCGGGCCGGCCTGGCCCGGACGTTCCAGAACATCCGACTGTTCAAGGAAATGTCCGTCGTCGAGAACCTGCTGGTGGCCCAGCACATGTGGGTCAACCGCAACCTGTTGGCTGGCGTGCTCAACACCAAGGGGTATCGCAAGGCCGAGAGCGACGCGCTTGACCATGCGTTCTATTGGCTGGAGGTGGTGGACCTGGTCGACTGCGCCAACCGCCTGGCCGGCGAACTGTCCTACGGCCAGCAGCGACGCCTGGAAATCGCCCGTGCCATGTGCACCCGCCCGAAGGTGATCTGCCTGGACGAACCTGCCGCGGGCCTGAATCCCCAGGAAACCGAAGCGTTGAGCCGCATGGTGCGGGTCCTGCGCGACGAACATGACATCACCGTGGTGCTGATCGAGCATGACATGGGCATGGTCATGAGCATTTCCGACCACATCGTCGTACTGGACCACGGCAACGTGATCGCCGAGGGCGCGCCCCAGGATATCCGCAACAACCCGACAGTGATCGCTGCCTATCTGGGTCCCGACGAAGAGGAGCTGATATGACTGCACCCATTCTGCAATTGAAGGACCTGGATGTATTCTACGGCCCCATCCAGGCCCTGAAGCAGGTGTCCATGCACATCGACGAAGGTGAGACGGTCAGCCTGATCGGCGCCAACGGGGCGGGCAAGTCCACCTTGTTGATGTCCATTTTCGGGCAACCTCGTGCCGCTTCCGGCCAGATCCTCTATCGGGGCACCGACATCACCCGCAAGTCCTCGCACTACATCGCCGCCAATGGCATCGCTCAGTCGCCGGAAGGGCGGCGGGTGTTCCCGGACATGAGTGTCGAAGAAAACCTGATGATGGGCACCATCCCCATCGGCGACAAGCATGCTGACGAGGACATGCAGCGGATGTATGCGTTGTTTCCACGTCTCAAGGAGCGACGCAACCAGCGCGCCATGACCATGTCGGGTGGCGAGCAGCAGATGCTGGCCATCGCCCGCGCCTTGATGAGCCGGCCTCGACTGCTGCTTCTGGATGAGCCTTCGCTCGGGCTGGCGCCCATCGTCGTCAAACAGATCTTCGCCACCCTGCGCGAGCTGGCCAAGACGGGCATGACCATCTTCCTGGTCGAGCAGAACGCCAACCATGCGTTGAAGCTGTCGGACCGGGCTTACGTGATGGTCAACGGGCAGATACGCATGACGGGTACGGGCCAGGAGTTGTTGGTCAATGAAGAGGTGCGCAGTGCTTATCTGGGCGGGCACTGAGCCATGATGGTCGTCCAGCCCTGAGCCAAACGGGGCTGGTCAGCGCTCGAAAGAATCTTCCTGCACGTCTCAACAGGCCAGTCCTCATGTGGACAACTGCCATGACCTCGGGCTTATGCACAGGCGCGAGGCGACAGGCCGTCCTCGGTTACCCACCACTTGATTTAGTCCACCATTCGTGTGGAGCTGCCTGTGGAAAACATGGTGGCATCTTTCTGCAGGCCAATGAATCAGAGGCTTCCATAGATTTGATCATTTTTTGACCATGGTCGTGCTGGGTGATGCTATGTCTATCTGACTAGTACTTTTTAAGTGCGATGTCATAAGGTCAGATGTCTGTGGATAAAATTGTGGAAAAGCATTGGACAGACGTCTGGAAGCAGCATGGGGCCAAGGATCTGGCCCTAGTGAAAAAGGCATACGAGACCGTGATTCGCTGAAAGGGTTCCGCCGGGTGCGGCAGTTGCCCCCAATTGGCGGGGAAAGGCTTGTGGATAAGGTGCGCATAGGTGGCTGCAGCCCAGTGCATGCGCGGCCTTCAGCGGTGTGGTCAAAAAACGATCAGCGCGTGTGGCGACTTGCTCGCCGCATCGAGCACGGGCATGCTTCGGGTTAACCCAGGATCTCTTACGTGAGGAACACTGCATGACTTCGACCGTCTTCATCACAGGCGCCACGTCCGGCTTTGGCGAGGCCACTGCCCGCCGGTTTGCCGAGGCGGGCTGGAAACTGGTGCTCACTGGGCGCCGCAAGGACCGCCTGGATGCCTTGTGTGCCGAATTGTCAGCGCAAACCGAAGTCCATGGCCTGGTGCTGGATGTGCGCGATCGCCAGGCGATGGAACAGGCCATCGCCAACTTGCCACCGGGTTTCGACACGCTTCGCGGGCTGGTCAACAACGCCGGGTTGGCGCTGGGGGTGGACGCGGCACAGAATTGCAGCCTGGACGACTGGGAAACCATGGTCGACACCAACATCAAGGGGCTGATCTACACCACGCGCTTGCTGCTGCCGCGCTTGATTGCCCACGGGCGGGGGGCGTCCATCCTGAACGTGGGGTCGGTGGCGGGTAATTATCCCTATCCGGGCAGCAACGTCTATGGCGGCACCAAGGCGTTTGTCGGCCAGTTCTCGTTGAGCTTGCGCTGCGACTTGCGCGGCACTGGCGTGCGGGTGAGCAACATCGAGCCTGGCTTGTGCGAGAGCGAGTTCTCGTTGGTGCGTTTTGGCGGTGACCAGGCCAAGTACGATGCTACCTACGCGGGTGCCGAGCCGATTCAACCACAGGACATTGCCGAGACCATCTTCTGGATCCTCAACCAGCCGGCGCATATCAACATCAACAGCCTGGAACTGATGCCGGTAAGCCAGGACTGGGCTGGGTTCTCCATTGATCGCTCGGCGAAGGGGTAATTTGGGGTCTTTCTCGGTGGGAATGATCTCGTCAACTGGCGAGTTCCCCGCGCAACCCTGCCGTATTCGGACGTGCTGTTCGCGAACCTGAATGGCCGTTGCCGTTGCCGTTGCCGTTGCAGTTGCTTTTGCTTCTAAGCGCGCGGTAGTTCAGGCGCCGCAGATCGCGACTTCAGGAGGCCGAGCGCAGGGCTTGCGGAGGGAGGTGACAGGCATGGATGCCTGTCAAGCGCTGGGCCCCAGGATGGGGCCTGCAGCGCGGTCCTCCCGGGAGCAAGCCCGGAGCGAGGGGACCCCGGAGCGCAGCGTAGGGGCCGGATGATAGGAGCAGGCGGTTTTTGCTTACTTTTTGACAAGACAAAAAGTGAGCCGCGTTGAACTGACCCCCAAAAGTTGGACAGTGAGCGCTATGGGGCCAGCGCGTGGGTCCGAAATTGTATCGGACTCAGGCCATTAAGTCTGAGGCTGATGCGTTTTTGGTTGTAGTAAGCGATGTAATCATCAAGTCCTGAAGCCAACTGCTCGACATTTTCAAACGACTCCAGGTAAAAATATTCGCTCTTGAGTGTGCCGAAAAAGCTTTCCATTGCGGCGTTGTCTAGGCAGTTGCCCTTACGCGACATACTCTGCTCAATGTTCTTCTCGGCCAGCATATGCCGGTAAGTGGGCTGCCTGTACTGCCATCCTTGATCGGAGTGCAATATCGGTTTATCACCTGGATTCAGCCGCTCAAAGGCTTGCTCAAGCATTGCCGAGACCATCTTGAACTCCGGGCGCCGGTTAATCTGATAAGCGAGGATTTCGCCGTTATACAGGTCCATCAACGGCGAAAGAAACAGCTTCTGCCCCTTCACTTTGAACTCTGTCACGTCGGTTGCCCATTTCTGATTAGGGGCTCCTGCCTTGAATTCTCGCCTGAGCAGATCAGGCGCAACCAGTCCCTCTGAGCCTCGGTACGAGCGATATTTCTTCGCCCTGACCAGCGACTGGAGACCCATCAGCTGCATCAGTCGCTGCACCTTCTTGTGATTAATCATCCGACCGTTGTGCTTGAGGGTCTCAGTGATCCGGCGATAGCCATACCGTCCTTTATGCTCGTGATAGACGTTGTTGATACTCTCTTTCAAAGCTGCATGCTTGTCAGTCAACAACACCTTGCTTTGGTAATAAAAGGTACTACGTGCAAGCCCGGCAGCACGTAACAGCAGAGCGAGTCGATGCCCGTGCCTCAATCCCTGGACAGCCTTCGTTTTCTCGCCTGCGCAGTGCGAGGGTCCGCTTGGATCAAGGCATCGAGCTTTTTTAGATAAGCATTCTCCGCACGCAGATATTCCAGCTCTTCGAGCATTTGCTCGGGTGTCAGGTCGCTATCCGAAGCGGTAGGAGGACTTGCGCTGGTTTTTTTCGATGGCTTACGGGGCATGCTCAACTCTCGGGTATGATGCGGATGAAGTGCTTCAACTCCGCCTTGATCATACAACCTTTTCCACTGCCTGATGCTACTTGGACCACGAATATCAAACTGGATGCAGGCTTGCTGGGCAGACAATCCTTCTTGCTCAATGCACTGCAAAACCTTCAATTTGAACTGGGCATCGTAGCGGCTGTACTTGGCACTTAAACCGGCTGCGCCGTGTTTTTCATAGCCCTTTACCCACCGACGTAGCATCGATGGACTGAGGTCATGCTTTAGCGCCACTTCATGAATGCTAGGAGCAGAAAGGCACTCTTCGATGAGTGCCTGTTTGAGCGCCAGGTTGTATTTCGTCATGGAACACCCTCCGGTGAGATAGGTGTCCAACATTCGGGGGTCAGTTCAACGGCGAGTCACTTTTTGTCAAACGCGACAAAAAGTAACCAAAAAACGCTGCGCTCCATTCATACGGCCCCTACGCTGCGCTTCGGGGTTCCCTCACTCCGGTCTTGCTCCCGGGAGGACCGCGCTGTAGGCCCCATCCTGGGGCCCAGCGCTTGACAGGCATCCATGCCTGTCACCTCCCTCCGCAAGACCTGCGTTCGGCCTTCTGAAGTCGCGAAGATCAAAAGCAAGATCAACAGCAACAGCAACAGCAACAGCAACAGCAACAGCAACAGCAACAGCAACAGCAACAGCAACAGCAACAGCAACAGCAACAGCAACAGCAACAGCAACAGCAACAGCAACACTGTCTATAGTGGGAGTGATAACTTCTAGACTTGCCGCGATATATATCCCGTGTAGGAGCGGCCTTGTGCCGCGATGGGCCGCGCAGCGGCCCCAGTTATAGCGATATTGCTCAAATTTTGGGGCCGCTGCGCGGCCCATCGCGGCACAAGGCCGCTCCTACACGGTAAATGAGTCGTCTTCAAAGAATGTACAGGCGTAACAAGGATTTTGTATTTACATATGCTGTTGCTGTTACAAGAGTAGTAGCAATGTGAATATAACTACGCCAGTAAATCAGGCACTCGATACTGTAGCAGTCCTGACAACGCTCGCCATTGAACGTATTTCAATGGCGCAAGCTTCTCAGCGCGCTGGACGGCTCCAGAATCTAGGCCTAACCACGCATTACGGTAACAACGCTAGCAGCGTCCGCCTTCACCCACCCAATCGCTTCAACCCTTCCAGACAGGTAGCCAGGTGATAAGGCGTAGTCGACGGCATATCATGCCGGCTGACATCGCCTTGCCCATCCCGGCATTCATACCATCCCGCCTGCCGCAAGAACCGCCCCTGCACGGCCTGCAACAGCTGGGGCAGCTTCACGTCTGCGTCAGGGCGCAATGCCAAGGCCCTGGCGTATTCAGCCTGTGCCCAGATACGCTGGGTCGCATCCAGCACGTGCCCTTGCACATCCAGCATCGCCAGCACCGCCATGTTTTTCACGCCATGGCGCTCGGCAAAGGCGAACCCCCGCTCAATGGAAGCATGCAACGCTGTCTCACGCAGCAGCGGCGAGGTGTGCAGCAAATAGAACCACTCGAACTGATGACCCGGCTCGAACCAGTTATCCACAGTGCCCCTGGGCTTTTCCAGCATCAGGCCGTGGGCAGGCTCGATGAAGTGGGCCTGCATCGCTGTGCATAACTGCAAAAGTGACTGCTGCACAGCCTGGTCATCACGCACGGCCAACACCTGCAGGAAGGCCTCCGCCAAATGCATCTGCGGATTTTGCAGCGCGCCACTGCCCAGGTTGCCCCAGTCTTCATCCAGGCTGGCCTCGTACAAGCCATCATCCCGGGCAAAGCGATGCTCGATGACGTCCAGCGCAGCAGCCAGGGCGGAGACCACCAGGTTGTCGCGGACCTGACCCCAATAGTGCGCGCAGGCGAAGACGATGAACGCGTGGGTATAGAGGTCCTTGCGCCGGTCCAGCGGCTTGCCCTGGGCGTCGATGCTGTAGAACCAGCCACCGTGCTCGGGGTCATGGAAGTGTTTTTGCAAGGAGCGGAACAATGCCGCGGCGCGTTCGGCCGCACCCGGTTGATCGATGCGGCTGCTGAACAGGTACAACTGGCGTGCGCACGCCATGGCCCGGTAGCGCTGCACAGGCAGCGGCTGATGTTCGGCGTCGAGCGCTTCGTAGGGCAGTGCCAGTTCGGTGTTCCAGCCTGGCCCCTGCCATAGGGGCACGATGCACGTGGCAAAGTGCTGATTGAAGCGGGTCAGTTCGGGCAGGGTGGGGCGGGGGTTGGACATCTTGGCGCTCGTCGCTGTCGGGCAGGGCGCCATGGTAGCAGAAGTCGGGTTTGCCGAGCCCGTCAGCCGGGGTTGCCAAGGCCTTGCCAATGCCGCGCACCGACGAAGATGAAGCGCAATTGCTGGGTGATCTTTTCCTGAGGGGTCAACGCCTGGGGTTCACCCCTTTCTGGCCTGTCGATCAATTCGGGCAAGGTGGCGAACACGGTCTTGACCACCAGGTCCGCCATGACGGTAAGCGCAGCATTGTCCAGGTGCTGCCAACGCTGCATCCGGCCCAGGTCGGTGGCCAGGTCAGCGGTGATGTTTTCACGCAGTTGGGCGATGGCCTGGCGCACGGGGTGCGAGCCTCCGTACTGCTCACGCGCCAGGAATAGAAACTGGGCACGGTGGGCAGCGACCACGTCGAGGAATATACGGACCGACGCATCCGTGATACCGCCCAGCTCGAATTCGTTGTGTCGCACCAAGCGGATGGTCTGGCGGAAGGTATCGTCCACCTCGCTGACCAGTGCCAGGCCCAGTGCATCCATGTCCGGGAAATGTCGGTAGAAGCCGGTGGGCACGATGCCGGCCGCCTTGGCCACTTCGCGCAGGCTGATGCTGCCAAAACCGCGACCACTCTCCATGAGCAGGCAGGCGGCGTCGAGCAGGGCCTGGCGGGTCTGTAGCTTCTGTTCGGCACGCGGCAACATGATGCAGGTTTCTATAGAGGGTGGCTGGGCACTCTAGTTAAAAAAACGAAGCCCGGTCAATGCACCGGGCTCGAAGAGGTAGGTCAGGCAGACGACAGCGCGGTGCGTCTTGCATAAGGTCAGCTCACCCGTGCCGTTTGCGACAAGCGATCTGCACCGCCTTCGGCAATACGGCCGCTGCGCTCGATCAGGCGATCAGAACCACCTTCGGCAACACGGGCGCTGCGCTCGATCAGGCGATCGGAGCCGCCTTCGGCAACACGGGCGCTACGCTCGATCAACCGGTCTGAACCGCCTTCGGCAAGTGTTTCAAGCGGTTGGATGTTTTGAACAGCGCTCGAACGTGATTCGGCGGTCAGGTGCTGCTCGGCACCTGGCAGGGCGAACGCATTGGCTGCAAGCAGGGAAAGGGTGAGGGTCAACAGATGGCGTTTCATGATTCAGTGCTCCTCTGCGGGGCTGGAAAGTGGGTGTGTAGCCAATGCTACGCCGCGCACCGGCACAGAGAAGTTCATCCGGGTAATGGTAAAAATCGACCTCATTGATATCAGCCGCCAAAGGCTCTATTCAGAGCCCTGGCAGGGTCGCAGGTGGCTTGATGGCATGGGTGCGCACGAGCGAACCGGACGCGCCAGGCGCACCCAGGCACGGGAAATTCTTGGCTATCCTCCCCCTGAGATAAAACCCTCACGCCTTTCATCAGTCCCAGATACATGACCCCTCACCGCTACGCTTGTTTTCGCCTTGCCGCATGGAGACTCACGCAATGACGCGCCCCGCCAGAATCATCCTCTGGACCCTGACCACACTGCTGACCGTGCTGGCAATCCTGGTCGTGGTGATTGCCACCTTCGACTGGAACCGCGTCAAGCCCCTGCTCAACGAAAAGGTGTCCGAGGCCTTGCATCGGCCCTTCGCCATCAATGGCAACCTTGCAGTGCACTGGCGCACCGAGCCTGAAGAAGGCGGTTGGCGGGCGTGGATACCCTGGCCGCATTTCACGGCTGAAGATCTTACCCTGGGCAACCCGGACTGGCTCAAAGAGCCGCAGATGGTTGCACTGGAGCGCGTGGAGTTTCGCCTGTCGCCGCTGCCGCTGTTGTTCCACCAGGTCAGCATCCCGCGTATCAACCTGACCAAGCCGACTGCCAGCCTGACTCGCCTGGCGGACGGCCGGGCCAACTGGAATTTCGACTTCGGCCCGAAGGACGAGAACGAAGAACCGTCCAAATGGCAGATGGACATCGGCGCGATCGGTTTCGACCAAGGCAATGTCAGCTTTGACGACCAGACGCTCAAGGCTCGTATGAAGGTCCAGATCGATCCTCTGGGCAAGCCCATTGCATTCAGCGACATCGTGGGCAAGGCCACGGCCGAGAAGTCGGCGCCTGCACAGGACTATGCGTTCGGCCTCAAGGCGCAGGGACGCTACAAGGACCAGCCCGTGTCCGGCACCGGCAAGATCGGCGGCCTGCTGGCACTCAAAGCGTCCGATCAACCCTTCCCGCTGCAAGCGGATGTGCGCATCGCCGATACCCATGTGGTATTGGCCGGTACCCTGACCGACCCGCTCAACCTGGGTGCGCTCGATCTGCGGCTGCGCCTGTCAGGCGCCAGCCTTGGCAATCTGTTCCCGTTGACCGGCGTGACATTGCCTGACACCCCAGCGTATTCCACCGATGGTCACCTCAACGCCAACCTGCACGCCGAGCAAGGCGCTACCTTCGAATACCAAGGGTTCAATGGCAAGATCGGTGACAGCGACATTCACGGTGACCTGGCGTATGTCGCCAGCAAGCCTCGGCCCAAGCTCACGGGCAAGCTCGTTTCCAACCAGCTCCTGTTCAAGGACTTGGCACCACTGATCGGCGCTGACTCCAATGCCGAGCAAAAAGCCCGTGGTGGTGCCAGCAAACAGCCGTCCGACAAGGTCTTGCCGGTCGAGGAATTCCGTACCGATCGCTGGCGTGCCATGGATGCCGATGTCACCTTCACCGGCAAGCGCATCGTGCACAGCGAGCAGCTTCCTTTCAACGACCTGTCGGCCCACGTGATCCTCGAAGACGGCCTGCTGCGCCTGGAGCCGTTGAGGTTCGGCGTAGCGGGCGGCAACCTGGCATCACGCATTCGCCTGGACGGCCGCAACGTTCCGTTGCAGGGGCGTGCACGGCTTACTGCGAGGGGGTTCAAGCTCAAGCAACTGTTCCCTACCTTCGCACCGATGCAAAGCAGCTTTGGCGAGCTCAATGGGGATGCCGACATTACCGGTCGCGGCAACTCCGTGGCAGCACTGCTCGGCAGCGCCAATGGCGACCTGCGCATGCTGGTCAACGATGGCGCCATCAGCCGCAGCCTCATGGAAATCGCAGGTTTGAACGTGGGCAACTACATCGTCGACAAACTCTTCGGTGATGAAGACGTGAAGATCAACTGCGCCGCAGCCGATGTCGGTATCAAGGATGGCCTTGCCAGTACGCGCCTGTTCATTTTCGATACCGAGAACGCGATCATCTATATCAACGGCACCGCCAACTTCGCCAACGAGCGCCTGGACCTGAAGATCACGCCGGAATCCAAGGGGTTGAGGCTGTTCTCCCTGCGCTCGCCGCTGTATGTGCGGGGGGCTTTCGCCAAACCTAGCGCCGGGGTGCAGGCGGTACCGCTGGCACTGCGCGGCGCCGGTATGGTTGCCCTTGGGGTGGTCGCGGGGCCTGCGGCCGGTCTCTTGGCGCTGATCGCACCCAGCAGTGGGGATGATCCCAACCAGTGCACACCCTTGTTGCAGCAGATGAAGGAAGGTAAGGCGCCGGCGGCCGTCAAAGGCCGCAAGTGATGGCGGGGCATGGGCCTGCGAGCTGAACCTTGCGGCTGCGCAGCCCATCGCGGCCGGTCCGGCGCCCCGGCAAGGCCGCTCCTTGAAATCGGTTAGCCTTCGGGGCGGCATCAGGCAGTTGCTTCTGCAAAGTCCAGGCCCCGCTATCTCAGCCAATACAGAACCAAGGTAGGAGCGGCCTGGTGCCGCGATGGGCCGCAGCGCGGCCCCGGCATTATGCGCTGCGAAGCTAAGATCCTGGGGCTACTGCGCAGGCAATTGCAGCCAGTCCAACGCTCCGGCGGAGCCGGTCGTGGGCTTGAGTAATCCAGAGTCAAGGGAAAGATCGCCAGTGCTTCACGATCTCCGAGGTGGAATGGTCCGGTCAGGGCGCCGGACTGACCGCAATGGGCTGCGAAGCAGCCCTGCGTGAACAGCGTGACCGCATCAGCGGCCTTGTCGGTTGCTACTGGTCTTACAGCCCATCGAGCAGGTCGGACATGTCGTCGGCGTGCTCTTCTTCCTGCGCCAGGATGTCTTCGAAGATGCGGCGAGTGGTCGGGTCCTTGTCGCCGATGTACTGGATGATCTCGCGGTAGCTGTCGATGGCGATACGCTCGGCTACCAAGTCTTCCAGGACCATTTCCTTGAGGGTCGTGCCTGCCACGTACTGAGCGTGGGAGTTCTTGCTCAGGTTGTCCGGGTTGAAGTCAGGCTCACCGCCCAGCTGCACGATACGCTCGGCCAGCTTGTCGGCGTGTTCGGATTCCTGGTTGGCATGCTCCAGGAATTCTTCGGCAGCCACGCTGGCCTTGACGCCAGAAGCCATGAAGTAGTGACGCTTGTAGCGCAGGGTACAGACCAGCTCGGTAGCCAGCGAATCGTTGAGCAGCTTGATGATGCGCTCGCGATCGGCATTGTAGCCTTCGGTCACGGCACCGTTTTCCACATGTTCGCGCGCACGCTGGCGCAAGGTTTGAATGTCGGTCATTTCAGTCGTGTTCATGTTTCATCTCCAAAAAGCATCAGGTAGTCGTAGTCAGGTAGCGGAAGCCTTACGCGCCTTTGACGGCCTCGCGGTCTTCTTCACGTTGTTTGCAGGTCTTGAAACCCTTGGCATCCACATGGCCGGTGGCATCGAAGCGCACGTAGTACGGCTGCTGCTTGCCGTCGCGGTTGAGAATGTAGTCGTTGCAGGTACCGCCATTGGGCAGGTCGATGACGTTGGACGGGCTGCCGCCGATGGCGATGACGCGCTGCATGGTCATGCCATTTTCGACCTGCTTGACCAGGGGCTCGTTGCGGTAGGTCACATAGTCCACCGGGTTTTCCGGGCGGCTGCCGCATGCCGCCAGAGTGGCGCTGGCCAGAAGGATTGCCAGAGTCTGCTTGAACATCGTCCCGCTCCTTGCACAAAAGGGTATGTGCAGGTTTTGAACCTCACGCAGCGCCAGGAGTTCGATCGAGCTAGCCAATTGCCTGCGTGCAAAAGGTTGTCGTGCGCTTGATGGCAAAACGGGCCTCGCGCCAGCGCTTGTCTACACTGCAGGTGTCACCGTGCGTTGGGCGCGGGCTCAGGAGAACACGACATGAAACGGCTGCACATTCCGTTACTGATGGTTGCGCTGTTGTTCAGCGCCCAAGGTTTCGCGGCAAATACCACCCAGCAGGAAAAGATGAAAACGTGCAATGCAGATGCCACGGCGCAATCGCTCAAGGGCGACGCCCGCAAGGCCTTCATGAGTACGTGCCTGAAGAAACAGGCGCCACAAACCCAGCAAGAGAAAATGAAGACGTGCAATGCCGACGCCACCGCCAAGGTGCTCAAGGGTGATGAGCGCAAGGCCTTCATGAGTGAGTGCCTCAAGAAGAAATGATCGGTGCCTATGCCTGCAGGCATAACGCTGGCAGACTGCGGATCTTCTTCGTTGGCTGCCGCTGAGGCTGTATGACCTTCACCCCCCGCCAAGTCACCCTGGCCAGTTTGATTATCGTGTTCGCAGGCTTGCTGTTGGCGTTGCCGTTGAAGCTGCTGCCCAGCCTGCTGGCAGGCCTGCTGGTGTTCGAACTGGTCAACATGCTCACGCCGCGCCTGCAGCCATTGATTGCCGGGCAGCGTGCGCGCTGGCTGGCAGTGGCGCTGCTGGGCACGCTGGTGGTGATCAGCCTGGCGCTGCTGATCGCCGGGGCGTTCAGCTTCTTGTTGCATGAAGCGGAAAATCCTGGCGCTTCGCTGGACAAGTTCATGGCGTTGGTTGAGCGGGCGCGCGGGCAGTTGCCGCCGTTCATCGAGGGCTATTTGCCGGCCAGTGCTGCTGAGTTCAAGGTGGCGATCGGCGACTGGATCAAGAGCCATCTCAGTGATTTGCAACTGGTGGGCAAGGGCATGGCCCACATGTTCGTGACCTTGCTGATCGGCATGATCCTGGGGGCTATCGTCGCCCTGCAGCGCATACCCGACATCTCCCGGCGCAAACCTCTGGCAGCCGCCCTGTTCGAGCGCCTGAACCTGCTGGTACAGGCGTTTCGCACCATCGTTTTCGCCCAGATCAAGATTTCCCTGCTCAACACCGCCTTCACTGGCATCTTTCTGGCCGTGGTGTTGCCGTTGTTCGGCGTGCACCTGCCGCTGACCAAGACCTTGATCGTGCTGACGTTCCTGTTGGGTCTGCTACCGGTCATCGGCAACCTCATGTCCAATACCTTGATCACCATCGTCGGGTTGTCGTTGTCGGTGTGGGTGGCAGCGGCGGCGTTGGTCTACCTGATCGTCATCCACAAGGTGGAGTACTTCCTCAACGCCAAGATCGTCGGTGGGCAGATCAGGGCCAAGGCCTGGGAACTGCTGTTGGCCATGCTGGTGTTCGAAGCGGCGTTCGGCCTGCCGGGGGTCGTGGCAGGGCCGGTCTATTACGCCTATCTCAAGAGCGAGCTGCGCAGGATGGAGCTGGTTTGAAGGCGGTCACGGCGGGCCTGCTCAGCAGATAACAGGGCCGGCGCCAGGCTCGGCCAGACGGTTACAACCAGCGCTAGCGCGGATGAGGGGCAACACAAGCGCCCCTTGGCCCCGTCGTTTCGTCACGCGCCGTAGCGCTTGCGTGCCTCAATGGCCAGCCCACTGCCGATACTGCCAAAGATGTTGCCTTCCACGTGACGGGCATTTGGCAACATTGCGGCCACACTGGTGCGCAGGGCTGGAATGCCGCTGGAGCCGCCCGTGAAGAATACTGTGTCGACCTGGCCCTGGCTGACCCCGGCCTTGGCCAGCAAGTCCGTGACACTGGCCCGTACCCGTTCCAGCAGGCTTTCGATGGCCGTCTCGAACAGGTTGCGAGAAAGGTCCACGCCAAGGCCTGGTTCGATGCGGCCGAGGTCGACGTGACGACTCGGCTGTTCGGTCAATTCGATCTTGCTGGCTTCCACTTCCATGGCCAGCCAATGCCCGGCGCGCTCCTCGATGAGTTTGAAGAGCCGATCAACGCCAAGGGTGTCCTCGATGTCGTAGCGCATGTTGCCCAGCGCCAACTGCGACTTCTGTGAGTACAACGCGTTGATCGTATGCCAGGTGGCCAGGTTGAGGTGATAGCTGGTTGGCATCAAGGCACCGCTTTTCATGCGGCTGCCATAACCGAACAGCGGCATTACCCCTTGCAGGCTCAGCTGCTTGTCGAAGTCCGTGCCGCCGATGTGTACGCCACCGGTTGCGAGGATGTCGCTCTGGCGCTCGGCCACCGCATGCCGCTCCGGCGACAGCCGAATGAGGGTGAAGTCGGACGTACCGCCGCCGATGTCGACGATCAGCACCAGCTCTTCACGGCTGATGCCCGACTCGTAGTCGAACGCCGCGGCGATGGGCTCGTACTGGAACGATACGTCCTTGAAGCCGATCTTGCGTGCCACCTCGGCCAGCGTGTCCTCGGCTTCCTGGTCGGCTGCCGGGTCCTCGTCGACGAAGAATACCGGGCGGCCAAGTACCACCTGATCGAACTCACGCCCGGCCTCAGCCTGCGCGCGGTTTTTCAGCTCACCGATGAACATCCCCAGCAGGTCCTTGAACGGCAGTGCGCTGCCCAGCACGCTGGTGTCGTGCTTGATCAGCTTGGACCCGAGCAGGCTCTTGAGCGAGCGCATCAAGCGCCCCTCATAACCTTCGAGGTATTCGTGCAGGGCCAGCCGGCCATAGACAGGGCGGCGCTCCTCGATATTGAAGAACACCACCGAGGGCAAGGTGATCTTGCCGTCTTCCAGGGCAATCAGCGATTCCATGCCCGGACGGTGCCAGCCAACCGTCGAGTTGGAGGTGCCAAAGTCGATGCCAAGGGCGCGGGCCGGGGATACGTCGGACATGGGGAAAAGGCTTCCGGAGGCAAAACGGCCGCGCAGTGTATGCCAGCTGGCGACAGAATCAAGACCGGTCGTCTGCCATGGAGCAACCCCAAGCGGGCCTTGAAAGGCTATGCTTGATCCCTATCTTCTCCAGCAACACGCACATTCACACTGGTGATCCCTAGATGGACTTCAAAGACTACTACAAGATACTTGGCGTAGAGCCCACGGCGGACGATAAGGCAATCAAGGCCGCGTACCGCAAGCTGGCCCGCAAGTATCACCCTGATGTCAGCAAAGAGCGCGACGCCGAAGACAAATTCAAGGAAGCCAACGAGGCCTACGAAGTGCTGGGCGACGCGCAGAAACGCGCCGAATTCGATGAAATCCGCAAGTACGGCGGCCAGCATGGCCGGCCGTTCCAGGCACCGCCGGGCTGGGAAAGCCGAGGCGGGGCCGGGGGTGGTTTCGAGAGTGGCGATTTTTCGGACTTTTTCAGCTCGATGTTCGGCGGTCGTGGAGGCAACCCGTTCGGGGGTGCCCGTCAACAACAGCGCAGTGCCGGCAGGCGAGGGCAGGACGTGGAGCTTGAACTGGCGGTATTTCTGGAAGAAACCCTGAGCAAAGAGTCCAAGCAGATCAGCTTCCAGGTACCGCAAACCAATGCCATGGGCCAGCGCACCGGGTTCACCACCAAGACCCTGAACGTGAAGATCCCGGCCGGCGTGACCGATGGCGAGCGCATTCGCCTCAAGGGCCAGGGTGCCCCGGGAATCGGTGGCGGTGCCAATGGCGATTTGTTCCTGACCATCCGCATGGCCCCGCACCCGCTGTTCGACGTCGAAGGGCACGACCTGATCATCACCGTGCCGCTGGCACCCTGGGAAGCGGCCCTGGGCACCAAGGTGGCGGTACCTACGCTCGAAGGCAGGATCAACCTGACCATCCGCCCCGACAGCCAGAGCGGGCAGCGCCTGCGGGTGCCAGGCAAGGGCCTGGCCGACAAGCAGGGCCAGCGCGGCAACCTCTATGCACAGCTCAAGGTCGTCATGCCGACCACCTCTGACGAATCTACCCGGGAACTGTGGGCCAAGCTTTCCGAGAAGGCCGCGTTCGACCCGAGGGCACAATGGAGTAAGTGATCATGAGCAGCACCCTGATCGTTCAACTGGACATGCATACCTTGTGTCAGGAAGCCGACCTCACGGCGGACTGTGTGATCGAGATCGTCGAGCACGGCATTGTGGAGCCAACCGGGCGCAGGCCTGAAGACTGGCTGTTCGACGATCAGGCACCGCTGCTGGCAAGGCGCGCGGCCAAGCTGCACCAGGAGCTGGAACTGGAATGGGAAGGCGTGGCGCTGGCCCTGGAATTGCTCCAGGAGGTGCAGCAGCTACGCAACGAGAACAGCATGCTGCGCCAGCGCCTGGGCAGGTTCACACAGATGTGAGTGTCATCAGGCGCGGGCAAGGCTGGAACGCTGGCCAGTGCAGCCTTGTGTCACCCGGCAAGGCTGCGTGAGGACTGCCTGGGCCCGGTGTCATGGCTGGTCTGGATCGGCCCCTGGGCTCAGCACCCGCTGCATGAAGGTCAGGTCCAGCCAGCGCCCGAATTTCACCCCCACCTGCGGCATCTGCCCGGTAACCACGAAACCCAGGCGCTCGTGCAGGTGCACAGACGCTGCGTTGCCGCTTTCGATGGCCGCGACCATGACGTGCTTGCCGCAGCCTTGGGCGCGCTCGATCAACGCAATCATCAGCGCCGGCCCAAGCCCTTTGCCGCGCTGATCGCTGCGCACATATACCGAATGCTCGACCGTGTGGCGAAACCCCTCGAACGGGCGCCAGTCCCCGAAGGACGCGTAGCCCAGCACGTCGGCGCCGTCCACGGCCACCAGTATCGGGTAACCCTGTTGCGCACGGGCGTCGAACCAAGCCTGGCGGTTGGCCAGGTCCACCGGCGTCTCGTTCCAGATGGCCGTGGTGTTGCGAACGGCGTCGTTGTAGATGTCGAGGATGGCCGGTAGGTCGGCAGGCAGGGCGTCGCGGATTTCGTGACTCATGGCAGCGTCTCGCTAGGTCGAAGCGTGCAGGTTAAATGGTTACCAGCCCGCGTACACCTTCGGCCTGCATGTTTTCGCCCCGGCCACGCTGCACGATCTGGCCACGGGCCATGACCAGATAGTGATCAGCCAAAGCCTCGGCAAAATCGTAGAACTGCTCGACCAGCAGGATGGCCATGTCGCCGCGCTGCGCCAGCCGCTGGATCACCGCGCCTATTTCCTTGATCACCGAAGGCTGGATACCCTCGGTGGGCTCATCGAGAATCAGCAGGCGCGGACGACTGGCCAATGCCCGGCCGATGGCCAGCTGCTGTTGCTGCCCCCCGGACAAATCCCCGCCACGGCGTTGCTTCATCTGCTCGAGCACAGGGAACAACTCGTAGATGAAGGCAGGCACTTCACGCGCCTCGCGCCCCGGAAAGCGTGACAGGCCCATCAGCAGGTTTTCCTCGACGCTCAAACGCGGGAAAATTTCTCGGCCCTGTGGCACGTACGCAATGCCGGCCTGCACCCGGTGGTGCGGCTTGAGTGCGGTGATGGGCTTGCCTTCCCATTCCACGCTGCCTTCGCGCACGGGCACCAGGCCCATCAGGCAACGCAGCAACGTGGTCTTGCCCACGCCGTTGCGGCCCAGCAGGCAGGTGACCTCGCCCAGCCTGGCTTCGAAAGAAAGGCCGCGCAGAATATGGCTGCCGCCGTAGTACTGGTGCAGCGTATCGATCTTGAGCATGCAAGGCTCCTGAAGTAACGGGTTGGGCGTCCCCGGCAGCTCACCGGTGTACGCGAGAAGACGTGCGCCTGTTCAACGACCGAGGTACACCTCGACCACACGATCATCGGCCTGCACCTGCTCAAGCGATCCCTCAGCCAGCACCGAGCCCTGGTGCAGCACCGTCACATGGTCGGCGATGCTGCCCACGAACCCCATGTCGTGCTCGACCACCATCAGCGAGTGTTTGCCTGCAAGGCCCTTGAACAGCTCGGCGGTAAAGGCGGTTTCGGCGTCGGTCATGCCGGCTACGGGTTCGTCGAGCAACAGCAGTTGAGGTTCCTGGACCAGCAGCATGGCAATTTCCAGAAACTGCTTCTGGCCGTGGGACAGCAGCCCGGCCTGACGCGAGGCCAGCCCGTTCAGCCGCACGGTGGTCAGGACGTCGTCGATCCTGTCGCGTTGCTCGCCGCTCAGGCGCGACCTCAGGCTCGCCCACACCGACTTGTCGGTCTTGAGCGCCAGCTCGAGGTTTTCATACAGGCTCAACGCCTCGAACACCGTGGGTTTCTGGAACTTGCGACCGATGCCAGCCTGGGCAATCTGGTACTCGCTCATGCGCGTCAGGTCGAGCGTGTCACCAAAGTAGGCACTGCCTGCGCAGGGCCGTGTCTTGCCGGTGATCACGTCCATCATCGTGGTCTTGCCCGCACCGTTCGGGCCGATGATGCAGCGCAGCTCGCCCACGCCGATATACAGCGTCAGCGCATTGAGTGCCTTGAACCCATCGAAGCTGACGCTCACCTCTTCAAGGCTCAGCACGGTGCCATGCCGCGCGTCCAGGCCTGGTACGCGGGCATGGCCCAGGCCTATGGCGTCGCGGCCGATACCCTGCGGGTCGAAGGCAGGTTCGAGCATGAACTCCGGGTGTACCGGGGGCAGGCCTCTCATGACTGGCTCCTTTTGTTCCACAGGCCGACCAGGCCCTTGGGCAAGTACAGGGTCACAAGGATGAACAGCGCGCCGAGGAAAAACAGCCAGAATTCCGGGAAAGCCACCGTGAACCAGCTCTTCATGCCGTTGACCAGCCCCGCGCCCAGCAGCGGGCCGATCAGGGTACCGCGCCCGCCCAGTGCCACCCAGACAGCAGCCTCGATGGAGTTGGTGGGCGACATTTCGCTGGGGTTGATGATGCCGACCTGAGGCACGTACAGCGCGCCTGCCAGGCCGCACAGCATGGCGCTGAGCACCCATACCAGCAGCTTGAAACCACGCGGATCGTAGCCGCAGAACATCAACCGGTTCTCGGCATCGCGAACGGCCGTCAACAGGCGCCCGAACTTGCTGCGCGTCAACCGCCAGCACAGGTACAGGCTGGCGACCAGCAACGCAACGGTGAGCAGGAACAGTACGGCGCGGGTCCCGGGTGCGGCGATGTCGAAGCCCAGCAGGGTGCGAAAGCTGGTGAAGCCGTTGTTCCCGCCAAAACCGGTCTCGTTGCGAAAGAACAGCAACATCCCGGCAAAGGTCAGGGCCTGGGTCATGATCGAGAAGTACACACCCTTGATCCGCGAGCGGAAGGCAAACCAGCCGAACACCAGGGCCAGCATGCCAGGCGCCAGCACCGCCAGGCACAGGGCCCAGGCAAAGTGTTGGGTGCCGGCCCAGTACCAGGGCAGCTCGCTCCAGGACAGGAACGTCATGAAGCCTGGCAGCCCCTCCCCGGCGGCCTGGCGCATCAGGTACATGCCCATGGCGTAGCCGCCCAGGGCAAAGAACAGACCATGGCCGAGCGACAGCAGCCCCGCATAGCCCCAGACCAGGTCAAGGGCCAGGGCCACGATGGCATAACAGAGGATCTTGCCCACCAGTGTGAGCACATAGGACGACACATGCAGGGCGTGGTCGGCGGGCAGCAGCGACAACAGCGGCAAGGCGAGCAGCAGCGCCAGGGCGGCGATACCCAGCGCCAGCGATAGGCGAGGGCCGGCTTTGTGCGCAGCGGTGACAAGCAGTGGCTGGTTCATCAGTCGATCACCCGTCCCTTGAGGGCAAACAGGCCTTGCGGGCGCTTCTGGATGAACAGGATGACCAGCGCAAGGATGAGGATCTTGCCGAGCACCGCACCGATCTGCGGCTCCAGCAGTTTGTTGGCGATGCCCAGCCCGAACGCCGCCCAGAGGCTTCCGGCCAGTTGGCCGACACCCCCGAGCACCACCACCAGGAATGAATCGATGATGTAGCTTTGCCCCAGGTCCGGCCCCACGTTGCCGACCTGGCTCAAGGCCACGCCGCCCAGGCCGGCGATGCCCGAACCCAGGCCGAAGGCGAGCATGTCCACACGCCCGGTGGACACGCCGCAGCACGCCGCCATGTTGCGGTTCTGGGTTACAGCGCGCACGTTCAGGCCCAGGCGCGTGCGGTTGAGCAGCAGCCAGGTCAGCAGCACCACGGCCAGCGCGAACGCGATGATCACCAGGCGGTTGTAAGGCAGGATCAGGTTGGGCAGAACCTGGATGCCACCTGACAACCAGGCCGGGTTGCTGACCTCGACGTTCTGTGCGCCGAACAGCAAACGCACGGCCTGGATCAGAATCAGGCTGATGCCCCAGGTGGCCAGCAGGGTTTCCAGAGGGCGGCCGTACAGGTGGCGGATCACCGTACGCTCCAGCGCCATGCCGACACCGGCACTGACGGCGAACGCCACGGGCAGGGCGATCAGTGGGTAGAACTCCAGGGCACCCGGTGCGTAGCGCTGCACCACTACCTGCACCATGTAGGTGCTGTAGGCGCCGAGCATCAGCATCTCGCCATGCGCCATGTTGATCACACCCAGAAGTCCGAACGTGATCGCCAGCCCCAGCGCCGCTAATAGCAGGATCGACCCCAGCGACAGGCCACTGAAGGCCTGCCCTAGCACTTCACCGACCAGCAGCTTGCGCTTGACCTGGGTCAGGCTGGTTTCGGCGGCGGTACGCACCGTGGGGTCCGTTTCCATCTCGGGTTGCAACAGCGCCTCAAGGCGGGTACGGGCCGTTGGGTCACCGGTTTTCCCTAACAGGCGTACGGCCGCCAGGCGCACCGAAGGGTCGCTGGCGCCGAGCTGCAGGTTGGCCAACGCCAGGCCCAAGGCTGCCCGCACGGTCGCATCCGGCTCGCTGGCGTAGCGCCGGTCGAGCAAGGCGACCTGAGCCGGTTGTGCGCTCTTTTGCAACTGCCTGGCGGCGGCTAGCCGGGCGGCGCTGTCGTCACTGAGTAACCGGTGGCTGGCCAGGGCATTGTCGATCAGCCCGCGCAGGCGGTTGTTCAGGCGCACCTTGCGGCTGTCGTCCTTGGCGATTCGGCCGGCCTGCAGGTTTTCCAGCAGTGCCAGTCGGCCTGGCTCGGGTTGGGCGGCCCAGGTATCGAGTAGGCGCGCCTGCTCGGCGGGCTTGGCGGCGAGGAAAAACTCGCCTTCGCTGGCGTCTACTGCCATGGGCAACAGCAGTAGCAGGGTAAGCAGGAATCTGAGCATGAGGCTCTCCTGTGGATCAGCGCTTACGCGCAGGCGTACCCGAACACCGGGCCGCCCACGGACGGGCTGCAGCGCAGCCCAGGGCCTCAGTTGCCTTTCACGGCGTAATCAGGGCGCTTGTCATTGCCTGGGATGAAGGGGCTCCAGGGTTGCGCCCGCAGCGGTTGCTCGGTTTCCCACACCACGCTGAACTGCCCATCGTCCTGGATCTCGCCGATCATCACTGGCTTGTGCAGGTGGTGATTGGTCTTGTCCATGGTCAGGGTGTAGCCCGAAGGGGCCTTGAAGGTCTGCCCGGCCAGCGCTTCGCGCACCTTGTCCACATCGGTGGATTTGGCTTTTTCCGCCGCCTGCGCCCACATGTGAATGCCCACATAGGTGGCTTCCATCGGATCGTTAGTCACCGCCTTGTCGGCGCCAGGCAGGCCTTTGGCCTTGGCATAGGCCTTCCAATCAGCGACGAACTTCTGGTTGACCGGGTTATCCACCGACTCGAAGTAGTTCCAGGCGGCCAGATGGCCCACCAACGGCTTGGTGTCGATGCCCCGCAGCTCCTCTTCGCCCACCGAGAACGCCACCACCGGCACATCGGTCGCTTTCAGGCCCTGGTTGGCCAGCTCTTTGTAGAAAGGCACGTTGGAGTCGCCGTTGACCGTGGAAATGACCGCCGTCTTCGCCCCGGCCGAGAACTTCTTGATGTTGGCGACGATGGTCTGGTAGTCGGCGTGGCCGAACGGCGTGTAGACCTCCTCGATGTCCTTGTCGGCCACGCCCTTGCTGTGCAGGAACGCACGCAGAATCTTGTTGGTGGTGCGCGGGTAGACGTAGTCGGTGCCCAGCAGGAAGAAGCGCTTGGCGCCGCCGCCATCCTCGCTCATCAGGTATTCCACCGCCGGAATCGCTTGCTGGTTGGGCGCAGCGCCGGTGTAGAAGACGTTCGGCGACATCTCTTCGCCTTCGTATTGCACCGGGTAGAACAGCAGACCATTGAGCTCCTCGAATACCGGCAATACCGATTTGCGCGACACCGATGTCCAGCAACCGAACACCACCGCGACCTTGTCCTGGGTCAGCAACTGGCGGCTTTTTTCGGCGAACAGCGGCCAGTTGGACGCCGGGTCCACCACCACCGGCTCCAGCATCTTGCCGTTCACCCCACCTTTGGCGTTGATCTCATCGATGGTCATCAAGGCCATGTCCTTGAGCGACGTCTCGGAGATGGCCATGGTCCCGGACAGCGAATGCAGGATGCCGACCTTGATGGTCTCGGCTGCCTGGAGACTCCAGCTAAGGCCCATCGCCGCCATCGAGGCGCTGAGGGTGAAGGCCTTGATCAGACTGCGTCGCTTCATGTGCTCTCTCCGCTGAGTTGTTGTGGTGTGGGCAGAAGGGCGATTGCAAAGGCTGTGCCGTGGTGCGCAAGGCTGCGGTCTAGAAGGGTTGTGCTTCTATGCGGGTCTTGGATAGGGGCCAGGTTGGTGCTTGCGCGACTGGCCTGCACAGGATTGGGTCCAGGGCGGTGAACAGTTTTGACACATTAGCGGTACTTGAGTACCGTTCGGCACCGCAGTAGATTCTGCGGGTCGGGATTGGCGTCCCGCTGTCAGAACCGGGCACATCGCACACGCGATAGTTGTGCCCTGCATGGTTGCACCCGTTATGGGCGGAGCCGTGTGTGGGAGCCTTCGGGCTCACCGGACCTTCTGACCGGCAACGCCAACCCGCACGGCTCCGTCCACCCATATTGGCGTATGGGCACGGAGATACATTTCAGAAGGTTGCAAGGAGACGCACCATGCTCAAGAAGATCGTTCCAGATCCACCTTTCGCATCCACCCAGCGGGAGGCTCAGTCATGATCCATGACTCACACATCCCAACCCCGCGCCCTCGTCGGCCTGTCACGGCCAGCATGAATTACGGCACCTGCCATCAGTCCCATGACCCGATCTGTACCGTACGCGCAGGCATCGACAGCGCCGACGCGCTGGTGTGCGCGATCGCGGCGCTCAAGGCTGCGTATGAAACCAATGCGCTGGCGTTGGAGCAGGTAGGTGAACCTTTGCGCAGCTTGTTGACGGCGACGGAAAACTCACTGGAGAAGGGCGTGGCGCTGGCTGAAGCGGTGCTCGAGGGTTTGGAGGCGCCGTAGCGGGCAAGCCCGGGCCATCCAGCACCGCAGATTGAAGGGTTACCAGGCCATGTGCACCTTCGGGCTGCATGTTTTCGCCACGGCCACGCCCTGAAGCGCTGCCGGGCCAGCACCTGCAGGCTCGGCGCTGGTCACGTGGGCCAGGTCGAACTTGCAGGTGTGAGCATGCCTTGCCGGGTCAGGTCTTGGAGGGCATGCCATCCTTGGCTTGCTTGAGCAGCGTTTGCACAGCATCAGTAAAGGCCTGATCGCCTGCCTTGGCGGTGTAGACCATGTTCAGCTTGATGTCGGTGATCACGGACAGGTCTTTGAGCAACGCCTCGTCGCCCAGGATCTTCAGCTCCCATTGCGAAATGGCGCCAGTGCCTTCGAAAGGCAGGTAACGCCCGTCATGCAATGCCATTTCGTACAGCCACGAATCGGCTTGATGGCCGATGCCGTCATCCGCGTCGGTGACCGACAAAGCGATCTGTTGGTTGATCCCGGGGTTGCGCAATACCAGTGCGGGATCCTGGGCTGCTGTTTCGCGCGCATCGTTCTCCTGCGTGGTCGCTGTCTGCGCAGCGGGGTACAGCGAGGCGGCGGCTGTGCTGTGTGGCTCGAGCAAGGTGTTGCTTGCCAACTGGGTGAGCACGGCGCTCAGCTCGGCCGGGTCCTGTCTGTTCTTCATCACCAAGGTGACGGAAACGTGTTTCAGCTGACGCAGATAATGGCCTGGATAGCTCTTGTCGAAGTCCGCTGCCGAAAATGCGAAATTCAGGGAAAGCGCTGAGCCGGCGTCGCGATCTTTCTTGAAGAGGCTGTCCCATCGCGCTTGCCCCAGTTGCTGGTTGAGGCTGAAGGTCTTGCGGATGGTCAGTCGCCGTTCGGTGTTCAACAGGTACTCGTTTTCCATCTGCTGCAAACCCTGCAGCAAAGACTGCCCCGCCAGCATCCCCTTGTATTTGTCGCGCCAGGCATAGGCGTCGAAGAAGCTGGCGCGCCGATAGTCGCCGATCTCCAGGCGCCAGGCAGACTCGGCCATCTGGCACAGCGAGCGCACGGCGTCGTAGGCGCTGCCGTAGATCTGTTCCTGACGGGCCGTGAGCCAGTCGTAGGTCGCCGCGATGCTGAAGCTGTCGGTCATGGACGCATGGGCCTCACGCAGGTTGTTGCGGTCCTGGATACAGCGCGCCAGCTCGATGTTGCTGGCGCCGAGCTCCAGCTCCAGTTCGTCCAGCTGAGCGCCGAGAATGCGCAGATCCCATTGCGCTTCGCTCTTCTCGAACGCCCAAGTGGCGGCTCGGCGATTGTAGCCTGCTTGTGTTTTGAGTTCTGCGGCCAACATGCCGGAAACCTCGCTGGCCACTTTCAGGCTCTTTGCGGTCGAGTACATCGGCGCAGCAGGCTTTATCCCGCCGACCGCCATGCCATAGATAGTCGGCACCGCGGCTTCAACTGCAGCCCCCGCGACCTCGAACGGTATGCTGAGCAGCTTGGCGCTGTTGCCGATCCAGGTGAACGCGGTGGCGGCTTCTTCCTCGGGCGAGCGGCCGATGTCGATCAAGTGGCTCAGCCGGTTCAGCCGCGCGGTGGTCTTGCTCTGGGTCAGCAGCAATCCGGATTTGCGTGACTGCAGGCTGTTGATTGTTTTCTGCTGCAGGCGAATGGCGAAGTCCGCCATCTTCAGGTGGTGAGTCTGGCGCAAGACCAGCAGTTTCTTGTCGAGCTGGCCTTCCATGAGGACTAGGTACTGACGGCCCTGTTCGACCAACTCACTCGCCGCCTCTTTGGCGATCGGCAGCAAGTGACGGAAGCGATAATGTGGCAGCCGTTCGTGGGTTCTTCGATAAATGGCAGGTTGGCTGCCAATCGTTCCCTGGTTGCTGCTGAAGGCTTCCAGGGTTTCGCTGTTCCAGTCCAGCGCTGGCAGTACCTTGCCATCGAGCGTCAGGCCATGACGCAGGTTAAACAGGCGCTGTTTGAGCGTTTGGTGCAGTCTGGCCAGACGCGGGTTGATGGGCCTGCGCAAGGCCTCGACGTTCAGCTCGGCGAGCGCAACGGGCGTCCAGCGCGAGGTCAGGTCGGTCTTGGCCAGTGGACCGAGCAATTGCAGTGCCTGCTGATAACACAGCCAGGCCTGGTTCAGGCTGCTGAGGGTGAGCTGGCGATAGAAGTGGTCGCCTTGCAGCTGCCAGTTTTCGAGCAACGACAGGTAGACCGCTTCCTGGTAATAGCGCGAACGCAGAAACGCCCGGTTGATCGGCTCCACGTCCTGCCCCAAGGTCGAGCTCATGGTGCCGGCCTCGGCCAGCGGGCGCGTGCACCAGGGGGCAGGGCGCCCCTGGGCATCGGGTTTGGTGCGGTACGGGTTGAACAGGTAACGCAGGTACCAGTCTTCGGCTTCCTCGAACTGCTGCTGTTCGGTCAAGCGCATGGCGACCATGGCCGGTACGTGCAGGAACAGCTCTCGCAAGTACAGCGCGTTGGCACCGTGGAAGTCGGTGGGCGGGGAGTGGTCGCTGCCATCCAGCGCGGGTTCGGTCAGCGTCTGGGTGTCCCAGGCAAGTACCCGTTCGACGCCTTGGGTGGCACGGGCGACGAGGTTCTTGCCGAAGAGCGTGTTGAGGCGGAATTTGTCGGTGAGAAGCGGTGGTTCGTTGTGCTTGACTGCGCTCAGGTCCAGGTACTGGGCCTGTTTTGTATTGGCTGAAATGGATAGGCTCCAGGGTTTGATGGTGCCGGTCGCATCGACTTTGTATTCTCTCAAAGACCAGGCATATATGGGTTGTGGGGAAATGGCTAAGCGATTGTCTACGTACTTAAGTAAGAATTTGAGACCTGTGACATTGGTTGAAGGTACCGACATGCCATGGGTGAACGTCTCTACTTTAGAGCTGGTACTTCCGTTAATCGTTGAGATTATTTCAATTTTCATTTCATCAAGTTCATACTGGGTATCGTGTGGTGTGGCCTCTGAGCTGACCTCGATAGTGAAGAGATTTCCCTTTTGTATGATTTTTAATTCTAAGTCCTGCGGGGTTTTCGATCCGGCGTTGTTTGGATAAAAAGTATTTAATTCTGGATCATTTGTTTTGAAGTTCAAATAATTGTAGAATGCCGAGTAATTTTTTAGGATTATAATTTGGGGTATTATTTGAGTGTTGCTATTTACGAGTTTGGTCCTGTCTGGTGAGTCAAAAGGTTCAGGGTACGCTGTATACGACTCAACCATCGAAGTAATATTAATTACACCATCATAAGGATGAGCAATCGCATGTTGTTGCCCAAAACTATTGATTAGCACCCTGCTGACCGAGTCGGCCTCGGTACTGTCCAGCTCTTTCTTCTCCAGCAACAGCAAGTCTCGGAAAACCAGATAGTAGTCGGTGTTCTGAACGCGTCCTGTCTCCTTCTTGCGGTCGTAGAGCAGCACGGTCAACCAGGGATCGTTCTTTCTCTGCGCTTCCTCATTCACGGTAACGATCAGACCTGGCTCGAAGTCCAGACCTTTTGCATGGGTAGCGGGCTGCCACACACCCTCCAGAAATCCGTCCAGGCACAGAATCTCGTTGGGGGTGCTCCAGGTATCGTCGCTCTGCTGGAAGCAATAGTGGACCGTAAGCTTGCGCTTTCCGGGCAAGGTCTTTTTGGCATCATCACCACTGACCAGATCGGTTGTGCTGCGCTCTACCCAGAACACATAGCGTCGGCCGGCAATGACGACGGGGCGTACCAGATCGGCGCGGCTGTCGGGCTGCGCTGAGCCGACGATCTCACCGGCAGGGGACAGCGAGATGGCCTGCCATTCGCTCCATGCCAGGGGGCTGAGGCGGCGTTTGTCGTCGCACAGGCTGATGTCCAGGGTGCGCCAGTAGTATTCCAGGGGCGTGCTGTTGGTGCGGGCGATCAGGTGGTAGGTGTTGCGTTTGGGATCGTGCCCATCCAGATACCCGCTGACCACCTGCAGGTTACTGATGCGTTCGAATTTGGTGAGGTAGTTGCAGATGGCGGTGTGCAGCAAGGTAGTGTCCATCTTGCCTTGATTGAGCTCGATTTCCAGCTCCTGAAACGCCTTGCTCTTATTGCTGCGTTGGGAATAGTGGATCAGGTTGGCCGGGTGATTCAGTTGTTCACGTTTGCGTCTCCAGGTGCCGTACTGACCGAGCTGCCCTTGCCAGGCCAGTTGCTGCTCGCCAGAGGGTGCGTTGTCCAGGTAGCCCGGCTCCAGGCGTGCATGCAGGCGCGACAGGTAGTGCTGCAGGCTGCCGATGGCCTGGTCGAGCAGGGTGGTCTGCACCTCGGGGCCTACCAGGATGTCGCACAGGCAATACGTGCACAGATCGTCGGCCTGAGCGAAGGTGATCGATGCTTCGCCCGTACCCTTGGCCCCGTGTCCGATCAGGTAGCCGGCCAGGGCGTCACGCCACGATTCGGCGCTCTGCTTGTCGACATTTGCCCGCAAGGCTTCCTCGGTGCTGGCCAGCAGCAGCTGGCTGGAGGCTTCGTACTGACGGTAGCTGGAGTGCTGGGTGAGTTCGGTGAGGTCGAGCAGGGAACGACAGGCCAGGCCCGTGGCCTTGGCCAGGGATTTCATGCGCAGGATGTAGTCGATCTGCCTGATGCTGGTGGGCACCCCCGGGGTACCCACCGAGCGGCTTACGGTACCACGCGCAGTGTTCACGACTTCGAGTTCGAGCGGGTGATGCTCGTGGCCTGATCTGATCATTGTCTTCCACGCCTTCAGCCATTTTTCGGGTTTGTAGGCGTCCTGATACTGCTGCTGGGTAACCAGCAGAGGGCCGGGGTGCTGATCCAGGAACGTCACCAACTTGCGGTGCAAGTGGGTAAACTTGATGTCGGTGTAACCCTTGGTGCCAGCCACACGAACGACCACCCGCCTGATCAGCGTCTCGATCTTGTAGTGCTCGTACGTGGCCAGCTCGTCGGCAGATAGCGTCTGCAGGAAATCGTTGAAGGTCGGTCGCGTATACTCCACTTCCATGAGCGTTTCGTAGGGCGGGCAGGCCGCCGCGACGTCTTCGTCGGTCCAGGCACAGAGCGTGGCCATTGCCCTGGCGAACTGTTGGCGGTCTGTGGCAAGGGTGCTTGGCTTCAATCCTTTGAAAAATCCTAGGACGTCCTCCTCGGTGCGGCCTTGTTCGGCACTGACCGCTACCCAGCCTTTGAGGCAGGCGAGCTTGTAGCAAACATCCAGCGTGAGTGCCGTATCGCTGCGCTCGAGCGCGAACCCGCCAGGGTGATCCGCGATGCACTGGATGATGGCGGGGCTCAACGAAAATACCACGCTCAGTGCGCAACGACTTTCCAGATCAAGCCAGCTCTGGCCTTTGTCGCTCGCCTGTGCAGGGTCGGCAACTTTCAGCGAATCCGCAGCGTGCAACAGCTCGGCATGGCTTTTCCCGACCCAGTTGATCAGTGGCTGGACATGACTCAGGGTGAAACCAGGCGTGTTCAGTGGCAGACCCAGTGCATCTGCAAGGAGTTGGGCAATCAATGCTGTATGTTGCGCTGGTTCATCAACAGGTTCGGATGCGCTGGCATCGGAGTTTATCGGTGTGCTCTTCAAGGCTTTATCGATTGCGTCCTTGTGCAACATGAGCGTCTTCGGCCGATGTTCTTCGATCCAGCCCGTGGCGTTGGGTTTGCTGAGGTTCAGGGCCGCAAGCAGAGCGCTGGGCAGGATCTGCTGCTGACGCAGCCACTGGTCCAGGTTGGTCAGCGCAATCAGCACATCGAGGATGCCGGTGGTTTCGAAGTCGCTGATCAGCGGGGTGCCGCTCAGTTGTGCCTGCACATCGATGCCGGCGTCGGCCAGCAGCTTGAGCAGGGCGTCGGTTTCCTGTCGTGAGCGCTTGAGCAGGCGGGGCAGGCGGCTGAGCCGGTAGAGTGCCGACAGTACTGAGAGCGACAACGTCAGTTGCTCAGTCGGCTGGGCATTTTTTACCAGGCCCAGCCAATCGAGGGTCGTCTGTTCATCGGCGCCCAGCGCCTTGGCCAGGCCCGGAAGTACCTCGAACTGGCCTTCGGCGCCGTCGTTCGGGTCCAGGGCCCGGTCATCGAGTACCAGTGATGATGAGGTGTCCAGTGCGGTGCTGCCGGGGCCATCGAGCACGCGGTCAAGCATGGCAGGCTGGGCGCCGAAGGCATAGGGGCAGACCTGGCAGACCAGTGCGGCGAACTGCTCGGCACTGATGCCGTAAGCCTCGTTCAGATAGCGGAATACCCCCAGCGCGCGCAAGGTAGTGGGCGTCACGTTCCAGGCATCTTTCTGGCCTTCGGCCCTGAGGATCGAGATCACTAGAAGGTCGGTTTCGGCGAACGGCAGGCCCAGTTCGCGTTGCAGGTGAATCATCTGATAAATGCGTGGCAGGCAGTCGTAGTCGAGCCGGTTGAATGTCGGCTTGATTCCGGCGCCGCTCAGGGTGTCTTTCAGCGTCAGGCGAACCTTGCTGCGTGCATTGATGAACACCGCACCGGGATGGAAGTTTGGCAGCGACGTTGCGCTCGTCGGTTTATAGGCCTCGGATGTTCGGACTGTGCTGTGACCGGCTTGTGCGTCATCATCGATGCTGGATATGGCAAGCAGTTCCAGCACCTGTTCGAACGTAAGACCGGTCTTGTCCATGAACGTCTCGACGTCCTTCAGGCTCGCGATAGCCTTTTGCTCTGCTGTGTTCTGCAGCCCGTACCATTTGCGCCAATCTCTGACGCTAAAGTTCAGTGCGTAGTTATCCAGCAACAACTTCTGCACCCCGGGCCCGAAGCCGCTGGCCATGAGCATCGCCTGGCGCAGCTCCTTGCTGCGCAGTTGCGCTTCGCAGAACACCGGGTAACAGCGCAGCGACTGTTGCAGCAGTTCGAAGTAGGGGATCTTCTTGTGTGCAAGCACCGTCTTGATCTGCTCGTGCGCATGGTGATACGGCAGATGTATATGCAGGCCTGCCTCAGCGAGCACTTCGGGCAGGTCGACAGTTGAGCCTGCGCGGGCCTGGGCGTGGTGGGTCAGTGTCGAAATGGCCAATGCCAGTGCATTGACAGGTTGCTCCAGGCGTTCAGGGTCCAGTACCAGTTGTGCCAGATCCGGACGACGCTGAGCCAGTGTCTGACGTTGCCCCGATTCGCTGGTCGCTTCGATGCTCAGGGCCTTCTGATAAAGCGCATGCAGGTAGGCGATGGGGCCAGTATTCGATTCAGGCGCAGCGGGGTCGCAGGGGTTGGCCAGTTGTTCGGGAAACAGATGGGCGTAACTGCAGGCGAAGTTGCTCTGATCGGACATGACGGTGCGCTCCAGGCGAATGAAGACACGTCAGGCAGAGAGGCCATGACGTTTGGGTCCTGGCGCTATTTGAAGGATGAAGGCGAAATCGCACAACTGACAGAAATATCAATAAGGTTCGCCAGCCCAGGCGGGACAAGGGCTGGCGGATCCTCATGCTCAGTGGTTGCGCACCACGGTACGCGGCTGGCGCTTGCTGCGCACGAACTGGTAAGTGACCGCCAGGATCAGGAACCAGATTGGTGTCACCACCAGCGCCGAACGGGTGTCGGTTTCAAGGCTCAGCAGCACCAGGATGCCGGCGAAGAACACCAGGCACACGTAGCACATGAAACGCCCGCCAGGCATCTTGTAGATCGACTTCTCATGCAGCGCTGCGCGCTGCTTGCGGTAGCTCAGGTACGACAGCAGGATCAACGTCCATACGAACATGAACAGCACCGCCGACACCGTGGTCACTAGGGTGAAGGCTTCGATCACGTTCGGTACCAGGTAGATGAGCACCGCGCCGAGCAGCAGGCACAGGCAGGAGAAGTACAGGCCGTTGGCCGGCACGGCGCGTCGCGACAGCTTCTCGAAGGCCTTCGGTGCATCACCTTCCTGGGCCAGGCCGTAGAGCATGCGGCTGGTGGAGAACACGCCGCTGTTGGCCGACGAAGCGGCCGAGGTCAGCACCACGAAGTTGATGATGCTTGCCGCTGCTGGCAGGCCGGCCAGCACGAACAGTTCGACGAACGGGCTCTTGCCCGGGACCACGTCGCGCCATGGGGTGACCGCCATGATCGCGATCAGCGCCAGCACGTAGAACACGATGATGCGAATCGGGATCGAGTTGATCGCCCGCGGCAGGGTGCGCTCGGGGTTCTTCGCTTCGGCGGCGGTGGTGCCTACCAGCTCGATGCCGACAAAGGCGAACACCGCGATCTGGAAACCGGCGAAGAAGCCGAACAGGCCATTGGGGAACATGCCGCCGTCATTCCACAGGTTGGCCAGGCTGGCCGTGTGGCCGCTCGGCGACTGGAAGCCGGTGATGACCATGTACAGGCCGGTGGCGACCAGGCCGAGGATGGCGACGATCTTGATCAGGGCGAACCAGAATTCCATTTCGCCGAACATCTTCACCGTGACCAGGTTCAGCGACAGCAGCACTGCCACGCAGGTCAGCGCCGGTATCCATTGAGGCAGGTCGGGGAACCAGAACTGTGTATAGGCGGCGATCGCCACCACGTCGGCGATGCCGGTCACGACCCAGCAGAACCAGTAGGTCCAGCCGGTGAAGTAGCCGGCCCAGGGGCCGAGCAGGTCGGCGGAGAAATCGATGAACGACTTGTAGTTGAGGTTCGACAGCAACAGCTCGCCCATGGCACGCATGACGAAGAACAGCATGAAGCCGATGATCATGTAGACGAAGATGATCGAAGGCCCAGCCAGGCTGATGGTCTTGCCCGAGCCCATGAACAGACCGGTGCCGATGGCACCGCCAATGGCGATGAGCTGGATGTGTCGGTTGGTGAGGTTGCGTTGCAGGTGTTGGTCGTCGGGTGGAGTCGGCGCAGTTTGCGTCATAGGCTGCATTCCCTTGTAGAGGTCAGTCGCATTGGCTGACGTAGCCGGCTAGGCTATCACGCACTGCAAAGGTGCGGGCGTGACAGATCGACACGATATCGCGAGTGCAGGGCGCTTTAGAAATGATCGGGGTCAAGCGTCGGCGCTTTAGAGAATAATCCTGCACCTACAGGCAGGGGCCGTGAAACGCTCGGCGGGCCTTTCGGCCCGCCTGGGGTTTCACGACAGCCGCTTACCGGGCCGCTATGCCTGCGTCGCCACCCTTGCCCGCCGCATGATCAGGTTGTCGAGTACCCACATCAGCACCATCGACACCCCCACCAAGGGGAAAACGAGCCCCAATGCCAGCATCACCACCACGGCCGTCTTCCAGCGGGGCAGGTCGTGGCGCAAGGGGGGAACGCCCAGGCCGCCTTCGGGCCGACGTTTCCACCACATCACCAGGCCACTGACCGAACCCAGCAGAATCATCAGGCACACCAGCGCAATGACGATCTGGTTCAGCGGGCCGAACATCTTGCCCTCGTGCAGCATGACCCCAAGTTCCGTGGCGCGGGCCACAGGGCTGTAGTCCTGCCAGCGCACATCGGCCAGCACCTTGCCGGTGTACTGGTCCACATGCAGGGTGGCGTCGTTGCGTGGGTCGTCGGCGAATACCGCGACGGTGAATACGCCGTCGGCCGTGGTTGGCCAGGTGATGCTGTAGCCCGGTGCCACCTGCCGCGCAGTGGCGATGTCTTCGACCTGTTGCACGCTCACATTCGGTGCGGCCGGTTGGCTGGACATTGTGTGATGCCCGGCATGCTCGGCATGGGCGCCAGATTGAGGCATCGGCGTGTTCTCCATGGCCCAGGGCACGGTCTGGCGGTGAGCATGGTTGAGCTCGCGCGCCTGCTGGTCCGACTTCGGCACATCGTTCCACATCGCTACCGGAAAGCGGTTCCACAGGTCGGCATACTGCTTGCCCCAGAACCCGGTCCAGGTCATGCCGCTGAGCAGCATCAACAACAACAGCGCCGAACCCCAGAACCCACTGACCGCATGCAGGTCGCGCCAGAACAGCCGGCCTCGGGCGGCCAGGCGCGGCCACAGCACGCCTGCGCCCAGGCGCCCGCGAGGCCACCACAGGTACAGGCCCGAAATCACCAGCACGACGCCCCAGCCTGCGGCCAGTTCCACCAGGCGATCGCCCAGGGTGCCCACCATCAATTCGCCGTGCAGGGCGCGGGCGATGGCTTGCAGATTGCGCTTGCCGTCCTGCTCGCCGAGGATCTTGCCGCTGTACGGGTCGACGAACACGTTCAGCTCGCGGCCCTCTTCGTGCACCACGAACTGCGCACTGCGCTGCGCGTTCAGCGGCGGCAGGTACTGGCCCACATGGCCTTTGGGGTGCGCCTTGCGCACTTCGGCCAGCATCACATCGGCCCCTTGGCGATGATGGCCGGCCTCAACCACCATCAGGTCGCGGTACAGCCATGGATCGAGCTGCGGCTTGAACAGGTATACCAGCCCGGTAAGGGCCAGCAGGATCATGAATGGGGCCACGAACAGCCCTGCATAGAAATGCCAACGCCAGGCCAGGTTGTAGAATGAAACGCGTGTTCCTCTCATGGGAACCTCCAGGTAAACCCGCACAGGGCGCGGTCACTGCCGCGCCCGCGGTGGATGTCAGAAGCTGAAATCGACTTTGGTCCAGACGCTCCGGCCGGGCTCATTGACCGGTTGAGGATCGCTGGCTGGGTAGCCGAAACCGGCATTGCCCGCCAGGTTCAGGTGTTCGGCGTAGGTCTTGTCGAACAGATTGTCGACCCCTGCACTGAGTTTCAGATTTTTGCTCACCTTGTACGCGCCGTTGAGCGAGAACACCCCAAACCCTGCACTTTCGTCATAGTCTTTGCCAACCACATTGCCCTGGTTGCGGGCGATGCGGTTCTGCGCTGCGACCAGCCGCCAGAGCGCGCCTGCGCTCCATGCATCGCGGCTGTAGGTCAGGCCCAGGCGGCTTTCCAAGGGCGGCATCTGGGGCAGCGCCTTGCCATCGCTGCTGTTCTTGCCCCAGGCGTAGGCCAGTGTGGCATCGGCCTTCCAGGTATCGCTCAGCGAGTAGGCCGCACCCACTTCGCCACCCATGATGCGGGCGTCGATGTTCTGCGCCTTCGAAGTCGCCATGCCCATCATGCCAGTGCGGTAGTCGAACAGGATGTAGTCGCGGATCTGCCCGACATAACCCGAAGCCCAGGCTTCCAGCCGTTCGCTGCGGTACTGGACACCGAAGTCGAGCTGCGTCGTCTTCTCGGGCTCGATGCCGTCGAAGGCATTGACCGACCCGGTGGGCGCTGTTTTCGGCGAAAACAGCTCCCAGTAGTCCGGGAAACGCTGGGCGTGCCCAAGGCCGATGTAGGCCGTTGCCGGCAGGGCTGCCAAGTCGTGTTCATAGCGCACGAAGCCGCTGGGCAGCGTGTCGGCGCGGGTGTCGTTGCGGGTCGGGCTGGCCTGGCGCAGATCCCGCGCCGACGCGCGGTCCAGGCGGGCGCCGGTGATGACCCGGTCATCGCCGCTGAGCGACCAGGTCAGCTCGCCGAACACACCGTAGTTGTGAAAATCGGCATCCTTGGTCCAGGCCTGGCCTTTGTGCGCATCCACGCCCATGCCGCCGCGCTGGCGATGCGCGTTGGTCTGCGCGTCGATACCGCTGATCAGCTGCACATCGGCCCAGCGCCAGGTCGCCTTGAGGCGTGCACCCATCGTGCGGCGGTCGACATTGCTGACCATCGGCATGCCCATCATGCCGCTGCCAGAGGGTGTGCGCAGGCTGTAGTTGTCCATCACATGGTCGGCATAGTTGTAATAGGCCTGGGCTTCGATCTTGTCGAGTACCTCGCCGAGGTTGGATTTTTCAAAGCGCAGGCCCAGGCTTTCACGCTTGAACTGCGAACCGTCCATGCCCCGACCGGCATAGCGCGCCTCCCCATCGCCCTTGCCTGCGGTGAGTTCGAGCAACGTATCGGCATCGGGCGTCCAGCCCAGGGCGACATCGCCGTTCCATTTTTCCCAGCGCGACGGCACTGAATCGCCAGCCCCGTCATGGTAGTCATCGGCACGCGACTGATTGCCGACGAAACGGGCATAGGCCTGACTGTTGCCGACAGCAGCGTCCAGCACCTTGTCGAAGCGGCCATTGGTGCCGGTGAGCAGGCTGGCATTGACGCGGCTGCCAAGGGTGCCGAATGCCTCGGGGTCACGCTCGAACAAGACGGTGCCTGCCGAGCCGCCCGGCCCCCAGATCACGCTCTGCGGGCCCTTGATCACGGTCAGTCGGTCGTAGGTTTCCGGGGCGATGTAGGCGGTTGGGGCATCCATGCGGTTGGGGCAGGCGCCCAGCATCAGCCCACCATTGGTGAGGATGTTCAGCCGCGAGCCGAACATGCCGCGCAGTACCGGGTCACCGTTGGTGCCGCCGGCACGGATGGCCGAAAAACCGGGAATGGTTTTCAGGTAATCGGCACCGTCACTGGCCGGCACGGGCTGGCGAGGGTCCTTGGGGTGGGTGACCACGGTCAGTGGCGAGCTGGGGGCGATGGCGGTGATGACCGTAGGGCCGAGCTCAGGTGCAGCGGATGAATGGGCAAGCTGGCCAGGGTCTGCCGCCAGTGCGACAGGGGTCAGCAACGAGCCACACAGGGCGGCAATGGTCCCGCGCAGGGACAAAAGAGGGGTACAGCCGGACATAATGATTCCAGTCGATCAGTCGTGAGAAGACGCGAAGCGATCAGGCTTCGTGCGCTAATGGGTCAAACACTGATCGAAACGGGCGGTGCGCGGCTGCGGGCGCCGGGGAAAACGGCCTGCCTGGCATGCCCGTGGCGCGTGGCAGGCTGAAGATGGACCTGAGGCAGGGCGCCTGCCAGGTTGAGGGGGCTGAGCGCCTGGGGCAATGCAGGGCAGTTGAACAGCAGGCTGCAGTAGCCGCACTTCTCCCACATCACATGAAGCTGGCCGTCCTGGCTCGGGCCGTGATGAGCGTCGCCATGCTGATGAGCAGCCGGCATCGGCATGTCCATCGGCATGGCCATGCCGGCGCCATGGTGATCCATAGGCATCGACTGGGAAATCAGCGGCCCGATGAAAATCATCCACATGGCGAACAGGCTCAGCCATCCGCCACCGGCGCGCCTGCGATCAGGGCGGGTGGTACGGAGCTGGCGGTGTGGCGACGAGCGCATCACGCCCTGTCAGCGGCAGTCAGTGCTGATGAGCCTGCGGCTGGCCAGTCGGCGGTGCTTTCTGCACAGCCACTTGCACGGTGATGGGGCCGGCTTTCTCGAAGCGAAGCGTCAGCGGGAAGCGCTGGCCATCGGTCAGCAGGCTGCGATCCTTGGGCTGCATGAGCATCACATGGTAAGCGCTGGGTGCAAACACCAGATCCTTGCCTGCGGGCACTACCACGTTTGGCACTTGCTGCATGCGCATGGCACCGGCCGCGCTCATGGCGTGCTCGTGCAACTGGGTGTCATCGCTGATGGGGGACTCGGCGCTCAGCAGGCGGTCATCGGTGTTGCCATTGTTGTGCACCACGAAATACGCGGCGACGTTGGGGGCATTGGGCGGCAGCTGCAACGACCAAGGATGGGCGATATGCAGGTCGCCCACGGTGTATTCGTGAGCATGGGCGAAAGCGGCGGGCAGCAGGAGGGCGGCCACGGCAAGGGCGTGCTTGAGCATGATGGATGTCCCGATGGAATGAGGTTCAGGCAGGCAGCGTGAAACACTCAGGCAAGCGGGGAGGCACGGGGGTTGAGCGCGGGCCTGAGTTGGCGCGGCGTAGGCGTGGGTGGCGCATCCAGCGACAGTGGGCCGGCAAGACGAGCAGGCGAGGCATGCAGCTGTAACGCTTGTCCGCCCAATGGTAGTGGCGGCGCGGCACCCAGGCAGCACCAGCAGTGCATCGTGCTGGCGCTGTCATCGCTTTGCGGGCCCAGGTCGATCTTGGCCAGGGCCTGCACATCGACCTTGGCCTTGTTGGCCATGCTGGAACAGAACGCCCCCCACAGCAGTTGCTCTGCCGGGCCTTTGGGCGCAGCAGAGGACAACGGCATGGCCAGCAGGTTGAACAGCACCGCTAGGCAGGCTATCCAGGCAATGTGCCGACGTGGGGGCATGGAGAGATCCGGTCAGGAATCGTGGTGACTATTGTACGGCCGAGTATAAGCAAATTTGGCAGGGTGCGGTGACGTGACGCAGGTGGCGTGCCTGGCCGCTGGCTTCGCGATGCCCTGGCACCGCGAAGCCGTTCAGGTTCAGGCCTTGTTACGGCCCATCAGGCCGCGTACGGTTTCCTGCAGATCGGCCGGCAGTACCACCACCTTGGCGTTATTGCTGCTCGCCAGGTTTTCCATGGCCCCGACGTAGCGCTCACCGAGCAGGTACATGGCCGGGACGGTTTCGTTGCCGACTGCGTCCTTGACCAGCGAGATGGCCCGCGCCGAGGCTTCGGCCAGGCTGATCTGCGCCTCGGCATCCAGCCGGGCGGCCTGCAGGCGCGCTTCGGCTTCGAGTACTGCCGCCTGCTTGGCGCCTTCGGCACGGGTGACGTCGGCCTTGCGCTCCCGCTCGGCGGCCGCCTGGCGTTCCATGGCCAGTTGCATGTTCTGGGACGGCTTGATGTCCTGGATTTCCACCGAGCGCACGGTCACGCCCCAGTCCTCGGTCTGCTCGGACATGGCCTCGCGCAGGCGCGCCTTGATCTGTTCGCGGCTGGAGAGCGCTTCGTCAAGGTCCATGGCGCCGACGATGGCGCGCAGGGACGTCATGGTCAGGCTGGTGACGGCAAAGGCGTAGTCCTGCACGCCATAAGACGCCTTCTGCGGGTCAACGACCTTGGCAAAGCACAGGGCGTTGGCGACGATGACGGCGTTGTCGCGGGTGATGATTTCCTGTTCCTGCACATCGAGGATGATGTCCTTGGTCGGCAGGCGATAGGCAACCACGTCCATGTAGGGGATGACGACGTTGAGGCCAGGCTTGAGGGTGGTGTGGTAGCGGCCCAGGCGCTCGACGATCCATTCCTCACCCTGGGGGACGATGCGTACCCCCTTGAACACAGTGATCAGGACGAACAGGGCGATGGCGCCGACGACGATGAGGCTGGTCATGATGGCAAATTCCTTTTTTACGGATTCAGGCCCGGATGACGCGGGCGGTATTTCCTTCGACGGCGATCAGGCGTACCCGCTCGCCGGCCGGGATGGTGGTATCTGCAATGCAGGTCCACTCCTCGTTGCCCAGTACGGGCTTCTGAAAGCGCACCCGGCCTTTCTGGAACTCGGACACACCCGAAGTCAGCAAGCCGACCTCGCCGATCACGCTGGCGGCAGTCCAGCGCTCATCCGGCTGCTTACGGCGAAACACCTTGAACCACAGCAGGGTAGTCAGCGATGAGAGCGCCACCCAGAGCAGCCCTTGCATGGCCAGCTCCAGGCCTGGAAACGCCAGGCAGACCAAGGCCACCAGCACGGCACCAATGCCGAACCAGAGGATGAAGAACGTGGGCAAGACCAGTTCGAGCAACATCAGCGCGATGCCGAACACCAACCAGATCCACCATTGCAATTCCATATCAGGCACGTCTTCCGAGGGGGGCGCCCGAGTTTAAGGCAGGACTGCGACACGTGGCCACTTGCAGGCGCTCGGAAAATGCCCAAAGGGATGTAGGAGTTCAACCCCCCCCCTAGGCGCTATGCAAGGGGCTTTCGTCACATAGCGAACAAAGCCGCCACCAGTTCCGGCAGGGCATGGAACGTCCGATCGGCAATCGGCAATGTCGGTCGCTTGAGAATGAACACCGGCAGGCCTAGCTCGCGGGCTACTTCCAGCTTGGGTTCGGTGGCGACGCTGCCGCTGTTCTTGCTGATCAGAACGTCGATGCGCCGGTCGGTGAACAGCGCACGCTCCTGGTCCAGGTCGAAAGGCCCGCGGGCACCGATCACCTCGCAGCGCGCATTGCCAGGACAGGCTTGCAGGGCGCGCAATGTCCAGAACTGGCCATCCGGGATGGCGTCCAAGTGCTGCAGGGGTTCCCGGCCCAGGGTGAACAGCGGTCGGGCATAGGGCCCAATGCCCTGCATCAGCGCCGGCCAGTCTTCGACTTCGCGCCAGTCATCCCCCGCCTGTGCCTGCCAGGCCGGACGGTGCAGGGCCCAGCAAGGGATCCCGGCACGCTGCGCGGCGCTGGCCGCGTTGGCGCTGATACGGGCGGCGTAGGGATGGGTGGCATCGACCAGCAGCGTGATGCCGTTTTCACGCAGGTACTGGGCCAGCCCAGCGGCCCCCCCGAAGCCGCCCACGCGTACCTGGCACTGCAGGTCGTCGGGCACCCGGCCGATGCCGGCCAGGCTGTAGATGTGGTCCGGGCCCAGCAGGCGTGCGATGGCCAGCGCCTCGGTAATGCCGCCGAGCAGCAGAATGCGCGCCCTCATGGCTGGCCCGCTCGACCGACGATGCCGCCCTGGCGGTCGATGGCGACCACCTCGACGCTCACCTGCGCAGGCACGACGCTGCGGGCGAAGGCCAGGGCATGCTGGCACACGGCATCGCCCAACTGGACACCGGCGCTGTGGGCCAACGCCAGGGCCTGCTGGCTGGTGTTGGCGGCCACGATGGCAGCCTGAAGCGCCGGATCGGCCCCGCCTGCTGCGGCCCAGCCCGCCAATTGCGGCAGGTCGATGCTCGAATGACGGCTGTGCAGGTCCATGTGCCCGGCGGCTAGCTTGCTGATCTTGCCGAAGCCCCCGCACAGGGTCAGGCGGGGCACCGGCACCTTGCGCAGGTGCTTGAGCACCGCCCCAACGAAGTCGCCCATCTCGATCAGGGCGATTTCCGGCAGCCCGTAGACACGGCGCATGGTGTCCTCGCTGGCGTTGCCGGTGCACGCGGCAATGTGGGTGTAGCCGTTGGTGTGCGCCACGTCGATACCTTGATGAATGGAGGCAATGTAGGCTGCGCAGGAGAAGGGGCGCACGATACCGCTGGTGCCCAGGATCGATAGGCCGCCGAGGATGCCCAGGCGTGGGTTCATGGTCTTGAGCGCCAGGGCTTCACCGTCCCGCACGTTGAGGGTGACCTCGAACCCGCCGGTGTAGCCGCATTCGACGGCCAGGCCCTGCAGGTGGTCCGTGATCATACGCCGTGGCACCGGGTTGATGGCCGGTTCGCCCACGGCCAAGACCAGCCCAGGCCGGGTCACAGTGCCCACGCCTGTGCCTGCGACGAAGTGCACACCGGCCTGGGCACGCAGGCGCACCTGGCTGAACAGCAGTGCACCATGGGTCACGTCCGGGTCGTCGCCGGCGTCCTTGAGCGTGCCTGCTTCGGCGTAATCGTCGACCAGGCGGCAGAACTCCAGGCGCATCTGCACCACCTTGCCCTTGGGCAGGGTGATGCTCACTGCGTCGCTGTCTGCACCGGTGAGCAGCAGACGCGCTGCCGCCAGGCTGGTCGCGGTGGCGCAACTGCCAGTGGTCAGGCCACTGCGCAGCGGGGCGGCCTGTTCGCGGGTTTCTTCACGCATCGGCCGGCTTGACCACGTCGAGCAAGGTGATGGGCAGCGCCTGGCGCCAGGTATCGAACGCACCCAAGGGCTGGGCATGGGCAACATGAATGCGCGTCAGTTCGCCGCCGTGCTGCGCCTTGAAGTGGGCCAGGGCCAGTTCGCTTTGCACCGTCACGGCGTTGGCCACCAGCCGACCGCCTGGGCGCAGGCTGGACCAGCAATGCGCCAGTACCCCTGGACGGGTGACCCCGCCACCAATGAACACCGCATGCGGCGGTTCCAATCCTTCCAGTGCCATGGGGGCCTTGCCGCGCACCAGGTGCAGGCCAGGCACGCCCAAGGCATCGCGGTTGTACTCGATCAACCCCTGACGGCCCTCGTCGGCCTCGATGGCCACGGCGCGGCATGCCGGGTGTGCACGCATCCATTCGATGCCGATCGAGCCGCAGCCCGCGCCCACGTCCCAGAGCAGCTGCCCGGGCTCGGGGGCCAGCCGGCCCAGGGTGATGGCGCGCACATCGCGCTTGGTCAGTTGGCCGTCGTGCCGGTAGGCGTCATCGGGCAGGCCTGCCAGGCGGTGCAGGCGAGGCGCTTCGGGCGCTGCCACGCATTCGATGGCCACCAGGTTGAGCGCAGCCGTTTGCCCGTGCTGCCACGTGGATGCTTGCCCGTGCAACTGGCCCTGGGCCTCGCCCCCCAGGTGTTCGAAGACCCATAGGCGGCTGGGGCCGAAACCCCGTTCGCGTAACAACGCGGCAATGGCCGCCGGGCTGTCTCCATCGTTGCTCAGTACCAGCAGGCGCAGGCCGCCATGCAGGTGCGCGTTGAGCGCGGCCAGGGGCCTTGCCACCAGCGACACCACCTGCACGTCTTGCAGCGCCCACCCCAGGCGCGCAGCAGCCAGGGCGCACGAGGAGGGCATCGACAGCACCTGCATTTCGTCGGCAGGCACCTGGCGCGCCAGGCTGGCGCCCACCCCATAGAACATCGGGTCGCCACTGGCCAGCACGCACACAGGCGAGCCGCGCAGCGCCAGTACCGGCGCTAGCGAGAAAGGGCTCGGCCAGTGCAGCCGTTCGCCGGTCACGCAACGCGGCAGCAGGGCAAGCTGGCGAGGGCTGCCGAAAATCCGTGTCCCACTGAGCAGCGCTCGGCGAGCCTGTTTGCCCAGACCGCTGAAACCTTCTTCGCCGATGCCTACTACTGTGAGCCAGGGTGCCATTGATACCTCTAGAGTTCGTGCGTATGCAGCACGCCCAATTGTGCCTTTACCCGAAAGATGCTCGACCACCGGCTTTTCATGCGGGCGGCCAAAGCAGGCATAATACCGCGCCTTCTCCACTCAAGCGCAGTTTCACGGACTGCCGGACACCTCAGCGATGCCACCTCACGCTTCCTACAGTTCGCCTCGCCCCTCGGCTTGTCCGGGGTTGTGGCGTATCGTCAGCGCCCTGGATGGCGGCATTTGCCGGATCAAACTGCCGGGCGGGGTGTTGCTGGCCCAGCAGGCCGAGGCCGTCGCCAGCGCCGCCGAGCGCTTCGCAGGGCGGGTGATCGAGGCCACCAACCGGGGCAACCTGCAAATCCGTGGCGTCGGCCCTGATCACCAGGGCCTGGTGGCGGCGCTGCTTGCAGCTGGGCTGGGCCCGCGTGAAGTAGCCGGCGACGATGTTCGTAACCTGATGCTTAGCCCACTGGCCGGGCTTGACCCGGCGATGGTGCTGGACGTCCGGCCGCTGGGGGGGCAAATCCTCGACCTGCTCGAGGGCACGCCACGCTTTCACGCGTTATCGGCCAAGTTCGCCCTGCAGCTCGATGCCGGTGAACGCCTGGCCATGCTCGATCACCCGCACGACCTGTGGCTTTCGGTGCTTGAGCTTGAGCAGCAGCCCTGGCTCGCATTCGGCCTGGCCGGCAGCCTTGGGGAGAGTGACGTACTGGGTGCGGTGCCGTTCAGCCAGGGCTTGACCTTGGTACGCGCCGTGCTCGAACGTTTTCTGGACCTGGCCACCCCAACCCAGTCGCGCATGCGGCATGTGCTGCAGGCCTGCACGGCTGCCGATTTCATCGGTGGGCTTGGCGTGGCGTTGCGCCAAGACCCCGCCGTGCTGGGCTGGCGCCGGCCGGTTCGCCCAGTGACGTGGCTTGGGGCACTGGCTCAGCGGCGTGGGGCTGCGCTTGGCGTGGCACCGCCACTGGGGCGGCTCACCCCGGCCATGCTGCGTGAGGCAGCGCGTGTCGCGCGTGAACAGGGCGACAGCAGCCTGCGGTTGACCCCCTGGCAGAGCCTGGTGCTGCCCAACCTGGCGCCCGGCGCCATCGACCAGGCGCAGCGCAGCCTGATGACGGTCGGGCTGCTCTGCCACGCGGCCGAACCCTTGGCGCGCATCAGCGCCTGCACCGGCGCCAGCGGCTGTGCCAAGGCCTTGAGCGAGACGAAGGCCGACGCCGTGGCACTGGCCGCATTATTGGGGCCCGGAGCGCCTGCCAGCGTGCATCTTACTGGCTGCCCCCGGTCCTGTGCCCTGGCCCACACCGCCCCGGCCACACTGCTGGCCCGCGCGTCCGGGCGCTACGACCTTTACCAGCGTGACCCCCGCCTGCCGGGGTTCGGCGCCCTGCGCGCCACTGACATTACCTTGAATGAAGCAGGCGCCATGCTCGACCTGCCGACGGAGCACCTTGATGATTGACTACATCCGCGATGGTCAGGAGATCTATCGCAATTCCTTCCGGATCATTCGTGAGGAAGCCCGACTTGAGCGGATTCCCGCAGACCTCGAAAAGCTTGCGGTACGCGTGATCCATGCCTGCGGCATGGTCGATGCGATCGATGGTCTGCAATTCTCCGAGGGCGCCGGCCAGGCCGGCCGTCAGGCCCTGCTGCGTGGCGCGCCGATCCTGTGCGATGCGCACATGGTCGCCGAAGGCATCACCCGGGCACGACTGCCAGCGAACAACCCGGTCATCTGCACCTTGCGCGACCCGAGCGTACCGGACCTGGCCAAGGCCGCTGGCAATACCCGCTCCGCCGTTGCCCTGGAGCTGTGGCGCCCCCACCTGGAAGGCAGCGTAGTGGTGATCGGCAACGCGCCGACGGCGTTGTTCTACCTGCTGGAAATGCTCGACGCCGGTGCGCCGCGCCCAGCGCTCATCCTGGGGTTCCCCGTCGGCTTCGTTGGCGCTGCCGAATCCAAGGCCATGTTGGCGGCCGACAGCCGTGGCGTGCCCTTCGTGATCATGCAGGGACGGCTGGGCGGCAGCGCCATGGCCGCCGCGGCCGTGAACGCCCTGGCCACGGAGGTGGAATGATGGCCCCGCGCGGACGCCTGATTGGCCTTGGCGTAGGGCCGGGCGACCCTGAACTGATCACGCTCAAGGCCCTGCGCCTGCTGCGCGAGTCGCCGGTGGTCGGCTACTTTGTCGCCAAGGGCAAGCGCGGTAACGCATTCGGCATCATCGAAGCGCACCTGCAACCCGAGCAGACGCTACTACCGCTGGTCTATCCGGTGACTACCGAAGCCTTGCCCGCGCCCCTGTCCTACGAGCAGGTGATCAGCGACTTCTACGACGAAGCCAGCGTCCAGGTGGCCGAACACCTGGACGCAGGGCGTGACGTGGCGGTGATCTGCGAGGGTGACCCGTTCTTCTATGGCTCCTACATGTACCTGCACGACCGCCTGGCCCAGCGCTATGAAGCGCAGGTGATTCCTGGCGTGTGCTCCATGCTCGGTGGGGCCTCGGTGCTGGGTGCACCGCTGGTCTATCGCAACCAGAGCCTTTCGGTGCTCTCTGGCGTCTTGCCGGCCGAAGACCTCAAGCGCCGCCTGGCCGACGCCGATGCAGCCGTCATCATGAAACTGGGGCGCAATTTTCCCAAGGTGCGGCAGGTGCTCGGTGAGCTGGGCCTGCACGAGCGTGCGCTGTATGTGGAACGCGCCACCATGGCCAACCAGAAAATCGTACCGCTGGACCAGGTCGACCCGCAGTCCTCGCCTTACTTTTCGCTGATCATCGTGCCGGGGGAAAAATGGCAGGGCTGAACACGCAGGTGGCACCGGCCATCGTCATCCTGGGGCAAGGCAGTCTGACCACCGCCCGTTGCCTTCAGCAGATCTACGCCCAAGCCACAATTTACGGCCTGCAAGGGCGCGTCCAGGGGGCAGACCAGGATTACAGCACCTTTGGCGATCTGCTGCGCAGCCTTTACCAGCGTGGTACGCCGATCATCGCCTTGTGCGCCGCGGGGATCGTGATCCGCAGCCTGGCTAGCCTGTTGGGCGAGAAAGGCAGCGAGCCGCCTGTGCTTGCCGTGGCAGAAGACGGCAGCGCCGTGGTGCCCCTGCTCGGTGGCCTCAGTGGCGTCAACCAGATGGCACGCGACATCGCCGCTGCGCTGGATGTTTCAGCGGCCATCACCACCAGCGGCGAGTTGCGCTTTGGTACGTGCCTGCTCAATCCGCCTCAGGGTTACGCCTTGGCGGATCTGGAACAAGGCAAGCGTTTCGTGTCCGACCTGCTGGCCGGGGAGCCGGTTCGCATCGAGGGTCAAGCACCGTGGCTGGCGCAGGCTCAGTTGCCTGCAAGTGATGCCGCGCAGCGCACCATCCATGTGGGCCATTTGGAGCGCCCCGCCAGCCGAGACGAGCTGTTGATCCATCCCCGCTCCGTCGTGGTCGGTCTCGCCAGCGGCGATCTGCAGACGATTCGTGACGCGCTGCAGCAGGCCGGTATCGCGCAGGCATCGCTGGCCTGCGTGCTGGCCGATGAGCGGGCCATGGCGGACCCCCGTTTGCATGCCGCCGCGCAGGCGCTGGGTGTCGAATTGCGCTTTGCGGCAAGGCCCGACGATGTGGCTGGCATGGTGGGCGCTGCACTGCCCGATGCGCGGTTGCAGTGCCAGGGTGAGGTGGTCATCGCCGTGGCACCTGCGCCGGTCGAGGTGACTCAGGTTGGCCGTCGCCGTGGACGGCTGGCCGTCATCGGTCTGGGACCCGGTGCAGCGGAGTTGATGGTGCCAGCGGTCAAGGCTGAGCTGGCACGGGCCGAGGATGTGCTCGGCTACGAAACCTACGTACGAATGGCAGGCCCATTCCGGGACGATCAGGTGCTGCACTGCACCGACAACCGTGAGGAGATGCAGCGCGCCCGCCACGCATTCGAACTGGCCGCGGGGGGCCGTTCGGTGGTGGTGGTGTCATCGGGCGACCCAGGTGTATTCGCCATGGCCGCTGCGGTCCTTGAGGCGTTGCACGAGTCCACGAATCCTGACTGGCACGCTGTCGATCTGGAGATACTGCCTGGCGTATCGGCCTCGCTGGCAACGGCTGCACAGGCTGGCGCGCCGCTGGGGCATGACTTCTGTGTCATGTCGCTGTCGGACAATCTCAAACCCTGGTCGATCATCGAAAAACGGCTGGACCTCGCTGCCCAGGCCGATCTGGTGCTGGCCTTCTACAACCCGATTTCCAAAGCACGTCCTCACCAACTGGGGACCGCGCTGGACGTCGTGCGCCGGCACCGTGGTGCTGATACACCTGTAGTCCTTGGCCGTGACATTGGTAGGCCGGGGCAGACTTTGCGCGTCGTCTCTTTGGCCCAACTGGTGCCAGAAATGGTCGATATGCGCACCATGGTGCTGGTGGGCTCATCGACCACGTGCACCTTCGATCGCCCGGATGGCGGGCAGTGGGTCTACACGCCGCGGTGGTATGGCGCCAAGCCCTGAAGCACGGCAGTTCGATCCGAGGGGGGAAGCGTTTCGAGGCAGGATGAGCAGCGTCGAGCGGTTAGGTTCAAGGCCGAAGCCATCTGGTTTCGACCGGACCCAACTGGAGCCTTAGACATGACCACCAACAAAGAAAACCTTGAACTGCAAGTCCTGCCTGACATGAACCTGTTCGTGTTCCCCGACACCATGAGCGAGGCCAACCGCAACGCGGCCAAGGCCTGCCACTCCCTTGCTACCCAGGGTGCCAACAGGCAGCACCACCCGATCCAGGAAACCCAGGCCTGGTTCAACCAGTACGTGTTCCTGATGTCGAAGATGGGTTGGACACCCACGCGCGTTGATGTTCAGCGTATTACCCAGAGCGACAGGCACCTGGAGATCAGCAACCTGATTGGTAAAGGGCTGCAAGCTGCCTATGGCGCCTTTACGGGCGACGTGGCATCGGCGCTGGAAGGGTTGGGCAAGACGGTCGTTTCCGCACTGGCTGCCAGCACCAAGAATGTCGAATTGCTGGATCGCAAGTCCGTTGAGGATGACCGCAACAGCCTGAGCCTGAACAAGTGTGAGCAGACCGGTGCTGGCCAGGTCGCCATGATGGTGAGCGCAGTCCAGACCGATGCCAAGCCTGACAAGAAAGCCAACTACCTGTTGGCCAAATGGGAGAGTAGCGGCACCACCAACTACGCCTGCGGTGCCGTTCTGAACCTCGACCAGCGCCAGTACGAGAAAGTACGCGCCGTGGTTGAAACCAAGCTCGACGACAACGCCCTGGAAGTGTTGCTGGCCCTCGAAATCTAACCTGTCGGTGTGACTCACCGGGGCCTTGGCTTCGGTGAGCCTGGAGGGTGCATCAATGTCGAATAACTACAGCGTGTGGCGCAATGGCAATAGTCTGGTGCTCGTCGACAAGACCATCAGCGAGTCTTGCAGGCACGACATGCTCAATATCCAGCTGGCGGCCTACCTGGCCGCGTGTAATGGCGGTGACTCAGGGGCTGATGGTGACAGCTGGCTCAACGAATACATACGTGTGCAGAGCAGTTTCGGCTGCACGCTTGCCACGCTGCGGTCGCAAACCATACCCATGGTGCCGGTTGCGGCTTTCAGGCCTTGGGATTTGCTTTGCGACAGTCTTCTCCAGGCTACGCCTCACCGCCTTCGCGAAGCTGTCGCGCAGTGTCTGGCAGCCTGCGCGAGCAGTGAAACACGTGATAACCGGATGGGTGGGCGCTGTGATATTGGCGAACACCATGGCGACACTGGCCTGACCCATGCGCATGCCGAGGTTCGGCTGGTGCTGCCTGAGTATTCCATCATCAGCACTCAACTGAACCTGGGGAGTCGAGAGCCTCTTGATCCTGACTGGCTCTGGCAACCGTTCGACCCTCAGGCGGTGCAGGCGTGCTGGCAGTTCCAGGGGCAGTACTTGATCGATTTCAGGCGTATGAACCTCATCGGGCCGGGGCTGGCAAAAAAACTTCAGGGCAAGCTGGCCCATCATCGCAGCGAAATCAGCGCGCAGGAGCCGAACCATGACTAACATCGACGCATCATCTATCGCTGGCCAGCTGGTCCACAGCAGCGTGCTGGTTTTTCTGCCAGGCGTATGCCCGCAAGCACGTTCAGACATACTGTTGGCCAACGCCTTTGCGCAGCAGGTGGCATGGGGGGATTCGAAAGACGGTCTTGAACCTGACTGGTTCAGGAATTACTGGCGCAACCTCGCTGCCCTTGGCTTCGATGGCAAGCTGGCGCCAGTAGGGCGGCGGCCCGGGCCTGACCGAGGCAGCCTTGCTGCGCAGGCAGTCGAGCACATCAGTCAGGCGAGCTCTCCACGCCTGGCCGAAGCGGCCGACCAGGCGCTGGACGCCCTACGGCGTGATGACAGCGCGCTGAAACTGTTCAGCGCCCATTCGATCGTGGGCAATCAAGCGCGTGTCCAGTTGTTGCCCTGTGCTCAGCAGTCGAATGGTTTTATCGACATGGTGCTGCTGCACATGGATATTTCAATGAAGAAAAAAACCAGCGACTTCCTGTTCATGGGCGCGAGCAACGGGATCAGTGTGAAAGACCTGCGACTGGAAGTGATCCATTTCAATCTGCAAGGGTTTCGTGAGGATTATCGGCGCAGGGCAGAGGCCAGTGTTGCGCGAACGGCCGAGCGCGTCATCAGGGATCTGGTGCTCTAGTTGCGCGGCTAACTGCCGTCAGGGCCCATGCCCTGATCAGCATTGGCCGGCTGTTGGCTGGCCCAGTGTTGGATCAACTCTCGCAGTTGGGACAATTCGACGGGCTTGGCCATATGGCCGTCCATGCCGGCTTGCTTGGCGCGGTCCTTGTGCTCGGCAAGGATATGCGCGGTCAGTGCAACGACGGGTGTGCGCACGCGCTGGTTGGCGGCTTCCCATTCGCGCAGGCGCCTGGTTGCCGAGAAACCATCCAGAACCGGCATTTCGCAATCCATGAGCACCAGGTCATAGCGCTTGGCTTTCATGGCTTCCAGGGCTTCTTCGCCGTTTGAGGCAGTATCGGGCTGCAAGCTGAGCTTGCCGAGCATGCCGCGGATGACCTTGGTCGAAATGGTGTTGTCCTCCGCGACCAGCACGCTGAAATCTGGGGGCAGGTCGAGGGCCTGGGGCTGGCCTGGTGCAGCAGCCGGCAGCGTCTGCTCGCGGCCGCGTTGAGCCAGTTCTTCGGCCAGCGTGGTCTTGAGCGTGTAGCCAGCGACCGGTTTGGCCAGTATCCGCTTGATCCCGGCATTACGGGCGATGATCTTGCTGGGCGCGTTGCTGATACCGGTCAGCATGACCACCAGGATGTCGTGATTGAGGCTGGGGTCTTCCTTGATCTTGGCGGCCAGTTGCATGCCGGTCATGCCGGGCATGTTCTGGTCCAGGAGCACCGCGTCGAAGTAATCGCGAAGGTGAGCCTTGGTACGCAGCAAAGCCAAGGCTTCCTTGCCTGAAGGCACTGCGCTGACATTCATGCCCCAGGCGCTGCACTGTTGGACCAGTACCTTGCGGCACGTGTCGTTGTCGTCCACCACCAGTACCCGCGCGTCGCGCAGCGGCCCGTCCAGGTCGGCCGGAGGTTGCTCGAGGCAGGCTGGGTCCAGCGGCAAGGTCAGCCACAAGGTATTGCCGGTGCCGGTGCTGCTCTTGATGCCAAACTCCCCATGCATCAGGCCAATCAGCTGCTTGGCGATTACCAGCCCCAGGTGGCCGCCCAGCCGATTGCTGGACAGGAAGTGCCTGCTGTGCAGTTCCGCCTGCAGCAGCGCCTCGCGATCGGCTGCCGGCAAGGGGTCGCCGCTGTCCTGCACCGCGATGCGCAAGCGGGGCACCTCGCCGCGCTGGTCCAGTGCAACGACAAGCAGGATTTCCCCCTGGTCGGTGTTTTTCAGCGCGTTTTCCATCAGGCTCGACAGCGCCTGGCGCAAGCGGGTGGGATCGCCGCTGACCACACGGGGCACCTGGGGCTGGGTAAAGCTGATCAGCTCGATGTTCTGCTGCTCGGCCTTGGCCCGAAAGATGTTCAAGCAGTCTTCGATTAGCGCGTTGAGGTCGAACTGGACATCGTCGAGTTCGATCTGACGGGATTCGAGCTTGGAGATATCGAGTATCTCGTTGATCAACGTGAGCAGCTCGTTGCCCGCGCTGTGAATGGTCTGAACGTAATCGCGCTGTTTGACGGACAACGGCGTGCCCAGCAGCAGTTCGGTCATGCCCAGCACGCCGTTCATGGGGGTACGTATTTCGTGGCTGATCTTGGCCAGAAATTCGGCCTTGGCGTTGATTTCGGCGTCACTGGCTGCCAAGGCGCGGCTGACACTGAAGCGCTCCTCATTGATGCGTCGCAGCCGGTCGCTGACAGCCAGGTTCAATAGCAGCCCGCTCGCCACTGCCAGCCCCAACAGAATGCACAGCAACCAAGGCGTGGGGGTGCGTGTAAGTCCAAGCAGGGCAGGCAGCAGCACCAGCCCGCCAACGTTGAAGATGATCATCGCCAGACCGAACAAACGGGCGGGTGCGTAACCGCGGTACCAATGGTAGCTGCTGACCACCAGCATCGTGACACTGCCCAGTGCCATCAAGGCATAGGTCATGAGATTGAGCGGCAAGGTGTCGATGAACAGCAGCACGATCCCGCTCACGCCCACCAGCAGCATCTCGCCGCTCAACAGCCGGTTAAGGCGCGGCGAGTTGCGCGGCGCGAAGAAGTGCTGGGTGAAGTACAGCCCTGCCAGCCCCGCCAGGACCAGCGTAAGGTACGCCGCTGGCGTCTGGGCGCTGTACCACACATGCCACCATGGGCCGCTGAGGTTCAGCAGGATCAGGCCGCTGAGCAACATCAAGCCATGGTAGAACGCCAGGATCAGGGCAGTGCTCGAGCGGCTGTAGATGAAGCGAATCAGGTTATGCAGGATCAGCATCACCAGGCCACCGAACAGCATGCCGAACAGCAACGGCTGGGTCTGATTGGCGGCGGCGCGCGCAGCGGGCTCAAGGCTGATGGCCGGGCGCAGCTGGTGTTCCGATACCAGGCGCAGGTAGATATCCAGGCTTTGCTTGCTGTTGGGCAACGGCAGCACGTGGTCGCTGCCGCGCAATGTGGGGTTGGCACTGCCGGTTTGGCGGCCGTGATGCAGGTGGCGTATCAGCTTGTCGCCTTGCAGGGCGTATAGGTCCAGACCAGAAAGATCAGGCGCGAAGACGCGCAGCAGTTGTTCCTGCTCACCGGGCTCTAGTCGGTAATGCAGCCACAGGGCCTGGTCGGGGGGCGCCGCATCGAGTTCTGCCAGCTCCAGCGGGCTGAACTGGTTGCGATAACGGTCCGAGCGCACGTCGCTCAGTTGCAGGTTGCCTTGTTCATCGAGCAGCAGGGCCCAGCCACTGTCATGCTCCGCCATCGCAGGGAACATGCAGATCAGGGTCAGCAAGCTGACGATCAACGCTGAGGCAATCCGGAGCCGGCGCACTACGAAATCCCTTCTTGGCCCATGTGCGGGGTGCTAACTATGCGCGGCGTTTCGAGTTGAAGGCAAGGCCCGCGGGCACGCCAACGAGCCGGTTGCCGTGCGCCCGGCTGCACAGGTCCGGGCGCCTCGACAGTGCAGCGATAAAGCGGTTATTGCTCGCCACGTTCCCGGGCAATGGCCCGGTAGCCGATGTCGGTCCGGTAGAAGCTGCCGTCCCAGGTGATCTGCTCGGCCAGGCGATACGCTTGCTGCTGAGCGGATTCGACGGTCTCACCCATGGCCGTGGCGCACAGCACGCGCCCCCCAGCGGTAACCACGTCACCGTCCTTCAAGGCAGTGCCCGCATGGAATACCTTGCCTTCGATTTTTGCGGCCGCCTCCAGGCCTGAAATGGCTGCGCCCTTGGCGTAGTCACCAGGGTAGCCGCCTGCAGCCAGCACCACACCCAGACTAGGGCGTGGGTCCCACTGCGCCTCGACCTTGTCCAGGGCCTTGGCAAAAGCTGCTTCGATGAGCAGCACCAGGCTCGACTCCAGGCGCAGCATGATCGGCTGGGTTTCCGGGTCGCCGAAGCGGCAGTTGAATTCGATGACCTTGGGGTTGCCCGCCTTGTCGATCATCAGGCCTGCATACAGGAAGCCGGTGTAGACATTGCCTTCTTCAGCCATGCCGCGCACGGTCGGCCAGATCACCTGATCCATGACCCGCTGGTGCACCTGGTCAGTAACTACAGGGGCAGGGGAGTAGGCACCCATGCCGCCCGTGTTCGGGCCGCTGTCCTTGTTGCCGACGCGCTTGTGGTCCTGGCTGGTGGCCATGGGCAGCACGTTGTGGCCGTCGACCATGACGATGAAGCTGGCTTCTTCGCCATCGAGAAATTCCTCGATGACCACGCGCGAGCCCGCTTCACCAAAGGCATTGCCCGCGAGCATGTCTCGCACGGCGGCTTCGGCTTCTGCCAAGGTCATGGCGACGATCACGCCCTTGCCAGCGGCCAGGCCATCGGCCTTGATCACGATCGGCGCGCCTTTTTCCTGCAGGTACGCCAGGGCCGGTTCGATCTCGGTGAAGTTCTGGTAGTCGGCCGTCGGGATCTTGTGGCGGGCCAGGAAGTCCTTGGTGAACGCCTTGGAACCTTCCAGTTGGGCAGCGCCCTGGGTCGGGCCGAAGCAGTCCAGGCCACGGCTGCGGAACAGGTCGACCACACCGATGACCAGTGGCGCTTCCGGGCCGACGATGGTCAGGTCGACGTTCTTCTCGGCAAAGTCAGCCAGTTGCTCCAGGGCGCAAACGTCGATGGCGACGTTCTCGCACTTGGCCTCGATGGCGGTGCCAGCGTTGCCTGGAGCCACGAAGACTTTTTCGACGCGTGGGTCCTGGGCGACTTTCCAGGCCAGGGCGTGCTCACGGCCGCCGCTGCCGATGATCAAAACTTTCATGTCAAAACCTCTAGATCTGTCGAGCGAGAAGCTGTGCTTCTCGCTGTGCCAGGTCGCACCGCAGCAGTTGCCTGCCTGGGTGCGGCCGATTGCCCTGAATCAGTGGCGGAAGTGGCGCATGCCGGTGAACACCATGGCGATGCCGGCTTCGTCAGCGGCAGCGATCACCTCGGCGTCACGCATCGAGCCGCCGGGCTGAATGACCGCGCTGATGCCGACCTTGGCCGCATTGTCGATGCCATCGCGGAATGGGAAAAACGCGTCCGAGGCCATGACGGCACCCTGCACCTGCAAGCCGGCATGTTCGGCCTTGATGGCGGCGATACGGGCGGAGTTGACGCGGCTCATCTGGCCCGCGCCCACACCGATGGTCTGGCGCTGCTTGGCATAGACGATGGCATTGGATTTGACGAACTTGGCCACTTTCCAGGCGAACACCAGGTCGTGGATTTCTTGCTCGGTGGGTGCACGCTGGGTGACGATCTTCAGGTCATCGGCGGTGATCATGCCGATGTCACGACTCTGGACCAGCAGCCCGCCGTTGACTCGCTTGAAGTCCCAGCCGGCAGCCCGCTCCGCTGGCCACTCGCCGCATTCGAGCAGGCGCACGTTCTGCTTGGCTGCAACCACCTCGCGCGCAGCCTGGGAGATCGTCGGTGCGATGATCACCTCGACGAACTGGCGCTCGACGATGGCTTTGGCGGTTTCGCCGTCCAACTCGCGGTTAAAGGCAATAATGCCGCCGAAGGCCGATTCGGTGTCGGTGGCGTAGGCCAGGTCGTAAGCTTTGCGGATACCGCCTTCGTCTTCAGGCACCACAGCCACGCCACACGGGTTGGCATGCTTGACGATGACGCAGGCCGGCTTGACGAAGCTCTTGACGCACTCGAGCGCAGCGTCGGTGTCGGCCACGTTGTTGAAGGACAGCTCTTTGCCCTGCAGCTGCACGGCAGTGGAAATGCTGGCTTCGCCTTTCTTGGCTTCCACGTAGAACGCCGCGCGCTGGTGCGGGTTCTCGCCGTAGCGCATTTCCTGGGCCTTGACGAACTGGGTGTTGAAGGTGCGCGGAAAATCGCCGCGTGCTTCGGTGCTCAGGGTTTCCCTGGCCTGGTCCACGGTGCCCATGTAGTTGGCGATCATGCCGTCATAGGCGGCGGTGTGCTCGAAGGCCTTGAGCATGAGATCGAAGCGCTGGGCATAGGTCAGACCGCCGGCCTTCAGGCCCTCGACGATGCTGGCGTAGTCACTGGCGTTGACCACGATGGCCACGTCCTTGTGGTTCTTGGCAGCCGAGCGGACCATGGTCGGGCCGCCGATGTCGATGTTCTCGATGGCGGTCGGCAGGTCGCAGCCAGGCTTGGAGATGGTGGCTTCGAAGGGGTACAGGTTGACCGCCACCAGGTCGATGGGCTTGATCCCGTGCTCGTTCATGATCGCGTCGTCGGTACCGCGACGACCGAGGATGCCGCCATGGATCATCGGGTGCAGGGTCTTGACCCGGCCATCCATCATTTCGGCGAAGCCGGTGTAGTCGGCCACTTCCACCGCGTTGACACCGTTGTCCTTGAGCAGCTTGTAGGTGCCGCCGGTGGACAGTATCTCGACCCCGAGCTGTTGCAGCTCACGGGCAAATTCGAGGATACCGGTCTTGTCGGAGACGCTGATCAGGGCGCGGCGGACTGGCAGGCGGGTAGTCTGGTCGGTCATTTCGGGTTCCAATAACGCGGTGGAGTCAGCAAAAAAGGCGTCTGTGTTGAGACAGGCGCCTTTTTCGATCGGGATTCTGGCTTACAGCAAGTCGTATTGCTTGAGCTTCTTGCGCAGCGTGCCTCGGTTCAACCCGAGCATCTCGCTGGCTTTGGTCTGGTTGCCCTTCACATAGCTCATCACGCTTTCAAGCAGCGGCGCCTCGACTTCGGAGAGCACCAGGTTGTACACGTCCGTGACGGTCGCGCCTTCGAGGTGGGCGAAGTAGTTGTGCAGCGCCTTCTCGACGCTGTCGCGAAGGGTCTGGCCCTCTTCGCTTGGCGTGTTCAGGTGCTGTTTCAGGTTGGCGTTGTCGCTCACGGGCGTTGTTCCACTCACAAATGTTTCGGTCATCATCGTCATGCGGCCACCCCTTGTCCGTCCTCTGTCTCAAGGCTCTGTCGACGTTCACTGAAAAACGCGCGAACGTTGGCGCACTGCGCTTGTGTGTCTTCCAAAGCGTTGAACCGGGAGCGAAACTCCTTGCCGCCGGGTCGTGTCGCCAGGTACCAGCCCACGTGCTTGCGGGCGATTCGCACGCCCATTACATCGCCGTAGAAGGCGTGCAGGGCGGCCAGGTGCTCTAGCAGGATGCGTTCCACCTCGTCCAGCTGCGGCGCTGGCAACTGCTCGCCAGTGCGCAGGTAATGCTCGATCTCGCGAAAGATCCAGGGCCGCCCTTGAGCGGCCCGGCCGATCAGCAGGCCATCCACGCCCGTGGCGTCGAGCACTGCCTTGGCCTTTTCCGGCGAGGTGATGTCGCCGTTGGCGAAGACCGGGATGGACACTGCTTGCTTGATAGCGGCGATGGTGTCGTATTCGGCTTCACCGGTGTACAGGTCGGCGCGTGTGCGGCCATGCACCGCAAGCGCCTGGATGCCAGCCTGTTCGGCGATCTTCGCCACGTTCAGGCCATTCTTGTTGGCCCGGTCCCAGCCGGTGCGGATCTTCAGCGTCACCGGAACGTCCACGGCGCCCACGACGGCGTGCAGAATTTCGCTGACCAAGGCTTCATCTCTCAATAAAGCAGAGCCTGCCGCCTTGTTGCAGACTTTTTTTGCCGGGCAGCCCATGTTGATATCGATGATCTGGGCGCCCGCGGCGACATTGGCCTGTGCAGCCGCCGCCATCATCTGTGCATCGCCCCCGGCGATCTGGACCGAGCGGGGCTCGGGATCGCCTTCGTGGATGCGGCGCAGGCTCGACTTGCGGCTGTTCCACAGGGACAGGTCGCTGGAGACCATTTCCGACACCACCATGCCTGCGCCCATGCGCTGGCAAAGTGTTCGGAACGGCTGGTCCGTGACCCCAGCCATGGGTGCGAGGATCAGGTTATTGCGCAGTGTATAAGGGCCGATGCGTACCGCCGACATAGGTGTTCCCTGTTGTGGGGCCGAATCTTGAGGTTCGAAAAAGGGTTGGCATGATACCCGCTCTGGATGACCGGATAAAGATGGATTTGGATAAAATCTGAACAACTGCGGGTTGCCGCCCCTGCACCCTGGGCTCCGGGTCGTCAGACCCGGACAAGCGGCATCATGGCCGGCGTGCCGGCAGCGTACCGGGTAGGCCGCCTGGGTTTATTCCGGCGAGCGAAAGCTCAGGCTGTAGTTCACCGCTCGCTGACCTGGGTCGAGAATATCCAGCGCGATGTGGATCGGGGTCTGGCTGGGCATTTCGCCGCGTCCGGCCAGCTCCCCGGACAGGTATTCGGCCGGTTTGAAGCGGCGACTGGCAATCAGTTGGCCGTTGAGGTCCGAGAAGCGCAGTTCGAGCAGTGGAAACGGTTGGGCGAAAGGTGCGCGGTTATAGATGATGGCGTCCACGATCAGCGCCCCTTTGAAGTCCGGGTGGCTGCGCACCACCAGGTTGCTGCTCTTGATCCGGTTCACATCGACGCGAGAGGGGACCTGGCAGCCCACGACCGGGCACACCTGCTCGAACAGTGGGCGATACTGGTCCTGTCGGGACAGCTCGTCGAAATGGAACCACACATACTGCAAGGCTAGCGTGGCGGCAGCGATCAGCGTCAAGCCACCCCATAACAAACGCTTGCCCCAGGCCGGGGCCGGTTTCTCCCAGCCTAGTTGCAGCGGGTCGTCCACCACATCCACCAGGGGTTCCTTGCGCCTTGGGCGTTCGACCTTGTCAGTGACTTCAGGCTCCAGACGCCCCATGGGCAACGGCGCCTCGTCGAGTTCATCGTCGGCGCGCAGGCTAGTGGCCAAAGGTTCGTCGTCGTGCGCGGTGAGGCCGGCAATCGACACATCGTCATCGTCATCGGGGCGCAGCGGCGCTCCCAGTTTCGGCTCATCTTCATTCGTAACGATGCTGCCCAGCGGCGGCTCACTTTCTGCATCGGTGTCCAGGTCAGCGGTGAAGGTCGGCTCGGTACGCGCCTCGCGCCGTGAATCTGCCTGGGGGGCGGGCTTGAGCACGGGGGCGGCATCAGCCTGTTCCGGTTCAAACGGCTCGCCGGCTGCCGTGCCGAAGACCTCGTCCAGGTGTTCCTCTGTGTCCTCCTCGTGACGCCGTGCCTGCAGCACGGGCGTCTGGTCGGCCTTATCCACCTGTGCAGGCGTGTGGCGGCGTTCCAGGCGCTCCAGTTCCTTGTCCAGATCGAGTTCGTCCAAGGCCTGGGCGGTCTGGGCCCAGGCCTCGTCGTCCGGCGCGATGGGGTGCCCTTGCGCGGGGGTGGGCGCGGCAGGCGACGGCGCTGCCTCGGTTGCCGGCAGCGGGTTCGCCTGAGGGGGGGCGCTGCGGTTCTGTGCCAGCAGCTGCTTGGCGGCATTGAACACTTGCAGGCACTGGCCGCAACGCACCACGCCACGGGCCACGCTCAACTGGTGGTGGGTGACACGAAAGCTGGTCTGGCAATGCGGGCACTGGGTGACGAAACTGTCGGTCATGCGGCGATCCGGAGGCTGTGCTGAGGGCTATTCTAGGTTCGACTAGCGGCGGCGACCACTGATTCGTACCCAGCCATCGCGAACGACGATGGGGTCCAGGTCGAAATCGGCAGCGTAGGCGGCAGCCACTTCTTCACCTTGTTCGGCGAGGATGCCCGACAGCGCCAGCAGGCCGCCCGGGCGAACCAGGCCGCTGAGTTGCGGTGCCAGCGACACCAATGGCCCGGCCAGGATGTTGGCCACCAGCACGTCGGCCTGCATGGCAGGCATGTGCTCGGGCAGGTAGAGCGCGAACAGCTCGTCGGCAATGCCGTTGCGCTGGGCATTGTCGCGAGAGGCCTCGATGGCCTGCACATCGATGTCCGTGCCTACCGCTTCGCGCGCGCCCAGCAGCAGTGCAGCGATGGCCAGAATGCCCGAGCCACAGCCGAAGTCCAGGACCTGGGTGCCTTGCAGTTGCTGACCGTCGAGCCATTCAAGGCACAGCGCCGTGGTGGGGTGCGTGCCCGTGCCGAACGCCAGGCCAGGATCGAGCAACAGGTTCACGGCCTCCTTTTCCGGGGCATCGTGCCAGCTGGGCACGATCCACAGCCGGCGGCCGAAGCGCATCGGCTGGAAATTGTCCATCCAGCTGCGTTCCCAGTCCTGGTCTTCGATCGCTTCGGCCTGGTGCTGGGGCAGCTCGACCCCTGTCAGCAGGCGCAGGTGCGCGAATACCTGCTCGGGGTTGGTGTCGGCCTCGAACAGGGCCAGCAGATGGGTGTGCGACCACAGCGGCGTGGTATTGAGGTCTGGCTCGAAGATGGGTTGATCTTCGGCGTCCATGAAAGTGACCGACACCGCGCCGACTTCCAGCAGCGCGTCTTCGTAGGTTTCGGCTTGTTCCGGGCTGATGGCCAGACGTACTTGCAGCCAGGGCATGGCGTGTACCTTTGATAGATCCAGAAGGGCAGCCCAAGGCTGCGCGGGAGCCTGGCAGTTTACGCGAGTGCGTGGGGTTTGTAGAGACGCCTACGCCTGCCAGGTACCGGTGCCTAGACAAAGCACAGGGACAGGGATTCGGCCCGGTAGGCGGGCTTGTCCTCGTCTTTTATCTCCAGTGTGGCGATGGCCTTGAGCAACCATTGGCCGGGGCGCTTTTGCTGCACATCGGCCAGCTCCACATGCAGGCGCACCTGGCTGTCGACCTTCACCGGCTGGATGAAGCGCACGCTGTCCAGGCCGTAGTTGACGACCATTTTCAACCCCTGTGGCAAGACCAGGATGTCTTCGATCAGCGCAGGTATCAGGGACAGGGTCAGAAACCCATGGGCGATGGTGCAGCCGAACACGGTCTGCGCCGCTCGCTGCGGGTCGACGTGGATGAACTGATGATCGCCAGTCGCCTCGGCGAAACGGTCGATACGCTGCTGGTCGATGGTCAGCCAGGCCGAGTGGCCGAGGGACTTGCCGATGTATTGGGTAAGCGCGGTGACCGGCACTAGCGGCATGGTGATCCTCATGGGTATTAAATGGTACGTGCGTGCAAGATCAACACGCCTGGCCAGGCCGGTCAAGTTGCGCTCGGCGCTGGCAGCGTGCCCATGCTTATAATGAGCCGCACGCCTTGAGGAGAACGTTATGCTGTTGCGGGGTTTGACCTGGCTGGTGCTGTTCCAGCTGCTGGGGACGGCAGTCAATCATCTGTTGGTTCCCGTCTTGCCGGGGCCGATCATTGGCCTTTTGCTACTGCTGGGCTTTCTGATGGTGCGCGGCGAGGTGGGGGCCCCCCTCAACGAAGCTGCCGGCAGCCTGCTGCGCTACTTGCCGCTGTTGTTGGTGCCTCCTGCCGTGGGGGTGATGGTGTATGCCCGCGACATCGCCGCCGACTTCTGGGCCATTGTCGGTGCGCTGCTGATTTCCTGCCTGCTGACGCTGGTGGTGGTGGGCGTGCTGATGCAGAAACTCATTCATCGTCAGGCCCGGCGCGAGGACCAGCCATGATGCTCGACTGGCAAGGCGCAGTGAATGCAGTGGTCCACCACCCGTTGTTCGGCATTGGCGTGACCTTGGGGGCCTACCAGCTGGTGCTGGCCGGGTATGAGAAGACCCGTTGGATCTTCCTGCAGCCGGTGCTGGTGTCGATGGCGCTGGTCATCGGCGTACTGCTGCTGTGCGGCATCGACTACGCCGAATACCGCAAGAGCACCGAAATCATGAACATCCTGCTGGGCCCTGCCACCGTGGCCTTGGCGGTGCCGCTGTTCTTGAACCTGCGCCGCATTCGTCAGTTGTTCTGGCCGACCTTGACTACGCTGGTACTCGGAGGCCTGTTCGCCACGGTGTGTTGCCTGTTGCTGGGGTGGTGGTTTGGCGCCGAGCACATGATCCTGATGACCATGGCACCCAAGTCCGTCACCTCGCCCATCGCGATGCTGGTAGCCGAGCAGATCGGTGGGGTGGCGGCGCTAGCTGCGGTCTTCGTGCTGATTACCGGGGTGATCGGGGCCATTTTCGGGCCTGCCTTGTTGAGCCGCTGCGGTGTGCTCAGCCCCGAAGCGCGGGGCATGTCCCTGGGCATCACGGCCCACGCGGTCGGCACCTCGGTGGCCTTGCAGGAAAGTGACGAATGCGGCGCCTTCGCCGCGCTGGCGATGAGCCTGATGGGCGTGGCAACGGCAGTGTTCCTGCCGCTGGCCGTCAGCCTGGTGGCTTGAGGAGTGATGATGATGCTACCGCTGTTTCCCCTCGACACCGTGCTGTTTCCAGGGTGTTTTCTCGACCTGCAGATTTTCGAAGCCCGCTACCTGGACATGATCGGGCGTTGCATGAAACAAGGCGAATGCTTTGGTGTGGTCTGCATCGTGGAGGGCGAGCAGGTCGGCAAGGCGCCGCCCGTGGTGGCGTCCATTGGCTGCGAGGCCGTGATCCGCGATTTCGTCCAGCAGGAAAACGGCCTTTTGGGCATTCGCGTCGAAGGCGTGCGGCGTTTCGATCTGCAGGCCACCGAAGTGCTCAAGGATCAGCTGCTGGTGGGGCAGGTGCAGTGGCTGCCTGATCTTGAAGACAGCCCCTTGCAGGAAGCGGACGACGATTTGCTGGCGCTGCTGCTGGCCTTGGGCGAACACCCGATGGTCGAGGCGCTCGACATGCCCCGGCCCGTGGACGGGCGTCAGGCGCTGGCCAACCAACTGGCCTACCTGCTGCCCTTCACCGAGCAAGACAAGCTGGACTTGCTGGCCCAGGACTCGCCCGAGCAGCGGCTGGGCGAGATCCACAGGTTGCTCGAGCGCATCCAGGGTGAGCTGTTTGCCTAAATAGCGCCGGGCGTCAGTACTGGTACCTGAGCAGCGCGTGGGGCAGGGCGTGGGTGGCAAAGAAGGCCAGCAAGGCGATGCAGGCCGGCAACACCAGCCACCAGACCTTTAGGGGCAGGGCCGGCAGGGTCTGCCGGTACTGGGACAACGTCAGGCTGATCGCGCAGACGCAGCAGGCCAGCAGGGCACCGGCCAGGATGTCGGTGGGCCAGTGTGCACCCAGGTACACCCGCGACAGGGCGATGGCCAATGCCGGAATGCAGCCCAGCATGATCCAGGTCAGGCGCATGCGCGGTGGCTGGCCGCGGCCGGCGAGCACCGCCAGTACCAGAAAGAACGCAAACGACGCCGAGCTGTGGCCGCTGGGCATGCTGTAGCTGGTCAGCGGGTCGGTCAGCACTTCCGGGCGGGCCCGGGCGAACAGCCACTTGAGTGTGCCGTTGGCGATGGCGGTACCCATCAGCGCCCCAGCGGCGAAGAAAGCGTGCCGCCACTGACGCACCACCAGCAGCAAACCTGTCAGCAGCCCGCCCAGAAAGAATTGCGTGCGAAAATCCCCGAGCCGCGTCACCACCACCACGGCGCCGTCGATGGCCTGGCTGCGATGCTCCTGGACCAGGGTCATCACCCCGTCGTCGAAGGCGTGCAGGTAGGGCCAACCGAGAAATACCCCGGCCAAGGCCAGCAGGCACAGGGCACCAATCAGCCGTGTGCCGTGCCGGCGGTCGCGGATGCTGGTGCTCAGGCTAAGGCCGATGATCACTGCCAGCGTGCCAAAAATGATGCCGGCCTGGGGCCAGAAGCCTTCGGGCAGGGGCAGGCGCATGGCAGCGCCAGTGGCCCAGCCGGGCAGCAGGTAGGCGATCGACCAACCGGCGGCTGCCACCAGGCTAACGGCGACGAACCGCAGCAGGGGCATGTCGAACATGCCTGCGACCATTGGCAGCATGGGCCTCAATGGGCCGATGAAACGGCCTACGAGCAGGCTGGCGATGCCATAGCGCTTGAAGTAGGTTTCGGCGCTGCCGATCCATTCCGGGTGGTGTCGCAACACCGGCAGGCGGCGAATGTTCTGGTGGAAATGCTTGCCGATCATGTAGGACAGCGCGTCACCCAGTAACCCGCCCAAAAAGCCCAGCAGCAAGGTTTCGCCAAGGCCCAGCACGCCGCTGCCTGCCAGCACGGCTACCGCGAACAGCAGCACCGTGCCGGGGACGATGATGCCGGCGATGGCCAGGCATTCGATGCACGCGACCAGGAAGATCGCGACGCCCAGCCACTGTGGGTTGGCGCCTAGCCAACCGGTCAGGCCGTCGAGCCATTGTTCCATGGTTCAGTTCTCTTGTTCGATGATGGAGAAGTCACGGCCTTCGACCTGGCCGCGCCGCAATGGGTTGCGCGTGCAGAACCGGGCGTACGCGGCATCGACGAAGCGGTACGGCAGGTGCTCGTCACGCCCGTGGGGAATGCCCAGGCGCGCTGCCTGGATCACCCGGGGCACCGGGTTGGCGCAGTCGTCCACATACAGCCGCTGCGGGTCGAAGCGCTGCGCATCCCACTGTGGCACCTTGAGGCCTAGCGCCCGGCACAACAGCGTCTGCCCTGCGCACAGGCGCTCGGCGGGGCGCAGGTTGCCGCTGGCGTCTGGGTTGTTCAGGTGCATCTGCGCCAGGCTGTCTGGCCCGGACAAGGCATCCTGCCATGGGTAGGCAGACTTGATGAGCACCGCATTGCCGGGGCCCTGGGCGCTGAAGTTCAGGGAGTCGCCGCCGCGGGCGTAGTACATATAGATGTGCCCACCATCGAGAAACAGCGCCTTGCGCTTTTCGGTGTAGCCCAACGACGCATGACTACCCTTGTCGGCGAGGTAATAGGCCTCGGTCTCGATGATACGGGCGGCGAGCCACAGGTTGCCCTGGCGGTGGCGGATGACCTTGCCCAACAGGGCTTTGGCCAAGGTCTGGGCGTCGCGGTCGAAAAAGCTGTCTGGCAGTGCTGGCATGCAAGGGCTTCGCAGGCTAAAGGCATGAGGGTAACAAGCGCTACCTTAACCGAATCTGAAACCTGCGGATATGCGACGGCGCACGTCAGCGATTTCCACAGAGCTCTGCGTTCTTATGGATAAGCCCGGTTACATCTTTCCTACGGATTACCCACAGCTTTTTTTACCTTCCGCCACCCACCGCTGGGCGTACACCTGCGCGACAGTTATAATCAGCCGTTTCCCCATCGCCAAGACACCGAGCCCATGACTGAGTCCGTTCTTGACTACATGACCCGCCTGGGTCGCGCAGCCCGTGAAGCGTCCCGGGTAATCGGCCGTGCCAGTACCGCGCAGAAGAACCGTGCGCTGCACGCTGCCGCCGACGCATTGGATGCAGGGCGTGACGCGCTGATCGCAGCCAACGAGCAGGACTTGGCCCATGGCCGTGCCACCGGGCTGGAAGCCGCGTTGCTCGACCGCCTGGCCCTGACCCCGGCGCGCATCGATGGCATGATCACCGGCCTGCGCCAGGTAGCCAGCCTGCCTGATCCGGTCGGCGCCATTCGCGACATGAGCTACCGCCCATCGGGTATCCAGGTCGGCAAGATGCGCACGCCGCTGGGCGTCATCGGCATCATTTACGAATCACGCCCGAACGTCACCATCGACGCGGCCAGCCTGTGCCTGAAGTCAGGCAATGCCACCATCCTGCGCGGCGGCTCCGAAGCCATCCACTCCAACCGCGCCATTGCCGCCTGCATCCAGCGCGGCCTGGCGGCGGCAGGCTTGCCCGCGGCCGTGGTCCAGGTGGTGGAAACCACCGACCGCGAGGCGGTGGGCGCGCTGATCAGCATGCCCGAGTTCGTCGATGTCATCGTGCCGCGCGGCGGCCGGGGCCTGATCGAGCGCATCAGCCGCGACGCCCGGGTACCGGTCATCAAGCACCTGGACGGTATCTGCCATGTCTATGTCAGTCAGCATGCCGACCTGGACAAGGCCTGGCGCGTGGCGTTCAACGCCAAGACCTACCGTTACGGCATCTGCGGGGCAATGGAAACACTGCTGGTGGACCAGCATGTCGCCGAGCGCTTCCTGCCCGAGATGGCGCGCCGCTTCCAGGAAAAGGGCGTTGAGTTGCGCGGTTGCGAGCGTACCTGTGCGCTGATCGACGCGCACGCGGCCAGCGAAGATGACTGGCACACCGAGTACCTCGATGCAGTACTGTCCATCCGTGTGGTGCAAGGCCTGGATCAGGCCATCGAGCACATCAACCACTATGGCTCGCACCATACCGACTCGATCATCACCGAGCATCAGGGGCAGGCGCGCCAGTTCATGGCGGAGGTCGATTCGGCCTCGGTCATGCTCAATACCCCGACGTGCTTCGCCGACGGCTTCGAATATGGCCTGGGTGCCGAGATCGGCATTTCCACCGACAAGCTTCACGCCCGTGGCCCGGTCGGCCTCGAAGGCCTGACGTGCGAGAAATACGTGGTGATCGGCGACGGTCAACTGCGCGGCCAGGAGTCCTGCTGAGTTGAATCAGGCCCAGGCAGTGCGCCGCGTCGGCATTCTTGGCGGCACCTTCGACCCGGTTCACATCGGCCATCTGCGCAGTGCGCTGGAAGTTGCCGAGTTCATGGCCCTGGACGAGCTGCGTCTGCTGCCCAATGCTCGCCCGCCGCACCGAGACACGCCGCAAGTGGCCGCGCATGATCGTCTGGCCATGGTGCGGGGCGCCGTCGCGGGCGTTGCAGGCCTGAGCGTGGACGCACGTGAACTGGCACGGGACAAACCGTCGTACACCATCGATACGCTGGAGTCGATCCGTGCCGAGCTTGCTGCTGACGACCAGCTGTTCCTGGTGCTGGGCTGGGACGCCTTTTGCGGACTGCCGGGTTGGCACCGCTGGGAAGAACTGCTGCAACACTGCCACATCCTGGTGCTGCAACGCCCGGATGCGGACGTAGACCCCCCCGACGAACTGCGCAACCTGCTGGCTGCCCGTTCGCAGAGCGATCCCACCGCCATGTCCGGCCCGGCGGGAAACATTTCGTTCGTCTGGCAGACACCGCTTGCGGTGTCGGCTACACAGATCCGACAGCTGCTGGCCAGCGGCAGGTCGGTGAGGTTCCTGGTGCCGGACGCCGTACTGGCCTACATCGAGGCGCACGAACTGTATCGTGCGCCCAACTGACGGTGCCCCTGGCACCTCATCCTACGAGTTGAACGAGTTTTATATGACCAAGCAGAAAATTTACGGCGACGAACTGGTCGCAGTGACCACGGCAGCGCTGGAAGACGTCAAGGCCCAGGATATCCAGGTCATCGACGTGCGTGACAAGCACAGCCTGACCGACTACATGATCATCGCCACCGGTACCTCCAACCGTCAGATCAACGCCATGGCCGAGAAGGTCCGCGAGGCGGTCAAGGCCAAGGGCGCCCAGCCGCTGGGTGAGGAAGGCAAGGGCGACAGCGATTGGGTGCTGCTGGACCTCAACGATGTCATCGTGCACATGATGACCGCGGCTGCACGCCAGTTCTACGACCTCGAACGCTTGTGGCAGGGTGCCGAGCAGAGCCGCGCCGCCGATGGCAAGCACCACAGCCCGGACCATGTCCACGAGTACTCCGACAAGCTCAAAGATCGCGAATAAGGAAAGCGCCGTGCGTCTGCGCCTGATCGCGGTCGGCTCGCGCATGCCGAAGTGGGTCGAGGAGGGCTGGCATGAGTATGTCAAGCGCCTGCCGGCCGAACTTTCGCTCGAGCTGGTGGAAATACCGCTGAACACCCGCGGCAAGAATGCCGACGTCGCCCGCCTGATTCGCCAGGAGGGCGACGCCATGCTCAGCAAGGTGCAACCCGGCGAGCGCGTCGTGACCCTTGAGGTTCATGGCAAGCCGTGGAGCACCGAGCAGCTGGCAGGTGAGCTGGACCGCTGGCGCCTGGATGCGCGCACGGTGAATTTGATGGTGGGTGGGCCCGAAGGGCTTGCGCCGCAAGTGTGCGCCCGCGCCGATCAGCGCTGGTCCCTGTCGCCGCTGACCTTGCCGCACCCGCTGGTCAGGATACTCATCGGCGAGCAGGTCTACCGGGCCTGGACGGTGTTGTCCGGCCATCCCTACCACAAATGAGCCTGTAAGCAGCCCGATGTCGCAGCCGATCCGCCTCAAGGACCACGAAAAAGACGCCCGTCTGGTGCGCAACCGCGTCGTGGTCGGCGCCGTGGCGGTCATGCTACTCATCTGCGTGCTGATTGCGCGGCTGTACTACCTGCAGATCATCCAGTACGACTACCACTCCACGCTGTCGGAGAACAACCGGGTGCACGTGCAGCCGATCCCGCCGACACGCGGGCTGATCTTCGACCGCAACGGGGTAGTGATCGCCGACAACCGGCCCAGCTTCAGCCTGTCCATGACCCGGGAGCGTGCCGGAGACTGGCAGCAGGTACTGGACAGCATCGTCGAGATACTGGAACTCACCCCAGACGACCGCGCGCTGTTCGAAAAGCGCATGCGCCAGGGGCGCAGGCCGTTCGAGCCGGTACCTATCCTGTTCGAACTCAACGAGGAACAGATCGCCCGTGTGGCGGTGAACCAGTTCCGCTTGCCAGGGGTGGAAGTGGTCGCCCAGCTGGTACGTCACTACCCACAGGGGGCGCATTTCGCGCATTCGGTGGGCTACGTCGGGCGTATCAACGAGAAAGAGCTCAAAACCCTGGACCCTGTGAACTACAGCGGCACGCACCACATCGGCAAGACCGGCATCGAGCGGTTCTACGAGGCCACGCTGCACGGCCAGGTCGGCTACGAAGAAGTCGAGACCAACGCGCGCGGGCGTGTGCTCAGGGTGCTCAAGCGTACCGATCCCAAGCCTGGCAAGGACATCGTGCTGAGCCTGGACATCAAGTTGCAGGAAGCGGCCGAGGCCGCCCTGGCCGGGCGCCGTGGCGCGGTGGTTGCACTCGACCCACGCACCGGTGAGGTGCTCGCCATGGTGAGCCAGCCCAGCTTCGACCCCAACCTGTTCGTCACTGGCATCAGCTTCAAGGCCTATGCCGAACTGCGTGATTCGATCGACAGGCCGCTGTTCAACCGCATCCTGCGCGGCCTCTACCCGCCCGGCTCGACGATCAAGCCCGCCGTGGCGATCGCCGGCCTGGACAGCGGCGCGGTGACCCCAAGCAGCCGTGTGTTCGACCCTGGGTACTACCAGCTGCCCAACTACGATCACAAATACCGTAACTGGAACCGCTCGGGTGACGGCTGGGTAGACCTGGATACCGCCATCATGCGCTCCAACGACACCTACTTCTACGACCTGGCCCACAAGATGGGCATCGACCGGTTGTCCAGCTATATGAACAAGTTCGGCATCGGCCAGCGGGTGTCGCTGGACATGTTCGAAGAGTCCGCAGGGTTGATGCCGTCGCGGGAATGGAAGCGGGCCACGCGCCGGCAGGCCTGGTTCCCGGGCGAAACCCTGATCCTGGGTATCGGCCAGGGCTACATGCAGGCCACGCCGCTGCAGCTTGCGCAGGCGACGGCGCTGATTGCCAACAAGGGGGTGTGGAACCGGCCGCACCTGGCCAAGACCATCGAAGGGGAGCCGCCGGTGGACGAAAACCCAATGCCGGACATCGTGCTGCGCGACAAGGCCGATTGGGCGCGCGTGACCCATGGCATGGAGCAGGTGATGCACGGCGCGCGCGGTACTGCCCGCAAGGCCGCCATCGGCGCCCAATACCGCATCGCCGGCAAAAGTGGTACCGCCCAGGTGGTGGCCATCAAGCAGGGCGAGAAGTACGACCGCAACAAACTTCAGGAGCGTCACCGCGACCATGCCTTGTTCGTGGCCTTCGCTCCGGCAGACGACCCCAAGATCGTGGTGTCGGTCATGGTCGAGAACGGTGAGTCGGGTTCTGGGGTGGCTGCGCCAGTGGTGCGCCAGATCATGGATGCCTGGCTGTTGGACGAAAACGGCCGGCTCAAGCCTGAGCTTGCGCCGGCTACCGCTACTCAGGAGTCGCCGCTGTGATGAACAATTTCGATCGCATGCTCTCCAGCGAGGATGTGATGCGTCGGCGCGCCAGCTTCCTGCAGCGCATCCACGTCGATGGTCCTTTGCTGATCATCCTCCTGACCCTGGCCGCAGGCAGCCTGTTCGTGCTGTATTCGGCCAGCGGCAAGAACTGGGACCTGTTGCTCAAGCAGGCCACCTCGTTTGGCATCGGCCTGGTATCGATGTTCGTCATCGCCCAGCTCGAGCCACGGTTCATGGCGCGATGGGTGCCACTGGCCTACCTCACCGGGGTGTTGCTGCTGGTGGTGGTGGACGTGATGGGCCACAACGCCATGGGTGCAACGCGCTGGATCAACATACCCGGGGTGATTCGCTTCCAGCCCTCCGAGTTCATGAAGATCATCATGCCGGCGACCATCGCCTGGTACCTGTCCAAGCGCACCCTGCCGCCGCACCTCAAGCATGTGGCCATCAGCCTGGTATTGATTGGCGTGCCGTTCATCCTGATCGTGCGCCAGCCGGACCTGGGTACGGCGTTGCTGATCCTGGCCTCCGGTGCCTTCGTCCTGTTCATGGGCGGCCTACGCTGGCGTTGGATTCTCAGCGTGCTGGCGGCCACGGTGCCGGTGGCGGTGGCCATGTGGTTCTTCGTGATGCACGACTACCAGAAGCAGCGGGTGCTGACCTTCCTCGACCCGGAGAGCGACCCGCTGGGTACGGGCTGGAACATCATCCAGTCCAAGGCAGCGATTGGTTCTGGCGGCGTGTTCGGCAAGGGGTGGCTGCTGGGCACCCAGTCGCACCTGGACTTTCTGCCTGAAAGCCACACCGACTTCATCATCGCCGTGCTGGGCGAGGAGTTCGGCCTGGTGGGCATTTGCCTGTTGCTGATCGTCTACCTGCTGCTGATCGGCCGGGGCCTGATGATCACGGCGCAGGCACAGACATTGTTCGGCAAGCTGCTGGCAGGCAGCTTGACCATGACGTTCTTTGTATACGTGTTCGTCAATATCGGGATGGTAAGTGGCCTTTTGCCCGTCGTCGGCGTGCCGTTGCCCTTCATTAGCTATGGCGGAACTTCATTGGTGACGCTGCTGTCAGCGTTTGGCGTTCTGATGTCGATCCACACGCATCGAAAGTGGATCGCACAGGTTTGAATAAGGTGAACAATTACATGCAAGCAGTGCGTAACTGGGCTACCCGTTGTGCGCCGTGGTTTGGTGCGGTGAGCCTGTTTGGCGCTGTACAGCTGGCCGAGGCTGGCGACTACGACAACTCGCCCCAGGTGGCCGAATTCGTTGGCCAGATGAGCCGCGACCATGGTTTTGCCCCAGAACAACTGATGGGCGTGTTCCGTGAAGTGCAGCGCAAGCAGTCGATCCTCGATGCGATTTCGCGTCCCGCCGAACGGGTCAAGCCCTGGAAGGAATATCGCCCCATGTTCCTCACCGACGCGCGCATCGCGCGGGGCGTGGATTTCTGGCGTCAGCACGAGGCCGTGCTGGCGCGGGCCGAGCAGGAATACGGGGTGCCGGCACAATACATCGTGTCGATCATTGGCGTTGAAACCTTCTTCGGGCGCAACACGGGCAACTTCCGGGTGCTTGACGCGTTGTCCACCCTGGGCTTCGATTATCCCCCCCGCGCCGAATTCTTCCGCAAGGAACTGCGTGAGTTCCTGCTGCTGGCCCGTGAAGAACAGCTCGATCCCCTGACTCTCAAGGGCTCCTATGCCGGGGCCATGGGGCTGCCGCAGTTCATGCCCAGCAGCTTTCGCAACTATGCCGTGGACTTCGACGGTGATGGGCACATCAACATCTGGACCAACCCCGATGATGCCATCGGCAGCGTGGCGAGCTACTTCAAGCGCCATGGCTGGATGGCCGGAGAGGAAGTGGTCAGCCGCGCAACCGTGCAGGGCGAGCGCGCCGATCAAGGCCTGACCACCGGTATCGAGCCGGCCAGCACGGTCGGACAGTTGCGTGCCCTTGGCTGGTCGGTTCATGATTCGCTGCGCGATGATCTGCCCGTCACGGCCTTCCGCCTGGAGGGTGAGAACGGCCCCGAGTACTGGGTGGGGCTGAAGAATTTCTACGCGATCACTCGCTACAACCGCAGCGTGATGTATGCCATGGCGGTGCATCAGCTTGCGCAACAGCTGGTCCAAGCACGGGGCGTCAACTAATGCGCGCAATTTTCTCTACCACTTCCTTCAAACTGATCACCTGCGCAGCCATCGGCCTGGCATTGGTCAGTTGCTCCTCCAGCCGCCCGGCGCCCAAGAGTTCCAGCGGTGCGAGCGTGGTGCGCAGCCAGCCCGGCCTGGACATCAACCGTGCCCACAAGGACGGTGCGCCGTGGTGGGATGTGGACGTCAACAAGATCCCCGATGCCACGCCCACTCTGCACACCGGCAACTACAAGGCCAACCCCTACACCGTCCTGGGCAAGACCTACTACCCGATGCAGGATGCGCGCAACTACCGCGCCGAGGGCACGGCGTCGTGGTATGGCACCAAGTTCCATGGCCAGAACACCGCCAACGGCGAGCTGTACGACCTGTACGGCATGAGTGCCGCGCACAAGACACTGCCACTGCCCGCCTATGTGAAGGTGACTAACCTGGCTAACGGTCGCAGCGTCATCCTGCGGGTGAACGATCGCGGCCCGTTCTATTCCGATCGCATCATCGACTTGTCGTACGCGGCGGCGAAGAAGCTGGGCTACGCCGAGATCGGCACTGCCCATGTGCGCGTCGAAGGCATCGACCCCCAGCAGTGGTGGGCGCAACGTGGCCAGACGCCACCCATGGTGCTCAAGGAGCCCCAGGTGGCCCAGACCCAGGCGATCCCGGCCAGCTCCGGTCGGGTAGAGCAGTGGACGCCGCCGCCACAGCAGCATGCAGCACCGGTGGTGCCGGTGCAGGTGGGCGGCAACAACGTGCCTGCTGGCACTGGCGGCAGCTTCCTGCAAGTCGGCGCTTTCGCCAACCCGGATGCGGCCGAGCTGCTGCGCGCCAAGCTCAGCAGCATGGTCAGCGCACCGGTGTTCATCAGCTCGGTCGTGCGTAACCAGCAGACATTGCATCGTGTACGCCTGGGGCCGATCAACAGCCAAGGTGAAGTCCAGCAGGCGCAGAACAGCATTCGCCTGGCGAACCTGGGGCAGGCCAAGCTGGTCACAGCTGACTGACCAGGCGTCCCGGCAGGATGACCGACCCCTCGCGCACGGTATGAACAGCCTGCGTGTGGGGTTCACCCAAGGGCAAGCACGGTGCAATGTGGCGGTTTTGTCATGAATTGACAGGCCCAGCCATGTACAATGCCGGTTTTGCCCGCAGCGGCACCCTGTCGCACGTTGCCGGGCCAGGCCTCAGGCCAATAACTAGACTGACCGGTGCTGGGCCGTGTGCTTGCCCAGAAAACATCTCCAGACCATTAAGCGATTTTCGAGAGACGGATGAACATCACCAACCTTGCCAAACGACTTTGCTTGCCCGTATTGCTCCTGCTCACTCCGGTAGCCTTCGCGGCCGAGCAGATGACGCCCGCGCCGCCTCAACTGGCAGCCAAGTCCTACGTACTCATGGACGCGTCCAGCGGCAACGTGCTGGTCGAGAACAACGGTGACGAGCGTCTTCCGCCAGCCAGCCTGACCAAGCTGATGACCGCCTACATCGCCACGCTGGACATCCGCCGTGGCCAGATCGGCGAAAACGACCCGGTGACCGTCAGCGAAAACGCCTGGCGCACCGGGGGCTCGCGTATGTTCATCAAGGTGGGCAGCCAGGTGACCGTCAGCGACCTGCTGCACGGCATCATCATCCAATCCGGCAACGATGCGTCCGTCGCCCTGTCCGAGCACATCGCCGGCAGCGAAGACGCGTTCGCCGACATGATGAACAAGACCGCTGCCGACCTGGGCATGACCAACAGTCACTTCATGAACCCCACCGGCCTGCCGAACCCGGAGCATTATTCTTCTGCTCACGACATGGCGATCCTGGCCCGTGCGATCATCAACGTCGATCCGGCTCACTACGCCATCTATTCGCAGAAAGAGTTCTTCTGGAACAACATCAAGCAGCCTAACCGCAACTTGCTGTTGTGGCGTGACAAGACCGTGGACGGCCTGAAGACCGGCCACACCGAAGAGGCTGGCTACTGCATGGTGGCGTCGGCCGTACGTGACGGGCAGCGCCTGATCGCCGTGGTGTTCGGTACCAACAGCGAGCAGTCCCGTGCTGCCGAAACCCAGAAGCTGCTGACCTACGGTTTCCGCTTCTTCGAAACCCAGACCTTCTATCAGAAAGGCACCGAGCTGACCAAGGCGCCGGTCTGGAAAGGCGCCACCAGCGAAGTCAAGGCAGGCCTTGCCGAAGACCTGACCATGACCATGCCCAAGGGCCAGCTCAAGCGCCTGCAGGCTTCGATGACCATGAACCCGCAACTGACCGCACCTATTGCCAAGGGTGACGTGATCGGCAAGGTTGAAGTCAAATTGGACGACAAAGTGGTTCACAGCGCCGACCTGATCGCCCTCGATGGCGTCGAGGAAGGTGGTTTCTTCCGCCGTATGTGGGATAGCATCCGTCTATTCTTCTACGGGTTGTTCAACTGACACGTGACCTGCACACCCCCGCGTGGTCGCGGGGGTGTTGTTGTTGCCACGGCTTGCGAGGCCGTTTCCGCCATGAGCGAACCAGACGTCAAGTCTCATAAAATCGAATTTCCCTGTGCCGACTACCCGATCAAAGTCATTGGTGACACTGGTGTCGGCTTCAAGGACACCGTGATCGAAGTGCTCAGCAAATACGCCAAGGTCGATCTTTCCACGCTGGCCGAACGCCAGAGCAAGGAAGGCAAGTACACCACCGTGCAACTGCACATCGTGGCCGAAAGCGAAAACCAGCTCCACGACATCAACAGCGCCCTGCGTGCCACCGGCATCGTGAAAATGGTGCTGTGATGCCCGGCTGCCTCGGTGTCCGCGAACTTGGCCTGCAGCCCTATGAGCCGGTGCTCGAGGCCATGCGGCGTTTCACTGAGCAGCGCACTGCCGATACCCAGGATGAAGTCTGGCTGGTCGAACACCCGCCGGTCTTCACGCAAGGGCAGGCTGGCAAGGCCGAGCACCTGCTGGTGCCGGGCGATATCCCCGTGGTGCAGACCGACCGTGGTGGCCAGGTGACCTATCATGGCCCAGGCCAGCTGGTGGCGTACCTGCTGCTGGATGTACGCCGCCTGGGCTTTGGCGTACGCGACCTGGTCAGCCGCATCGAGCGCAGCCTGATCGCTTTGCTCGATGGCTACGCGGTGCAGGCCGCTGCCAAACCCGATGCACCCGGTGTGTATGTGGACGGCGCGAAGATCGCTTCGCTTGGCCTGCGTATCCGCAACGGCCGCTCCTTTCATGGCCTTGCCTTGAACGTGGACATGGACCTGGCGCCCTTTTGCCGAATCAACCCCTGCGGTTATGCGGGGCTGGCGATGACCCAGCTGCGTGACCTGGCAGGCCCGATCGAACTCGACGAGGTCAGGACAAGGCTGCGCGAACAGCTGGTCAAGCACCTCGACTACGCAGAGCAGACGACCCTCACGGGCGGAATCGACTGAATATGACTACTGTGCAAGAAGCCGTGCCGAACCTGATCCCAACCCAGGACGCTACGCCGCGCTCCGCCCCCAAGAAGGTCGAAGCCGGGGTCAAGCTGCGAGGCGCCGACAAGGTCGCGCGCATCCCGGTCAAGATCATCCCCACTGACGAGCTGCCCAAGAAGCCTGACTGGATCCGTGTGCGTATCCCGGTCTCGCCCGAGGTAGACCGCATCAAGCAACTGCTGCGCAAGCACAAGCTGCACAGCGTCTGCGAGGAGGCCTCCTGCCCGAACCTGGGCGAGTGCTTCTCGGGCGGCACCGCCACCTTCATGATCATGGGCGACATCTGCACGCGCCGCTGCCCGTTCTGCGACGTGGGGCATGGCCGTCCCAAGCCGTTGGACGTGGACGAGCCGAAGAACCTTGCGGTGGCCATTGCCGACCTGCGCCTGAAGTACGTGGTCATCACCTCGGTTGACCGTGATGATTTGCGCGATGGCGGCGCCCAGCATTTCGCCGACTGCATCCGCGAAATCCGCGCTTTGTCGCCAGGCGTACAGCTTGAAACCCTGGTGCCGGATTACCGGGGCCGTATGGACGTCGCGCTGGCGATCACGGCTCAGGAGCCGCCGGATGTGTTCAACCACAACCTCGAAACCGTGCCCCGTCTGTACAAGGCCGCTCGCCCGGGTTCGGACTACGACTGGTCGCTGGACCTGCTGCAGAAGTTCAAGCAACTGGTCCCGCATGTGCCTACCAAGTCCGGCCTGATGCTCGGGTTGGGCGAGACCGACGAAGAAGTGATCGAGGTCATGCACCGCATGCGCGAACACGACATCGACATGCTCACCCTGGGTCAATACCTGCAGCCATCGCGCAGCCACTTGCCCGTGCAGCGGTTCGTGCACCCTGACACCTTCGCCTGGTTCGCCGAGGAAGGCTACCGCATGGGCTTCAAGAACGTCGCTTCCGGCCCGCTGGTGCGCTCGTCCTACCATGCCGACCAGCAAGCGCACGAAGCCAAGATCAAACTCTGATCTGACCGTAAAAAGAGAAATGCCGATGCGCCGCAAGGCCGCGTCGGCATTTTTTTTTCAGCCAGCAAAGCCGTAAGCTGTTTGTGACAAGCCGTATGGAGTTGCCGATGAACTGCGTAGAACCTTCTGCCTTGCCACTGCGCAAGGCCATTGAGCCCGATGCCTGCTTTGCCGTGGTTGCCCCGGCAGGCCCGGCGCGTCTGGATGTGCACAAAGCGGCCCAGTGGTTCGCCGAGCGCGGCTACCGCTGCCGGGTCTATCCGGGGGCGACTCAGTCCGAGGGCTACCTGGCAGGCGCCGACGCGCAGCGGCTACAGGATCTGCACGACGCCTTCCAGGACCCGTCCATCGACGCGGTTCTGTGCATGCGTGGCGGCTACGGCAGCATGCGTCTGCTGGACAAGCTCGATTTCGAGCTGTTGCAACACCACCCCAAGCCTTTGATTGGCTACAGCGATATCACCGCCTTGCATGCGGCGCTCTACCGTCACACAGGGATGATCAGCTTCCACGGGGCCATGCTCAACGCCGACCTGCTGGGTGGCAAGCAGGCACCGACCGAATCGTCGCTGGTGGCGCAGTTGAGCGGGCAGGTGGCAGCCGGTGAGCCGATCACGCACCCGGCGCAGTTCCCCTTGCACACGGTCTTCCCTGGCCTGGCCAATGGCCCGCTGCTGGGTGGGAACTTGTCGATGCTGGGTGCGACCCTTGGGACCCTGGCAGAGCTGGATACCCAGGGCTGCATCCTGTTCATCGAAGACGTGAACGAGCCGTTGTACCGAGTCGATCGCCTGCTGACGCAGTTACGGCTAGCCGGCAAGCTAGAAGGCATCAGGGGTGTGCTGGTAGGGGACTTTGCTGGCATTACCGCGGCGGCGCTGGCACCACTGCTGCGCGACACGTTCGGCCCACTGGGCGTCCCTGTGCTGGCCGGATGGCGCAGTGGGCACTGTGACCCCAATATCTGCCTGCCGCTAGGTGCTCGAGTAACGCTGGACAGCGAGCGGCAGCGCCTGGTGCTGGAGCAGGCGCTGTTCCAGGCATGAGCCTGGCGCCAAGGCCACCCCAGGGTTACGGTTACCGTGCCTAGGGGGACCCGCATTGTTGCCAGTAAGCGCGAGCCTGTGGCTACCGTAGGCTCTCCAGGAGCTTGTGCGTCGGATAGCCATCGGCTGGCCAGCCCAGGCCCTGCTGGGCATTACGGATGGCCTTGCGGGTGTTGGCGCCAATGATCCCATCGGCGTTGCCCGCCTCAAAGCCCTTGGCATTGAGCAAGTTCTGCAACTCCATGCGCTCGCTACGGCTCAGGGGGGTGTCGTCCTTGGGCCAGCTGCCAGCGATGAAGCCCCAGCCGGTGAAGCGATCGCTCAGGAGGCTGACGGCCAGCGCGTAAGCCGATGAGTTGTTGTATTTGAGAATGGCGCGGAAATTGTCGAGAACCAGGAATGCCGGGCCTCGCGCGCCAGCGGGCAGCAACAGGGCGGCTGGCAACTCATTGCTACCGGCTGGCAACTGCGTACCAGCAGGCAGTGTCAGGCCCATGGCCAACCATTCGGCGATCGGCTTGCGCGAGGTCCCGTCAGCTTGCCAATAATCGAAGCCTGCCGGTACCTGCACCTCGAACCCCCAGGGTTGGCCACGCTTCCAGCCTGAGCTTTGCAGGTAGTGTGCAGTAGAGGCCAAGGCATCGGGCGTGCTGTTCCAGATATCGCGGCGGCCATCGCCGTCGAAATCCACGGCATGGGTGTTGTAGGTGGTCGGGATGAATTGGGTCTGGCCCATGGCGCCGGCCCAGGAGCCGCGCATTGCATCAGGCTGAATATCACCGTGCTGGATGATCTGCAGGGCGGCAATCAGCTGGTCTTGGGCAAACTGTGGGCGTCGCCCTTCGTAGGCCAGGGTGGCCAGGGAGCGGATCACTGACTTGCTGCCCTGGAACTGGCCGAAGTTGCTTTCCATGCCCCATACCGCGACCAGGATCTGGCGATCAACGCCGTAGCGCTGTTCCAGGCGGGTCAGCAGCTCGGCGTTCTGCTCCAGCAGCCTTTTGCCGTTGCGTACGCGCACGGGGGACAAGGCACCTTCCAGGTATTCCCAAACTGGCCGGGTGAACTCTGGCTGGCTTCGGTCAGCCTTGATCACGTCCATGTCCGGCGTAACGCCGAGAAACGCCTTGTCGAAAATTTCCGGGGCAATGCCCGCTTGCAGGGCCTGTTGGCGGAAACCTGCTTGCCACTGGGCAAAGGTTTGGGACGGCTGGATATCTGGGTTGCTGTCTGGCGCCTTGCCAGGTGCATTCACGACAGGCGCCGGCTGCGCCTGGGCGAGGGGCAATGCATCGGCTGCCGTGGGTTTTTCCGCACAGGCAACGAGCAGGATGAAGCTGGAGGCCGCAACGAGCTGGCGGGTTTCCCAACGAGGAAAAAGACGGTAGAGCATGCACAGGTCCAGGTCTGCAGGTCAGGTGATGACCATATCATGCCTGCGCTACGGATGCCTTCATGCCGCCGAAAAGTAAGAAGCCTCCCAATCTCTCGATTGGAAGGCTTCGCGGCGGTAGCTGCCCTTGCCTTTCTCCGGCCGTTCCTGACGACAACGGAACAGGGGCTGGGCGACGATGGACTTGGCCTTGTTATGGCCTTGCTTGTTTGGTTTTTTGCTCATGAAGATGGTTCCTGCGTTGGGACAGTGCGGGCTGCACTGTGCAGGCTTGGCCGTGGGCAGGCCAATTGATTGTTTATATGGTCGTGAGTGTTATCCAGGCCTCGTGAGGCGGCTTGCCGGCGACGGCCAACAAGCACGGGCTCTACAGGCAGGGCGTCGACTATTGGGCAGGCAGCGCTAGGCGCTGGCCGGCCATCAGTAGCACCAGGCGCGCCAGGCCTGTCCAGGGAGAACCTTGCGCCTGGCCCTTGATCTGGGCGTCGATACGCTGGGCGTCCTGCAGCAGCTGCGACCAGCGCTGCGCGGGTAACCGCTGCAGGGCCTTGCTGACCAAGGGGCGGCGTTTGTCCCAGATGGGTGGGCGTGCCTGGCTGAAGGCCTTGTCCAGGGGAACGCCCTGGCTGAACTGCTGGGCCAGGCCCGCCAGTTGCCGCAGTTCACGGGCCAGGGCCCAGAGGATCACCGGGGGCTCCACGCCTTCGCCGCGCAGGCCTTCGAGCATGCGCAAGGCATGGGCGGCTTCACCCTTGAGAATGGCGTCGACCAGCCCGAAGACGTCAAAGCGCGCGCTGTCCGCCACCGCGGCCTGGACCGTTTCCAGGGTGATGACGTTGCCCTCGGCCAGCAGTTTGAGCTTTTCGATTTCCTGCGCGGCCGCGAGCAAGTTGCCCTCCACGCGTGCAGCAATCAGGTCTACAGCGTCACGCTGGGCACTCAGGCCTGCCTGTTGCAGCCGCTGATTGATCCATTGGGGCAACTGATGCGCGTCCACGGGCCATATCTGGATGAACTGGCAATGATCACCCTCGACCAGTGCCTTGCCCCATTTGGTCTTCTGCGCGCTGGCATCGAGCTTTGGCAAGCTGATCAGCAGCAGCGTGTCTTCGGCAGGGCGGGCGCAGTATTCCAGCAATGCGGCAGCGCCCTTGTCACCCGGCTTGCCCGAGGGCAGGCGCAGTTCCAGCAGGCGTCGCTGGGCGAAAAGCGACAGGCTCGCACCCGCTTGCAGCAGGGTGCCCCAATCGAAGTTGGCATCGGCACTGAATACCTGGCGCTCGTCGAAACCTTGCTGGCGGGCGGCGCTGCGGATGGCGTCGGCCGCTTCCTGGCACAGCAACGGGTCATCGCCGCTGACCACGTAGACGGGCGCGAGTGAGCCTTGCAGGTGTTTGGTGAGTTGAGCGGGGGCGAGTTTCATGGCATTGGGGGCAGGGCGCCAGACGGCGCCCTGCACGGGCTCAGTTGCCCGGCACTTCCAGCGGCGACTGCTGCGGAGTCTCGGCCTGCTGGCGACGCGCGGCTTCCAGCGCATCCGCTTCGGCCTTGGCACGCTCATCGGCCTTGCGCTGCAATTCATCGAGCTGGGCAGGGGTGAGGTTTTGCAGGCGCACGATCATGGCGTTGACCAGGTCGCGGCGCATCTCGTCACGGGCGCGCTTGGCATCCTGCTCGGAACCGGTGATGTTCGAGGCGTCACGCACATAGACCTTGCGCACTTCGACCTTGTCGCTGGTCAGCTCCAGATTGTTCAGGCCCTGGATGCTGTAGTCCAGCTCGGTGGTGAGCTCGAATTCCGCCGTGCGGTTGCCGCTGTTGTAGGTAACGGCGCGCTGGCGCTCCTGTTCGTTGGTCAGCACCAGGCGGTACGGTGCGCCTGCGTGGACGTTCACGCCGCTGCGCTCGAGCACTTCGCGCAGTTGAATCACGGTCGGGCCGTAAGCGTTGCGCGCGCTGACGTCCATCTCCTTGACGCTCATTTCGCTGGTGCCCGTGCCGCGCAGCTGGAACCCGCAGGCGCTGAGCACGACCGCCAGGCCAACTACCAGCAGATTGCGTTTAATCATGTTGTTGCTCCCTCGTGAGCCTGTTCCGCCCGTGCGCAGAGCCTGCGAACGGGCGTTGCCATCAGTTGGCGACGATATTGACCAGTTTGCCCGGCACCACGATGACCTTGCGGATGGCCAGGCCATCGATGAAGCGCAGGACATTCTCGTTGCTGCGCGCGGCGGCTTCGACTTCTTCGCGGCTGGCTGCGGCCGGCATCTCGATCTGGCCACGCAGCTTGCCATTGACTTGCACCACCAGGGTCACGGTGTCCTGTACCAGCGCGGCTTCATCCACTGCAGGCCAGGCGGCATTGATGACGGCCTGGTCATGGCCCAGTTGCTTCCACAGCTCGTGCGAGATGTGCGGCGTGATCGGGGCCAGCAGCAGGGTGACGGCTTCGAGGCCTTCCTGCAGCAGGGCACGGTCCTGCGCGGTGGCCTGTGGCGCTTTTTCCAGCACGTTCATCACGGTCATCACCTGGGCGATGGCGGTGTTGAACTTGTGGTACTGGCCTACATCGGTACTGGCTTGCTTGATGGCGGCGTGGATGGCGCGGCGGATCACTTTCTGCGCGTCATCCAGGGTTGCCACCTCCAGCTTGCCAGGCAAGCCCTGGGCAACGTGGGCCTGGGCCAGGCGCCAGACGCGGCGCAGGAAGCGGCTGGCGCCCTCCACACCTGAGTCGGACCATTCCAGGCTCATGTCGGGCGGCGAGGCGAACATCATGAACAGGCGGCAGGTATCGGCGCCGTACTGTTCGATCATCGACTGGGGATCGACGCCGTTGTTCTTGGACTTGGACATCTTCTCGGTGCCGCCGATTTCAACCGGCAGGCCATCGGTCTTCAGGCGTGCGCCGACGATCTTGGCCTTGGCATCGCGCTCGACTTCGACATCGGCCGGGTTGAACCAGTCCTTGCCGCCATTGCTGGCGACGCGGTAGTAGGTTTCGGCCACGACCATGCCCTGGGTCAGCAGGTTCTTGAACGGCTCGTTCGAGGTCACCAGGCCTTCGTCACGCATCAGCTTGTGGAAGAAGCGCGCATACAGAAGGTGCAGGATGGCGTGTTCGATGCCGCCGATGTACTGGTCGACCGGCAGCCAGTGGTTGGCCGCTTTCGGATCTACCATGCCGCCTTCGTAGTTGGGCGAGGCATAGCGCGCGAAGTACCACGAGGACTCGACGAAGGTGTCCATGGTGTCGGTTTCGCGTTTGGCCGCAATGCCGCACTTGGGGCAGCTGCATTCGTAGAATTCGGGCATGCGCGCCAGCGGCGAGCCTGCGCCGTCCGGTACCACGTTTTCGGGCAGGGTAACCGGCAACTGGTCTTCCGGCACCGGCACATCGCCGCAAGACGGGCAGTGGATGATCGGGATCGGGCAGCCCCAGTAACGCTGGCGGCTGATGCCCCAGTCGCGCAGGCGGAACTGGGTGCGGGACTTGCCCAAGTCCTTGCGCACCAGCGCCGCTTCGATGGCGTCGAAGGCGCCGGCGAAATCCAGGCCGTCGAATTCGCCGGAATTGATCAGCTGGCCATGCTCGCCATAGGCGGCCTGCCACTGGGCACCGACCTCATCACCGGCACTGGTACGCACCACGGCCTTGACCGGCAGGTCGTACTTGCGGGCGAATTCGAAATCGCGTTCGTCGTGGGCTGGCACAGCCATGACTGCACCGTCGCCGTAGTGCATCAGCACGTAGTTGGCGACCCATACCGGCAGCTTCTCACCGGTGAGCGGGTGCTCGACCAGCAGGGAAGTGGCCATGCCCTTCTTTTCCTGGGTGGCCATGTCCGCTTCGGCCACGCTGCCGCCCTTGCATTCGTCGATGAAGGCTTGCAGCGCCGGGTTGCCCTGGGCCGCCTGGGTGGCCAGCGGATGCTCGGCGGCGACTGCCACGTAGGTAGCGCCCATCAGCGTGTCCGGGCGGGTGGTGAAGACTTTCAGCGTACCGGTGTGGCCAATGCTGGCCTGATCGTACGGGAACTGCACTTCCATGCCGCGGGACTTGCCGATCCAGTTGCGCTGCATGGTCTTGACCTGCTCAGGCCAGCCCGGCAGCTCGTCGAGGCTTTCCAGAAGTTCGTCGGCATAGTCGGTGATGCGGAAGTAGTACATCGGGATTTCGCGCTTTTCAATCAGCGCGCCGGAACGCCAGCCGCGTCCGTCGATGACCTGTTCGTTGGCCAGCACGGTCTGGTCAGCCGGGTCCCAGTTAACGGTGCCGTTCTTGCGATAGATGATGCCCTTCTCGAACAGGCGGGTGAACAGCCACTGCTCCCAACGGTAGTAGTCGGGCTTGCAGGTGGTGACCTCGCGGGCCCAGTCGATGGCAAGGCCCAGGCTCTTGAGCTGGGTCTTCATGTAGTCGATGTTTTCGTAGGTCCACTTGGCCGGGGCGACGTTGTTCTTCATCGCCGCGTTTTCGGCAGGCATGCCGAAAGCGTCCCAGCCCATAGGTTGCAGGACGTTCTTGCCCACCATGCGCTGGTAGCGGGCAATCACGTCGCCGATGGTGTAGTTGCGCACGTGGCCCATGTGTAGCTTGCCGCTCGGGTACGGGAACATCGACAGGCAGTAGTACGTGTCCTTGCCTGGCTGTTCGGTAACAGCGAACGATTGTTGCTCGTCCCAGAATGTCTGGGCGGCGGCTTCGATATCACGGGGCGTGTATTGTTCGTGCATGGCTACTTTTGGCTGAGAGAGAGGAGACCTTTCCAGGCAGCGAACCTCGCTGCGTCCGGCACTCCGGTGTCATCGGGAGTGAACGCCGTAGCATACAGCAGCGCCGCGCATCGTGGGAAACGTTCGTTGCGAATGGCCGCTGGTCGCAGCGTCGGGCTGCTTTTCGCAACGACGCTAAGCTCTCGGGTGGGGGAGATAATCGTTATCTTCAATGAGGTGAACGAATGGGAGAGTCGCAGCTACCTGCAGGAAAACCAGAACTCTATGAGCGCCTGATCGATAGGCTCGGGCTTGCCCTGGATACAGCCAGAACGTCCATGCGGCTTCGGGACGAGGCGCCAGCCGAGTTGGAGTTGCGTGGTTTGAGCCGCGCCGAGTTCGAGGTGATCAAAACTTATCTGGATACCTTCCAGAAACGCGCCGACGAGGCTGCAAACCTCAGGCCGCAAGCTGAACCTGCGTCGGCCAGGATCATCTGGCTCAAGGACATCAAGCGCACAGTGCGCACGCCACGCCCACGCAAGGCCTCCCGCCGCTAGGGGTTTGCGCGGCGCCTTTCAAGGGTTTGCACAGTAATCCGACCTTGATCGACGCCGGCCATGTTGTTGGCCGGCGCCGATGCTTTTAGTCTGCACACCTTCGAAGGAGGTGTGCATGCCCATCCGGTATTTCATCAAACAGTGGTTGTTACCCCCAGGCGTGCTGTTTCTCCTGCTGCTTGCAGCCTGGTGGCTGCGCAGGCGTCGCCCCCGGCTGGCCGCTGTGTGCTTTGTGGCAGGGCTAGGCGGGCTGTGGATGACCAGCTTGCCGGTGGCCGTGCAGCACCTGGCAAGAGCCCTGGAAACGGAGCCTGCGCTAGCCGGGCAGGAATGGGCTGGCCTCAAGCAGCGGGCCGATGCCATCGTCGTGCTGGGCGCAGGGCGTGAACGGGGCGACCCTGCCTGGGCGGGTGTCGACCAGCCGACGCCCACGGCCTTGGAGCGGCTGCGCCTTGCCGCTCGCCTGGCCAAGGCGTCCGGGCTACCGGTGCTGACCAGCGGCGGGCTGCACTACGGCACACCGCCCAGCGAGGCGCAGCTGATGGCCGACAGCCTGCATGACGACTTCGGCGTTGAGGTGAAGTGGTTGGAGCAGGCGAGCCGCACCACCTGGGAAAATGCCCAGCACTCGGCGAGTGTGCTTGAGCCGTTGGGGATACGCCGCGTCGTGGTGGTGACCCAGGCCTGGCACATGCAGCGCTCACGCTGGAGCTTCGAGCAGGCAGGTTTCGAAGTGGTACCCGCGCCAGTCGGCTTCCTCGGCCGTGATCCGGCGCGGCCATTCGCAGGTTGGCTGCCGGAAAGCCGGGCCATGTGGCAGAGCGGGCAGTTGCTCAATGAGGTGGCTGGGCTGGTGGGGTATCGGTTGTTCTACTGAAAGGGCTGAGCAGCAGCCCCTTGGAACGTTAACTGCAAAGCCCCGTCACACTGCCCTGGCCACACGCCCGGCCATCAACGCCCAGACCAGCAGCAACCCACAAACGATTGCAAGCGGCCAGGAACGCCATTGCAGATAAGGCGTCAGCTGCTGCATCGGCACCACCTCGCCGTACATCACTGCCTGCTGGAACTGAGGCACTTGGGTCGTGATGCGCCCGAACGGGTCGATCAAGGCCGTCACGCCATTGTTGGTGGCCCGGATCATCCAGCGGCCGGCTTCAAGCGCACGCATTTGGGCCATCTGCAAGTGCTGCAGCGGGCCTATGGAAGTGCCGAACCAGGTGTCGTTGCTGATGGTCAGCAGCAAGTCGCTACGTGCCGCCAGGCCGGCGGCAAACTCGGGGTAGACCACCTCGTAGCAGATATAAGGCGCGATCTGATAACCCTTGGCCTGGAGCAGCGGTTGGTCCTCAGGGCCCCGGGCGAAATCCGACATGGGCAGGTTGAAGAACTCGATCAGCCCCCGCAGCATGTCCTGCAGCGGGACATATTCGCCAAAGGGCACCAGCTTCTGCTTGAGGTAGGTGCCGTCCCCTTCGCCCGTGACGGTGATGCCGTTGAAGTAGCGACGCTGGCGGTGCACCACTTCGCGAACCGGCACGCCGGTGATCAGGGCCGAATGCCGGTCTGCGGCGAAGCGCCCCATGATGTCGATATACCCTTGCGCCTGGTCCTTGAGCACAGGTACCGCCGTTTCCGGCCAGATCAACAAGTCCGCAGGTTTTGAACTGAAGCTCAGGTCGCGGTACAGGGCCAACTGGGCGTCGATATGCGCCGGGTCCCACTTCACGTCCTGTTCGACGTTGCCCTGAATGGCAGCGACCTTGAGTGGGTCGCCTGCCGGAGTAGTCCAGGCATGCCCTTTGAGTGCCAATCCTACCGCCCAGGGAGTGAGCAGCAGCACGCAGGCGATGGCAAGAAAGCCCGGACGGGTACGCAAACGGTTGAGGTTGCACAGCAGCGCAGCCGTCAGCGCCAACGCAAACGACACCAGCCACACCCCGCCCAGAGGCGCCAGGCCGGCCAGCGGGCCGTCCAGCTGACTGTAGCCTGCGTACAACCACGGGAAGCCGGTGAGGAACCAGCCGCGAAACGCCTCTTGCGCCACCCACAGGGCAGCAAAGCCCAGGGCATCGGCAAGCGGCGCCTCGTTGCGCCGCAACCAGCGTGCCCACAACCAGGTGGGCAGCGCAAAGAACCAGGCCAAGGCCGCAAAGAACGCAACCAGCAGCGCGATGGCCAACAGCGGCGAGGCGCCGCCGTAGTTCGTCATGCTGACGTAGATCCACCAGGTGCCGGCGCCGTAGAGGCCGAAGCCGAACCACCAGCCACGCCACAAGGCCTGGCGCGGGCTAAGCTCGCGCAGGCCCAGGTAGAGCACGGCGATGGACAACAGCGCCAGTGGCCACAGATCGAATGGCGCCAGGGCCAGGAGGGTAGAAGCGCCGGCCGCCAGGGCCAGCAGGTTACCGGGCCAGCCGGGGCGGGTGATCCAGCGCATGTCGTTCCTTAACGGTTGATCGGGGTCAGGCGCAGCAGGTGTATCCGGCGGCTGTCGGCGTTGAGCACGCGGAACTTGTACGCGCCGATTTCGGTGGTTTCGTTGCGCTTGGGCAGATGGCCGAAGGCACTCATCACCAAACCGCCGACGGTGTCGAACTCATCGTCGGAGAACGCGCTGTCGAAGGACTCGTTGAAGTGCTCGATCGGCGTCAGCGCCTTGACCAGGAAGTCACCGTTGGGCAGCGGCTTGATGTAGCTGTCCTCTTCGACGTCGTGTTCGTCTTCGATATCGCCGACGATCTGTTCGAGCACATCCTCGATGGTCACCAGGCCAGCCACGCCGCCGTATTCATCGATGACGATGGCCATGTGGTTGTGGTTGGCGCGAAACTCGCGCAGCAGCACGTTCAGGCGCTTGGACTCGGGCACGAAAGTGGCCGGGCGCAGCAGCGTCTTGATGTCGAAGTTGTCGCCGTTCTCCTTGAGAATCAGCGGCAGCAGGTCCTTGGCGAGCAGGACACCGAGCACATCGTCATGGCTTTCGCCGATTACCGGGTAGCGCGAGTGCGCCGCGTCGATCACTGCCGGCAGGAACTCGCGCGGCGACTGGCCGGCCTTGATGCTGTTCATCTGCGAGCGCGGCACCATGATGTCACGCACTTGAAGGTCCGCCACCTGGATGGCACCTTCGACGATGGTCAGCGCCTCGCTGTCCAGCAGCTTGTTCTGATGTGCTTCACGCAGCAGCTCCAGGAGCTCCTGGCGGTTTTTCGGCTCATGGGCAAAAGCCTGGGTCAGTTTACCCAGCCAGGACTTCTGCCCGTTGCTCGATCGATCTTCGCTCATGGCGGTTCTCGTGATCCTTGGTCTATCAGTGTGGGGTTGATTCGGTTTCGTCATCGGCGTATGGGTCCGGGTGACCCAGTTGCGCCAGCAATTCTCGTTCCAGGCTTTCCATCTCCTCGGCTTCCTCATCCTCGATGTGGTCGTAACCGAGCAGATGCAGGCAGCCGTGAATGACCAGGTGCGCCCAGTGCGCCGCCAGCGACTTGCCTTGCTCGGCCGCCTCGCGTTCGACCACCGCGACGCAGATCACCAGGTCGCCCAGCAAGGGGATGTCGAGCAAGTCGTCTGGCACGTCGGCCGGGAAGGACAACACGTTGGTCGCGTAGTCCTTGTGCCGATACGTGTGATTGAGCTCGCGCGCTTCCGCTTCGTCCACAAGACGAATGGTCATCTCCGAGTCGGCCTTGCGTTGCTGCAAGGCCAGCTCGCACCAGCGGCGAAAGTCGGCATCGACCGGGGCGACAGCCTGTGTCGCCCGTTGTATGTCCAGTTCAAGCATTTTTGCCGGGCGCCTCGGGAGTGGCCTGGCGGGCTTCGAAGCGGTCATAGGCCTCGACGATGCGCTGCACCAAGGGATGACGTACCACGTCCTTGGGCTGGAAGTGGGTGAAACTGATACCCGGCACGTCCCGCAGCACCTCGATCACATGCGCCAGGCCCGACTTGGTGCCCCGGGGCAGGTCGACCTGGGTGATGTCGCCGGTGATCACCGCCGTGGAGCCGAAGCCGATACGGGTCAGGAACATCTTCATCTGCTCGAGCGTGGTGTTCTGGCTTTCGTCGAGAATGATGAAGCTGTTGTTCAGGGTGCGACCGCGCATGTAGGCAAGCGGCGCAATTTCGATGACCTGACGCTCAATCAGCTTGGCCACGTGCTCGAAGCCCAGCATTTCATAAAGGGCATCGTAGAGCGGGCGCAGGTAAGGGTCGATCTTCTGTGCAAGGTCGCCAGGCAGGAACCCGAGCTTCTCGCCAGCTTCAACGGCCGGGCGCACCAGCAGGATGCGGCGAACCTGTTCACGTTCCAGCGCGTCGACAGCACACGCCACGGCCAGGTACGTCTTGCCGGTACCGGCCGGGCCGATGCCGAAGTTGATGTCGTTGGCCAGGATCTCCTTGACGTAGCGCTGCTGGTTGGCGCCCCGTGGTCGGATATTGCCCTTGCGTGTGCGCAGCGAGACGCTGACCTCGTTCACCGCCGGGTTGTCGATGTGCTCGACGGCCGATTCCTGAAGGTACAGATGCACGGTTTCCGGCGACAGCTCGGTGGCCTGGGTCTCGCGGTAGAGACGGCGCAGCAGTTGCTCGGCAGCATGGGTGGTCTTGGATTCGCCGATCAGTTCGAACTGATTGCCGCGGTTGCGGATCTCGATGGCAAGGCGTTGTTCGATCAAGCGCAGGTGCTCGTCGAACTGGCCACACAAGTTGGCGAAACGGTGGGCCTCGAAAGGTTCGAGGATGAAACGATGGGGTTCGATGGGTGCGTTCAAGGTCGTTTTTAGCCGCCCGACGGCAATGAGTGTGAGCTCAAGAATAACCCTTGAATGGCAGTGGCGAAAGTCCTGATGGGCTCAACGGCATTCTGCAAGCAAAGCCTAGGGCAGCGGGGAGAACGGCGAGCGTCCCTCGGCGTTCTGCAGCTCGAGCAGGTACTTGCGGAAGATCTGGCCGAGCACCTGCGTCGCATGCTCCAGGTCGTCCCTGGGCATCTGTTCGGTGACTTCGTCCGCCATGTCCAGGGCATCTTCAGCGCCGTTGACTGCCGCCATCTTCAACAGGATGTAGGCCTGCACGTTGTTGGCCTTGACCCCTTCGCCGCGGAAAAACATCGACCCAAGGCGGTACTGGGCCTCGGCATGGCCTTGCAGGGACGCTTTCTGGTACCAGTCCAGTGCCTTGTTGAGGTTTTTCGGCGCTTGCGCATAGAAGTACTCGCCCAGCTCGTACTGTGCCTGGGCATCGCCGGCATCGGCCACCTGTTCACAGGTTTTGAGTGCGCTTGCCAGGTCCTGCGGCTGCACGTTCAAGGTGCAGCGACCCGTCGTCGGGATGAGCAACGAGTTACCGCCCTCCGCCAGGGCCAGCAGGGGCTGGAGAAGCAACAGGCAGCCCAGGATGAGGGCGCGGCCGGTGCGGTTCATGGGGATCGACTTACCTCTGCAAAGCTGCGGCCAATGTCTCTGGTGGCACATTATGGGATAAGCAGCGCCAACCTTACAAAGTTTTACTCGAATTTATGTCGGCGTGGCGAAACAGGCTGATGGCAGGACCCCTTCGTTACCTGTATGGCCTCATTGCACGCGCGCCCGTTCCCATGGGGTATGCCCCTGGCGATGGCCGGTATACCCACCGTGATAGCGGGTGCTACCGGCTACCAAGGTGGGAAGGCGCCGGGTTACTTCAGGGCTGCGAAGGCCTTTTCAGCCGCATCCAGGGTGATCTGCAGCTCTTTGTCGCCATGAACGATGGAGGTGAAGCCAGCCTCGAACGCGCTCGGCGCCAGGTACACGCCACCGTCGAGCATCAGGTGGAAGAACTGCTTGAAGCGACCGGCGTCACTGGCCATTACGTCATCGAAGGTGACGATGTCGTCGGCCCCGCTGAAGTACAGGCCGAACATGCCGCCAGCCTGAGTGGTCACGAACGGCACGCCGGCAGCATCGGCGCGCTGTTGCAGGCCGTCGAGCATGCGGCTGGTATAGTCAGTCAGCTCGGCGTGGAAGCCCGGGCGGCTGATCAGCTTGAGCGTGGTCAGGCCGGCGGCCATGGCCAGCGGGTTGCCCGACAGCGTACCCGCCTGGTAGACCGGGCCCAGCGGGGCGATGCAGCCCATGATTTCGCGCTTGCCGCCGAAGCAGCCGACCGGCATGCCGCCGCCGACGATCTTGCCGAAGGTGGACAGGTCGGGGGTAATGCCGTAGTGCGCCTGCGCACCACCCAGCGAAACCCGGAAACCGGTCATCACTTCATCGAAGATCAACACCACCCCATGCTTGTCGCACTGCTCGCGCAGGCCTTCGAGGAAGCCTGGCGCCGGCGGTACGCAGTTCATGTTGCCGGCAACCGGCTCGACGATAATGCAGGCTACGGTCTGGCCCACTTCAGCCAGCGTCTTCTCGACGGCGGCGATGTCGTTGAAGGGTAGCGTCAGGGTGTGCTTGGCGAAGTCGGCGGGCACGCCGGCCGAGCTGGGCACGCCTTGGGTCAGCAGACCGGAACCGGCCTTGACCAACAGGCTGTCGGAGTGGCCGTGGTAGCAGCCTTCGAACTTGATGATCGCGTCACGGCCGGTGTAGCCACGGGCCAGGCGGATGGCGCTCATGGTCGCTTCGGTACCCGAGCTGACCATGCGCACCATTTCCATGGAAGGCACCAGCGAGCACACCAGGTCTGCCATTTCGGTTTCCATGGCGGTCGGGGCGCCATAGGACAGCCCGTGTTCCAGCTGGCGACGTACCGAGTCCAGCACGTCAGGGTGGCCATGGCCCAGGATCATCGGGCCCCAGGAGCCCACGTAGTCGACGTAGCGCTTGTCATCTTCGTCGACGACGTAGGCGCCCTCGGCATGCTTGAAGAACAATGGGGTGCCGCCCACGCTCTTGAACGCGCGCACGGGCGAGTTCACACCACCGGGGATGTGTTTCTGGGCTTGGGCGAAAAGTGCTTCGGAACGGGACATGGAAAGTTCTCTCGAATCAGGATGCGAACAAGGCATTGAAGGCGCGGGCGCGGCGGGTAACTTCCTGCGCACTGTCGGCACCGAACAAGCCGTGGATCACCGCCAGCAGGTCGGCACCGTGGTGCACCAGTGCGGCGGCATTGTCGAGGGTGACCCCGCCGATGGCGGCGATCGGCAGGTTCACCTGGGCGCGAGCCTGCGCCAGAAGACGGACGTCGGCAGCCGGAGCGCCGGGTTTGGTGCTGGAGGTGAAAAAGCGGCCGAAGGCGACGTAGCTGGCGCCTTCGCGGGCTGCCTGGGCGGCCAGGTCGAGGCTGGCATGGCAGGTCGAGCCGATGATCGCTGCGCTGCCCAGCAGGGCGCGTGCAGGGTTCAGCGGCCCGTCGGTTTGCCCCAGGTGTACGCCCACGCCCAGGTGCCTGGCCAGTTCGGCATCGTCGTTGATGAGCAGCTGAGTGCCATAGCGCTCGCACAATTGCTGGAGTGCCTGCGCTTCACGCAAGCGCCGCGCGGCGTCATCGCTTTTGTCCCGGTACTGCAGAAGGCATACACCCCCTTCGAGCGCTGCCTCCACATGAGACAGGAATCGGCCGGCCAGCAGTTGGCTGTCGGTGATGGCATACAGGCCGCGTAGGGTCATCGAGCACCTCGAGTCAGGAGCAGAAATCCAGGGGCAGGCGCCGAGGTACGAACTGGCCCCGTCCCAACTGCTCCGCATCGCGTAGGGTGCGCCAGGTGTAGTCCAGGGCGGTGCGCACGGCGCTTTCCAGGTGCTCGCCCAGGGCCAGTCGACCCGCCAGGGCGCTGGCCAGGGTGCAGCCCGAACCGTGATAGCTGCCCGGCAGGCGTTGGCAGGTCGAGGTGCTGCGGTGACCGTCGCGGCTGTACAGACGGTTGTGGATTTCGACCTCGTCGCCGTGTCCGCCGGTGATCAGTACGTGCGGGCAGAACTCCAGCAGCCTGGCAGCGCACTCGTCGGCGCTGCCTTCGGGCAACTCGGCGAGAATGCGGGCTTCGGGCAGGTTCGGCGTGGTGATGGTCGCCAGCGGCAACAGGCGTTCACGCAGGGCGTAGCCTACTTCATCCTTACCCAGGCGCCCGCCGCCGCCTGCGCGCAGCACCGGATCGCACACCAACGGCAGGTGCGGGTGCGCAGCCAGCAGCTCGGCCACGGTATCGACCATGTCGATCGAGCCGAGCATGCCCAGCTTGACCGCAGCCACCGTGGAGTCGGTGAGCACGGCATTGGCCTGGGCCAGCACCCACTCACGGTCGAGCACGCGGAAGTCGGAGACATTGACGGTATCCTGCACGGTCAGGGCGGTCACCGCGGGCGCGGCATGACAACCTTGTGCAAGCAGGGCTTCGATATCTGCCTGCAAGCCGGCGCCGCCACTGGGGTCGTGGCCGGAGAGACAGAGGACAACGGGGCGGGAGGCGTAGGTATTCATGGTCGGCGAGCTTACCACCAAACCTGTTTGTGCGGACCTTGCCCGTGCAGGTCGGTGGACTTTTTGGTGTGCGATGCGCGCCCTTCAATGCCGCTTATGCCCGTGCCAGAGCGGTCCTGTGGTTTTTTTGCCGCCGCTCGACGCACCTTGACGCTGTGCTAGAGTGCGCAGATAAATCGATGAACAGGTACTGCAGGATTTCGTCGTCTCAAACGGAAAGGGGGCAACCGCGACGCGACCGGACAGGCCATGCTGGGGCTGTATGCGCTATTTGCTGATTATGCTCATGGGTTTGCTGCCTGCATTCGCCGAGGCGGTGGACATCACCGCGGCCACCCGTCACCTGCCTCTGGGCAAGGTCATGCAGGTCTACGAAGACCCGGACGGCAGCGCCAGCATCACGGAGGTCAGTGCGCCCGACTTCGCACAGCATTTTCTTTCCCACCCTGAAGACGTGCTCAATGCCGGGTTTTCCAAGTCGGTGTTCTGGCTCAAGCTCGAGCTGCACCCTGACGCGGAGCCGGGCATGCCCCGGCACTGGTTGCTGGAACTGGCCTACCCACCCCTCGACCACCTCGAGCTTTACCTGATGGGCCCGGACGGGCGCTTTCACCTGGCCCAGCGCACCGGTGACGCACTGCCTTACTCAAGTCGGGAGGTTCGGCAGGACAATTACCTGTTCAACCTACAATTGCCGCCTGGGCAGGTCACCACCGTCTTCCTGCGGCTGCATAGCCAGGGCTCGGTGCAGGCGCCGCTGGCCCTGTGGTCCCCCCAGGCCTACCTGGAAGCCCAGGCCACGCGCCTGTATGTGCTGGGGATGATCTACGGGGTGCTGTTGGTGATGCTGGTGTACAACCTGTTCCTGTACCTGAGCGTGCGGGACGTCAGCTACCTGTACTACATCCTCTACATCGCCTCCTTCGGCCTTTACCAGGTCTCGGTCAATGGCGCCGGCATCGCTTACCTGTGGCCCGACAGCCCATGGTGGGCCAATGCCTGCACACCGTTGTTCGTCGGCGCAGCTGCGCTGTTTGGCTCCCAGTTCGCCCGGCATTTTCTGCAACTTCGCCATCAAAGCCGCGGCTTCGACCGGTTGCTGCAGGCGCTGATGCTGGGCGGTGCCGTGGTGATGGTGCTGGCCGTGAGCGTGCCCTATGGCGTGGCCATGCGCCTTGCCACCGCCTTGGCGCTCGTGTTCAGCCTGGGCGTTTTCTGCGCAGGGCTCAACGCCTGGCGGCGCGGGCTGCGCGTGGCGCGCTGGTTCATCATCGCCTGGACCGCGTTCCTGCTCGGGGGGCTGGTCAACACGCTGATGGTGCTGGGCTACCTGCCGAACATGTTCCTGACCATGTATGCCAGTCAATTGGGTGCTGCGCTGGAAGTGGCGTTGCTATCGCTGGCCCTGGCCGACCGCATCAAGACGCTGCGCGATGAGCAGGCCCGTACCCTGCGTGAAACGGGGCAGCAACTGGAGCTACTCAACCAGCAACTGGCCAACAGCAACCGGCTCAAAGACGAGTTTCTGGCCTGCGCCACCCATGAACTGCGCACCCCAATGAATGGCGTGATCGGTTCCCTGGAGTTGATGCATACCCTGCCGATGGACGCGGAAATGGCCCGCTTTCATCAGACAGCGGTGGGTTCGGCCCAGGGCATGATGAACATGGTCGACGCCATCCTGACCTTGTCCGAACTCCAGGCAGGGCGGCTGCGTGCGCAGCCAGCACCCTTCGACCTGCGGGCACTGCTGCAAGGCGTGCGCGCCGGCTATGCCGGCCAGGCACTGGGCAAGGGCCTGTATTTGAGTGTGGACATGCCGGCGGACCTGCCCGACCGACTGGTGGGCGATGGGCCGAAGCTGGCCCGCTGTCTGGGATGTCTGGTGGACAATGGCCTGAAATTCACCCACCAGGGTGGTGTGATGATCCAGGTTCGCGGACAGCACAGGGGGCCTAATCAACTGGCCTTGACGTTTACCGTGAGCGACACGGGTATCGGTTTCGAAGACCTTGACCAGTCGATTCTTTACCAGCGGTTTTTCCAAGTGGATGGGTCCATGACCCGGCGCTACGGCGGGTTGGGCATTGGCCTTGCCATCTGCCGGCAGATGAGCGAATTGCTGGGGGCACGGCTGTCACATCAATCGGCGCCTGGGGTGGGCAGTCGGTTCGAGATGAGTGTGGAGTTGGCGATTTCGCAGGGGCAGGTGGCTGTGCAGGGGAGTGAGGGGCGGCGTTGGCGGTAAGCATCTGTAGGTTAGGACGATTTGCTGTTAGCTAAATGGGCAGTGCGATAACGTGGGCGTGCGATTCGGGGTATCAAAGAAAGTAAGAACCTATGATTAACCAGCCGAAGGCGACTGTGTTCAGCCATGAGGCGGCCACAATCCGCTTTCTCATGGATGGTGGAAATTGCTCATAGTCTTGTGCGTCAAGCATGCCTTGTCGAATACTTGATTTTGGATACTTTATGACCCCGGCGACCATGAATGTCACAAACATTCTCGCACGCAAAGTCTTTTCACCACAAAGGGTGACAATAAAGGGTAGGCACGCACTGCGCTGCAGGGCCCCAATCATGATTTTGTATTCTTTGGAGCCTGCGATACGCAGATCCATGACGAGGCCGGTCAGTCCGAGGGCAAAGGGAGTGGCAAGAAAAAGTAATTGAAACGTAATGTCAAAATTCTTGATCATTCTCAAGGCCTCGAAAGTTTTCGCTTAATTGCATGCACGAAGACTTCCCGTCAGAGGCGCTGTTGCAGGGGTCGAGATGCCATATGCAGCGCCGTCAAGGCAGTTCTTCGGGAAGAAATAAGTATCACTTCATTAGCTACTTTGGCCCCCGACCATTTTGGGCAGGCCAAAATCGTCAGGCTCAGTAAATAGTGTTCTTCAACATGGCTTTGTATTCCCGTCCGCCGTGCGAGCTTCGAGTACCTGGCTACTTGCCAGCTCGCCCAGGTGCGTCGAATACCCAATCATCAGCGTGGATCCATGGTGCTTGTAATGAGTAACAGCTTCACCTTGGCAGTAGGAAAAAGTAACCGACTGTTAGCCAAGTGAACGCTACTGTGTTCAGCCAGGATGCGGTGTTGATCTTCTTTTTAAGGGAGGCTGGAAAATTCTGATAATCGAGTGGATCAAGCGCACCTTTGCGAATGTGGTAGGTTGGAGATGCTATGAGCCCACCCACCATTGAGATCACCAATAATCGTGCGCGTATGCTTTGTTCTCCCGTCACCAAGATTAGCGGCATGCAGCAAGTATGGGTCGGTAACGTTGTTATCCGTAGATCAAACAAATTACAAAAAGCCAGAAGCCGGCTATGGTATTAAGCCAGGACGCTGTGATGATCTGTATTTTCAAACGAGATGGAAATTGATCATAGTCTCGGGGATCAAGCGCGCCTTTACGGATGCTGTATTTTGGAGAGGTTATGGCGCCCGCTACCAAAAAAATCACGAGCATTCTTGCACGCACGCTTTTATCGCCCCATGTTGCGACAAAAACAGCTAAGCATGGACTGCGCTGCAGCGCTGTGGTCATGGTTGCATATCCTTTGGAACATGCGATGTGCAGGTCCATTGCGAGCGCGGTGAAGCCCAGGACAAATGGGGAGGCCACCCAAAATAATTTCAGCGTATTGTCGAGATCATTCATCAATTAGCATCTCGAAGATGACTTCGCCTACGGTTTCGCCGCCTATCATGCCTCCTTGGCTCCCTGCCCAAGCTCCTGCTCCTGCAAACACCACATTACAAATGAGCGTTCCTGGACCCGTCCGCCAGCAAACCCTGAGCGCTGCCCTACTGCCAAGCTTTGCACCTATCCACCCACCTCCCAAGCCACCCGAAAAATTACCAGCCTCAGTAAAACGTATTCTTCTACACGCTTTCGTATTCCCCACCCGGCACGCATCGGCAATATTCATCGCTGATCCAATACCCCCGAGCGCAATACCCACTGCCCCTCCAGCCTTCAAATACTTGGCCATCCTGGCCAGTTTGTCCAAGTGAGTGGAATACCCCGGTATGTCCGTGGGCCCGCCTGCTTTGCTCCAGTGGTGCACCAGGCTTTTGGAAGAGATACCCAAGTCTCGGCGCAGTGTTGAGTAATCCCCAAGATTAAGCCGCTTATTGAGAAGGGTGGCCTTCAAACCGACACTCAACTGATTGAACAGCTGCTGGCGCTGGGCGAAGAATTCCGGGTGGCGAAGGTGCCCGTGCTTGGCAAATTGCGCTTTGTGCAGGTCTTCGATTTTGCGCAAAAGGCTGGTGATCTCATCCAGTGACTTACCCGCCACTGTCTCGGCTACGCCCATGGCCAGACTGGTATCACCAAACAGCGCGGCTATCTCGGCCTGATGCTGCATCATGAAGCCGGCTTCCTCCTCGGTGAGGCCGGCCAATGCAGCGCGCGCCTGCTCCGCTGCACTCATAACCGACATCTCCTGCCGGGTACACATCGGGTACCTCGATTCTTCACCCACGACGAATATCTCGCCCGGTTTGAATCCGTTCCGGAAGGTTGGATTAAGCCGTTCCAATGCTGACCGAGACAGGTGCGCGTGGGGCGAACCGAGTTCTACCAACACCTCTTCATACGACATGCTGCGCGGCACGATGTAGAAACCAGGTTCATTGCTGTGCTGAGCCGCTGAAGGCGCGGCGTCCCGGAACCGCTCCGGACTGATCGCCCTATCGCGTGCTTGAGGATGTCGCAGTGCGTCACTGACCGGTTCAGATGCGGGTGCCCTGAACGTTGCAGGTACTGCAGATCCGCCTGCAATTACGCGGTTGCTGCCTGTAGGGCACCCACACTCCACCAATGCGCCGTCAAGGACCGTAGGTATGCCGTCCTGCTTCCAACGGGGCTCGCCCTCCACCAGCGTGCCAGGTTGCCCGCAGCGGGGGCAGGGCGTGGTCTTGTCGCCTTGCAGCAGCCAGTTACGGCCATGGACGCGACCTCTGGATTGCCCGGCAATGCAAATGGCGCCGGTGGTGGTTTCATCGCTGTCCAGGCCTTGGTACCGACCCAGGATGCTGATGCGCATACTCATGGCTTGCCTGCTGTTCATGAAAGAACCCGCAACCTAGCAGGCGGTATCCACTTATGTGCGCTTGATTCAGCTTCTAGGAAGACTCCCACGGACTATTGGGAACTGGATTACAAGTTCCTGACGACCTCACCTATTCGGGCGCCGCACGAACACGCCGCTGGCGACCCCGATCATGCAGGTCTCTAAAGCGCCGCTCATCACGCACCCCTGCCTTTAGTCAGGAATGCCCCTTTGTACACCGACCAGACAGTGCTTCACTGGGTATCTCACGCCTGCCCGGATTCAGGAGCGCTTCCATGAACCTGCACCAGTTCGCTGAAACCCATGAGGTCACCAACCAGCCGCCACCGCTGGACGGGGCCAACCTGTACCGCCTGGACCTGCCGCTACAGGAGTGGTCCAGGCGCTTTGGCGCCGACTGGGCGCAGTCGCGGATCGATGCGTACGGCGCGCTGGCCGGTGGGCCGTTGATGCAGGCAGGCTTTCTGGCCAATGCGCACAAGCCGGTGTTCAGCAGCCATGACCGCTATGGTCATCGCATCGATCTGGTCGAATTTCACCCCGCTTATCACCAATTAATGCGTACCGCCGTCGAGCATGGGCTGCCGTCGCTGCCCTGGGCCGAGCCGCGCCCGGGCGCCCATGTGGCCCGCGCGGCGATGACCTACCTGCACAGCCAGGCCGAGGCCGGGACGGGCTGCCCATTGACCATGACCTTCGCTGCGGTGCCGGCCCTGCGCCTGCAACCGGAGATCGCCCACTACTGGCTGCCCAAGGCGCTGTCGCGTGAATATGACCCGCGCAACGTCGGCGACCGGCACAAGGCCGGCGTCACGTTGGGCATGGCCATGACAGAGAAGCAGGGCGGCACGGACGTGCGCGCCAATACCACCCGTGCTTACCCCGTGGGCGCGCCGGGGCCCGGCCAGGCCTACGAGCTGGTGGGTCACAAGTGGTTCTGCTCGGCGCCCATGTGCGATGCCTTCCTGGTCCTGGCCCAGACCGAGCGCGGCCTGAGCTGCTTCCTGCTGCCCCGCCACCGCCCGGACGACAGCCGCAACCAGTTCTACATCCAGCGCCTGAAGGACAAGTTGGGCAATGTCTCCAACGCTTCCAGCGAAGTGGAGTTTCGCGGTGCGCTGGCCTGGATGATCGGTGAGGAGGGCCGGGGCGTGCCGACCATCATCGAAATGGTGGCCATGACCCGTTTTGACTGCATGGTCGGCTCCAGTGCCCTGATGCGCCAGGCGCTGACCCAGGCCCTGCACCACTGTGCGCATCGGCAGGTGGCGGGCCGCCTGTTGTCCGAGCAGCCGCTGATGCAGAACGTGCTCGCCGATCTGGCGCTGGAAAGCGAAGCGGCATTGGCCCTGAGCCTGCGCATGGGCCACGCCCTCGAACAGCTCGACGACCCCCAGCAGGCGCATTTCGCGCGCTTGGTCACGGCGGTGGGCAAGTACTGGATCTGCAAGCGTGCCCCGGCCATGATCAACGAAGCGGCCGAGTGCCTGGGCGGGGCAGGGTATGTGGAGGACAGCATCCTGCCGCGGCTTTACCGCGAGGCGCCCGTCAACTCGACCTGGGAGGGTTCGGGCAATGTGCAGTGCCTGGATGTGCTGCGCGCCTTGTCCAAGGAGCCGGGTGTGCTGGAGGCGTTGTTCGCCGAACTGGGGGACGGGCACGGCGACAAGCGCCTGGCCACCTGCATCGTCAACCTGAAGGATGCGTTTCTCGATACCGGCGATATCCAGTACCGGGCGCGACAACTGACCGAGGCCATCGCCTTGGCGTTGCAGGCCAAGTTGCTGCTGGAGGCTGGTCATTCTGCGGTCAGCGATGCGTTCATTGCCAGTCGCCTCACAGGGACGGGGCGCGCCTATGGCACGCTGCCACGCGGTGTTGACGTACAGGCCGTGATGGCGCGGGCCATGGCCAGCTGACCAGGCCGGCCCTGTACGCCCCAGCTGCGCCCTCTGCATCATCGAGGGGATGAATTTACCCAAGAAGGCAGGCAAGATGGTTCGCATGCATGTCCAGACAGGAAGCACAGTGTGAGCCACGCGTTTGAAGTCGTTGATACTCCCGAACAGGCCGTCGATCGTCTGGCGGCCTTGCATGAGCAGGCCACCGGTGCCCTGAGCCAGGCCCTCAAGCGTTACCTCAAGGACCGCACCGAGCCCGACGCCCAGGAGCGTGACCTGTTCCGCTACCCGGCGCTGCGCCTGACCTACCACAGCAATGGCGAGGTCGCTGCCACCACGCGGGCCTATGCCAAGGTCCAGGTGGCTGGCACCTACAGCGTCACCATCACCCAGCCGGCTGCTTTTCGCGGCTACCTGCTGGAGCAGTTGCGCCCGCTGATGCACGACTACACCGTCACGGTGGAAGTGGGGGTCAGCGAGCAGCCCATCCCGTATCCGTACGTGGTGGACCAGGGCGACGAGCTGGCCGGCAGCGGCATCACCGCCGCGCAGCTGGCGCGGGTGTTCCCCAGCACCGACCTGTCCTCGGCCACCGACAACATCGCCGATGGGCTCTACGACTGGGACAGCACCGATACCTTGCCCCTGGCCCTGTTCGATGCCGCGCGCGTGGACTTCTCGCTGCGGCGCCTGGTGCACTACACCGGCAGCGACTGGCGCCACGTGCAGCCCTGGATCCTGCTGACCAACTATCACCGTTACGTGGACCAGTTCATCAGCCATGGCCTTGAGCAGTTGCGCGATGATCCGCGTTTCGTGCGCATGGTGCTGCCGGGCAACGTCGTGATCGAAAAGAGCATGGACCACGGCGAGGCCCAGGCGCTGGTCGCCGGTGTGGTCTGGCACCGCTACCAGATGCCGGCCTACCACCTGATTGCAGGGGACGGCGACGGCATCACGCTGGTCAACATCGGCGTCGGCCCGTCCAACGCCAAGAACATCACCGATCACCTTGCAGTGCTGCGCCCGCATTGCTGGCTGATGATCGGGCACTGCGGCGGGCTGCGCCAGTCGCAGACCATTGGCGACTACGTGCTGGCCCACGCCTACATGCGCCGTGACGGCATCCTCGACCGCGTGGTGCCGCCGAACATTCCAATCCCGGCGTTGGCGGAGGTGCAACTGGCCCTGCAGGAAGCCGCCGCCCAGGTGACCGGCGAGCGGGGCGAGCAGCTCAAGAAGCGCCTGCGCACCGGTACCGTGCTGACCTACGACGACCGCAACTGGGAGCTGCGCTGGGCTCAGGAACGGCCCTTGATCAACTTGTCCCGCGCCGTTGCCGTGGACATGGAGAGCGGCACCATCGCAGCCCAGGGCTATCGACTGCGGGTGCCGTACGGCACCTTGCTGTGCGTGTCCGACAAACCGCTGCACAGTGAGATCAAGCTGCCGGGCTCGGCCAACGCGTTCTACAACCGCGCGGTCAGCCAGCACCTGAAGATCGGTATCGCGGCGCTGGATCTGTTGCGCACCGAGCTCAATTCGCTGCACTCGCGTAAACTGCGCAGCTTCGACGAGCCGCCGTTCCGCTGAGGATCCATGTCACTGCCACCCCGTTCCAAGCCGCGCCGCCCCCAAGGGCGGCCTGCGCCTGGTGCTCATCGCCAGCCCAAGGCGCCACCCGCCGAGCCGCGGTTGATCCTGTTCAACAAACCCTTCGACGTGCTGACGCAGTTCAGCGACGGCGAGGGGCGGGCCACGCTCAAGGATTTCATCGACATCCCGGGCGTCTACCCCGCCGGCCGGCTGGATCGGGACAGTGAAGGCCTGCTGCTGTTGACCAATGACGGCGCCCTGCAGGCGCGTATTGCCGACCCCAAACACAAACTACCCAAGACCTACTGGGTACAGGTCGAGGGCGAGCCCACCGAGGAGCAGCTGCGCCAACTACGCGAAGGCGTGCAGCTCAATGACGGGGCAACGCTGCCCGCCGAGGCCCGCAGCCTGGAAGAGCCCGCGCTGTGGCCGCGCAACCCGCCGGTACGCTTTCGCAAAAGCGTCCCGACCCGTTGGCTTGAATTGGTGATTCGCGAGGGCCGCAATCGCCAGGTACGACGCATGACCGCCGCTGTGGGCCTGCCCACCTTGCGCCTGGTGCGCGTGCGCATTGGCGATTGGGCACTCGATGGGCTGGAGCAGGGCTGCTGGCGCGAGGTGGCGCCGACCCTGCGGCGCTAGGCGTCATGGCCGGCGCGGACGTGACGACCGCGCCGGCTACACCCCCTCGATGAACCCCACCACCACGCTCTTGATGATGAACGCCAGCACACCCAGGCCGAGCACGAAGAACAGGATCAGGGTGCCGAACCGCCCCGCCTGGGACTTTTTCGCCAGGTCCCAGACGATGAAGCCCATGAAGCCGATCAAGGCGGTCACCAGGATGATCATCATCCACTCTTCGAATACGGCAGGATCCATTGCAGTGCTCCAGGCGGGTTGAGGGGGCAAGTATACGCGTGAGGTGGCAACCGATCAGCGAAGGTGGGTCAATGGAAGCTCGGTGCTGGCCAATACCTGGTTGAGCACGAAGCTTGAACGCACGCTGGTGACGCCCTCGATGCGCGTGAGGCTACCGAGCAGCAGCTTCTGGTAATGGTCCATGTCGGGCACGACGACCTTGAGCTGATAGTCAGCGTCCATCCCGGTCACCAGACTGCATTCCAGCACCTGGGGCAGATTGCGAATGGTGGTCTCGAAGGTTTCGAAGCGCTCGGGGGTGTGCCGGTCCATGCCGATGAGCACGTAGGCGGTCAGGCTCAAACCCAGCTTCTTGCGATCGAGCAAGGCCACCTGGCGGGAAATGTAGCCGTCGTCTTCGAGTTGCTTGACGCGGCGCGAGCAGGGTGAGGGTGAAAGGCCGATGCGTTCGGCCAGCTCCTGGTTGGAGATGCGCGCGTCACGCTGCAATTCAGCCAGAATGCTCAGGTCGTATCGGTCCAGCTTGCTCATGAATCATGCCTTTTCTGTTCGGATTGCGGCGAATTATCAATCCAGGGTTAAAAATTGCGCAAGTGCTATTTATATGAGCAATCTTCGCAATCCTGTGCCGGTGCGCGCCCGGTATCTTTATCACCAGAATCACTGCCCGGACATCAGTCCACGGCGATGCGCCCCAGACGGGCGCTCGCGGCCAAGCCATCCAACAGGATGGGCCAGGCCCCCGGGCTACGCACCTTCCAGAAGATGGTGTGAGGTGAGCCGGGGCCACAAGCGCCGAGCACGGACGACAATTGCTGAAGGGAGGCCCACATGGCCTCCCTTTTTTCATGGCTGAAATTTAATGGGCGGCGCGGTGGGGCGCGGTAGACTGGCGCAGTCAGCCGTTATCCCGTCGAGAGGACTACCATGAAGTCGCACATCTGGCAGTGGGCAGGTGTTGGTTTGCTGGGCATGGGCATCAGCGTGGCAGCCCTGGCAGCCGGGCCCAACGACGGCCCAGGTGCGTTGCCCCCCGCCGCCACAGGGCCAGGTATCGAGGCAGGGCCCGCGCCTGGGCGTGCGCTCAATTCACGTGACGAAGTCGGTCAGACGCAGCCCCCACGGCCAGGGTTCTACCAGGATATTCCCCGCCGCCCCGGTGATGGCCCGCGGTGGCAGGGCCGCCCGGGTGGCCACGGTGAAGGCTGGGGCCCCGGCCCGCACTACCGGCCCGGCCAGACCGTGGACCGGTTCCCTGACCGCTTCTGGAAGGTGCCCTACCAAGGGCAGGACTATTTCTACTCGGGTGGATACTGGTACCGACCCTGGGAACGGGGTTACCAGGTCGTGGTGCCGCCTCCAGGTGCGCGAGTCAGCTACCTGCCGCCCTATGCACACAAGTTTCGCGTGGACGGTGCGATGATGTACCTGGTCGCCGACACCTACTATCGGTACCTGGAAAACAGTCGCGAGTACGTGGTGGTCAATCCCCCAGAACCTGCGCCAGCAGCGGCGCCGGGGTATGACGTGGTGGCTTATCCGCGTTATGGGCAAGGGCAGGAACAGCAGGACCAGGATCGCTACCAGTGCCACCGCTGGGCGGTCAGCCAGTCGGGGTTCGATCCTGCCATGGCTGCCTATGCGCCGGCGCCTGCGGTTGCAAGCACCTACCAACGGGCGCTTGGCGCGTGCTTGTCCGGGCGGGGCTACAGCATCAACTGAAGGGCTACACCGGGTCGGCGTGCACCATTACATCGGCCTTGGGGTACTGCTGGCGGATCACCTCCGAGGCCTGCACGCACAGGCCATGGGCGTGATGCAGCGGCAGTTGCCCAGGCAGCTCGATGTGCAACTGCACGAACCACTGGTTGCCCGATACCCGGGTGCGCAGGTCGTGCACGCCCAGCACGCCATCGATAGCCAGCACGCGGTTGGCCATGTCTTCACTGACATCCACGGGCAGCTCCTTGTCCATGAGAATCGCCGTGCTTTCGCGTGCGATCTGCAGGGCGCTCCACAGGATGTACAACGCGATGCCCAACCCGAACAGCGCATCGAGTTGCGGCCAGCCGAAGCGCGCCAGCAGCAATGCCAGCAAGATGCTGCCGTTGAGCAACAGGTCGGAGCGGTAGTGCAGGGAATCGGCGCGTACCGCCGTGGAGCCTGTGGCGCGGATGACCTTGCGTTGCAGGGCCAGCAGCGCGACGGTCAGCACCAACGACAACAGCATCACCCCGATGCCGATGGCGGTATCGCCCAACGGCTGCGGGTTGCGCAGACGCTCCAACGCCTGCAAGGCGATCAGCACGGCACTGCCGCCGATGAACAGCGCCTGGGCGATGCCAGCCAGGGCTTCTGCCTTGCCGTGCCCGAAGCGGTGGTCGTCATCGGCCGGGCGCAGGGCGTAGTGCACGGCCAGCAGGTTGAGGAAGGACGCCACGGCGTCCAGGGCCGAATCGGTCAACCCGGCCAGCAGGCTCACCGAGCCGCTCAACCACCAGGCTAGCGCCTTGCTGACCACCAGGATGCTGGCCACCGCCAGGGAGGCGCGCGTGGCCAGGCGGAGCAACCGTTTGTGTTCGGCCGAGGTGGTCATGTCAGGCGGTTGTCCTTGGCATTAGGCGGCAGGCACCAGCCCCAGGCTGGCCAGCTGTTCAGCACTGCCGCGGTGCTGGATCAGGCGGGGGTCGTCCAGCGGCAGGCGCTGCCCCAGTTCGCTTTCCAGGATGGCCTGCAGCTTGAGGTTGTCCACGGTGCCATCGGCATTGACGGCGTCCTTGAGCTTGGCAGGGTCCACCTGCGCGGTCTGTCCTGGCGGGTAATAGATGGCGCCGGTGGCGAAGTCGATGCCGAAGGCGATCAGCCCTGGGATGACGTAGAACAACAGGCCAACAGCGTCCAGCACGGCGATCGCCGGGTCGACCTTGCCGTCGATCTGGCCGCGACGGTCTGGATAGAAGATAGAGCCGCAAGCCGTCAGTTGCGTCAGCAAGGTGCCCACGAGGGCAGCACCGATCAGGCGGGAAGCAATGCGCATGTAAATCTCCGGGCGTGGCGTTCGGCAGGCCAGGCAAGGCGCCTGAGCCCGCAGTTAAGACCATGATAGGACAACGTCGGTTCGCCGTTATACTCGCCTGCTTGTTCGAGGGCCACCATGATTTCATTACCTATAGACCTTGTACTGCCAGATCTGCGACAGGCCCTGGCCAGTCGCAATGAAGTGATCCTCGAAGCGCCCCCAGGTGCTGGCAAGACCACTCGGGTGCCCCTGGCGTTGTTGCATGAACCCTGGCTGGCCGGGCAAAAGATCCTGATGCTCGAACCTCGCCGACTGGCTGCGCGGGCGGCGGCGGAGCGTTTGGCCAGTGAGCTGGGTGAGCAGGTGGGTGAGACGGTCGGCTACCGCATTCGCCTTGAAAGCAAGGTAGGGCCGCGTACGCAGATCGAAGTGGTCACCGAAGGCATCCTGGCTCGCCGGCTTCAGGATGACCCGGCGCTGGAGGGTGTGGGGGTGGTCATCTTCGATGAGTACCACCTGCGCAACCTCGATTCTGACCTGGCGCTGGCGCTGTGCTTGAGCGCCCGTGAGCTGCTGCGCGATGAACCCCCGCTCAAGCTGCTGCTGATGTCTGCAACACTGGAGGGTGCTCGGCTCTCGAAGGTGCTGAACGATGCACCTGTAGTCACCAGTGAAGGGCGGATGTATCCCGTCTCGACGGTATGGGGCAGCCCCTATCAGCCGGGCGAGCGAATTGATGCGCGCATCACGGACACGTGCCTGGCTGCCATCGATGAACAACCTGGCAGCCTTCTGGTTTTCCTGCCGGGGCAGGCAGAGATTCGGCGGGTGGCAGAGGACCTCAAGGCGCAGCTCGGCAGCCGTCCAGAGGTGATCGTGTGCCCGCTGTACGGTGACCTCGACCTGCAGGCGCAGCGTGCGGCGATAGACCCGGCACCCAAGGGCTCGCGCAAGATCGTATTGGCCACGAACATTGCCGAGACCAGCCTGACCATCGAAGGGGTGAGGGTGGTGGTGGACAGCGGCCTTGAACGAGTGCCCAGGTTCGACCCCCGCAGCGGCATGACCCGACTCGACACACAGCGCATTTCCAAAGCCAGCGCTACCCAGCGTGCGGGGCGGGCTGGGCGCCTGGAACCCGGCGTCTGCTATCGGCTGTGGTCGCAGTCCCAGCACGAACAGATGGCCGGCTACAGCACCCCTGAAATCCTGCAGGCAGACTTGGCAGCCTTGGCGCTCCAGTTGGCCCGATGGGGCATGAAGCCGCAAGAGATGACCTGGCTCGACCAACCGCCAGCAGCGCCCTTCACTCAAGCCCGAGATTTGCTCAAGCGCTTGGGCGCCCTCGACGATGCTGGGCAGCTCACGCCACACGGTGCGGCCATGAGCGCGCTGCCAGCCCACCCCCGGATCGCCCACATGCTCATCAAGGGCAATGCGATGGGCCTGGATGACCTGGCATGCAACATTGCGGCACTGCTGGGCGAAAAGGACATTCTGCGCGGGGCCGGTGCTGACCTTCACACCCGGCTGAGTGCCCTGTCAGGGGAGCAACATTCACGTCGTAGTGGTGGTTCTCTCCAGCGGGTGAAGCAGTCGGCTCGGCAGTACCGATCCCTACTGCGTGGGAAGGCCTCCAGCCCTGTCAGCGAGCCCGATCACCCACGGTGGGTAGGGTGTCTCCTGGCGTTTGCCTACCCTGACCGAATCGGCCAGCAGAGGCGTGCAAGTGCATCCGAATACCGTCTTTCCAACGGTCGTGCCGCGGTGTTCTCAGAGCCCGATGCGCTCACCAAGCATGAGTGGCTGGTGGTCGCCGACCTGGGTAGCCGGCAAGGGCAGCGTGAGGAGCGGATCTACCTGGCGAGTGACCTCGAGCCTGCTCTGTTCGATGACGAGCTGGCTGACCTTGTGAAGTCTGTCGATGAGGTTGACTGGGACGAAAGGGAAGGGGTGCTGAAGGCTGAGCGGCAGTTGAAGGTGGGGCAGCTGATCTTGTCGACGAAAGCGCTGCCGAGTCTTGATGAGCACACCCGTTCGCTTGCCCTGGTCAACCTGGTAAGGCGCAAGGGCATCGAGCTCCTGCCCTGGAACCCTGAACTGCGGCAGTGGCAGGCCCGGGTGGGTCTGTTGCGCCAGCTGGATATCGAGGGTGGGCAGGCACACAGCAAGTGGCCTGACCTGAGCGATGCCAACCTGCTGGACACGCTGGACCAGTGGCTCACGCCCTACCTGGGTAAAGTCACGAGGCTCAGCCACTTCAGCCAGTTGGACCTGTCCTCGATCATCAGAAACCTCCTGCCCTGGCCGCTTCCACAGGAGCTGGACACCCAGGCGCCCCAGGCGATCCAGGTGCCGTCCGGCTCGAATATCCGTATCGACTATTCGCAGCATCCGCCCATCTTGGCCGTGCGGCTTCAGGAGCTGTTTGGCCTGGCAGAAACCCCACGCATCGCCCAGGGCAGGCAGCCGCTGGTGCTGCACCTGCTGTCGCCGGCTCGCAGGCCTGTGCAGGTCACCCAGGATCTGGCGAACTTCTGGCGCAGCACTTACGTGGAGGTGAAGAAGGATCTGAAGGGGCGATACCCGAAGCATTATTGGCCTGAAGATCCGCTGGTAGCCGAAGCGACTGCCAGGGCAAAACCCAGGAAATAGCCAACCTCGAGAAGGGCGTGGATCCCGGCAGCGCTGTCTCAATGTCGCCACCTTGATGCGCTCAAGGAACTCGGCCTTTGGAGAGCGGTCTCTGTCACCGATATGAAAAATGATGTCATATCGCTGGTATTGGCCCCCTAGGCGCCTGCTGCACTGATTGCCCGTATTTCCAATGGAATCACTATGCCTTTATCTACAAGGATGTGGATGGCCGCCAGTGCGGCCGTGCTGAGCCTCGCCGCTTGTTTCTCCGTGCAAGCCGCAACCCCGGGTGAGCAGGACCTTATCCGCGACCGCCAGGATCGCCTGCTCGAAGAGCAGCGTCGGCGCCTGCAGGAACTGCAGGATCTACCCGGCAAACCGGCCACGCCTGCTGCGCCCCAGACGCCCAACGATACCCGCTGTTTCACTATCCAGCGTATCGAGCTGCAAGGCGCCAATGCCTTGTCCGAGGCCGACCGCCGAGCGCTGACAGCGCCCTACCAAGGCAAATGCCTGGGTGTGTCGCAGCTCAACGCGCTGCTCAAGGCCATCACCGACCACTACCTCGACAAAGGCTGGGTCACCACTCGCGCCTACCTGCCGCAGCAGGACTTATCCACAGGCCGGCTGCAAGTGCTGGTGGTTGAAGGCACCCTGGAAAAGCTGCGCAGCGACGCTGGCAGCGGCCTGTCCGAGCGCGAGCTGGCACTGACCTTTCCCGGTAAAGAAGGCCAACCCCTCGATTTGCGCGAGATCGAGCAGATGGTCGATCAGCTTAACCGCCTGCCTTCGAACAACGTGCGCATGGAGCTGAGCCCCGGACAGAACGTCGGCAGCAGCAACGTGCTGGTGCGCAACGAAGCCGACAAGCCCTGGCGTGCGCACCTGTCGCGCAATAACGATGGCCTGCGCAGCACCGGCGAGCAGCAGTGGAACGCGGGCCTGGACTGGGACAACCCGCTGGGCCTGGCCGACCAGTTCAGCGTGCGCGGCGGCCATGACGCGGTCAGCGACCACCAGCGCAGCTCGCGCAACGGCTTGCTGGCGTACAACTTTCCCTGGGGCTGGTGGACCTTCAGCTACTTCTACAGCGAAAGCCACTACCGCTCGCGCATCGACGTGCAAGGCAGTGAAGTGGAACAGGACGGCGACAGCCAGACCCACCAGTTCAGCGCCGAGCGGGTGATCCACCGCGACACCCTGAGCAAGACCTCGGTCAGCCTGGGCCTAGCGCATATCCGCACCAACAACTTTTTCGGCGACACCCGCCTGGACCTGAGCAGCAACCGCATCAGCGAAGCGCAGGTGGGCCTCAACCACGGCCGACGCATCGGCTCGGCCTTCGTCAACCTCGACCTGGGCATGCAGCAAGGCATCGGCCTGTTCGACGCCCAGGGCAACCACGACCCGGGCCCGGGCGAAGCCGACGCGCGTTACCGCAAGTACACCGGCACCCTTAGCTACCTGCAGCCGTTCGAGCTGTGGGGCGAACGCCTGGCCTTCACCAGCCTGGCTACCGGTCAGCGCAGCGAAGACGCGCTCTTCAGCCCGCAGCGCCTGAGCCTGGGCGGGTCGTCGTCGGTACGCGGCTACAAGGACCAGTTCCTGACCGGCGACAGCGGCGGCTACTGGCGCAACGAACTGCGCTGGACGCGCCCGGTGACCTTCGACGCGTTGCGCCCAGTGCTCGGGGAATACGGCGTGGCGCTGGGCTACGACCAGGGCGTGATCCGCAACGACCGCTACAACGGCCAAGAGCACGGCCGCCTGAGCAGCAACTCGCTGGAGCTGTTTGCCCGCGGCAAGCATCTCGCCGCCTCGGTCACCTTTGCCCATTCTCTGGAACGCCCGGATGTGCTGGACCGCGAAGCACCGATCTATTTCCGCATGGATTTTTATCTTTAATTTTTGCTCGTCGACGACGTAGTTTCGAGGTTGCACACATGGACGTTCGCCAACTGACCCTGGCTGCCCAACCCACCGCCGTACTCGCCGACCGGCCGAACTTCCTCGGCCTGCCCAAGCGCCTGCTGGCCGTGCTGCTGGCCAACGTCATGTTCTGGCAGCCGATCTGGGCGATGGCCGACGGCATTGCCGTGAGCGGCACGACAAATACCAAGGTCGGCAAGGCCGGCAACGGCGTGCCGGTGGTCAACATCGCCGCGCCCAACGCGGCAGGCCTGTCGCATAACCAGTACGAGCGCTACAACGTCGACAGCCAAGGGCTGATCCTCAACAACTCGACCCAAGCCATCCAGGGCACGCAACTGGGCGGCAACATCCTCGGCAACCAGCAGCTGGGCGGGCGCGCGGCGAGCACCATCCTCAACGAAATCAACGGCGCCAACGCCACCCAGCTCAAGGGCTACACCGAAGTGGCCGGGCAGGCGGCGCGGGTTATCGTCGCCAACCCCCATGGCGTGACGTGCAACGGGTGTGGCTTCATCAACACCCCGCGGGTCACCCTCAGCACCGGCAAGCCGGTGCTGGATGCGACCGGCAAGCTCGACCACTTCGCAGTCGATGGCGGCAGCATCAGCATCGAAGGGCAGGGCCTGGACGCCAGCAACATCGACCAGTTCGACCTGATCACCCGGTCGGCCAAGCTCAACGCCGACCTGTACGCCAAGCGGCTCAACGTGGTCGCCGGCGCCAACGACGTCAATGCCGACACCCTGGCCACCACCCCGCGCCAGGGCGACCCGGCTGACAAACCGCAACTGGCCATCGACTCCTCGGCGCTCGGCGGCATGTACGCCGACACCATCAAGCTGGTGGGCACCGAGCAGGGCGTGGGCGTGAAGACTGCCGGCAACCTGGCCGCCAGTGCCGGCGACATCCAGATCGACGCCAACGGCCAACTGAACATGGCCCAGGCCTCGGCCAAGGGCGCGCTGAACGTCACCGCACCTGTCATAGAAATGACCGGCAAGGCCTACGCCAACAGCGTCAATGTGCGCACCCCCGGCAAACTGGTGAGCCGCCAGAGCCTGGCAGCGCGCGAGCGGGTCGAGATCGACGCCGGCACGCTCAGCAACCCTGGGACCGTCGCGGCCGGCATCGAAAACGACAACAGCCGCAACGCCATCGGCGACGTCACCGTCCGCGCCGCCTCGCTCGACAACACCGGCACCCTGCAAGCCAGCCGCAACCTGACCGTCGAAGCCAGCCAGCGCATCGACAACCGGGGTGTTCTCCAGGCCCAGCGCACACAACTGACCACCGCCACCCTGAGCAACCAGGGCAAGGCCGCCCGCGTGGTCGGCGAACAGGCGCTGTTCGTGGCGGCGCCGGCCATCGTCAACCTGGGCGGGGTGCTGCTGTTCGGCAACGGCCAGGACGTCACCCTCGACCTCGCGCGGCTGGATAACCGCGAAGGCCTGCTGCAAGCCGTCAACGGCAAGCTGACCCTCAACGTCGCCACCCTCGACAACGCCGCCGGGCAGATCGACGCCAACGCCCTGAGCGTGAGCAGCGACACCCTCGACAACCATGCCGGCCTGCTCTCGGCCAGCGGCGGCGACGCGCAGGTCATTGCGCGCATGCGCCTGGACAACCGCGACGGCACCGTGCAGGCCCAGCGGCACCTCAATGCGTCCACAGGCCAGGCCGACAACCAGGGCGGGCGTCTGCTGGCGGTCACCGGCGACCTCGACCTCGCCACAACCGGCCTCGACAACCGCAACGGCAGCCTGCTCGGCACCGGCATACGCGTGACTGCGCCCCAGGCTGACATCGACAACCGCCAAGGGAAGATCATCGGCGAGCGCCTCGACCTCGACGTCGCCCAACTCGACAACCGCCAGGGCCAGATCGTCGGTGAACAGCTCGCCATCACCGCCAAGCGCCTGGACAACCGCGACCAAGGCCTGCTGGCCGCCGGCACCCAGGGCCTGACCCTGGACTTCGCCCGCAGCGCCACCCAGGCCCAGTTGCTCAACGACGGCGGCCGGGTGCAGAGCGACGCCAGCCTGCTGCTGCGTGGCGCCTGGCTAGACAACAGCGGCGGCACGGTGATCGGCCGCAGCCTGAGCCTCGACACCCAGCGCCTGTACAACGACGCCAAGGGCGCGCTGGTGAGCGACGGCGGCGACGTGCAGCTCAGTGTCAGCGATGTGTTGAGCAACCTCACCGGCATCATCGACGCTGGCCAGCACGGCGTGACGCTGGACGGTGCCGCGGCTGTGGATAACAGCGGCGGCAGCCTGCGCGGCCAGCGACTGGACCTGCACGCCAACACCCTGAACAACGGCCAGGGCGGTGAATTGGTCGCCGGCAGCGACGGCCTGCGCTACACGGGCGGCACCTTGAACAACGACGCCGGCATCGTGCTCGCCACAGCGGGCACCACCGCCCTGCAACTGGGCCAGGCGGCGCTGAGCAACCTGGGCGGCATCATTCAGGGCGACAGCGTCGAGATCACAGCCGCACGCTTGGACAACGGCAGCCAGAGCGGCAAGGCCGGCTCCATCGCTAGCCTGGTCGGCGGCCTGACGCTGAACGCTGCCACCCTCGCCAACGCCGGCGGCACCTTGTTCGCCAAAACCGCATTGCGTTCGATCGGCACCATTCTGAGCAACACCCAAGGCGGGCAGATCAGCGGCGAGACCCTCGACCTCGAGGCCAGCCAGGTGGACAACCACGGCGGCTTGATCGAAGCCAACAGCCGCTTCACGCTCAGCGCCAGGGCCCTGGACAACCGCGACGGCCAACTGACCGCCCTGGGCCATTCCCTTGTAGGCCTGACCGCCGCAAGCGACCTAAGCCGCCTGGAACTGACCGGCAGCCTGCTCAACCAGAACGGCCGCATTGCTGCCGGCAACACCGATTTCAGCCTCAAGGCCGCCCTGCTGGACAACCGCGGCGGCCGCATCGAACACGCAGGCGACGGCCTGCTGAGCCTGGTCTTCGACCGCGTCAGTGGTGTCGGCGGGCGCATCACCGCCCTGGGCGCCGGCGACTGGCAGTTCGGCCAGGTCGACGGCCTGGGCAGCGTGCAGCTCAACCGCGCTCTGACCTACACCAGCGACGCGCTGGCCCTGCAAACCGGCGACCGCCTGGCCAGCGCCAGCAACCTGACCTTGAACCTCGCCCGCCTCGACAACGGCGGCGAGCTGCTCAGCGACGGCGACCTGACCCTCAACCTCAGCGGCGACCTGAACAACCGCGGGCGCCTGTCGGCCCAAGGCCTGGTGGCCATCAACGCCGGCAACGTCACGCAAAACGGCGGCCGCATCGGCGCCGGCACGGACGCGCGCCTGAGCCTGACCGGCAACCTCGACAACCTCGGCTACCTCACCGCCCGCCAGGCCCTGGCCATCGACGCCACGCAGATCCTCAACCGCGGCACCCTCGGCGCCCAAGGCGCAGTCACGCTCAACGCCGAGCGCATCAGCAACGACCCCGACACCCTGCTGTTCAGCGGCGGCCCCATGGCGCTGCGCACCCAGGTGCTCAGCAACCTCTATGGCGACGTGTACAGCCGTGGCGACCTGAGCGTCGCCAACCGCGACGGCAACGCCGCGCAGCGCTTCAGCAACCTGTCCGGCACCGTCGAAAGCGAAGGTGCCATCACCTTGAACGCCGCCAGCGTGGAAAACGCCAAGGCCAGCTTCGAGCTGGGCGAGTCGATCGTCAGCGGCAGCCTGAGCTGGGTGTGCGGCCAGCACTGCGGCGGCCACGACTCGTTCAAGCGCGGCACCATCACCATCGAACAAACCCTGCTGGAACGCGCCACCCAAGACAGCCCCGGCGCGCGCCTGGTGGCCGGCAAAGACCTGACCATCCAAGCCAGCGACGTGCAGAACCGCTACAGCCTGCTGGCGGCCAACGGCAACCTCAGCATCACCGCCAACGACCTGCTCAACCTCGGCGCTACCGAGCGCACCGGCCAGCAGAAGATCGTCATCGGCACGCCCGGGCGCATCGACACCGGTTACTGGGACCAGATGGAATACATCGACGTCCCGGCCTTCAACGCCGCCGTGGCTGCCGGCAATTTCGACCTGGCGCGCTTCGAGCTGCTCAAGGCCCGTTCAGCCGATGCGCGCTTCAGCGAAGAGAGCAACGTCACCACCTGGACCGACAGCACCAAACCGCTCTACGCCGCCACCCTGCAAGCCGGCGGCACGGTCAACCTGAACGTCGCCCGCAGCGTGCAGAACGGCTCGGTGAGCGAACACAACGCCCTGGAAATCCTCACCGGCAAGCTGGGCGACGACCAGACCGGCGTGCCGGTCGGCGGCATCGACATCACCCTCAACAAACAGGCCGTCGACGCCAGCGCCGCCACCGTAGCCGCACTGCCCAGCGTGCAGCGCGTGACCGACGCCAACGGCCAGACCACCATCGTCCCGGTGGACTACAGCGGCATTCCGTTCGCGGCGGTCGACCCCACCGCCGGCCCCACTTTCCAGCTGCCCCAAGGCGACTACGGCCTGTTCGTGCGCAACCCCGACCCGAACGGCCACTACCTGATCGAAACCAACCCCAACTTCACCGACCTGTCGCGCTTCCTCGGCTCCGACTACCTGCTCGAGCGCCTGGACATCGGCCCCGACGCCAACTGGCGGCGCCTGGGCGACGGCCTCTACGAACAACGCCTGATCCGCGACGCCGTGCTGGCCCAGACCGGCCAACGCTTCCTCGCCGACGGCCTGGTCAGCGACTACGACCAGTACCGCTACCTGATGGACAACGCCCTGGCCAGCAAGGACGCCCTCAACCTGAGCCTGGGCGTAGCCCTGACCAGCGCGCAGGTCAGCGCGTTGACCCATGACATCGTGTGGATGGAAAACCGCGTCGTCGACGGCCAGACCGTGCTGGTGCCGACCCTGTACCTGGCCCAGGTGGACGCCCGCAACGTGCGCGGCAGCAGCCTGATCCAGGGCCGCGACCTGAGCCTGATCAGCGGTGGGGATCTGGTCAACGTCGGTACCCTGCGCGCCAGCCGCGACCTGAGCGTGAGCAGTGGCGGCAGCATCTACCAGGGTGGCCTGGTGGAGGCGGGCAACAACCTGCAACTGATCGCGCAGGACAGCATCCGCAACGCCATGGCAGGACAGATTCGCGGGGAGAACGTGAGCCTGGCGGCGGTGCGCGGCGACGTCACCAACGAGCGCACGGCGATTCAGGTGCGCGATGGGGCGGGGTACCGCACGGTGACGGATGCCGGGAGCGGGGTGAGTGCTCGGCAGGATCTGGCTGTGTCGGCGGGTCGGGATGTGACCAATTACGGCACGTTGCAGGCTGGGCGGGATGTGGCGTTGCAGGCAGGTAACGACGTAAGCCTGCTGGCAAAAACCGACAACACGCAAAAGCACGAGTCCTTCGAGGGCGGCCACCGCTACGTCGTCACCACGCAGGCCAAGCAGCTGTCCTCCAACGTAAACGCCGGCAGCGATTTGAACTCCGACGCCGCTCGCGACATCAACGTCGTCGCCAGCCGCGCCAACGCCGGGCAGAACTTGGCACTCGACGCCGGGCAAGATGTGAACATAGCCTCGGCTCAGGATGAAAACGCCTCCTACTCGTTCAAGAAGAGCAGTGGCTCGTTTGGCCGCAAGAAAAAGCATCAGGAGGAAACCTACGATTCCACCAATGTCGCCTCGGTAATCGAGGCCGGCCAGGACCTGACCATCAACACCCGCAAGGCTGCCGACGGCAGTGTCGGCATCAACGTCGGTCGCGACGTCAATATCGTCGGCAGCCAGCTGTCGGCAGGCAATGACCTGATCCTGGGCGCCACAAACGACGTCTCGGTCAATTCTGGCGTAGAGCAACACGGCACCTACAGCAAGACCACCAAATCCGGGGCCTTCGGCCTGTCGAAGAGCGGCAAGAGCCAGATGACCCGCAACGTCGATCAAGTCGGTAGCGAGCTGACTGCCGGCAACGATGCGGTGATTGCGTCAGGTCGCGATGTGAACCTGCGGGCCAGCACCCTCAATGCTGCGAACGACGCAGACGTCAGAGCGGGCTTGGTCGATGAAAACGGTGACATCAACCTGCTGTCGGCCAACAACGAAGCCTCCAGCCACCAAGAGAAATACAAGAAGAAAACCGGCCTTTCCCTGTCCGGTGGCTTCCTGTCGTTCTCCTCGGCCAAGGAAGCGGGCAACGAAGCGCAGGGCCGTACGGCCGTGGGCAGTCAGATTACGGCCATGCGCGATGCCTACCTGCACAGCGAGCGGGACATCAACGTCGTCGGCAGCCGTGTGGATGCGGCGGGCGACGTCGGCCTGCAAGCCGGGCGCGACGTCAACGTGCTGGCGGCGCAGAACACCCACTCCAGCCAGGATTGGAAGAGCAAGAAGCAGTCCGGTATCGGCATTTCCTCGGACGACAACGGCGTCAGCCTGTTCGCCGGCTCCGAGCGCAACAAAGCCAAGGACCGTCTGACCCAGGAGACCAGTGCCGCCAGCCAGATCAGCGCCGGTGGCGATCTGAATGTGGGTGCCAAGCGCGACATCAATCAGGTCGGTTCGGACCTGCAAGCCTTCAACGACATCAACCTGGCCGCCGGTCGCGACGTCAATGTCGACGCTGCCAGCGAGTCGCAGGTGACCGAGCGGGAACGCGAGCGCTCGCGCAACGGCCTGACGGCGACCATCAACCATAACTTCGGTAGCACCAAAGATGCCGTCAATGGTGCCGGCAAAGGCGAGGACGCTACCAGTAAAGCCTCAAGCACATTGCGGGCCATGGACAGCATTTCGCAGTTCCTGAGCGGGCCTACGGCCGATGCGAAGTTCGGCAACAGCAAGGAAAGCAGTCGCCAAGTTGTGTCGCAAACGAGCAATCGCGGCTCGACGCTGGATGCCGGCAACGACTTGAACATCGCTGCCAACAATGATGTGCGTATCCGCGGCGGAAAGTTGCAGTCGGGGCGCGATATCAACATTCAGGGCCGTGACATCACGCTCGATGCGGCCAAGGGCAGTTATGGCGAAGAGAGCAGTGAGGAGAAAAGCTGGAGCGGCATTCATGGCGGCACCAGCGGTGGTTTCAAGGTGGGTGTTGGCGGCAGTCGCGGAGTTGCCGATAGCGATCAAAGCCAAGGCTCTTCGACGGTCACGAGTTTGCAGGCTGGACGCGATGCCAACCTCAAGGCCAGCAACGACCTGAACTTGATTGGCACGCAGGTGCAAACCGTGCGGGATATCAATCTTCAGGCGGGTAATGACCTCAACATCAGGGCGGCGCAGAACGACAGCGCCAGCTCCAGTAGCCGTCGTAGTGGCGGGGGTGAAGTAGGGCTGGCGGTGGGCTCGGAGGGTGTTGGTCTTTATGCCAGCGTCAACTTGGGTAAAGGCAATCTGAAGCGTGAGGGCCAGCAACAGCAGGAAGCCTATTTGTATGCCGGCAACCAACTGGCCTTTACCAGCGGTCGGGACAGCAACATCGCGGGCACTACGTTGCGCGGCAATGAGGTTGTCGGGCGCGTTGGCCGCGATCTGACCGTCACGTCGCTGCCCGATACCGGCAAGGCCGAGGGCAAGGAATACGACCTCAGCGCGACGGTGGTAGTGGGGCCAGGAAGTGGCGTCAGTGGCTCGATGGGTTATGGCCGGACCACGGGCAGCAAGAACTGGGTTGAGAAGCAAACCAGCATTACTGCTCAAAACGCGCTCGATATACGTACCCAAAACCATACCCAGCTTGATGGTGCTTTGATTGCTTCGGACACGGGTAAGTTGAAGCTGGATACCAATACGCTCGGGTTCAGCGACATTGCCGGTAAAGATAAGGAGCATGGCTACTACCTGAATGTCGGTGGCTCGTACGGTATCGGCAAGAACACCACGCAAGACCCGAGTCAGGTAGGCAAGGGCGATCAGGGCCAGAACGGCTGGAGCGTAGAGGGCTGGAACTACAACAAGGATCGCCAGCAGATCGTGCGGGGCACGGTGGGTGCGGGCGATGTGGTGGTGCGTGGGGATAACGCAGGGCAGGACTCGACCGCTGGTTTGAACCGGGATGTGAGCAGGGCTTATGAAGTCACGAAGGACGATGAGCATCGGACTGATTTGTATGCCACGAAGCGATCGACCGAAGCTGTTCTTAGCCCGGAAGATACGCTGAGTCAGTGGCGTCAAAGCGTTGAGTTGTATGGGGAGAACAGCCGTAACGCGACTGAAAAACTCGTTGACATGCTTGTAGTCACTGCAAAAGTGGTCGACGGCCAAGGTTTGTATCGGGCCGGATCTTATACGATATTCACTGACCTGAAGCAGCAGCTCAGAAGTGCGGACGAAAGTACAAGATCGGCGACTGCAAAAAGACTCCTTGAGGGCGCTCTAAGGACAGATCTGGGCTCTGATGGCGATGCGCTTGTAACAAGGGTTGCAGAAATCGGTCGAGAAAACCCAGAGCAAGCACTACAAACGATAGTTTTGCTCGGCTCATTAAATAGGCCAGAGTTCGTTTCCAATTTTGCTGCTGTAGCAGGTTTGGCTGTTGGAGCCGCCGTGGTAGTGAGCCTCGCGCTTACAGCTCAGACCCCAGAGCAGAAGCAAAAAGCGGCCGAGGCAATTGAGCGGGCTGCGAAAGAGGCAGGGAGGACATTAGAAGAGCAGTACATAATCACTAAAGGGATTATGGAAGTGGTGCTCAAGACTAGCCTCCCTGAAAGTTGGTTAACTGATCGAGGCTCTGATTTAGGGAAGCCCATTCACGAACAGGGAAGCAATCCGTCCAGTGACGGCTATGCTAATGGTGGGAGACAGGAGGCTATAGGCTCGACGGGCGGTAGCGAGGTCGTGGATCAGGCTCCAGGTGATTATTCCAGGCCGATTGTGGATCTTCCTGAGTCGGGGTTGGTGTATCAGGATTCTGCTAGCGATGAAAAAGGCAAAATTCCTGAAAATATGAGTCCGGCAGGTGCTGGGCGGGCTGGGGCTTTTAATGAGGCCAAACGTCAATCAGGAGTTCCCGTAAGCCAGAAACCTAGTGGCATTCTTCCAAATGTCGACAAAAGGGGTAACCCTCAGCCGGGGAAAATTTATGAGTTTGAAATTCCAGCATCAGGTGGAGGAATTAAGACGGTGAGAATTCGTGATGACGCAGAAGGTCATTATTTTGGCACCGGTAACCCACAAAACCGGGGTCCACACTTTAATGATGAAGCTGGAAATCATTATGACTACTGATATTGAAGTTACTAGCACGCAGAATATTTTCCAATATAATGAAGTTTACAATTTTGATGCTTCTAAGGTGGGTGCTGAATTAGTTTTGTCGGCAGCTAGCTTTCTAATTAATGGCGCACCAAATAATGCTCTCGTGGCTGTCTGTAAATTTATTTTCAGCTTGATTCGTAAAAACATGTATGGCTACGAAGTCTGGGTGATTGTGGGGAATTCTGCTTGGCAACCAAATACCAGAATAGTACGACATCGAAAGTTGTGGGGGGCGCTGAAGTTTCAAGGGTGTGAAATCTTGGGAGGTAGTGATCCTCAGGAATATTTTTCGGAGGCCCATGAAAAATTGAAATTTTTTGGTGCTATAAAGATTTCGAAAGCATCTATTGAGAGCATGATTGAATTAATAGTTAAAGAGCGTTGTTCATATATTATATTGGTGCCTGAAAATTTTAAGATTAAAAATATTCTTAGCCTGGGGTGGTCCGGTAGCTTGACTGAAGATTTGAATGTTTTTCACGAAGTGTACAAAGCAGGTGGGTTGCTTTTTAAACGGATGGGGGAGTTTGATGACCCCGAATGGGGTTTCCTATCTATAGGATTACCCGAGACAATCAAGAAAATATTGGGTTGAAGCGGTTCGTTTCCTACATTTTTCAATTGTTGAGAAATTTTCACGAGGTATGCATGTGTTAAGGCTAAATTATGGCAGGAGAAAATACCCTTGCCCAGATTCAGCTGTCTCACAGTTTAAGTAGATCAGATATTTTTAGAAGCTTGCTCTTTAATAAGCTAGCAGAAGCATGCGGATAGTAATTTTTACTGCCCGCTTTAGGGACTGTATGGAAATTCTTGAGACGCCTAGCTTGCGCGTGTATCGACTGTCAGGCCGCCAAACCTGAGTCGTCTGTGAGCGACGGGCGGACTATAAACCCTTCGCTTACACGTCTCAACGCACCAAACGCTCAGCGCTTCCTTGCCGACGGCCTGGTCAGCACTACGACCAGTACCGCTACCTGATGGACAATGTCATCGACCTAAAACCTGGCGACCGCCTGCAATCGCTGGCAGATGGAAATTCAGTGGATAGCTCGTCGGAGGTCGACTCGCTGGAGCTGTATCTCTCGGTTGGCAAGACATATAACCTTACGGTGGATGTGGGTCACACGTTCTATGTGGGTGGGCGGGGCTACAAATGCTCTGGATGGTTTGGTATGGCATGATGCTGCGCTAGGTGCAAAAGCAACTACTAACGCTCCAAATACACCCAGGTTCATTACGGACTCTGCCGGTAATACTATTGATTTAGATTATACCAAGGGACTCAGGGAAACGAATGTGACGGTCACGGGAACGCGTGGTGGTGTTCAGTATCCGTTGCAAGGGCAAACTCCCGATTCTTATGCGAATCTTGGAAATGGGCATGTTGTTGTCTACGGCCCTGAAGGGCGTGCGCTATATGATGTGTCTAGCTCTCGGATTAAGGTGGTCGAATGGAACCAAGCTCCGGATGGAACATATTTCCCGAAGAAGGGAAGTGATACAAAAGCTTTTGAGGGAAATGTTCCTCAGCCGGTTCTTGATAGCTTAGGGTTGAAATGATGAAAGTTTATCAGGGTAATATTTCTAAAGAGTCGTTGAATCTGTTTGTTTCAGATATTGGCTCCGGGGAGTTTTTTTCATATGTAGGGCACTTGGTTTCATTAGAACAGGCAATTTCTGTTCTAGGCTTGCTCTCTCCTGATTTTATTGAGGTCAGTGGTCACATTTTCTGGCTGCCTAGCGCTCAGCAATACGATCCGCAAAAATTTCATCTGAACGGGCTGGTTGAGACCGAATCTAGTATATTGGAACAAAGTACATCGCGTAGAGACGTTGAACGATACAGAAATATTTTTTCAATAAATCAGTTCTTTTCAAAGTGGGAGGATGCACCGGGCCGACCCGTATTTAAAGTGGGCCTGTCGGAAGAAGATTATCGTCTTTGTCATTTATTTGCTGAACAGATCACTAGATATTGGAAGCGCGCGTTATCCGATACCTTTCCAGAGAAGGTATTTCAGTTTGAAATTGCTGACGATCTTCTCGATGAATATGGCGTCTGTCTGACATTCTGGCAGTCGTAGTTTAAAGAGCGCACAGGATGTGTCCGCGCCATTAAAACCACTGCCAGAGGCTAAACAATAATTATGCGTTTAGAAATGGTCCAAAAGGTGTTCCTCCGGTGGTCACTGCAGAGGGGAAGATTGGTGGAGAAACATTTACTGACGTTAACCAGACTGCCCGCCCAGTTTCACAGGCTAATGCTAGTCAGCCAACTTTAATATCTGACTGGGTAACCGTTAAAGCTGACGCATCTGGGAAAGTCCTGCCAAATGGGAATATGGCCGATGCTCATGCGGAAATCGGTGTGAGGCATAAGCTGCTGGAAAGACTACGGGGCAAGCATGGAGCTTACTGTCTCTGGCAAAGCGGTTTGTGGCTATTGCCGAGGAGATATAGCTGCAATGGCAGAGAAGGCTGGGCTCACTTCTCTTATAGTTAAAGAAGCTGCAACTGGTAAGAATCTCTACTGGCAGCCTGGAATGCGCGCTTTGAGAGAGAAGGATTAGAAAATGACGTTTTCTCTATCATGGGTTGTTGGATTCGGAAGTAAGTGCCAAGGGGGGAAAGCTAAAGACCCCTCCTGGAGTGATATTGAGTTTCATCTTGGAGAAGTATGTAAGGTGTCTGGTTCCGTTACTTTAGAGGCTGTGAATCTTAATGGATTTGAGTTGTTGAGCTTGCAAGTTTTTTCAGATCATGGGATGTTCGCGATGACTTTAGGTGAGGACAATGGTAAAGATTACATTGTTCGATCTTATCTCGGAGGGGAGGGCTCAGGGAGAGTAGTTGATATTCTGGGAGACGCTGTTGATGCCGCTTCGGTTTGTACGAACTTTGAGATTGTTATTGATGTTTTTAGGGGGTTCTTTGAAAAAGGCAGCGTTTCTTGGAGCTTGATGGCCTAATTCTTTGGTGCAAAAGCAAATGTGTGGTCGATTAGTCACATCTCTGGAGTGAATCTTCCTAAAGGTCAGTCTAAGATTATTGCTGATTTTGAAGCAGCAGGGTACCCAAAAAAACCAGTAGTTTCTCCGACCATCGGAAACGTGGTCTGAACTCAATACATCTTGCCTGATGGTTCGCGAGTTCGGGTGATGCAGGCGGATGGTCGAAGTCCCCAGCGCGCATCCTTCGAGAACGCTAATGGCGGACGTGTTGATCCGACTACTGGAAAGCCGCCGCAGCCCCCGCAAGGTTTATCGAAGGCTGAACGGAAGCAGTGGATTAGAGAGCGTACGCATATTGAACAGGTGGACTAAATGATGAATACACTCTTGCAGGCTGTGGCTCTTTTGTTGCCTATGAAAATTGAAAGAGTATTTTGGGATGGCAATACTTTGATGCTTTTTTCGGCGGGTTGGAGCTTTCGAACTGAGAGTGCGTGGCGTGTGTCTAAGGGGGGGGAGTTGCTGTTCGCTTGTTGGGATGGCGATGCGCTTGACCATGTTTCTGAGCTTTTAGGCTTATCCATTGTTGACGTAGGTTGGCTTATTGATGCTCAGCCAATTGATCCATTTTTTAAATTATCTGACGGCCGCGTCTTGAATGCATTTTGTTCGTCATCAACTGAGCCTTGGCTTATGGAGTTCTCGGATGGGGCAGTTTATTTAGGGAATACTTAATTTTATAAAGTTTTCTTGGCGCAAAAGCAACTGGTGCAGTTGAAGTGCCGACTACTTCAGCAATTGCGCGTGTTGGGCTGAGAGACGATCTGGCCGCTCAAGCAGGGATTCCGCGAGATATAGGTGCTAACCCATCCAGCGTTTGGGGGAGATCGGGTGGGGTATTTAGCTCGGTATCCACTGACTACCATTGGGAATGGGTGGGATTCGCTCGTTGAGAAAGGTGGCTTGTCCCAGGCGTATGCTCTGCAGGGTCGGCATGAGCTTGCGGGAGCGGTGACTGCAGAGCAGGCAACGAATTTTGGGATTAGCTTGCTTCCTGGTGAGCGGTTGTTGGCGCTGGGTAAGGTGGGCGGGGCTACAAATGCTCTGGATGGTTTGGTATGGCATGATGCTGCGCTAGGTCCAAAAGCAACTGGTGCAGTTGAAGTGCCGGCTACTTCAGCAATTGCGCATGTTGGGCTGAGAGACGATCTGGCTGCTCAAGCAGGGATTCTGCGAGATATAGGTGCTAACCCATCCAGCGTTTGGGGGAAATCAATAGAGGATCTGAAGCAGTCTCTCAGCATGGATGGCGAAGTATTAACACTCAAGGTAAAAAGCAAAACCTCTGGTAATGCCCAGGTATATTCAGCTGAGGGCGGTACTACAGGAATCAAAGAAATTCAGTACAGCCCGTCGACTGGTGACAGCGGTAGCTCTAAGCACAAAGGTGAATACTATAAAATCACCTATAAGGATGGTAGTAAAGTAAAAGTTGTAAATCCTGAAAATTACAGGCCTACATTTGATTCCGATGGTCCTATCTACGGTAAAAAATACTAGGTACATAAATCCATAGGGGCAAAATGTAATATTTGATCCCTCAATTAATAAATGGGTGTCCGAATGAATTTAGATGCCGGCTTCAAAATATCTTGGAATGCACCAGTATTGCCTGGTGCATCACTTGCCGGAATTCCCCTTGGAGTATGTTCGAATGTTTTAACGGATAGGCTTAACGATTATATTTTTGACTCTAATAATGTTTATAAGTTTCACAACTCGCCAGAGCTGAGGCTAATTACTCAAGGTCTAGATGCTTTTGGCAATGGAAGTTACTCGTTTTTTTATTCGACGATGCAGTGGTTAATAAGCTTATAAAAAACTTTCCAGCTTTATATATAATGATAAGAGAGTGGAGTGTTTTCGCTATTAAAGTCTATGATTTTAGTTTTCCGGGGGAGGCTGCGCAGGCTTTAAGGTACAGAGGAGAATTACCTTCAGGCCATGGTCTGGGCGACCTTGTATCTGAACTAAAGAAATTTGCCGACTTAGAATTTGACGATGCTGAGGAATGGTTTTGCGGTAGTTGCGAATATGATGGATTAGAAGTAACTGGGTGGGGTGTGCCTTTGGAAGATAGACCTGATCAAATAATAACTGCCCTTTGTGTTCTTTCTTAGTAAACATTTAAGAATCTATAATTCATAGCTTGAGTTTAGGTAATAAAATTGAAAGCGCAGAAACGGTTTCTGTTTCGCCCTATAAGTCGATCGGGTTAGTTTCTATGGCCGGTCGGGACGTTACCAACTACGGCACGTTGCAGGCTGGGCGGGATGTCCCGCACGGTTTGCACTTGCGTGCCGATCAGATTCAGGTCGTTGCTCGCCGGAGCGGTTCGGCCGGCTACGGGCGGACCAACGGCAGCAAAAATTGGGTGGAAAAGCAGACCAGCATTACGGCGCAGGATGGGCTGGATATCCGTACGCTGAACCACACCCAACTCGACGGTGCGCTGATTGCATCAGATACCGGTAAGTTGAAGCTGGATACGGATACGCTTGGGTTCAGTGACATTGCCGGTAAGGATAAGGAGCATGGGTATTACCTGAATGTTGGTGGCTCGTACGGTATCGGAATGCAAAATATAAATAAAGTGGTGCAAGGCGGTGGAGGACAAACCTTCATTTCGAACAACGGCATCGCTGACTTTAAAGGGTTGCTCCCAAAGGCTCTGTCTATGTTGAGTTTGATGCTCCAGCTAACAGCTTGCTGCAAGGCGGGAAGGATGGTTGGTTCAAAATGATCGGTCCTGATGCAGGTAAGTCCGATGCGCAACGCCGTTACTGCGATCGATATCGGATGCAGCCCGTCATCCCTCTGCGCTCGATGAACCGCAAACCCAAGCCTGGCTTACCCAGGCTGTTTGATCGGCGCAAGACCGACATCGCAACATCATCGAAGGCATGTTTAGCTGGCTGAAAGAGAACCGCCGGATCGTAACGCGCTTTGACAAGCTCGCGAAAAGTTATGCCGCCGTGGTCTCCTTGGCTTGCTCCATGCGGTGTTTGCGACGTCTCTTTTCGTACAGAGCCTAGTCATCAAATAGGCCCCGCCAGCCACACTGCCCGCCCCACCTCAAGCTTCCTCGAAATGCATCTCTGGCGGCTGTTGCCGCAACCCACGGGTGATCACCAGCAGGTACAGGCATCCCATGCCCAGCCAAGCCAAACCAAGGTAGATGGCCATGGGGTCCAGGCTTGCCATCAGCCACAGGTCCGCCACTAGCCCAATCAAGGGGAAGGCCAGGTACACCGTTGCAGCCTTGAGCCCGCGTTCGCCCTGGGCGATCCAGTAGTGAAAGATCACCGACAGGTTGACCAGGCTGAAGGCCAGGAAAGCGCCGAAGTTGATGAACGAGGTGGAGGTCGTCACGTCCATGCGCAAGGCCAGCAGCGCGACCATGCCACACAGGACGATGCTGATGACCGGTGTGCCGAACCGTGCACTCAGTCGCCCGAACCAACGCTTGGGCAATACGCCGTCGCGGCCCATGGCGAACAGCAGGCGCGAGGCGCTGGCTTGCGCCGAAAGCCCTGAGGTGAATTGCCCTACGATCAGGCCGATCAGGAAGAAACTGACGAAAATGTCCCCACCAATGGCCTTCGCGATTTCGTAGGCGGCCGAGTCCGGGTTGCTGAAGGTCGCGCCAGGGTGGGCGAGTTGGACGAAGTAGCTGGCCACGATGAAGATGAAGCCGCCCAGCAGGGTGATCAGCAGGATGGCGCGAGGGATGGTCTTGCGCGGTTCATGGGTTTCTTCGGTCAAGGTGCTGACCGCATCGAAGCCCAGGAACGAATAACAGGCGATGGCGGCGCCACTCATGATCAAAGGCAGCTGGAAACCGTCCTGATGAAAGGGTGCCAGCGACCAAAACGGCTGGTTCAGCTCGCCGGTGGCGTAGTGCACGGCCAGGCCCACGAAGGCTGCCAGTACCAGGAACTGAAGCAGCATCAGTACGCCATTGACGGTCTTGGCCAGTTGCAGGCCGACGATGTTGATGGCCGTGGTGACGGCAATGAAGGCTAGCACCCACACTGGGTGCGGCACCGCCGGGAAGGCCGAATGCAGGTAGGCCGCGCCGATCAGCCAGATCGCCATGGGCAGGAACAGGTAGTCCAGCAGCACCGCCCAACCGGCCAGAAAACCCAGCTTGGGGCTGATGGACTTGCGCACGTAGGTGTAGGCCGAGCCGGCGACGGGGAAGGCCTTGGCCATCTTGCCGTAGCTCAGGGCGGTGAACAGCATGGCGATGGAGGCGGCCAGGTAAGCCGAGGGCACAGCGCCCTGGGTGGTGTCGGCAAGGATGCCGAAGGTGCCCAGCACAATGATGGGGGTCATGTAGGCGATGCCGAACAGCGTCACCGCACCCAGCGACAGGGTACGTTTCAAGTGGGCCATGGTGTTACTCCGGATTGTGTTTTTTATGGAGTTCAGTGTCAGGGCCCGGCCTGGGCCCTGGGCGCCAGCCGTGGCGCAAGGGTTCAGACGGTGGTCAGGATCAGTTCTCGCAAGCCGCCTGGGTGCTCGACCTGCTGGCCTGGCAGCTCGAAGCGGCGCTCGGCCAGGTAGCTGTAGTCCTGGCGCGCTTGCCCGATCAGCGCCATGTCGAGGTCCAACTGCAGCCGGCAGGCGCTGCGCCCTGCCTCGCACAACAGTTGGCCGTAAGGGTCGACCACCGCGCTGCCGCCTGCAAACACCAGGTTGCCATCGCCCTGGCCGACGCGATTGACCATCACCGCATAGGCCTGGTTTTCCATGGCGCGAGCGCTGATAGCGTTGCGGTGCGTGGGGCCATAGGGGTCCATGTTGCCGTTGGTCACCAGGATCAGCTCGGCCCCCAGCTGGCCCAGGGCGCGGGCGCTTTCGGGGAATTCGATGTCGAAGCAGATCAACAGCCCTACGCGCACCCCTTTGTACAGCGCCGTGGCGTAGCGATCGCCCGCCGTGAAGATGCCCTTGTCGGAGGCCCACAGGTGGGTCTTGCGGTACTTCAACGCGACACCGTCCGGGGTGATCAGCACGGTGGTGTTGTAGAAGTGCCCGTCTTCGCCCGCCTCGGCAAGGCCGACCACGGCTGCCACGCCCTTGTCGGTCACCGCTTGGGCGACGGCGGCAAGCGTCGGGCCGGTCAGGGGCTCGGCGATGGCCGCGATGTTGTCCTGCGTCGGAAAGCCCATCAGCTGGGTTTCCGGGAACACGATCAGGTCCACATCCGCTGCGGCGCGGTGGATCGCCTCCAGGGTGCGTTCCAGGTTGTAGGCGGTGTCGCCGTCGCGACCGGCCAGCTGGACGAGTTCTACTTTCATTGCAACTCCTGACTGCGCAGCCAAACGGCTGCCAGGTGATCGACGCGGCGTAAAACCAGCGCACTGCACCGGCTGAGATAACGTGCCTGCCACTTGCTGTGGCGGACGGCGATTGCCCGAGTATGCCGCTGCCATTGGCGGCGGGGTAATTACGCCCTTGAGGTAACCCATAGGGGTTAGCCCTGTACAAATTCCTTCGATACTGGCCAGCGCTGCGCCGAAAACAGCACCGCAATGCCCATGCACTCCAGTACACTTTGCCCGCTCGGTTGTATTCACCCTGACCTGCATCTCACCTTTTGGTACAGAGCCCGGACATGAACCTCACACTTCAGGACATTGCCTGGCATCGGTCGGTCGGCCAGGTGATCGATGCGCTGGACCACCCCGGTTTCTGGCTGCGCCTGGTGCGGTTGCTGGAGCAATACGTGGCGTTCGACAGTTGGGTCGCGTTTCTTTTCAGCGAGCACCGCCCACTGGTGTATGCCGAATCTCCCGGCAGTGATGGTGGGCTGGACCCGTTATTTCAGGATTACCTCAAGGGCCTTTACCTGCTGGACCCGTTCTACATCGCCAGCCGGGAGACGCCGGCAAGCGGCCTGGTGCAGCTGGCCGACGTGGCCCCTGAATGCTTCGAGCGCACCGACTATTACCAGCGTTATTTCCGCCTCAACGTGGTGGCCGATGAGGTGCAGTACAACGTGGCCCTGGATGCAGGGCGCACACTTTGCCTGTCGCTGGGTAGCCGTTCGCGCTTTGCGGGCGAGCAGATTGCGCTGCTGCACCTGCTGCAACCCTGGGTGCTGGCCACCATGCGCCAGCGCTTTCGGTTCGAGCACGATGTCGACGAAGTCACCCCGGCGCCTGCGTGGCAGAACCACCTGGCCGAGGGCTTCGGCAACCTTGAAACGCCGCTCACCGCCCGCGAACTGGAAGTGGGCCGCATGCTGCTCAGCGGCTGTTCCAGCAAGGAGATCGGCCGCAAACTCGCCATCTCCTCGGAAACCGTGCGGGTCCATCGCAAGCACATCTACCGCAAGCTGGGCATCAAGTCCCAGTCAGAGCTGTTCGCCTTGTTTCTCAAGGCCCAGCGCTAGCAGCCGGTAGCTGGGTTCACCTGCGCTGCTCAACCTCTAGCAGCATGAACAGCCGGTACATGACCACCGTGCCGAACAATTGCAGGAAGCCTGCCAGGCTGTCCACGAGCAGTTGCACGCCAGGAGATGGGTCGGGTATGGCCATCAGGATCAGGCCTTCGATCAGCCAGATCGACGCCAGCACGGCCAGCAGGCACACCAGAATGCGCAGGAAATGGCCAGTGGTCATGCGGGCGCTTTCGCGCATCGCCTGCACCACGGGCAAGCCGCGCAGCACCAGCAGGTATTCACCGAACACCAGGTTGACCATGATCCACACCCCAGGGAACACGAACAAGGCCATGCCGGCCATGATCAGCAACGAGCTGATCAGCACCAGCAGCGTCAGCGCCGGCCAGAGCTGCACCGCACGGGCAAACAGGTCGCGCTTGGCGATCGCCTGGCCATTGCTGCGGGTATCGAGGTAAAGAATCAGTGCTGCGCTGTACAGCGGGTAGCACAGCACATAGATCAGCATGCCGTAGGCCGGGGAGGCCTGCTCGCCCAGCTGGCGATACAGCACCTGGGTCAGTACGGCTTCGAGCACCACCAGCGGCAGGCACAGTTGGGCAATACCGGCCAGGTGGCGGGTGAAGAAGTGGAGGGAGTCGCGCAAAACGCTCAGCGGATTCATGGGGTCAACATCGCATGGCAGTTGAAACAGGGGGTCTAACTCTAGCCCAAAGCGACGCTTGATCCGTTACTTGCTGAAAAAAGTTTCACCCCGCCGGTGATTGAATCAGCCGCGTCGACGCCCCATCTTTGAGCCTGTCCGTAGTCCCGCTACCCACGAGGTCGCCCCATGAATACCGAAGAACAATCCCTGATCGATGGCCTGTTCAGCCGCATCAAGCAGGCCGAAGACCCAAGCCAGCCACGTGATGCGCAGGCCCAGGCCTGCATCGAGGCGCATGTGCGCCAGCAGCCGGCGGCCCCTTACTACATGGCCCAGGCGATCCTGGTGCAGGAAGCGGCCATCAAGCGCCTGGACGAACAGAACAAACAACTCGAAGCGGAACTCAAGCAGGCACGCGCCCAGGCCGAGGCTGCGCAGACCGGCGCCTCGCAGAACACAGGCGGCGGCGGTTTTCTGTCTAGCATTTTCGGCGCTGGCGGGCGTAGCTCGGCGCCGGCACCTGCCTCTCAGCCCCAGCGTTCGGCCGCACCGTCCGCACCCGCCGGTGGCGGCTGGCGCGAACCCGCGGCACCTGGCTTCTCGCAGCCGCCGGCCCAGCAGCCGGGCTTTGGCGCAGCGCCCGCGCGCGGCGGCGCCAGCAGCTTCCTGGGCGGCGCCATGCAGACGGCTGCCGGTGTAGCCGGTGGTGTCTTGCTGGCCCAGGGCATCAGCAGCCTGTTCAACCACAATTCCCAGCCCGAAGAGGTGGTCGAGGTGATCAAGGAAGCGCCTGCGCAGGCCAGTGACAGCGGCGGCTGGAACGACCAGAACGAGCAGCAGCACGTGGCCGACAACAGCGGCTGGGGCAGCGACCAGGGCGGTTACAGTGACGCCGATTACGGCGGTGATGACGGGGGATTATTCTCCGACGACGATTCCTACGTCTGACGGCTCTGGCATACTGCTGGCCTTCGCGGGGCGCTGAACCCGCCCCCGATCCGGCCAGACGAGGTGCCAAGGTGAAAAAGATCGCGCTGTTCGCCGACGTGCAGAACCTCTATTACACCGTGCGCCAGGCCCACGGTTGCCATTTCAACTACACCGCCTTGTGGAACCAGGTCAGCCGCGAAGGCCAGATCGTCGAGGCGGTGGCCTATGCCATCGATCGGGGCGACAGCAAGCAGCAGCAGTTTCAGCAGATACTGCGCAACTTGGGTTTCGATGTGCGCCTCAAGCCCTTCATCCAGCGCAGCGATGGTTCGGCCAAGGGCGATTGGGATGTCGGCATCACCCTGGATGTGATCGATGCGGCCAGCCGCGTGGACCAGGTGGTATTGGCGTCGGGTGATGGGGATTTCGACCTGCTGCTCGACCGCGTGATCCAGCGTCACGGCACCGAAGCGGTGGTCTATGGCGTGCCTGGGCTGACGGCGATGTCGCTGATCCGCGCCGCCACCCGCTATGTGCCCATCGAGGGCCCGTTGTTGCTCAAACACTAAGGTTTTTATGGAACGTATCGCTGTCATCGACTTTGAAACCACCGGCATTTCCCCAGGCACCGGTTGCCGCGCCACCGAGGTGGCCGTGGTGATGCTCGAGCGCGGGCAAATCGTCGAGCGCTATCAGAGCCTGATGAACGCGGGTGTGTCGGTGCCTGCTTTCGTGTCGGGCTTGACCGGCATCACCACCGCCATGGTGCGCAAGGCACCCCCGGTGGAGCAGGTGATGAACGAGGTGGCCGAGTTCGTGGGGGCAACGCCGCTGCTGGCCCACAACGCCGCTTTCGACCAGAAGTTCTGGGACTTCGAGCTGGGCCGCATCGGCCGCAGCCGCAGCCAGCCCTTCGCCTGCTCGCTGTTGCTGTCCCGGCGCCTGCTGCCGGCAGCCCCCAACCACAAGCTGGGCACACTGACCCGCTGGGCCGGGCTGCCCAACACTGGCACGGCCCACCGGGCCATGGCCGACGCGGAAATGGCCGCCAACCTGGTCCAGCACCTGGCCGGCGTACTGCGCCAGGACCATGGGGTGCAGCAGCCTTCCCACGACTTGTTCTGCCGTCTGCAGAAAACCCCCGCCGCCAAGGTACGCGACGCGCTGGCAATCTATCGCTGAAGCGGGCAGCGCCTGTCGTCGCACGCCCCAGGTTGCAAGTGTGCTGCTGATCCAACGCCCCACTGTAGGGTTGCCGCTGCGCTTCACGCCGTTAGACTGCGTCACCCGCAAAAGGATTTTCGACTCGACCATGTCCAGCACCCGCCGCTTCCCGCTTCTGCTTATCGGGGCCTTCGTGGCCCTGTATTTCGTATGGGGCTCAACCTACCTGTTCATCCGCATCGGTGTGGAAAGCTGGCCGCCCATGCTCATGGCCGGGGTGCGCTTTCTGATTGCCGGGGGGCTGTTGTACGGCTTCATGCGCTGGCGAGGGGCGCCATCGCCGTCCTGGCCGCAGTGGCGGGCAGCGGGGCTGGTGGGTTTTTTGCTGCTCAGCTGTGGCAACGGGGGCGTGACGATCGCCGAACACGCGGGCGTGGCGTCCGGCGTGGCAGCGCTGGCGGTGGCGACCGTACCCTTGTTCACCCTGGTGTTTGGGCTGATGTTCGGTTACCGCAACTCGGCGCTCGAATGGGCGGGCATCGTCCTGGGCCTGACTGGCATCGGCCTGCTCAACCTGGGCTCCAACCTGCAGGCGAGCCCGCTTGGCGCGGCGCTGCTGATCTTCGCCGCCGCCTCGTGGGCGTTCGGGTCGGTGTGGAGCAAGCGCCTGCCCATGCCACCGGGCCCCATGGCCAGCGCCGCACAGATGCTGGTCGGCGGCACGGCATTGCTGCTGGGCAGCCTGCTGTCCGGTGAACGCATGACGCAGATGCCCACCGCTGCCGGCTGGGGCGCGCTGGCCTACCTCGTGTTCTTCGGCTCGATCCTGGCGTTCAGCGCCTACATGTACCTGCTCAAGCACGTTCGCCCGGCGGCCGCCACCAGCTATGCCTACGTCAACCCGGCCGTGGCGGTGCTGTTGGGCATCGTGTTCGCCGGCGAGCAGATCGGTGCCGAGGAGTGCGTTGCCATGGCCGTGATCATCGGCGCGGTGGTCCTGATCGGCCTGCCGCAGTGGCGCAAGGCGCGCCCCGTCGCGTAGCCGCTCGACCGGGAAACCTGCAAGTGCACAGGGGGGATGCGGTAGACTTGCCGGCTTCGCTGAACCCCTGATGGTATTGCCATGAATTTCGCCAAACTCGGCCTGATCGAACCCTTGCTGCGCACCCTTGAGCAGCGCGATTACACCACCCCGACCCCGGTACAGGCCCAGGCCATCCCCGCCGTGCTGGCCGGCCGCGACCTGATGGCCGCCGCCCAGACCGGCACCGGCAAGACCGCAGGTTTTGCCCTGCCCGTGTTGCAACGCCTGGCGCTCGAAGGCGAGAAGGTCGCGGCCAACTCGATTCGTGCCCTGGTCCTGGTGCCCACCCGGGAACTGGCCGAGCAGGTGCATACCAACGTGCGCGAATACGCCGAGCACCTGCCGCTGAGCACCTATGCAGTGTATGGCGGGGTGAGCATCAACCCGCAGATGATGCGCCTGCGCCGCGGTGTGGACCTGCTGGTGGCGACCCCGGGCCGGCTGCTGGACCTGTATCGCCAGAACGCGATCAAGTTCAACCAGGTGCAGATTCTGGTGCTCGATGAAGCCGACCGCATGCTCGACCTGGGGTTTGCCGAGGAGCTGCAATCGGTCTATGCCGCGCTGCCCCGCAAACGCCAGACGCTGTTGTTCTCGGCGACGTTCTCGGACCAGATCCGCATGCTCGCAGGGCTCGCGCTCAACGACCCGCTCAGCATCGAAGTCAGCCCGCGCAATGCCACGGCCGCGAGCGTCAAGCAATGGCTGGTGACCGTGGACAAGAAGCGCAAGGTCGACCTGTTCTGCCACCTGTTGCGCAAGCAGCGCTGGAAACAGGTGCTGGTCTTCGCCAAGACCCGCAATGGCGTCGATCAACTGGTCGAGCGCCTGCTGGCCGAAGGGGTCAAGGCCGACGGCATCCATGGTGACCGCCCGCAAGCGACCCGGCAACGGGCGCTGGACAGCTTCAAGGCACGCGAAGTGCAGGTGCTGGTGGCCACCGACGTGGCTGCGCGCGGGCTGGATATTGACGACCTGCCGCTGGTGGTCAACCTGGACCTGCCGATCGTGGCCGAAGACTACGTGCACCGTATCGGTCGCACCGGCCGTGCGGGCAACACGGGCGAGGCGATTTCGCTGGTGTGCGCCGACGAGGTGCAATTGCTGGCGGCCATCGAGGTACTGACCCGCCAGACGCTGGCGCGTCATGAAGAGCCTGATTTCATTCCTGATCACCGGGTACCGCTGACCGATGCCAGTGGTCAGGTGATGAAAAAGCCCAAGAAACCGAAGAAGCCCAAGGAAAACAGTGCCAAGCGTGGGCTGGGGCGGTGGATGGACAGTGACGAAACCGGTACCGCGCCACCTGCGGTGAAGGCAGTGCGCAAGGTGCCTAGCTTCAATGGGGGGCCGCGCAAGCGCAAGCCCTGACGGTTAGAATGTTGGCAAGGGGCAGTTACCTTTGACCTCAATAGGGCTGGTGCGTGCCTGAGCACCGCGTTGGGCGCTGCCTCTTCCTGAAACGCGCATCGCCAGACGCAATTTAAAGAGCCCAGTTGAAGCGCCAGTCGGCATTCTTAGGCTCTGTGTGAAAGTCGTGAGACGAAGGTCAGGCAAGGCGAAAACAGCCGAGGAAGCGGAGTTTACGGGTTGTAAATGAGCATTCCGAGGCTATTTTTCAACGCAGCATCACCGAGTATCAAGGCTTTTCACACAGAGCCTAGGGGCGCGGACACCGCAGCCTACATGATCACGTCGGCAAGACAGTACCTCCCGCGACCGTGCAGCCTTACTTGTAGTACAGAGCCTGGCCTGACAAAACTGCCAGTTTTTTTCACGAAGCACTTCGCACATCATGAGATTCACAAACATGGCGAGGTGCGTCTCATGTGCCATAAAGCGAGCTCGATTTCAGGCACTGGCCGAGCGGTCTCCTATTTGCCCTATGGCGATCAACGCTGCGACCCACGCTTTTCTGAGCTGGCTTACAGCGGCCAATTACTGGACCGTGTTACTAGGGGCTATCTGCTGAAAAGAAGGATGTACCAACCGCAGCTGAGGCGTTTCTACACCCCAGATCCACTGAGCCCTTTCCTGAAGGGAGGCTTGAACGCGTACGCCTACTGCGAAAACGATCCGGTTAATTTCATTGATCCAGAAGGGAGTGCCCGATTAGGGCGTTATACGAGTAATCTAAAGCCTGTTGTGAAGAAGATCGACAATGAGAAATTTCGGCTGAAGGGGTTCGCTTTCGACCCCTCAAAGCCCAAGGGCCAGCGTATTGACAAGTTTCGGGCGAAGGTCGCAAATGGCCTACTGCAAGAGCGTGTTGATCAACATGTTTCTACGAGTGGATCTTTCTATGTCAACGAGGATCGATCATTGTTCATAAGTGAGTTTCTCGTTGCCGATAACGAAGTGGATATGTATCCGTTAAAAAATTTCGGTTTCATCGAACAAGGATTTACGTTGAAGGTTGTTAACCCTACCCATGCCAGAATAGTAAACGGGCATCCGGTATTCGATAGCAACATGATCACGATCAACGAGTCAGGTATGACCGACTATTCGAAGCGAGATCTGCAGATGCCTGGGGTGAACGACGCAATCCGTAAGGGGCAGCCTGCAAAGCGTTGATTGTTCACCGAGCAAGGCATGCAGTTTGCGGGTCAGCCGGGGCCTCTGTAACCTCGACTACGCAAGCGAGGACAGGCTTGTGATTCCCGCGATCAGCCCGGCGTCTTCCCCTGACGCCCCACCCAAGCCGCCGCTGCCCGCCCGGCGCGCAGCCCGCTGGCGAAGCAGGCAGTCAGCAGGTAACCGCCTGTTGGCGCTTCCCAGTCCAGCATTTCGCCTGCACAGAACACCCCTGGCATGTGCTTTATCATCAGCTCCTCATCCAGGCTTTCGAAGCGGACCCCGCCGGCACTGCTGATCGCTTCGTCCAGGGGGCGAGTGCGCACCAGCGTGATCGGCAGGGCCTTGATCGCCCGAGCAAGGGAGGGCGGGTCGGCGAAGGTTGCCGGGTCGGTCAGTTCACGCAGCAGCGCTGCCTTGACTCCGTCCAGGCCCAATTGCCCTTGCAAGTGCTTGGCCATGGACCGCGAGCCCCTCGGCCGTGCCAGCGCCTGGGCAATCTTGTCCACAGGCTTGTCCGGTAGCAGATCCAGTACCAGCACACCGCTGCCATGCTGCTCGATGGCCGTGCGCACCTGCGCCGACCAGGCGTAGACCAGGCTGCCTTCCACACCCTGGGCGGTCAGGATGAATTCGCCTTTGCGCGGTGTGCTGCCGGGTACGCTCAACGCAATGTTCTTGACCGGCGCCCCTGCGAACTTGTCGGTGAGCACTGCGCTCCAGCCCGCCACCTCGAACCCGCAATTGCTCGGTCGTAGGGGTGAGATATCCACAGCCCGGTCAGCCAGGGTTGCTTGCCAGCGCCCATCAGACCCCAATCGCGCCCAACTGCCGCCACCCAGCGCCAGTACTACCACCGCAGGCCGGACCAGCCGCTCGCCCTGTGGATAAGCAATCCGCATCGCGCCGTCCTCGTTCCAGCCCAGCCAGCGATGACGGTTGTGGATAACCACGCCGGCTTCACGCAGGCGTTTGAGCCAGGCGCGTAAAAGCGGGGCGGCTTTCATGTCGGTGGGGAACACGCGGCCCGAGCTGCCTATGAACGTGGCAATGCCCAGCGCGTGAATCCACTGGCGCAAGGCGTTGGCATCAAAATCGCGCAGCAGCCCGTCAACTTCGCCCTGGCGCTCGGCATACCGCGCCGCAAAGGCAGGGTAGGGCTCGGAATGGGTGATGTTCATGCCACCCACGCCCGCCAGCAGAAACTTGCGACCTACTGAAGGCATGGCGTCGAACACTTCCACCGCAAGCCCGGCCTGTGCCAGGGCTTCAGCCGCCATCAGGCCGGCAGGGCCGCCCCCGATGACAGCGGCGACAGGAAGGGCGGGGTGACTTACTTCGGACATGATCGGCTGCAGGCTGTGGAAAAGACGCGCATTCTAACGCAGCACGCCTCCCACAAGCACTGATCAAAAAATGCTCAATAACGCGCAAGCAGCGTTATCAAAGGGCTACAGCCTGTTTCGCTCAGGTTATCCACAAGCGGTTCCACAGTCATTGTGCACAACGCAAGACTTTGGCTGCCGTGTGATGAAGCACACCGTGGCGCTTGGCCAGTGCTTTGCGGTCCTTGCTGTAGCCGCCTCCGATCACACCCATGACCGGAATATCGCGCCCCAGGCACTGGCCGAGCACGCGCTCGTCACGTGCGGCCAGCCCTGCATCGGTAATTTGCAGATAACCCAGGGCATCGTCCTTGTGAACATCGACTCCGGCGTCGTACAGCACCAGATCAGGCTGATAGAGCGGCAGCAGGTAATTGAGCGCTTCATCCACCACTTGCAGGTAAGCGTCGTCTCCCATGCCACGAGGCAGGGGAATGTCCCAATCGCTTTGTGCCTTGCGGGCGGGGAAGTTCTGCTCGCAATGCAGGGAGACGGTAATGGCGTCGGGTGTGTCCTCAAGCATGCGCGCAGTCCCGTCCCCTTGATGGACATCGCAATCGAAAATCAGCACCCGATGCACGCGACCGGCTTCAAGCAGGTACCGGCTGATCACGGCCAGGTCATTGAAGATGCAGAAGCCGGCCGGGTGGTCGTAGTGGGCATGATGAGTGCCCCCGGCCAGGTGGCAGGCCACCCCGTGTTGCAGGGCCATCTCGGCCGTCAACAGCGACCCCCCGACCGCGCGCACGGTGCGCCGCGCCAGCGCTTCGCTCCACGGCAGGCCCAGGCGGCGCTGGTCCTCGCGCGACAGCTCGCCGTGCATGTAGCGCTCTATGTAATGGCGATCGTGGGCCAGCGCGAGAATGTCATTGGGGCAGATATCGGGCCGCAGCAACGCCTGGTCAGTGGTCAACCCGCTATCGATCAGGTGATCGTGCAGCAGACGAAACTTGTCCATCGGAAAACGATGGTCCGGCGGAAACTCAGGGCTGTAGTCTTCGTGGTAGATCAGCGGCAGCGACATGGGTTATCCACAGCAGGGAACAGCCTCGATCTTGCCATGAGTGGCCTACGGCTGTGGAAAACTTTGCTGGCGCCAACTGCAAGTCGGTGGCGGCCCATGCAGTGGGCATTTTCAACGTGCGGCACTGGCCAGCACGCGCTGCCATGCAGGCTCGTTCAAGCGCCCCAGAATGCGTGCCTTGCCGTTGTCGTCCACGGAAACGAACAGGGCGCTGGCATAACCGCTGTCCCGTTCGCCGCCGGCAACGTTCTGCTGACGAGCGAACTGATCGACGCAGCCGCTATGGGTTACAAGCACCAGGTTGTGTTCGGAGCGTTTGGCGGCCAGCGCCTGGGCCGGGAAGCTGCCGTCGCACTGCCCGATCCATTCCCGCGTGGCGACCGGCTGCCCCAGAATGAAATGCGCCGTCTGCTGGGTGCGTACCTTCGGGCTACTCAACAGGTCGGCATCGGCCAGCCCCAGGTGCTTGAGACCTTCGCCCACGCGCCCGGCAGCGTGGCTGCCGGCCACCGTAATGCCCGCTGGGTCGTCCAGGCAAGGGCCTGGTGCGCTGTCGCAGCGCTCGGCATGGCGGATCATGACGATCACCGCACCGTTGGCCCAGGCCTGGAGCAGGCCGCTTTTGCTGAGTTGTTGCTCGCTACCAAGGTCCATGATGGAGGTTCTCGTCATAAACCAGGAGGTCGATGCCGCCACGGCCAGGCTCAGGCTCAAGGCGACGGTCACGGCGCGGCGAGGCAGCCATCGCTTGCGCGGTGAATGCAAGGCGTAGGGCGGCAGGGTGTTGCTCGACAGCATGGGTGGCTCCGACAAGGAAACCGCGCGCTGGGCGCGGCAGGGATGGCGGCATTTTGCTAACCCACGTGTTGCCAGCCGGTGAAGCGCCTGTGAAAAATGCATTCGGCTACGGGTTACGCCGGTGCGCCGCCGTGCTTGTGCCTACGCTGTACACTGCATCACCCCAAAACGGAGCGAACCCCATGACCCCCATTCTGGAACTGGAAAGCGCACGGCTGATCCTGCGCCAATGGCAGGACGAGGATCTGCGCGAGTTCGCTGCCCTGTGCGCCGACCCCCAGGTCATGCGGTATTTCCCCGCGCCGCTCACACGTCTGGAAGCGGCTGCCTTGATCGGCCGCATCCGCGGGCATTTTCATGAGTACGGGTTTGGCCTGTGGGCGCTTGAGCGCAAGGACAGTGGCGCGTTCATCGGCATGACGGGCCTGCTCAACGTCAACTTCGACGCGCCCTTCGCCCCGGCGGTCGAGATCGGCTGGCGCCTGGCACGCCGGCACTGGGGCCTGGGGTTTGCCAGTGAGGCGGCCTGGACGTGCTTGCGCTGTGCGTTCGCCCAGCTGCAGGTCGAGCAGGTGGTGTCCTTCACCAGTACCCTCAACCTGCCCTCGCAGAAGGTCATGCAAGCCATCGGCATGGAGCAGGACCTGGCAGGCAGCTTCGACCACCCGCGTGTCGCCCTCGGCCATCCCTTGCGCCCGCATGTGCTGTACCGGATCGATCGCTCGCGGTGGGAGCAGACCCTGCGGGCCGAGTGAACCGCCAGGGGGGCCGACGGTGTCAAACCCTGTATCATTTGCGCTATTGGACGGTGCGGCTCATGCGTGGGCTGCGCCGGTTGAATCGAGCGCCGGCCCACGGCGCCTTGTGAGCACGCCTTGCGTCTACGGAGAACCCCGATGAGTCATGTGTTGGACGACCTGGTCGACCTGTTGAGCCTCGAAGCCATTGAAGAAAACCTGTTCCGCGGCCGCAGCCAGGACCTGGGTTTTCGCCAGCTGTATGGCGGCCAGGTGCTGGGCCAGTCCTTGTCGGCCGCCAGCCAGACGGTAGAGGATGCCCGCCATGTGCACTCGCTGCACGGCTACTTCCTGCGCCCGGGCGATGCCAGCCTGCCGGTGGTGTATTCGGTGGACCGCGTGCGCGACGGTGGCAGTTTCAGTACCCGCCGTGTCACGGCGATTCAGAAGGGCAAGACGATCTTCACCTGCAGCGCGTCGTTCCAATACGACGAAGAAGGGTTCACCCACCAGGCGCAGATGCCCGATGTAGTCGGCCCTGAAAACCTGCCCACTGAAGTGGAACTGGCCAGCGCCATGGCCGATCAGCTGCCTGAGCGCATCCGCGACAAGGTGCTGTGCGCCAAGCCCATCGAGATTCGCCCGGTGACCGAACGTGACCCGTTCAACCCCAAGCCCGGCGACCCGGTGAAATACGCTTGGTTCCGCGCCGATGGCAACCTGCCGGCCGTCCCTGCGCTGCACAAGTACATCCTGGCCTACGCCTCTGATTTCGGGCTGTTGACCACCTCGATGCTGCCCCATGGCAAGTCGGTCTGGCAGCGCGACATGCAGATCGCAAGCCTGGACCACTCCTTATGGTTCCACGGCAATCTGCGCGCCGATCAATGGCTGCTGTATGCCACCGACAGCCCTTGGGCAGGCAATGCCCGTGGCTTCTGCCGGGGCAGTATCTTCAACCAGGCCGGCCAGCTGGTTGCCTCGTCCAGCCAGGAAGGCCTGATTCGTCATCGCAAGGACTGGGCATGAACCTCGGCCAGGTGCGCCATTGGGTGTTCGACATGGACGGCACCCTGACCGTGGCCGCGCATGATTTTGCCGCTATCCGTGTGAAGCTGGGCATCCCGCCCAAGGACGACATCCTGGCGCACCTGGCGGCCTTGCCCGCCGACGAAGCCGCCGCCAAGCATGCCTGGCTGCTGGAGCACGAGCGTCATCTGGCGTTTGCCTCCAGAGCCGCCCAAGGGGCGGTGGAGTTGGTCCGTGAGCTGGCCAGCCGTGGTTGCCAGCTGGGCATCCTTACCCGCAATGCCCGCGAGCTGGCGCACATCACGCTCGAGGCCATTGGCCTTGCCGACTGTTTTCCGGTGGCGCACATCCTTGGGCGTGATGAAGCGCAGCCCAAGCCCAGCCCCGATGGGCTGCTCAAGATCGCCGGTGCCTGGGGCGTCGCGCCGCAGGCGATGGTGATGGTGGGCGACCACCGCTTCGACCTGGACTGCGGGCGAGCCGCCGGTGCAGGCACGGTGCTTGTGAACCAGCCGCACGACGCCTGGCCAGGCCTTGCCGACCGACATGCGCCCGACTGCCATGCCTTGAAGCGTATGCTGGGCTGAACCGACGCTCGCCGGCCACTTTTCTTTTTACAGATGGAGCACCCGACCATGAGCAGCAAGGCGATTTACATTCAACCCGGCGGCGGCTACGACAAGGTCGAGGTCGGCACCTGTGAAGCCACTGCCCCAGGCAAGGGTGAAATCACCGTGCGCCTGCATGCAAGCTCCCTCAATTACCATGACTTTGCCGTAGTCAGTGGCATGTGGGGCCCAGCCGAACGCCGCATCCCGATGGCCGACGGTGCTGGCGAGGTCGTAGCCGTGGGCAGCGGTGTCAGCGACTTCAAGGTCGGTGACAGCGTGGTCAGCACCTTTTTCCCTGACTGGCTGGATGGGCAGGCCAATGTCGAGGGCTTTGCCCGGGTGCCGGGCGATGGCCTGGACGGTTATGCCCGTGGCCATGTGACCGCGCTGGCCACGGCGTTCACCCTCGCGCCCAAGGGCTTCAGCCACGCCGAGGCGGCGACCTTGACCACTGCCGGGCTGACGGCCTGGCGCGCGCTGATGAGCGACGATCACCTCAAGCCCGGTGACACGGTGCTGGTGCAGGGCACCGGCGGGGTTTCGATCTTCGCCCTGCAGTTCGCCAAGCTGGCTGGCGCGTCGGTGATCGCCACTTCTTCCAGCGATGCCAAGCTCGAGCGGCTCAAAGCCTTGGGCGCCGACCACGTGATCAACTACACGCGCACGCCGGCCTGGGGCGAAAAGGTGCGTGAACTGACCGACAACCGTGGGGTGGACCATGTGATCGAAGTGGGCGGGCCTGCCACTTTGGAGCAGTCGATGATTGCCGCGCGCATCGGGGGCCATGTCTCGCTGATCGGTATTCTGACCGGTGTAGCGGGGCAACTGCCGCTGGTGCAGGCACTGGTGCGGCAGATCCGCTTGCAGGGTGTCCTGGTGGGCAGCCGTGCTCAGCAGCAAGCCATGGTCCGGGCCATCGAGGCCAACGGCCTGCGCCCGGTGGTGGACAAGCACTTCGAACTCGAACAGATCGTCGAGGCGTTTCGCTATCAGGAAAGCAACCGCCATTTCGGCAAGATCTGCCTGACCTGGTAACGCCTTGGGGTAACGGGATGTAATGGCTGGCGAGCAGGCCAATACATTCGCGCACATCGGGCGCACAGGTGGCTGGCTAGAATGCCCGGCTCCGTTGCGACTGATTCTCTCTTCAAGAGGACGCCCCGATGTGCCTGTTCCCCCGTTTGCGGCAGCGCCTGCTGCCTGCCTTGTTGCTGTTGGCGTCCTGCCTCGGCTTTACCCATACCGCCCACGCCCTGCAAGTCACCGATGTGCTGGGGCGTACCGTCGAGCTTGACCACGCCCCGCAGAGGATCGTGCTGGGCGAGGGGCGTTTGTTCTTCGCCCTGGCGCTGCTCGACCGGGACAACCCGTTCCAGCGCGTGGTGGGCTGGCAGAACGACATGCGCTTGCTGGACCCGCACACCTACGAGGTCTACGCCCAGCAGTACCCGCAGATCGCCAAGCTGCCCTTGATCGGGCAGGCCTCCGAGCAGAGCGTGAGCGCCGAGCAGATCCTGTCGCTCAAGCCGGACCTGGCCATTTTCAGCATCGCCGGCGAAGGCCCGACCCAGCACAGCCCGGTGGCCGACTTGCTGGCCAAGGCCGGCGTGCCAGTATTGTTCATCGACTTTCGCGTGCACCCCATGCGCAACACCCACGTGAGCATGCAGGCGCTGGGCACGCTGCTGGGGCGTGAACCGCAGGCGCAGCAGTACCTTGACCTGTACGACCGTCACCTGGAGCGGGTGAAAGCGGGCGTGGCCGGCATCAAGGACAGCGAGCGGCCCAAGGTGTTTCTGGAACTGCTGGCCGGGGTGTGGCAAGCGCCCGGCCATACCACTGGCAAAAGCGGTTTGGGCAGTGTGGTCCAGGCGGTGGGTGGCCATAATATCGGCGCCGACGTGGTGCCCGGTGCGCTGGGCGATGTCAGCGTCGAGTACGTGCTGCAAGCCGACCCCGACGTCTACATCGCCACCGGCAACCGCGCCCCTGGGGTGCTGCTGGGTGCCGGGGTGTCCGAAGAAACGGCCCGGGACAGTTTGGCGAAGATCACGGCGCGCCCGGAATTCGCCCCCTTGCGCCCCATCAAGGCCGGCCAGGCCCATGGCTTGTGGCATGACTTCTACAACTCGCCGTTCAACATCCTGGCAATTGAAGCGATGGCGCGCTGGGTGCATCCGGAGCGGTTCAAGGACATTGACCCGCAAGCGACCATGGCCCAGATCAACCGCATGCTCAAGGTAGGGCTGGACGGTCAGTACTGGGTCGACGCCCAGTGACCGCACAGGCGCTACCAGGCGTGCAGCAGGCCGCCTGGCATTACCGTCGGCTGCTGTGGCGGCGTACCGGGCTGGTGGCCGGGCTGGCCGTGCTGTTGCTGGTTTCGGTCTTGAGCGACCTGGCCAGCGGTGCATCGGGCATGAGCCTGGGGCGACTGGTGCAAGGCCTGTTCGACCCGGCCACCCTCAGCGCCACGGAGCGAGTGATCATCTGGAACGTTCGCCTGCCGTACGCGCTGATGGCCGTGCTGGTGGGCACGGCACTGTCGCTGGCAGGGGCCGAGATGCAGGCGATCCTCGACAACCCGCTGGCCAGTCCCTTTACCCTAGGTGTGTCCTCGTCAGCGGCACTGGGGGCTTCGCTTGCCATCGCCTACCCGCTCAGCGCCACCTGGATGACGGCGGGAGTGCAGGTGACGGTGATGGCCTTCGTCTTCGCGTGCCTGTCGGTGGTGCTGTTGCAGGCCATGTCGCGGCTTCGCGGCGCGGGCGTGGAGAGCCTGGTGCTGTTCGGCATCGCCCTGGTATTCAGCTGCAATGCCCTGGTGTCGCTGTTGCAGCTGCTGGCCACCGAGGACGTGCTGCAGCAACTGGTGTTCTGGACCCTGGGCAGCCTGGCCCGGGCCGATTGGAACAAGCTCGGCATACTGGCACTGGTCGTGGCGCTGGTGTTGCCGTTTTCGCTGCGTGCAGCACCTGCGATGACGCTGCTGCGCATGGGCGAGGACCGGGCGCGCAGCTTCGGCGTGGACACCCGGCGGCTGCGCTTTGCCTCGCTGCTGCGCATCAGCCTGTTGTCGGCAACCGCCGTGGCATTCGTCGGCACCATCGGCTTTGTCGGCCTGGTCGGGCCGCACATTGCGCGCCTGCTGGTAGGTGAAGACCAGCGGTTCCTGCTGCCGGCCAGCGCGCTGGTGGGCGCCCTGATGCTGTCGCTGTCCTCCATTGCCAGCAAGCTGATCATGCCAGGCGTGATTGTGCCGGTCGGCATCGTCACCGCCCTGGTGGGGGTGCCGATTTTCGTGACGCTGGTGTTCCGGCGGGGGAGAAAGCTGTGAGCCTGGTGATCGACAAGGTTTCGGTCGCCTACGGTGCGCGGCAGATCCTGCACGAGGTCAGCCTGCCGGCCTTGCCCGAAGGCAGCCTGGTGGCGCTGGTGGGGCCCAATGGAGCAGGCAAGTCCACGCTGCTCAGGGCCCTGGCAGGGCTCGAGCGCATGCGCGGCGGCCTGCGCCTGGATGGCCAGGACGTGACCCGGCTGGCCTTTGCCGACCGTTCGCGACGGCTGGCCTACATGCCCCAGCAGTTGCCCCCCGGCATTGCCCTCGGTGTGCTGGAAAGCATCATGGCGGCACTTCGCGTAGGCAGTGCGGACGATCTGCTGGGCCAGGCCTTTGCGGCCCTGCGCCAGCTGGGTATCGAGCATCTGGCCCAGTGCTCGCTGGACAGCTTGTCCGGCGGGCAGCGGCAATTGGTGGCGCTGGCCCAGTTGCTGGCGCGCAACCCGCAAGTGCTGCTGCTCGACGAGCCCACCAGCGCGCTGGACCTGCATTATCAATTGCGGGTAATGGATGCCGTGCGTGAGCGGGTGCAGGTGCATCGCCTGTTGGCGGTGGCGGTGCTGCACGACATCAACCTGGCCGCCAGCCATGCCGACTGGCTGGTGGTGCTGCGCGAGGGCAGGGTGGTGGCCAGTGGTGCGCCGCAGGATGTGTTGGTGCCTGACCTGCTGGCGCAGGTATATGGCGTCCAGGCGCGGGTCGAACGCTGTTCTCAGGGGCGGCTGCAGGTGCTGGTCGACCACGCGCTGAGCTGATGCCCGCGCTGCCTGCTGCCTGCTGGACAGGCAGCGGGTGCAACACACTCGAATGAAAAACCCAAGCGCCATTGGCGTGCATGGCGCGTTCGGACATGCCAATCGCGACATTTGTCGCTTGCACAAAAGCGCTGTCGTGATCGAACAGTTCCGGGGCGTTCTCGTGTAATTTCCCTCCTCCCTGCGGGGCTTAAATGAAGCCCGACCCCCACCGGCACGTTGCCTTGTGATGCGCTGCAAAGATCAACAACAGAGCGCAAGCAACCTGTCGACCTGAACCCTTCAAGGAGCTATTTTCGCCTACGCCTGCCCGTCCATCCTTGTGTCAGCAAAAAGAGAACAACATCAATGAACACCGTGGGATCTGATGGCAACCTTGCACAAGGTTTCAAGCCACGTCATGTAACGATGCTGTCCATCGCCGGCATCATCGGCGCCGGACTTTTCGTCGGCTCGGGCCACGCCATTGCGGCAGCCGGCCCGGCTACCATAATCTCCTATTTCGTGGCCGGGACCTTGGTCGTCCTGGTCATGCGCATGCTCGGCGAAATGGCCGTCGCGCACCCCGATACCGGTTCCTTCTCCACCTACGCCGACCAAGCCATCGGCCGCTGGGCCGGCTACACCATCGGCTGGTTGTACTGGTGGTTCTGGGTGCTGGTCATCCCCATCGAAGCCCTCGCGGCAGGGCATGTGCTCAATGCCTGGTTCCCGCAGATAGACAGCTGGATATTCGCCCTGGCGTCGGTGTTGCTGCTGGCAGGTACCAACCTGTTCAGCGTGGCCAAGTACGGTGAGTTCGAGTTCTGGTTCGCCATTCTCAAGGTGACCGCGATCCTTGCCTTCATCAGCCTCGGGTTCGCGGCGCTGATGGGCTGGCTGCCCAACCGCGAAGTCAGCGGCCTGAGTGGGTTGATGGCCGATCACGGTGGTTTCGCGCCCAAGGGCTGGGCCGCGGTGGTGGGGGCGTTCATCACTGTGATGTTCAGCTTCATCGGTACTGAGGCGGTGACCATCGCAGCGTCCGAGTCCAGCGACCCGTCGCGCAACATCGCCAAGGCCACCCGCTCGGTGATCTGGCGCATCAGCACCTTCTATATCCTCTCCATCTTCGTGATCATTTCCGTGGTGCCGTGGAACGATCCGCAACTGGCTGTGGTGGGCTCGTACCAGCGTGCACTGGAAATCATGAACATCCCCAACGCGGCCTTGCTGGTCGACCTGGTGGTGCTGGTGGCGGTCACCAGCTGCATGAACTCCTCGATCTACATCGCCTCGCGCATGATGTACTCGCTGGCCAAGCGCGGCGATGCGCCGGCAATGCTCAAGCACACGTCCAAGGTCGGCGTACCACGCGCTGCGGTGTTCGGCAGCACCCTGATCGGTGCGTCCATCGCCGTGCTCAACTACTTCGCACCCAAGGGCGTGTTCGAGTTCCTGCTGGCAAGCTCAGGTGCCATCGCGCTGTTGGTGTACATGGTCATCGCCATCTCCCAGCTGCGCATGCGCCGCCGTCTTGAGCGGGAGAATACCGAGCTCAAGTTCCGCATGTGGCTGTTCCCCTGGTTGACCTGGGCGGTGATCATCTTCATTGCCCTGGCCTTGGCGGTGATGATGTACACGCCCGAGCACCGGGCGGAGGTGAGCGCCACGCTGGGGCTTGCGATCATGATTTCCTTCCTGGGCATCGTGACGACACGCGGTCATGCGCAGCCGGTGGGGGCGCGGTCGTTGGGTTGAGGCGGGCTTTGCTGGAGCCTTGAAGCCGCGATGCGGCTTCAGGGTTTTCAGCTTCGCGGCTCATGGTGCTGGGGCCGTACCGCGCGCCCACGCATCCAATGGCCCGGCCAAATCGACCGAGCATACATACTGGCATCCCCCTATCGAATGATGGAAAATCGCGCCTCGCCCGCCTGGGCGTCGCGGTCAACGACACGGATGTGAGGCGCTTTTCTCACTGCGCCTGCTTCGATTTTCCAGAGTAAGGATACGTCCCCCATGCCCCTGTGTAGATTCCTCCTGCCCATGCTGACCACCATGGCCCTGGCCGGCTGCGTCACGACCGAGCAGATGCCCGACGGTCGCACCAAAATTCGTTTTTCCGACGACACGGTCAGCTCACTGACATCGATGATGCCTGCAGCCATGGCCACCGGAATCGCCGGCGGAGCTGGCAGTGAGGGTGGGCTGGACTTGATTGCCACCCTGTCCTCGAGCAGTGGCGAGTTCCTCTACCTGGGCGGCAGGTTCGATGCCGAATGCACCGCTGCCTTGTTCTACAGCGCCAAGTCTGGCAAACCGCTCGCAACCAAGATCGACGACAGTTGCAGGATTCGCTACCTGGCCAGGCAGCAGGACCTCAAGGCGATTGGAAAACCCTACGACCGCGCAGCCCCTGTCGGCGAACTGGAGGGCTCCCACCACCCCTATTGGGATTCACTCACCCGCCGGGTCACTGGCCAATTGGCCGCGCAGAAGCAGTTCAAAACGCGGGTGGGCGTCATCCCGCGCTATGACAAGGCAGGCACGCCGTTTGTCACCCTTGGGTTTTTGGGACAGGGTAAAAGTGAGGACTACGCCCTCAGGACAACGCCAGCGCCGGCACCGGTGGTGTTCAGAGACCCGGCCTATGGCGCCCAGATGCGAGCCACCGCCGTCAGACGGCAGACTGACCTTGGTGAATCCATCAAGTGTGAAGCGTTGCTGGAGCCGCAAGGTGCCGTCGACCTGGGGCGCAAGCCGCCTTCGGTCAACACCAGTGACTTTGCGCGTTACGTGGTGCCAATGAAGATAACGTCCATGGGCTGCACACCTCTGTACTAGGGCAGGCGGGAATGCCAGCCTTTGTTGGCTGGCACCTCGCCATGCGCTGAGTGGCGAGGCGCTCAGCCTACTGCGCCGAGCGCTTGTCTTGCGTGCAGGCAATGTAGGTACTGCCCGACTCGTCCCGTAACGACAAATCGTGGTTGCCAACTGCCTGGGTGTAATGCCCCAGGTCATCCTTGCCGATGCCGCTCAGCCTTGCGATGTCCTCGACGCGCTGGCCCTTGAATACCCCCGAAAACTCGTTGAAGTCCCCTTCGCCGTCACTGGCAGCATGTGCCGTCAGCTGCGTGATCGGTTTGCCATAGACGTCCACTGGCTGAGGCAGCGAATACTCAGCGTCCGACAGCTCCGACGCCTGGACGGTGGCCTGGCCCTTGGCCGCCTTGACCAGTGCATCGAACTGCTCGGGTGAGACCGTGCGCTTGCACGTCAGAACTTGACCGATACGCGTGCGGGCCTCGGTTTGATCGAGGTTTTCAGCGTGAGCGGTGGCCTCGCCAGCAAGGCTGGCAAGCAGGGGCAGGATCAGGCGAGTCGTGTTCATGCATCAGTTCCTTCTGGTGGATAGCCCCTATTGAGTGCCGCCGTCAGCAATGGTTTCAAGGCCCATGGACGCTATTGGAGATCCCGTAATGGGACGGGGGCCACCCACCCTTGGGCAGGTGCTCACGGCGTGCCCACCTGCCCTTGATCCAACCTGCCAAATTTCTTTGAGCAATGGGCTACCATCCGATGGCCTAATGCAATTAAATGCGCCGCCCGGACAACTATTCCGGCCAGTAACTGTCACTCACAAAACCCCCGGTCATAGTGTGAAGGTGCCCGCTTTCACCACAGGAGCTCAGATACATGGCAGCACTGCAAAGCAGTACGTTGGACGCGGTAGAAAACAACCAGGACCAATTGCTGACCCAATGGTTGGCAGGCCTGGAAGCCAACGGTGCCACGCGCAATGTCAAGGAGCAGGTGCTGGCCCAGGAAACCCGCGAGTTTCTGCAACTGCTGGTCCAAGGCTTCAAGGGCCAAGGTGGCGCCAACCTGGCAGCTGCCGATTGGGAGGCCGTGCGCCGGTTCCTCGAAAAGCTGTCGTCATCGCGCGCGCAGATGGGCCATGACTCCCACCAGACCGTGTACTTCATCTACGCCCTCAAGCGCCCGCTGTTCGCCTTGCTGCAATCGCACTACGGCGACGACCCGACCACGCTTGCCGAGGAACTCTGGCGTGTGTCCGAGCTGCTCGACAGCATGGGCATGCACACCATGCGCACGTACCAGGCGAGCCGTGAAAACGTCATCCGCCGCCAGCAGGAAGAACTGCTGGAGCTGTCCACGCCCGTGGTCAAGCTGTGGGAAGGTGTGCTGGCATTGCCACTGATCGGCACTCTAGATTCCCAGCGCAGCCAGACCGTCATGGAGTCGCTGCTGCAGCGCATCGTCGACACCGGTTCGGAAATCGCCATCATCGACATCACGGGCGTGCCCACCGTGGACACCCTGGTGGCGCAGCACCTGCTCAAGACCGTGACGGCCATTCGCCTGATGGGCGCCGATTGCATCATCAGCGGCATTCGTCCGCAGATCGCCCAGACCATCGTGCACCTGGGCCTGGACCTTGGCACCCTGACCACCAAGGCCAACCTGGCCGACGCCCTGAAGCTGGCCCTGACCCGCGTGGGCAGCGACCTCGGCCAGCGAGCCTGAGCCATGGAGCGTATCCCGATCCTGCAGATGGGGGAATTTCTGCTGGTGACCATCCAGGTGGACATGCATGACCAACTGGCCCTCACCCTGCAGGAAGACCTGACCGACCGCATCAGTAGCACCTGCGCCCGTGGCGTACTCATCGACATCTCGGCGCTGGACATGGTCGACTCGTTCATCGGACGCATGATCGCCAGCATCTCGGGCCTGTCGCGCATCATGGACGCCGAGACCATGGTGGTCGGCATGCAGCCGGCCGTGGCCATCACCCTGGTGGAGCTGGGCCTGACGTTGCCTGGCGTGAGTACGGCCTTGAATGTGGAGCGCGGTATGCACGTGCTGCGTCAGCGTGTGGCCCGCAAATGAACGTGCGCGACAGCGGTAGCCTGCCGGTGCGCATCGAGCAGGATGTGGTGCTTGCCCGCCAACTGGCCCGCAAGCTGGCGGGCGAATGCGGTATGCGCCTGGTCGACCTGACCAAGCTGGTCACCGCCGTCAGCGAGCTGGCCCGCAACACCGTGGTCTATGGCCGTGGCGGCGATATGGACTGGCAGGTGCTGGAGGACTTCGGTCGCGTGGGCCTGCGCCTGCATTTTCGTGACGAAGGCCCTGGCATTCCCGACATCGGCCTGGCACTGACCGACGGCTGGACCTCGGGCGGTGGCATGGGCCTGGGCCTGACCGGCGCGCGGCGGCTGGTGGATGAGTTCGAGTTGGATACCGCGCCTGGCGAAGGTACTCGAGTGACGATTACACGATGGGCTTGAGCATCGCGGCGAGCCAGACCTGCGTCGTACCATTGGCTGATGCCAGTGATGTTGGCCACGCCCGACGGGTCGCGCAAAAACTTGCACAGGCCCACGGGCATGACGAGACGGACGCCGGACGTGTCGCGCTGGTGGTGACCGAACTGTGCACCAACGTGCTCAAGCATGCCGGGCACGGCGAGCTTAATCTGCGCGCGCTGCCGCGCGGTGACGGCAGGTTTGGCATCGAGGTGCTCACCCTCGATCGCGCCCAAGGGTTCGATGCCCAAGCCTGCCTGGCCGACGGCTATTCGTCGGCGGGCACCCAAGGCATCGGCATGGGCGCCGTCGCCCGCCAGGCTCAAGTCTTCGACGTTTATGCCGATACCCGAGGTGCCGTGGTACTGGCGCGGTTGTATGCCCAGGGTGACCCAGGCACTGACCTGCGCTTCGGCGTCAGCCAGCATGCCCTCAATGGCGACCCGGCCTGCGGCGATACCTGGCACCTGGCCTTCGATGGGCAGCACGTGAGCGCCCTGGTGATCGACGGGCTGGGGCATGGCAGCGAAGCCGAAGCGGCAGCCCAGGCGGGTGCGGCCGTGTTTGCACAGGCACCGTTCGCCAAGGCGCAGCAGCAACTTTTGGCCATGCACCAGGCGATGACGGGTACGCGCGGTGGCGCGGTGGCCCTGGCGCACTACGATGGCTGCAATGCACGGCTGAGCTTCACCGGCATTGGCAACATCGGCGCGAGCCTGGTCAATGGCAGCCAATCGCGAGGCCTGGCGTCGATGCCCGGCATCGTCGGCGGGCAATTCAGAAAAACCCAAGTGTTCGACTACGCTGATCTGAACGGAAATGTGTTGATCATGTACAGCGATGGCCTGCAGTCCCGGTGGAACCTCAAGGATTACCCTGGCCTGGTGCACCGCCATCCGGCCGTGATCGCTGCCGTGCTGCATCGCGACTTTTGCCGAGGCCGGGACGATGTCACCGTACTTGTCATCGACCTGGAGCTGCCCAATGTCTGATGCCGCCATGATTGCCCGTCTGCAAGCCGAGAACGACGCCTTGCGCGCCGAGCTGGATGAAACCAACCAGGGCGTGCTGGCGCTGTATGCCGAGCTCGATACCCAGGCCGAACACCTGCGCCAGGCCTCGGACCTCAAGAGCCGCTTCCTGTCGTACATGAGCCATGAATTTCGCACGCCGCTGGGCTCGATCTTGAGCATCACCGGCCTGCTGACCGACGAGCTCGACGGGCCGTTGTCGGCCGAACAGCACCGTCAGGTCACGTTCATCAGCACCGCTACCCGCGAGCTGTCCGACATGGTCGACGACCTGCTGGACCTTGCCAAGATCGAAGCCGGCCGCATCACCATTTCGCCGGCCTGGTTCGACATGTTCGACCTGTTCGCCGCCCTGCGGGGCATGTTCAGGCCCATCGTCGATGCCTCGGCCGTGGACCTCATCTTCGAAGAGCATGCGAACCTGCCGCGGCTGTACACCGATGACAAGAAGCTGGCGCAGATCCTGCGCAACTTCATTTCCAATGCCCTGAAGTTCACCTCCCAGGGCGAAGTGCGTATTTCCGCCTGCCTGGAAGGCGATGACAGTATCCGTTTTGCCGTGAGCGATACGGGTATCGGCATCGCACCGGAGCTGCTTGGCACCCTGTTCGAAGACTTTGCCCAGGTGGACTCGCCGCTGCAAAAGCGCCTGCGCGGTACGGGCCTGGGCCTGTCGCTGTGCAAACGCTTTGCCGAGCTGCTGGGTGGTCATGTGGGCGTTGAGAGCGAACCGGGCGTCGGCTCCTGCTTCTTCGTGGTGATCCCGCTTGCCCTCGCTCCGGAGAGCGCTGAATGAATGCCGATGTGCGCTTGCTGATCGTCGATGACAACGTTGCCACCCGCTATGCCATGCGCAGGCGGTTGGCGGTGCACGGGTACCAGGTACTGGAGGCCGGCACGGGCGGCGAGGGCCTGGCGCTGATCCGCGACAACCAGATCGACGCCTTGATCCTGGACGTGAACCTGCCGGACATGAGCGGCTTCGACATTGTCCGGCTGCTGCGTCAGGACCCACGCACGGCCCTGCTGCCGGTGATTCATGTGTCGGCCGCGTCGATCCAGAGTGGCGACATCATCACCGGGCTGAACGCCGGTGCCGACGCCTACCTGATTCACCCCGTCGACCCGGACGTGCTGCTGGCTACCCTGCGCACCTTGCTGCGCGTGCGCGACACCGAGCGCGCATTGCGCCAGAGCGAGGCGCGCTTTCGCGAAATCTTCACCAGCGTGTCGGCGCCGATTGCCGTGATGGACGCCCAGCTGAAGGTGCATGAATGCAACCAGGCCTTCAGCTATCTGATTCAGGACAACCGCCACCCTGAGCAGCTGCACGAATGCTTTGCCGACGGGCAGGAAGCGGCGCTGGCCAGCCTGCGCGAGCACCTGATGGCCGGGGAGCGCTGGCAGGGCACCTTGAGCATGCAGGTGCATGGCCATGTACGCGAGACCGACTGGCAGCTTTCGCCGTATCAGGCGCCGGGTTTGTGCCTGGTGTTCGTCGAGGACATCACCGAGCACCGTCACCGCGAACGCTCGCACCTAGCCCGGCTGGACGACGCCACCAGCCAGCTGGCCCACGAAGTGGCTGTGCGCGAACGCACCGAGGCGCAGCTGGTGCAACTGCAAAAAATGGAGGCACTGGGCAGCTTGACCGGCGGCATCGCCCACGACTTCAACAACCTGCTGACTGGCATCATCACCAGCCTCGAACTGATCTGCAAACGGGTGGCCGAGCACCGCATCGACAAAGTGCCGCGCTATGCCGAAGCTGCGCTCAGCTCGGCCAATAGCGCGGCATCGCTGACCCATCGGTTGCTGGCCTTCGCTCGCCAGCAACCCCTGGATACCCGGCCGGTGGATGTCAACCGCCACGTGCGCTCGCTCGAAGAACTGCTGACCCGCACCATTGGCGAGCGCATCACGCTGACCCTGAACCTCTCCACGCAACCGGTCATTGCCCTGGTCGACCCGGTGCAACTGGAAAGCGCGGTGCTCAACCTGGTGATCAACGCCCGCGACGCACTGCCCAAGGGCGGGCGGATCTGGCTGGACACGGCCGCCATCTGGTCCCAGGAAAACCCCAACCTGGCCGACGGCCCCTATGTGATGGTCAGCGTGCGCGACAACGGCACCGGCATCGAACCTGAGTTGCTGGACAAGGTGTTCGACCCGTTCTTCACCACCAAACCCGTCGGCCAGGGCACCGGCCTTGGGCTGTCGACCATCTACGGCTTCGCCCGCCAGTCCAGCGGCCACGTGATGCTCAGCAGCGTAATGGGGCAGGGCACTGAAGTGGCGCTGATGCTGCCGGCCAGCGCACAGGCAGCCGTGCCCGTGGTGCGCGAGCGTGGGCTCGACCTGCAAGGAAACGGCGAGCATGTGCTGATCGTCGAGGACATGGCGTCGGTGCGGCTGTCGGTGGCCGAAGCGCTGGCCGATGCCGGCTACCACTGCACACTGGCCTCGACCACCGACCAGGCGCTGGAATACCTGCGCGACGACCCGAGCCTGGACCTGATGCTGACCGACGTTGGCCTACCCACGCTCAGCGGCCGGGAGCTGGCTGACCTTGCCCGTGGTTACAGGCCCGACCTGCCCGTGCTGTTCATGACCGGGTATGCCGATGCCGCGCTGGACCGGCAGGCGTTTCTCGGCGATGGCATGGACATGCTGATCAAGCCCTTCCGCATGGGTGAGCTGCTGCGCAAAGTGAAGCAGGCTATCCGTAAGGCGTAGGAAGCAACCTACAATCGAAGTTAATTAATCTGAAAATAAATGAGGTGTTTTCTCATTCTCGTTCGGCAGGTAGGGAAGGCCGGAATACAGGCCGCCCGCCGACACGCTACGGAGCGAGAGAATGAGTTCTACCCCGGTTTCACCGCGCCACCCCCTGAACCGAGCCCTGCGTGGCGCCCTGCTCGGGCTGGTGGTAGGCAGTCATGTTCTGCCAGCCCTGGCCCAGCCTGCGGCCACTGACAGCAGCAGCCCGCTCAAGCAGTGGAACATTCCGGCAGGCCCGCTGGCGCCAGCGCTCGATCGTTTTGCCCGGGAAGCCGGCATCAGCCTGTCGTACGACGCGCAAAGCGTGGCCAACCAGACGACGCCGGGCGTGCAGGGCTCGCTGGGTACCGCGGCGGCCTTGTCTTCGCTGTTGCAGGGCAGTGACCTGCAATCGGAACAGCAAGGCCCCAACGCCTACCTGCTGCTGCCCCAGCCCAAGCCCACCGGCCCCCTGGAGCTGGGTGCCACCGAGGACTATCGCCTGGCCCCGGTGATCGTCAATGCCAAGGTCAAGGCCAGCGCCGACGACGACATCAACTCGGTCGTGGCCAAGGAGCTGTGGGTAGGGGGCAAGGTCGCCACCAGCATCCTCAATACCCCAGCTTCGGTGTCGGTGGTGACCCGCAAGGAGATGGAACAGCGCAGCGTCAGCACCACCGAAGAGGCGCTGCAGTACACCCCTGGGGTGATCAGCGACTTCTATGGGTCGGACGACCGTAACGACTACTTCCAGATCCGCGGCTTCCAGGCCACCACCTACCGCGACGGCCTGACGCTCAGCTCCATGCGTGGCGTGCGCGAAGACCCTTACGCCTACGAGCGTATCGAGATCATTCGCGGCGCCAACTCCACCCTGTTCGGCCCTGCCGACCCGGGCGGCTCGGTCAACTTCGTGACCAAGCAGCCGCGGTTCGAACGCTTCGGCCAGGGCTATGTGACCTACGGTTCGTACGACCATGCCGAGACCGGCATTGACGTGGGCGATGTGCTCAACGAAGGCGGTACAGTGGCAGGGCGCTTCACGGCCAAGCTGCAGGACAGCGACCGTGAGTACGACCACTCCCGCGACGACAGCCGCCTGGTGATGGGCGGGCTGACCTGGGCACCAAGCGACTTCACCTCGGCCACCGTGGTGCTGGACTACCTGAAGACCAACAGCTCGCCCAACAGTGGTGGCTACCCGCTGGACAAGGAGTACGACCGCAGCAAGTTCTTCGGCGAGCCTGGCTACAACTTCCACGATGTGGAGCGCACCAGCTTGTCCGGCAACATCACCCACGACTTCGACAACGGCTTCGTATTGCGCGGCAACCTGCGCTACAGCGAACTGACCGACGATTTCGGCTACGCCTACTTGAGCGACAGCCCTTCGCGCGTTGGCACGACCATCCCGCGCTATGTGTTCGGCACCGACAGCGACGCCGACCAGCTCAACGGCAACCTGATGCTGCAATACGATGCGCAGTTCGAGCACATCGACAGCAGCACCCTGGTGGGGGTGGAGTACCTCGACTCCTCGACCAAGCAGCGCTCGGTCTACAGCCTGGCCACCCCGATCGACATCGCCAACCCGGTGTTCACCGGCGTGCCGCGTGGCATCGAGCCCTACAGCCGCAAGAAGCAGGACGTGACCACCAAGGCCGTGTTCATGCAGCAGAACCTGTCGTTCTACGACCGCGTCATCGCCACCGCTGGCGTGCGCAATGACTCCATGGACTTGTCCAGCACCGAGTACGTGGGCGGGGCGGCCAAGCAGAGCGACGACTTGTCGGAGACTTCATATCGCGCTGCGCTCACCTACATCGTCAATGACGAAGTGTCGACGTACGTGAGCATGGTGGAGTCGGTGTCCCCACCCCAGGTGGGCGTGACCCCGCAAACCGGCAAGCAGTACGAAGTGGGGGTGAAGTACTCGCCCATCGGCATGGACGCGATGTTCTCCGCTGCGGTGTATGACCTGACCCAGGAAAACGTCACCATTGCTGTGGTGCTGCCCAGCGGGATCATCGAACAGCAAACCGTCGGTGAGTCTCACGCACGCGGCCTGGACCTGGAAGCCAAAGCCCAGGTGACGGCTGATATCAGCGTGATTGGCGCGTATTCGTACATGGACACCGACGTGAAGCGCGGGTCGCTGTATGACGGCTCTTCGCTCAAGGGCAACGCCTTCGCCACCGCGCCCAGGCATTCGGCTTCGCTGTGGACGTACTACGATATTCCGGCGACCGACGTGAGTGTCGGGCTGGGTGCCCGGTACGTGGGGGCTTACTACATGGATGCGGCCAACACCAAGAAGACCGATGGCACCACGTTGTTCGACGCGGCCTTCAAGTACCAGATCGCCAAGGGCACTGACCTTGCGGTGAACGTGAGCAACCTGTTCGATGAACAGCACGTGGTGGGCTCGGGGACGGCCGATTATTACAACCCTGGGCGTGAGGTGACGGCGCGGGTGAGTTATAGCTGGTAAGCGATTATTGGGGGAATTGCGGTGGCTTTGGGGGCTGCAATGGATAGCCTGTGCGCGTTAGCCGTTATGGGCAGCGCGGTAGGCCTTGGGATCTGATACTGGGCTGCAATCATGGGGCCGCTGCGCGGCCCATCGCGGCACGAGGCCGCTCCCACACTGCGCTATTTTTAGCTGCGCGCCGAACCTGCAGAGCAACCAGCTTGTGCTGGCTCTGGGGGCTTGCCTCAATCCCCTGTGGGAGCGGCCTTGTGCCGCGATGGGCCGCGCAGCGGCCCCATGATTGCAAATGGGCGAGCCTATTTTGTTGCCCATCGCGTCCGGTCCGGCGCCCCGGCAAGGCCGCTCCCCTTAAAGGCTCGCTTGAACCTGAGCCACTGCTTCCTGCAAGCGTTCGGTGAACCCGGAGTGGGTCTGATGGGTCATCACCAGCCTGTCCACGGCGCGGGTCATGGCTACATACAGCAAGCGCATCTCATCGGCCTCGTCCTCGCCTTGCACCGGCATCTCGTGCAAGCGCGGAATCACCACGAAGCCGAATTCCAGCCCCTTGCTCGAATGCATGCTCACGATCTTCACCGTGTTCTCGCCATACAGCGCGCTGCGTTTGGAAACGGTCTTGGCGCTGGTGTACGGAATGTCCGCGGCCTTGAGTGTGTCCTCGATCCAGGTGGCCTGGGAACCTTCTCGGTAGATCACGGCCATGTCTTGCCAGGCCCGGCCGTTTGCCTGCTCATGCTCAAGCCGGGCGACAAGGCATTGGGCTTCCTGCGCAAGCCCGGGGTGGCTGAGCAGTTGCGGCAAGTCGCCACGGCGGCCTGCGCTTTGCGGGGCCAGTACAGGGATGTGGTCGTCCTCGGCATCGCGTGCGCTGAGCAAGTCCTTGGAAAACGCATGCGCGACCGACAACACTTCCAGCGTATTGCGGTAGTTGACGCGCAAGATGGTGGTCCGGCCTGACGCCTTGATCCCTACACTGGCGAAGCTGAAGGTCATCTTCGAGGCAAGGGTGGCCTTGCCGCGGTAGATGGCCTGGGCATCGTCGTAGAGCACCAGCAGGTTTTCCTGATCCTGGTCGAGTTGGTGAACGACAAGGCGGAACCACTCCGGTTTGAAGTCGTGGCCCTCATCGATCAGGATCGCGGCATAACGATCAGCGGCCAGCTTGCCGTCAGCCATGTGCTTGAGCACGTCGTCTTCGAGCGCCTGAAAGAACTTCTGCCCCTTGAGTTGGGGGATGGGCAGTTGCGCATCCGTCAGCAGCTTGTGACACCAGGCATGAAAGCTCATGGCTACTACCTGGACGTCTTGCTGGTGCGCCTTGAGCACCTGATTCAAGCGCGCTGCGAGGGTTTTGTTGTAGCACAACACCAGCACTGGCTTGCTGGAGGTGCGCGCCAGGTAGAGGCTGCGGTACACCAGGACCATGGTCTTGCCGCTGCCCGCCACGCCGTGAATCACCCGGTGCCCACTGCCCATGGAACGCGCCAGTTGCTCCTGCTGAAGGTCCATGACCTTGATCAGGCTGGGCATGGGTGCCTCCTGCTCACCGAACAGCCCGAACTGGGCACGTGCCGGGTTCAGGCGGATTTCCGGGAACAGGTGGTAACGCACGCGGTCAAGTTGCTCGTCTGACAGCGCCACTGGAAAGTGCTGCACGAACATGGCCTTGAAGCGCTGTTCGAACAGGCTTGCATCCACTGTCTCGAACATCTCGTCCTTGCAGATGACACGTACGCTCTCCAAGGCCGACCCGGCTTGCAGCGAGGTGAATTCTTTACGCGTCATCTCGGGCAGCACGATGCCCCAGGTGTAGGGCATCAACAGGTTGCCCGCTCGGACAGAGCCTGGTTTCTGGGTCAGCGCCGGGTCCTTTTCCAGCGCGTTCTTGGTTTCGAAAGCGTACTTGCGGGCCTGTGCCATGGGGTTGATAACGGTGACTTCGCGGCCGTCCTCGAGCTTGGTGACCTCGTTGACCTTCACCGCCTTCAGCGAGCCCAGCCTCCAGTCCTTGACCTCGAGAATGAGCAAGCCCACATCAGGGGGCAGAAGAACGAAGTCCGGCTGTAGCCCCTTTGGGCCAACCGGCACGTTGAACCAGCACAACCAGTCATCGGGGAGTTTCTTTTCGAGCCGCTCAGCCAGGCGTTTTTCCCCGGGCGTGTCGAAACGGCAAGCGCCGAGCGTTGGGATGATTTGGGCCATATCCTTATTGTCCATATCCAAAACGACGCGCCACAGTAGGATTTATCCGTCTGCAGTGCAAATCCGAGGAACTGTCCTGCACCCGATCTGACGGCCAAGTCACCCGTGCGGGATGGCTTGCCTACTTCCCAGGCATCAACGTCTTGATCAATGCGCGCACCGTTCCCGGCAGGGCCTCCAGTTCCCGGACCAGGATGCTGCGTTCGCGCTCGGCCCAGGGTTCGTCCAGGGCGATGGTCACCAGGTTCATGGTGTGGCTGTGACGCGATGCGGATGACTCGGGAATGATGCCGATGCCCACGCCGGCCTCGACCATGCGGCAAATGGCCTCGAAGCCCGATAGCTGGATACGCAGGGCCAGGGTTTCCCCCATGCGCTCGACCTGGTCGCGCAGAAAGGTCAGCAGGGTGCTGCCGTCGTGCAGCCCGATGTGCTGGTAGGCCAGGGTCTGTTTCAACGTCACCTGGCGGCGGCTGGCCAGCTCGTGGCCGGTGGGCACGATCAGCACCAGCCGGTCGGTGCTGAAGTGCATCACCTGCAGGCCGCTGGCCTCCACAGGGCCGGCGATGATGCCCATGTCGGTGCTGCCATCGAGCACGCCTCGCACGATGTCGCGGGACAGGCGTTCCTGCAGGTCGACCGTGACCCCCGGCCGTTGCGCCAGAAAGCCTGCCAGTACCTCGGGCAGGAACTCGGTCACCGCCGTGGTGTTGGCAAAGATGCGGATATGCCCCGCCGAATCGCCGCCGAACTGGGTGAACTCCGCCTTCAGGTAATCGACCTGGCGCATCACCAAGCGTGCGTGGGTCAACAGCGTGTGCCCGGCCGGGGTCAGTTCGACGCCGCGGCTGTCGCGGTACAGCAGGCGGGTGTCGAGCTGCGCTTCGAGTGCCTTGATGCGCGCACTGGCGGCGGCCGGGGACAGGTGCGCGCGGCGGGCGCCCTGGGTCAGGCTGGGGGATTCGCCGATGTGGATGAACAGGCGCAAATCAGCCAGATCGAAGTGCATGGGCAAGTCCTGGGGTAGGGAGGCGTTCGGTATTTATGAACGCCGGGTTATGGAAATGCAAATTCACAGAATGCATGACAGGGTCGCATGATCGTCCCTGTCGCCTGCGCAGCGTCGATGACGCGCCCGCAAGTGGCCTGCCATAACAACAATTCCAGAGGCCCACCCATGCCCACTCCGCCCTTTGATTACAGCCCGTGGCTTGGCCGCACCGAGCAAGCCTGGGATGTGCTCAGCCGCAACCTGGTGCAGCGCATCGCGGCGACGTTCGGCGAGACCGCCCCGGCCCACGGCGAGGCATTGCCGCCGCTGTGGACCTGGTGCTTCTTTCAAGACCCTGTGCCCGAAGCGCAACTGGGCACCGACGGGCACCCGGCACGCGGGGGCTTTTTGCCGCCGGCCGATGGGCGCAACCGCATGTGGGCCGGTGGCCGGGTCGAGTTCATCGCCCCGCTGGTGGTCGGCGGCGAGGCGCAGCGTACCTCGACCATCCTGCACATCGAGGAGAAACAAGGCCGCAGCGGCGCCTTGCTGTTCGTGACCGTGCGCCATGACTACACCCAGTACGACCAGCTGTGCATCCGTGAAGAGCAGGACATCGTCTACCGCGAGCCGACCCCGCCCAAGGCGAGCACGGGCGAGCCTTGTGAAACCGGCAGCTGGGGCGAAACCGTCACGCCCACCGCGACCTTGCTGTTTCGCTACTCGGCGGTCACCTTCAACGGCCACCGCATCCATTACGACTACCCCTATGTCACCGCCACCGAAGGCTACCCGGACCTGGTGGTGCACGGCCCGCTGATCGCCACGCTCAACCTGCGGGCTTTTCTGCGCGCCAACCCCGGTGCCCGCCTGCGCCGCTACAGCTACCGCAGCCTGCGCCCGCTGACCCTGCCCACGCCCTTCGAACTCAGCGGCTGCCTCGACGGCCCAGGCCAGGCGCGCCTGTGGGCTGGCAATGCCGCCGGCGTGGCGCAAAGCGCCGACGTCACCTTCGACTGACCTCTTTTCAGCACCGTAGAGAAGCCTGCCATGCACAGCTACGACAGCGATGACCTCAACGCCATCCGCGAAGGCGTGCGCGCCTTGTGCGCCGAATTTCCGGCCGAATACTGGCGCACCCTGGACGAGCAGAAGGCCTTCCCGGAAGCCTTCGTCAAAGCCATGACCGACGCCGGCTGGCTGTCGGCCATGATTCCCGAGGCCTACGGCGGTTCAGGGCTGGGCCTGGCCGAGGCGTCGGTGATACTCGAGGAAGTGAACCACTGCGGTGGCAACTCCGGCACCATCCACGGGCAGATGTACAACATGTTCACCTTGCTGCGCCACGGCAGTGAGGAACAGAAAAGTCATTACCTGCCCAAGCTGGCCAGCGGCGAGCTGCGCCTGCAATCGATGGGCGTGACCGAGCCGACCACCGGCACCGACACTACGCAGCTCAAGACCACGGCCGTGCGCGAGGGCGACGATTACGTGATCAACGGTCAGAAAGTGTGGATCTCGCGCATCCAGCATTCGGACCTGATGATCCTGCTGGCACGTACCACGCCGCTGGCGCAGGTCACGCGCAAGTCCGAAGGCATGTCCATCTTCCTGGTGGACCTGCGCACGGCCATTGGCAACGGCCTGACCGTGCAGCCGATCGCCAACATGGTCAACCACGAAACCAACGAGCTGTTCTTCGACAACCTGCGCATTCCGGCCAGCAGCCTGATCGGCGAGGAGGGCAAGGGGTTTCGCTACATCCTCGACGGCTTGAACGCCGAGCGTACGCTGATCGCTGCCGAGTGCATCGGTGACGGGCGCTGGTTCGTCGAAAAGGCCAGCCAGTACGCCCGTGACCGCGTGGTGTTCGGCCGCCCGATCGGCCAGAACCAGGGTGTGCAATTTCCCATCGCCGAAGCCCACATCGAGCTGGAGGCGGCCGACCTGATGCGCTGGCGGGCCTGCGCCGAGTACGACAGCGGCGCCAACGCCGGTGCGGCCGCGAACATGGCCAAGTACCTGGCGGCCAAGGCCTCGTGGGAGGCGGCCAACGCCTGCCTGCAAACCCACGGCGGCTTCGGCTTCGCCAACGAGTACGACGTGGAGCGCAAATTCCGCGAGACCCGCCTGTACCAGGTGGCGCCGATTTCCACCAACCTGATCCTGTCGTACGTGGCCGAGCACCTGCTCGAGCTGCCGCGCAGCTTCTGAAGGAGGCCATGCCCATGCGTGATACCCAAGCACTGGCCACCTTCCTGGCCGACCTGCGCTACCAGGACATCCCGCCCGCCGTGCTGGCGCGTACCGAAGACCTGTTCCTCGACTGGCTCGGCTCGGCCTTGGCCAGCCAGGGCGCGCACCCGGTGCCGCTGTTCGAGCGCTACGCCGAGCGCATGGGGCCCCCTGCTGGTAAAGCCCGGTTGATGAGCACCGGCCGTGGCACCTCGCCGTATTTCGCCGCGTTGGTCAATGGCGCAGCGTCCCACCTGGTGGAGCAGGACGATTTGCACAACAGCTCGGTGCTGCACCCGGCCACGGTGGTGTTCTCCGCTGCCCTGGCCGCCGCGCAGGACCTGGACAAGTCAGGGCCGGACCTGCTGCTGGCCGCCGTGGCCGGCTACGAGGCCGGCATTCGCATCGGCGAATTCATGGGCCGCTCGCACTACCGCATCTTCCACACCACCGCCACCGTCGGCACCCTGGCGGCCGCCGTCGCGGTGGGCAAACTGATGGACTTCGACCAGGCCCAGTTCATCCATGTGCTGGGCAGTGCCGGCACGCAGGCGGCCGGTTTGTGGGAGTTCTTGCGCGATGCGGCCGATTCGAAACAGCTGCACACCGCCAAGGCCGCTGCCGACGGGCTGCTGGCGGCCTACCTGACCGCCGATGGCCTGAGCGGGGCGCGCAATATTCTGGAAGGCGACCAGGGCCTGGCGGCCGGCATGTCCAGCGACGCCGACCCGGCGCGCCTGTCGGACCGCCTGGGCAGCCGCTGGGCGCTGGCTGAAACCTCGTTCAAGTTCCACGCCTCGTGCCGCCACACCCACCCGGCGGCTGATGCCTTGCTCGAACTGATGCAGCGCGAAGGGCTGCGCCACGGCGACATCGCCGACGTGATCGCCCACGTGCACCAGGGCGCCATCGATGTGCTGGGCCGGGTGAAAGTGCCCACCAGCGTGCACCAGGCCAAATTCTCCATGGGCACCGTGCTCGGCCTGATTGCCGTGCACGGCAGCGCGCAGTTGCTGACGTTCCGGGACTTGGCCCTGAGCGACCCGGACGTGGCCGCGTTCCGCGACAAGGTGCGCATGCAGCTGGACCCGGAAGTGGATGCGGCCTACCCGGCGCGCTGGCTGGGCCGGGTGGAGGTGCGCTGCACGGACGGGCGCCACTTTACCGCCGCCATCGACGAACCCAAGGGCGACCCCGGCAACACCTTGTCCCGTGCGGAACTGGAGGACAAGTTCCAGCGCCTGCTGGCCTACGCCGGGCAGCGCAGTGCGGCCGACGGCCGTGCCTTGATTCAACGTGTCTGGCAGCTGCGCGATACCCGCTCGCTGGCCGACCTGCCATAACTTGCGCACAGGACCTTGCCATGAGTGCATCTGCCCCCCGCCCCCTGGACGGCATCACTGTCGTCAGCCTGGAACACGCCATTGCCGCGCCGTTCTGCACCCGCCAACTGGCCGACCTGGGCGCCCGCGTGATCAAGGTCGAACGCCCCGGCAGCGGTGATTTCGCCCGTGGCTACGACCAGCGCGTCGATGGCCTGGCGTCCCATTTCGTGTGGACCAACCGCTCGAAGGAAAGCCTGACCCTGGACCTGAAACAACCCCAGGCCGACGCCATTCTCGAAGCACTGTTGGCCAAGGCCGACGTGCTGGTACAGAACCTCGCACCCGGCGCCGCCGCGCGCATGGGCCTGGGGTTCGACGCACTGCACGCGCGCTTTCCACGGCTGATCGTGTGCGACATTTCCGGCTACGGCGAAGGTGGCCCGTACGAGAAGAAGAAAGCCTACGACCTGCTGATTCAGAGCGAGGGCGGCTTCTTGTCGGTCACTGGCAGCCCAGGGGAGGAGGGGATGGCCAAGGCCGGGTGTTCGGTGGCCGACATCGCCGCTGGCATGTACGCCTACACCGGCGTGCTCTCGGCCCTGTTGCTGCGCGACCGCACGGGGGTGGGCAGTCGCATCGACGTGTCCATGCTCGAAAGCCTGGTGGAATGGATGGGCTACCCCATGTACTACGCCTACAACGGCGCACCGCCGCCACCGCGGGCCGGTGCCTCCCACTCGACCATCTACCCCTACGGCCCCTTCCCCACGGGCGACGGCGGCACGGTCATGCTGGGCCTGCAGAACGAGCGTGAATGGCAGGTGTTCTGCGAGAAGGTTTTGCTCGACCCGGCGTTGGCTGCAGACGAGCGCTTCTGCGCCAACTACCGGCGCTCGGAAAACCGCGATGCGCTGCGCCAGATCATCGTCGAGGGCTTTGCCGCGCTGAGCCTGGAAGACGTGGTGTCACGCCTGGAAAGCGCGCAGATCGCCAACGCCCGGGTCAACGACATGCAAGGGGTGTGGCAGCACCCTCAGTTGCAGGCCCGTGACCGTTGGCGCGAGGTGGACAGCCCGGCGGGCAAGCTGCCGTCGCTGCTGCCGCCGGGGCGCAACGCGGCCTTCAGCCCGCGCATGGACCCGGTGCCTGCACTGGGCCAACACACTGCCGCGATCCTGGCCGAGCTGGGGTATGGCGACGATCAGCAGGCGCAATTGAACAGCGCAGGCGTGGTTTAGCAGAGGAGCAAAAGCATGCCGTACCCCATCGTTCGCTCCGCCCTGTTCGTACCCGGTAGCCGCCCGGAGCGTTTCGCCAAGGCCTTGGCTGCTGGCGCCGATGCCGTGATCGTGGACTTCGAAGACGCGGTCGAAGAGCCGCTCAAGGCTCAAGCCCGCGAGCACCTGGCGCGCTTTCTGGCCGAACACTTGGATGCCCGGGTGTGGGTGAGGGTCAATGCCCCCAGCCACGCAAACCACGCCAAGGACCTGCAGTTTTGCGCGCAGCACCTGGGCGTGACCACGGTGCTGCTGCCCAAGGTCGAGAGCGCCGCTCAAGTGGCGGTCGCCGCCCGCACGGGCAAGGCCGTGGTGCCGATCATCGAGTCTGCCAAGGGGCTGTTGGCCCTTGAGCGCATCGCGGGCGCCGAGGGCGTCGAACGCCTGTCGTTTGGCAGCCTGGACCTGGCGCTGGACCTTTGCCTGAACACCGACAGCCCGGCAGGCCAACGCTTCATCGACCAGGCCCGCATGGCCGTGCAGCTGCATTCCCGAGGGGCGGACCTGGCGCCACCGTTGGACGGCGTGTTTCCAGCGATCCGCGACCCGCAGGGGCAGCGCGAGGCCATGCGCCATGCCTACGACATGGGCTACGGCGGGGCGTTGTGCATTCACCCAAGCCAGGTGCCGGTGATTCATGAGGCCTTGCAACCCAGTGAGCACGAACTGGCCTGGGCGCACCGCGTGATCGAGGGCAGCGCAGCGGCGGGCGGGGCAGGGGCCTTCCAGCTGGATGGGCAAATGGTCGATGCGCCGGTGGTGTTGCGTGCGCAGCGTCTGTTGGCACTGGCCCATACGGGCTAGGTTATGGCTGGAGTCATGAAGTGATGGGTTGCGTTCACTTTTGCCGAACGCAGCCTTACACAAAAGCAGATTCCCCAAACACCTATACTGGGCCACCGTACCCTTGGCTACGCTTCCCTGCTGACCTTACCAACAACAATAACAGGTGAAACCCATGTTGAAGCTGACCCAGGCGCTGTTCTGCGCCGCCGCCGTCTCCCTGACCTCGTTCGCCTACGCCGCGGACCCGGTCATCATCAAGTTCGCCCACGTGGTGGCCGACAGCACGCCCAAAGGCCAGGGCGCGCTCATGTTCCAGAAGCTCGTGGAGGCCGATGACAAGCTCAAGGGCAAGGTCAAGGTCGAGGTCTACCCCAACTCGTCGCTGTTCGGCGACGGCAAGGAAATGGAAGCGCTGCTGCTGGGCGACGTGCAGATGCTGGCGCCTTCGCTGGCCAAGTTCGAGCATTACAACAAGCAGGTGCAAATCTTCGACCTGCCGTTTCTGTTCGACAACCTGGCGGCGGTCGACCGCTTCCAGCAAGGCCCCAAGGGCAAGGCGCTGCTCACCTCCATGGAGGACAAGGGCATTCGCGGCCTGGCCTACTGGCACAACGGCCTGAAGCAACTGTCGGCCAACAAGAAGATCTTGCTGCCCAAGGACGCCCGCGGCCTGAAGTTCCGGGTGCAAGCCTCCAGCGTGCTGGAAGAGCAGTTCAAGGCCGTGCGCGCCAACCCGCGCAAGATGAGCTTTGCCGAGGTGTACCAAGGCTTGCAGACCGGTACCGTCAACGGCACCGAGAACACCTGGTCGAACTACGAAAGCCAGAAGGTCAACGAAGTACAGCCGTTCTTCACCGAGACCGACCACGGCCTGATCGACTACATGGTGATCACCAACGCCAAGTTCTGGAACGGCCTGCCTGAAGACGTGCGCACCGAACTGCAGGGCATCATGGACAAGGTCACCGTCGAGGTGAACAAGCAGGCCGAGGCGCTGAACCAGGCCTCGCGGCAGAAGATCATCGACGCCAAGACCAGCGAGGTCGATGCGCTCACCCCCGAGCAGCGTGACGAATGGCGCAAAGCCATGCGCCCGGTCTGGGACAAGTTCGAAGGCCAGATTGGCGCTGACCTGATCAAGGCCGCCCAGGACGCCAACACCGCTTCCTGATCCGTTCTGCTTGCAGCCGCCCCTGCGTGGGCGGCTCAGCCTCATTTTGCGCGGAGAATGCCCATGCAAACGTTACGGCGCGTCTGGGAGCGCTTCGAGGAAGGCATGATCGCCTTTCTCCTGGCGGCCATGACCCTCATCACCTTCATCTACGTGGCGCTGAACAACCTCTACACGATGTTCTACAGCTTGAGCGACCGCTGGACCTTTGCCAGCGAGCCGCTGCTGAACATCGGCGATCACCTGATGGGCTACGCCCAGGAAATGACCTGGAGCATCGCCCTGACCAAGGCCCTGTTCGGCTGGCTGATCTTCTTCGGCATCGCCTATGGCGTGCGCACCGCCGGGCACCTTGGGGTCGATGTGCTGGTCAGGCGCACCCGCAAGCCGGTGCAGCGCGTGCTGGCCATGCTCGCCTGCGCCTGCTGCCTGGCCTATGCCGGGCTGTTCCTGGTCGCCAGCATCAAGTGGGTCAGCGCCGTGCTGGCCGCCGGCATCGGCGCCGAAGACCTGGACCGCTACGGCATCAAGATCGGCCACATCGCGATGATCGTGCCCTTTGGCTTTGCACTGATCATCGTGCGCTACCTGGAAATCCTCTACCGCATCTACACCCACCGCCAGACCAACCTGGGCCTGGCCGACGAAGCGGCCGAGGCGAGCAAGCTGGCCAACCCCGGTGAGGAGTCGCCGCGATGACCGTTATCTGCCTGTTCCTGCTGCTGTTCATCTTCATGTTCCTGGGCGTGCCCATCGCCATTTCCCTGGGCCTGTCGGGGGCGGTGTCGATCCTGCTGTTCAGCCAGGATTCGCTCAGTTCGCTGGCGATCAAGCTGTTCGAGACCTCCGACAGCTACACCTTTTTGGCCATTCCGTTCTTCCTGCTGTCCGGCGCCTTCATGACCACCGGCGGCGTGGCGCAGCGGCTGATCGACTTCGCCAACGCCTGCGTGGGGCACATTCGCGGTGGCCTGGCCATTGCCGCCGTGCTGGCGTGCATGCTGTTCGCTGCGCTGTCCGGGTCCTCGCCGGCCACGGTGGCGGCGGTGGGCTCGATTGCCGTGGCGGGTATGGTGCGCTCGGGCTACCCGAAGGAGTTCGGCGCCGGGATCATCTGCAACGCCGGTACCCTGGGCATCCTGATCCCGCCGTCGATCGTGATGGTGGTGTATTCGGCCGCAACCGAGACCTCCGTGGGCAAGCTGTTCATGGCCGGTGTGATCCCGGGGATTTTGCTGGGCGTGTTCCTGATGATCGCCATCTACATCGTGGCGCGAGTCAAGAAACTGCCTGCCCAGCCACGTGCCAGCTTTCGCGAGTGGCTGACGGCAGCGCGGCGGGCCTTCTGGGGCCTGTTGCTGCTGGTGATCATTCTGGGCGGCATCTACAGCGGCATGTTCACCCCCACCGAAGCGGCAGCCGTGGCGGCGGTGTACTCGGCGTTCATCGCCCTGTTCGTGTACAAGGACATGACCTGGCGCGAGTGCCCCAAGGTGCTGCTGGAGTCTGGGCGGCTGACCATCATGCTGCTGTTCATCATCGCCAACGCCATGCTGTTCGCCCATGTGCTGACCACCGAGCAGATCCCGCAGCAGATCACCCAGTGGGTGCTCTCCGAAGGCCTGACGCCCCTCGGCTTCCTGATCATGGTCAACGTGGTGCTGCTGATTGCTGGCAGCTTCATGGAGCCGTCGGCGATCATCCTGATTCTGGCGCCGATCTTCTTCCCCATCGCCATGGAGCTGGGCATCGACCCGATCCACCTGGGCATCGTGATGGTGGTGAACATGGAGATCGGACTGGTTCACCCGCCGGTGGGGCTGAACCTGTTCGTGACCAGTGCCGTGACAGGCCTGACATTGGGCCAGACCATTCGCGCAGCGCTGCCGTGGCTGTCGATTCTGTTGCTGTTCCTGATTCTGGTCACCTATGTGCCGTACATCTCCCTGGCGCTGCCGGAGTTTCTCGGCATGCCCTGACCGGCGGCTCGATCAACCCGCCAGTGCACCGACGCCACCGCCTACCCGGCGGTGGTTTCACTTTCGGCCAGCGGGGCAGGGGTGTAGGTTGACCCTCCAAGGGTGCCACCAGCCCGCCAGCCCTCCACAAGCCCCGAGCGGACCCACCATGACAACAACAAGATCTCTGCTTTGCCTTGCCATCGCTTGCGCCTGGCTCACGAGCCCCGCAGCCCACGCCGCCAACACCGCCGACAACCCATGCAAGACCACCGCCGAGTGCGCCGAGCAGGCCCGCAAGATCGGCGCCTTCGTGGAAAAGACCCCCGATGGCCAGCGCCACGGCGAAACCCAGTTCGACTACCTCAACCGCATCAACAAAGCCTCCCTGGTGATGCTCAAGGAAGCCGGCATCGTCACCGCTGAACAGGCCGCGACCATTGCAGGCGGCGTACGCCACGCCATCGACCAGGCCACCCAGCCAGACGGCAAGCGCCCCAGCGATGTGCTGCAACTGGAGCAGATCATCACCGACAAGGTTGGCCCCGAGGCCTCGCTGATTCACTCGGGCCGCAGCCGCCAGGACATGTACGCCACCTACCGCCTGGCCTCGCTGCGCAACCACGTGCTGGCCTATGGCGACGCCCTGGACGCCACCCGCCAGCGCTTGCTCACGCTGGCCGCCCAGCACGTCGACACCCTGGTGCCGGCCTACACCAACGGCGTGCAAGCCATGCCCATCAGCTACGCCCATTACTTGCTGGCCTACGAGGCCTCGTTCGAGCGCGACGCCCAGCGCCTGCACGAGCTGTACGCCCGCCTGAACCTCAGTCCCATGGGCACCGCCGTGCTGGCCAACTCCGGCTACCCCATCAACCGCGAGCGCCTGGCCCAGCTGCTGGGCTTTGACGGCGTGCGCGAGAACTCGCTGGACGCCAGCCAGGTCTCGACCTACGACATCCCGCTGGAGGCCGCCGGCCTGGTCTCGTCCTCGGCCATCCGCATTGGCGCCTTCATCGGCGACATCCACACCCAGTACCACCAGACCCGCCCCTGGCTGCTGCTCGACGAAGGCGCCACCTACACCAGCAGCGCCATGCCGCAAAAGCGCAACCCCGGCCTCTTGATGCGCACCCGCGAAGCCGCCTCCGACGTGGTCGGCCTGGCCAACGCCACCACCTTGCGCGCCCACAACGTCACCACCGGCATGACCGACTACAAGGCCGCCTTCGACGACCTGGGCCTGTTCCGCTCCACCGGCGACATGTTCAAGCGCCTGGACCAGGTGCTCGACGCCCTGAAGATCAACGCCGCCCGCGCCGAAGAAGAACTGGACGCCGACTGGACCACCTCCATGGAACTGGCCGACACCCTGGAGCGCAAGCATCACGTACCTTTCCGCATCGGCCACAGCTTCGCCTCGCTGATCGTCGAAAAAGCCCGCGCCGACGGCACCTTGCCCAAGGACTTCGCCTACGCCGATGCGCAGGCGTTGTTCGCCCAGGCAGCGGACAAATACAAATGGAAGGGCAACACCCTGCCCCTGAGCGAAGCAGATTTCCGCGCCAGCCTATCCCCCCGCGCCATGGTGCAAAGCCGCAAGGGCACTGGCGGGCCACAGCCTGAAGAAGTGCGGCGCATGTTGGCTGAGGCGCAGGCGCGGTTGAAGGAGGATCAGGCGTGGATGCAGCAGCGGCGGCAGAAGCTGGGGGATGCGGATGTGGGGTTGGATAAGGCGTTTGATGGGTTGATGGGGCGGTGATCTGGCGGGAGCACGCGATTGAGCTGCGCCCCAAATGTTGGACAGTTGGTTAGCCTATCTCAGCCTGAGTCCTGTAAGCCACAGGGCTCAGGCCGTTGAGCTTCATTTTGATTCGATCATGGTTGTAATAATGGATGTATTCAGCCAACCCCGCCTTAAGCTCAGCCACGCTTGCGAAGCGCTCACGGTGGAAGTACTCCGATTTGAGCGTCCCAAAAAAGCTTTCCATCGCCGCGTTGTCCAGGCAGTTGCCCTTGCGTGACATGCTCTGTTCAAGCCCTGCTTCTTTCAACCGCTTGCAGTAGTCAGGGTATCGATAATGCCAGCCTTGATCTGAGTGCAAGAGCGGCCGGCTGTTAGCTGGTAGCCTATTGATTGCTGTCTCCAACATTTCGCCTACCAAGGTAAATCGGGGTCGGGAGTCGGTACGATAGGCAACGATCTCGCCGTTATAAAGATCCATGATCGGAGAAAGGTATAGCTTCTCACCTGCCACTTTGAACTCGGTAACATCCGTTACCCACTTTTGATTTGGCTGGTCTGCGCGGAAGTCGCGCTTAAGGATGTTGGGGGCGGCTTCGCCCATTAGCCCCCGATAAGATTTGTACTTCTTGGGGCGCACTGTACATTTCAGGTCCAGTTCGGCCATCAGACGGCGTACCTTCTTACTGTTAACCGATTGCCCTTCGCTACGCAGCGTAGAGGTGACTCGCCGATACCCGTAGCGGCCGCGGTGCCGGTGGCTGATGTCTTGTATCAACGTTTTGAGCGAGGCACACCGATCCCCAGCCTCGAGCACGCCGAGCTGGTGATAATAAGTGCTGCGCGACAAATGAGCTGCTTTGAGCAGCCAGGCAAGCGGGTAAAGCTTACGTAGCGCCGCGACTAGCCGGGTTTTTTCCTGGCTATCTTCTTCTTCGCCTTCTCCTCGTCTAGCTCCTCGAGCTTTTTTAGATAGGCGTTCTCCGCTTCGAGCTGGGCTAGCCTTGTCAGCAACTGCTCGCGAGTGAGTTGCTCAGTAGGCGTGGATGAAACGTCTTCAGACTTGCGGGGTGCTTTAGGCATCGCGGTAATCACTGGCTTCTTACGGGGCGGTCGGGGTTGATGTCCGCCACTGTAATACTGTTCCTCCCAACTGCGAACCAGTGTGGAATTGCCGAGGTTGTAAAGCGCTGACGTGGCACGCAACGAAAGGTCTTCGCGCCATTTATGATGAAGAACGGCGAGCTTGAACTCGGCGCTGTAATGGCGGCCTGTTTTCTCCAGACTGGCCTGACCGTGCGTACGGTAGGCCACGACCCAGCGACGAAGGAGCGTCGGATCCATTTGGAACTGTGCGGCAACATGGCGAAAGCCATACCCGCGATCAAGAAAGGCCTGAATGGCTGACAGCTTGAACTGCTTTGAATACCTGCGCATAAAAACCCCAAAAGTGGACGGATGTCCAACATTTGGGGCGCAGCTCACCTCCGTGTGGGAGCGGCCTTGCGCCGCGATGGGCCGCATGGCGGCCCCCGGCGATTTGAGGTGCGGGCTGAAATCCTGGGGCCGCTTCGCAGCCCATCGCGGCCGGTCCGGCGCCCCGGCGAGGCCGCTCCTACAGTGGATCGCGTGACCTGGGAAGAATCGCACCAAGCCCCGAAACATTTTGAACCAAAAATCTCACCCCGCTCTCCATCCGTAAACGAAGCGGCAAAAAAACCGCGGCGAACCCCGGCACCCCCTTGTATGCACCCCGGGCCTTTTACTGCTGGTAGCGGAGCCTCAAATGATCCAAACCCCCTTACTGATCGGTTTCATCGTCATGGCCCTGGCATCCCTGGCCATCTACATCAAAGGCGCACACTACGGCCCGCTGCTCGGCCACACCCTCATTCACGCCGCCGTCCCTTTCATCGCCGCCACCGCCTACCTGTGCATGTACCTGGGCGTCGGCAACCTGATCAAAGTCGACGGCAGCGTCACCTACCTGGCCCGCTACGTAGACTGGGCCTTCACCACCCCACTGCTATTGGCAGGCGTCGTCAGCTCCGCCTACTACGGCACCCGCGACCTGTACGGCAAAAGCGGTTACATCACCGCCATCGTCACCCTCGATGTGATCATGATCGTCACCGGCCTGATCGCTTCCCTGGCCCCTTATGGCGTGATCAAGTGGGTGTTCTTCGCCTGGTCCTGCGCCGCGTTTGCTGGCGTGCTGTACCTGCTGTGGAAACCCGTCGCCAGCATCGCCAGCCAACAACCCGGCGTCAGCCCCGCCTACCGCCGCAACGTAGGCTTTCTCACCGTGCTGTGGCTGATCTACCCCGTGGTCTTCGCCGTCGGCCCCGAAGGCTTCTGGGCCGTGAGCGATGCCACCACCGTGTGGGTATTCCTGGTGCTCGACGTGCTGGCCAAGGTCGTCTACGCCTTTACCTCGGAACGTAACCTGCGCGCCGTGCCGGTAGGCCGAGGCTACTGAGCATGACCTGTACAGGGCGCAGCTGGCGCGCCCTTGTGGGGCTGGCAATAGCGGCCAGCCTTGCAGGCGGGCTGGCCCCGCTGGCCTACGTGCTGCTGGTCGGGCTCGGACTTGGCCTGCTGCATGGGGCCAGCGACCTGTACCTGGTCGAGCACGGTCAGCGCAGGCGCTTTGTGCTCAGCTACCTGGGCGTGGCCATGGTGTGCGCCCTGATCTGGCAAGTGGCGGGGGCGTTGGCGCTTACCGCCTTTTTATTGCTGTCGGTTTGGCACTTCGCCCATGAGGATGAGGTGTTTCAGCGGCGGCATGAGCAGATTGCGCTGGGGCTGTTCATCCTGGGCGGGCCTGCAGTGTTGCACCCTGATGCGGTAGCCCAGTTGCTCAACCTGGCGATGGCGGCAGGTGCCTCTTCTGCCTTGGGCGGATGGCTGGCGGTGACGCTTGCGTGTGCCGGGCTGATTGCGTTCGGTGTGCTGCTGATGAGTGCCTGGCAACGGCGTGACCTGCGGCTGGCGGTGACCTTGGTGCTGGTGGTGGTGACACCGCCGCTGATTGGGTTTGCGCTCGGGTTCTACCTGCTGCATGCCGAACCCCAGACCCGTGTGCGCGAGCGAATGGTGGGTGCCTTGTCGATGGGCGACTACGTGCATCGCACCTGGCCAGTGCTCGCTGGGGCAGCGGTGTTTGCCCTGGTGGGTGGGGCTGTGTTCTGGCAGCAGGAACAGACCGGCATTCGCGCCCTGTTCGTAGTGCTGGCGGCGTTCGCATTGCCGCATATGTTGGTGTTGCCGCGTTTTCTTTCGGGGCGAACATTGCCTCAGGTACCGGGCCCGGTTTGACCTGATCGACAGCCCCGGCGCGCAGGTGCGCCGGGGGACCGGGGTCAGCGCATCATGCCCAGTTCAGCGTCGTCCAGCAGGGCTTTGCCAAGTGCGCAGAGGTAGTGGGCGGCCCAGATCAGTTTGGGTTTGTCTTCCATCAAGCCTTCTAGGGTGAGGTCACGGGCGTAACCCATCAATTCCGAAGCTTGTTCGCGCGCGAGTTGGCAGGGAATGCCGGGCTCGATACGGAACAGTGCGTGGGTGTGGTTTTCGCCTTGGTAGAAGACGGTTTGGCCGAGGGTGCAGGGGGTGTCTGGGTTGGACATGGGTGTGGCTCCCTGAAGTTTTTTGGGCTGGCTGTTTGGCGGGGCGGCTGGGTTGCTGCCGAGTTGCTTGAGCCAGGGGCTTGAGGGTTAGTGCGTGGGGTGTCGCGAGGGAGGGTGGTGGATTTGCAGGAGGGCGGATTCCAGCAGGCGGCGCAGGGATTCCAGCTCGTGCATGGAGGCCATGATCAGGGGAGCTGCCGGGGAGCGGGGCTGCATGAGGAGGGCTTGTTGGGCCACGGCTTCGGCGCAGAGGGCGTAGTCGGCGGCTAGGGTTAGGGTGTCTTCCAGGGTGGCGGGTGTGGGTGGTGGGTCGGGGACGATCTTCAGCATGTTCTGGTCCTCAGTGGAGCGACCAACGCTTGCTGTCAAACAAGTGGTGGCAGCTGTGCATGGGTTGACAGACCGGTGAAGACCAAACCGGCGCACACGAGGTGCCCCACACACAGCCGCCATAGGCAATCCGCGTGTTTGGTCGTCATCAGCCTGTCAAAGCTAGTCGTTGATGTGCAACGACGTGCTGAGACTAAGGCGGTGGAAAAACGACCGCAATGGGAAAGGTGGGTTGGGAGTATCTTTGGGAAATGGACTACAGGGAAGGGGAGGATTCTGAGATTTTGGGTCGGAAGAGCTACTCGTGAACGTGTTTTCAGAGACGTCCGGCCGTTGGCGGTGCTTCACGGAACACGACATCGGGGCTCGTTTCAAGCGATATTGACCTAGCGGTTTCCAGATCCCAGGCACCAACATGCGCATAAAAGTGATCTGAAACTTCGGTGTGCCGGGGTGATCTGAATTAAGTCAGTAACATATTGATTAGTAGAGCGAATTTCGGTTTGTAATTTAGGCTGGAATACCGATTGGAATACTGCGAAAAGTATTTCTGGCCTGCCGATAACCGGCTCGGGCGCCCAGCGTAGGGCGACCCAGGTCCAAGCGTGGCCACTGAGCTAAACGACCACGGGATAACATGCATCTCCCCACAATGTATCCGGGTTATCTAACATCAGCAGAATGATGACCGGAACCAGCTTGCCGAGCAGGTTGGCACAGTCGCGCAGTTGATCTCGATTGACGCTGCTGTTCCAAGTGGCACCCCCATGCATGATCTGGTTGCGCAGGGTGTAGATCCGGTTGAACAGCACCCCTAGCACGGCCGCGGTGTTGCGATTGGCCAGTGCTTGCTGCGCGGTTTTACGACCGTTGGCAAAATCAGTCTGCTCGGCTCGGTTCAGCCAGCTCAGTGCTCGATGAACACGCAAGGTGAGTTGGGGTGATGGCCCTCACGTTCTTGGCGGTGTCGGGTCTTGAGTGCTTGATAGTCCATGAGGTGATGATCCTTGAGGGGGCGCGCGGTCCGTAAAGAGCTGATGTGTGTCTGAAAACTTTACAGTTAAATGAGCGACTCGCCGCTGCCGCTGGAAACTATATGGCCAGGGCACTCGAACCTACTCCAATTGTTTACCTGTATGAACAGACAACGTGGACGCAGCCTGTCATTTTGCTTAGGGTATGGCCATTCGACACTACCTGCAAGGCGGCTGGCATGAAGCGTGATGACTTCCTGGCACAACCCGAAGTTGAGGCTTTCATTGAATGGCTGGCAGCCAACTTGCCGGTACTCACCTTCAAGCTGCGATTCAAGTCCAGCAAGTTTGTGCCCGGCGGTTTGACGGTCGATGTACAGGGGATAGAGCAGGTCCTTGAGCATTACCGCTGGAAGGCAAGCTGGCGCGACAGCCACCAGAGCGCGGTCGACTCTGAAACCTGGATGCAGACCCAGGGCTCGCTTAGGCAATTGCGTGAGTGGCTGTCGGCTGGTGTCCGCGCCGGTGATGAGCAACAAGCGCTTCAGGCCTGTTTGCAGATTCTGCGCTGGGGCGGGGTGCGGGGCGCCATTCCATTCTTGCATCGGCTGGCGGCCAGCGGCGAGTTGTCGAGCTACCTGAAGAAGATGGCTGGGCTCATGGCGCTCGATGCCGACAATGACCTGGATGACCTCAGCAGTGTCGAGCGTTTCGATTCGGGCCTGACCAAGATTCACGCCTTGCTCGACTTGTCCGGTTCGCCGATCTATGACAGCCGTGTGGGCGCCGCGATTGCCATGTTGTATGCGCTGTTCCGCCAGCAGTGGGCAGGGCGTGGCAAACCTCTGCTGAGGTTTCCGTCCGGCGGCGCGCGTGGCGACCAAATCCGCAACCCCGGGGCGTTTGCCAATTGTTTGGCAGCGCCGCAGTTCTCGGCGATCGAATACGCTGAGTGGGCGCGCTGGCAGGTCCGCTTGGGCTGGATTGTCCGCGCGTTGCTCGGGCGCACAGGCTGGTTTGCCGACCAAGGGGCAATGCCCGCGCGATGCCATGCATTCGAGGCGAGCCTTTTCATGCTCGGCTATGACCTTCGCTGCTTTGGCCTGACACCAGTACCTGAGGCCCAAGCTGTTGGCAAGCAGGGCGAAGTATCGCTGCGCGAGTCTGGCAATAGCGGCTGGGTGCCCACGGGTCATCCTTTTGGCCAGGTGCTTAGTGACTACTTGGCCTTCCGTCATAGCGGTGCGCCAGACAATAAAGACGCGTTCGTTGACTGGCTGGTGGCTGAGCCGCGCAATGGAAAAACGCTCTCACGCGCTACTGCACAGGGCTATTGCTTCCCGTTTTCCATTGACGAGTTTGACTTGTTCGGCCGCTCGCTTGCTGCCCTTGAACGCATAGTTGAAGGTGGTGAGGACGGACTGCGGGCAGCCTTGTCTGGTGTCACGCTCGAGCCGTTCACGGTGGGGGACGAGCGCGTCAGTGTCTGCCTGGTTGATGTATTTATCACTGGCAATGCCTATGCCCGCGTAGAGAGCGACAAGGAACGTGTCGACTATGTCGTAAACGCTGGCTATGCCGGTACCGAGAACTCCGCGAGAACACTCATGGCCGTAGGGCGCAGCGTAGGCAAGCACTTCGGCCTGCTCGATGTGCAGCACTTGCCAACGCCCTTGTTCGAGCAGTTCTACCAAGGTTGCTCGCTCGACGCCTGAGCCACGCCGGAGGCAATACAACCATGCAAACTCGAAATGGGACTCGGCTGTATTCCGCCTCGGACATCTGCGGCTTCCTGGAATGCCAGCATCTGACAGCGCTGGACCTGCAACACCTGGTCGCGCCGATGGAGAAAGCCCCGGCAAGCGAGCAGAACCGCTTAATCCAGGACAAAGGGCTGGCCCACGAAGCAGCATTTCTTGAACGGCTCAAGAGCAACCATGCCCACGTAGTCGACATCGCTGAGGGTAATCCGAGCTTCCCTCGGCGGGTGGAGCTGACCATCGAAGCCATGCAGGCTGGTGCGGACATCATCTTTCAGGCCTCGCTTCAGGAGGGCGCCTTTATCGGGCATGCCGACTTCCTGCGCAAAGTGCCTCGGCCGTCGGCGTTGGGTGGCCATAGCTATGAAGTGATCGACACCAAGTTGGCCAAGAGTGCAAAGGCCAAGTTTCTGGTGCAGGTTGCGCTTTATTCGCGGATGCTGATTGCGATTCAGGGCGTACAGCCGCAGTTCATGTACATCGTGCTGGGTGATGTTGCGCGTACCGAGCAGGCCTATCGGGTTGCTGACTACGCGGATTACCTAGAGCAGGTGCTGCAGCGTTTCACTGCGTTCGTGAACATTGACGGACCTCGGGTCACCTACCCGGACCCGTGTGGGCATTGTGGTTTTTGTGGGTGGCGTGATCGTTGCACTGAACAACGTCTGCAGGATGATCATCTGTCGGCAGTCGCTGGTATCAGCCGCTCGCAAATCAAGAAATTACAGGTTGGCGGTGTGACCACCTTGCAACAGTTGGCGGCCAGTGGCGATGACTTGCGTATCCCCAAGCTGCAAGTGGAGTCACTGAACAAGTTACGCCATCAGGCGCGCCTGCAGTTTCAGGGGCGCTCCAGCGATACCCCGTTGTACGAGCTGTTGCCGGTCATGGGGCCGCGGCGTGGCTTTGGCCGTATGCCTTCTGCAGTCGAGGGTGATCTGTTCTTCGATATGGAAGGTAATCCTCTGGAGGAGGGTGGCCTGGAGTACCTCTTCGGCCTGTATATAGACGAAGGCGGTGAACAAACCTTCAAAGCTTTTTGGGCGCACAGCCGGGACGAAGAAAAGATCGCGTTCGAGCAGTTCATCGACTGGGTCATCGCGCACCTTGAGCGTTACCCGAATGCGCATGTGCACCACTATGCCAGCTATGAAGAAACGGCCATCAAGCGCCTGATGAGCCAGCACGGTACGCGAGAGGCGCAAGTGGACTGGCTGCTGCGCAATGGCAAATTGATTGATCTTTACAAGGTGGTGCGTGAAGCGATCCGGGTGTCGGAACCCAGCTACTCGATCAAGAACATCGAACACTTCTACATGGCAAAGCGCGACGGTGATGTTACCAATGCCGGTGCGAGCATCGTGTTCTATGAGCGCTGGAAAGAGACTGGTGAGCCAGCATTGCTCGAGCAGATCGAGCGGTACAACGAAGACGATGTGCTTTCTACGTATTTGTTACGCAACTGGCTTGCAACCATAAGTCCGTTGGGCGTCGAGGCTCTTGCCGTACCGCATGCTGAGGGCGAGAAAGCCGTAGCAGAGCAGAAGGAGATCGAGGTTCTGCTGGCAAATTATCGTGATCGACTGCTTGCTGGCTTGCCGTCCGAAGAATGCGCACTGAGCGAAGAGGATCAGGTCAGGGTACTGACCTTCCAACTGCTCGACTTCTACCGTAGGGCAGAAAAGCCGGTGTGGTGGCAGCTGTTCAGCCGCCAGGACATGACGACCGAAGAGTTGCTGGAGGATATTGAGAGCCTCGCCGGTTTGCAGCGTACAAAAACACCGCCGGAACCGATCAATAAATCGTTCCTGTTCGAATACAGTTTCGAGCCGCAGGAAAGCAAAATGCGTTCGGGGTCCCAAGGTGTCATCCCAGAATCGTTGGCCAGTGTGCAACTGGTCAGTCTGGACCATGACGCGTGCATGGCCAGATTCAAGACCACCGCAAAAAAGGCGCCACCGGAAGCCTTTGACATGATTCCCGGCAGGCCAATACCGTCCACGCCGCTGCGCAAGGCACTGTTTCGTTATGCCGATAGCGTCTTAGCTGATGAGCAACGCTTCCAGGCGGTGGCGGATTTCCTCCATCGACGCGCACCACGGGTTAAAGGCATCGAGCCAGGTACGCCTCTGCTTAATCCGGACCTGGTAACGACCGATGCCATCAAGCAGGTGGTACGCAACCTCGAGGACAGTGTGCTGTTCATTCAGGGGCCGCCAGGTGCCGGCAAGACCTACACCGGCTCGCATGTGATCGTTGACCTGCTCAAAGCCGGCAAGCGCATCGGGGTAACCTCCAATTCGCACTATGCCATCAACAATCTCTTAGCGGCTGTTGAAGCGCGTGCACAAGTAGAGGGCGTCACATTCAAGGGACTGAAAAAGTCATCGGAAGGCGAGGGCACGGATTTCACTGGCCGTTGCATCCGCTCCATCGAGGACAAAACGGAGTTCCTCGACAACTGGGGCCCGGCTATCGACCTGAGCGCCGGGACTGCTTGGTTGTTTGCCGATGCGAGCTTTACCGAACAGTTGGATTACCTATTCATTGATGAAGCAGGGCAGGTGAGCGTGGCGAATTTAGTCACCATGGGCATGGCGGCACGTAACATCGTGCTGATGGGTGACCAGATGCAGCTATCGCAACCTGTGCAAGGCGTGCATCCGGGCCGTTCCGGTGACTCTACACTCGACTACCTGCTGGACGGCACGCCTGCCATCGCGCCCGACCGAGGGGTGTTCCTGGCGCAGACTTGGCGGATGCATCCTCAGGTTTGCTCCTTCATTTCCTTGGCAGTATACGAAGGCCAGCTCACATCGGCGCCGGGTACCGAGCGGCAGTTGTTGCTGCTCGACGGAGAGCGACCAGTAATACCGGACAGCGGGCTGATGTTCTGCGCTGTGGAACATGATGGCAATGGCCAGAGTTCCGAGGAAGAGGCTGCCTATGTCAAAGCGCTGTACGAGTACTTCTTGCGTCAGCGATATGTGGACAAAAACGGTGATGAATACGTGGTTAGCAGTGAAAACATTCTGGTCGTGGCGCCTTACAACCTGCAGGTTCAGCTGTTGAGGCAGGTTCTGCCTGCCGGCGCGCGTGTTGGAACCGTGGACAAATTTCAGGGGCAAGAGGCGGAAATTGTAATCGTATCTATGGCGACGTCGAATGAAGACTACCTGCCAAGGGACATTGGCTTCCTGTACTCGAAAAACCGTTTGAATGTAGCGGTCAGTCGCGCCAAAACGCTGGCTTGCATCGTTGCCAGCCCGGACCTGACGGCCATTCGCTGTCAGACGCCGCAAGACATGAATCTGGTCAACGGCTTGTGTATGGCGATCCGCTATGGACGGGAGGAAAAGCAGTCGTCCCGGTGTGAATAGCGGCCTTGGTGTTTCTATCTATTCGGGAAAACGTGTCATGACTTATCCGCCCGCATTGCTTGCCGTGATGGAAAAGACTCTCAAGACGACGCGCTTCGGCATCTACGACCTGTTGGCGCTAGAAATAGGAGTCTGGCATGCCGCCGTGCTTTTCGACGACACCGAGCATTTGCGGCTATTTGCTCCTGCAGCGATGAACGAGCGCGACCGCGCCGAAAACACGCCACTGGACATCGCCTACCGGCTTAACCGCTCGATATGGATCGACAGGTTGGAGGCGTTCGGGGCCGAGGGAGACAAGGCGCTTCTGGACTGGAAAGGCCTCGGCAGCTTTCTGGCCCCTGTCAACCATGTTCGTTTGCCCAGCAAACGCGGCATCATCAAGGTGCTCGCCAATCGATACCGGCAGGGCCGCAGTCTGAATGACCGTGATGCGGCAGGTAATACTCCACTCCATTGGCTGGCCGTGCACGGCCACAGCAAGGCTGCGAACTACTTCGCCAACCACTACCGGACGTTCTGCCTGGACCTGAGCGCGAGGAACAACGTGGGCCACACCGCCCGAGACGTTGCCAAGCTGGCGGGCCATCACGACATAGCGGCGCAGCTGTTAATCCGGGAAATCGACAACTACCTGGGCGCGGCATATATCTGGCAGCAGATGTGTGCCGACCGCAGCAGTTACAGCCGTAGCTGAACCTCTGTGAGCGGGACATCGAAGGGCATTGAGCCCCTCGTCTGAGAGACTCGCGATTTCAATCATGCAACAACCACGGCTTCAGCTCTTTGAGGTTGCTCACGACAATCTGCTGGGCCTCGGGGCTCATGGCCAGGCTGCGCCGGTCAATCTGATAGCGCTGCAGCACATACTTCACCAGCGCCCTGCGGCTGGGCACAATCAACTGCCCCTGGGTCATACCGAAGTCTGTCTCGATGATTGCCTTCTGCGCCTCGTTCAAGCGTCCATCGGGCTCGATGATCACCGGAATCTCGGTATTCCAGTCTTCATCCAGCTCGCGCGTGTTCGGTGAGGCGTCGAGCAAATCCGGCTGCCCGCGCAAGCGGCTCAGCACGAAGTCGCGGTATTGACCATTCTTTTCACAGTAAGCCCGAACATGCCAGCGCATGCCGGTGTAGACCAGCGTGTGAGGGGCGATCAGGCGAACCTCGACGTTTGGGGTGTTGAACGACACGTACTCGGTTTCCAGGCGCAGGCCCTCACGGCAAGCCTTGAGCAAAGGGCGCAGGACCTCCGGGCGGATGGGCCGATCCGGCACCTCCAGCACCTTGGTGTGCGCATAGGCCAGTGCGAGGCCGTCGATGTGCGGGGCCCGCTCATTGTTCTGGTAGAGCAGGTGAAGATAGGCGCTGGCGCTGTCGTCGATGAACAGCGGCTTGAACTGCTTGCTCGGTACATAACCCTTGAGCTGCTTGTCATATGTCAAGTTTTTGGGCGCATGCTCGGTGATGTAGGTGTTGATGTCCTTGGACGCCTGTTGGCGACTGATTCCAAAGCTCTGCATCAGGTGCCCCGTGGTCAGCCGGCCTTCCCACCAGGCAACGGTCTCAATCAAACGATAGCGAAGTGCCAGGTCCCAGCGTACCTGCTCGACGGATTGCTTGCGTTTCATACCCTCTCCTAGTGCGCGATTACTTTACCTGTATAAGTCTACATTCTAGACGTGTAGCTTTGCATTACATATCTTCGATTTGTCTTCGGAATACATCGGGGGCAGCAAAGGATATGAGCATGACTATGCCGGAAGTGGTTGCGACAGGGGCCTTGGTGGCGATGGGGATCATCCTGCTGGTGCTGATTCAGCAGGCTTTGAAGCTCGGTGAGCTTGGGAAAAAGGTCGAGCACTGCCAGAGGGACCTGCGCTGGCTACAGATTTGGGAAATGGAAAACCGCGAGCTGCGGTCGGCGTTGCGCGCAGAGCAGGAGCATGTTGCACAGTTGCAGTGCAAGCTGGTGATTTTGCAGGACCTAGCTTAGTTGCCCATCCTGCATGCCGAAGTCGGCTTCGATGATGGCTTTTTGCGCCTCGTTCAGCCGCCCGTCTGGCTCGAAGATGACTGGCACGTCGGCACTCCATTCCTCGTCAAGCTCGCGCGTGGTGGGCGGCTCGTAAAGCAGGTCCGGCTGTCCGCACAGGCGGCAGAGGACAAAGTCGCGGTACTGGCCGTTCTTTTCGCAGTAGGCGCGCACATGGCAGCGCATACCTATATAGATCAGTGTATGCGGGGCGATTCGGCGAATTTCCACGTTCGGCGTGTTCAGCGAGACGTACTCGGTTTCCAGGCGCAGGCTTGCGCGGCAGGCCTTAAGCAAGGGGCGCAGCACCTCCGGGCGAATCGGTCGGTCAGCTACCTCTAGCACCTTGGTGTGCGCATAGGCCAGTGCTAGCCCGTCGATGTGCAGGGCGCGCTCATTGTTCTGATACAGCAAGTGTAAGTAGGCGCTGGCGCTGTCGTCGATGAACAGTGGCTTGAACTGCTCGCTCGGCACGTAGCCCTTGAGTTGCTTGTCATATGTCAATTTTTTGGGCGCATGTTCGGTGATGTAGGTATTGATTTCCTTCGATGCCTGCTGGCGGCTGATACCAAAGCTCTGCATCAGGTGCCCTGTGGTTAGCCTGCCCTCCCACTAGGCAACGGTTTCGATCAGGCGGTAATGAAGTGCTGAGCTCCAGCGAGCCTGCTCGATGGATTACTTGCGTTTCATACCTTCTCCATGTGCGCGATTACTTTACCTGTATAAGTCTACATTCTAGACGTGTAATTTCGAATTACATACCTTGTGCTGGTCTTCGGAATACATCGGGGGCAGCTAAGGACATGAGCATGACGATGCCGGAAATGGTTGCGACGGGTGCTTTGGTGGCGATGGGGATCATCCTGCTGGTGCTGATGCCGCAGGGTTGAGGTTGGGAGTGCTGGGCAAAGGGGTTGAGCAATGCCAGAGGGTTATGCGCGGGTTACAGATCTGGGAGATGGAGAATCGCGAGTTGAGGTCGGCGTTGCGGGCGGAGCGGGAGCACGTGGCGCAGTTGCGGCGCTAGTTGGACTTGCTGCAGGCGTTGGTGCCGGTTACGGACTGATGCTGGCCAGTGTTCTACAGGAGTAGGCATTCATGCCGATAAAATCAAAGCCCTTTGTGCTGCAGTGCAAGGATTGCATCAGGAAAACGACCATCGCGCTGCGCAGCGATGCATTGAGGCCGGGTGAATGGTTTGTTTTGTGCCCAAGGTGCGGGAGTACGGAGTTGAAACTGCGAGCGGCCGGGGGGGCTTAAGTTTGCAGCCGCGAGACTCATGGCGAGGAGGAGTGGGACGGCTTCGGCTGGTCATGGCAATATGGCACCATCTCTCTGCTCGTTGGCCATCTCAGTTACACGCCATGATGTCGTTGGGCAAGGTGTATGACATGACCTGTAAACCGGTACTACGAATTAACTTTTCAACGGACGATGACTTGGAATGCGTTCGTGGAGGTAAGCGCAGGGGCATACAAGCAGCTGCAGGCAATGTGACGTATTGACCTAATAAGTTGTAAGGAGGCTGTAATGGTACAAGTAGTTAATTGGCAGCAGGACGCGATCGATGACGTCATTCGTGACGCTGTACGTGGTTCCGGAAAAGTCAATATCATTGTCGCGGGTAAGACGGGAGTCGGTAAAAGCACCTTGATCAACACCGTATTCCGCGGGAGGTTGGCGAAAACGGGTTCAGGCACTCCAGTGACACAGCAGATTGAAGAGATCTCGAAGGAAGGTCACCCGATCACCATCATCGACAGCAAAGGTCTTGAGCTGAAAGACTACGAGGTCATTCTCAGTCAACTCACGGATTTCGTAGTAGAGCGCGATGAGCATCATGACGAAAACAAGCATATCCATGCAGCCTGGATTTGTATTCAGGAAAGCGGCGATCGCATAGAACAAGCGGAAATCGACCTCTGTCGCATGTTGAACGATCACAAAATACCCGTGGTTGCGGTAGTCACAAAGAGCATGTTCTCGAAAGATAGTGATTTCCACCACAAGGTCAAAGAAATGCTACCGGGTTCTTGCGCGGTAGTGCGGGTGCGCGCTGAGGCTCAGAACATCGAAATTGAGGAGGGAAGCTTCTACACCCTCCCGATCAAAGGCATCGACGAGCTGATCTCTGAATCCGCGAGGTTGATCCCCGAAGCAAAAAAGCGTGCATTCGCCAATGCATTGAGCTCGCGGCATCAATCTTCCATGAAAATCAAAATCGAACAAGCTGAAAAGGAAGTATTGATAGCAAGTGGCCTGGCGGCGGCAGCAGGCGCTACACCAATTCCTTTTTCTGACTCATTCGTACTGGTGCCTATTCAAGTCGGTATGCTGGCGAAGATTGGCGTGACCTTTGGCATGGAGGTTAGTACCAGTGCATTGACCACCCTTGTCGCGTCGGCATTAGGTTCGAGCGCTGCGAGCCTGTTGGGTCGTGCGGTAGTTACGGGGATGCTCAAGATGATTCCGGGTGTAGGGAGCGCAGTAGGTGGCACCATTGCCGCAACAACAGCGGCTACGCTGACTAAAGGGTTGGGTGCGGCTTACATCTCGATATTGACGGATTTCTGCAATAACAATCCCGGTAAGGATCTCGATATCAGCCTGATCGGCGAGGAGTTGAAGCGCAGGCTCTCGTTCAAATAGTGAATGACTACTCATTTGGCCTATCGAAGCCCGGTAGGTCGATGAGTGGTTGGGTAGCTTGAGGAGAGTGGGTGGCGCTTGGACTACTCCCTCACTGGGCTTGGCGCTGCTCATGCTTCCCTCTTGGGCCGGCTTTGGAATGAATGGACACACACCGAATCTGGGCGTTTGCTTTACACGTTCCTGGCGCCTGTGGGAACGCATCCCTCGTGGTCAGGGCTGCTACCACAACTGCAACCGCGAGAAAGAAAAGCACCAGGACAGACGGGGGATTGGGATGATCCAGCGGCGTGATCCAATCGCACGGGGGAATGTGCATTTCCCCATGCGCTGGCGTCACAATGCCGCGCGAGTAGCTTGAGTGGACTACTGGTGTTACCTCTGTGCAAAAAAGCCGCGTTTTGATTGGGCGCGATCTTTACCCATTCTTGCTGGATAGATATTGTGACGTGGTTCGCACACAGTTAGGTCAAAGAGCCATCAGGGACGTAATCAAGGGTTCTAGCGTACACTTTTACGCCGTCCCAATAATCGCCTCGCCAACCAGATATGCGAGTTCAAGGCAGTTCAACGGGACGGATACATGGACAAGAATTCACTGACTGAGCGTGACATCTGCAGCAAATACATCACACCGGCCATCACCGCGGCGGGCTGGGATTTGCACAAGCAGGTTCGTGAGGAAGTCAGCTTTACCAAGGGGCGCATCATCGTCCGTGGCAAGCTGCACAGCCGAGGCGAGTCGCGCCGCGCCGACTACATCCTGTATCACCAGGCCAACCTGCCGCTGGCGGTTATCGAGGCCAAGGACAACAAGCACGCGCTCGGCGCCGGTATGCAGCAGGCGCTCGGTTATGCCGAGGCGCTGGACGTGCCGTTCGTATTCTCCAGCAACGGCGACGGCTTCCTCTTCCATGATCGCAGTGGCACTGGCGCGCAAAAGGAAACCGAGCTGAGCCTGGAGCAGTTTCCCAGCCCCGATGAGCTCTGGCAGCGCTACTGCCAGTGGAAGGGCCTGAGTGGCGAAAGCCAGCAGAAAGCCGAAGCCCCGTATTACGACGACGGTTCCGGGCGCATGCCGCGCTACTACCAGATGAACGCCATCAACCGCACCGTCGAGGCCGTGGCGCGCGGGCAGGATCGTATCCTGCTGGTCATGGCCACCGGCACCGGCAAGACCTACACCGCCTTCCAAATCATCTGGCGCTTGTGGAAGTCCGGGCAGAAGAAACGTATCCTCTTCCTCGCCGACCGCAACATCCTCGTCGACCAGACCAAGAACAACGACTTCAAGCCCTTCGGCCAGGCGATGACCAAGATTGCCAAACGGCAGATCGAGAAGTCCTACGAAATCTACCTGTCGCTTTATCAGGCGGTGACCGGCAACGAAGAAGAGAAGAATGTCTACAAGCAGTTTTCCCGCGACTTCTTCGACCTCGTGGTGATCGACGAATGCCACCGAGGCAGCGCCTCCGAAGACTCGGCCTGGCGCGAGATTCTCGACTACTTCTCCGGTGCCACCCACATCGGCCTGACCGCTACGCCGAAGGAGACCAAAGAGGTTTCCAGCATCACCTACTTCGGTGAGCCGGTGTACAGCTACACCCTCAAGCAAGGCATCGAAGATGGCTTCCTCGCCCCGTACAAAGTGGTGCGCATCGACTTCGACAAAGACCTGCAAGGCTGGCGCCCGCCCAAGGGCACGCGTGACAAGAACGGTGAGCTGATCGAAGACCGCGTCTATGACCTCAAGGACATGGACCGCGACCTGGTAATCGAAGCGCGCACCCAGCTGGTCGCCCGAAAGGTCACCGAATACCTGACCGCCACCGACCCCTTCCAGAAAACCATCATCTTCTGCGACGACATTGACCACGCCGAGCGCATGCGCCAGGCCCTGGTCAACTTCAACCCCAAGCGCGTTGAGGAAAACCGCAAATACGTGATGCGCATTACCGGCGACGACAAGGAAGGCAAGGCCGAGCTGGACAACTTCATCAACCCAGAGTCGCGCTACCCGGTGATCGCCACCACCAGCAAACTCATGACCACCGGCGTTGATGCCCAGACCTGCAAACTGGTGGTGCTCGACCAGCACATCAAATCCATGACAGAGTTCAAGCAGATCATCGGTCGTGGCACCCGTATCAACGAGGATTACGGCAAGTACTGGTTCACCATCATGGACTTCAAGAAAGCCACCGAACTGTTTGCCGACCCGGCCTTCGACGGGGAGCCGGTGGTAATCTACAACCCCGAGGGCGACTCCTCACCGGTGCCGCCGGAAGAAACCGAGGGCGAAGAGGGTGACGTGATCGACGGTGGCGCTGGGCCAACCGAAGGTGACGAAGCCACCGGCGGCGCCGACGACGATGGCGGCAAGAAGCGCGTCAAGTACGTGATCAACAACGTCGCCGTGCACGTCATTGCCGAGCGCGTGCAGTACTACGGCCCGGACGGCAAGCTGATCACCGAATCGCTACGCGACTACACCCGCAGCTGCGTTAAGAAACAGTTTGCCTCGCTGGATGACTTCCTGCGCCGCTGGAGCGATGCCGAACAGAAGAAAGTCATCATCGATGAACTGGCCGCTCAAGGCGTGATGTGGGAAGCCCTGGACGACGAAGTCTCAGCCAAGCGGGGCCAGCCGCTCGATCCGTTCGACCTGATCTGCCATATCGCCTTCGACCAGCCGCCGCTCACCCGCAAAGAGCGCGCCGAGCAGGTGAAAAAACGCAACTACTTCGCCAAATACTCCGGCGCCGCCCGCCAGGTACTGGAAGCCCTGCTCGACAAATACGCCGACACCGGCGTCGAGCACATCGAAGACATCAAGATTCTTCAGCTGGCGCCGTTCAGCCAGATCGGTGCGCCGATTGAGCTGGTCAAGGCCTTTGGCGGCAAACCGGGTTATCAGCAGGCCATTCAGGAGCTTGAGCGACAGCTCTACGGATAACCGATGCCCAACCTTAATTCATTTGAAATCGCAGCTGCGCTCATCCGTAAGGGATTTGTTCTGATCGTCAAAAATCAACATGCTAACGGGTATGAGCAACCTGATTTTAACGGTCGTGTATTCGTCAAAATGAGCAAAACGGGTGCTCCTGTTGCCAAGCAGCCCTTCCTTATTCATCCAGAACATGCCACCGCAGGTAAATGGGACTCCATCAAGGTACTTTCCCCTTCGTTGCCAAATACCGGGTATCGAAACACCAACATGACGGGTTATCCCACCGTAGCTGGCTCTGACAGTAAATTAGCAATTGCATTGGATATCGCTACAGAGGCCGACCTTCATCAACTGCTTGATCTACTCGGTTATAAATCCTCTGTTTCTGTCCTCCAGTCCGCGACTCTTAAATCTTCGGTCTCAACAGAGGAATTTCTAAACGATCCCAACCTCACCCACACCGAACGCGATGCCCTGATCAAAGCGCGCATCGGCCAGAGCAGCTACCGCGACGACCTGCTGGCCTACTGGGGCGGCTGTGCGATTACCGACTGCTGCGTACCGGAGTTGTTGAGGGCCTCGCATATCAAACCCTGGCGTGCTGCCAGCCCGGCCGAGCGACTTGATCCGTTCAACGGGCTGTTGCTCACCCCCAATCTTGATCTGGCCTTCGACCGTGGCCTAATCAGCTTTGACGATCAGGGGCAGGTTCTACTCGGTGAAGATCTCGACCCCGACAGCGCCCGTGCGCTCAATATCACCCCCTCTCTGCGCTTGCGCCAGATCGAACCGCAGCATCGCGGCTATCTGGCCTGGCACCGTGAACACCTTTTCAGGAAGTAAGCATGTCCATCAGCTCCACCATCAAATCCATCCAGGACATCATGCGCAAAGACGTCGGCGTCGACGGTGATGCGCAGCGTATTGGCCAGCTTGTGTGGATGCTGTTCCTGAAAATCTTCGACGACCGCGAGCAGGAGTGGGAGCTGCTCGATGACAACTACCGTTCGCCGATTCCGGAGAGCTGCCGCTGGCGCACTTGGGCGGCCAACCCGGAGGGCATCACCGGCGATGCCCTGAAGGATTTCATCGACAACAACCTGTTCCCACAGTTGCAGAACCTCCACGAATACAGCACTACGCCGGCTACCTACGTGGTGCGCGGCGTGTTCGAGGATGCCTACAACTACATGAAGTCCGGCCAGTTGATCCGCCAGGTGATCAACAAGATTCAGGAAGGGGTGGACTTCAACAAGGCGCAGGAGCGCCACGCCTTTGGCGACATGTACGAGCAACTGCTGCGCGACCTGCAGAACGCCGGCAATGCCGGTGAGTTCTACACGCCGCGCCCGGTCACCGAATTCATGGTGCGCATGGTCGACCCCAAGCTGGACGAAAAGGTCATGGACCCGGCCTGCGGCACTGGCGGCTTCCTCACCTGCAGCATTGAGCACAAGCGCAAGCGCTATGTGCAAACCGCCGAGGACGAGCGTACCCTGCAGTCGAGCATCTTCGGCGTGGAGAAAAAGCCGCTGCCGCACCTGCTGGCCACCACCAACATGATCCTGCACGGCATCGAGGTGCCCAACCAGATCAAGCACGACAACACCCTGGGACGTCCGCTGATCAGCTGGGGGCCGGCTGAGCGGGTCGATTGCATTGTCGCCAACCCGCCGTTCGGCGGCATGGAAGAAGACGGCATCGAAACCAACTTCCCCACTGCCTACCGTACCCGCGAAACCGCCGACCTGTTCCTGGTGCTGATCATGCACCTGCTCAAGGACGGCGGCCGCGCCGCCGTGGTACTACCCGACGGCTTCCTCTTTGGTGAAGGCATCAAGAGCCGGATCAAGGAAAAGCTGCTGACCGAATGCAACCTGCACACCATCGTTCGCCTGCCCAACGGCGTGTTCAACCCCTACACCGGCATCAAGACTAACCTGCTGTTCTTCACCAAGGGCACGCCCACCAAGGATGTATGGTTCTACGAGCACCAGTACCCGGCCGGTTACAAAAGCTACTCCAAGACCAGACCCATGCGCGTCGAGGAGTTCGCCGTTGAAGAAGCCTGGTGGGGCAGCGAGGCCGATGGCTTTGCCGCACGGCAGGAGAACGAATTCGCCTGGAAGGTCAGCTTTGACGAGCTGCAAAACCGTAACTGGAACCTCGACTGCAAGAACCCTCACGTCGGCGAGCAGATCAGCCACGACGCGGACGAGCTGCTGCGCGACTACGCCGTGCTGCAAGACGAGATTGGCGAACTGCGCGACCAGCTCAAGGCCGTACTGGCCGACGCCTTTGCCGATCAGGTTGCGGAGCGTCAAGCATGAGCGCAGTGTTGACCGACAATCTGCCGCTGCTGGCCGGCGCGCCCATTGGCATTAAGAAGCTGCGCGAACTGATTCTGGAGTTGGCGGTGCGCGGCAAGCTGGTGCCGCAGGATGCGAATGATGAGCCGGCCAGTGACTTGCTTAAGCGGATTGCCGAGGAAAAGGCGCGGTTGGTGGCGGAGGGCAAGATCAAGAAGCAGAAGCCGCTGGCTGAAATTAGTGAAAAAGAGAAGCCGTTTGACGTACCTACCAACTGGGAGTGGGTTCGCGTAGCCGCAGTTGGTCACGATTGGGGGCAGAAAACCCCGGACAAAAAATTCACGTATATCGACGTTGGGGCTGTTGATAATTCTGCAGGAAAGATTAGTTCCCCCCAGGTTCTTAGGGCTGAGGACGCGCCATCGCGAGCCCGGAAAGTGGTTAGGCCGGGAACGGTGATTTACTCAACTATTCGACCGTACCTTCTTAATGTTGCTGTTATTGAAGAGGTATATGAGCAGGAACCAATTGCTAGTACTGCTTTCGCGATCATTCACCCCTACTTAGAAATGCCTGCGAGGTATTTTCTCTGTTTTTTGAGAAGTCCCGTTTTTGTCAGATACGTTGAGTCTGTACAGATGGGAATTGCTTATCCAGCCATCAATGACGGTCAATTTTTCAGTGGGTTAATTCCGCTACCCCCTCTCCCCGAACAACACCGCATCGTCGCCAAAGTCGATGAGCTGATGGCCCTGTGCGACCGGCTGGAAGCCCGGCAGGCCGATGCCGATAGCGCCCATGTCCAGCTGTTGCAGGTGCTGCTGGGCAGCCTGACGCAGGGCAGCGATGCCGAAGACTTTGCACAAAGCTGGCAGTGCCTGGCCGAACACTTCCACACCGTGTTCACCACCGAATCCAGCATCGACGCCCTCAAGCAAACCCTGCTGCAACTGGCCGTGATGGGCAAACTGGTGTCGCAAGACCCTACTGATGAGCCGGCTAGCAAGCTCTTGAGAACGATAGCGGCCGAGAAGGATCGGTTGGTAAAAGCAAAGCGATTTAAGGCGATCAAAAAAATTGATGATATTGAGCAGGGGAGCACGAACTTCCAGTTACCTGCGGGGTGGGAGTGGTCTCGCCTTGCTGATGTAGCACTCCAGATAACTGATGGAGCTCATCACACCCCTGTATATGTCGAGGCAGGGGTTCCATTTCTTTCTGTTAAAGACATGAGTAGCGGGCGTTTAGATTTTGGAACTACTCGATTTATTTCTGAGGAAACCCATGAGCAGCTTGTTAAGCGTTGCCGCCCTGAACTCGGGGATCTACTTCTTACAAAAATTGGAACAACAGGTGTTCCGGTAGTTGTTGATACTGACCAATCATTTAGCATTTTCGTAAGTGTCGCGTTAATTAAAGCACCTTGGTCGCTTTTGAATGTTAATTACATTCGACTACTCATGGACTCTCCGCTTGTGAAAAGACAGTCACTGGAGGGTACAGAGGGAGTCGGAAACAAAAATCTTGTACTTGGGAAAATCGCTAATTTTCTGATAGCGATTCCTCCGCTCGCCGAGCAACACCGCATCGTCGCCAAAGTCGATCAACTGATGGCCCTCTGCGACGAACTTAAAGCCCGCCTTAACCAGGCCCGGCAGGTGCACGAGCATCTGGCCAGTGCGCTGGTCGAGCAGGCCGTGGCCTAGGTAACAGGAGCGCACGGATGCCCATTCGCACTCAGATCTGGACCGTCGGCGCACAGCCCGCGCTGCTGAAAAATGCCGTGCTGGCCAGCGAGCAGTTCCTCGAAGACATGATCGTCAGCTCCCCGGCGCTGCTCTCCGAGGACTGGCTGCTGATTGGCCGCCAGGAAAGCACAGGCCAGGGCGGGCGTATCGACCTGCTGGCGCTGGCGCCAGATGCTTCGCTGGTGCTGATCGAGCTCAAGCGCGAGCGTACCCCGCGTGAGGTGGTGACGCAGGCGCTGGACTATGCGGTGTGGGTGGAGCGCTTGCAGGCCAACGAGATCGAGGCCATTTACCAACGCTTCAAACCTGGCGCCGACCTGGCGGTGGACTTTCAGGCGCGCTTCGGCGCGCCGTTGGAGGCTGAGGCACTGAACCAGAGCCATCAGATTGTCATTGTCGCCGCCGAGCTGGATGCCAGCAGCGAGCGCATCATCGGCTACCTGAGCGAGCGCGATATCGCTATAAACGTGCTGTGCTTCCAGGTGTTCCAACTGGGTGAGCAGCAACTGATCAGCCGCGCCTGGCTGCTCGACCCCAGCGAAGCGCCGCAGGCCAGCAGCGTCAGCAAGCCCTGCATGCCGGCCGAACCCTGGAATGGCGAGTTCTACGCCTCGTTCGGCCATAGCAGCACGCGCGACTGGGCCGAGGCTCGGCGTTACGGTTTTGTCTGCGGTGGCGGCGGCAGTTGGTACAGCAACAGCCTGAAACTGGTCGGCCCGGGCGACCGCCTGTGGGTCAACGTGCCCGGCGCGGGCTATGTCGGCGTCGCCCGCGTAACCGGCCACGCCACGGCGGCCAAGGACTTCTGCCTCAGCGAGGGTGGCGTCGAGCGCCCGGCGCTGGAGCTGCTGCAAGCCGACTACCACCGCGCCTATGTCGATGACCCGCAGCGCTGCGAATACTTCGTGCCCGTCGAGTGGCTGTACAGCCTGCCGCTCAATGAGGCCGTGCGGGAAGTCGGCCTGTTCGGCAACCAGAACACCATCTGCCGGCCGACCACGCCGAAATGGCGCTGGACGGTGGAGCGGCTCAAGGAGCGCTTCGCCCAGTAGCGCGGGACCCTGCCAGGCATTTTTCTTAACCTTTGGTCTCTCTGGATACACCACCATGCTGGATCTGCTGCAACACCTGATCCCCGAAAGCGGTCGCCATATGTGCGGAAGACATGACGCGCAAGCGGATGTTTGCCGAATTTGAAGCCCACAGCGTTTTCAATGTGCTGATCATGCCGCCAGTCGCTGCGGGGGGGCGCTCTGACCGTGATCGGGGCCAATCATGTTGTGCATCTGGAGCGCCACTGGAACCCGGCCAAGGAGGTGCAGACATACCGAATCGGCAGACCAAACCGGTGTTCATTCACCTGCCTGCTGTCACTCATCCCAGTTTGATTCATTCGATGTGCACCTTAACCGCTTGATGCGCGGAAAACTGATGCTCAAGATTGCCGTCTTGACGCCGGAGTCGGTCAGTGAAGGTGAGATGATTCAGTCGATGGGTCTTTAAAGAATCTGTTCGGGCAAGGTGAAAGGGGGACAGATTTTTTGATCAGCAGCCCCAACCAGAAAAGTAAATCAATCTCCAGATAAGTTAAAGTTCCAAAGTTTAGGGCCATTGCTTCTGACTCGCATTTGAAGGGCGTCACCGTCACTTAGGAAATAGTCCTTCTCTTGAGGCTTGGCTGCTTTGACTTTGAGGTCCGAGGGGGGTGGCTTAAGCGCACAAGCGGTATTCCAAGAGCGGTTTTGGTATTCAAAAGATTACCAGTAGATGACTGGAATACCGGATTTCGTAGACCTTGCTGGACGCTATCGGATCGTGATGACGCTGAAAGCCCCTTATTTAATGGAAGTCAGGTACAAGAATAAGACGTCCGAGAACGTCTTTAGATGGTTATTTGAGGCCGGGGGTGTTTGAATGTTAGGGCAATGCCGATGAAAAATACAAGAATTATCAAGTTGAGTAGATTTTGGGGATGCCAATGGGAGTGCCATTGATTTATCATGTGGCAAGATTGCGGTGAGTCGCCCACCCTATTGGTATTCAATAGTTTCCGCAGAATAGGCCCAACAGGTTCCATTGCGAGCTAAAGATGCACGGTTTATTCGCAGTCTATATAAAGTTCTCAAAGCTCATTCAGACTGACTGAGCGGTTCGGTTAGCTGACCTCTGGCGTGGTCACCGCTGAACCAGTCGCCGATCCGGTACGTCCTTTCAGCCTAGAGGGAAGGCTCACGCGGACACGCTTTGATCAGGCGGGCAATGTGTGCCCTGGCGGTGGATTGCTCAGGCCATCATCTGATGGAAAGCCGCTTTATACACAGCGCGTTGGATGGAGCGAGCATCTGTTTGCATGGGGCCCGGCGGACATTGCAGAGCCCGATTCTGAGCTACTGATCGATGGTTTTTGCTACATTTGTTGAGAAATTTCGTTTTTTTCGACATCCTACCATTTCTGTAGCGAAATTCCATTCTTGACGGTATCCCCTCATGGCGTGAGATCGTAAAGGACTAACCATAGTATCCGATTCTGGAAATTGAATTTTATCGGACGAGATTGAGGAGCTTGTATGAGCAATCCAGCTCAAGCGGCCAGTACGAGAATCAGTGGGACCAGTCAAAATGAACTTAGGCGCACCTTCATTGCAATGCTGTTTGCCCTGGTGGCAGCCACGGTTGCGCAACAAATAGCGGAAATGCTTTTTGTGGTAACTGGTGGGTGGGACCTTGCCTCTAGCCCAACAAAAATTTGGGAAAATCTAACATTCGGCAATGGACTGCTGTTCGCTTCGTTGTCACATGCTTTTTTGGCATTGCTTATGGTCGCAATGAGTTGGGTGATGTGGTCCAAGTCACAAGCAGCCGGGCATAATACTGAAATTTCCCAGATATTTTCTAAAGAGTTTGTATTGCTCTTGATTGAAGTTTTTTTGGTTGTTTTGTACTTTGCTATTGCAAAGACTATGGAACAAAATTTTTCAGAATACTCGAAGAGCAAATCTATATCGGCATATGTTGGTGTGGCATCAGCACGCCCAGAAGCGATTCAGATGATGTGGGTATTCATGGTGTTCTTTGTTTGGGATGTTATCGTGGACGTGTTTTATAGTCCGCGCGATCCGCATCCTACTCAGATCCATTCTAGGGTAGGCTCATTTGTACAGGGGGTTCTTACATACTGCTCTGTTTCTCTTGTGTGCGTCATGGCTGCTTGGACAGTAAGTAGGGTGGCTCCTTCAAGTGGCACACCATATGAGGCTTTGTGGGGTGATATTGCTCTAATTGCCCTACTTTTGTTTTTTGCACTCGGTAAGCAGTTAGAGTTTTACGCTATCAAGATTTTCCCAGGAGAGGAAACCAGGAAAAATACAAAGCGCGATATTCCTCCGTCGACAAAAGCATCGGTAATGATGGCGATCCTTACTGCCGTATATTTTTACTCTATTATGGTGCTCATATGGCCGCCAAGCTTCCTGAAATAATCGGAATGGTTGGGCCCATCAGGGCTGGAAAAACAACAGTTACAAAATATCTAGTCGAAAAGTATGGCTACGTCTCGGCATCAAACTCTGATGTGCTAAGACGAATACTAGATGGCATGGGAATTCTGCCGACTAGAGATAATTTGTCTGCATTGGGTGATTCTATATTTAAGGTTTTGGGTAACGATATAATTGCTCAGTATCGAATCGATAATCTTCATAAAGGGAGGATTATTGTTGACGGAGTTCGTTACCCTGAGGAGCTGATGCGCTACTCTCAAGTTAAAAGCTTTAAACTGTTGGCAGTGATGGCTGACCCTGACTTAAGGTTTGAGAGGACCCGTAGAAGTTCGGAGGAGTTTAAGGATGTGGATATATCGCGTAGCAGATTCGATAATCTGGCATCCGCCAGAAGCGAGCTCGATGTTCCTATCTTGATGTCTAAAGCAGACGTCATGATTAATAACTCTGGAGATATTGACTCGTTAAAAGCGAGGGTGGACGAAATTGTTCGGCAGTGGACCCTTTAGAGTTACTAGGAGATAAGCTCCAAGAGGCGAGATGCGCAAAATTCTATCTGTGCATCTTGCTTTCCTAAGATCCAATACTCGTGTTCAGCGCACAGTTTCTTGGGGTCTGAAACTCTCTTTATCTTAAAGCCGGCGCACCTCATCTCATTGATTAGTAATTCTCTGGAAGTGGAGCTGCGCCGGTAGACATTGGCAATTACAATGCCTGTGTTTTTTAGTCGTTTATATATCTCGACTAATTGAGATTTGTGGAAGGGGAAATGTAAGACGAATACTGCAATTACCATTTCGAAGTTATTATCTTCAAGAGGCACTTGGCAGTGTTTTTCAGAAAAAAGATAGCAATCGGTTTTCAAGTTTACATGATGTTTAACTACTTCGCTGTCAGCGTCCGACAGCACGTAGCGCATTGCCTCCGGGGCGGCTTTTGAAAATACGGGGTGTATCCCAGCACCTATTTCCAGCAAGCTAGTAGGGCAAATTTTATGAGCTAAGCGCTCAAAAATTTCCCGGACCTCTTTGTTTACTGGACTAATTAGGGAGGGGTATTTAGCTCGAGCTCTGCACAGGTTACTTACCTCGACTGGCAGTAATTCATCAAGGTTCTCTTTTTGAATGTAAAAATAGTCCATGAATCGGAAATACTTGGTGCCATCGAACTCAATTTCGAAAGGCCCTTTCACTTCTGGAACGATTTTAAGTACGCCAGGTGTCACTATCTCAAAAGCTACTTCGTTCATGATCCAATCCTTCGGTATTATTTCTTCGCAAAAATCAAAATATCTTCACACTTGACTTTTGCCATCAGGCGTCTGCGGCTGATTTTAATATTTCTTTCTTTTCGAAGCTCTAGCGTGAAACCCTTATCTAAAGCTACGAGTATCAGTTCATCAGTAGTCGAAGCGCGCGCCTGCGATTCTCCCACAACCAGAGCCATGAATGAACCAGTTTTAAGCACACGGAAACTCTGTTCAAAGAAGTCGGAAATAAATGTCATATAAAGGTCATGGCTGTTTTTGCGTGACCTGTTAGAGCGTGCCCCAGATTCAATTGCGCGGAGTTTTTCGAAGTCTCTGAAACCAAGGCGCTCATGCGCTAATTCATCTCGGTCAAACCACAAATAGCTCAGTCTCTGAGACTTTACATAGTCAGCAACGCCATAATATGGCGGAGATGTCATGATAAAGTCCACGTGCTCACTCGGGATGCTTTTCATGTTATTGACACAGTCGCCGGCAAGCAGTTTGTATCTAGATCTGGTTTGCTTTCTTGTTTCTTTTTCTATATGGATTTGAACTGCTTTGTGCGAAAGTGTAGTGAGTTTTGAATATTCGTTTGCTGCATTGATGAAGCTAGACAGTGCATCTTTATAAACTATTTCGGATGCCTTTGGTCTGACGTTATCGCAAACCCATCCCCAGTGTCGGCCTTGAGATGATGTATTCTTTAATATGCCAGAGAAAATTGCAAGAAAACACTTTCTCAGTTGGGTATTCTGAATCTCAAGAATAGAGGCTAGCAGGCGGTTTAGGGTGTAGAGGGTATCTGGGTGATACCAAGCTCTAAGCTCATCTTGGTGTGGATGAGCAGAGACTTCTTTTGTGCCAAACAAGTTTTGACACTCATTGAAAATTTTATCGATCTGCTTTCGAAGCCTTTTAGGTTCTGGGAAGTGAAGCTTCGCTTCACTCATCAGAAGTGCAATGGGATTAGTATCAATTCCTATGAATCTACGGCCTAGGCGAATGGCCTCTACCCCAGTAGTTCCGGAGCCATTGAAGGGATCTAAAACTAAGTCATTTTTCTTTGTAAAAACAGGTATGAGAGTTCCTGGTATTGCTGCGATATATGTCGCTGGATACCAGTGTAAAGAGTGAATTCCCGAGTTGCTTAGAGTTGGGAATGACCAGTCTATATTGTGCAGGTGTTCAGTTGAGTTCAAGTTTCAGTTCTTCCGTAACTGGGTAGAAGCTTCCTTTGTATGTTTCGGGGAAGTCAGCCTCGAAAGTGTCGACACCTAGAAATCCACAGAATAGTGAAGTAACCTCTTTTCTCCATGCGGAAATTTCGGTTTTAGTTGGCTTGACTTTTCCGGTTGTTTTCTTAACCAAGGCAATCATGCAGCTAGTGGAATCTTGGCCTAATTTCACTTTTTGGCTGCTATTGATCGTGACCTCAATCTCCCGGCTTACGAGGCCTTTTTCGTTCCAGACGAAATATCCCGCATCGTTAAAAGGTGCCTTTATTTTCTCGTTCATCAACTCGGAGATTTCCGAGTTTTTTCTCTTGTGTGAAGCTTTAAAGTTTTTGAACCATATGTAATCTACGAACTGATAGTCACAGCCAGCTATGAGTTGCTTTGCCAGCTTTTCAGTGTTAGGGTGTTTTCGTAAATCTTCTTCGAACTCTGGTTCTGTTTTGAACCAAAGCTGAGGTGTAATGATTTCGTTCGCGACGGCTAAGCGCACAAGGTCGGTCTGGAGTGCGTTATAAGGTATACATTCAGGGTGAGCAATAATCATTGTATAAATTCGCTGCCTGAAATCTAGCCATTGATTTAGAGGTTCAATAGCTTCAATGCTGAATGTTAGTCCGTTCTTTTCATCGAGTTTCATGTGGCTTCGAATTTTAAGAATGTTCTCTTTAGCGTGTTCCCATCCTAACATGGCTGCCATTCGATGAACGTTGTCGATGTTATCAATATCAATATCTGCAGATACTGCGCTGCGTTGACCTTTATTAGGACAAACCAGATTTATTACTGAATCTTGATCGACATTATGCTTCTGTAATATTTTTGAAAGCTGCAATTGCTTTCCGAAAACTATTTCTTGATAGTCATTGTCGTCGCTTATCACCCCTTTTATCATGCGGGAAAGGGTTTCCTCATGATTAAAGCTTTGATCTATGCGTTTTAACTCTGACTCTACCAGATGGCCGTAAGGTGGTATTGCAGCATCATGTAGAATTGCCGCAGCCAGAAGTTCTTTTGTTTTGGTCGTATTTAAATTGCTCTTGTGAGCTAGCTCAACAGCTAAATAAGTTACGCCTATGGAGTGGGGAAGTCTTCTGGATCTACCCAATTCCTGGATCAACGGCACATCAAAATTCATCTGACGCATGTTACGCAGCCTATGGATCTCTGGACTATCTAGGAGATCGGCGAGCAGCGAAGTAAGGTTCTCATCAGAGAACTTTATGAGCCCATGCAAAATGTCGTGGAATTCCATATGGCCCTTCAATTCTAGTATTACGAGTAGTTCATACTGAGCTTTCTATGCGAGATTGTACACGCTTAGGGTGTCCAGATCATGCCCTATCCTTAAGGCTCAGAGCGGCTAAGATCGGAAAACGTCGGCCTTTTGCACGTCCGATCGACGCTTTTGCTTCTATTCACACACACTGATGCGGCAGCATGGCTAGTCAAGGGGGAAGGCCCAGAGCGCGCGCCCAATTTTTTCCATTCGTTTCAGAATCAGTTTTGTGGTCAGTACGTAGCGATAGTGAGTGATGGGAGCGCGATTGATCAAGAAAACGTTCAGGAACCATTGAACGTGCTTCAGCTTCCACTCCCACGGGGTGGCATTTTGCCATCTTTTTGCGATGGCAGTCTGCATGACTTTCGCCTGACTGATGTGCCGCCGTCTTGACGCTGGCGAACCACTCAATACACCACTCAGAAAAAGTGACATATCGGACTGACGAATCATCGGCAGCCTCCGATATACGCTGATGCTACGTCAATCCTGGAGTGTCCTAGCTCGTAGCTGACCTGCAGCCGGGCATTCGATCAAGCTTACGGTCGGTGTGATAGCAGTGCCCACCATTGACTGGGGGGGAGTGCCCGGTAAAGCTGCTATATCTCTCACATGCATAAGAAGCTCGGAGCTCATGAAATCCTTTCAGCCCCTGTTCCTGCATCATGCGTCTCGCATGGCGAATGGGATTATTTAGAAAGCTCACATAGCTTTCTCGCCTAGTCAGAAGGTTATGGCTTCCTGCTGGTGAGACGAGCGAAGCAAAGTCCAGTGCTGCTTTCGCTCTGGGGGGCATCTCTACCCACCTGGGTGCTAAAGCACCAGATCGCCCCCCCTTTGTCCCCTCTTGTATATTGACGCAGCCAAAGCGCTCAGCCTCGCGCAACAGACGAGGTAGGTCAGCGAGAACAGCTTCCCTTAAGCGCATACCCAATGACCTTGCCAGTAAAACGATCGCTCCTACCCGTTCATAGCGCTGTTCAACAAGTACTGTCACGATGCGGCTGATAGAAGCGTAATCTTGGCCGTCCGGTATACGAACGCGCACATTCGAGCGTTCTTGGCCGATTGCCATGCTGGGGTTAGCGAGTCTCATAACCTTGTCGCCGCGCAGTGCAGCGAGGGTGCGGTTAACGCTGCTCAGGCGGTTTTGCGCAGTGGCGATGCAGATTTCTCCTCGGAGAATTTGATTGCGTAGGTACGCGGCGTACTCATGAAGAGTCTCTTGACTGATCTGGCGAGCATCGTTGTAGCCAGGACCGTCCACTGACCGGCACCAGCGCACGAAGGCGTGCCAGCGATCACTGTGCGCTTTGACGGTGGCGTAATGGCCTCCGGCAAACAGATCTTCCAATGCCTGCCGACCGGCGTAGCTCAGTTGGCGACCGTAGCCAAAGTTGCGACCGTCACGCCGTCCGACCAGCGCCATTGTCTTCACCTTCATAGTTGGTTTGTAGGAGCAGCAGCAGTGATTTCCAGTGGAGGCCGATGGTGTCCAACTGTCCCCAGTGTGCTGGGCGGATGAGGAGGGCATTTTCGCTGCGTTGCAACAAAGCCTCTTCTTCTTGCAACTGCTCGATAAGTCGAGCGAGGTCTGTTGACTCAGATGTTGGAGCGGCGACAGCGGCGACACTGGCGACAATCCCCGCCGCATCTGGATTGGCACGTGGCGACAACGTGGTGGCAGTGGCGGCGACACACCGTAGCTCGGTCGGCGAGCGATGTTGCGCTCGATAGCGGCGCACGGCGTCATTGAGTCGGAACATGGCGCACCTCGAATATGTCCCCGTCATTGTCCAGCCAGTTATGAGCAACCAGTTGCAGCAATAACTCGAAGGTGTGCCGCGTGCTTTTACGAGCAAAGGGGGGGCCGTTGCGCGTAAGGTCGCGCAGGCGAAACGGTGGCCAGTTCTTCTTTATCAACCAGCGCAGCAGGCAATCAGCCTCTGCGCGAAGCTTATTCAGTGGTTCCTGTTCAGTCAGGCATTGGTACTCGGCCAGGTAGTAATCCATCAGCGTGGAGGCGCGCTGAATGTGCATGTCTTCCAATACAGTCGATTCCTCAACCACCGCCATCACACCAGCCATGCGTAGTACGTTCGCGGCGGCTTTGCTCGCAGCAGCTTGGACGTTGACCAGCTCGCCGAACTCCCCTGACTCGCATTCAATGGTGTCGTGAATGGCAATCCATGCTTCACGGGCGCGTAAGCTCAACTCTATGACCGCAGGTGTGAGGCCACCATCTGTATGCCGTGACCAAGGCTTCTGCATCAGCGCGGCAATACGCTGCTGGTACAGGTGCACCTTTGGATCTCGGGTCAGATCGATGGCTTTGTATAGCCGTTGTCCAACCAGACGCTCCGGCCAACTGATCAGGCAGCGTCCCAGGATGCCCTGGTCTTTGATATCTGCGTCCTGAAGCAAGCGGTCGGCCAGGCGGGGTTGCAGCATCAAGTGCATGCTGAGACGGCGGTCATAGGCACGCAGACTTTCCCCTGCCATCGCGCGCGACCGATCAATCGGGCTGCCGTCCCACAGCGTCGACAAGTGAGTGATGGCCTTGATCATGTTGTCCTTGCTCATGGTGCTGCCGCCCAAAAACTGGCCGCCTTCATCGCTGAACAGACCCATGCTGGGCAAACCCATGCTGGGCAAACCGTGGCACAGGCTTTTGACCAGGCCCTCTATGGTCGGCTCAGCAGTGAGCAGTCTCGGTTGGACGGGTTCGGGTTGGGCGTCCAGCGCTAGCTGTGCTGACTTTTTCGAGGTCGGTGACTTCGCGGTGAGACTCATTGCAGCTCGGTGCGCCTTGAGCTGTTCGCCATAGGCGATCCACTGCTGTCTTTCCCAGTCCCGTACGGCCTGCAGCGCAACATGGTCCACCGCGCTTTTGCGATCACCCGAGCAAGCCACCGTCAGCAAGTACAGCGACAACGGGAAGATTCGGCCGTCGAGGTGAACATTGGCGTGCGCCTGGCTCGCCAAAGCTGCCGTGGCCAGAACGGATTGCGCGGCCATGGCGCAGGGCACGCCGATCACATCGGCCATGATTTCCTCGGCAGGCCCCAATAGATCGCCCAGCGCCGCGACCGGGTAGGGTAGGGGCGCTATCTGCTGTTCCAACAAGGGGCGTGGCGGCCCTTGTACTTGGCGCAGTTGCATAGCCTTCCTCCATCAATTACCGATCTCTCCCTCACGTCATCCCGCCAAGAATGCTGAGTGTTATCAGGGATCAAGGCCCCTGCGACCTGTGAGGGTGTCTACTGGCGCGGGACTGGCGGCTCCTTGCGTCCGGGAGCAAGGGCATCTCATGATCTGGCCTCCTGAGCACCGTTGCCGGTGGGCGGGTGGAGGCTGCATTGGCTGACAAGACCAGTGCCGCGAGATCCTGAGCCAATTGCAAGCAGCAATGCGATGACCGGGGCATGCCTGACTGTCAGTCAGGTGCAGTCCATTCCTTGGTCTGCGGCACCATCATCTACATGGCTGTAGCTGGTGGCATCGGCGTTTGTCACGAGGGGAATTGCGCTACGCAATGTGCTATGAGGGCAGGAACAGCGGAAGGCGCGCTCCTCTCATTGCTGGATAAAGGAGTCGGAACGGTTGAGTGGCCGAGTGCGGCGAACTGAAACTCCATTACAACGAACGGTTGAAACTTTATTGAATCGCAGACACAAAAAAAGACGCCCATAGGCGCCTTCCTTCGTCAATTTGGTGGAGCCGGGGGGATTTGAACCCCCGTCTAATCAAAGTTTCATGCCGCCTTGAGCGTCAAGGCTGGCATAACGCTGTCATTACCGTTTCTTTTTCAGTTGCCTTATCCCATTCTGCTTGACTACCTCAACGAACAGCATGTAGTCGGCGAATCTCCCCGGGATATGAATGTCATTTTGCTCCATCAAATCCTTGACCTCTCCGACTACATCATCCTGGAGAGGTTCTGATGAACAATTTCGGTAGGTGATTCTCGGTGGAAGATTGCCACCATAGCGGTAGCAAAGAAAGCCGTCTTGTCCGACTTCCCAAGATTTATGGCTGCAAGGATTTGAACTGTCTGAATCTATTTTTCCAACCTCATGTTTTATGTGTTTGGCCAGCATGCAATAGCGCTTGAAAGAGTTCGCATTAAAAATCTTTCTGTACCTTTTGTTATAGCTATTGACATACTCTTCGTTTTCTCCGCCTTCCACTGGATATCTGGCATCATTAAGAACAAAATTTTTGAGCGAATCTAAATCCCTTATCTGCTGATGGCTAATATTGGTCAGCAAGTCCGAGGCGATGGCTCGGAAGTTATGGGAGTAGCTTCTTAGCTGACTACGAAATGAATCGTCTGGATAGCCTATAAATAGTTTTGTTAGCCCAGCTTTGAGGTACATTTCAACGCAGTATCCGATTAGCAGGATTGAGGCCTTTGGAAACCCGTTGCTGACATTTACGTGATTTATAAACTCCCGTCTCATGTTTTTGAAGTCACGTAAATTTTCAAATTTACGTGACTTTACTACCCACGACGCCCACAAGTGGCGTGCGCTAACGTACAGGCCGTCTCCCTCTTTGATCCAGTCTTTAGGCCCCAGATCTCCCTGCGAGTTGCGAGCTAGTTTTATCGGCTTTTGTGGCGTATCCATCATCTGCGCTTCCCTCCTTTGGCTGCCATAGAGATTCCGCTTTGGCTCCTGCGCACGTGTCTGCAGCAGGCATCCATCTTCCGTATACCCGCGCAATCATAGTCCAGTCACTGTGTCCCATCTGTCTGGCCACCCACATAGGGTGCTCCCCAGCCGACAGCATCATCGACGCATAGGTGTGCCGTGTCTGATATGGGCGCCGGTATCGAACGCCGGCCCTCTTCATTGCCGGGTGCCACATTGTCTTGCGGATTGGCTGGTCCCCGGCCCAGCGTTCAAGCGTCCGGGGGTTCTGGAATACTTCAGCATCAGCCAAGAACGTATGCGCCTTCTGCGCTGTGAGCGCTTCAAGGGCGGGGCGCAGCAGCTTCACAGAGCGCCGTCCTGCTGCTGTCTTGGTGACCTCGGCCTCCCCACCCGCTGCCTGGGTCATAGCACGGCTGATCATCACTTCTCCCCGTACCCAGTCTACGTCTCCCCAATCCAATGCCACCAGTTCGCTGGTTCGCAGGCCGGTCCACAGCGCGAACTGCACCATGTTGCGCGCCTGGCCGGTCAATGCCGCCAGAATTGCCTGCTGTTCCTCGGGCGAGAATGGGTCCACATCATCATCTCGAGGCGGTGCCTCTTTCCTGGCATATGTCCAACCGGCCAACGGATTAGTGTCGAGGAGCTCTTCGTCGACCGCGTCGTTCAGCGCCGAGCGCAGGCAACTCTGGATGTTGCTCAGCGTTTTGTTGCTGACCTTCAGACCGTCTAGCCAATCCCGAACCATCTTGCGTTTGAAGTCCACCACCAAGTGGTGACCCAGGGCCGGCACAAGCCTTAGCTCGACAATCTTCCGGTAGCCCTCGAACGTGCTGCTGGAGACGTGTTTCTTCTTCGCTTCAAGCCAACGCGTGAGGAAGCCGCCAACAGTCTCCCGACTCGACTCCGGCGCGAACTTGGCTGCTCGCGCTGATCCTGGAAACGTGACGGCGTAGTCGAATGTCCCCTGAGCAATTGCGTGCTCGATAGCCGCCTTGTGCTGCTGGGCCTTTTTCAGATTAGTGGCGGTGGGCTTGAGCGCGACGCGCTCGCGGCACCGAACACCCCGGTACATGAACGTGATCTCGATGCTCGAGTCTGAGACTGCCCTGACCCCGCTCCCGCCTCTACCCATGATTCATATCCTTCCATGTCAATCAGCGTCCGGCCATCCGGAGCTTTCAGCCAAATCTCACCAAGCCGCCAGATCCCGTCGCGGATCTTTGAGCGGATCGCGTCCTCGGTGTAGCCAGACTCGCTGGCGAACTTTCTGACGGTCATGTAGCGCATTGATCTACTCCACCTGGTGCGCCAGGTTTGGGTTATCACGGCGATCTGTCACATCATCCCAATCCCAGCTCAACTTGGGGTCACTCTGCGGGTGGGCCTGCAGGGTGTGCAGGTCCAGCAGCGTGAAGTGCCCATCCATCCAGCCGCCTGTGTCGATGTGATAAACGTTGCCCAGCACCGCCGGGCGCCTAACCGGTGTGTGGCCTACCACCACCGCCCGCACGCCGCTGACACGGTGGTGCTGCTCATGGGTGATCCGGCTGCGCGACCATTGCACCGCCTCCTCGATATTGCGGAGGCCCGGCATGCCGCCTTCGGCCCAGGACTGGAGCATCTGCCAGGTAGGTAAAGGACAGTCAGCGTGCACGATCCCGACAAAGCCTTGGGGCGTCATCACCTCAGTGATCAGCGGCAGGTCGGCCAGCAGCTCGACATAGCACGCCTGCTCCACGGATGATCTGGCATAGAGCCAGGCCCCGCCGTTGGATAGGTGCACGTCACTGATGCGGCCGGACGGATCGAACCGGTAAGCCTCGATCGCCATCTGCTCGTGGTTACCGCGCACAGCGTGGAACCATGGCTTAGCCAGCCAGGTATCCACCTGATCCGACTCGGGCCCGCGGTCCACCAGGTCGCCTACGGAGAACAGCCGATCAGCAGCTGGATCGAAGCTGACCGCGTCCAAGGCGCGCTGCAGGCGAGTGAAGTGTCCATGAATGTCACCGACGGCAAAGTCGCGGCCGGCGGTGTTGATGGGGAAACGCTGTAAAATGCTCACGACATTACCCCCGTGGCCTTCGCTGCCGCTGTAACGATGAATAGCGACACCAGGAAAGAAGACGCTGCAAGCATGGGGTGGCCGCTGTATATCAACGCGTACAGCTGGAAGGAGCTGCTGATCAGGCTCATCCAGAAGTAATGCATGATGCGCTCGGCTGCATCCCCGGTAACCACGCCACTCAGCACGCCGGCCCAGGCCATGACGTTGAATACCACGGTCACATAGAAGGCGAACCGGTGAAGCTGTGTACCGCCGAATAGCAGCGATAGGCTAATGATCGCGCTGATGCCTGTGGAGATCAGGGTCTGCATCATGGTCGACCTCCTGCCAGCGCCGCCAGCTCAGCCACCAACGCTTCGGTCCGCCCGTAGAACTTCCCCGTGTCCTCGTTCACGAACCGCTCGAGCACGGTGGCCACTGCCTGCTGGTTGGCCAGGCCGCGCAGATCCGCCTCTGTGATAGGTGCGTCGGTCGCCGGGGCGTGCACGTAAGCCTCCTGGCTGATCAGCAGGGTGCGCACTGGGCGGATGCCCTTCCTCTTGCTCACCCAGTTCGTATCAGGCGTGCACCAGGGCAGCATGGCCATGCACCATGCTGTGGCCGCGTTCGACTTCTGGCTGCTGCTCCAATAATCGTGAGCGCAAGCGAAAGCGTTCGGGGAGTTGTCGCGCTGTGACATGCTGCTGTTCCAGTCGGGCAGCTGCAGGAGGTTGCAACGCAGCACCTGCAGTTCCTCGATAGACGGGATATGCCAGCCCCAGGTGCCCCTGATGTTCATGCCCAGAACTTTGCGGGCGATGGCGCTGCCCTCGGCAGCCATGGCTTGAGTGTTGGCCATGCCGTCGAACCGGCAGGTAGCACCGTTGATGCGTGGGCGCGGGCCTTCCTCCTGCCACCAGTGGGCGGCGACCTCGAACTCCCTGCCTGCATCTATCACTGCGTGCTCGGCGCCGTCGAAGAAGATCCGGCCGGCGTAGAATCCGCCACCCAGGGGCTGGCCTACGGCAGGGAGGGCGGCGGGGTTGATTGCTCGACGCTTGTTCATGAGAGCCTCCGGAAGTGGTCGGCCAGCACGCGGCGCCCATCGAGGCCGCAAGCGGAAGACAGGTCGAGGACCTGGCCAAAGGTGGTTTCACGGTGCTGCAGGGCATCCCACAGCAGTAGAAGCAGACCGGCCTGGCTCATGGCTGCTGCTCCTGCTGCTCCTGCTGCTCCGGGACCTGGTTCGCCAGCACAAGCGCGCCGAGCAGTGCCTGCTGGCGCTGCTGCAGGCACAGGTACTCCCGTATCGCCTTCACGATCAGCGAGTTCATGGAGCGATCGTCTGCGTCGGCGGCCTTGGCCACCTGGTCGCGCATTCCATCAGGGAGACGCACGACGAATTTGTCAGCCGTGCGCGAGCCGTATTCAAAGGACATGGCACACCTCCAAAGGGTTGGCTGCCATGCTCTGCATCACTGGCTGCTCCAAGGCTTCCAGGCGCAGCTCCTCATCCAGCGCGCGATCAAGGTCGGCGCCGCCAATGACCGTGTCTCCCTGAGTGACTAGCACGACGTTGGTTGGATCCTCGATGCAAACTCGGTCACGGAGGCGTCGGTACCGGCGTGCATCGGCAACCAGTTTGACGTGCTCGTCGATGCTGAACGCTGGGGCCTCCTGGAAGTTACCTTCGGCAACTCGACGCTGGTGGATTTCTTCGCGGTCGATGACCACGCCTTGCGGCGCCACAATGCCTAGGCGAACCTGGTTACCTTGCAACCCGGCAATGGTGACGCGGATGCTTCCACCGATGATGATGGCTTTGCCGACGTTACGAGTAAGTATGAGCATGTGAATCTCCTTATTTCAGGCAAGCCAAAGGCCTGCCGCGGTTGTTGGCTTTCGCAAAAACTGGTTTGGTCAAATCAGGTGGTAGGCGTCACGCCACCGCCAGGGCGCAGTCGACGCGCCGGGTTGCTGCACGGGTTTCCACCCGGCGCTCGCCACCGTTACCGCTGCGCCGTACGCGAAGCATAAGGTCGTCGCCAAGCACGGCGTGAGTCGTCATAAGCGCGACCAAGGCCATTACGGCGGGGCTGATGATCTGGCGCTTGAACGCTTCGAGCACCAAGCCACGCATGGTTTTGGCACCGAGCTTAAACCGGGCGTCCTCGATACGCTTTTCAACGGTCTTGGGGCTGATCCCCATCAACCGCGCGATCTCTTTCTGGGTCAGATCGTTGGCTGCATGCAGCGTTGCCTCAAGTTCACGCGGAGCAAGCCCCATGCCGAGAAAACCGGTCCAGCCGCTGGCGGTGATGGTCTGATTGGTCATGCGGGTTGCTCCATGCGATGAGTCGATGGAGATAAAATTACCAAAGGCAATTTATTGTGTAAATGCCTTTGGTAATATTTATTTGGCGGTTTACAAAAAAACCGCTCGAAAGCGGTTTCAGTATTGCTCTACTGACCTAGTCATCTGGAGCTTCCTCCGCGCCAGGCTACCTGTCCTACGACAGGAAGCCTATCTGCAGCCTCACTGCTAAGCATCTCATCTGGATACCTTTGCTTATCCAGGTTGTCACACCTCAGTGCCCAGCCGCCGGAAATCATTTGGAAGACCCTGCGGATGGTGGTCTTCCCATCAGGACGACTGATTAAAAAAATCTTTCCATCCTCAAGTATCTTCTTGAATGTGTCGATCATGACTACATCCTCGCGAGCGATATGTGGGGCCATGCTGTCGTCTGTAACGTACAAGATCTTGAGGTGTGGGTAATGAAGGCCCATGTCTCTAAGCCAGCCGCGGCGGAACAACATTCCTTCAGTAAGCCCTACATGCTCATCGTTTACCCCAGGGACAAATGAGTTATCGTCCAACAGCTGAGGAATGAGCACGTACTGCTCGTGAGGAACGGCATCCAAAACCTTGGCGCTGCGAGACCAGGTTTGCTTGAAGTCATCCGCAAAGGACTCAATCACGTCCGCCAAGCGGGGGCTGAAATCCCTGACGGGTACTCCAAGACTCTTGGCGAAGGCTGCGGCGACTGCGGCGTTCAGTGGGTTCACGCCGTTCAGATAATGGCTAACAGAGCTCTGGTTGATACCCAAGCGGTGCGCAAGCTTCTCTTGAGTGAGCTTGAGCTCTTTTTTTTTGCCGTCGAAGATCGCCTTGAGTCTCTGGCATTCTTCCGCGCGATCAGCAGGTAATGGCTTTTTCATGGTCGCATAATATTCCCGTTAGTAATGCCCATCAAATGCCAAAGGTATTGCAAGAAATAAATGCCAAAGGTACTATCCCTGCAAAGCACTAGCTGGAGGTAGGCCATGACCATGGTCCCCCTGAAAGATTTCGCAAAGGGTCACGGGCAGCCGCACGCAGCATCCCTACTGGGCATGACACAGGGTGCCCTGAGTAAGGCTATCCGCATTGGACGTACGGTCTACGTCACGCAGCAAGACGACGGTTCTTTTGCTGCCGTCGAATTTCGTTTGTTCCCCACCCGGAATGATCGGGAGGCTGAATCAGGCCCGACCTTGGATGAAACGATACGCCATCTGGCCTTGACGGTTCAGACGGGCAAACCCTCTGTGAATCCATCCAGTGCCGGAGGTGCGTCATGACCATGGGAGCTGCACTCCACTCAATTCTTTCTCCGGACGGAAACGACGTCACATTGGCCGATTTCGTCAGATCACATGGGCGCAGCGCTGCAGCGAGGGCTCTAGGGTGCACGCCGCCTGCGCTCTCGAAAGCGGTTGGTGCATCAAGAGAAATCTACGTGGTGGTTCAAGAATGCGGTACCGCTCAAGCTTTTGAGATAAGCCGTTTTCCTGGCCGAGGAACATAGAGCTATAGCATTTTTTGCAATGGCCCCGTTCATCATCTACGGCGAAACCAGAAGTATTCTCTCGCCGCTGGCGCCATCTAGGAATCAACACATGCATCCAACAGCTGCGCCACCAAAAAGACTTACCAATCCACCCTAACCGGGGGCGGACCCACCAATTTCTGCATTTGGCTTAGCCCACAAAGCAGAAAACCCGGCTTCGCAGGCCGGGCTTCTCAAGCCACTCGTTCGCAGCGAGTGGGTGTTTCACATCACCTTGCTATAGGGAGATGCGCTATGTCGCACCCGAAAAATACCACCGCGCCATCATCGGCGCAACCGATCCTCACCACGCAAATAGATTTTCTCAGTACGCCGATCGATAACCGAGGCATGCAGTTGCTCTCGGTTGCGGCAGGTACCAATGCTGAAGACGCACTGCGTGCAGCCCGCACTCTGTCTTCTGGCCTAAGCCAACTCTGCCAACACATGCACGACAGCCTGAATATGGGCGAGATGGCGTACTGCGACGGTATGGCAGCGCTGAGCTTACTGGGCGAGACGGTCAGCGCGCTGGTCTGGTCAGTTGAGGTTGCTGTCGCTGACAGCCAGGGAGGTCGGCAATGACCGTTCAACTCCAAACCGTTGCCCACCCTTTTGCCTTAAGCGGGAACCACGATGTGCTCGAGGCGGCGGCAGGCGTTCCAATTCACGAAGCACTTGATGCCGCCACCGGTCGCCTGGAGGCGGTAGTTGCCGGCCTGCGCGAGTTGATGACTGAGCCGGCCGTATCCAACGCGGCCACCCTGATCTATTTCGCCGCCGACGCAGCGCTTGCGCTTTGCTACGCAGCCCATGCCGGTGTCACTCCGGACCTGGGAGGTGCCGCATGAGCATGGATGAACTCGAGACCGTCGCGCAGGACGCCACCTTTCAGATTCAGTGCGCCATGACCCATATCGACTGGCTGCGCGGGGTGTTGCATGTCCTTGAGGATCGTCTCAAGGCTGCCGGCGATTCGCGCGGCGCCACCGTCGCCAACCTTTCCCACTACAACTGCGATGTCTGGCACAACGACCTGGACAGTGAGCGGGAGAGCCTGGAGAAGCGGATAGAGCAGGCAGCCGGCGCGCCACAAAAACCTACACCTGCAAAGCGTGGCGCGGGAGGTGCGGCATGAGCCTAGTCCCGTTCTGCTTCAAGGGCGCCCCAGTCCGTGTCGTGACTGACGAGAGCGGTGAGCCGTGGTTCGTCGCCAAGGACGTTTGCGACTTGCTGGGGTACGCGAATCCACATGACGCAGTAGGCCGCCATTGCAAGGGGGTCGCGAAACGCTACCCCCTTCAAACAGCTGGCGGGCAACAGGAAGTTCGGGTGCTGTCCGAAGGAGACATGCTGCGCCTTATCGTCAACAGCACCATGCCGGCGGCGCAAGAGTTCGAAGCGTGGGTGTTCGATGAGGTGTTGCCGACCATACGCCGCACTGGCTCCTACCAGCGTCAGATGACTCCTGCTGAGCAGGCGCTTGCTCACGCTCAGGTGATGGTTGACCTAGAGCGCCGTCAGTCTCAGCAGCAAGTGGCGCTGGAGCGAGTCGAGGATCGCACCACCAAGCTGGAACAGGTGCGCTACCTCGATTCAGTGCCCAGCGGCTTTGAGACCATCACCACAATCCGCGACCGCATAAATCGCCGTCACGGCCTACCGGCCTGGGTGGTGAATGCCGTGATGCGCGAGGTGTCCTGCGCGCCGCTGCCGTACGCCTTTGTCCGCAGTCGTCATGCAGACGAGGGCGGGCAGCCCTTCGCTATCTGGCCTAAACCAGCTGTCACCCAGCGGTTCGACCGGTTCGTAACCGAATGCGCCTACGAGACGGCTGAGCGCGCTACCCACCCCGAAATTCCCCAAGGACGGTTCAAAATCAATCGGAGGTCCGAATGACCAATGTACTGAATTTCCCTTCGCCGACTGAGGTGGAAGTGATCAGCGAAGAGGCCTTTCGGAAGTACACCGACGCGGCCCTGCTCTTGAAGTGCTTCGAGGTCGTCAAAGACACGCTCGACGTGATCAACGAGCCTGAGTACCAAATCGAGAAAGAGGACGACACTCACATCGACCTCATACGGGCTTTCTACGCGCTCAAGGTGTTGTTCGATCGCAAGACAGGTAATGACGCCGCGGCTGTGTCCCAGGAGCACTGGGACGCTATGCGCCAGCACCTTCTCCAAGGCACACCGTATCCCGACCAACTGATCCCTGTCGCCAGCGCACTTATCAGTCCGATCCCGCCTGATGGTTATAGCCATCTGAGCAACCTGGAGTTGGCCTGCGCGGCTTACAACGCCGGCGATAAGGTTCGGCTGGGGACCATCGCGACCCTGTCAGCCGACAACGCGCAGATCAAGGCGACCGTCGCGGTGGAGGCGATCAACGCCACCACTGCCCTCGGCATCCTTGTGCGCCGTCTCGCCGGCGGTTCTCTGAATCATCTCGGGCAGCACGCCCTCATGGTCAAAGGCGCCGGATCGGAGACACTCCAATGACCCCGATCACAAAACCCGCCCAGGCGCCCCAGCAGCGCGCTGGTGCTGCGATCGTGGCCGGCCCCTGGCCCGACTATACCGCCTTCCGGCATCTGCTGGAGGCTGATCGCTGGCGTGCGTATGAGTGCGCCAAGCGTCACCGTGCAGACCTTGTCGCCCAGGGCTTTGAGACGGCCGAGCCCTACGACGCCTTCGTGCGCCGCGTTTGCGAGGAGTTGCAGCTGTGAGCAAGCCAGTGAATGTGGAGAAAGCCACGCCGACGACGTTCTATGCCAAGCAGGCGCCGTACAGCTCATTGAGCAACGACGTTGTGGCCATGATCATCAACCCGGATGCTCTGGCCATCTGGACCTACCTGCAAACGCGCTCCAGCGACTGGAAGGTCATTGGCTCACACCTGCAGGACAGGTTCGCAATCGGTCGCGAGCGCTATTCGAAGGCCATGGCCTGCCTCAAGGATTTGGGGCTGGTAAGCCATGAGGTCGTGCGCGAGGAAGGCACTGGGAAGGTGCTCGGCCGCCGGGTGATCGTCCACTACGAACCGAACCTACAGGTTTCCGAATATTCGGTTAACCGAAGTGTGGGTTTACCGAACTGTGGGCAAACCGACAACTACTTAATAAAGGATTCTATTACTCAATCAATAGAGAAAACACCAACGGTCGCTGACGCTCCCTCTGTGGTCGAGTTTGATCGATTCTGGAAGCTGTACCCGCGCAAGGTGGGCAAAGCAAAAGCCGAGAAGGCCTGGGCCAAGCTTAAGGTCACCTCCGACCTGTTCGACCTGATGGCCGCCTCCCTGGCCGCATGGGCCGTATCCACCGACTGGACCAAAGACGGTGGGCAGTTCATCCCGCACGCATCCACCTGGTTGAACGGCAAGCGCTGGGAAGACGAATTGCCTGCAGTCGCTGGTGCAAATGCAAAGCCCCAGACCAGCGCAGTCCTCCAAGTACCTGCCCACCACCAGGAGATGTACCCTGATGACTACATCTAAATTCAGCCCAGCGCCTGCCGAGCGCGCTACCGGTGTTGCCAAATGCGAAGCACCAGGTCACGGCCAGTACGAAACGAAGCAGGTCGAGCAGTTCGATGGCGGATGGAGGGCAACTGATTGCCCTCGCTGCCGCTGGGAGGCGCTAAATCTCCAATGTGAAGTCGACGTAAGAGACGCTGCGTACGCCAGAAAGGAAGCCGGCGAACTCAATCGCGACCTGTTCGCCACCGGCATCACGCCGCGCTTTCGTGGGTGCACGTTCGACAGCTTCATCACCAATGCCCAGTCGGCCAAGGTCCGCGCCCAGTCTATTTGCCGGCGTTACGCTGAGGAGTTCGAAGACCACTACCGGGCCGGGCGCGCACTGATGCTCCTGGGCGAGGTCGGGAACGGTAAGACTCACTTGGCCTGCGCCATCCTGCAGCACGTGGTAAGGGAGCACGGGGCCACAGGGCTGATCGTCACCGCTGAGGCAATCATGCAGGCGGTGACGGACAGCTTCCGTAGCAACGCCGGGCCGTCGAAGTCCGATCTGCTGGCCGAGTTGGCCGCTGTCGACTTGCTGGTGATCGATGAGGTGGGGATGCACACGCCCCGCCCGGGTAAAGACTTCATGCCCAGCCTGCTGCATGAGGTGATCGACCGCCGCTATCAGCTTGTGCGCCCTACGATCCTGATCAGCAACCAGGACCGCGAGCAACTGCCAGCCTTCATCGGGCCGCGTGCCATGGACCGTCTGCGCGAGAACGGCGGCTTGTTGGCGCCGTTCACTTGGTCGTCGGCTCGTATCGGGGGTGCGGCATGATCAACCAAGACTACGCGGCTGGCACACAGGATGTGTCACGGTTGCACAGCCCTGAGTCAGAGCATGCCCTGATCGGCGCCATGATTCACCAGCCAGCGCTCATTGAAGACGTGAAGCTGGAGGTCGGTGATTTCTATCAGCCCGACTGTGCCGAGCTGTTCGAGCTGCTGCTGGCGCTCAAGGCGAAGGGGCGGCAGATCGACGTGGTAACACTGTCAGATGCCAGGCCGGCCCTGGCAGACGGTCGTGGAACCCTGGCAGTGGCTGCTCACATCGCTCACAACACGCCGAGCGCGGCGAACTTCGCCGAGTACGCCCGGATCGTGAAGCAGCGATCGGTGGCTCGCCGGGTTATCGCTGCTGCGCACATCATGTCGGAGCGCCTGAAAGATGGCGACTCGCTGGACGAAGTGCTGGCGCAGGGGCAGCAGGCCTGGATTGCGCTCGAAGCTGAAGGTCTGGATTCACGCAAGCGGTACCGCTTCGTGGGCGAGATTCTGCCCGAGGCAATCGACGGAATTGATCGCCGGTTCAATCGTGAGGTGGTGTTGGGCTTCGACACCGGCCTGCCATCTCTCGACAAGTTCATCCCCGGTGTCTGCCCCGGTCATATGGTCGTCATCGCTGGCGCCCCGGGTAGCGGCAAGACCACCCTGGGCCTGGGTATCGCTGACCGAGTGGCATTGGTGGCCAAGTCAACGTCACTGGTGTTCAGCCTCGAGATGACCGACGTGGAGCTGACAAACCGCTCTCTTGCCTCGGTCGGCAGTGTGCAGCTCAAGCACATCACTGAAGGGCATTCGATGGCTGATGGTGATTGGCCAGGCCTTACCGCTGCGGTCAATCAGCTCAACGGTGCGCCCTTGATCTTCTGCGACGACGCTTCATTGACCATGCGGGATATCCGCCAGATTTGCCGGACAGTAAAGCGCGAGCACGGACTGGGCTCGGTCACCCTGGACTACATCGGCCTGGTAAACGGCGAGAGCAAGTCGGCCAGCAGGTACGAGCAGGTCACCGACATCAGCAAATCGATTAAGCGACTGGCCAAGGAGTTGGGCGTGCCCGTGATGGTGCTGGCGCAGTTGAACCGAGGCCCGAGTAACCGCGCCAATAAGCGTCCCACGAAGAGTGACCTGCGCGATTCTGGGCAGATCGAGGCAGACGCCGATGTGGTGGTGCTGGTCCACCGGGACAGCGAATCTGAGGAAGGGCAGTCCGGCGTCACCGAGCTGATCGTAGACAAGAACCGCCATGGCGAAACCGGAATCTGCCGCGTGCAGCACCAGGGCGCCTACCACAGATTTGCCGAGCTGGTCGGGTACCAACCGAGCAACGAAGAAGTCGAGATGGGCAGGACATTTGCCGGCCGTCACCGCACCAAAGGAACCCAGTATGAAGCTATCTGATCTGTGGCCACGCGCTGGCGCTGGCAAATCTGCAACCCCGGTCGTCTCGGTAACCGTCACCAAGCGTGCTGGCGCTGAGCAACCTGTAGCCGGCGACAACGCCCCAGCGCCAAGCACTGGCCTGCGCGGGCCTATGCCACTACCAGCCACCCTGGTCGAGTGCGAGGCGCTGGAAGAAACCCTGGCCCGTGACGCCATCCGCCTTGAGTGCCAGATCGGGCAGGCCAAGGGTAGGGCCGTATCCGAAGGCAAGTACGCCAACCCCGACTGGTACCACCGGGCCAAGGCCGCGCTCAAGCACATCAACCGCGACCGCCAGCGGCTGGTGCAGCACATGCGCGCACTGAGGGTAGAGGCGCGGCGCAATTGCCCTGCCTGGCAGGCCCGGGACAAGGCAATCCTGCGTGAGCTCAATGCCAGGGTATCCAAGGAGCTGTACGACGAGTGCGTGCGGGTGGTGGACGAAGACCTGGAGGTGCTGCGATGAATCCGTTCAAGTTGATTGCCCGGATGCTGGCACCCGTGCACGAGCCTGCCGGCTACCAGCCAGTAGCCGCCGAAGGACTGGTCATGCTTCCACCAGGCATGCAAGCGGTCGAGGTCAAGCGTTATCCCGAGGCCGAACGCATCGCGTCCTCGCTGCGCGACTATCCGGGCGACTGGGCTTGGGAGCTCAAAGGGCACACGCTCAAACACACGCCGACCGGCTTCGTGCTGTGGGTTGCCAACGACGATTACGGTCTGGGTGAGCGCTCGCACGGACGCACTTCGAAATTCTCCGCGCCGGAGCAGGCGATTATCTGGCCGGCGGTAGAGGCTTGGCTGGCATCACACAAGGTTGGATTCACCGGCCGTCTGCCCAAGGTGAAGATCTGGCGCTGCATGTCCCAGCAGCACCCGTGGGCTGGCGCTGGTGATACCCCGGAAGCGGCTTATCGGTCCTGGGCGAGGGCTGTATCGGTGGAGGCGCGCACCGACCAGCGCTCTGGTGAAATTCTGCACGTATGGAGTGCCACACGATGAGCAACGTTACTGCGGCCCTGCCGCGCAAGAGCCTAACCGCCGTTGAGTGCAAATTCCTAAAGGTGGGTAACCGCATGCTCCTGGAGCAGAACAACGGACGCATCGCCTCGGCAGCCCTGATGGATATCGTGGCTGATTGGCACGCCGCGCGCGCCAACGTGGGATTCGAGCAGTTCGCCAAGGGATGGATCACCGAAGGCAACGCCAAGAACAAACATGCTGACAAGCTGCTGCGCGACCTGTTCGGCCTCAACACTGACCCTACGCCCCGGAGGGCTGCATGAAGAAACGAACCTACGTGGACAAGGCCCTCGGTGACACCGAATACATGCTCGAGCAGTGGGGTTGGTGGCGGATGTGCGAGATGGGGGCACCTCGCTACGTGTCACCGCTATACGCGCTCATGCGCGACAACGTACCCAGCGAGGGCGGTGCTCGGCAGCATGTCATCACAGACGACTTGGCGCTGATCATCGACGGTGCCGTGGCCAGGCTCACGAAACGCAATCAGCAGATGGGTGATTTCGTATGGGCCTACTACGGCTCGAAGCATCCAGCCATGCGGGTCGGCCGGGAGGCGGGTATGTCAGAGCGCAAGGCGCGGGAAATCATCAAGGCGGGCGTTGCCTGGATCGATTGCGCCCTCGAAGAAATTCGAGAAGCTGCGTAAAAAGATCTATGCGGGCGGATAAACACCTGTTTTCATAGCAGCGTGTCCAGCTTGCAAGCAACGCGACACAGGCTAGCCCCGGACATCTTGCCGGGGCTTTCTCGCGGCGTTATCTACGGGAGAGAGATTTGGGTTTGATCCCCATTAGGTCTAAACCCTTGGAGGTCAATACGAGGCCGTAGAAGCCAGCGATTTTTGATTTCGACCCCCGAATGTATCCCTCTTCAAGAAGCCAATTGACGACATGATCGAAGTTGATCTCGTCATCGGTTTCAGCATCACCCCCTTGCATCGTCTCGGTTACAGGATCCCAAGTGCCCTTGTTCGATTCTTCTAAGCCCAGCTCTGAAAGAGTCAGACTGCTTGGTACAGGAAACACTTCGACCAAATGTGCTAACAGTCTCTCGGATAGTCTTTCGAATGCAGCAAGATTTGTCATTTCAGCTCCTTGGCTATTTACGCCTTCAGTATTATCAAAGTGATATACGCTGGTGAAGATAGCAGATGGCACCTAGCGTGCGGTCATGCTTTCACTCAATTCTGATCTTCATCCGAATCCGGCTCATCGCCGGATTTTTTGTTTGTGGAGCACCTTATGGCCGAACCAAGTACCGGCGCCCTCGCAGTGACCGGCCTACTTGCCAGCGTCAGCCTGGGTGCTGCCTTCCCGCAATTGGACCTGGCCACATTGGTCGGCTCCTTCGGCGGGGCTTTCTTCTACGTCGTATTCGCCAAGGACATGAGCACCTGGCGCCGGATTGGCTACCTGCTGACCGGCTGGATCGGTGGGTACTTCGGTGCCGCCGAATTGATGGGCTGGGCTTGGACCAAGACAGCCGGGTTCAGCGCCTTCGTGTGTGGCGCTCTATGCGTGATCACGTTCTCTGGCCTGATCGAGTGGATGCAGACCGGTCAGCCACCTCGGTGGTGGGCCTGGGTCTTCCGTCTCCGGGCCAGGAAGGAGGGTTGAATGGCTGCTCTTATTCAGGCCGCGCTGTGCGCCGTCATCTTCGTGATGATTGGGCTGCGCTATCGGCCTTACCCCGATGCCCGCTACAAGCTGGGTGTATCCCTGATCGCCTGGGCAGCGTGCGCAGTGACCGGCATGCAGTGCGTAAGCCTCATTGGCCGCATGGTACTGCACGACGAGTTCGCTGACGTGTCCTGGTTCAACACTGCGTTCTACCTGCTGGCCGCCATGCTCGTCTGCCGGGCCAAAGGGAACGTAGCCAAGATCGTGCGGGTTGAATGATCCGCGCCACGAAATCGAGATGCGCCGTTTCGTGGCGCGAGGAACCCGCATGGAAAAGAAATCCCTGATTCTTGGCCAAGAGCTTGGCCAGGCCGTCTGCCAAGTGCTTGGCCTGGACGCATCGAAGATCACTTCCATCACCATTCGCATGGAGCCCAACACCGCTGCTTGCGTCGAGGTGGTCAACACCATCAACCAGGTGGAAGGCGAGAAGATCGCAAGCGCCTTGGAGGTCTACGGCTTGACCCGCCGTGGCATGTGATGTCCTGCAGTGGATGCGCCGCCCGGCGCGAGTGGATCAACAAATGGACCAAGGTGGCATATGAGCGAGCAAGAAATCTTTTCACGCCAGATCGAGAGCCTGAGCCCGAAGAAGGGCGATCTCCTGGTGATCAGCGTTCCATTCCCAATCAAGACGGAAGTACGCGAGCGGCTGACTCAGCACCTGGCGGGGACGGCTGATCGACTCCAGTGTGAGCTGGTCGTGCTTGAGGCGGGCATCACTGCCCAGTTGCAACCAAGCGTGAGCGACCTGCTGGCTGAGCAGCAGAAGCAGACCGCGCTTCTCGAGCAGATTGCTACCCAGAACCTAGCGCTGATCGAGGCGCTGGCTGATGGCGACGGCCCCGACCCCGACGCGGCACCTCAGACCTACCTGAGCGGTCAGCCAGTTCTGGGAGCTCGCTGATGGCCAAGCTCCCCACCCTGAAGTCGAGGCTCAGCCCGGTTGAGGGGCGCAAGCTGTCGACTACCAATACGTCGGAGCGCCGGATGACGGGCAGCAGGTTGCAGGCCCGACGCCTGCGACTCTGGACAGCCTCACCAACGTGCGCCGTATGCGGCCGAGTCGTCGAATACCCTGGCGGGTTTGAGCTCGATCACCGCGTCCCGCTCCATCAAGGCGGCGCCGACACAGACGACAACTGCCAGATCCTTTGCTGCGGGCCTGATGGTTGCCACCACCGGAAGACAGTGGCCGAGGGTGGCGACATGGGTGTGCACTGGCCCAATGCAAGACGGGGCCAATGACGTGCCACAGAAACGGGGAATTGACGTGCTTCAAAGGGCTTTTGACGTGCCACAAGGCGGGGGGTGGGTCAAAAGTTCAGACCTTTCACGCTTGGAAACCGCGCCCCCTCCCATTCGCAGATTTTTTCCCCTTTCACGGAAAAGTTAACCATGGCTTTAACCGACAAGAAGCGACGGTTTGCTGACGCTTTACTGTCGGGGGCGTCAAACCGAGACGCGGCTATCGCTGCCGGGTATTCGGAGAAAACCGCGTCGCAAGCGGGCTCCAAGCTCGCGAAGGATCCTGACGTGATCGCCGCAATCGGTCGCCATCTGCGTGATCGGCAGGCCGAGGCCGCCCAAGTTAAGCCAGGTCGAAAAGTTAAAGGCCCTCCACCTGAGGACGCCGCCGTTGGCGAGCTCGACCTGGGCGACTTCGACGACCCGATGGACTTCCTGAAGGCCGTCATGAACGAGCAGACCGCTGAGCCAAAGTTGCGCGTCGATGCCGCCAAGGCCTTGCTGCCCTATAAGCACGGCAAGGTCGCCGACCAGGGCAAAAAAGAGCAGAAGGCAGCCGCGGCCGACCAGGCCAGCAAGGGGCGTTTCGGCGCCCGTCCTCCACCGAAGCTGGTGGTCAATAACAAGGGGTGATGCATGGAGTGGACGACCGCCTGCCCGGATTGGGAGGCCCGGATCGTCGCCGGCCAATCGCTGATACCCTTCAAGCCGCTGTTTCCCGATGAAGCTGAGGCCGCGCTTGAGGTGTTCAAGGCGCTCAAGGTCGTCGACCTGCCAGGCCAGCCGACCTTCGGTGAATGCTGCGATCAATGGGTGTTCGACTTCGTTGCTGCGATCTTCGGGGCCTACGACGCCGAGCACGGCAAACAGCTGATCCGGGAGTTCTTCCTGCTGATCAGCAAGAAGAACACGAAATCGACGATCGCCGCCGGCATCATGCTGACGGCGTTGATCTTGAACTGGCGGCATGACGAGGAGTTGCTGATCATCGCGCCGACAATCGAGGTCGCGGCGAACAGTTACAAGCCGGCTGCCGGCATGGTGCGCGCCGATCCGGAGCTCAGCGAGCTTCTGCACGTCCAGGATCACATTCGGACCATTACCCACCGGGTAAACAACGCGGCGCTGAAGGTAGTGGCTGCCGACACCGACACGGTCTCAGGTAAGAAGTCCGGCAAGATCCTCATCGACGAAGTCTGGGTGTTCGGCAAGCGTGCGAACGCTGACGCCATGCTTATGGAAGCCACCGGTGGGCAGATCTCCCGGGACGAAGGATTTGTGATCCTGCTGTCGACGCAGAGCGACGAGCCGCCGGCTGGCGTCTTCGAGGAGAAGCTGAGCTACTACCGCGATGTACGCGACGGCGTGGTCAACGACCGTAAGTCGCTGGGCGTTCTGTACGAATTCCCCGAGGCCATGGTGAAGAGCAAGGCATACTTGCAGCCGGACAATTTCTACGTCACCAACCCCAACATGGGCCGCTCGGTCAGCCGGGAGTGGCTAGAAGACGAGCTGGCGAAGAACCTGCGCAAGGATGAAGGCAGCCAGCGGAAATTCCTGGCCAAGCACCTGAACATCCAGATCGGCATGAACCTGCGGGCGAATCGCTGGGCCGGCGCTGATCACTGGGAGGGGCGAGGCGACACAAGCTTGACCCTCGACGAACTGCTACTTCGAAGTGAGGTGGTAGTCGCTGGAATCGACGGCGGCGGCCTGGATGACCTGTTGGGCTTGAGCCTGATCGGCCGTGAACGCGGTAGCCGACGGTGGCTGCATTGGGCTCATGCATGGGCGCACAAGATCGTACTGGAGCGGCGCAAGGACATCGTCAGCGTGCTGCAGGACTTCGCTGCGGATGGCGACCTGACCATCGTCGATCTGCCAGGAGATGATGTGAGCGATGTTGCCGACATCATCTGCCAGGTGCGTGACGCAGGTCTGTTGCCTGAAAAGCAGGCAATTGGTGTAGATGCCGCAGGCATTGGCGACATCATCGACGAGCTCACCACCGAGGAGCGAGGGATCACCATGGAGCGCATCGCTTCGGTGTCCCAGGGATGGCGTCTAAACGGTGCGATCAAGACCACCGAGCGCAAGGTTGCCGGTGGCGAGTTCATTCACGGTGGCTCCCGGCTGATGGCCTGGTGTGTGGGTAACGCGAAGACCGTTCAGGTCGGCAACGCCCTTGCCATCAACAAGCAAATCAGCGGTACCGCCAAGATTGACCCGCTGATGGCGACATTCGACGCAGCGACCCTTATGGCGCTGAATCCCGAGGGCTCTGGCGATCTACAGGGCTTCTTTGATAACCCGATCATGGTAGGAATCTGATGGCCGACAAGAAACCGGGCCGGGTGAAGGCTGCGCTGCAAAACTGGCTCGGGGTGCCCATCGGCCTGAAGGACGGCGCATTTTGGCAAGAATGGTTCGGCAGCTCTACATCTGGAAAACACGTATCGGTCGACAAGGCCATGCAGCTGTCCACGGTATGGGCGTGCGTAAGGCTGCTGTCAGAGTCCGTCTCTACCCTGCCGCTCAAGCTTTACCGGCGCCTTCCCGATGGATCACGCGAGGTCGCCAAAGACCATCCGCTGTTCCGTGTACTTTGTCGCATCCCGAACGCCGAGATGACCCCGCAGCGCTTCATGCTGCTGGTGGTGGCGAGCATCTGCCTTCGAGGCAATGCGTTCGTCGAGAAGAAGATGATCGGCAGCCGGATCATCGCCCTGGTGCCGCTTCTGCCCCAGTCCATGAGGGTGAAGCGGCAGGATAACGGGCGCCTCAAGTACACGTACAACGAGAAAGGCGTGGACCGCGACATTCCCGAGAAGAACCTGATGCACATCCGTGGCTTTGGCCTGGACGGGGTGTGCGGGATGCTTCCGGTCACCACCGGGCGCGAGATCTTCGGCTCGGCGATGGCGATCGAGGAAGCCGCGGCGAAGGTGTTCGCACAGGGCATGCAGGCGTCCGGCATCCTGAGCAGCGACGCAAAGATCACGCCGCAGCAGCGCGAGCAGCTTCGGGCAAGCATGCAGGCGTTCATGGGTTCGAAGAACGCCGGCAAGATAATGGTGGCGGAGGCGGGCTTCAAGTACCAGGGCATCACGATGAACCCTGAGGCCGCGCAGATGCTGGAATCCAGGTCTTTCGGGATCGAGGAAATGTGCCGTTGGTTCCGCGTGCCGCCCTTCATGGTCGGCCACATGGACAAGCAGTCCAGCTGGGCTGCGTCGGTTGAGGCGCAAAACCTGCACTTCCTCACCAACAGCCTGCGGCCGCTACTGGTCAACATCGAGCAGGAGATCACTCGCTGCCTGATTGGCGAGGCCGATGCCGACGACTACTTCGCTGAGTTCGCGGTGGAAGGTCTGCTGCGAGCGGATAGCGCCGGCCGCGGGGCCTGGTACAACACGGCTCTGCAAAACGGTTGGATGTCCCGCAACGAGGTGCGCCGGCTGGAGAACCTGCCACCGATCCCGGGCGGCGACACGTACACGGTCCAATCCGCACTGGTGCCATTGGACCAGCTCGGGAAGCCGAGCGCAGGCGTCTCGCCGGCTGCCTCGGCATTCATGCTTCGGCTGGTCTCGGCACGCAACAACGACGACCAAGAGGCCATCAACAAGGCCGTCGAACTGGCTTCCCAAGCCCTGGAGTCCGGAAACCCGGACGGCCCCATGATGGCCCACGCGCTGATATCGATGCCGCTGCTCAAAGCGGCCTGACCTGGAGTAACCCATGACTCTCAAGACACTACCGGCAGCGCCGGCGGTGCGGCCGCACGCGCGCGTCGAATCCGATCTCCTGCCAAAGGCGATGGAGCGCTGGAATCCAGCGATCAAGGCTGCAGCAGGTGACGACTCCACCACTATCACCATGTACGACCCGATCGGCATGGACTGGTGGACGGGCGAGGGCGTTACAGCCAAGCGCGTCAGTGCCGCACTTCGCAGCATCGGCGACAAAGACATCACGGTGAAGATCAACAGCCCAGGCGGCGATGTCTTCGAGGGCCTGGCGATCTACAACCTGCTGCGCGAGCACAAGGGCAAGGTAACCGTCCAGGTGCTTGGCCTGGCTGCCTCGGCTGCGTCGTTCATTGCCATGGCCGGCGATGAAATCCAGATCGCCCGAGCCGGTTTCATGATGATCCACAACGCTTGGACCATCGCCGCTGGCGACCGAAACGACTTCACCGAAGTCGCTGACTTCCTCGACCAGATCGACGCCACCCTGGCCGACATCTACGCGGTCAGGACGGGCGATAAAGCCGCAGCAATGCGCGCCCTGATGGACGTAGAGACGTGGATGGGCGGCAGCTCGGCTGTCGATTCTGGCTTCGCCGACAGCCTTCTGCCCTCCGATGCAGCACAGGAAGACCCGCAGGCCTCTGCGCCGCAGCAGGTCGCGGCCCGACGCCTCGACACGATCCTGGCCAAGCAGGGCATGCCGCGCTCGGAGCGCCGCTCGCTGATTCAAGAACTCAAAGGGGGTACGCCTGGCGCTGCCCCCTCCGGTACGCGCAACGCTGCCGACAACCAGGCCGATCTGGCCGACCACCTCGCCGACCTACAAGCCGCCATTTCGCGGTTCTCGGCAGCAGCCACCAACTGACCGGAGAAAATCCCCATGGCAGACAACACCGCCGACCTGCTGAAGCAGGTTTCCGCCGAGCTTAAGCAGGCAACCAGCGATTTCAGCAAGCAGGCCGAAAATGCCCTGGCTGAGGCCAAGAAGGCCGGCAGCCTGTCCGAAGAAACCAAGGCAGCCGTTGATGAGATGGCCACCAAGTTCAACAGCCTGACCGAGGCCGAGAAGCAGCTGAAGGCCCAGCTCGGTGAGCTGGAGCAGGAGTTCGCTCGCCTGCCTACGGCTGGCAATCCGCAGCCCCAGGACAGCCTCGGCGGCGTTGTGATCAAGAGCGAAGCGCTCAAGCAGTTCGCTGCCAGCATCGAAGGGGGCAAGCGCGTCAACATTCCTGTCAGCGCCGCTCTGCTTTCCACCGACATTCCCGCGGGCATCGTCGAGCCCCAGCGCCTGCCTGGCATCGACACCGCGCCTAAGCAGCGTCTGTTCATCCGGGACCTGATCGCACCGGGCCGTACTACCGCTCCCGCGATCTTCTGGGTGCAGCAGACCGGTTTCACCAATGCCGCCAAGGTGGTGGCCGAAGGTACAGCAAAGCCGTACTCGAACATCGAGTTCGCGTCGAAGCTGACGGCGGTGTCGACTATCGCCCACATGTTCAAGGCCTCCAAGCAGATCCTGGACGACTTCGCGCAGCTGGGTTCGACCATCGATGTCGAAATGCGCTACGGCCTGAAGTACGTAGAGGAGCAGGAGATTCTCTTCGGCGACGGTACTGGCGTGCACCTGCATGGCATCGTGCCGCAGGCATCGAAGTATGTACCGGCATTCGAAGTCGAGAAACGGTCGGGCATTGATGATCTGCGCCTGGCAATGCTGCAGGCCCAGCTGGCGCGTCTGCCGGCTTCCGGCCACGTCCTGCACTTCATGGACTGGGCCAAGATCGAGCTGACCAAGGACACACTGGGTCGCTACATCCTCGCCAACCCGCTGGGCTTGGCTGGCCCTGTCCTGTGGGGCTTGCCGGTCGTGGCCACCGAGGTCGCCGCCTTCCTCGGCAAGTTCCTGACCGGTGCCTTCCAGACTGGAGCTCAATTGTTCGACCGCGAAGACGCCAACGTGGTGATCTCGACCGAGAACGCTGACGACTTCGAGAAGAACCTGATTTCGGTCCGCTGTGAAGAGCGTGCTGCGCTGGCGGTCAAGCGTCCGGAAGCGTTCATCTTCGGTGAGTTCGCCGCTCCGGTCACTCCGTAACCCAATGCGAGGGCCGCACCAGATGCGGCCCTTGGAGGCTTTCATGAAACTGAAAACCCTGAAACCTTTGTACCTGGGTGGCCAAACGCTGGTGGAGGGCACGCCCTTCGAGACCATAGAGCAGCACGGGCGCCAGTTGATCCAGAAGGGCTATGCCGAATTGGACGACTCGGAAAGCGAGGTGGTTTTGACCATCTCGCAGGACGACGCAGTTGGCTCGGGCGTGCTTACTTCCGCAAGCCTGGTTGCTCCGACCCTTCCTCTTTCCGCGCCTGATAGCACCAGGACTTTCAGTCTCAAGCAGGAGGGGCATGGCAAATGGATCGTAGTTGGCGAGGACGGGGCCCAAGTTGGCGACTTCGTGGGCAATAAGGCTGACGCCCAGAAGGAACTGGATCGGCTGGTTGCCGAGGCCAAGCCAGCGTAGGAGTAAGTTATGTCCGTGATTACTATCGATCTGGCCATGCACCACCTGCTGGCCGAACCTGACGACCAGGTGTTGGTCCAGGCGCAGCTCGATGCGTCGGAAGAGGCAGCCATGCAGTTCCTCAACCGCCGTTTCTACCTCGACCAGGTGGCGCTCGACTCGGCCCGCGCTGGCGTACCAGCGGCAATGCAGCAAGCAAAGGAAGCGAACGCAGCCGCCGTAGCTGCCGCTGAAGTTGTACAGGATCACACCCTGCGTTGCCGTCAGCTTGAATACGCACGGAAGGCACTGGCGGACGCCTACGACCTGGCGGATTCCATCGCCTACGGCATGGTGCTGAACCCTGCCATCCAGGCGGCTTGCCTGCTCAAGTTGGGCCACCTGTTCGCCAACCGTGAGGAGGTGGCCACCGGAACGACCGCTGTCGAGCTGCCGCTGGCGTCCCAGCACCTGCTGATGCCTTACCGCATCCGGATGGGTGTGTGATGCAGGCCGGCAGGCTGCGGCACCGCATCGACATTCAGGAATTGAGGCCGGTGCGGGATCCGGTGACTTTGGAGTTCGGTGAACCTGAGTGGGTCACCCGCTGGGAGAAATGCCCAGCCAGTGTCGAAGATCTGTCGGCCAGGGACTTCATCGCGGCTCAGGCCGGCCAGGCCCAGGCGACCGGCCGGATGGTTATCCGGTACCGAACTGGCGTACTTCCAACCATGCGCATCCTTTACCGGGGTGAGGTGTACAGCATCGTCGGCCCTCCACTGGCTGATGCCAAGTCCGGCCTGGATTACCTGACGATATTGGTCGAGAAGGGGGTGAAGGATGGCTGACGGCGTCGAGTTCAGCATTCTCGGCCTGGACTGCCTGCTGGGTAAGCTGGGCGAGGTCAGCATGGACGTTCGCCGCAAAGGTGGCCGGGCCGCACTGCGCAAGGCCGCCCAGGTGGTGGTGCAAAAGGCAAAGGCAGGTGCTGAGCGAATTGACGACAAGGCCACTGGCCGCTCGATCTCGGACAACATCGCGTTGCGCTGGAACGGGCGATTGTTCAAGCGCACCGGCGATCTGGGCTTTCGGATCGGCGTGCTGCACGGCGCTGTGCTCAAGGATGGCGGTGACCTCAGCACAAACGCCCCGACGCCCCACTGGCGCCTGTTCGAGTTCGGCACCGAGAAGATGCCGGCCGCGCCGTTCATGCGCCCAGCCCTGGCCGACAGCATCAGTGAGGTAACCAATACCTTCGTCACCGAGTACGAGAAGGCAATCGACCGCGCCATACGGCGCGCAGCGAAGAAGGCGGCACGCTCATGACACCACCAATTGTACAGGCCTGCCTGCAGAGCCCTGCCGTGACAGCGCTGCTCGGCACCGGCACCGATATGCGCCTCTACTCGTTCGGGGAAGCGGAACAGCGCGTGGCCAAGCCATATGCGGTGTGGCAGATCGTCAACGGCATTCCAGAGAATTACCTGGCTGGGCGCCCTGACTTGGATGGCTTCACCCTGCAGGTTGACGTGTATGCCGCCACCGGCGATTCCGCCCGAAAGGTCCGTGACGCCATCCGTGACGCGATCGAGCTGGACGCCTACGTCACCCGATGGGGTGCCGAGGGTCGCGACCCCGAAACAAAGAATTATCGAGCCAGCTTCGACGTGGACTGGATGGTCCACCGGTAGAGCTGCAACAAACCCCAATAGCCCGCCCAGTGCGGGTTTTCTTTTGCCCGCAATTGGAGAAACCCATGGCGATTCTCGCTCAGGGTACCCAGGTCTATGCTCTGGTGCCCAAAGCTACAAACCCCACTGTATTTGAAGTCATGGAGGTTGAGTGCGCCACCGCCTTCAGCCCTGGTGGCAACCCGGCCGATCAGGTTGAAGTGACCTGCCTGAGTGACACCGTCCGCAAATACCTGCGCGGCCTGCGCACCCCTGGCCAGGCGTCGCTGACCCTCAACGTCGATCCACGCAACGCCTCGCACGTACGCCTTCATCAAATCTCGGAAGACGACACGATCGAGAGTATCCGCTGGGTGGTCGGCTGGTCTGACGGCAAGGACATCAAACCCACGGTCGGCGTCGCCGGCGCGCTGGCGGCCATTGAACTGGCCAATGGTGGTACCGGCTACACCTCCGCACCTACCGTTGCGTTCTCTGGAGGTGGCGGCAGTGGTGCTGCTGCAACTGCGATCATCGCGGACGGCAAGGTGGTTGGGTTCAATATCACCAATGCCGGTACCGGGTATACCAGCAAGCCCACCATCAGTCTCACCGGTGGGGCTGGCACTGGCGCTGCTGCTACTGCGGTCCTGGGTGAGGCGGATGATTTCGTGCTGCCGCCTACGCGCACCTGGTTCTTGTTTGACGGCTATGTGGCTGACTTCCCGTTCGACCACGCCGCCAACGCAGCGGTAACCACTGCGGCCACCATCCAGCGCTCCGGCGGCTCCGCCTGGATCCCCAAGACTGCCAACGCCTGAGGTAACCCATGAAGCTGACACTCGACGCGCTCAAGGGCGCAGGCTCTTTCACCGGCCGCCCAGTGGAGAAGGAAATCAAGTGGCGCCAGAACGGCACCGATTACACCGCTACCATCTACGTTCGCCCATTGGGGTACCAGACCGCAGTTGGCGACATGATCTCGGTGGCCAGCAAGCAAGACACCATCGCCAGCCGCATCGCCGCATCTATCTGCGACGAGCACGGCTACCCGGTGTTCAGTAGCCCGTTGGACATCACCCACGGTCCGCTTGACCCGGTTGAACTAGAGAAAGACCCCGAGAGCACCAAACGTCTCGGCTCCCTTGATGGCGACCTCTCTGTTGCCCTGCTGCTAGCTATTCGGGAGGTCAACGACCTGGGAAAGACGAAGAGCTCACCGAGCTCGACGAGCTCTGGCACGAGCTCGTCCTCTCTGGCGTCGGGGGCTCGACGATCGCGCAAGCCAAGGAAAACCTGAGCCTGCGTGAGTTCAGGGCCTGGGAGAAGTACAGGCAGCGCCGCGGCTCGCTGCACCTCGGGATGCGGGTGGAGCGCGCCACTGGCCTGCTGGCCATGATCCTGGCAAACCAGGCGCGCGATCCAAAGAAGCGGCCAGTGCCATACACCATTGCAGATTTCACTCCGCACGATAAGGACGACAAGCCGATCTCCCTAGAGGATGCCAAGGCTACATGGGCATAAGTTTTTCCGTTGTCTAGCGCTGAGGTGGTAGATTGGCAGGTTTCGACCAAAGGGATTGGCCATGGAATTAATCACAGGCACCTCTTATCTGATCTTGGCTGTATCGTTTGTTTTGTACTTTCTCCCAATGATGATTGCTTTCAAGCGCCATCATGAGAACTACACCGCGATTTTTATGTTGAATCTGCTTTTAGGCTGGACTGGTGTTGTGTGGATTGTTTGTCTGATATGGGCATTCATCAGCAAGCCAGCTCCAGTTGGTCAGGTTGAGAGAGTCGGCAGTTCGTCTAGGTATGAAGAGCTTGAGAAAATTTCGGCCCTCCGAAGCAGCGGAGCTTTAACTGCCGAGGAGTTCGATCGGGAGAAGTCTCGAATACTAAAGTGAAATGAAACCCGCCAAGTGCGGGTTTTTTTATGTCCGGAGAACACAATGGCGTCAAGATCTCTCGGCACTCTGACCCTTGATGTCATAGCCCAGGTAGGCGGTTTCGTTGCCGGCATGGATAAGGCCGAGCGCAGCTCAGAAAAGTGGCGAAAGCAGGTCGAAAAAAATGCCAAGGCAGTAGGTACAGCTGTAGGTGCGGGCCTAGCGACTGGCATCACTGCGATTACCGCAATGACAGTTTCCGCCATCAATTCTGCCTCGGAAATAACCAATCTAGCGTCGGTTGCAAACGTCAGCACTACAGACTTTCAGAAGCTAGCAGTTGGGGCCAAGACAGTAGGCGTAGAGCAAGACAAGCTTGCTGACATCCTCAAGGATGTGAACGACAAGGTAGGTGATTTCCTAAACACCGGTGGCGGCGGGATGGCTGACTTCTTCGAGCAGGTCGCGCCTAAGGTCGGCGTCACGGCTGATCAGTTCCGTAACCTAAGTGGAAGCCAGGCCCTAGGGCTCTACGTGTCCACGCTCGAGAAAGCTAAGGTCAGCCAGTCGGACATGACCTTCTATCTTGAAGCTATCGCAAGTGACGCGACAGCGCTGTTACCGCTTCTGAGGAACAACTCCGAAGGATTCAAGCGGTTTGGTGATGCAGCAGCCGCAGCTGGTTCAATCATGGATGAGAAGACCATTCGTGCGGCCCAGGAGCTTAAGGCTGCTAATTGGCTGGTCGAACAGTCTATCAGCGGCCTTGGTAATCAAATCACAAGCGCTATGCTTCCGACGCTTGCAAATTTTGCAACTCGGCTGAGTGATACCACCATAAATGGAGTGCTTGCCAAGCGAGTTTCTGATGATCTTGCTGCAAGTTTCAGGGCGCTTGGAAAGTTTGCCGTGGGTACCGTTGCTGGCATCCATTTGCTGGGTGTCGGCCTGAAGACACTGTCTGATGTCGACAACGCAATGGTCGGTGGCGATGACGCCAAGTGGTACGACCGATACCTACCACCTGTCAGGATCTACAACGCCTTCAAAAACGTCGATGCCATTGGCAAGACGATCAGTGGCGCCAAAGCCCAGATGGACGGCCTGGCCACTGGCTACGCGAGTCTCATAGCCTCTTTCGACGAGAAGCCAGGGCAGGGAAGCACTAATCAGATCAAAGAACTGGCCGATCTGCTCGCAAGGCTGCGGGAGGGTCAGGCCGGCAGTTTTACTGCGCTGACTACAGACCAGCAAGCCGCTGCAAAAGCCGCCGAGGCTGCCGCGAATAAGCTCCAAGGCCAGTTCGACACTGCCGAGGAAGGCTACAAGCGCCAGATCGCCCTGATCAACACCGAAACTGACAAGCGCAAAGAGGCCACTGAAGTGGCCAAGCTCCAGTTCGAACTGGAGTCGGGTAACATGACGGGCCTGAGCGCCAAGCAGCAGGAGCGCCTGAAAGGGCTGGCAGCCGAGCTGGACCAGCTGAAAAAGCTCAAGCAGGCCAAGGAGGACGACAAAGCAGTATCAGAATTCGGGGCCAGCGTTAAACGTCAGCTCGACATTGACCAGCGTGCTTTGGATGCCCCGTTGCTCAATGCATACAGCACAGACGAAATGAAGCAGCGGGCCTTGGATCTGCTGGCCATTGAGCAGGATTACCGGGATCAGCTGGAGGACCTGCGGCAGCGCCACGAGGGTGGCGACGTTTCCGATTCGGCCTATGAACGCGAAACCAAAATCCTGACCGATGCGCTTGAAGAGCGATTGGCCAAACAGCAGGACTACTACGACAAAGTTGACCAGCTTCAGCAGAACGGCACCGCTGGCTTCATCAGCGGCTTCGCCAGCCAGGCTGAGGCGGCCATGGACCTCTACAGCAGCATGCGCGACGTTGGCTCTGCAGCGTTCAGCTCGCTGACGGACATGCTCACCGAGTGGGCGGAAACCGGCAAGCTCAACGCCCAGGACTTCGCCGCGACCTTCATTCAGTCCATTGGGCATTCGTTGCTGGCGTACGCCGCCGCTCAGGTCGCTATGGCGGGCCTCAGCGCCTTCACGGCGATGATCGGCGTGCCCTATGTCGGTCCGGCCATTGCGCCTGGTGCTGCCATCGCTGCAACGGCTGCGGCCGGCGTGCTGATGACTGGTGTTGGATCCGCCCTGTCCGGTCAGGCCCACGCTGGTATCGACAACATCCCGCGGGAGGGTACCTGGCTTCTGGACGGCGGCGAGCGTGTGCTGAGCCCGGCGCAGAACAAGGATCTGACTGGGTACCTGCAGCGGGCCAACAGTATTGATTCCACTTCCAAGCCCGGCGGCGTAACGATGAATGTCGATATCCACCAAAATATCCCTGCCCAGGTTGGCTTGGAACAGGATGGCAATCAGCTGAAGGTGTTCATCCGCGAAGCGAAGAAACAGATCGCGGGCGACCTGGCCAGGGGAAATGGCGATGTGTCCAGGGCTTTGGCAACTGGCTGGGGCGTCAAGAGGGCTGCGCGATGAGCATCCTCAAGCGGCTGTACGCCAGCTCTGGCCCGGAGATCATTCATGAAGTGCTCGAGATCACCGATGGGATCACCACCTACTGGATGACCAAGGGCTGGGACGAACTGACCATCACATTGGAGACAGGTCAGGTAGTGGTGTGCACGCCATGCGGCATGGACCTGGCCCTGCCGGCGCGAAATGACGACGGCACCCAGGACCTGACCTTCGCACTGAGCAACATCGACGGCATCGCGTCGGGCTTCATCCGCGCAGCTCTACGGGATGGCCGGAGCATGTCCCTGATCTATCGGGTTTACACCTCCGATGACCTGGGCGCGCCGGCGCATGCCCCGCACCGGTTCAAGATCAAGGGCGGTTCGGTCACCGCCACCCAGGTATCAATTACCGCCGGCTACTTCGACCTGCTCGACACACGCTGGCCACGTAACACCTACAACCTCAGAAAATTCCCAGGGCTGCGCTACCTATGAACCTCGATAAATACACCCTCGGCGTCTACGTCGAGGGCGGTCGACTGTGGCCGCACGTCGACTGTTATGGGCTGGTGCTTGAGGTTCGACGCGACGTTGGCCTGCCGGCCTGGCCAGAGTGGGCGGAGATGCGCAAGGCCGATGGCGGCTTCGTGCGGGCCTGCAACGAGATGATCCAGGCTGAGGTGACCCCTTGCGCTGCTGGCCACCTGGCGGTGGCGGCGGCCTACCGGGGTCAGGTCCAAGACCATGTGGCCATCGTAGTGGAGGTGGCAGGGGCTTTGGAGGTGCTGGAGATCAACCCCAAACGCAACGTCAGCTTGACCCCGCTGCGCCGATTTGAGCGCCGGTTTTCCCGGGTGGAGTACTACCGATGATCAGGCTTTACCCCAGTGCCCTTGAGGGCGAGCCGTTAGAGTCGCACACCATCCGGGAGCCAGTTCTGCTGATTGATTGGCTGCGCCGCCAGGCGCCCGAGTTCTCGCTCGAGCGGGAGCAGCCGATCTTCATCCAGGTCGACGGTGTGACCCTACCTGTCGCGGACTGGGCCGAGTTCGTGGTGTTGCCTGACACCGATGTCTGCATCTATCCCGAGGCCCGGGCCACGGGTGCAGCCATTGCCGCATGGGCCGCCGTGGCCATCGCGGCCGTGGCGGTCATCATGGTCATGACCATGAAGACCCCCGGCGTGTCGCAGCCAGGGCAGGGCGACTCCATCGACTTGAACCCTGCCAAAGCCAACCGGGCCAAGGTCAACGAACCGGTGCGCGAGATCCTGGGCCGTTACAAGGTGTACCCGGACTATGTGGTGCAGCCGGTGTCGCGTTTTGTGAACCAGCGCGAGCTGCACACCAGCCTCTGCCTGTGCGTGGGCGCGGGATCGCACTCAATACTGCCGAGCAGCATCAAGATCGGCGACACACCGCTGGCTGCCTTTGGCACCGATGTGTCCTACGCCATGTATGGGCCTGGCGAAAGCCTGGACGGCGACGCCCGGGCCGAGAACTGGTACTCGGTAGGGGAGGTGGGTGGTACGGATGCTGGCACCTCCGGGCTGGATACGGCCTCAACAGCTACCGGCGGCACATCCGTCATCGCCGATGCTTTGGTGCTGGGCGGCCTGAGTGTCAGCCTTGCCGGCGAGAACCCCGAATTCCCTGAGGAATGGGCGCCTGGGCTGACCATCACGATGCGTACGCCCAACAGCTACACGGTGACGAGTGTTGGCGAGTACGACCGCATATCTGGGGCCCTGGCTGACTTGGCGCCATTTGTGGGAATGAAGGTGACGTTGTCCACTGATGTGGACTACGACCTGGTGGTAGCCAATTACTCGGCCTACGTGCCGCCAGTACCGGGTAGCGGCGGCAGCCCTTCGTCGGTCCAGGCGAGTGCTGCTCCGACCACCTATGATTTTGCAGCCTCGCCGGCTGTGTGGACCATCACCTACCGGGGCAGTACTCGCAGCATCTCGTTGGCTTCCAACTACCTGAACATGAGCGGCCTGGTGTCTGCGGTCACCTCCCAATTGGAAGGCATGGGGCTGACGGCTCAAGACAACTCTGGCCGGCTGCTGATTGCTGAGCCGAGTAGCCCCTACCGCGGCGGTACGCTGTCCCAGTCAAATGCACCGGTCGCAGTGTTTGGGGTGGCTCCGGTCTATACGGTTGGCTCGGCCTCGGCAGGGGGTGTCCCTGAGCAGCAAGCGTTCATCGAACTTAACTACGAGAACGGCACACCGTTTGCCGGGCTTGAGGATGGTTCGCAGCGCCTGGCGCTGGGTTACCGTGGCCATCGCTACACGATCGACAGTATCGACGGCCTGACGATGACGGTCCGCCGCCTAAAGGACACCGGCGCGGTTGATACCGGCTGGAACGGCTTCTCTGTGCGGACGCTGCTGGACTTCTCCCTGGGGGCGGACGGGGCCGCCAGCGTGAACTGGCTGGGCCCATTCATGGCGGTACCCGAGCAGGAGCTCACCGACACCGTGGAGTATGACTTTCACCTACCTGGTGGCCTGGCCTGGTACAAGAGCAACGGTCACCGCCGGGGCAGCTCGGTCAGCATCGTGGTGGAGTGGCGTGACGCCGCTGTCGGCGGGCCCTGGAACCGAGAAACTCACGCATTGCAGGCCAACACCGAGGACGCCATCGGCTTCACCTTCCGGCGCACGCTGCCCTACAAGATGCGGCCCCAGTTCCGCCTGAGGCGCGAGCTACCCGAAAGCGGTGGCAACACCCGGGACACCGTGTACTGGTACGGGCTCCGCTCTCGACTGGAGGCCCCTGCAAGCTACCCTGGGGTTACGATCTTCACCGCCACCATTCGAACCGGGGATCGCCTGGGCGCTCAATCTGATCGTCGCGTGAGCCTGGTGGCTGAGCGGCTGTACGAAGATGCCCCAGGCAGGTCGATCAGCGGGGCCGCCCAGCACGTGCTCAACAGCCTTGGCATCCCTGCCGATGAGGTGGACACGCCGAAGCTGAACGAACTGGAGTCGTCCCACTGGACGCCCCGGGGTGAAACCTTCGACCTGGAGTACACCGAGTCGTCCTCGGTGAGGGAGGTGCTGCAGACGATCTTCGCCGCCGGCATGAGTCACCTGACGCTGACCGAGGGATTGATCAGCGCTATCCGCGAAGGCGTTCAGCCGGTGCGCGGCACCATCACCAACCACGAACTGGAAGAAGAACTGACCGCCACCTTTGTGGCCCCAGGTCAAGATGACTTTGATGGGGTCGATGTGAAGTACGTCGATTCCCACACTTGGTCTGAGGAAACTGTGCCCTGCCGGCTGGGGGACAGCCTGGGGCTGAAGGTGGACGCCATCACCGTGGATGGGGTGGTGGATAGAGACCGGGCCTGGCGAATCGGTATGCGGGTGCTGCGCAAGCATCAATCGCAGCGCTGGTCCTACTCCGGCACCACTGACCTTGAGGTGCTTTGCTACGAGCGATTCGACCGGGTGGCACTTGCTGATGACATCCCCGGTACCAGCCAGTCGGCGCTGATCGTGGGCGCCCGGGCCGTGGATGATCGGGTTGTGCTTGAGGTAACCGAGCCTCTGGACTGGAATCTGGCCAACCCACGCATCCTGATCCGCCGGCACGATGGATCGGCCACCCCACTGCTCGTGCCTGTACGGGTGGGCGAATACGAGCTGAGCATCTATGCCGGCGATCTGGACTTCGACTTGATCATTGACGACCCGGCCATTGAGCCAGCAAGGCTGCTGTTCGCTGATTCAACCCAGGTGGGCTACAGCGCAATGATGAGCGAGATTAACCCGGGCAGCGACGGCAGTTGCGACTTCACGGCTCTCGAATATCGAGATGACTATTACGCCGACGATGACGGCTTCGCACCGACATAAGGACCGATCATGGTGGTCTACCCAAAATCGTTGCCCATGCCGCTGCGCGAGGGCTACGGCTTCACCCCCGTCAGCCCGATTCGCAGATCCAACAAGGTCAGCGGGCGATCTGTGCAGCGGCGGCTTTACAAGAGCGTTCCAACAGTCGCCGCGGTGCGCTGGATATTCAGCGATGCGCAGGCGCTGGCGTTCGAGGCCTGGTTCGATGAGCAGCTCGTGTCTGGTAGCCAATGGTTTGAGTGTCCGCTGAAGGTCCCGGGCGGCATTGGCGTTTACAAGGCCCGGTTTGTGGACATCTACGAAGGCCCCACCTTGGTGGGTCAGAGCAACTGGTCATTCTCGGCCAGCCTTGAGCTGTGGGAGCGCCCGATTATCAAAGGTCCTTGGGCCAACTACCCAGACATTATCGCCGGCTCTCCGATCGTGGACCTGGCTATCAACCGGGAGTGGCCTGAGGCCCAGTAGTACCCATCCTTTCAGCTATCCGGCAAAGCCGGAGCCCACGAGCATGCCCGCCCAGTGCGGGCTTTTTTGTGCCCGGAGTAAACATGGCTTACAACACCAACAACCCACTGGGTTCCAGCGATCCGCGCGACCTGTTCGATAACTCGACGAACCTTGATCAGGGGATGAACAGCACCGAGGAAACCTTCCTCGACAGGTTCGGGCGCCCGCGCAACACCTATCAGGCCTTCCACAACCTGGTCATCAATGCCAAGAACGAGGTTGGCCCAACCGTAGCTGCGGCGAAATCTGCGGTGAATGCTGCACGCGACGAAGGCATCCAGGACATTGGTGAGTCAGTTGATGCAGTAGACGCGGCGGAGGCCGAAGCAAAGGCCGATATGCTCGCAACGGCAGCAGCGCTGGGCGACGACCTCAACAACAAGCGGTACGCGACAGATGAGGCCATGCGAGCCGACCCACAGACGCGGGACGGCGTTGTTGCTGTGGTCGATGCCGATCCCATCCCTGCATTGAATGGCTGGTCTTCCTGGAACAACACGACCAAGACCTGGGTTCGATTCGCTAATCAGCCAGCCATGAGCGCAGTGGTAGAGGATCTCAGGAAGCAAGTCAGTATTAAAAAGCGGCCGCGCGGGCAGGTAAGCGGCAATACCCCATTGATTGCTGGCGCAGCAGGAGCGCAAATGCTTTTTGGTGCTCACAAAAAGGTTCCGCGCGGTCCTTCGAAGACCAAGGGAACCGTCCCAGTACTTGGCAGAACCCCCATTCCAACACTGCGCTCATTGGTGCGCCCACGCAGTCGGGCCTATCCCGACCCAGTTGTCCTGGTGTCTGGCGATTCTGTAATGCTCAAAACTGGCGGTGTCGATGCACCAGATGACCCGCTCATCACGTATGACGGCAAACAGATCGAGTTGCAGGGCCAAAAGCCTGCGCCAAAGCGATATGCCGCGATCAGCGGTGGGCAGGTATGGTCGTATGGGCCAGATGGTGCGAAGCAGGTAACCAACACTGGTGAGTGGTTCTCTGCGCAATGTACCGATTTCGACATCATCCGGGCCCTGAAGGTAACGGCTGGGGGCTTAGTTCCGTACACCATTACCCAGGACGGCAGGGTGGTTCGCGACGGCAAGGTGATGATTCACAAGCTCTCCACTGGGCAGAGCCTCGCCCTGGGATCTCGCGGCATCATCCCTGACCCAAACGGCGAGTACGTGATCAACGGCATCCGCGGGAACCTGTTCTCCCCTTGGACGCCGCCTGGCTACACCGACAAGCTATGGACGCTCGCTGGCGGTCCCAGGCCAACAGCATGGGAAGGAACAACGGCGTTCGAGCCTGTTCGCGAATACGTTTCCGGTGTTCTGGGCGAAACCCCGGCAACGTCCTTCATGCTGGCTACGCGTAAGTGGCATGAGCGCACGACCTCTGTTGCGCCGCAAATGCTGTACAGCGTCTCCGCGCTGGGTGGCACGGCCTACGCCGGCATCAAAAAGGGTACCGCCACGTACACCAATGCCATATCGCAGGTGACCACCGCCAAAGCAATTGCCGAGAGCATGGGGCTGGACTACGTGGTGCCAAGCATCTCGATCGTTCACGGGGAAAGCCAAAGCAACACCACACAGGCCCAGTACGTGGCCATGATGGCAGAGTGGGTCAGTGACTACCGGGGCGACATCGTTGCGATCACCGGCCAAGCTGTGCCTCCAGTGGCTTTCATTTCGCAGATGCTGACGGGCGACCCTGGCACCATCCCGCAGATCCCGTTGGCCCAGCTGCAGTCGCACAACGAGAACCCGAACATCATTATGGTCGGGCCGAAATATGCCTATCCGTACTGGGACACCTACCACATGCAAGCCCCAGGCTACATCAAGATGGGCGAACTTGAGGCCAGGGCCGAGCGCCTGACCCAGGTCAGTGGCAAATGGCAGCCGCTCAAGGTCATGTCGGCCGCTGTATCGGGTTCGAAGATCACGCTGCGCCTGAACAATCTGCCGGATGGCAATGCTGGTACGAGCGGGCCAATCGGGAAGCTGGCCATCGACACCGCTATTGTCAGCGATCCTGGCAACTACGGTTTCCAGCTGTCCGCTGGAACCATCAGCACCGTAGCAGTCGGGGCAGACGGCGTTTCTATCGTGATCACCACAACTGCGGCCATTGCCGCTGGCACAACTCTGACTTACGCCCTTCAGTCCACGCTGAACTCCCCGCAGAACGGTAACGGACGCCGCGGGTGTATCCGTGATACCGACCTGCGCGATTTCTCTCGCTACGACATGACGCCTCTCTACAACTGGCTCTGCGCTTTCTCGATCAATTTGGAGATCTGAATCTATGCCTCGCTCTATCCTGACTTTCCCCGGCTCGGCTTCGGTGCCGGGACTGCCAAAACTCGACGTGTCCGAGGCAGAGATCAACGTCGCCAACATTGCAGGGCTGAGGCACTGGCCTGGGCTCTTTGAATGGGATGTGACCACCGGTGCAGTGCTTGATCGGGTAACTGACGGCGTGATCCCTAGCTACGGCGTTTCGCAGCCGGGAGCGAATTTCGTGACGATGGCGAACGGCAAGAAGGGTTACAAAGTCAGCGCCTTGGCCAACGCACTCAACATGCCGCTGGAGACAGCGGGCTCGTTCACGGTTGGTTGCGTCTGCGGGATTGACCTCAGTTTTGGCAGTGTTTCCGAATCGGAATTGAATACATCCGTCCCAGCTCCTTGGGGCGTCTACTCAGACTTGACGCCTACAGGGCAAACGAGCTGGGTGTTTGGCTCGATCAGTATCGCATCCTCGGTCTCAGGAGCCTGGCCGATCAAACTGGCCGCAGACAAACTTACCGCAGTGGTTGTCATCTTCGACCGAGGGGCTGGCAAGCTGAGCATTCGGTACAACGGCGTTGAAATGTACTCCAGCACCGTCGCAGCCATCAAAACCGTCAGCCTCCATAAAGAGCTGATGCTAGGTGGCATGCGCACCGCCGGCACGGGCAGGGCTATCTCGACTCGTCCAATGTCCACCAATGCTTTCGCAGCATTCGAGGCGGCACTAAAAGGCGAAGACCTCATCGCCTTTGAAGCGATGCTCTTGGAAGCCGCTGCTGCGGCCTAAAGCCCAAACAACGATACGGCCCGCCTAGTGCGGGCTTTTTTTCGCCTGGAGAAAAGTATGTCCACACCTCGCGGCATCCGCAATCGCAACCCCGGCAATATTGACTACAACCCCCGCAACGACTGGCAAGGCCAGATCGGCAAGGAGCCGGGCGGCCGCTTCGCCATCTTCGACACGCCAGAAAACGGCATCCGCGCCCTGGGCAAGCTGTTGATCAACTACCGGGGCAAGGACGGTATGCCCGGCGTGGGCGGGAAGGGCATCGACACCGTGCTCGAGACCATCAACCGCTGGGCGCCCAGCAATGAGAACGATACCCAGGCGTACGCCTCTGCGGTGGCCAAGCGAATCGGCGTGCGGACCACGGACGTGATCAACATTAAAGACCCCGCTGTTCTGCGCGGGATGGTGGTCAGCATCATCATCCATGAGAACGGCAGCAACCCGTACACGCCGGCGATCATCGACGAAGGTGTGCGGCGGGCCCTGGCATGAACGCCGTGCTTGCGGTATTGAAGGCCATACCGCTCTGGCTGTTGCTGGCCTTGGCCGCCGCCGGCGTTATCTGGTGGCAACACGGCCAGATCCAAGATGCCCGCGCCAACGCTGCTGACTTGGCGCAGCAGGTAGGACAGTGCCAGCAGGCCCGAGATAACCTGGTCGCCCTGGCCAACGAGCAGGGCAAGGCACTGGGTGACCTGCAGCTGGCCGCCCAGCAGCGCAAGGTCGCCGCCGAGAAGGCGGTAGCCGACGCCCGCGCCAGTGCCGAGCCCGACTACCAAGCAGCCAATCGACTTCAGCAGGAACGGACCGGTGGGGACCAGTGTGTGGCTGCCACCTTGATAATCGACAAGGAGCTTGGCTTATGACCATTGCAAGCCAATCCCTGCGAGGGGTGGGTGTGCTCGCAGGCTTTCTTCTGCTTGTGGGCTGTGCAGGCCAGGCCGAGCCGGAGATTCGAACCGTGCGCGTCGAGGTGCCAGTGCAGGTGCCGTGCCGCGCGCCGGAGGTGGCCGTGCCGACCTGGGCCGCTGCCAGCCTGCGCAGGACCGATAGCCTTGAGGTGAAGGTGAGAGCTCTGCTGGCGGAGCGCCGCCAGAGAATCGGATTTGAAAAAGAATTGGTGGCTGCAGCCGGCGTATGCCGCTGACCGCATGGCCGATCGCGCTGCAATTCTCCCCGATACCTACGATGCTGGGTCTACCAACAGCATTGGCAAGTTATAAGCTATGAGAGGCGCATGAGCCAGGTTGCGGCTCAGATCTGCTAGCGAGATATGATAGATGAGCTAGAATCGATCTATCTGTTTGGCCATAGTTAACACAATTCGGGGGCAGGGATGATTATCTTTCATTTTGAGGTTCCGGGTAGTTGGCTGAATTTCCATGATATCGAAACCTCCAGAGAGCTGAGGGCGGTGTTTGATCATCTGGTTTCAAGTTTTATCTCGGCAAACGCAGCGTTAAACTTATTCAACGAGTCTTGCGATAAGCATGAGGATGAAAGCGATGACCCTATGGCTTTATGGTCCCAGGGTCATTCACGTAAATTAGAATTGCGGGGCTCTTTGTTCGAAAGTCTAGGTGAAGAGACTCCCCTGAACTCTTCAGAGTATAGCTTTCAGGTGGATAAAGCCTACAAGTTGGAAATGTGGAAGGAAGGTCGCGGTTCCAAAAGTTTGGAAAAAAGCGCCTTGATTATTTTTGCTAGAGCTTTTGTATACGCTCTCGACGAGTTTGATAGAGGGCTTGAGGCTTTTACTAAAATTCCCAATGCTCCATCGGCGGCAAGTGAGTTATCAGGAAAGATGAAAGGGCTTTTCCCAGATTTACGGGAAGTTAGGAATTCTGCTCATCACATGGAAGATAGAGTGCGGGGGAAAAGGAACGGTGGGCGTGAATTGGTACCTCAAGCTATTGACAACAATATTGCCAGATCCAGTTCAGGTTTGATTATAGGGGTTTCCATTAACGGAACAAAATACGGGACCACTATGGCTAATGGGCATTACGGTGAGGTCGATATATCAGCTGCTTCTATGAGCAAGCTTTTACAAATGATGCAGGATGTGATTGCTTGCTTCAATTGGACGGGTCGTAAGCAACATTTTCCAAAGGATTGACAGGGGGCATGCGACCCAAATTCTCTCCGCCCCCCGCTCGCACAAGCTGAGGATAGAGCTGTAGATTTGACGAAAGCCTATGTCCGGTTCCGAATAGCGGGTCAGGCCTGCGAGGAGCCCTATAATGCCTGACCAACTAAGGGTATCCCCTATGGACAAGGATGAATTTGCCGCTGCCGTTGAGGCAGGCGAACCGCTGATTGAGCAGTCGATGGAGGCTCTCAAACGGTACTGGGAAGCTAGGGATTATGGCGCGCCCCCCGAGGAGTTAGAGCGCCTGCGACTCCATTCCGAGTCATTGGCCCAGGCGGTTTCTGACTACCAACTTCGTGTCGTTGCGAAGGCCAGGGGCAAAATCCTTCCACCCCTGCACTAGATGGACTTTCCAGCAAGACCCGCTGTATAGCGGCGCCTATTTTTTAAGTTTAAGTGTGATTCGATGAGAACTGAGTTTTTGCTTCTGGCTCAATACGATGGCTTGGTAGTGATACCGCTAGCTAGGGTGTGCGCTGACTATTTTCCTCATCTGAGCCCGGAAAAGCTGAAACAGAAGATCGCCCGCGGCGAGATCCGCTTGCCGCTAATCGCCATGGAGAACAGCCAGAAGTCGTTTCGAGGCGTGCATCTGTCTGACCTCGCAGCATACATTGATGCTCGCCGTAAAGAAGCTCAGAAAGGAATGTGAAGCGAAGCTCGGTAGCTATGATGTAGAGAAGAATCCGAGGTAGCTATCTTCTGTCACAGTCGGTCTTTCTGCTAGTGTGCGTTCTCTACAAGAGATGACATCCACGCTGAAATACTGGACTCTAGCCATGCAACGGAGTTAGGGCCCAGCCGAATTTGCTTCGGAAACGTGCCCTCACGCATTCGCCGGTAGATGGTGTTCCTTCCCAATCCCGTCACGGCGATCACCTCGTTAATTCGCATGAATCGGTCAGTCGTGGCTGAAATCATACGTGTCTCCAGATCCTGATTTCCTACCTAACTTTGACAAGCGTTGGAGGTGTTTTCCGCTTCCGCCCAGGCCTCGATTGCTCGCCACCACTTTTTTCCCAATCTGTGAGAAATGCTCGGACAGACTCAAGGCGCCAGCAGATTCGTTGGCCTTGCTTGAAATGTGGAGGTAGCCACGGCGCTTTAATTTGCATGGCGCTTCGTATTGCGGATTCGGAGCGGCCGAATAGCCTGGCCAGTTCCGGGATGTGGAGAATTTCAGGCTCCATAGTCGGGAATCTCGCTGAGGTCTGCTGAGTAGCACGAGCTACGCCCAGTTTGCTGCGAGAGCCAGCAGCCTGCAAGGTCTCTTGCAATTGCCATCAGGCATCGACAGTCCGCTACCGGGGTGGCGGCCGCCATCCTGCGCAGGACCGACAGCCTAGAAATGAAGGTGGGAGTTGCTTACTGAGCGCCGGCAGCGGATTGGCTACGAGAAGGAGCTGGAGGCGGCGGTTTTCGCTTGCCGATAACCTCACCTCAAAAAGAACAAAATTGAGGTTAGAATCCGCTTTAGGAAGAATGACGTGATCCGCCTACATTCGAGGGCGGAAAAATTAGCATGCCCCTGGATCGGCAAAAGCGCTTGAGCGAAGTCGAATAGCCGGCTCGGCCTGTGAGGCGACCTATAATGGTCTGACCAAGTAGCTGGGGCGGTCGCAGTGAGCCAGAACGATCCAGTCATGCCGGACCATCCAATATACCTGCAGGCCGCTGAAGCGTTTCGGGAGTACCTCGAGGCCAAGGAGTGTGGCGACCCTCCAGAAAAGGTAGAGCGCTTGCGCCTGATCTGCGAGGCTCAGTTCCAGGCTGCGACCGACTATCGATTTCATGTGGATGGCGTGCATGTCATCAAAAGGCATTAATCATTTGACTGGCAGACATTGTCGATCCGAATTGTAGCGGTGCAGAGACGCTATGCACCGCATAGTTGATCAAATTTCATCTCTGGGCTGTTCCTGATAAACCTCAGTGTTGGATTTTGCTGGGAGGGGTCGGTGAAGTTTATCTGTTAGATAGTACATGCCGAGTAAGCTGGTGATGAGAATGTTAAAGGTGCAGAATAAATAGACAGTAAGAACCGACCAGCGCAAAGCCAAGATAGCATTCTGCGATAAATGTCCAAGCAGAGCAGGCGCAGATAACGTTATGATCGTACCGGCTATGTACAGGGCAATGGAGCCAAATGCTAGGTACCCAAACAAGAAACATAAGAAGCGACGGCGAGATAATCTTTCTGGCACTCCGCGTTCAAGCGTAGGTGGATCGCCGAGCATTTCATCGTCCATACCTTCACGATTGAATGTCGCAATGGCAGCAAGAGCGGTTATGAAGAATCCACTCAATAACTGTAGATAGCTGGTGATAGAAGCGATTAGGCCTGGCGTTCCATATACTGAAAATTTGTCGCCAGCCAACAGGACTGCTGCCAATGTGAGCAGTGTCATAAGGAGAGGGAGCCCACACTCCTCGAATAGCTTGCCTTGACGCCGCACCCATAGATATGAAAGCGGTACAAAAATTCGCTTAAATGTGTGAATCATCTTCAAACCTCATAGAAGTTTTTTGATTTCTTTCAAAAGAGTAGCATCAATTGAGCTGGTGCACTGACTCAAATCGTGCTTGACCTGTACTTGCTCTACCTTCCCAAAACACAGATCGCCTGCGTCCTCGCGAAGACTGGAAAAGTTTACTGTTTTCTGCTTTCCGTTAGCTCTTTTGAAAACTACTTTCACATCATCAAATCGATGAATTTTACCATAGTTTTTTACTTTGTTGATAAAGCTTACAGCCTGTTCCCCGTGAGGTTTGTCTTTGGTTTTTACCTTTACGGTGTTTACGATCTTGCCAGTTTCTGTTAGTTCGTCGAGAACTTTGATCGGGACTTCCCTTGTCAGCTCTATGTGGTTAAGGGTTCCAGATTCAAGATCATCTCTCAGGCTTTTGCTCGCAAATGCCTCGAGCGACACGGTGGGGTATGTACTTATAACTTTGCTGGTTCCAGCTTCTTTGTATGTTCCTGATAGAAGCGCTCTGAGGAAGTGCTTCAAGAATCTCTCGATTTTCGTTTTACCGATTCCAGGCACGTCCTCTAGCAAAAGCTTGAACTCGCTACCGCCTGGTTTAGTAGGTTCTAGCGATAGCAGTGAGTGAGCGGAAATCGCTATGCCTTCCCCGTTTAGCTTGGTCTCTTGACGGAGCTTTCCTGAGGACAAATCGCTGAAAACCGGATCCGCGACGTTCTTGTCTGCATACTGGAACAAAATAGCGGCGAGTTTTTTTTCAGTGTTCACCCGCATGTCGGCCACACGGATGCATGCTGTGTCACCGTCAAGCATCAAGTAGAGCTCACCCTTTTGGAATTTTCGCCTTAACGCCAGAACGCATTGCTCAATGTCCGGTTTAGGCCCGGTCAGCGGGACGGGAGCCAGAGACAAACCATAGAAAATGACGTACCGGCTGTTCAGTTCAAGCATTGCGCAACCCACCACTCCATTTGCGTTTCATTCGGCGCTGCTGGGTAGGCTTTCCGTGAACGTAGTGGCGCTTCCATGCATCGCCCCTCTAAGGGCTCAAGGCTGTCATTAAGCTGGCATATCCCAGCCAAAACAGCCCTTTCAGGCACAAAAAAGGCACCAACGCGATGCGTTAAGTGCCTGATTTGTAAGGATTATTTGGTGGAGCCGGGGGGATTTGAACCCCCGTCCGCCAGTACTCCGCTGTCGGTACTACATGCTTAGCCGTGTCTACTGAGTTAATCCGCAGCCGCCCGACGGGCAGGGTGCTTTGGACGAGTTGGGTAAGTTTTAGTCGCTTTGCCCCCAACGTGCTACACGACGATCCTGTTCTGTATGACAATCACTTCGGGTTTACAGGCATCCCCTGGTGATTGCTGGAGCCGAAGCTACCAGGAGAGCGGGCTCAGCTGCTTACGCAGCGAGAGCGTAGCCCTCGTAGGTTTCGTCATTGGCAACTATAGAAAGTTGCAACAGTGGATTTACGAGTTCTGTTACCAACTCGGCATGCACCTAGAGTTTCGCTACCGGCGTCGAATCCTAATCGGCCCCACACTAGCTCTAAGCTAACGCACCTTACGGCACGTGAACCGGAGTATACGGCATTGCGCGGGCGGCGTCGACAGCTGAGCGCTCACCCGCGCGATGCATCAGGCGCCGCCGCTGCTCGAGCCGCTGCCTTTGTTGGTTTTGTCCAAACGTTCAACGACTTTGCTGGTGATTTCGATGCATTTCTTGGTATCGCCGGAAGCCTGGGCTTGCTTGGCTTCGTCCACTTTGTTCTGGACGGCGGTGTCCAGGCCTTCGGAGGTGGCACCGGCGGTGGCCATGCTGTCGTTGATTTTCTGAAGGTTCAGGGCGCACAGGTCGTCGGCAGCGAAGGCCGGCGAAGCGAGCAGGGTAGCGGCCGCGAACAGGGCCGAAAGCGCGGTACCTTTCATGGGAGTCTCCTCTGTGGCCTCTGGTAGGTGGGCCTGTAAAGGTGGACTGTGCCGTTTGGCCGACAGTTCCGTTGTGATGGTGGCGGGATGGCATGAGGGTTTGTGGCGGGATGTTGCTGGGGTGTGGGGAGGGGGCGTGGGGAGGGGTATGACTTATTGGCGGGAGAAGGGGGCCGCTTTGCGGCCCATCGCGGCGCGAGGCCGCTCCCACAGGGAGAGGGGCCTCGTCGGGGGTTAGGCTACTGGGCAGGCGGTTGGGCGGGTGCCGTCTACGACTTCGTTGTAGGGGGCTTGGTCGCGGTCGCGCAGGCCGTAGTCGCGGATCACCGAGGTGACGCGCACGCGGTAGTCGTCGAAGATTTTGTCGCGGCCGGCGCGTTGGGCGGAGAGGTGGGCGGTGACGTTGCGCCACTGCACCACGGCTTCTTCGTCGCGCCAGGTGGTCACCGACATCACTTTCTTGGGGTTGAGGGTGCTCTGGAAGCATTCCACCGAGATGAACCCTTCCATGGGCTTGAGCAGGGGGGTGAGCTTGTTGACTAGGTCTACGTAGGTCTCGCCCTGGCCGGGCAGTGCTTGCAACTCGAACAATACGACGATCATGGGTAGTGCCTCATCCTTGATGACTTTGTTGTTTTCATGCGGTGCTGGTGCAGCGGGTTACTTCAGGTTGGCAAGCCAGGCGCGCATCACGCGGGCGGCGGCCTGGGTCAGGCGCTGGCCGAGTTCGGCGGCGGCCGAGCGCAGGGCGATGGGGTCCAGGCCGGTCTGGCCGACTTCGTTGGCGTGGCCTACCAGCCACTGCTCGATGCGGGCGGGGTCGGCTTCCAGGTGGCATTGCAGGCCCAGGATGCGGTTGTCCACGGCAAACGCCTGGTGCGCGCAGATGTCGGTCTTGGCCAGCAGCACAGCGCCCTCTGGGATGTCGAACTGGTCGCCGTGCCAGTGCAGCACGGGCACGTCGCCCAGTTCGGCGAGCGGCGATTGCTGGCCTTCGGCGGTGAGGGTAAGGGGCGAGAAGCCGATTTCCTTGACGCCCATGGGGTAGACCTTGGCGTTCATGGCGCGGGCGATCAGTTGTGCGCCCAGGCAGATGCCCAGCATGGGCTTGCCCGACTCGACGCGTTGGCGCACCAGCTCAAGTTCGGCCTTGAGGAAGGGGTAGGGCTTTTCGTCGTAGGCGCCGATGGGGCCGCCCAGCACGATCAGCAGGTCGGCCTGCATCACCTGTTCGGGGTGAAGGGTTTCGACGGTGGGGTCGATGTAGGTCAGGGTATAGCCGGCTTCGTTCAGGACGGGGGCCAGGGTGCCGACGTCTTCGAAGTGGATATGGCGCAGTGCGATGGCTGTCTTCATGTGCAAACCCGATGATGAAAGAAGTAAGGGCGCGGTTTACGCCGTGGGGTTGAGGTCGACCTTGATCGTACCGGCCTTGGGGAAGGTGCAGCAGGCCAGGGCGTGGCCGTCGCGCTTGTCCTGGTCGGTCAGGCAGAAGTCGGGTTCGACGCTGTACTCGCCTTCCGACACTTTCAGTCGGCAGTGGCCGCAGATGCCGGCGCGGCACAGGCTGCGCACTTCGATGCCGCTGGTTTCCAGCATCTCCAGCAGGCTCTTGCCCGCGGCGGGCTCCAGCACCTGATCGTTGTGCTGAAGGTGCAGGCGCAGGGGGCTTTCGGCCTGGGCATCGTCTGGCGTGACCGGGGCAGAGGCGGCTGGCGGGGTGAAGGATTCGATCAGCAGGGGGCAGGCGGGGAACAGCGCCAGCAGGTGCTCGCGCATGCCTTGGGCGAAGCCGTGGCTGCCACAAATCACCACGCTGTCCGGGTTGCCCAGCGCTTGCAGGTCCTGGGCTTGCGGGCGGCCGGCCTTGAAGTGGCCTTTGCCGTGCACCGTTTCGCGGGTGACGAACACCTGCAGGTCGAACCAGGGGCAGCTCAGTTCCAGTTGCAGCAGTTCGTGCAGGAACGGGATGTCGGCAATGGACGGCACGCACAGCAGCAGGCTGACCTGCGGCACGCTCAGGCCGCGCTGGGCGCGCTCGTGCAGCCCGCGCAGCAGGGCGATGGGCAGGGTGATGCCGATGCCGCCGGCCAGCAGGCCGACGTGGCGGCAGGCCTGGACCGAGGCCAGGGTGATGTCACCTGCGGCGAACTGCACGTCGAAACGCGAGCCGGGTTGGCAGGTGGCGTGCAGCTGGTCCGAGACCCCGCCGCGGCCTTCGCGCTTGATCGCCAGCTCGAACTGGTCGTTGCCGAGCCTGCGGGTGATGGAGTACAGCCGCTGCTGGCGGGCGCCGGACAGGTCCGTTGCCTGCAACGCCACGTGCCGGCCGGGCACCAGGTCTGCCAGAAAGGCGCTGGAGGCGTTGAGCATGCGCAGGCCCAATACCTTGATCTGCGCGGTCTCGCTGCTGACGTGCTCGCACACGGCTTCGAAGCTTGTCGGGGTACTCATGCGCTAGCCCTCTCGTGCAGTTGTTCGACGGCCTGTTCGGCGCTCTCCAGGCCATTGCCGGCCAGGCCGATGCGGTTGACCAGGGCTTCGAGGGAGTCGGTGTAGACGCTGATCTCGTTGTTGTCGCCCACGTCGTGCAGGATCTCGTTGCCGTTGGGCAAGCCCAGCATGTCGAACACCCGCGCCCAGGCGCCCATTTCGTTGTTGGCGAACATCTGCACGGTGCGCAGGATGATCGAGCGCAGGTACAGGCGTTCCTTGCGGGTCAGGCCGTTGACGATGTCGGTGGCGACGAAGCTGAACACGCTGGAGTGGCTCCACTCGTCCATGGCGTGGGTGCGGGTGACTTCGTGGCAGACCGACTGGATGGTGCTGTCTTCGGCCATGGTCTTGAGATAGTCGGTGATCAGTGTTTCGCTGGCGCAGGCGATGCCGAAGCGGGTCAGGCGGCGTTCCCATTCGGCGGTGCAGTTGGCCAGCAGCGCTTCGCGCCAGGTCACCAGGTTGAAGGCGCTGAAGTCCAGGGGGGTAAGTTGGCGCATGTCATAGATGTAATTGCAGGCCATGATCGACATACGGGTATGCAGGGCTTCATCAAGCAGGGCTTGTGACATCACATCTTGCAGCAGTGCGCGGTTATGGCTTTGCGGCGGAGTCTTGATAATGTCTTCACACGCCGGCACTACCACATTGCATTCAATATAAATGGTCTTGAGGTTATAGATGCCCCAGGCGTAGGACATGCACTTGGACTGCACGTCCTTGGGGGCTTCAAGCCAGGCCTGGTGGTTGCGAAACGGCAGCAGCGAATGGCTGAAGTCGTTCTTGTTGGCATCGAACGCCAGGCCCCAGTAATCGGGCTGTGGCTGGTTTACAGCAGCGCGGGTTTTCCACAGGGTTGAAAGTTTGGCCAGCATGCCTTTAACTGCATCATCGGTACCGCTATGGTTAACATCCATGTTAAAACTCCAGGCTATCGGTTGTAGTTGTTTAGTTTGATTACGCCGGCTTGGTTGCACGCACAGGTGCGGGCGGCGCCCTTCAAGTTTGCGGTACAAATGTTTCGTTATTATTGCTTCAGGTCATTTAAATGAAAGTTGCAGGGAAGTGACTTTGCGCTGCCGCGCCATTACCCATTCCTGCAACAGTGTCAGGGCCACGGTCAGGCCCATGAAAGCGGCGCTGGCCCAGAAAATCGCGTTGGGGTGGCCCTGGTCCAGCAACCAGCCGAACCCGACCGGCCCGATGGCACCGCCGATGTTGAACCCCGTGGACACGATGCCGAAGGTCTTGCCTTCGGCCCCTTTGGTAGCGGCGGCCCGTACCAGCATGTCCCGTGACGGGGCGATCACGCCGGTCAAAAAGCCTGCCACGCCCAGCACGGCGAGCAAGAGCGGCTCGCTCAGGCCTGCCGTGGCCACCAGCAGCATCAGCACGCACGCCACCGCAAAAGCACTGGCCGCCACCACTCCGTGACGCTGGGTGCGGTCGGCCAGTGCACCGCCTGCCAGCACACCGAATGCGCTGGCGAACAGGAAGGCAGTCAACGCCGAGTTGGCCCAGTACAGCGCCACGCCCTGGCCTTGCATCAGGGCCGCGACAGAAAACTTTTCGATGGCCCCGGTGCTCAGGTTCAGCAGCACGAACAGCAGGGTCAGGCTGATGATCATGGGCGAGAGCAGCGCCACGCGTTGTGCCTGCACGGGCTTGGGTGCCGGGGCGGGCGGCGTGTCACTGACCTGGGCCAGTGCCGAGCCGGGTATCAGGAGCAGGGCCAGTGCTGCAAAGCCCACCAGCGCTGCGGTCGCAAAGGCCATGGCCGGGCCGCTGGCCACCGCTACCCCCAGCAGCAACACTGGGGCCACCGCTGCGCCCAGAAAACCTGCAAAGGTGTGCACCGAAAACGCCTTGCCGATGTGCGCAGGGTTGATGTGCCGCGACAGCAGGGCGTAGTCGGCAGGGTGGTAGACGGCATTGGCCACCCCCGCCAGTGCCATGCCCACCAGCAGGCAGGTGTAGCCGGGCAGCAGGGCAATCAACAGGAAACTGCAACTGCCCAAGGCCAGGGCCATCAGCAGCAGGCGCCTGGCGCCATGGCGATCGACGGCAAACCCCATGGGGGCCTGCACCAGCGCGGTGACGATGTTGAACACGCTGAGGGCCAGGCCCAGCGCTACATAATCCACGTTCAAAAAAGCAGGCAGCAGCGGAAAGAGCGCCGCCAGCACCATGATGTGCAGGTGGCTGACAAAATGTGCTGCGGCGACTTGCGGCAACAGGCCGATACGTATCGTCATGGTGAAACCTGTAGGGGCATGAGCTGAGTCGGCGCAGAGCTTAATGAGGCTATGGTCTTGTCGGGTAGTCCAGTTAATGGCATTAGGCCAGACCACTTTGACCCAGCTTTCGCGCGTTCTGGCATGCCCAGGGCAGACGCCTGCTTGCCGGGCCAGGACAGGTGGTCTGCAACAGCGCGGTCAACCGGTACGGTCGCAGGCGCCGCAGGCCGCTAGGGTAGTGCGGTTATTGCCGGCGTTCAGACAAGGAGTACACATGCCGCATTTCGCTTATAAAGAGGGCCACGCGCTGCCGGGCATCAGTGCCGCTGCGCTGCCGCAGGTGGACAGCGAGGTGTGGACCGCCATCGATGCCGAGCGGCTGCGACAGGTGCAGTCCATCGAGCTGATCGCCGCCGAGAACGTGGTCAGCCGCGCCGTGCTCGAAGCGCAAGGGTCGGTGCTGACCAACAAGTATGCCGAGGGGTATCCGGGACGGCGCTATTACGCCAGCTGCGCCAATGTGGATGTGGTCGAGGACTTGGCCACCGAGCGGGCCCGGCTGCTGTTCGACTGCAGCTACGCCAACGTGCAACCCCACTCTGGCAACCAGGCCAACCAGGCGGTGTTCCTGGCGCTGCTGGAGCCGGAGGACAAGATTCTCGGCCTGGACCTGAAGTCGGGCGGGCACCTGTCCCACGGCGCGGCGTTCAACGTGTCCGGGCGCTGGTTCCAGGCGGTCAGCTACGGTGTGCACCCGCTGACGCACCTGGTCGACATGGACCAGGTGGCGCACATCGCCCGCCGTGAGCGGCCACGGCTGATCATCGCTGGGGCGTCGGCGTACTCACGCGCGCTGGATTTCGCCCGCTTCCGCGCCATTGCCGACGAGGTGGGGGCGTACCTGATGGCCGACATCGCCCACGTCGCCGGGCTGGTTGCAGGCGGCGCCTATCCCTCGCCAGTGCCCCATGCCCACGTCACCACGCTGAGCACCCACGCGACCCTGCGCGGCCCGCGCGGAGGGATGATCCTGTGCAACGACCAGACCCTGGCGCGCAGGATCAACGCGGCGGTGTTCCCCGGCCTGCAAGGCGCTGCGCTGATGCACACCGTCGCGGCCAAGGCCGTGGCCCTGGGCGAGGCGCTGCAACCGGGCTTTGGCCCCTACGCCCATGCGGTAGTGGCCAATGCCCGAGCCTTGTGCGGGCGGTTGGCCGAAGGCGGCTTGCTGGTGGTCTCGGGCGGCACGGACTGCCACCTGGGGGTGATCGACCTGCGGCCCTGGGGCCTGGCCGGTAACGCTGCCGAGGGCGCGCTGGAGGCGGTCGGCATCACCGTAAACCGTAACGTCGTGCCCGGTGACGAGGTCAAGTCCAGCGTCACCTCGGGCATTCGCCTGGGCAGCGCGGCCTGCACCTCCCGGGGCATGGGCGAGGATGAGTTCCGCGAGATAGGGGACATGATCCTGGCCATGCTCGGGGGTGTGCGCAGCGGTGCCATGGACAGCCGCACCGAGCGCTCGATCCGCGAGGGCATCTTCGACCTGACCCGGCGTTTCAAGCTGCCTTACTGAACCCGGCGCTCAAAGCTTGAGGGCGTTGGCCAGGCGCAGCATGGCCGCTTCGATCTCGTAGGCCGTGAGCGAGGAATACCCCAGCAGCCAGCCATGGCTCTGTGGCTCGCCCAGGTACAGGCTGCTCAGGCCCGACAGCTGCACGCCGGCTGTGGCCGCCTGGCGGATGGTCTTTTCTTCGGACCAGCCTGGCTTGAGCAGGCAGGGGATCTGCAAGCCACCTGGCGGCAGATGGGCGGTGACCACTGAGCTCAGGTACTTGGCGATGGCATCGTGCATCACCGCCCGGCGCCCGGCGTACAACTTGCGCATGGCGCGCACGTGGGCGTTGTAGTGTCCGTCCTCCATGAAGCGCGCCAGGGTCAACTGCAAGACCTGCGGGGTGTGGCCATCCATCATGCTGCGGGCATAGGCGAAGGGCTTGACCAGTTCGGGCGGCAGCACGATGTAGCCCATGCGCAGGCCAGGGTAGAGGGTCTTGCTGAATGTGCCGATGTACAGGGTGCGCTGGTACCGGTCCAGGCCCTGCACGCAGGCGGTGGGCTGGCCGTCGTAGTGAAACTCGCTGTCGTAGTCGTCCTCGATGATCCACTTGGCTTTTTGTGCGGCCCAGTTGATCAGCTCCAGCCGGCGCTCCAGGGGCAGGGTCGCGCCCGTGGGGTACTGGTGCGAGGGGGTGACGTACACGCAGTTGGCGCCGCTGCGGTCGGCGAACAGCAGGTCGGTGCGGATGCCCCGTTCGTCCACGTCGATGGGCAACACCTTGGTTTCGGCGATGGCGAACGCCTTGCGGGCGCCGTAGTAGCCGGGGTTTTCCAGCAGGATGGGTTTGCCGGCATCTACCAGCAATTGCGCGCACAGGTACAACGCCTGGCGCGTACTGCTGAGCACCAGCACCTGGTCGGGTGTGCACGTGGCCCCGCGTTCGAGGTTCAGGTAGGTGGCGATGGCCTTGCGCAGGGGTTCGGCGCCTTGTGGGTCACCGTGCAGCAGGACGCTGGCGCGGTAGTCCTTGACCACCTGGCGTTGCAGCCGCTCCCAGACGTCGGTGGGGAAGCTACGGGTTTCCGGCAGGCCGGTGGCGAAGGCCTTGATCACTTGCTGGTCACGCACGCCACCGGTCTCGAAGATCATGCGCCCGCGTTGGCTGAGCTCGGCGCCGGGGGCGACCACGCTGCGCCGCACCTCTTGCGTGCGTTGTCGGCGTGGCCCGGCCCCGCGCAATTCGGCGCCCACCGTGTCGCACACGTAGCTGCCCGCGCCGCCGCGGCGCACGATGAAACCGTCCCGGTGCAGCTGCACGTAGGCGTTTTCGACGGTATCGCGGGCACAACCCAGGGACTTGGACAGCACACGGGTGGAGGGCAGTTTCAGGCTCGGGCCCAAGGCGCCATCCAGGATCAACGCACGCAAGGCGCGCTGAATGCGCTGGTGCAGGTCCAGCAGCTGAAATTCGGCGTCGTTGAGCCGAATCTTCAGGGTGTCCAGCGCGAAGGTCTTCGCCATGTGGTCTGCTCTCCATCCATGAACTGGCTGGTAAGGGCAGGCCAGTTTATCCGTAGACTCCGGCCTTCGCCAGCCAGGCCAGGCCTGGTATTCACCGCGTCGGCGCGTTCACGCACAGGAGCCCACCCCCCATGGCACGGTCACACAATTTCAGCGCAGGCCCCACCGCAGTCCCCCTGGAAGTGCTCAACCAGGCGTACGACGAGTTCCACGATTTTGCCGGCACGGGTATGTCCATCATGGAGATGAGCCACCGCTCGCCCATCTTCCGCGCCATTGCCGAGCAGACCGAGGCCGACCTGCGCGAGCTGCTGGAGGTGCCGGCGCACTACCGGGTGCTGTTCGTGCAGGGCGGCGCTTCGTTGCAGTTCGCCCAGGTGCCCATGAACCTGGCCGGTGACAACGGCAGCGTGGACTACCTGCACACCGGGTTGTGGTCGGGCAAGGCGATCGAGGCGGCGCGCCAGTATTGCGAGGTACGTGTGGTCGCCAGTGCCCAGGGCACCGGTTTTGACCGGGTGCCGGCGGTCGAGGGCTGGCAACTGAACCCGACGGCTGCCTATCTGCACTACACCGAGAACGAGACCGTGCACGGCGTGCAGTTCGCCGAACCGCCCGCCAGCGAGGCGCCGCTGGTGTGCGATGCCTGTTCGAGTCTGCTGTCCAAGCCCATCGACATCGCCCGCCATGGCCTGGTGTATGCCGCCGCCCAGAAGAACATGGGCGTGGCCGGGCTGACGGTGGTCATCATGGACCCGGCGCTGCTGGACCGCTGCCACGGGTTCACCCCGGACATCCTCAACTACGCGTGTATCAGCGATGCCCAGTCGATGCTCAACACGCCCGCCACCTTCCCCTGGTACCTGACCGGCCTGACGTTGCAATGGATCAAGCGCAGTGGGGGCTTGCAGGTGCTGCACCAGCGCAACCAGACCAAGGCCAGCCTGTTGTACGAAACCCTCGACGGCAGCGACGGCTTCTACCGCAACCCGGTGCAGCCGGCCTACCGCTCGATCAACAACGTGCCGTTCCGACTGGCCGATCAAGCCCTTGAAGCGGCTTTCCTGCGCGAGGCCGAGGCGGCCGGGCTGCATGGCCTGAAGGGCCACGCCAGCGTCGGCGGTATCCGCGCCAGCCTGTACAACGCCATCTCCGTCGAAGCGGTGGCCGCCCTTTGCGAATTCATGGGGGCGTTCGCCCGCAGGTACGGTTGAGTGCACTGAAAGTGGTCTGGTCTGCCTAGGCGAAGCGTCGGGGTAAAACCAGCCAATCTGCGGCTATAAATGACTGCCTACCGCAGCCGGATACAGCGTCTAGCAAGGAGCCAAGACCTATGTCATCTACTCGTACCCCCTCGCCCCTGCGCTTGCAGGACCTGCTGCACCCGGTGGTGGCCGGGCTCATTTCGGTGATCGTCAACTATGGCGGCACCTTCATCCTGGTGTTCCAGGCTGCCAAGGTCGCAGGGCTCAGCCCCGAGCTGACCGCCTCCTGGGTGTGGTCGGTGTCCATCGGCGTGGGCGTGACCGGGCTGCTGCTCAGCTGGGTCAGCCGCGAGCCGATCATCACCGCCTGGTCCACGCCGGCGGCGGCGTTCCTGATCGTGGCCCTGGCCACCACGCCCTACGCCGAGGCGGTGGGGGCGTACATGGTGTCAGCGGTGGCCTTCGTGCTGCTGGGCGTGTCGGGCTACTTCGAAAAAGCCGTGCGCCTGATTCCGCCCGGGGTGGCCGCAGGCCTGCTGGGCGGCATCCTGTTGCAGTTCGGTATCGGCGCCTTCGCCAGCATGAGCGTCGACCCGCTGCTGGTCGGGCTGCTGATCGGGGCGTACATCGTGTTCAAGCGCCTGAGCGCCCGCTATGCGGTGGTCGGCATCCTGGTACTGGGGCTGGTCTACCTGGTGATGCAGGGGCGGGTCGATTTCGCTGGGCTGTCCCTGGAATTCGCCACGCCAGTGTTCACCCGCCCCGAGTTCTCGCTCAACGCACTGCTGAGCGTGGCGCTGCCGCTGTTCCTGATCACCCTGACCGGCCAGTACATGCCCGGCATGCTGGTGTTGCGCAACGACGGGTTCCGCACCAGTGCCAACCCGATCCTCGGCATCACCGGGCTGGGCTCGCTGCTGATGGCGCCGTTCGGCTCCCACGCCTTCAACATCGCCGCCATCACTGCCGCCATCTGCACCGGCAAGGAAGCGTCCGAAGACCCATCCAAGCGCTGGGTGGCGGGTGTGGCCGCCGGCATCTTCTACATCCTGGTGGGCATCTTCGGGGTGACCCTGGCGGCGGTGTTCATGGCCTTCCCGGCCACCTTCATCACCACCCTGGCGGGGCTGGCCCTGCTGGGCACCATCGGCGGCAGCCTGGCCAATGCCATGCTCGATGCAAAAGCGCGCGAGGCGTCGTTGATCACCTTCCTGGCCTGTGCGGCCAATATCACCCTGCTGGGTATCGGCGGTGCGTTCTGGGGGCTGGTGATCGGCCTTGTGGCCTACGCCGTGCTCAACGGTCGCCTGCCTCGCCGGGCCAAGGCCGTTCAGGCAGAACCGGCAGCAGTGCCCACCAAAGGAGCGACGAATTGATGAGCGAGTACGCCGAAGACCTCACCACCCTGCATGCGCGCCACGGCCGCTACCCGCAGGCCAACACCGTCGAGGATTTTCGCCGCAACCTGGCCGCCGTGCATGAGCGCATCGCCCGGGCATGCGAGCGGGTCGGGCGAGACCCGGCCGAAGTGCGCCTGCTGCCGGTCAGCAAGACCTTCGACGAAGCGCACCTGCGCCTTGCCTATGCCGCCGGTTGCCGCCTGCTGGGCGAGAACAAAGTGCAGGAGGCCCAGCGCAAGTGGGAAGCCATGGCCGACCTGCACGACTTGCAGTGGTCGGTGATCGGCCACCTGCAGACCAACAAGGCCAAGCAGGTGGCACGCTTTGCCAGTGAGTTCCAGGCGCTGGACAGCCTGCGGGTCGCCGAGGTGCTGGACCGCCGCCTGCGCATTGAGGGGCGGCAGATGGATGTGTTCGTCCAGGTCAACACCTCGGGTGAGGCCAGCAAGTACGGGCTGGTGCCTGATGACGTGGCGGCATTTGTGCAAGCGCTGCCAGCGTTCCCGGCGCTGCGTGTGCGCGGCCTGATGACCCTGGCGCTGTTTTCGGCCGACGCCGCGCGGGTACGCCCGTGCTTCGTGTTGCTGCGCGAGTTGCGCGACCGGCTGCGCGCCAGTGTGCCTGAGGGGGTGTCGTTGCAGGAGCTGTCGATGGGCATGTCGGGTGATTTCGAAGTGGCCATCGAGGAGGGCGCCACGGTGGTGCGCGTCGGCCAGGCGATCTTCGGCGCCCGCGCCATGCCCGATGCCTACTACTGGCCCACGGCCGATGCCGCGCCGCACCAGGACGCCACCCCGTCGCTGGCTACCAGCCACTGACCCCCTCTGTACAGGAAACCTGCAATGTCTGCTGCTCCCACTTACCTCATGCACACTTCAGCCCGCCAACCGGTTGCGTTCAGCCGGGGCCAGGGCGCCCTGTTGTGGGATTCGCACGGGGTCGAGTACCTCGACGCCATCGCCGGGGTGGCCGTGACCAGCCTGGGGCACGCCAACCCCGAGATCGCCTCGGCCCTGGCCGAACAGGCCGACGTGCTGCTGCACACCACCAACATGTTTCGTATCCCGTGGCAGGAACAGCTTGGCGAGCGCCTGTGCCGGCTCTCGGGCATGGAGCGGGCGTTCTTCTGCAACTCCGGCGCCGAGGCCAACGAGGCCGCGCTAAAGCTGGCGCGCTTGCACGCCACGGCCCGGAACGTCGCCCAACCCCAGGTGCTGGTGATGGAAAACAGTTTCCATGGGCGCACCTTGGCAACCCTGGCCGCCACCGGCAACCCGGCCGTTCACCGCGGCTTCGAGCCACTGATGCCAGGCTTCATCCGCGTGCCCTACGATGACATCGAGGCCGTGCGCCAGGTCGCGGCCAACTCGCCCAACGTGGTGGCCGTGCTGGTCGAGCCCGTGCAGGGCGAGGGCGGTGTGCACCCGGCGTCGGCGGGCTATCTGCAAGCGCTGCGCCAGCTGTGCGACGCGCACCAGTGGCTGATGATGATCGACGAGGTGCAGACCGGCATGGGCCGTACCGGCACCTGGTTCGGCTTCCAGCACGCCGGCATCGAGCCCGACGTCATCACCCTGGCCAAGGCCTTGGGCAATGGCTTCCCCATCGGCGCGTGCCTGGCCCGTGGCAAGGCCGCCGAGCTGTTCTCCCCTGGCCACCATGCCTCCACCTTCGGCGGCAACCCGCTGGCATGCCGCGTGGGCTGCACGGTGGTGGACATCATGCAGCGCGATCACCTGCCGCAGCGGGCTGCGGTGCTGGGCCAGCGTTTGCTGGCGGCCCTGCAACTGGCGCTGGCCGGGCACCCTGAGGTGGTGTCGGTGCGCGGCCTGGGCCTGATGGTCGGCATCGAGCTCAACCGCCCCTGCGCCGAACTGGTGGACCGGGCCCGGGACGAGCAACACCTGCTGATCACCGTCACCCGAGGTACCACCGTGCGCCTGCTGCCGCCACTGATCTGCTCCGAGGCGCAGATCGACGACATCGCTTCACGCGTGACCCGCTTGCTGTCATCCCAAGCCTGACTCAGAACAAGGACGCTTAATACATGTACGACTCGACGCTCACCCTCAACGCCTTCGATCCAGAGCTGCACGCCTCGATTCGCAACGAAGTGAATCGCCAGGAAGACCACATCGAGCTGATCGCCTCGGAGAACTATGCCAGCCCGTTGGTGATGCAGATCCAGAGCACGGTGCTCACCAACAAGTACGCCGAAGGCTATCCCGGCAAGCGCTACTACAGTGGCTGCGAATACGTGGACGTGGCCGAAAGCCTGGCCATCGAGCGGGTCAAGGCCCTGTTCAACTGCGACTACGCCAACGTGCAGCCCCACGCCGGCGCCCAGGCCAACGCGGCGGTGTTCTTGGCGCTGATCCAGCCAGGCGATACCGTGATGGGCATGAACCTGGCCCAGGGCGGTCACCTGACCCACGGCAACCCGGCCAACTTCTCGGGCCGCCACTACAAGATCGTGCCCTACGGCCTGGACCCTGCAACGGGCTTTCTGGACTATGACGAGATGGAGCGCATCGCGCTGGAAACCCGCCCGAAGATGCTCATCGGTGGTTTCTCGGCCTACTCGCGCTACAAGGACTGGGCACGCATGCGCAGCATCGCCGACAAGGTCGGGGCCATCTTCTGGGTGGACATGGCCCACGTGGCCGGGCTGGTTGCCGCTGGCGAATACCCGGACCCGCTGCCCCACGCCCATGTGGTCACCAGCACCACCCACAAGACCCTGCGCGGCCCGCGCGGCGGCCTGATTCTGTCCAAGGGGCAGGACGAGAGTTTCTACAAGAAGCTCGATTCGGCGGTGTTCCCGGGTGTCCAGGGCGGCCCACTGATGCACCAGATCGCGGCCAAGGCCGTGGCCTTCAAGGAAGCGCTGTCGCCGGCATTTCGCAGCTACCAGACCCAGGTGGTGACCAATGCCCGGGCCATGGCCAAGGTGTTGCAGGCGCGCGGGTACAAGATCGTGTCGGACGGGACCGACAACCACATGATGCTGATCGACCTGTCGGCCAAGCCCTACACCGGCAAGGAAGCCGATGCGGCCTTGAGCAGCGCCTATATCACGGCCAACAAGAACTCGGTGCCTAACGATCCGCGTTCGCCGTTCGTGACCTCGGGGCTGCGCATCGGTACGCCGGCAGTGACCACCCGCGGGTTCGATGTCGAGGCGTGCGAGCAGGTGGCGGGCTGGTTGTGCGATGTGCTCGATGCCCTGGAAACCGGGCGCAGTGACGAGGTGGGGCACCATGTGCGTGAGCAGGTGGTTGCGCTGTGCCGTCGTTATCCGGTTTATGGCTGAGAGGGTCGGGACCTGGCACCGGAGGTGTCGGGGTTTTTGATGCAGGTTTTATAACCTGTGTGGAAGGGCTGCCTGGCAGCCCTTTCTTGTTGCTGAGTTTGCTGTGCCGTTGGGTATCGGATGAAGATCACCGGGGCCGCTGCGCGGCCCATCGCGGCGCGAGGCCGCTCCCACTGGGTTTGGAGCTGCGGCGGGAGGTGTCGGGTTTGATGCAGGTTTTATAACCTGTGTGGAAGGGCTGCTTGGCAGCCCTTTCTTGTTGCTGAGTTTGCTGTGCCGTTAGGTATCGGATGAAGATCGCCGGGGCCGCTGCGTGGCCCATCGCGGCGCGAGGCCGCTCCCACTGGGTTTTGCGTATTCGAATACTGCTCGGATCTGCTGTGGGAGATTCTATGGTTTTCAGCAAGCCAGTTTCCCCTTTCTGGTGACATATTCGTCCTGATTTCTCATCAGGGCGAACGCCACCCGCGCAAGTTTCCTAGCCAAAATCACCAGTGCTTGGGTCGTCGCTTTTCCTGCCGTGCGCTGTTTCTCATAAAGCTCTTTCCATGCCGCCGATCGGCTGGCTGCCATCGCAGCGTTATGAAGTAGACGACGGATCTCCGAGCAGCCGCGCTTGGTAAGACGGCGACGTCCATTCTTCTGCCCAGAATCGCTCACTCTCAAGTCCATCCCCAAAAAGGCGATGTATGAGTCGCTGCTCTTAAATTCACCTCTCACAAATGCCATTACCAATGCGGTGGCGGTGAGAAAACCGATTCCTTCCACTGCCTGGCAACGTGCAACTTGCTCCTGCAATCCAGCCTCGCGCAGCACTTCTTTCAGTTTCTTTTGGATCAACTGGTCCAGCCGATCAATCGATTTCACAAAGGTCTCGAAGGCGGCTCTAAGCAGATTTTCGTTGGCCCAACTTTGGGTCATCGCAGTGCGCGCAGTCACCAAAGCCGCCCGGCGCCGCAGCAGGCTCTGGAGCTTGCCGTAGACGGCTGGCGGAGGGCTCCAGGGCCGGAGTTCGTTACCTTCGTTCCTAAGGAAACGGGATAGTAGTCGAGCATCAGATGGATCAGTCTTTACACGTCCCCCGACACCTTTTCTGTAGTTGTTTAACTGGAATCCGTCGACGACATAAACCTGAAAACCCATCCCGTGGGCTAGTTCAACCAAGTCCAAGTGGTAGACATTGGTAGCCTCAACGGCGATCGCCGTGTGGGCCGCTTGCTGTTTGAGCCACTTCTTGATTTCTGGCTTAGCGTTTTTAATCTTGATAATTTCATCGCGGTCGTCGTGATGAATAACCAGCTCCGCTTTTGCGACATCTACACCCACGATTAACCGATCTACCTGCATTGCCATGGGTGGCTCCTCACGTTATGGTTCTAGGGCTTGAAGGGGGTTTCACCAAGAGGCGCTGGCTTGCTTCTATCGTCGTTCAAAAACGATGCATTCTTTATCGGCGCTTTGGTGGAAGGGGTGGGGCGATGTCTCCCACAGTCTGTACTGCTGCTGACAGTCAGAATCGGCTTTCGCGTCCCACCACCCCTTCAAGTCTAACCATACAAGCGGCCTAGTGCCGCGATGGGCCGCGCAGCGGCCCCAGGTTCCCAGCATCGAACGCGGGGCCCCAGCTACCGCGCCTGGGTCACCCGGTCCACCAGGTACACCAACCCGTGATAATCGATGCCACTGTGGGTCGACAAGCCAATCTCACAGGTGCGGCTGGTAGAAATGCCCTCACCACAGTACTGCACGGCATCTTTCAGGCTGCGCAAGGCATGGGCATTGAGCTCCGGGGTGGTGAAGCCCTTGTCGCCAGCAAACCCGCAGCAATGAATGCCTTCCGGTATCACCACCTGGGTGCTGCACCGTCGCGCCAGGTCGATCAGGGCCTGGCTTTCGCCCAGGTGCTGCGTACTGCAGGTCACATGCACGGCCACCGGTTCATCCTGCGGGGTGAAGGTGAGCCGGTCGACCAGGTGCGTGCGGATGAAACGCACGGGGTCGTACAGGTCCAAACGGGTATCCCCCAGGTCCTGGACCAGGCGCAACGTGCAGGGGCTGGTGTCGCAATAGATCGGGTCCAGGCCGCCACGGCTGGCGTGCAGCAAGGCATTGATCAGCTCCTGGCGCTTGTGTTCAGCCTGCTCGGGATAGCCTTTGGAGGCGAAGGGCTGGCCGCAGCACAGGCTTTCGGCATTCTCTGGGAAGACGACCTGATACCCCGCTTTCTCCAACAGGCTGCGGGTCTTGTCCAGCAACGAGCTCTGCTCGCGATCGGCATACGCAGGGCCCATGACCTTGGACACGCAGGCAGCCAGGTAAACCACGCGCGGGCGCGGGTCGTTGCTCGCCTCACCTACGCGCACAGGGCGCAGAGGCTGGGGCATCGCCGGGGTCCAGCGGGGCACGCGGCCTTTGCTGGTCTTGCTCAGGGCGGCGCTCAAGCGGTTAAGACGAGGCGCGCCCAGTAGCTTGCGGGCTGTATTGGCGGCGGTCAGGGACAGGCGCGCGCCGCCCATGGCCGTCTTGAAGTGTTCGGCCAACCAGTCGGCGGCCTTGCCATGTTCGGCCGCCTGGGCGCGCAGCTTCTTGACCAGCTCGCCGGTGTTGATGCCCACCGGGCAGCGCTGGGCACACAGCCCCGTGGCAGCGCAGGTGTCCATGCCCTGGTACTGGAAGGTGTCGCGCAGGGCGCGGGTATCCTGGCCGTTGCGTTCCTTGGCCTGGATATCCCGCCACATGACGATGCGCTGGCGCGGGCTGAGGGTCAGCCCCTTGGACGGGCACACCGGCTCGCAGAAACCGCATTCGATACACTTGTCGACGATCACGTCGGCAGCCGGTAGCGGCTTGAGGTGCTTGAGGTGAATGGCCGGGTCTTCGCTGAGCACCACATCAGGGTTGAGAATGCCGTTGGGGTCGAGCAGGCGCTTGAGCTGCCACATCAGCTGGTAGGCATCATGCCCCCATTCGAGCGCCACGAAGGGCGCCATGTTGCGGCCGGTGCCGTGCTCGGCCTTGAGCGAGCCGCCGAACTCCACGGCCACCAACTGCGCCACGTCGTCCATGAAAGCCTGGTAGCGAGCCACCTCCTCGGCGCTGTTGAAACCCTGGGTGAAGACAAAATGCAGGTTGCCTTCCAGCGCATGGCCGAAAATGATCGCCTCGTCGTAGCGGTGCTGGTCGAACAGCTGGATCAGGCGGTTGACGCCCTCGGCCAGTTGCTCGACGGGGAAGGTGACGTCTTCGATGATGACCGTGGTGCCGGTCTGGCGCACGGCGCCCACGGCGGGGAAGGTGTCCTTGCGGATCTTCCACAGCTGGTTGTACACCACCGGGTCTTCGCTGAAATCCACTTGCTGTTCCAGGGGGAACTCGCCAATCGAGGCCATCACCTGGTGCACCTGCTCGTGCAGCAGGGTCTGGCTGGCGGCGCGGGATTCGATCAACAGCGCGCAGGCATTGGCCGACAGGCCCTTGACCCACACCGGCATGCCGGCCATGTCCTGCACCGAGCGCAGGCTGCGCCGGTCCAGCAACTCCACCGCCGACACGGGCTGGCGCTTGAGGATCGGCACGGCGCGGCAGCAGCTTTCGACACTGGGGAACACCAGCAGGGCGCTGGCCTTGTGTGGGTGGTCGGGCACGGTGTCGTAGGTCACCGCGCTGATGAAACCCAGGGTGCCCTCGGAGCCGACCAGCAGGTGCTGCAGGATGTCGAGCGGCTGGTCGAAATCCACCAGGGCATTGAGCGACAGGCCAGTGGTGTTCTTGAGCCGGTACTTGTGCCGGATGCGCTCGGCCAGGGCCGTGTTGGCGCGGGTCTCCCGGCCCAGGCGGGCGAGGGCGTCGAGCAAGGGGGCGTGGCTTTTCTGGAAGGCCGCGACGCTGGCCGGGTCCTCGCTGTCCAGGCAGGTGCCGTCGGCCAGCACCAGGCGCAGGCCGGCCAGGGTGTGGTAGGTGTTCTGCGCCGTGCCGCAGCACATGCCGCTGGCGTTGTTGGCAACGATGCCGCCTATCTTGCAGGCATTGATCGAGGCGGGGTCCGGGCCGATCTTGCGCCCGAATGGCGCCAGCCAGGCATTGGCCTGTGCGCCGATGACTCCCGGCTGCAGCCTGATCTGCTCGCCCTGGCCGCGCACCTCGCGCCCGTTCCAGTTATCGCCCAGTACGATCAGAACCGAATCGCTGATGGCCTGGCCGGACAAGCTGGTGCCGGCAGCGCGGAAGGTGATGGGCACTCGCTCACGCTGGGCCAGCTTGATCAGGCCGACCACCTCGGCTTCGGACTCCACGCGCACCACCAGCTTGGGGATCAGGCGATAGAAGCTGGCATCGGTGCCGAAGGCCAGGGTAGAGGTCGGGTCGTCGAAGCGACGCTCGGCAGGTATCAGGCGCTCGGCATCGCGCAGAAACGCAGCAGGCAGGCTCATGCAGTCTCCTCGCGGGGCCGCGACGTCTGGTGCGGCGCGTGCCCCGGTAATCAGGCGGTGTTTCAGGCAGGCGCTCAGGCGCCCAGTTCGCGTACCAGCGAGTCGCGGGTGATCTCGCCGATGGACTTGGTGCCGGTCAGCACCATGGCCACGCGCATTTCTTTCTCGAACAGCTCCAGCAGGTTCTTCACCCCCGCCTGGCCATGAACTGCCAGGGCATACAGGAAGGCCCGGCCGATCAGCACGGTGTCCGCGCCCAGGGCGATCATGCGCACCACGTCCAGGCCGCTGCGAATGCCGGAGTCAGCCAGGATCTTCAGGTCGCCCTTCACCGCGTCGGCAATCGCCGGCAAGGCGCGGGCACTGGACAGCACGCCGTCGAGCTGGCGGCCACCGTGGTTGGACACGACGATGCCGTCGGCGCCGAACTTGACCGCATCGCGGGCATCGTCGGCGTCGAGGATGCCTTTGATGATCATCGGGCCGTCCCAGAACTCGCGGATCCACTCCAGGTCGCGCCAGGAAATGGACGGGTCGAAGTTGTTGGCCAGCCAGCCGATGTAGTCGGCCAGGCCCGTGGGGTTGCCCCGGTAGGTGGAGATGTTGCCCAAGTCGTGCGGGCGGCCCATGACGCCCACGTCCCATGCCCACTGCGGGTGGGTCATGGCTTGCAGCATACGCCGCAGCGGGCCGTTCTTGCCGCTCATGCCCGAGTGGGCATCACGGTAGCGGGCGCCGGGAGTAGGCATGTCGACGGTGAACACCAGGGTGCGAACGCCGGCGGCCTTGGCGCGCTCCAGGGCATTGCGCATGAAGCCGCGGTCCTTGAGCACGTACAGCTGGAACCACATCGGCCGGTCGATGGCCGGGGCCACTTCTTCGATGGGGCAGACCGAAACGGTGGACATCGTGAACGGGATGCCGTGGGCGGCCGCCGCACGGGCCGCCTGCACTTCGCCACGACGGGCGTACATGCCGGTCAGGCCGACCGGGGCCAGGGCCACGGGCATGCTCAGGGTTTCACCGAACAGCTCGGTCTGCAGGCTGAGTTCGGACATGTTCTTCAGCACGCGCTGGCGCAGGGCGATGCTGGCCAGGTCCGAAACGTTGTGGCGCAGCGTGTACTCGGCGTAGGCGCCGCCGTCGGCATAGTGGAACAAGAAGGGCGGCAACTTGCGCTGGGCGGCGGCGCGGTAATCGGTAGAGGCAGAAATGATCATGGGCTCTCGCAGCTTGGCAGGTGAGTAAGGCCGGGCAATGTGTGCTGCCCGGCCCCTTTCACTTTAGTGATGAACCAGCATGCCGGTCAGCCAGTAGGCCTGCACCAAGGTGATCAGGCCGACGATGGTGGCGAAGAACAGGCTGTGCTTGACGGTGAAGCGGAACAGGTCGGACTCCTTGCCCACAAGGCCGGTGGCGGCGCACGCCACGGCGATCGACTGCGGCGAGATCATCTTGCCGGTCACGCCGCCACTGGTGTTGGCTGCAACCAGCAGGGTGTCGTTCACGCCGATCTGGTGCGCGGTGGTGGCTTGCAACGAGCTGAACAGGGCATTGGAGGAGGTGTCCGAACCGGTCAGGAACACCCCCAGCCAGCCCAGGAACGGCGAGAAGAACGGGAACGCCGCGCCGGTGCCAGCCAGTACCAGGGCCATGGTCGAGGACATGCCGGAGTAGTTGGTCACGAAGGCGAAGGCCAGCACCATGCCGATGGACAAAATGGGCCAGCGCAGCTCGTACAGCGTTTCCTTCAAAGTGGTCAGACCAGTTTTGAGGTTGATCTTGAGCACGGCCATGGAGATCAGCGCCGACAGGAAAATCGCGGTGCCCGTGGCAGAAATCGGGTCGAGCTTGAACACGGCCGGCATGGCCGTAGGCGCGGCCACGATGGGGGCGGTCTTGATCACCAGTTGGTCGAGGTGCGGGATGGCGAAGTTGAACACGAAGTTGTACATCGCACCGCCCGGGGCGAACGCGGCCTTGAAGGGCTTGAGGGTCCAGATCGTGACCAGCACCGTGAGAATCAGGAACGGCGACCAGGCTTTGAAGATTTCACCCAGGCTGTAGGGGCTTGGCTGGCTGCCACCGGTTTGCACCACGGCCGCGCCAACGCTGCCGGTGGCCGCTGCGAACGAACGCTTGGGCTGCCACACTTTCAGGAACAGGGTCAGGGCGATCAGGCTGGCCAGGGCCGAGGTGATGTCCGGCAGTTCCGGGCCGATGAAGTTCGAGGTGAAATACTGGGTGACGGCGAAGCTCAGGCCGGCCACCAGGGCTGCGGGCCAGGTTTCTTTCACGCCGCGCAGGCCGTCCATCATGAACACCAGCCAGAAAGGCACGAACAGCGACAGCAACGGCAGCTGGCGACCGGTCATGGCGCCGATGTGGAAGGCGTCGATGCCGGTGACCTGGCCTGCCACGATGATCGGGATGCCCAGCGCGCCGAAAGCGACCGGTGCGGTGTTGGCGATCAGGCACAGGCCTGCGGCGTACAGCGGGTTGAAGCCAAGGCCCACCAGCAGCGCGGCGGTGATCGCTACCGGCGCACCAAAGCCGGCCGCCCCTTCCAGGAAGGCGCCGAAGCAGAAACCGATCAGCAGCACCTGCAAGCGCTGGTCGTCGGTGATCGACAGCACCGAGCTGCGGATCACCTCGAACTGGCCGCTCTTGACCGTGAGTTTGTACAGGAACACGGCCGCGACGATGATCCAGGCGATGGGCCACAGACCATAGAGGAAGCCGTAGCCGGCAGCGGCCAGAGCCATGTCGACAGGCATCTTGAAGGCGAAGATCGCCACCAGGATCGACAGACCCAAGGTGATGCTGCCGGCGACGTGGCCTTTGAGGCGGAAGACGGCCAGGGCCAGGAAGAAGAACACGATGGGGATGACCGCCGCCAGGGCGGACAGGCCGAGACTGCCCAGCGGGCTGTAGAGTTGTTGCCAGGTTTGCATATGGGGTGGCCCCTAATTGTTGTTGGTCATGCGCTGGCCCTGGATAATTGGTAAGACCAATTTACAATGGCTCGCCGCTAGGTTAAAAGCGCACACGGGGGTGTGTCAATTTGTCCGAGGCAGCACTTTGGTCGAATGCCGATAAGCGGGCAGGTGATGTGGCATGAAAAACGAGCGCTGGTGGGTGTCGGCCGGCTGCGGATCGGCGAGAATGGATGCCCCGGATATCAGCCGGGATTCGTGGAGAGCGTGTGATGGTTTTTGATCAGGTCCGCCAGCGGCGCCTGTCCGACGACATTGTCGATCGGTTGGAAGGGATGATTCTGGAAGGCACGTTGACGTCGGGCCAGCGGCTGCCGGCCGAACGCGTGCTGGCCGAGCAGTTCGGGGTGTCACGCCCGTCGCTGCGCGAAGCGATCCAGAAGCTGGTGGCCAAGGGCTTGCTGGTCAGCAAGCAGGGCGGCGGCAACTATGTGGCGCAGTCGCTGGGCTCCACGTTCAGCGACCCGTTGTTGCAACTGCTCGAACACAGCCCCCAGGCGCAACACGACCTGCTGGAGTTCCGCCACACCCTGGAGGCGTCTTGTGCCTATTACGCTGCCCAGCGCGCCACTGCACCCGACCGGGCTCGCTTGAAGGAGGCGTTCGACGTGCTGCAGGACTGCTACGCGCGGGCAGGGGAGGTCACACGGGCCGAAGAAGGCGCCGCCGATGCGCGTTTTCACCTGGCCATTGCCGAGGCCAGTCACAATGCCGTGCTGCTGCATACCATCCGCGGGTTGTTCGACTTGCTCAAGCGCAACGTGGTCACCAACATCGGGGGCATGTATCAGCAACGCAGCGAAACGCGCGACATGCTGATCAGTCAGCACCGGGAGTTGTACCTGGCGATTGTCGAAGGTCGGGCCGAGGATGCGCGGGAGGTGTCCAGCCGGCACATTCTGTACGTGCAGGAGGTGCTTGAAGAGGCGCACGAAGAGGCGCAGCGGGTCGCGCGGGCGGAGCGACGCAACGGGCACTAAGGGTATTTGTGCAGGCGAGTGTGCGCGTGAACAGCAGGCCGCTGCGGGCGACGTGCTGTTCACGGCAGGTACACATCCCTTTGAGGAAAAGATCGGGCAACTAGCTGCCCGTACCATCACTCGGCGGGGAAGGGGGCAAACGTTAGTCTTCCTTGCCCTTGTTGCGTACGGCCCGCTGCAGCTCGCGGTTGGAATCGCGTTCGCGCACGGTATCGCGCTTGTCGTATTCCTTCTTGCCCTTGCCCAGTGCGATTTCGCACTTGATCAGGTGCTTGCTCCAGTACAGCGCCAATGCCACGCAGGTATAACCCTTCTGCGCCACGGCTGCTTCGAGGCGCTCGAGCTCACGCTTGTTGAGCAGCAGCTTGCGGGTGCGGATGGGGTCTGCGATGACGTGGGTGCTGGCGGTGGTCAGCGGGGTGATGTGGCTGCCGAACAGCCAGGCCTCACCGTCCTTGAGCAGCACATAGCTGTCAACGAGGTGCGCCTTGCCGGCTCGCAGGCTTTTTACTTCCCAGCCGGACAGGACCAGCCCGGCCTCGAACTTGTGCTCGATGAAGTAATCGTGTCGCGCTTTCTTGTTCTGCGCGATGGTCCCGGTCGGATGTTTTTTTTGCTTAGCCATAGGGACGGCATTATAGGCAAGTCCGCGCGTCGTCCGCTATGGGATTTCTGCGTGCTTGAGCCACTGGAATGAATACCGGACAATACCTGCACTGTCATAGGTACAGAACCTGTAATCGGAATGCTGCGAAGCACCGCCACCCAGCCTTGGAAGTGACGCCTGGATGACTACCCATATTCAACGCTCCGCCCTGCTGCCATACCCCGCCCAGGCCTTGTACGACCTGGTAAACGATGTGGCCAGCTACCCGGACTTCTTGCCCTGGTGTTCCGACTCGACGGTGCTCGAAGCCAGCGAAACCCACATGCGCGCCAAGCTCGAGGTGGCCAAAGGCGGTATCAGCCAGCACTTCGTTACCCGTAATGTGCTGGTGCCGGGGCAATCCATCGAGATGAACCTGGAGGAGGGGCCGTTCTCCCAGCTGCATGGCATATGGGTGTTCAAGCCCTTGGGTGAGAAGGCCTGCAAGATCAGCCTGGACTTGTCGTTCGACTATGCCGGCTCATTGGTACGCGCCACGCTGGGGCCGCTGTTCAATCAGGCCGCCAATACCCTGGTGGATGCGTTTTGCGAGCGTGCCAAGCAGTTGTACGCTGCTTCCTAAGGGTTGCAATCGAGGTATGGCCACACTCAAGTGGCAGGGAGCGGTGACGCTTGATTGGAAGCGTCTCTTGCAGCAATGAAAAAGCCCGGACACCGTCCGGGCTTTTTTCGTATCAGCGCGTTTAGCGCGTTTCCAGCGGTGCCGGTGTAGGCACTGGCGTGGTTTCGATGGTGTCGATCTCGCGCTGGATGGATTCCTCGACCGAGCCTGGTTTGGCCGGTTTTTCTTCCGGTTGGGCTGCCGGCTGCTCGCCGTTGGCACCTGGGCTGACCGTGGTGTCGCCGCTGCCACCAAGGATTTCCTGGTCGCGGCTGACGCCCGGCATGAAGTCGCCAGACAGGCTTACCAGCTGGTCGCTTTCATTGAAGAAAATGCTCATGCGTTCCTGTTGGCGCTGACCGCCACCAGGTTGCAGGCTGTAGAGGTAGTCCCACCGGTTGGTGTGGAACGTATCCTGAATCAGAGGGTTACCCATGATAAACCGCACTTGCCGCCGGGTCATTCCCGGACGCAATTGGTCTATCATGTCCTGCGTGACGACATTGCCCTGCTGGATGTCGATTTTGTAAACCCCGGGAAACGAGCAACCGGCGAGTGCGAGCAGTCCCACGAAGGTGAGGCTGGTTAGCAAGAGCTTGGTGTTTTGCATCGGTGGGCGACTTCCACTATCTTGGCTGGACAACGTAAACACCGATCATACCCGTATTAAGAGAAGCTGCGAAGCAGCATCGGCGAGAAAGCTGACCATGGTTGAAAATAGCGAATTGCGCAAAGCCGGTCTCAAGGTGACCCTGCCTCGAGTCAAGATCCTTCAAATGCTCGACTCTGCCGAGCAGCGTCACATGAGCGCCGAAGATGTGTACAAGGCCCTCATGGAGGCAGGCGAGGATGTTGGCCTGGCCACCGTGTACCGTGTACTGACCCAGTTCGAAGCAGCGGGTCTGGTGGTTCGCCACAACTTCGACGGCGGTCATGCGGTGTTCGAACTGGCCGATGGCGGTCACCACGACCATATGGTCAACGTGGATACCAGTGAAGTCATCGAGTTCATGGACGCCGAGATCGAGAAGCGTCAGCGTGAAATCGTCGAAGAGCACGGTTTCGAGCTGGTGGACCACAACCTGGTCCTTTATGTGCGTAAGAAGAAGTAACGATTACTTCGTTCCGAACAGCAAAGGCGACCCTAGAGTCGCCTTTGTTTTTTCTGCAAACGGTGGTGGTGGCCGTTCTCCCGGCCCTGTGCCGAAGTGCCTCAGGCCTTGCCGCTGACCACCATCTTGCGCGCATGGGCCAGCGATTCCTTGGTCAGGTCGATGCCACCCAGCATGCGCGCCACTTCTTCGACCCGCTCGCGTTTGCCAAGGCTGGCCACGGCCGTGTGCGTGGTATCGCTCTCGCGGACCTTGTGCACGAACAGGTGGTGATGGCCTTGGGCGGCCACCTGAGGCAGGTGGGTGACGGTCAGCACCTGGCCGCGTTCGCCCAGGCGACGCAACAGCTGGCCCACGATTTCCGCCGTAGGCCCGCCGATACCCACGTCCACTTCGTCGAATACCAGGGTAGGGATGCGCGACGTCTGTGCCGTAATGACCTGGATCGCCAGGCTGATCCGGGACAGTTCGCCGCCCGAGGCGACTTTGGACAGCGCCTTGAGGGGCTGGCCTGGGTTGGCGCTGACCAGCAATTCGATCTGCTCCAGCCCATTGGGTGATAGGTCGGCCGTGTCATTGGGCGTGAGCTGAATGCAGAAGCGGCCACCGGGCATGCCCAGGCGCTGGATTTCCTGCTCGACCGCCTCTGCCAGTTGCTTGGCGGCATGCTGGCGCAGCCCGCTCAGTTCGCGGGCCTTCTCTTTGTAGTGCTGAGCGAATGCAGCCATTTCTTCGCCCAGGCGCTCCAGGGATTCATCGCTGGCGTTGAGCCCTTCGAGCTCCTCCATCAACTGCTGCTGCAGGTGTGGCAGCTCCGTGGGGTGCACCCGGTGTTTGCGCGCCAGGGTATAGATAGTGTCGAGGCGCTCTTCCAGGGCCTGGAGGCGCATGGGGTCAGCATCGAAATTGTCGAGGAAGCGGTTGAGTTCGCCCACGGCTTCTTCCACCTGAATCTGCGCGCTGGCAATCAGGTTGGCCGCTTCCGACAGGGCCTTGGGGGCGTTGCTGGCAGCGCCCAACCGGTTGAGGCTGGAGGTGAGCGCGCCAAGCACATTGCCCGAATCGCTTTCACTGCATTGGTCGATGACCTGGCGGCAAATGCCGAACAGGGCCTCGGCGCTGGTGAGGTTCTTGTGCTCCTGCTCCAGGTGCTCCAGCTCGTTTTCGCCCAGGCCCAGGTTGTCCAGCTCTTCGAGCTGGTAGCTGAGCAGTTGGTGGCGGGCCCGCTGTTCGTCGCCGGAATTGGACAGGCGCTCCAGTTCGAGCCGCGTCTGGTTCCAGCGCTTGGCCGCCATCTGCACTTGCCGGGCCAGGTCGATGGCCCCGGCGTACTCGTCGAGCAGGCGCCGGTGGGTATCGGCCTTGAGCAGGGACTGGTGCTCGTGCTGGCTGTGGATGTCGATCAGCAGCTCGCCCAGAGCCTTGAGGTCACCGAGGGGGCAGGGCGTACCGTTGATATAGCCACGGCTGCGGCCTTCGGCAGTGATGACACGCCGCAGGATGCACAGCCCATCGCTGGCCAGGTCGCGTTCGGCGAGCCAAGTGTGGGCCTCGGGGATGTCGACCAGGTCGAACGTGGCCAGGATGTCGGCCTTGTCGGTGCCGGGACGTACCACGCCGCTGTCGGCGCGGTCGCCCAGGGCCAGGCCCAGGGCATCGAGCATGATCGACTTGCCCGCACCTGTCTCGCCCGTGATCACGGACATGCCGCGGGCGATTTCCAGGTCGAGGTGTTCAACGATGGCGTAGTTGTGGATGGACAGGTGCACCAGCATGAGGGCGACTCCAGAAAGTCATGTCTGGTTATTTATACAGTAGTTTTTTCCAGCCTGCCAATGCCCTTTTGGCGCAAACGCTTCAAGGCGTAAAAACCAGGCTGCCCCTTGAAGCTGTATTTTCCGGCCCCATATACGCCACATCACCGGCGAGCCTGGCTCGCAGTCCACCAAATTGCGCAGGAGATATCCCATGGCTGATGAGCAGCTGAACGAGAAAGACCTCAACGTCGAGCAAACCGGTGCCGACAACGCAGCTGATGCCCGCGTGCTGGAACTCGAAGAACAGCTGGCCGCGGCCAAGGACCAGTCACTGCGTACCGTGGCCGAACTGCAGAACATTCGCCGGCGTGCCGAGCAGGATGTGGAAAAGGCGCACAAGTTCGCCCTGGAGAAGTTCTCCACCGACCTGCTGCCTGTGATCGACAGCCTGGAACTGGCCCTAGCTCACTCCAGCGCCCAGGACGAACACGTCAAGCAGATCCGCGAAGGCGTCGAGCTGACCCTGAAGATGTTCCAGGACACCCTCAAGCGCTACAACCTCGAAGCCATCGATCCGCATGGCCAGCCGTTCAACCCTGAGCACCACCAGGCCATGGCCATGCAGGAAAACGCCGAGGTCGAACCCAACAGCGTGCTGAACGTGTTCCAGAAGGGCTACCTGCTCAATGGCCGCCTGCTGCGCCCCGCCATGGTGGTGGTCAGCAAGGCGCCGAGCGCAGCGCAACCTTCTATCGATGAAAAGGCTTGAAATCCTTTCGGGCATCCCCATCTAGGTGTCAAGCCTTCAAGTATTACCGCAGTTGGCCGCAGTAGCCGCTGCTACCTCATTCAAGTTTCGGGAGAGTTAACATGGGCAAGATCATCGGTATCGACCTGGGGACCACCAACTCGTGCGTCTCCGTGCTGGAAAACGGTAACGTCAAGGTCATCGAGAACGTCGAGGGTGCGCGTACCACCCCATCGATCGTGGCATACGCCAACGACGGCGAAATCCTGGTCGGCCAGTCGGCCAAGCGCCAGGCCGTGACCAACCCGCACAACACCCTGTTCGCAGTCAAGCGCCTGATCGGCCGCCGCTTCGAAGAAGACGTCGTGCAGAAAGACATCAAGCTGGTGCCTTACAAGATCGTCAAGGCCAGCAACGGCGACGCCTGGGTCCAGGCCAGCGGCAAGGACATGGCGCCACCGCAGATCAGCGCCGAAGTTCTGAAGAAAATGAAGAAGACCGCCGAAGACTACCTCGGCGAGCCTGTGACCGAAGCGGTCATCACCGTACCGGCCTACTTCAACGACAGCCAGCGTCAGGCCACCAAGGACGCCGGTCGCATCGCCGGTCTGGACGTCAAGCGCATCATCAACGAGCCGACCGCCGCTGCACTGGCCTACGGCATGGACAAGGCCAAGGGCGACCACACCGTGATCGTCTATGACCTGGGTGGTGGTACCTTCGACGTTTCGGTCATCGAAATTGCCGAAGTCGACGGCGAGCACCAGTTCGAAGTACTGGCCACCAACGGCGACACCTTCCTGGGTGGCGAAGACTTCGACATGCGCCTGATCGACTACCTCGTCGACGAGTTCAAGAAAGAGTCCGGCATGGACCTGAAGAACGATCCGCTTGCCCTGCAGCGTCTGAAGGAAGCTGCTGAAAAGGCCAAGATCGAGCTGTCTTCGGCCCAGTCGACCGACGTCAACCTGCCGTACATCACTGCAGATGCAACCGGTCCGAAGCACCTGAACGTGAAGATTTCCCGCGCCAAGCTGGAATCGTTGGTCGAAGACCTGGTCAGCCGCACCATCGAGCCTTGCCGCATCGCGCTCAAGGACGCCGGTATCGACGCCAGCAAGATCGACGACGTGATCCTGGTCGGCGGTCAGACCCGTATGCCGATGGTCCAGAAAGCCGTTGCCGACTTCTTCGGCAAGGAAGCGCGCAAGGACGTGAACCCGGACGAAGCCGTCGCCATGGGTGCTGCCATCCAGGGCGCAGTATTGGCCGGTGACGTGAAGGACGTTCTGCTGCTGGACGTCAGCCCGCTGACCTTGGGTATCGAAACCATGGGCGGCGTGATGACCTCGTTGATCGAGAAGAACACCACCATTCCGACCAAGAAGTCGCAGGTGTTCTCGACTGCCGACGACAACCAGGGCGCCGTGACCATTCACGTGCTGCAAGGCGAGCGCAAGCAGGCGGCACAGAACAAGTCGCTGGGCAAGTTCGACCTGGCTGACATTCCGCCAGCGCCACGTGGCGTGCCGCAGATCGAAGTGACCTTCGACATCGACGCCAACGGCATCCTGCACGTCAGCGCCAAAGACAAGGCCACTGGCAAGTCGCAGTCCATCGTCATCAAGGCCAACTCCGGCCTGTCGGACGACGAAATCGAGCGCATGGTGCGCGACGCCGAGGCCAATGCCGAGGAAGACCGCAAGTTCGAAGAGCTGGCCGCTGCCCGTAACCAGGGTGATGCACTGGTTCACTCGACCCGCAAGATGGTCGCTGACGCGGGTGACAAGGTCACCGCTGAAGAAAAGACTGCCATCGAAGCGGCCGTGGTTGCCCTGGAAGCCGCCGTCAAAGGCGACGACAAGGCTGCCATCGACGCCAAAGTCGAAGAGCTGTCCAAGGTCTCTGCACCGGTTGCCCAGAAAATGTACGCCGAGCAGTCGGCCGAACAGCCTCAGGGCGGCGCGCAGCAGGCCGAGCCGGAAGCCAAGCACGATGACGTGGTGGACGCCGAGTTCGAAGAAGTGAAAGACAACAACAAGCAGTAATTTCTGCAAGTTGTCGGCCAGTGCACCGCCGTTTGGCGGTGAACTGGTAGGATGTCGCCGCGCGGGGGCTTGCTCCCGCGTTGACGTATCTGGAATTCGAGAATTTTTGCAGCATTTGTCAGCCCCTCATGGGGAGCAGGTGCTGACGGCGCGGCGCAGATGCCGGACGCCCAACAAGGTGCAAATGACCTATGTCCAAGCGTGATTATTATGAGGTCCTGGGTGTCGAGCGCGGCGCCACGGATGCTGACCTCAAGAAAGCCTATCGCCGGTTGGCGATGAAGTACCACCCCGACCGCAACCCGGGTGACAAAGAGTCCGAAGACAAATTCAAGGAAGCCAACGAGGCCTACGAGGTCCTGTCGGATACCAGCAAGCGCGCGGCGTTCGACCAGTATGGCCATGCCGGCGTCGACCCGAGCATGGGTGGCGGCGGGGCCGGTTTCGGGGGCGCCAACTTCTCCGACATCTTCGGTGATGTGTTCAGCGACTTCTTCGGCGGTGGCCGGGGTGGCGGACGTGGCGGCGCTCAGCGCGGTAGCGACCTGCGCTACACCCTGGAGCTGAACCTGGAAGAAGCCGTGCGCGGCACCACGGTCAGCATTCGCGTGCCGACGCTGGTGAACTGTCAGCCGTGCGATGGCAGCGGTGCGAAGAAAGGCTCCACCCCGTCGACCTGCCCCACTTGCGGTGGTATCGGCCAGGTACGCATGCAGCAGGGCTTCTTCTCGGTGCAGCAGACCTGCCCGCGCTGCCATGGCCAGGGCAAGATCATCACCGACCCTTGCGGGGCCTGCCATGGCGAAGGCCGGGTCGAGGAATACAAGACCCTGTCGGTCAAGGTGCCAGCAGGTGTCGACACCGGTGATCGCATTCGCCTGTCAGGCGAGGGTGAAGCCGGCGCGCACGGTGGGCCGACCGGCGACCTGTACGTGGTGATCAACGTGCGCGAGCACGAGATCTTCCAGCGTGATGGCAAGCACCTGTACTGCGAAGTGCCGATCAGCTTTACAGACGCTGCGCTGGGTGGCGAACTCGAAGTGCCAACCCTCGATGGTCGGGTCAAGCTGCGCATCCCCGAAGGCACCCAGACCGGTAAGCAGTTCCGCCTGCGTGGCAAGGGCGTGGCGCCTGTGCGCGGTGGTGGTGCGGGTGATCTGCTGTGCCGCGTGGCGGTGGAAACGCCGGTCAACCTCAGCCGTCGTCAGCGCGAACTGCTCGAAGAGCTGCGTGATTCGCTCGAGGGCGACAGCTCCCATTCGCCCAAGGCCAGTGGCTGGTTCGATGGCGTGAAGCGCTTCTTCGGCGATCTCTGACAAGGAAAAGGCTATGCGACGTATTGCAGTGATGGGCGCGGCAGGGCGAATGGGCAAGACCCTCGTCGAAGCCGTGCAGCAAACCGCAGGTGCCGGCCTGACGGCTGCCATCGACCGCCCGGACAGCACGCTGGTGGGTGCGGACGCAGGCGAGTTGGCCGCCCTGGGGCGCATTGGCGTGCTGTTGTCCGACGACCTGGTCAAGGTTGCCGATGACTTCGACGTGCTGATCGACTTCACCCATCCATCGGTCACCCTGAAGAACCTGGCGTTCTGCCGCAAGCATGGCAAGGCCATGGTCATCGGCACCACCGGGTTCACCGTGGAAGAAAAGCACCTGCTGGCCGAAGCGGGCAAGGACATTCCGATCGTGTTCGCGGCCAACTTCAGTGTAGGGGTCAACCTCAGCCTCAAGCTGCTGGACATCGCGGCGCGTGTGCTGGGCGACGACGTCGATATCGAGATCATCGAGGCGCACCACCGCCATAAAGTCGATGCGCCTTCGGGCACCGCGCTGCGCATGGGCGAAGTGGTGGCCAATGCGCTGGGGCGCGACCTGCAGGAAGTGGCGGTGTATGGCCGCGAAGGGCAGACCGGTGCACGTGATCGCAAGACCATTGGCTTTGCCACGGTGCGCGCCGGTGACGTGGTCGGTGATCACACGGTGCTGTTCGCTGCCGAAGGCGAGCGCCTGGAGATCACCCACAAGGCCTCCAGCCGCATGACGTTCGCCAAGGGTGCCGTGCGAGCGGCCTTGTGGCTGGACGGGCGCGAGCCTGGCCTGTACGACATGCAGGATGTGCTCGAGCTGCACTGAGCCCTCGGCCCAGACCAGAGCAACCTGCCGCCGATGATACGCACCCAGGCGTGTCTGGGCGGTGGGGCCCACCTCTAGCAAGTGGCTCTGGTAGCGGCCTGTCGCATTCATGTGTTTAAGAGGCACATATGCGGTAGACCGAAAACGCACTTTTCTGTAAGCTACAGCTTTAGTGTGTCCACTAAAAGCGCGCAGCGAATTGAATTCAGCACATAAAAGCGGGGTGACGTGTCCATACGTCACTCCGCTTTTTTGCAACCTGCGATCGCCCTTTCATGCTTGATTTTCGGGAGGTCTTCTTGACAAAGCCAGCCATACTCGCCCTTGCCGACGGCAGTATTTTCCGCGGTGAGGCAATCGGTGCCGACGGCCAGACCGTTGGTGAAGTGGTATTCAACACCGCTATGACCGGCTACCAGGAAATCCTTACAGACCCTTCCTACGCGCAGCAAATCGTTACCCTGACCTACCCGCACATCGGCAACACCGGCACCACGCCAGAAGACGCAGAATCCAACCGCGTCTGGTCGGCCGGCCTGGTCATTCGCGATCTGCCGCTGCTGGCCAGCAACTGGCGTAACACCCAGTCGCTGCCCGAGTACCTCAAGGCCAACAACGTGGTGGCCATTGCGGGCATCGACACCCGTCGCCTGACTCGAATCCTGCGTGAAAAGGGCGCTCAGAACGGCTGCATCCTGGCCGGTGACGACATCAGCGAAGAAGCCGCAATCGCCGCTGCGCGCGGCTTCCCAGGCCTCAAGGGCATGGACCTGGCCAAGGTGGTTTCCACCAAGGAGCGCTACGAATGGCGTTCCAGCGTGTGGGAGCTCAAGACCGATAGCCACCCCACCCGCGAAGTTGCCGACCTGCCTTATCACGTGGTGGCGTTCGACTACGGCGTCAAGCTGAACATCCTGCGCATGCTGGTCGCCCGTGGCTGCCGCGTCACCGTGGTGCCGGCCCAGACGCCCGCCAGCGAAGTGCTGGCCCTCAACCCGGACGGCGTGTTCCTGTCCAACGGCCCGGGCGACCCCGAGCCCTGTGACTACGCCATCCAGGCGATCAAGGAAATCCTGGAAACCGACATCCCGGTCTTCGGCATCTGCCTGGGTCACCAGCTGCTGGCCCTGGCCTCCGGCGCCAAGACCGTGAAGATGGGCCATGGCCACCACGGTGCCAACCACCCGGTGCAGGACCTCGATACCGGTGTGGTCATGATCACCAGCCAGAACCACGGCTTTGCGGTGGACGAAGCGACCTTGCCTGGCAACGTGCGCGCCATTCACAAGTCGCTGTTCGACGGCACCCTGCAGGGTATCGAGCGCACCGATAAGAGCGCGTTCAGCTTCCAGGGCCACCCTGAAGCGAGCCCAGGCCCGACCGACGTCGCGCCACTGTTCGATCGTTTCACCGATGCCATGGCCAAGCGCCGCTGAGTCTCCTGCTTCAAGGCCCCGGGCTGGCATGTGCCATGCCCGGATGCGCCTGACCCAGATTGTTCAACGCGGCTTGCCGACTGACCCCGGATTTGAGTGACAACCATGCCAAAACGTACAGACATCAAAAGCATCCTGATTCTCGGCGCTGGCCCGATCGTGATCGGCCAGGCCTGCGAATTCGACTACTCCGGCGCCCAGGCTTGCAAAGCCCTGCGCGAGGAGGGGTTCCGCGTCATCCTGGTGAACTCCAACCCAGCCACCATCATGACCGACCCGGCCATGGCCGACGCCACCTACATCGAGCCGATCAAATGGCAGTCGGTGGCCAAGATCATCGAGAAAGAGCGCCCTGACGCCGTCCTGCCGACCATGGGTGGCCAGACTGCCCTGAACTGCGCCCTGGACCTGGAGCGCCACGGCGTTCTGGAGAAGTTCGGCGTGGAAATGATCGGCGCCAATGCCGACACCATCGACAAGGCCGAAGACCGTTCGCGCTTTGACAAGGCCATGAAGGACATCGGCCTGGAGTGCCCGCGCTCCGGTATCGCCCACAGCATGGAAGAGGCCAACGCGGTGCTCGAGAAGCTTGGCTTCCCTTGCATCATCCGTCCGTCGTTCACCATGGGCGGCACTGGCGGCGGCATCGCCTACAACCGCGAAGAATTCGAAGAAATCTGCACCCGTGGCCTGGACCTGTCGCCGACCAAGGAACTGCTGATCGACGAATCGCTGATCGGCTGGAAGGAATACGAGATGGAGGTGGTCCGCGACAAGAAGGACAACTGCATCATCGTCTGCTCCATCGAGAACTTCGACCCGATGGGCGTGCACACCGGCGACTCGATCACCGTCGCCCCGGCGCAGACCCTGACCGACAAGGAATACCAGATCATGCGCAACGCCTCCCTGGCGGTGCTGCGTGAAATCGGCGTCGAGACCGGCGGTTCCAACGTGCAGTTCGGCATTTGCCCAAACACCGGTCGTATGGTCGTCATCGAGATGAACCCGCGTGTGTCGCGCTCCTCGGCATTGGCTTCGAAAGCCACCGGCTTCCCGATCGCCAAGATCGCCGCCAAGCTGGCCATCGGCTACACCCTGGATGAGCTGCAGAACGACATCACCGGTGGCCGCACGCCGGCTTCCTTCGAGCCGTCGATCGACTACGTGGTGACCAAGTTGCCACGCTTTGCCTTCGAGAAATTCCCGAAGGCCGACGCTCGCCTGACGACCCAGATGAAGTCTGTCGGTGAAGTCATGGCCATCGGCCGTACCTTCCAGGAATCCTTGCAGAAAGCCCTGCGCGGCCTGGAAGTCGGCGCCTGCGGCCTAGACCCGAAAGTCGACCTGGCCAGCCCCGAGGCTGCCAGCATCCTCAAGCGCGAGCTGACCGTGCCGGGCGCCGAGCGCATCTGGTATGTAGCCGACGCCATGCGTTCGGGCATGACCTGTGAGCAGATCTTCGACCTGACCGGTATCGACATGTGGTTCCTGGTGCAGATGGAAGACCTGATCAAGGAAGAGGAGAAGGTCAAGACCCTGGCCCTCACCGCGATCGACAAGGACTGCATGCTGCGCCTCAAGCGCAAGGGTTTCTCGGACCAGCGTCTGGCCAAGCTGCTGGGCATCACCGACAAGACCCTGCGCCGTCACCGCCACAAGCTGGAAGTGTTCCCGGTGTACAAGCGCGTCGACACCTGCGCCGCCGAGTTCGCCACCGATACCGCCTACCTCTATTCCACCTACGAGGAAGAGTGCGAGGCGAATCCGTCGAGCCGCGACAAGATCATGATCCTCGGCGGTGGTCCTAACCGCATTGGCCAAGGCATCGAGTTCGACTACTGCTGCGTGCACGCCGCCTTGGCGCTGCGTGACGACGGTTACGAAACCATCATGGTCAACTGCAACCCGGAAACCGTGTCCACCGACTACGACACTTCCGACCGCCTGTACTTCGAGCCGCTGACCCTGGAAGACGTGCTGGAAGTCTGCCGCGTCGAGAAGCCCAAGGGCGTGATCGTGCACTACGGTGGCCAGACCCCGCTCAAGCTTGCCCGCGCCCTGGAAGAAGCCGGCGTGCCGATCATCGGCACCAGCCCCGACGCCATCGACCGTGCCGAAGACCGTGAGCGCTTCCAGCAGATGGTGCAGCGACTGAACCTGCTGCAGCCGCCAAATGCCACCGTTCGCAGCGAAGAAGAGGCCATCAGCGCCGCCGGCACCATCGGTTACCCGCTGGTCGTGCGTCCGTCCTACGTCCTGGGTGGTCGCGCCATGGAGATCGTCTACGAACTGGACGAGCTCAAGCGTTATCTGCGCGAAGCCGTGCAGGTGTCCAACGACAGCCCGGTGCTGCTGGACCACTTCCTCAACTGCGCCATCGAGATGGACGTGGATGCGGTCTGCGACGGTACCGACGTGGTCATCGGCGCGATCATGCAGCACATCGAACAGGCCGGCGTTCACTCCGGTGACTCGGCATGCTCGCTGCCGCCTTACTCGCTGAGCAAGGAGGTGCAGGATGAAGTGCGTGTGCAGGTCAAGAAAATGGCCCTGGAGCTGGGCGTGGTTGGCCTGATGAACGTGCAGCTGGCCCTGCAGGGCGACAAGATCTACGTGATCGAAGTCAACCCGCGCGCCTCGCGTACCGTACCGTTCGTGTCCAAGTGCATCGGCACGTCGCTGGCCATGATCGCCGCTCGTGTCATGGCAGGCAAAACCCTGAAGGAGCTGGGCTTCACTCAGGAAATCATCCCGAACTTCTATAGCGTGAAGGAAGCCGTCTTCCCATTCGCCAAGTTCCCAGGGGTTGACCCGATCCTCGGCCCTGAGATGAAATCGACCGGTGAAGTGATGGGTGTCGGTGACAGCTTCGGTGAAGCCTTCGCCAAGGCCCAGATGGGTGCCAGCGAAGTGCTGCCGACCGGTGGTACCGCGTTCATCAGCGTGCGTGACGACGACAAGCCGCAAGTGGCCGGCGTTGCCCGCGACCTGATCGCCCTGGGCTTCGAAGTGGTGGCAACCGCAGGTACCGCCAAGGTCATCGAGGCGGCGGGCCTGAAGGTGCGCCGCGTGAACAAGGTGACCGAAGGCCGTCCTCACGTGGTCGACATGATCAAGAACGACGAAGTGTCGCTGATCATCAACACCACCGAAGGCCGTCAGTCGATCGCCGATTCCTACTCGATTCGTCGCAATGCGCTGCAGCACAAGATCTACTGCACCACGACCATTGCGGCCGGTGAAGCCATCTGCGAGGCGCTGAAATTCGGTCCGGAAAAAACCGTTCGCCGCCTGCAGGATCTGCACGCAGGACTCAAAGCATGAGCATGACCAAATACCCGATGACCGTTCAGGGCGCTCGCGCCCTGGAAGAAGAACTGCTCTTTCTGAGCAAGACCGAGCGCCCGCGCCTGAGCCAAGCCATTGGTGAAGCGCGTGAGCTGGGCGACTTGAAGGAGAACGCCGAATACCATGCCGCCCGCGAAGAGCAGGGCATGGTCGAGGCACGTATCCGTGACATCGAAGGCCGTTTGCAGAACTCGGTCGTGATCGACGTGACCACCATTGCCCATACGGGCAAGGTCATCTTCGGCACAACCGTCGATCTGGAAAACACCGAGACGGGTGATCAGGTCACCTATCAGATCGTTGGCGAGGATGAAGCCGACGTGAAGAAAGGCAAGCTGTCCAACAGTGCGCCGATCGCTCGCGCCATCATCGGCAAGGAAGAGGGTGACACCGTTGTCGTCAAGACGCCAAACGGTACGGTCGAGTACGAGATTGTCGAAGTCAAGCACATCTGACCGGCGCCTGCGGGCGCCTTCCCTTGAGGGGATCCTCTGGCAACTGGCCCAGGTATTCTGGGTCGGCGGCCTGTGGGTGTTCCACGTGGGGTTGGTGCCTGCTTTGAAAGTCAGCGGCCTTGCGCCGTTACTGGTTCAAGACATTGCCGGGCAGATCGATCGTTGGTTGATCGGCGTGGCACTGCTCGGCTTGATCACCCAGCTGGCGGTATTGGCAAAGGTGGAAGGCCTGGCTGCCTGGTGGCGCCAGTTCCGTGGCCAGATGCTGTTGCTGGGCCTTGGGGCCTGCATCGGCTACTACACCTTGCGTTACGGGATCTCCGTAGGCGAGCGCTGGCAGATGTTCTGTTTCCTGGTGCTGGGCTTCTCCGGCATCGTGCTGGTAGCCCAGCCCGTCCCGCTCAGGGCGCGTCACGCGCGCCACTGAGCGGCGCCGCCGTTACTTGTAACGGTGGACGTTGGACAGCTGCTTGTTCGGCTGAGGGTTCTTGCGGTAGATCAGTGCCTTCTTGCCGATGGTCTGCACCAGCTCGGCGCGGCCGGCCTTGCACAGCGCGGCGATGGTTTCGGCACGCTCTTCGCGGTCTTCGGAGCGAATTTCGACCTTGATCAGCTCGTGGTCGGCCAATGCGCGTTCCAATTCGGCGACGACGCCTTCATTCAAACCGTTGCCAGCAACGATCAGGACCGGCTTGAGGTCATGACCAATGGACTTGTATTGCTTCTTCTGCTCGTTATTGAGCGGCATAATCTGACCCTTTCCGTCTGATTCTGTAAAATTGACCGGCATTTTACCCGAGGGCCACCGGCTCCGCCCAGTCAATCACCACGCATATCATCGAGGTGCCCCGTGGTACAACGTTCCAAAAGCAGCGCAAACTGGCTGCGAGAGCATTTCAACGACCCTTTCGTCAAACAGGCGCAGAAGGACGGCTACCGCTCGCGGGCAAGCTACAAGCTGCTTGAGATCCAGGAGAAGGACCGTCTGATCCGTCCTGGCATGAGTGTCATCGACCTGGGTGCAGCGCCGGGCGGCTGGTCCCAGGTGACCAGTCGTCTGATTGGCGGTCAGGGTCGACTGATCGCCTCGGACATCCTGGAGATGGACTCCATCCCCGATGTCACCTTCATCCAGGGGGACTTCACCCAGGACGAGGTGCTGCGGCAAATTCTCGAAGCCGTCGGCGATTCACACGTAGACCTTGTGATTTCGGACATGGCCCCCAATATGAGTGGTACGCCCGCGGTCGACATACCGCGAGCCATGTTCCTTTGCGAGCTGGCCCTGGATTTGGCAACCCGCGTGCTGCGGCCCGGCGGTGATTTTTTGATCAAGATCTTCCAGGGTGAAGGTTTCGATGTGTACCTCAAGGACGTGCGCACCAAGTTCGACAAGGTACAGATGCGCAAACCGTCTTCATCGCGGGACCGCTCCCGCGAGCAGTACCTGCTTGGCAAGGGGTTCAAAGGCGCGTGAACGGTACTAAGCGCAGCGGCCGATAGTTAATTCCAATCGGCCACGGCGTCAGGATCGTCCGAACTTCGTGTAGTCTGGATTTCACAAAGGGTTACAGACGGTGCCTGCGGTTGCGTGGGCAATGTAGTAAGTTAGGGCGATGAATATCATGCGAGGCACGGCTGCGTCGTGCGCCGGCCTCAGAGGGTAGCGAATTGAACGACATGGCAAAGAATCTGATCCTGTGGTTGATCATCGCAGCTGTCCTGGTGACGGTGATGAACAACTTCTCCAGCCCTAACGAGCCGCAGACCCTCAATTACTCCGACTTCATCCAGCAGGTCAAGGATGGCAAGGTCGAGCGAGTGACCGTCGACGGTTACATCATCACCGGCAAGCGCTCCGACGGCGACAGCTTCAAGACCGTGCGCCCGGCGATCACCGACAATGGCCTGATCGGCGACCTGGTGGACAACCACGTGACCGTCGAAGGCAAGCAGCCCGAGCAACAGAGCATCTGGACCCAGTTGCTGGTCGCCAGCTTCCCGATCCTGGTCATCATCGCCGTGTTCATGTTCTTCATGCGCCAGATGCAAGGCGGGGCGGGCGGCAAGGGTGGCCCCATGAGCTTTGGCAAGAGCAAGGCGCGCCTGCTCTCCGAAGACCAGGTCAAGACCACCCTGGCTGACGTCGCCGGCTGCGACGAGGCCAAGGAAGAAGTAGGCGAGCTGGTCGAGTTCCTGCGCGACCCGGGCAAGTTCCAGCGCCTGGGTGGCCGCATTCCCCGCGGTGTGCTGATGGTCGGCCCACCCGGTACCGGTAAGACCCTGCTGGCAAAGGCCATTGCAGGTGAAGCCAAGGTGCCGTTCTTCACCATTTCCGGTTCGGACTTCGTGGAAATGTTCGTCGGTGTCGGTGCCAGCCGTGTGCGCGACATGTTCGAACAGGCCAAGAAGCACGCCCCGTGCATCATCTTCATTGACGAGATCGACGCCGTCGGCCGTCACCGTGGTGCTGGCATGGGCGGGGGCCACGACGAGCGTGAGCAGACCCTCAACCAGTTGCTGGTGGAAATGGACGGCTTCGAGATGAACGATGGCATCATCGTCATTGCCGCGACCAACCGCCCTGACGTGCTTGACCCCGCGCTGCTGCGTCCCGGGCGCTTCGACCGTCAGGTTGTTGTAGGCCTGCCGGACATCCGTGGTCGTGAGCAGATCCTCAAGGTGCACATGCGCAAGGCGCCGATTGGCGACAACGTCAACCCGGCTGTCATTGCCCGTGGTACGCCTGGCTTCTCCGGTGCCGACCTTGCCAACCTGGTCAACGAAGCCGCTCTGTTTGCCGCCCGCTCCAACAAGCGCCTGGTCGACATGAAGGAGTTCGAGCTGGCCAAGGACAAGATCATGATGGGCGCCGAGCGCAAAACCATGGTCATGTCCGAGAAGGAAAAACAGAACACCGCCTACCACGAAGCCGGCCATGCGATCGTAGGTCGCCTGGTGCCCGAGCACGATCCGGTCTACAAGGTGTCGATCATCCCGCGGGGTCGTGCCCTGGGTGTGACCATGTTCCTGCCCGAAGAAGATCGCTACAGCCTGTCCAAGCGTGCGCTGATCAGCCAGATCTGCTCCCTGTACGGCGGTCGTATCGCCGAGGAGATGACCCTGGGCTTCGATGGCGTCACCACCGGCGCTTCCAACGACATCATGCGTGCCAGCCAGATTGCGCGAAACATGGTCACCAAGTGGGGCTTGTCCGAGAAGCTGGGCCCGCTGATGTATGCCGAGGAAGATGGCGAAGTGTTCTTGGGTCGTAGCGCAGGTGGCCAGCAGACCAGTGTCTCCGGTGAGACGGCCAAGCTGATCGACTCCGAAGTGCGCAGCATCATCGACCAGTGCTACGCGACCGCCAAGCAGCTGTTGACCGAAAACCGCGACAAGCTCGATGCGATGGCCGAGGCCTTGATGAAGTACGAAACCATCGACGCCGAGCAGATCGACGATATCATGGCGGGCCGTACGCCTCGCGAACCTCGCGATTGGGATGATGATTCGGCTTCCGGTACACCGGCTGCCCAGGGTGATCGCCCGGAATCGCCAATCGGTGGTCCAGCGGCTCAACACTAAGGGCATCTATGAGCTCAGTGCAGCACCCGACCCGATTGCCTTGCGGCAATCGGGTTCTTGATTTGTCGCGTACCCATGTCATGGGTATCCTCAATGTCACGCCCGATTCCTTTTCCGACGGCGGCCGCTTCAGTCAGCGCGACGAGGCCTTGCGCCACGCCGAAGCGATGGTGGCCGCCGGTGCCACGCTGATCGATGTAGGCGGGGAGTCCACCCGCCCGGGTGCGCGGCCCGTTTCGGTCACCGAAGAGCTGGAGCGCGTGGCGCCGATGGTCGAAGCCATCCACCGTCATCTTGATGTCGTGGTGTCGGTCGATACGTCCACGCCTGCCGTCATGCGCGAAGCCGCCCGCCTGGGCGCTGGCCTGATCAACGATGTGCGCGCCCTCGAGCGCGATGGTGCGCTGGATGCCGCGGCTGCCACCGGGCTGCCGGTGTGCCTGATGCATATGCGCGGCGAGCCCGGCACCATGCAGGACGACCCGCATTATGACGATGTCACCGAGGACGTGGCGCGCTACCTTCAGCAGCGCATGATGGCCTGTGCGCACGCGGGCATAGAGGCCGACCGCATCGTGCTCGATCCAGGCTTCGGTTTCGCCAAGACCCTGGCCCACAACCTCAGCCTGTTCAAACACCTCGAAGCGCTCCAACGCCTGGGGCGTCCGCTTCTGGTGGGCGTTTCCCGCAAAAGCATGATCGGCCTGACGCTAGAGCGTCCTGTCGGTGAGCGTCTTTATGGCAGCCTGGCGCTGGCGGCGCTGGCCATGACCAAGGGTGCAAGTATCCTGCGCGTGCATGACGTGGCACAAACCGTTGACGTCGTTCGCATGATCGCGGCCGTTCAGCACGCCGAATAAGAACATTGGAGTCCCTATGAGCAGAAAATATTTTGGTACCGACGGCATTCGTGGCCGCGTCGGCGAATACCCGATCACCCCGGAGTTCATGCTCAAGCTCGGCTGGGCAGCCGGCATGGCGTTTCGCAAGCAAGGCCATTGCCGCGTGCTGGTTGGCAAGGACACGCGAATTTCCGGCTACATGTTCGAATCTGCGCTCGAAGCTGGCCTTTCAGCCGCTGGAGCCGATGTGATGCTGCTGGGCCCGATGCCCACGCCTGCCATTGCCTACCTGACCCGTACCTTCCATGCCGAAGCCGGTATCGTCATCAGTGCCTCGCACAACCCGCACGATGACAATGGCATCAAGTTCTTCTCGGGGCAGGGCACCAAGCTGCCGGACGAAGTGGAGCTGATGATCGAGGAGCTGCTCGACCAGCCCATGACCGTTGTGGAATCGAGCAAGCTGGGCAAGGTCTCGCGCATCAACGACGCAGCCGGCCGCTACATCGAGTTCTGCAAGAGCAGTGTGCCCAGCAGCACCAGCTTCGCCGGCCTCAAGCTGGTGGTCGACTGCGCCCATGGCGCCACGTACAAGGTCGCGCCCAGCGTGTTCCGTGAGCTGGGTGCCGATGTCACTGTGCTGCACGCCCAGCCAGATGGCCTGAACATCAACGAAGGCTGTGGTTCGACCCACATCGAATCGCTGCAGGCCGCCGTGCTGGTCGGGCATGCGGACCTGGGCATCGCCTTCGACGGTGATGGCGACCGTGTGTTGATGGTCGATCACACCGGCGCGATCGTCGACGGTGACGAGCTGCTGTTCATCATCGCGCGCGACCTGCATGACCGCGGCAAGCTGCAAGGCGGCGTGGTGGGTACGCTCATGAGCAACCTGGGGCTGGAGCTGGCGCTCAAAGACCTGGATATTCCGTTCGTGCGTGCCAAGGTCGGTGACCGCTACGTCATGGCCGAGCTGCTCGAGCGCGAGTGGCTGATAGGTGGGGAAAATTCCGGTCATGTGGTGTGCTGCAACTACACCACCACCGGTGATGCGATCATCGCCGCGCTGCAGGTGCTGATGGCGCTCAAGCGCCGTGGCGAGACCCTGGCCCAGGCGCGCCAGGCATTGCGCAAATGCCCGCAAGTGCTGATCAATGTACGCTTCGCTGCAAGCGACGTGGACCCGCTCGAGCATCCGGACGTCAAGCAAGCCAGCGCGCAGGTCACAGAGGCCCTGGCAGGCCGTGGGCGGGTATTGCTGCGTAAATCCGGGACCGAGCCGCTGTTGCGCGTCATGGTCGAAGGTGAGGATGAACACCAGGTGCGTCTGCACGCCGAAGCACTGGCAAAGCGCGTCGCAGAAGTTTGTGCCTGAAGCCGCTTGCCAGCGCGAATCTGGTTGGGTAAGATCTGCGCCCACTTTGACCGACGAGGTAAAGCATGCGTCGCCCTATGGTTGCTGGTAACTGGAAGATGCACGGTACCCGCGCCAGCGTCGCTGAGCTGACCGAGGGCTTGCGTAATCTTGCCCTGCCGAGCGGAGTGGAAGTCGCGGTATTCCCGCCAACTTTGTTCATCAACCAGGTGGTTGCTGAACTCGATGGCAAAGGTATTATCGTCGGCGCACAGAATTCTGCAGTATTGCCCGAACAGGGCGCGCTGACCGGTGAAGTTGCTCCGGAACAGCTGGCTGAGGCAGGTTGCAAGTTGGTGTTGATTGGCCATTCGGAGCGTCGCCAGGTAATCGGCGAAGATGACGAAGTGTTGAATCGCAAGTTTGCAGCGGCTCAGGCCAAAGGTTTGAAGCCAGTGCTCTGTATCGGGGAAACCCTTGAAGAGCGTGAGGCAGGCAAAACGCTCGAAGTTGTTGGGCGTCAACTGAACAGTATCATCGAAGCCTTCGGTGTTAGTGTGTTTGCCAATGCGGTAATTGCCTATGAGCCTGTATGGGCCATCGGCACCGGCCTAACGGCCACGCCTCAGCAGGCCCAGGATGTGCACGCCGCCATCCGCAGCCAGCTTGCGGCGAAAGATGCTGAAGTGGCTGCGAAGGTGCAGTTGCTCTACGGCGGCAGCGTGAAGGCGGCCAATGCGGCCGAACTGTTCGGCATGCCGGATATCGATGGGGGCCTCATTGGTGGGGCTTCCCTGAACGCAGACGAATTCGGTGCAATTTGTCGCGCCGCAGGAAACTGAACAAATGCTGGAAACAGTCATCGTTGTTTTTCATCTGTTGGCAGCGCTGTCGCTGGTAGTGCTGGTACTGTTGCAACAGGGTAAGGGGGCGGAAGCCGGTGCATCTTTTGGTGCGGGTGCTTCCAATACCGTCTTCGGAAGTCAGGGCTCTGCCACCTTCCTGAGTAAATTCACTGCAATACTCGCTGCCACTTTCTTTTTGACAGCACTTGGGTTAGGATACTTCGCGAAGCAACAAGCTCACCAGCTTAGCCAAGCAGGTCTTCCAGATCCAGCAGTGCTAGAAGTGAAAGAGCAGCCAAAACCGGCCATCAATGATGATGTACCGGTGCTCCAAGAACAGAAGAGCGAAGCCACTCCTAATTCGAGTGATGTACCTCCTCCGGCAGAAGAGCAGAAGTAACGGGTTTCAAAGTAGTATTGCCGAGGTGGTGGAATTGGTAGACACGCAACCTTGAGGTGGTTGTGCCCATAGGGTGTAGGGGTTCGAGTCCCCTTCTCGGTACCATTTAAAGCTTGAGAGCCCGCCTTCGCGGGCTTTCTTGCAGGTGAAGGTTTGGATTTGACCCTCAAGTGGGTTCGGTCTTATACTTTCGCCCCAGCTTTGTCGCGGGGTGGAGCAGCTTGGTAGCTCGTCGGGCTCATAACCCGAAGGTCGTTGGTTCAAATCCAGCCCCCGCAACCAGCTTCAGCGAAGCCCCTTTTCAGGGGCTTTTTGCTAACCGAACAGTTCAGGCGTCGTTGTCCAACGGCGCTTTCAGGGATGGGCGCTTCGCCCATTTTTTATTTGCACAGCATGCACGAGGGGGTTCAGGTGTCGAGCAAGCTAGAACAGTTGCAGGCCTTGTTGGCCCCGGTTGTCGAGGGTCTGGGCTATCAATGCTGGGGGATCGAATTCGTTTCCCAGGGCAAGCATTCGGTATTGCGTATCTACATCGACAAGGAAGGCGGCATTCTGGTGGACGACTGCGAAGCTGTCAGCCGTCAAGCCAGCGCCATCCTGGATGTCGAGGATCCGATCAGCAGCGAGTACACCCTTGAGGTGTCTTCTCCAGGCATGGATCGCCCACTGTTCACACTGGAACAGTTTGCCTCGCATGCCGGCGAACAAGTGAAGATCAAGCTGCGCTCACCCTTCGAGGGTCGTCGTAACTTCCAGGGCCTTCTCCGCGGTGTGGAGGAGCAGGATGTGGTGGTCCAGGTGGACGACCAGGAGTTCCTACTGCCGATCGATTCGATCGACAAGGCCAATATTATTCCCAGTTTTGACTGAGACGTGCCGGGTCCGACGGATTATCCGGGCCCAATGGCTTGCGCAAGGCGAGGCGTACGATGAGCAAAGAAGTACTGCTGGTTGTTGAATCGGTATCCAACGAAAAAGGTGTACCGCCCGGCGTCATTTTCGAAGCGCTGGAGGTGGCCCTGGCCACCGCAACCAAAAAACGTTTTGAAGACGAAGTCGACCTGCGTGTGGAAATCAACCGCCACACCGGTAGCTACGAGACCTTCCGTCGTTGGACCGTGGTCGATGAAGCCGACCTCGATGATCCGGCCATCGAAACCTGGCTGGACAAGATCAAGGACACACATCCCGAAGCCAAGATTGGCGACGTGATCGAAGAAAAGATCGAGTCCATCGAGTTCGGCCGTATCGCCGCGCAGACCGCCAAGCAGGTGATCGTGCAGAAGGTCCGTGAGGCCGAGCGTGCGCAGGTGGTCGATGCCTACCGTGAGCGTGTGGGCGAAATCATCTCCGGCACCGTCAAGAAGGTCACCCGCGACAACGTCATCGTCGACCTGGGCAACAACGCCGAGGCGTTGCTGGCCCGCGAAGACATCATTGCCCGCGAAACTTTCCGTGTTGGTGTGCGCCTGCGTGCACTGCTCAAGGAAATTCGCACCGAAAACCGTGGTCCTCAGCTGATCCTGTCGCGCACCGCGCCGCAGATGCTGATTGAGCTTTTCCGCATCGAAGTGCCGGAAATCGCTGAAGGCCTCATCGAAGTCATGGCCGCCTCCCGTGATCCGGGTTCGCGAGCCAAGATCGCCGTCCGCTCCAAGGACAAGCGCATCGACCCGCAAGGCGCCTGCATCGGCATGCGTGGGTCGCGCGTCCAGGCCGTATCCGGAGAGTTGGGTGGTGAGCGTGTGGATATCGTTCTCTGGGACGATAACCCGGCGCAGTTCGTCATCAACGCCATGTCGCCGGCTGAAGTCGCGGCGATCATCGTTGATGAAGATGCCCATGCCATGGACATCGCCGTCGCCGAAGACAACCTGGCCCAAGCCATTGGCCGTGGCGGTCAGAACGTTCGCCTGGCCAGTCAGTTGACTGGCTGGACCCTGAACGTGATGACCGAGAAGGACATCCAGGCCAAGCAGCAAGCCGAAACTGGCGACATCCTGCGCAATTTCATCGATGAACTGGAAGTCGACGAGGAGCTGGCCCAAGTGCTGGTCGACGAAGGCTTCACCAGCCTTGAAGAAATTGCCTACGTACCGTTGGAAGAAATGCTCAACATCGATGGCTTTGACGAAGATATCGTCAATGAGCTCCGCGCTCGAGCCAAGGACCGTTTGTTGACCAAGGCCATCGCTACCGAAGAAAAACTGGCAGACGCTCATCCGGCCGAAGACCTGCTCTCCCTTGAGGGCATGGACAAGGACCTGGCGGCGGAACTGGCGGTGCGCGGCGTGGTTAACCGCGAAGACCTGGCCGAGCAGTCGATCGACGACCTGCTCGACATCGACGGCATCGACGAAGAGCGTGCCGGCAAGTTGATCATGGCCGCCCGAGCCCACTGGTTCGAGTAATTAGGCGCGGCCTGAGGAGAGAAGTGCATGACGCAAGTCACGGTGAAAGAACTGGCCCAAGAGGTCGAGGCACCGGTAGAGCGCCTGCTGCAGCAGATGCGTGAGGCAGGTCTGCCGCACACCGACGCCGGTCAGGTAGTGACCGACAATGAGAAGCAGACGTTGCTGACTCATTTGAAGAGCAGCCACAAGAGCAAGGCGGAAGAACCGCGCAAGATTACCTTGCAGCGCAAAACCACCAGCACCCTGCGTGTCGCCGGTAGCAAGAGCATCAGCGTAGAAGTACGCAAGAAGAAAGTATTCGTGCAGCGCAGCCCTGAAGAAATCCAGGCTGAGCAGAAGCGTGAGCTCGAAGAGCGCCGTGCAGCTGAAAACGCTGCCCGCGACAAGGTTGACGCCGAAGTACGTCAGCGCAACGAAGAGCAGGCGCGTCGCCAGGCTGCTGAAGCCGCTGCCGCCGCTCCGGCCCCTGCTGCCAAGGCAGAACAGGCTTCGGCCCCTGCCGCAGCGCCGGTAGTGGCCAATGCGCCGACGTCGGAAGACGCTGCCGCCCGTGCTGCCGAGCGCAAGAAAGACGAGACCCGTCGCAACGAGAGCCGCACCCGTGATGACGACCGTCGTCGTGGCGAAGCGCCGCGTGTGTCGATCAAGGTCAAGGTCAAGGAAAAGGAAAAGGCTCCGACGCCTCGTGCCGCGCCGCGCACCACCGACGAAGAGAGCGATGGCGCTCGTCGTGGTCGTGGTGGCAAGAGCAAGCTGAAGAAGCGTAACCAGCACGGCTTCCAGAACCCGACTGGTCCTGTCATTCGTGACGTGACCATCGGCGAGACCATCACCGTCTCCGAGCTTGCCAACCAGATGTCCGTCAAGGGCGCTGAAGTGGTCAAGTTCATGTTCAAGATGGGCACCCCGGTGACCATCAATCAGGTGCTCGATCAGGAAACCGCACAGCTGATCGCAGAAGAGCTGGGCCACAAGGTCACGCTGATCAGCGATTCCGCCCTGGAAGACTCCCTGGCCGAATCCCTGAAGTTCGAAGGCCAGACCGAATCCCGTGCGCCGGTCGTGACCGTCATGGGTCACGTTGACCACGGTAAGACCTCGCTGCTCGACTACATCCGTCGTGCCAAGGTTGCTGCTGGCGAAGCCGGTGGTATCACCCAGCACATCGGTGCCTACCATGTGGAAACCGACCGCGGCATGGTCACCTTCCTCGACACCCCAGGCCACGCTGCGTTTACCCAGATGCGTGCCCGCGGTGCCAAGGCGACCGACATCGTCATCCTGGTGGTGGCGGCGGACGACGGCGTGATGCCACAAACCCGCGAAGCCGTTCAGCATGCCAAGGCAGCTGGCGTACCGCTGGTGGTGGCGGTCAACAAGATCGACAAGCCTGGTGCTGACCTCGATCGCATCCGCAACGAGTTGGCCGTCGAAGGCGTGACCTCTGAGGACTGGGGTGGTGACACGCCATTCGTCAAGGTGTCGGCCAAGATGGGTACCGGCGTGGACGAACTGCTCGAAGCGGTACTGCTGCAGGCCGAGATCCTCGAGCTGACCGCTACGCCGACCGCCCCAGGGCGCGGTGTGGTCGTCGAATCGCGCCTGGACAAGGGCCGCGGCCCAGTCGCTACCATCCTGGTTCAGGACGGTACGCTGCGTCAGGGCGACATGGTGCTGTGCGGCTCCAACTATGGCCGCGTTCGCGCCATGCTGGACGAGAACGGCAAGCCTGTGAAGGAAGCTGGGCCGTCCATCCCGGTCGAAATCCTTGGCCTGGACGGCACGCCGGAAGCCGGCGACGAGCTGTCGGTAGTGGCTGACGAGAAGAAAGCCCGCGAAGTTGCCATGTTCCGCCAAGGCAAGTATCGCGAGGTCAAGCTGGCCCGTGCTCACGCAGGCAAGCTGGAAAACATCTTCGAGACCATGGGTCAGGAAGAGAAGAAGACGCTCAACATCGTCCTCAAGACCGATGTGCGCGGTTCTCTCGAGGCGCTGCAGGGCTCGCTCGGCGGCCTGGGCAACGACGAAGTGCAGGTTCGTGTCATTGGTGGCGGCGTAGGTGGTATCACCGAAAGCGATGCCAACCTGGCGCTGGCTTCGAACGCAGTACTGTTCGGCTTCAACGTGCGTGCCGATGCCGGTGCGCGCAAGATCGTCGAGCAGGAAGGTCTGGATATGCGTTACTACAACGTGATCTACGACATCATCGAAGACGTCAAGAAAGCCCTGACCGGCATGCTCGGCAGCGATGTTCGCGAGAACATCCTGGGCGTCGCCGAAGTGCGTGACGTGTTCCGTTCGCCGAAGTTCGGCGCCATTGCTGGCTGTATGGTCATCGAAGGTACCGTCTACCGTAACCGCCCGATCCGCGTACTGCGCGACGACGTGGTTATCTTCGAGGGCGAGCTGGAATCGCTGCGTCGCTTCAAGGACGATGCCGCCGAAGTGCGCAACGGCATGGAGTGTGGTATCGGCGTGAAGAGCTACAACGACGTCAAGGTCGGCGACAAGATCGAAGTGTTCGAGAAAGTCCAGGTGGCTCGTACCCTCTAAGGGTGAGCAGGCTGCAAGCGCCTTGGCGGGCGCTTTGCAGCACCTCTTCAGGTAGCGCCCGGTCAGGCATCGTTCTGACCGGGCGTTTGCCGCTTTACGTTACAGGTAACAAGAATGGCCAAAGAATATAGCCGTACCCAACGCATTGGCGATCAGATGCAGCGCGAACTGGCTGAGCTGATCCGTCGTGAAGTCAAGGATCCGCGTGTCGGTCTGGTCACCATCACTGCCGTGGATGTGAGCCGCGACCTGGGCCATGCCAAGGTGTTCATCACCGTGATGGGTGAAGAAACCCCCGATGCCGTGCAGCAGTCGCTCAAGGCCCTGAACAGCGCTGCCAGCTTCCTGCGCCTGCACCTGGGTCGCTCCATGCAGCTGCGCAGCGTGCCGCAATTGCACTTCCACTTCGACGAGAGCGTCAGCCGTGGCGTGCACCTGTCGGCATTGATCGAGCGTGCAGTGGCTGAAGACCGCCTGCACAAGGATGCCGACGAGTCTGGCACCAAGGAGTAATCGGTGGCCCAGGTCAAACGTATCCGCCGCAACGTCAGCGGCATCATCCTGCTGGACAAGCCCTTGGGCTTCACCTCCAACGCTGCCTTGCAAAAGGTGCGCTGGTTGCTCAATGCCGAGAAGGCCGGTCATACCGGTAGCCTCGACCCGCTGGCCACCGGTGTCTTGCCGCTGTGCTTCGGCGAGGCCACCAAGTTTTCGCAGTACCTGCTCGACTCCGACAAGGGCTACGAGACGGTCATGCAGCTGGGCCAGACGACCAATACCGGCGACGCCGAGGGCGAGGTGCTGCGCACCCGCGAGGTGACCGTTGGTCGCGCCGAGCTGGAAGCCGCGCTACCCGGTTTTCGTGGCCCGATCAGCCAGGTACCGCCCATGTACTCGGCCCTCAAGCGTGACGGTCAGCCGTTGTACAAGCTGGCGCGTGCAGGAGAGGTAGTGGAGCGCGAGGCGCGTTCTGTTACTATTAGCCGTCTTGAACTGCTCGAGTGCGAAGGCACCCGTGCACGCCTGAGCGTCGGCTGCAGCAAAGGCACCTATATTCGTACCCTGGTGGAAGATATCGGTGAAGTGCTGGGCTGTGGTGCGTATGTCGCAGAGCTGCGCAGAACGCAGGCCGGGCCCTTCGCGCTGGCGCAGACGGTCACGCTCGAGGAGCTTGAACAGGCCCACGCCGAAGGCGGCAACGAAGCGCTCGATCGCTTCCTCATGCCGTCGGACAGCGGGCTGCAGGACTGGCCGATGGTGAGCCTGTCCGAGCATAGCGCCTTCTACTGGCTGCATGGGCAGGCAGTGCGCGCACCGGACGCGCCGCAATTCGGCATGGTTCGTGTACAGGATCACAATGCCCGCTTCATCGGTATCGGTGAAGTGAGTGAAGACGGGCGGATCGCGCCACGTCGATTGATTCGGTCGGAATGACCGAAACCATGGGCCTAGGCATTTGCCGAGGTCCGTGGAGCAGAGGGTGGCTGTCAGTAGGCACGGTCACACCTCTTTCTATTGATACAGGGATAAGTCCCTGGCCTATTGGAACCCGTTCGCGGGGTCCGTTTAATCAGGAGAAGCCTCATGGCCCTCAGCGTTGAAGAAAAAGCTAAGATCGTTGCCGAACACCAGCAAGCCGCCGGCGACACCGGTAGCCCGGAAGTACAGGTTGCTCTGCTGACCGCCAACATCAACAAGCTGCAAGGCCACTTCAAGGCCAACGACAAAGACCACCACTCCCGTCGTGGTCTGATTCGCATGGTCAACCAGCGTCGTAAGCTGCTGGACTACCTGAAGGGCAAAGACACCACCCGTTACAGCGCGCTGATCGCTCGCCTGGGCCTGCGTCGCTAATAGCGGCCTGGTTGGTGGTGTGCATGGCGTGCCGCTGGTTTCGACAGGGCTGTTTTACAGCCTTGTCGTGGGGCACGCCACGCATGACTTCGAGGCTGGCAGCCTGGTAATTCGAGCGGTTTTTTGCTCGGTTCTAGGCTCCCGGCCTCGAGTTGTATCTGGACGGTAGACAGGGCCGATTCCCTGCACTGCCCAAGCATTCGCAAGAAAACAGTTCCCCCAAGAGCCACTGAAGAAGGTAGGAAACCGTGAACCCGGTAATCAAGACATTCCAGTTCGGTCAATCGACCGTTACTCTCGAAACGGGCCGCATTGCCCGTCAGGCCACCGGCGCCGTGCTGGTCACCGTCGACAACGACGTCACCGTGCTGGTGACCGTGGTCGGTGCCAAGCAAGCTGATCCAGGCAAGGGCTTCTTCCCGCTGTCGGTTCACTACCAGGAAAAGACCTACGCTGCCGGCAAGATCCCAGGTGGTTTCTTCAAGCGTGAAGGCCGTCCTTCCGAGAAAGAAACCCTGACCTCGCGCCTAATCGACCGTCCGATCCGTCCGCTGTTCCCTGAAGGGTTCATGAACGAAGTGCAGGTCGTCTGCACCGTGGTTTCCACCAGCAAGAAGACCGACCCCGATGTTGCCGCAATGATCGGTACCTCGGCGGCCCTGGCCATCTCCGGCATTCCATTCGAAGGCCCGATTGGCGCGGCGCGCGTTGCCTTCCACGAAAGCACCGGCTACCTGCTCAACCCAACGTACGAGCAACTGGCTGCCTCGAGCCTGGACATGGTCGTCGCCGGTACCGAAACCGCCGTGTTGATGGTTGAATCGGAAGCCAAAGAGCTCACCGAAGACCAGATGCTGGGCGCCGTGCTGTTCGCCCACGACGAGTTCCAGGCCGTTATCCAGGCCGTCAAGGAGCTGGCTGCAGAAGCCGGCAAGCCAACGTGGGACTGGCAGCCTGCTGCCGCCAACACCGAGCTGATGAACCTGGTACGCGCCGAATTTGGCGAGCAGGTGTCGCAGGCCTACACCATCACCCAGAAAGCGGACCGCTACACCCGCCTGGGCCAGCTGCGCGATGAAGCCATTGCCCGCCTGAGCAACGAAGAAGCCGGCCCGACCGCTGGCCAGATCAAGGAAATCTTCGGCGAGCTGGAATACCGCACCGTGCGCGAGAACATCGTGAACGGCAAGCCGCGCATCGACGGCCGTGACACCCGCACCGTGCGTCCGCTGAACATCGAAGTCGGTGTTCTGCCCAAAACCCACGGCTCGGCACTGTTCACCCGTGGCGAGACCCAGGCGCTGGTCGTTGCCACCCTCGGTACTGCCCGCGACGCACAGTTGCTGGACACCCTGGAAGGCGAGAAGAAAGATCCCTTCATGCTGCACTACAACTTCCCACCGTTCTCGGTCGGTGAGTGCGGTCGCATGGGCGGTGCTGGCCGTCGTGAAATCGGCCACGGTCGTTTGGCGCGTCGCGGCGTGCAGGCGATGCTGCCAAGCGACAGCGAATTCCCGTACACCATCCGTGTCGTCTCGGAAATCACCGAGTCCAACGGTTCGAGCTCCATGGCTTCGGTCTGCGGTGCCTCGCTGGCCCTGATGGATGCCGGTGTGCCGATGAAAGCACCGGTTGCCGGTATCGCCATGGGCCTGGTCAAGGAAGGCGAGAAGTTTGCCGTTCTGACCGACATCCTGGGTGACGAAGACCACCTCGGCGACATGGACTTCAAGGTAGCCGGTACCGCCAAGGGCGTCACCGCGCTGCAGATGGACATCAAGATCAACGGCATCACCGAAGAGATCATGGAAATCGCCCTGGGCCAGGCCCTGGAAGCGCGCCTGAACATCCTCGGCCAGATGAACCAGATCATTGCCCAGTCGCGTACCGAACTGTCGGCCAACGCGCCGACCATGATCGCCATGAAGATCGACTCGGACAAGATCCGTGACGTGATCGGCAAGGGCGGCGCCACCATTCGCGCCATCTGCGAAGAGACCAAGGCTTCGATCGATATCGAAGACGACGGCTCGATCAAGATCTTCGGCGAGACCAAGGAAGCGGCAGATGCAGCCAAGCAGCGCATCCTGGGCATCACTGCCGAGGCCGAGATTGGCAAGATCTACGTGGGCAAGGTCGAGCGTATCGTCGACTTCGGCGCCTTCGTCAACATCCTGCCTGGCAAGGATGGCCTGGTGCACATCTCCATGCTGAGCGATGCGCGCGTCGAGAAAGTCACCGACATCCTCAAGGAAGGTCAGGAAGTCGAAGTATTGGTACTGGACGTGGATAACCGCGGCCGTATCAAGCTGTCCATCAAGGACGTCGCGGCAGCCAAGGCGTCTGGCGTCTAATAGCCTAGTGCTTCATAAAGGGCTCCCTCGGGAGCTCTTTTTTTTGGCTCGGTTCTGGGCTTTGCCGTTGTAAATACAAAAGTAGACCAGGAACTATTAACGGACTTGCATCTTGCATGCAGGTTTATCGTGCAGATTGCAGAATGCACGAGCAGTAAAGAGGTCGATGCTTTTTAAGTCATTGATTTATAAGGAAACAAGCGAAGCGTAAAACCTGGCACAGGCCATGCAACTACCTGTTTACCTGCCGCCAGACACATGGCGCAGACCTTTCGAAAAACAGGAGTGACTCACATGAAGAAGTTCGCCATTGCTGCCGCTACTGCTACCGCTCTGACCCTGACCATGGCCAATGCCGCTTTCGCAGGCCAGGCCACTCAGGCTCCGGTGATGCTGGCTGCCAACACCACCACTGAACACGCCAAGCAAGAAACCTCTGACACCTGGATCACCACCAAGGTCAAAGCGGATCTGCTGACCGAGAAAGGCGTACCAGGCAGCGACATCAAAGTAGAAACCAGCCACGGCGTAGTTTCTCTGTCCTCGGACGTAAAAGTGACCGAGTCTCAAAAAGAAGTGGCCGTGCGTGTTGCCAAGAACATCAAAGGCGTCAAGAGCGTGATGGCTGACGGCCTGAAAGCTGAATAAGGATCGTCCTGTCGGCCAAATGGATTTGGCCAGCTACAACCAAAGCCCCGGCCTGTGCCGGGGCTTTTCGTGTGCGGTCTAATTAGGCCGTGCAGGCTTCGCTAAGCCTGCCGTTGAAAGTCAGTCGGCATCAAGATGCATCGGCGTCACAACGCGGCCATCTCTCTCGGGCTGCCCCAGGTGGGTATCGATGAAGTACACCCGGTCGTCCTCGAGCTTGGCCTTGTCCACCAGGTAGTCCTTGATGCTGCTGGCGCGCTCCTGCCCCAGGGTGCGTAACAGGGCTGTGCTTTCGGCCCAGGATTTGAGCACGGCGTCACGAAGGTTGGCGGTGCGCGCGTCACGGTCAAGCTGCTCCCATTCGGCAGGGGGCTGCTGCTTGAGGCGACTGCGGTAAATACCTTCGAGCATCGCCGGCTTGTCGGCCTCGTCGACCACCATCAGGGACGCACTGGCCGGGACCTTGTCGCCGCGCCGCTGCAGGATCTTGTACCAGGTGGCCTGGTATTCCCGTTCCAGGCGCTGCTGGGCAAGGATGGGGCCGTCACTTGCCTGGGCGCTGGTGCCTTCGATTTCCAGGCGCAGTTCCGGCCGCTTTCTCAGGCCCTCGGCGAGCTTGTCCAAGGACGCCTGAGCGTCGCCTGCCAGCTCGCTGGACCCAGGGGCGAAAGCGACGGTGCCCAAGTCTTCGGCGCCGCCTCCGGCAACCAGGCCACCGATGAGCTTGAACGGTGCCTGCGCGGCGCGCAGCACAAGGTTGCGCAAGGTTTGCCACACGATCGGCATTACGCTGAACTGCGGGTTGTTCAGATCGCCCGCCACGGGCAACTCGATTGAAATCTTGCCGTGCGTATCTTTGAGCAGTGCCACCGCAAGGCGAATCGGCAGATCGACCGCGTCCGGGCTGTCTACCTTTTCCCCAAGCTGCAACTGCTCAACGACTACTTTGTTCTCGGCTTTGAGTTGGCCCTTGGTAATCAGGTAATGCAGGTCCAGGTTCAGCCGGCCTTTGCGGATGCGGTAGCCGGCAAACTTGCCCGAGTAGGGCGTCAGGGTAGTCAGTTCGACGCGTTTGAACACGGCGGCGATGTCCAGGCTCGCGAGCGGGTCGAATGGGTTGAGGCCACCTTTGATGGTGACGGGCGCGTACCGGTCGACCTTGCCTTGCACATCCACTGGGGCAGGGAGGGGCTTGCGGTTATCGATGGTGCCGACCTGGCCGTTGAGCTGTTGCACGGCCGTGGCGAAATTGGGCGTGAGCGACAGGTCGGCGAAGTTGGCCGAACCGTCCTTGATCACGATCTGACCAATGCGGATACCGAGTGGCTTTTCCTCGGTGGCGCTTGCAGGCTGGGACTGAGCCTTGGCAGGCGCATCGGTTGGCTGTGGAATCAACAGGTCATTGATGTTGGTGGTACGGTCTTCATTGATGATGAAGCGTGCATAGGGCTGTTGCAGCGTCACCTTGTCGATCGACAGGGCATCGCCATGCACATACGTCAGGCCATCGAGGTTGACCTGCTGCCATTTGACGAAGTCCCGGCTCTTGATGGTGTCGAGGGTGTGCAACTGATTCACCTGGGCCTTGCCGCTCACCGTCAAGGCCAGCGGCGATGCGCTTTTCAGGTCCACCTTCAGGTCGCTGTCGAGCATGCCGCTGCGCAGCTCCAACAGAATGTAGGGGTTGATGTAGGCTTGCGCCAACCGCAAGTCGATGTCCCGGGTACCGACATCCAGCTTGGCCCACACCGGCGCCAGGTTGACCTGGCCCTGCCCTTGCAGGGTGCCTTGCTTGCCGATGCCGGTGTCGAACTTGACCGTGAAGGGCTTCTGGTTGAGGCTATCGAAGCCCTTCAAGTCAGCGTTCAAGGGGCCTACGTCCAGGGTGACCGGCTCTTTTTGCGTGCGGTCTGCCAGGTGCACGCGGTAGTTCCTGAGCTGGACATCGTTGAGCAGCACCTGCCAGGGCTTGCTCGGGGCCGCTGGCGTCTGCGGTGCCGCCGCAGGCCCTGCGGTGGGCGGCTCGGCCTTTTCTGCTGGCGTTGGCTTGCCAGGCTCGCCGGCAAACAGCACCTGCCAATCGAGCTGACCGTCCTTCTCCAGCGCCGCCCAGGTTTCGAGCTTTTCACTGCGCACTTTGCCGACCGTTACCTGTTGCTTGACCAGATCGACAGAGGCATCACTCAACTCCAGATTGGCAAGCCTTGCCAACGGGCGACCGTCCGGGGCCTTGATGGCAAAGGGCGCCACCCGCACCGACGCCTTTTCCAAACGCAGTTCGGTCTTATCTGCCAGGTTGAGCCGATAATGCGTGCTCAGGCTGAGCTTGCCGTCTTCCAGCACCAAGGGCACGGCATCGCGCACATAGGGCCAGAACAGCTTCATCTTGCTGTCGCTGACCTTGAGCGTGCCTTCGGACGCGATAGGCGCCAGGCTCAATGTACCCTGCCAGTCGATGCGTCCACCGTTGGGGCCGTTGGCCACCATGGTCATGTCGGCATTGTCGTTGGCGAGGGTGCTGAGGTTCTTCAGCTCCAGGCCAAGGTTGTCATAGAGAAACTCGATCGGCTCGCTGGGACGCAGGTCTTCGAAACGCACAAAGCCCTGCTCGAGCTTGATGCTGCCGATACGCAGCGGGAAAGGATCGCCTGGGGGTGTATCGGGCTCGCTTTTGCTGGTGGGCAGTTGGAAAAGGCGCGTGAGGTTGAGGGTGCCATCTTTGGCGAACAGCACTTCGGTGCGCGGTTTGACCAGCTCGAGGGCATCAAGGTGCAGCGCGCCGGTCCACAGGCTGTCCAGCGACAGGTTGGCGTACAGTTTTTCGAAACCGACCTGCTCTTTGCCGGGCTCGCCGATCTGCAGGCCCCACAAGGTCAATTCAAGGCTGAAGGGGTTGAACTCGGCCCGTTGCAAGTGGGCCGGCACCGTGGCGTAGTGGGCAAGCTGCTGGTTGGCGATACGCAGTGCCAGGCCCGGAAGAATGAGAAAGCCAAGCAGGCTGTACAGGGCGAGCAACGCCAGCAATGCGCCGATGGCGCGAGTCAGTCCTTTGTACATGAATCGCTTCGTCTGTCCGGGGCGGGATGCCTTGGAGTATGGCACGTTAAATCAGTTCCGCTGAGGGGCGCCCAGTGCTTATTCGATGCCCATGCGGCGCCTGGCCCTGTGCGCAGAGCCGTCGCGCATGGCCCAGCGCAATACCGGGGCGGTGCCATGCACGCCCAGGCGGATCAACCGTTTTTGCCAATGGCCCTGTTCGAGGCCAAGCTGCTGTTGTGCCCAATGGGGCAGTAGCTCGATACCGGCGTGCAGCATCAGCTTGGCTACGTGTTTTGCCAGCCGGCTAGGCGCAGGGGCGTTGAGCAGAATACCGATGACTTCCTGGCTGCGGGCATCGCAGTTCAGCTGTGGGCGCATCTCATGCAAGTAGTGTGCGACCTCATGGCGCGAGCGGGGCACGTCCTGGGCGCCCAGACGCTCAGCGATCAGGGCGATTTCCTGGTAGTAGGCGTCCTGGTCGGCCAGGGACAAGCGGGGGTTGCGGTAGCGCAGGTGTGCGGCCAGAAAGCTACTGACCTCGGCCACATGCACCCAAGTCAGCAGGTGGGGGTCGCTGGCTGCGTACGGGCGGCCATCCGGCGCCGTGCCTTCGACGTGCAGGTGGATCCGACGCACTTTTTCGATCAACCAGTGCGCATCTTCGGTCGCGCCGAACGTGGTCCCTGAAATGAACTGGCTGGTGCGCCGCAGGCGTCCGATCAGGTCATGGCGAAAGTTGGAGTGGTCCCAGACCCCGGCGAGTGCCAGCGGGTGCAGCAACTGCAGCATCAGCGCGCTGATGCCGCCGACCAGCATGCTGGGGAAGTCACCGTGCACGCGCCAACTGATGCTGTTGGGCCCGAACAGGCCAGGGTCGCCTTTGGGCGACTCCAGGTCGAGCTGGCCTAACGCCAGGCCGGTGAGGCTCATGGCTTGTTTTTCGATACGACGGCGAAGCGCTTCCATGGTGACCTGCAGGGCTGGGCAGCCTGGGAAGCGGCTGCCGGTTATCGGTTCAGGCGAGTGTCGATCAACCCTTGGACGACGCCCGGGTCGGCCAGGGTGGAGGTATCGCCCAGGCTGTCGAGCTCGTTGCAGGCGATCTTGCGCAGTATACGCCGCATGATCTTGCCCGACCGTGTCTTGGGCAAAGCCGGCGCCCATTGCAGTAACTCGGGCTTGGCGAAGCTGCCTATCTCCTTGCTGACCAGCGCCAACAGCTGGGCCTTGAGATCTTCATCGGGGCGGACACCGTTCATGGTGGTCACGAAGGCGTATACGCCCTGGCCCTTGAGATCGTGGGGGTAGCCCACCACGGCTGCTTCGGCCACGCTGTCGTGAAGCACCAGGGCGCTCTCGACCTCCGCCGTGCCGATGCGATGCCCGGACACGTTGATCACATCGTCCACGCGCCCAGTGATCCAGTAATGCCCGTCGGCATCGCGCCTGGCGCCGTCCCCGGTGAAGTAGTAGCCGGGCATGGGTTTGAAGTAGGTGTCGACCATGCGTTGGTGATCGCCATGGACAGTGCGAATCTGCCCAGGCCAGCTGGCCTTGATCGCCAGCAGCCCAGCCCCTTGACCCTCGATGACCTGGCCTTTGTCGTCAAGCAGCACCGGCTGCACGCCGAACATGGGTTGGGTGGCGCAGCCAGGCTTGAGGGTCTGGGTGCCGGGCAGTGGCGTGAGCATGATGCCGCCAGTCTCGGTCTGCCACCAGGTATCGACGATGGGGCAGCGGCGCTGTCCGACCTCATTGAAATACCAGTGCCAGGCTTCCGGGTTGATCGGTTCACCCACGCTGCCCAGCAAGCGCAGGCTTGCACGGGAGGTACTTTGCAGGGGCGCATCCCCTTCGCGCATCAGCGCGCGCAGGGCGGTGGGTGCGGTGTAGAAGATGTTGACCTGGTGCTTGTCCACGACTTGCCAGAACCGCGAGCTGTCGGGGTGGTTGGGCACGCCTTCGAACATCAGCGAGATGGCGCCATTGGCCAAGGGGCCATACACGATGTAGCTGTGGCCGGTGACCCAGCCGACGTCGGCGGTGCACCAGAAGACTTCCCCCTCCCTATAATCGAACACCACGTCGAATGTCATGGCCGCTTGCAGCAAGTACCCCGCCGTGGTGTGCAGCACGCCTTTGGGTTTGCCGGTGCTACCGGAGGTGTAGAGGATGAACAGAGGGGCCTCTGCCTCCATGGGTTCGGGTGGACAGGCTTCGTCGACCTGCTCGATGGCGTGGTGGTACCAGAGGTCGCGATTGTCGTCCCAGGCGACATCACCCCCGGTTCGCCGCACTACCACGACGGTACTGACGGCCGGGCAACTGGCCAACGCCTTGTCGACATTCTGCTTGAGGGCGATTCGCTTACCGCCGCGTACGCCTTCGTCAGCGGTGATGACGGTGCGGCAGTCAGCGTCCAGGATACGGTCACGCAGCGCGTCCGGGGAAAAACCACCGAACACCACGGAGTGAACAGCGCCTATGCGCGCGCAAGCGAGCATGGCGAAGGCGGCTTCGGGGATCATCGGCATGTAGATGCACACCCGGTCACCTTTGGCCACGCCTCGCGACTTCAATACATTGGCCAGGCGACACACCTGGCGGTGCAGTTCACGGTAGCTGATGGCCTGGGTGTCGCTGGGGTTGTCGCCTTCCCATAGCAGGGCGGTCTGCTCGGCCCGTGTGGCCAAGTGGCGATCGATGCAGTTGTAGCTGACGTTCAGTTGGCCCCCGTCGAACCAGCGGGCCTGGCCGGTGCGCAGGTTCGATTGTTGAACCTGTGACCAAGGCCTCATCCAGGTCAGGCGCTGCGCTTGAGCGGCCCAGAAGGTGTCCGGGTCTTCGACCGACTGGCGGTACAGGCGGTGGTAGTCGTCCTGGGAGAGGGCTGCCGCTTGGCTGACGGCGAGGGCGTGCGGGTATTTTCGAATATCGAACATGGCGGTGGTCCTGCTCTTGTGAGGGGCGAGGGACGGCAACGGCTAATGGGTAGGACAGTTTTGCGGGGAGGGGTGTTCCACCGGTTTGGCGATTGGGCGGGTACGGTCGATAGGGGCTATGGAACCGTCGACTGGCCTGCTGTAGAGGCTTGGCCCACGTGCGATGGGCGCTGCGCAACAGCCCCGGCAATTGCCCAGGGGGCGAATTGTAGAAGCTGCGGCGCATCTCTTGATGCCTTGCCTGGCGAGCACAAGCCCTGCCAGGTAGAGGTCTGATCAGCCGCGATGGCGGCCGCGGAAGTAATTGATCAGGCCTTGGGTAGAGCCGTCCTCGGCCACCTCTTCCTGGCTGCCTACAAGACGCTGGTACACGCCCTTGCCCAGTTCCTTGCCCAGTTCCACACCCCATTGGTCGAAGGCATTGATACCCCAGACCACGCTTTGCACGAACACCTTGTGCTCATACATGGCCACCAGGGCACCCAGCCGGCGTGGGCTGATACGCTCGACCACCAAGGTGTTGCTCGGGCGATTGCCCGGGATGACCTTGTGCGGGGCAAGCTTCTGCACCTCGGCTTCGCTCATGCCCTTGGCACGCAGTTCGGTCTCGGCTTCTTCTCGCGTCTTGCCCAGCATCAGCGCCTGGCTCTGGGACAGACAGTTGGCGTACAGCCATTGGTGATGGTCGGCTACCGGGTTGAAGCTGACGACCGGCACGATGAAGTCGGCCGGGATCAGCTGCGTGCCCTGGTGCAGCAACTGGTGATAGGCATGCTGGCCGTTGCAGCCCACACCGCCCCAGATCACAGGGCCAGTCTCGGTTTTCACCGGGGTGCCGTCCTGCAGCACGCTCTTGCCGTTGGACTCCATGTCCAGCTGTTGCAGGTGCTTGGTGATGTTGCGCAGGTAGTGGTCGTACGGCAGGATCGCATGGCTGCTGGCACCCCAGAAATTGCCGTACCACACACCCAGCAGCGCCAGCAGCACGGGCATGTTCTTCTCGAACGGCGCGCTCTGGAAATGCTGGTCCATGGTGTAGGCACCGGAGAGCAGTTCCTTGAAGTTGGCGGTACCGATGGCCAGCGCAATCGGCAGGCCGATGGCGGACCACAGCGAATAGCGCCCACCGACCCAGTCCCACATCGGAAAGATGTTCTCTTCGCGGATGCCAAACGCAACGGCGGCGGCCTTGTTGCTGGACACGGCGATGAAGTGGCGGTACAGCTCGGCTTCCGAGCCGCCCTGGGCCAGGTACCAGGTACGCGCGGCCATTGCGTTCTTCAGGGTCTCGAGGGTGTTGAACGACTTGGACGAGACGATGAACAGGGTGGTTTCGGCGCGCAGGCTGGCCGACAGTTCGTGGAACTCGCTACCGTCGATGTTCGCCAGGTAATGGCAGCGTACACCGCGCTGGGCGTAAGGCATCAATGCTTCGGATACCAGTTCCGGGCCCAGGAACGAGCCACCGATACCAATGTTGACCACGTCGGTGATGGGCTTTTCGCTGTAGCCACGCCACAGGCCATCATGAATGCGGCCGACCAGCTCGGTGATCTGGTTGAGCACCTTGTGCACTTCGGGCATGACGTTCACGCCGTTGACGCTGAGCTTGTCACCCACCGGGCGGCGCAGCGCAGTGTGTAGCACCGGCCGGCCTTCGGAGGCGTTGATGATCTCGCCGTTGAACATCGAAGTGATGGCGTCCTTGAGGCCCACTTCGTCGGCCAGGTTCACCAGCAGGTCACGTGTCTGTTCGGTGATCAGGTTCTTGGAATAATCCAGGAACAGGCCACAGGAGCTCAGGGAGAATTGTTCGAAGCGCTGAGGATCGGCGGCGAAAGCTTCTCGCATGCTGAAGCCTTGCATGGCATCGCGGTGCTGCTTGAGCGCCTGCCAGGCGGGTAGAGCCGTGACATCGTGGGGGGTACGGTAATACGCCATTGCGCGGGGGTCCCTTGGTCCGTGGTGATGCGTTGGACACGGCAGTCATTGCCGGGTTCAGGCTGGCATCATTATAGGCAAAGGCCCGGCGCTGGGAATGGGGGGCGCAAAAGTAGATGGGGTGCCTAGGCACCCCAGGCCGTTCAGGCCGTCTTGTGCTGCACCTGCACGTACAGGTTGTCGATCAGGCGGGTGTTGCCTAGGTAAGCCGCCGCGATGACCACCAGGTCTCGGTCATCGACCATGGCCGGGCGCAGGGTCAGGGCATGTCGAACTTCCAGGTAATCGGGGCGCAGACCGGCTGCGCTCAATTGGGCTTGGCCGTCGGCCACCAGCGCGGCGAAGTCCTTTTGGCCACGGGCGATGGCAGCTGCCATCGTCTGGAGCACGCGATACAGCACAGGCGCCGTTGCCCGCTGCTCGGCGGTGAGGTAGCCGTTGCGCGATGACAGTGCCAAGCCGTCTGCGGCGCGCACCGTAGGCAGCCCTATCACCTGGATGGGCATGTTCAGGTCGCGCACCATGGCGCGAATGACTGCCAGCTGCTGATAGTCCTTTTCGCCGAAGACCGCGAGATCAGGCTGCACCATGTTGAACAGCTTGCTGACCACGGTGGCCACGCCTTCGAAGTGCCCTGGCCGACTGGCGCCGCACAACCCTTCTGACAGGTTGGGCACGCTGACCCGCGTCTGCACGCTCATCCCGTCCGGATACATTTCGTCCACGGCAGGGGCAAACAGCAGGTTGCAGCCCGATTCGACCAGCAGTTGCTGGTCGGCTGCCAACGTGCGGGGGTATTTGTCCAGGTCTTCATTGGCCCCGAACTGCAGCGGGTTGACGAAGATGCTGGCAACCACGAAGTCGGCGCATTGCGCAGCCTTTACCACCAGGGCCGCATGGCCGCTGTGCAGGTTGCCCATGGTGGGCACGAAGCCGATGCGCTTGCCTTCGCTGCGGGCGCGGGCTACGGCGGCGCGCAGCTCCGGCACGGTCTTGACTGTATTCATGCGCTGAACCCGTGTTCACTGGCGGGGAACGTGACTTGCTTGACGGCCTGGACATAAGCGGCGAGGGCGCTGGCGATGTCAGGCTGGCCGTCCATGAAGTTTTTCACGAACTTGGGTACCCGGCCGCTGAGGGACAGGCCGAGCATGTCATGCAGCACCAGTACCTGGCCATCGGTGGCGCTGCCGGCACCGATGCCGATGACCGGGATGCGCACGGCCTGGGTGATCGCTGCGGCCAGTTCGCTGGGCACGCATTCGAGCAGCAGCATGGCAGCGCCTGCGGCTTCAAGCGCGATGGCATCGGCCTGCATCTGCCGGGCTTGTGCCTCCAGGCGACCTTGTACCTTATAGCCGCCGAGCACATTTACGGTCTGAGGCGTCAAGCCCAGGTGGGCGCACACAGGCACCCCACGCTCGGCCAGCAGCCGGATGGTCTCGGCCAACCAGGCTGCACCTTCGATCTTGACCATGTGGGCGCCTGCCTGCATCAGCGCCGCGCTGTTGGCGAAGGCCGATTCGGGCGTGGCGTGGGCCATGAACGGCAGGTCGGCGAGAATCATTGCGCCGTGATTGCCGCGCTTGACCGAGGCGGTGTGGTAGGCCATGTCTGCCGTGGTGACCGGCAAGGTGCTGTCATGGCCTTGCAAGACCATGCCCAAGGAGTCGCCCACCAGCAGGACGTCGACGCCGGCCTGGCTGGCTGCCTTGGCGAACGTCGCGTCATAGCAGGTCAGCATGGCGATTTTTTCACCCTTGGCCTTCAGGCCATTGAGGGTGGAAAGGGTTACTTCAGGCATGTAGAGAGTTCCTCATTCTGGCGCCAGGGGAAACGACTGCATGCAACCTGAGTAGTCATCTTCCGCAGCGGCACATCATCGCGCGTGATGTTCTGGCACAGGTCCGTCCGGGCCTCGATAGGGGGGCGCAACACAGGGGTGCCACGCGGGTCGCCTATAGTCGTGAGCGAAATGAGGGAAGTCAATCACCCTGTTACCGCATTGTTACGATCAGGGTGTTACTGGCGTTACTGCCCTAACGAACGGCCGATTACAGGCGTTCGAGGCCAATGTATGGGCAAGCGGCGAGCAGTTGGGACAATTGGCGGCCATCGGCAAGCCGGAAGTCTGCAGGTACCAGTTCGGCCAGCGGATAGAGCACGAAGGGCCTGGCATGCATGTGATAGTGCGGTACCTGCAGGCGCGGCAGGTCCAGCACCTGGTCGCCGTACAGCAGAATGTCCAGGTCGAGGGTGCGCGGCCCCCAGCGTTCCTTGCGCACCCGGCCCTGGTCGTTTTCGATGGCCTGCAAGGCATCGAGCAGGTCAAGGGGCGCCAAGGCGCTGTCGAGCGCGGCGACGGCATTGGTGTAGCGGGGCTGGCCCGGCAGTAGCGAATCGCTGGTGTACAGCGCCGAAGCGGCCACCAAACGCGTCGCCTGGACCTGATCGAGTGCGTCCAGCGCGCTGCGCAACTGCTCGGCCGGGGCATCCAGATTGCTGCCCAGGCCGACGTACACGCGGATGCTCACTCGAAGGCCTCTTCACCACCGCGCTTGCGCTTGCTGTTGCTGCGCTTGCGCTTGCGGGACACACCGCCTTCATCACGGCTGCCCAGGTCGCGGATCATGTCGCGGCGCTCGCTGTCATTGGCTTCCTGATACTCGGTCCACCACTGGCCAAGGTCATCGGTTTCTTCGCCAGCGCTTTCGCGCAGCAGCAGGAAATCGTAACCGGCACGGAAGCGTGGGTTGTCCAGCAGCATGTCGGCGCGTTTACCGCTGCGGCGCGGCAGGCGTTCCTGCATGTCCCAGATCTCGCGGATCGGCAGGGTGAAGCGCTTGGGAATGGCAATGCGTGCGCACTGCTCGGCGATCAGGTCATGGGCTGCACCGTTCATGGCCGGAATCGGCGGCACTCCTTGGTTCTGCAGGTGCAGAACGCGCGCTGGCAGGGCAGGCCAGAGCAGGGCTGCGAACATGAAGGCAGGCGTTACCGGCTTGCCTTGCTTGACGCGCAGGTCCGTATTGCTCAACGCCTGGCTGATCAGCGTGTGGGTATAGGTGGGGCGGTCCTCCAGCGCCTGGGCACTGGCGGGGAACAGGGGTTCGAACAGCTGCAGGTCGACCAGCATTTCGAACGCCATGGCGCCCTGGCCCGAAAGGAACAGCTTCAGGCTCTCTTCGAACAGCCGCGCCGGCGGTATTTCACGCAGCAACGGCGCCAGTTCGCGAATCGGCTGGACGGTGTGCTTTTCGATACCGAAGTCGAGCTTGGCTGCGAAACGCACCGCACGCAGCATGCGCACTGGGTCTTCCTGATAGCGATGGGTAGGATCGCCGATCAGGCGCAACAGGCGATTGCGCACATCGTGCACGCCGTTGGCGTAATCGAGAATGCGCTCGCTCACCGGATCGTAGTACAGCGCGTTGATGGTGAAGTCGCGGCGCTGCGCGTCTTCTTCCAAGGTGCCATACACGTTGTCGCGCAGGATTCGCCCGCTGGCATTATGGGACGAGCGGTGGCTGTCGCCCTGATCGTCCTCGGAGTGAGGGGCGCGGAAGGTGGCAACTTCAATGATTTCACGGCCGAAATGCACGTGAACCAGCTTGAAGCGGCGGCCGATGATACGCGCGTTACGGAACTCGGCACGCACCTGTTCGGGGGTGGCGCTGGTGGCCACGTCGAAGTCTTTCGGTGTGATGCCCAGCATCAGGTCGCGGACACAGCCACCGACCAGATAAGCCTGGTAACCGGCGCTCTGCAGGCGCTCGACGATGTTCACCGCATGGCGGCTGAACTGGTGGCGCTGCAGCGAATGCTGGCTTTTGTTGATCACCTCGGGCGTGGTGCGCCGGTGGTGCTGGCCCGGTACGGGCGGGCGGAACGACTGGAACAGCTTCTTCAGCATGGGATGCACTGTTTGAAGGAATGTTCGGCCAAGAATATGAGAATGGCCGCATGATGGGCGGGGATTCTAGCATTTACTCGCGGGATGGTGTAGGCGGTCGCAGAATGCCTGCCCAAAGGCAGAAACGACAAGGGGAGCCTAAGCTCCCCAAGAAGTCGTTGCGTGTGCTCTTATTGTTTTTTTTGCGGGCTTCTTGTTTTTGTTGAGTGCCCTGCCACTAAGCGTGAAGCTTGTGGACGACCCCCAAACCAGGGGTAAAGAGCAAACGGATTGCTTTGGCCGCTGATGTCACGTTGATCGTCGATCCATCCAGTTCAGGTGCTGCTTTATAGTGCAGTTTTTGTTGTTCTCTGCCTGGGTGTGGGGCAAGCCCCAAACATGCATCCTCTCCAAAAGAATCAGTTAGCTGCGCCTCCGCCGTCTTGTTCTTATTGTGCGTGAGTCGTTTCGTCTTGTTCTTATTGTGGGTTGCAGTGCTTGTTATTGTTTTTGTACTAAGCATATAGCAGAAGGCGTGCCAACTTTGGCTGGCCCAGCAAATCCGGGGATTTGGCTATTTTTGCAGGGGAGCATGCCAAGTGCGCGGCGTGTTTTTCGTTACCGTTTACCTCGGCAACTGTTACGCACCTGCAGGCAGGTAACAGATTTTTGCGGCGGGGGGACGCGGGGGAATCAGTCTGAGGCCCCGTTACGGGGAACAAGCCTGCAGGGTGACCGAAGACGGGCAGGAGACGCCTCCTGCCCGGTCGAATCAGTTCTCGCTGGTGGCGTTGCTTTTGCGGCGAGGAATGCCCAGGCGCTGCCTGCGCTCCCAAAGGCACTTGCGACTGACGCCCAGCTTGCGTGCCAGCTCGGTCTCGGTCATGTGGTCCTGATGCTCGAGCACGAAATGCTGGAAGTAGTCCTCCAGCGACAAATCTTCGGTCGGCTCATGACTGGCCGTGGCGGCACTGGCTGCGGTCAGCGCACTGTCGAGCAGCTCGTCCTCGTCCAGATCGCTGAGCTCGATATCGATGCCCAACAGCTCCGCCGAAATTTCCGGGCTTTCGCTCAGGATGACTGCGCGTTCCACGGCATTTTCCAGTTCTCGCACGTTGCCGGGCCAGCTGTAATGACGAATGGCCTGCTCTGCCTCGGGTGAGAAGTGCAGGTCGTCACGCCCGATCCGCGCGCACTGGCGGGCCAGGAAGGCGCTGGCAATTTCGTTCACATCGCTGCCGCGCTCGCGCAGGGCAGGTAGCTTCAGCGCGATCACATGCAAGCGGTAGTACAAGTCTTCACGGAACTGACCGGCCTTGGCCAGGTTTTTCAGGTCCCGGTGAGTGGCCGCGATCAGGCGCACGTCGACCTTTTGCGACTGCACCGAGCCCACCCGCCGAATCTCGCCTTCCTGAAGCACGCGCAACAGGCGCGCCTGGGCTTCGAGCGGGAGTTCGCCGATCTCGTCCAGGAACAGAGTGCCGCCGTCAGCGGCCTCCACCAACCCAGCCCGACCTGCGCTGGCACCGGTAAAGGCGCCCTTTTCATGACCGAACAGCTCGGATTCGATGAGCGTCTCGGGAATCGCTGCGCAGTTGACCGAGATCATCGGTGCCTTGGCCCGTCGCGACAGGTTGTGCAGCGCACGGGCGACCAGTTCCTTGCCGGTACCTGACTCACCCTGGATCAGCACATTGGAGTCGGTAGGGGCGACCTTGCGGATCTTGCTGAACATGTCCTGCATGGGGGCGCAGGAACCGATGATGCCGATATCCCCATTGGTCGCCGGTGCGTTGCCTTTGTCCGCCGGGGCAGCCTTGGCGGAGGCCAGGCGTGGCTCAGGGGTTGCAGGTGGCGCGCTTGGCCGATCACGCAGGATGCGCGCAACGGCCTGGAGCATTTCATCATGATCGAACGGTTTGGCGATGTAGTCGACCGCACCCATTTTCATCGAGTCCACGGCCGAGCGCAGGCTTGCGTAGCTGGTCATGATCAGCACCGGCCTGCCCTCGCCGAGCTTGATCAGCTCGGTACCGGGGGCACCGGGCAGGCGCAGGTCGCTGACGATCAGGTCGAAGGTCGCAATGCTGAAGCGCTCCTGTGCTTCCTGCACCGAGCCGGCTTCGCTGACCTGGTACTGGTTCCGTTCGAGCAGGCGTCGCAGGGCTGAGCGGATGATGGTTTCGTCTTCGACGATCAGAATATGCGGCATTGATTCAATTCTCTCGACGGTCTCGATTTTCGGGGGACGTCGCTACGACATGCCGGGGCAGGGTCACGCGGATCCGGGTGCCACGTTGCCGTTCGATATCGGCCGGGCTGTCGATGGTGATTTGTCCATAATGCTCCTCCACGATGGAATAGACCAGCGCAAGGCCCAGCCCGGTTCCCTCGCCAGGGTCCTTGGTGGTGAAGAAGGGTTCGAACAGGCGATCCATGATGTTCTTCGGAATGCCGCTGCCCTCGTCCTCCACGATCAGGTCGACCGTGTGCTCGCAGCCCACGGTGCGCACGCGAATCGCGCTGCCGGGTGGAGACGCGTCCCGCGCGTTGGACAGCAGATTGATCAGCACCTGGGCCAGGCGTTGCGGGTCACCCTCTGCCCAGTGGTCGGGGTCGCACAGGTTGAAGAACTGCACGTCGAAGTTGCGCCGATTCAAGGCCAGCAGGCCAATGGCATCCTGGGCCACTTCTGCCAGGCACACGGGCTCTTCGCTGTTCTGATGGCTGCCGCCTGCGTGGGCGAAGCTCATCAGCGATTGCACGATGCGCGACACCCGCTTGGTCTGTTCGAGGATCTGGCTGGACAGCTCGATGATTTCTCCATCGCCTTCGCGCTCCTCGCGCAGGTTCTGCGCAAGGCAGGCGATGCCGGTGATCGGGTTGCCGATCTCGTGGGCCACACCCGCCGCCAGGCGGCCGATACTCGCCAGGCGTTCGGAGTGCACCAGCTTCTCTTCCAGGGCCTGGGTTTCGGTCAGGTCTTCCACCAGCAGCACCAGGCCACTATTGCCTGGGGCCAGCGGTTCGTCGATGGCGGCCTTGTGCAGGTTCAGCCAGCGCGGCTGGCCGTCCAGGGCCAGGCGCTGTTTGTGCAAGTGTTCATCCGGCACATTGATGAAGCCTTGCAGCAGGCCACGCCAGGGTTCGGCAATGGTGATCAGGCGCGAACCGACCACGTGCTTGGCAGCGATGCCGGTCAGCTCTTCCATGGCCTTGTTCCACATGAGGATTTCCTGGTCCTTGGCCAGGGAGCATACCCCCATCGGCAGCTCCTGAAGCGTCTGGCGGTGATAGCGGCGCAAGGCGTCGAGTTCGGCAGCCAGGCCGGTCAGGCGCGAGTGGTAGTCCTCCAGCCGGCTTTCGATGAAGTGGATGTCTTCAGTCACATAGTTTTCATTGCCCGACTTGTAGGGCAGGAAGGTCTCCACCATGTCCTGGGCCACGCTTGGGCCCATCAGGCCGGAGAGGTTGGCCTCGATGCGGTCGCGCAGCCGACGCAGGGCGTAGGGGCGCCGCTCGTCGAAGGGCAGGTACAGGTCGCGCAGGGCTTGCTCCACTTCCTTCTGTGCGGCCTTGGCGCCCAGTGGCTTGGCCAGTTGGGTGGCGAACTCCTGCGGCGAGGCCGCATGCAGTTCGCGGCGCTGGGGGCGGCGGACGTTGTCGACGGCGCAGGCTTCGGCGGCGGCCACCTCCTCGTTGCTGGCATTGGTGAACAGGGAAATCAAGGTGAACAGCAGCACGTTGGCGGCCAGCGATGCAATGGCTGCCATGTGCCAGCTGGTGTCGTCCAGTACGTAGATCATGTCCAGCGAGGGGATGTAGAAACCCTGCAGGTTACCCAGTAGTGGCAGCAGCATGGTGCCCATCCACACCAGGGTGCCTGCCACCAGGCCGGCAATGAACCCCCGCCGATTCGCCGTGGGCCAGTACAGCACCGACAGGACCCCTGGCAGGAACTGCAAGGTGGCCACGAACGCGACGATGCCCAGGTTGGCCAGGCTCTGGTGGCTGCTCTGGGTGAGGTAGAACATGAAACCGGCGGTGATGATCGCCACGATCAAGGCCCGGCGCGTCCACTTCAGCCAGCGGTAGATGTTGCCCTCGGCAGGCGGCTGGTACAGGGGCAGGACCAGGTGATTGAGCGCCATGCCCGAGAGGGCGAGGGTGGTCACGATGATCAGCCCGCTGGCTGCCGAAAGCCCCCCGACATAGGCCAACAGGGCCAAGGCCTGGTTGTTGGCCGCGATGCCCAGCCCCAGGGTGAAGTATTCCGGGTTGGTACTGGCGCCCAGGCGCAAGCCGGCCCATAGCACCAGGGGCACGGCCAGGCTCATCAGCAGCAGAAACAGCGGCAGCCCCCAGCTGGCGCTGACCAGCGAACGCGGGTTGAGGTTTTCGGTGAACGCCATGTGGTACATGTGCGGCATGACGATCGCCGAGGCGAAGAACACCAGCAGCAAGGTGCGCCACGGGCCCTCCTGCAAAGGCGTGTGCAGGGCCGCCAGCGCCGTCTGGTTCTGCAGCAACCAGACCTCCAGGCCATGGGGCCCGCCGAAAACGCCATACAGCGCATAAAGGCCGATGCCACCCAGGGAGATGAGCTTGATCACCGACTCGAAGGCGATGGCGAAGACCAGCCCCTCGTGCTTCTCACGGGTGGCGATGTGCCTTGAGCCGAAGAAGATGGTGAACAGGATGATAAGGGCACAGAAAGCGAACGCTACCCGGGCCTTGACCGGCTCCCCGGTGAGGATGCTGATGGAATCGGCCACGGCCTGGATCTGCAGAGCAAGCAGCGGCAATACCCCGATCAGCATGATCACCGTGGTCAGCGCCCCGGCCCAGGTGCTGCGAAAGCGGAAGGCCAGCAGGTCGGCCAGGGACGATAACTGGTAGGTACGGGTGATTTTAAGGATCGGATACAGCAACACCGGCGCCAACAGGAATGCCCCTGAAACCCCCAGGTAACAGGCCAGGAAGCCATAGCCGTACTGGTAGGCCAGCCCCACCGATCCGTAAAACGCCCAGGCGCTGGCATAGACCCCCAGCGACAATGTGTAGGTAAGGGGGTGGCGGATGATCGAGCGCGGTATCAAGCCGCGTTCGCTGACCCAGGCCACGCCGAACAGCACCAGCAGGTAGCCGGCACTGATCAGGATCATCTGGGTCAGGCTAAAGCTCATCGGCATCTCGTTGGCTCTGCAGGATGAAAGTGACGACGATCAGGATGAGCCAGAGCAGGTACGGGCGGTACCAGGCTCCGGTGGGCTCGATCCACCAGTCCATGATGGCCGGGGAGAACAGGTAGATCCCCACGACCAGAAGCAGGACCAAACGATAGATGTACATGCGGGCCTCGACGGTTGGGCGCTGCGGGTGTGGATCTATTATTGGCGCATACGGCGTGGCGGATGCTAGCGGGAATCGGCAGCGTTGGCCAAGGGTTTGAATTTCATGGCCTTTTGATTCAGGCGGGCGGGTTATCGAAACCCGGCCTAGCGCAAGTCGGCCTCAGGGACCGCGGTGCGCTGGGCAATGCGTTCGGGCCGCCACTGGGCACGTGCCACGGCCAGTACTTGGGCTGGGGTGGCGCTTGCGAGCTGCGCGGGCGTGTCCTGGCCCAGTGCCCTGAGCGCCCGCAGCAGCAGCGGAGTAGCCTGGTCGGCCTGCAGGGGCGGCGAGCGGTAGGACTTGCCCAGCTTGTGGCCATCAGGCTGGACGATCAGCGGCACATGCAGATAGCGCGGCTGCGTGAAACCCAGCAGCTCCTGCAGGTACAACTGACGGGGGGTGTTGTCGAGCAGGTCGGCACCGCGCACGATGTCGGTGATGCCCTGCCAGGCGTCATCGAGCACCACTGCCAACTGATAGGCATAGAGCCCGTCACGGCGCTGGATGACGAAGTCGCCCACTTCCCGGCCCAGGTGCTGCTGGTACTCACCTTGCACCCGGTCGGTGAAACGGTAGGACAGCTCCGGCACCCGGATACGAATGGCCGCACCTTCGCGGGCGTGCCCGGCATTGCGACAAAAACCGGGGTAGATACCGCCGTACGCTTCCAGCTGCTTGCGCGAACAGGTGCAGGCGTAGGCCAGGCCCATGTTGAACAGGCGGTCGACCACGCTGGCATAGGCATCAAAGCGCTGGCTCTGAAAGGCCACTTCGCCATCCCATTCCAGGCCGTAGCGTTCCAGGGTTTGCAAGATGGCATCGCGCGCGCCGGGCATTTCCCGTGGCGGGTCGGTGTCCTCCATGCGCAGCAGCCAACGCCCGTCCACGGCTCGGGCGTCCAGCCAGGAAGCCAGGGCGGCTACCAGGGAGCCGAAGTGCAGGAAACCGCTGGGGGTGGGGGCGAAGCGGCCGGTGTAACGGGACTGGGTCATGGTCGGGCAGGGCATATAAATGAAGCGGGGCGCATGATGCGCCCCGGCTGGAGAAGAAGACGATCAGCCTTTGCCGACGGTCTTTTCTTTCTTCTCGGCAATTTCCTTGCAGTCGAAGCACAGGTCAGCGGTAGGACGGGCTTCCAGACGGCGCAGGCCGATCTCGATACCGCAGGAATCGCACCAGCCGTATTCTGCGTCCTGAATCTTCTGCAGGGTCTTGTCGATTTTCTTGATCAGCTTGCGCTCGCGGTCGCGGTTACGCAGCTCGAGGGCGAATTCTTCTTCCTGGCTGGCACGGTCGGCCGGGTCGGGGAAGTTCGCCGCTTCGTCCTTCATGTGGTCCACGGTGCGGTCCACGCTCTGCATGAGCTCGCCTTTCCAGGCATTGAGAAGCTTGGTGAAGTGCTTCTTCATGGGCTCACCCATGTATTCTTCGCCCTTGGTCTCTTGATAGGGCTCGACACCGTACATGGTTTGACCGGTTTTTTGCTTTTCTACGGTGGACATGAATAGACCGCCTCTCACTCATCTGATCCTATGCGCAGGATGCTCCATCTCCGGCGACCGCCGGCCCTGCGACTGCGAGCCGCCGAACTTACCAGATAGATCGGGGGTGCGCTAGCCCGCCCGATCCTGCTTACTGACACCGGCGCAAACCGTACGTTCGATTGCATGCAAGGGTAGAATCCAAAGTTTAGACCCGATTGAGAGAAGGACATGGCCCAACCCTACAGTGCGCGCAGCCGCGCCATCGAACCCTTCCATGTCATGGCGCTGCTGGCGCGTGCCAATGAGCTGCAGGCAGCCGGGCATGACGTGATCCACCTCGAGATCGGCGAGCCGGACTTCACCACGGCAGCGCCCATCGTCGCCGCAGGGCAGGCCGCCCTTGCCGAAGGCCACACCCGGTACACAGCCGCCCGCGGTCTGCCTGCACTGCGCCAGGCAATCGCCGGTTTCTATGGCCAGCGCTATGGTCTTGACGTTGACCCGGAGCGCATCCTGATCACGCCAGGTGGCTCCGGTGCGCTGCTGCTGGCCAGCAGCCTGCTGGTCGATCCCGGCAAACATTGGCTGCTGGCCGACCCGGGCTACCCGTGCAATCGCCACTTTCTGCGCCTGGTCGAGGGTGGGGCGCAGTTGGTGCCGGTAGGGCCTGAGGTGAACTATCAGCTCGATGCAGGGCTGGTGCACACACACTGGAACGCCGATACGGTCGGCGCTCTGGTGGCTTCACCTGCCAACCCGACGGGGACTGTACTGGGGCGTGATGAGCTGGCCAGCCTTGCCCAGGCCACGCGCGCCCGCGCCGGTCATCTGGTTGTGGACGAGATCTACCACGGCCTGACCTATGGCATGGACGCGCCCAGCGTGCTCGAAGTCGACGATTCGGCCTTCGTGCTAAATAGCTTTTCCAAATATTTCGGCATGACCGGCTGGCGCCTGGGTTGGCTGGTGGCACCCGAAGATGCCGTGGCTGACCTTGAGAAACTGGCGCAAAACCTCTACATCAGCGCACCCAGCATGGCCCAGCACGCAGCGCTGGCCTGCTTCCAGCCAGAGGCGCTCGGTATCTTCGAGGCGCGTCGTGCGGAATTTGCCAAACGCCGTGACTACCTGCTGCCAGCCCTGCGCAGTCTGGGCTTCGAAATCGCCGTGGAGCCCCAGGGGGCGTTTTACCTGTATGCCGATATCAGCGCCTTCGGGGGGGATGCCTTCGCGTTCTGCCGACATTTCCTGGAAACCGAACACGTGGCGTTTACCCCGGGGCTGGACTTCGGTCGCCACCTGGCCGGCCATCATGTACGTTTCGCCTACACCCAGAGCCTCCCGCGTCTGGAACAAGCGGTCCAGCGTATCGCCCGTGGCCTGCAGAGCTGGCAGGGCTGATGCGTTTTTCTCCTGCCCTTGAACAAGGTCGGCTGCTGCGCCGGTACAAGCGCTTTCTGGCCGACATCGAACTGCCCACTGGCGAGCAACTGACGATTCATTGCCCCAACACCGGCTCCATGCTCAATTGCATGCACGAGGGTGGCCTGGTGTGGTTCAGTCGCTCCAGCGACCCGAAACGCAAGCTGCCAGGCACCTGGGAAATCAGCGAAACCCCACAAGGGAGGCTGGCCTGCATCAACACCGGCCGTGCCAACGCGTTGGTGGAGGAGGCGCTGCGTGCGGGCATCATCACCGAATTGGCAGGCTTCACCGCACTCAAGCGAGAAGTGGCCTACGGTGAAGAAGGCAGTCGTATCGATTTTCGTCTGGAATTCGACGGTGCACCGGCTTATGTGGAAGTCAAAAGCGTGACCCTGGGCTACGCCGACAGCACCACGGCAGCGTTTCCGGACGCCGTCACCCAGCGCGGTGCCAAGCACCTGCGCGAGCTGGCCAAGCTGGCGCGCCAGGGCATACGGGCGGTTCAGCTGTATTGCGTGAACCTGACGGGTATCGAGGCCGTGCGACCGGCCGACGACATCGATATGGCCTATGCCCAGGCCCTGAAGGCTGCGGCGGCCGAGGGGGTCGAAGTGCTGGCCTATGGGACCCGGCTGGATGCCGAGGGCATCGTCATCGACCGACGGCTGCCGGTGATCCTTACGCCTTGAGCCAGATGCCCTGGCTGTCTTCGAGGCAGTCCAGGGCCTGCAGCGCCTCGCCTTCGCACGGCCCGGACACGCATTCGCCTGTTTCGATCAGAAACAGCGCGCCGTGGTGGCTACAGTGAATAAGGCTGTTGCTGTCGTCCAGAAAACGTTCCTGCGGCCCGTTCAAGGCAATGCCACGGTGCGGGCAGCGGTTGCGGTAGAGATAAACGCTACCTTGGCGGCGAACGCCCAGCAGGAGTACGCCGTCTACGTCGAACGGGCGGCTCTGGCCTTCGGGCAAGCCGTGGGAGGGGCAAAGAAAGTGCATGGCAGGCCTGACTCTGGGTGCGGTGATCGACTTGACGCGTCAATGCGAACAATTATCAAATGGCTGTCATTCGCTGCGCCTGGCTTTGCATGGTGCGCAGTTCTGCCGCCCGCTACAAGGTGTGGGGGCCAAACCGATGAAGGAAATCCAATGATGCGTCGCCTTGCCGCCGTGCTTGTTCTCGCCGCCAGCCCACTGCTCTGCGCCAAGGCCCTGGCAGCCGACCAGCCGAGCCGTTGGGTCAGTGCGGGCGGCGCCTTGAGCGAGTGGGTGGTGGCGTTGGGCGCTGAGCCGCGGCTGGTCGGCGTCGATACCACCAGCCAACACCCAGCCTCATTGAAAGCGCTGCCCAGCATTGGTTATCAGCGCCAGTTGTCCGCTGAAGGCATTCTGAGCCTGCGCCCGGATAGGTTGATAGGTACGGATGAAATGGGCCCGGCGCCGGTGCTGGCACAAATTACCAGGGCCGGCGTGCCCGTCGAGGTGTTCTCCAGCCAGCCCGATATCGATGCCGTCGGACAGAACCTCAAGCGCCTGGGCGAGCTGCTGGGGGCCCAGGCACAGGCTGCACGTGCGACCGCAGACTTTCGCCATCAGCTCGACCAGCTGCACGACAACGTACGCCAGGCACAAGCCGGGCAGCCCGCGCCCGGCGTGGTGTTGCTGGTAGGTCATGCAGGTGCCAGGCCGCTGCTGGCAGGCGCCGGCACGGCAGGGGACTGGGTCTTGAAGCAGGCCGGGGGACGTAACCTTGCAACCCATCAGGGCTACAAGGACTTTTCCAGCGAGGCGCTCGCGGCGTTGGACCCGGATGTCATCGTGTTCTCGGACCGCGTGCTCGCCGATCAAGCCGCCTTGCAGGCGCTGTTGAAAGAAAATCCATCCCTGGCCGCCTCGCGTGCAGTGCGCGATCAGCGCCTGGTTCAGCTCGACCCGACCCTGCTGGTCGGAGGGCTGGGGCCGCGCTTGCCCGCCAGCCTTCAGGTGCTGGCGGCAGCATTCTATCCTTCGGCCAACATCCGCTTCGCGCCATGAGGCCGCGGGTCCGACCGCGCACGTTGTTCATCTGGCTGGGCTTGGCATGCATGCTCGCCATCCTGCTTTCGTTGTCGTTGGGGCCCGTAAGCCTGCCGTTGACCGATACGCTGCAGGCCAGCTTGCGGCTTGTGGGTGTGCCGCTTTCAGCGGAGGGTTTGCAGCAGGCACAGATGATCATTGGCCAGATCCGCCTACCGCGCACGCTGCTGGGGCTGGCTGTAGGCGCAGTGCTGGCCTTGTCCGGGGTGGCCATGCAGGGGTTGTTTCGCAACCCACTGGCAGACCCTGGGCTGGTGGGCGTGGCGGCCGGAGCGGCGGTTGGGGCGGCAGTCGCGATCGTTGGGGCTCGGTGGCTGGGTAACGTCCCCGAGGGTTTGTCACCGTATCTGTTGTCGCTGTGTGCGTTTCTCGGCGGACTGGGTGTGACCGCGCTGGTCTACCGGCTGGGCAGGCGCGACGGGCAAACCAATGTGGCTACCATGCTGCTGGCCGGGGTTGCCATGACCGCACTGGGCGGCGCGACCGTGGGGCTTTTCAGCTACCTGGCCGATGACGCCACCCTGCGCACCCTGACGTTCTGGAACCTTGGCAGCCTCAATGGCGCCAGTTACGCGCGGATCTGGCCTCTGCTGCTGGTCGCGACGGGCATCTCGCTCTGGCTGCCTCGCCGGGCGAGGGCGCTCAATGTGTTGATGCTGGGGGAGTCCGAAGCCCGGCACCTGGGTATCGACGTCGAGCGCTTGAAGCGGGAGTTGGTGTTCTGCACGGCATTGGGCGTCGGGGCGGCAGTGGCTGCAGCCGGCTTGATCGGGTTCGTTGGCCTGGTGGTGCCGCACCTGGTGCGACTGCTGGCCGGCCCTGATCATCGGGTGGTATTGCCTGCCTCGTTGTTGGCAGGGGGCGCTTTGATGCTGATGGCCGATCTGCTAGCGCGGCTGCTGTTGGCGCCTGCCGAACTTCCCATCGGTATCGTCACTGCCTTCATTGGCGCACCGTTTTTCCTGTACCTGCTGATCCGAGGACGCGCGTGATGCTGCAAGCCGAAGGCCTCTACCTGCGCCGTGGTCAACAGGACGTTCTGCGGGGTATCGACCTGCAGCTGGCGCCTGGGCAGATCGTCGGTGTATTGGGCCCTAACGGTGCGGGCAAGAGCAGCCTGCTGGGGGCGCTCAGTGGCGAACTCGTGCCTGCGCAGGGGCGGGTGACGCTGCAAGGGCGTCTGCTGTCGGACTGGGCCGGCCCCGAGCGCGCGCAACGGTTGGCGGTGTTGCCGCAGGTGGCCAGCCTAGGCTTTGCCTTCCAGGTGCAGGACGTCGTGGGCATGGGGCGCATGCCACACGCCACCGGGCGCCAGCGTGACGCGCAGATTGTGGAGGCGGCATTGCAGGCGGCAGACGCGACCCACCTTGCACAACGCAGTTATTTGGCGTTGTCGGGTGGCGAGCGCCAGCGGGTGCACCTGGCACGGGTGATGGCGCAGTTGTGGCCGGGGGGAGAGGGCGTGACGTTGCTGCTCGACGAGCCTACCTCCATGCTCGACCCTCTGCACCAGCATACAACCCTGGAGGCGGTGCGTCGTTTCGCGGACCGTGGCGCTGGCGTTTTGCTCATTCTGCATGACCTTAATCTTGCAGCACGGTACTGCGACCGGATCCTGTTACTGGAACAGGGACGCAGTTACGCCCTGGACAGCCCTGCCAGTGTGCTTACCCCAAAGGCGCTCAAGGCCGTCTTCGGAATCGACGTCATCGTGCAGGCGCATCCTGAGCGGGGGCATCCATTGGTCATCGCCCGCTGAAATAGCAGCAGGGTGTGTTCTTGAAGTCGATCGGACATTCGACCTGAACAGCGAGGCAAAAAAAGACCCGGCAAATTGCCGGGTCAATAACCGTGATTAGCCTGATGAGGAGATAATCTGAGAGTCCGAACCAAGGGCTCTGAGGTTATCCAACCAGTCTGGCGACCAGTTGTGATAATCATAACGATTCTCATTCATGGGTCAATAGCTTATTGCACTTAATTTTTCGCCTCGCGCTGAGTCGCGGATTCCAACTGTTCGAGCAGTGCCGCCTTGCGCGCATGCGGCAGTGCTCTCCAGTTCACATCCAGCAGGGCGCCCTCGATGGCGAACAGCAGGACATTGGTAGCGCGAAAGCCGCGAGCCTTCACCGCCAGGTAGGCCTGAACTGCGCCAAGCCGCCGCAAATCCGACGAGCTTTGCACCCCGGCAGCCCTCAGCCACTGGACTGAAGTCTTGCCAAGGTTTTTCAGGCAGTAAAGATCCTCGCTCATCACGCCTCCTTGCGGTGGTTGAGGAAAGAGCGGATGCCGCTAGAGGAAGTGTAGCGGGGCAGGACACGTGCGCGGCCTTTTAACAAGGCCGCAGGTCGAAGGCGCGTTGCTTGAAATGGCATCCTGCCGTGTCAGGCATCAGAGCCCGGGCAAGCGCTGACGGATTTGCTCGATGACACGGTCCATGCTGCTACTCGCCTGGGTATCTACCAACGTGCTCAACGCGACTTCCTCGGCAGCCAACGGCTCACGGCTTGCCTGCTGAGCCTGGACGACTTCCAGGGTGGCGTCCGACGGGTCCTGGCTTTGCGCCTGGCGTTGCTGCAACCAGCTGCTGATCACGGCATCCGGGGCATGGCAATCGAGGATCAGGAACGGTACGCCAGTTTGGCTGGCGACGTCGGCGGCAGCCTGGCGCTGTGCATGCTTGAGGTAGGTGGCGTCGAGCACCACCGGCAAGCCTGCCCGCAGCACGGTAGCCGCAATGTGATGAAGCCGCTGGTAAGTGGCTGCACTGGCCTCTTGGTCGTAGATGCCTGCGCTCAACTGGCCTGTCGCATCTTGCGCCTGCTCGCCGAACAGACGTTTGCGTTCCACGTCCGAGCGCACGCGCACGGCGCCCAGCGCTTCGACCAGGCGCATGGCCACGTGGCTCTTGCCGACAGCCGAAACCCCATGGGTAATGACCAGCAGGCGTGAAGGGATGGCGCTGTAGCTTTCTGCGAGATTGGCGTAGTTGCGGTAGGTGCGTAGGGTCGTGGCCTTCTGTACGCCATCGGCGTCGGCAGGCATGCTGAACAGCGCGACCTTGGCACGTACCAGTGCGCGGTAGGCCTTGTAGAAGTTGAGCAATTCCAGCCCTTCATAGTCCCCGGTCAGTTCCAGGTACTGGCTGATGAAACGCCGGGCCAGGCACTTGAGCCCACGGTCCTCCAGGTCCATGGCCAGGAAGGCGGTGTCGGCATAGACGTCGGTCAGGCGGAAGGGCTCATTGAACTCGATGCAATCGAAGATCACCACCTGGCCATCAATCAGCGTGGCATTGCCCAGGTGAATGTCACCGTGGCATTCGCGAATGAAACCTTCGGCCTTGCGGCGTTCGAGCAGCCCATGCAAACGGTCAAAACTGCTGCGCGCCCAGGCTTGTAGGGCGTCGAGCTGTTGCAGGTCGGCCTTGTCGCTCAGAAACGGACGGATTTGTTCGAAGTTCTGTTCCACCGGTGCCATCACGCTCTCGGGCGTACCCAGCGGGTGCTCCACGGGGACGCGAGGCGCCTGCAGGTGGAATTCGGCGATCTGGCGGGCCATCTGGTCGACATGGGCAGCGGTCAGCTCACCGTTGGCCTGAAGTGTGGACAGCATCTGTCCCTGTGGGAACTGACGCATTTTCAAGGCGAACTCGATTGCCTGGCCCTCTCCACCGATCTGCGGGGCGTCGGGGCTGCCGGTGATCGGCAGCACCTCCAGGTACAGACCGTCGGTCAGGCGCTGATTCAGGCGCAGTTCTTCGTTGCAGAAGTGCTGGCGCTGATCCAGGTGGGTGAAGTCGAGGAAGCCGAAGTTCATCGGCTTCTTGATCTTGTAGGCATACTCACCCGTGAGCAATACCCAGGAGATATGCGTCTCGATGAGGTGGAACCCATCCACGGGGTGGGGGTACAGGGCAGGGTTCTGCAACGCAGTGATGAGGGCTTGGCTCACGGGAAATCCTTCCGGGGGCAGGGAATTCGAATCGGCCATTATGGTCAATGGTGCCGTCCCTGCCTACCGCCGGGCCGCCTGCCCAGCCTCAGTAAAGTGCGTATAATCCGCCGCCATGACTCGATCTCGAAATTCCCGTACCCCTAAAAAACGCCCGACCGGCCGCTCCCGTGCCTGGCTGGGCTGGGCTTTGAAGCTCAGTCTGGTCGGCTTGGTGATCATCGCCGGCTTCGCGGTCTACCTCGATGCCGTCGTGCAGGAAAAGTTTTCCGGCAAGCGCTGGACCATCCCTGCCAAGGTGTATGCCAGGCCGCTGGAGCTGTTCACCGGCCAGAAACTGAGCAAGGACGATTTCCTCACCGAACTCGACGCGCTGGGTTATCGCCGTGAAAGTGCCGCCAACGGGCCAGGCGCGGCAGCGGTGAACGGCAACACGGTGGACCTCAATACCCGTGGCTTCCAGTTCTATGAGGGCATGGAACCTGCCCAGTTCGTGCGTGTACGGTTTTCCGGTGATTACGTGGCAGGGCTTGCGGGCGCCAATGGCAAGGCCTTGGATGTGGTCCGGCTGGAGCCGCTGATGATCGGCGGCATCTACCCCAAGAACCTCGAGGATCGCATCCTGATCAAGATCGACCAGGTGCCCAAGTACCTGCTCGAAACCCTTGTGGCCACCGAAGACCGTGATTTCTACAGTCACATGGGCGTGTCGCCCAAATCCATCGCGCGGGCCATGTGGGTCAATACCTCATCCGGATCGATGCGCCAGGGCGGCAGTACCCTGACCCAGCAGCTGGTCAAGAACTTCTACCTCACCAGTGAGCGCAGCCTGAGCCGCAAGCTGACCGAGGCGATGATGGCGGTCTTGCTGGAACTGCATTACGACAAGCGCGAGATTCTGGAGGCCTACCTCAACGAGGTGTTCGTCGGCCAGGACGGCCAGCGTGCCGTGCATGGTTTCGGCCTGGCCAGCCAGTTCTTCTTCAGCCAGCCGTTGTCTGAGCTCAAGCTGCACCAGGTCGCATTGTTGGTTGGCATGGTCAAGGGCCCGTCCTACTACAACCCGCGCCGTTACCCGGAACGTGCGTTGGCCAGGCGTAACCTGGTACTGGACCTGGTCGCCGAGCAGGGCGTGGCCAGCCAGGCCGAAGTGGATGCGGCGAAGAAGATGCCCCTGGGCGTCACCAAGCGCGGCAGCTTGGCCGACAGCTCGTTCCCGGCCTTCCTGGACCTGGTCAAGCGCCAGCTGCGCCAGGACTACCGCGACGAAGACTTGACCGAAGAGGGGCTGCGAATTTTCACCAGCTTCGACCCGATCCTGCAGATGAAAGCCGAAACCTCGATGAACGAGACGTTCAAGCGCCTGGCCGGGCGCAAGGGCGCCGACGAGGTGGAATCGGCGATGGTCGTGACCAACCCTGAAACCGGCGAGGTGCAGGCCCTGATCGGCAGCCGCCAGTCGGGCTTCGCCGGTTTCAACCGCGCCATCGATGCCGTGCGCCCGATTGGTTCGCTGGTCAAACCGGCGGTGTACCTGACGGCCCTCGAGCAGCCGAGCAAGTACACCCTGACCAGCTGGGTGCAGGACGAACCGTTCTCGGTCAAGGCTGCCAACGGGCAGGTGTGGCGCCCGCAGAACTACGACAGGCGTTCGCACGGCACCATCTACCTGTACCAGGGGCTGGCGCATTCGTACAACCTCTCCACCGCCAAGCTTGGCCTGGAAGTGGGTGTGCCGAACGTGATCAAGACCATTGGGCGACTGGGTGTGGACGTGGACTGGCCGGCGTTCCCATCGATGTTGCTGGGTGCAGGCGGGATGTCGCCGATGCAGGTCGCGACCATGTACCAGACCCTGGCCAACGGTGGCTTCAACACGCCGATGCGCGGTATTCGCAGCGTACTGACGGCCGAAGGGGAGCCGCTCAAGCGCTATCCGTTCCAGATCCAGCAGACGTTCGACCCTGCGGCCATCTACCTGGTGCAGAACGCCATGCAGCGGGTCATGCGGGAAGGCACCGGGCGCTCGGTGTACAACACCTTGCCGCGTACCCTCACCCTGGCGGGCAAGACCGGTACCAGCAACGATTCGCGTGACAGCTGGTTCTCAGGCTTCAGCCAGGACCTGCTGGCGGTGGTCTGGATGGGCCGCGACGACAACGGTAAAACGCCCTTCACCGGCGCTACCGGCGCGCTGCAGGTGTGGACCAGCTTCATGAAAAAAGCCGACCCACTGCCGCTCGACATGCCCCAGCCCGACAACGTGGTGCAGGCCTGGATTGATCCGTACAGCGGCCAGGGGTCTGACAGCAGCTGTCCGGGCGCCGTGCAGATGCCGTATATTCGCGGGAGTGAACCGCCTGCCGGCGCGACCTGTGGCGGCGAGCAGAATCCAGCTGAATCGGTCATGGACTGGGTCAAGGGCTGGATGAATTAAGCACAGGCTGCATTGAAGAGGTGTGACGTGAACAAGTGGCTGTTTCCTGCCGTGACGGCGCTGGCGGTGCTCCAGGGGTGCTCCAGCGTGCCTCGCGGCAATATCCCGGTGGTCGACTCCAGTACCCGCGTGTCCAACAGCGAGCGCGTCACGGCCAAGCGCCAGGCCCCTGGCATCAATGCCGGCACGCCCCAGGCGCAGACCCTGCCGGAAGACTCCGGCGTTACTGTGATGATTCCCCAGGGGGCCGGGGCGTCCGGCATCCAGACGTTCCCTGCCGGCAATGGCGCGGCGCCTATCAGCACGACGCCGATCACCACCGAGCCAGTCAACACCCAACCGATCACCACCGACCCGAATCCCATTGCCGACGAGCCTTTCGATATTGCGTCGATGAACAGCGCATCGGCCCCCAAGGCCAGCAGCGCGCCAACCGGTATCCCGCGTAGCGGCGCTGGCGGCGGGTTGTCTGCTGACGAACAGCTCGATGGGCCGGTGCTGGCACTGCTGACCACCGCCCAGACGCAGCAGGGCAGCGGCGATTTCAACGGCGCTGCCTCGAGCCTGGAGCGGGCCCAGCGGATCGCGCCGCGGGAGCCGCAGGTACTCTACCGGTTGGCGCAGGTCAGGCTGTCCCAGGGTGACGCCCCGCAGGCCGAGCAGTTGGCGCGTCGTGCGCTGACCTATGCCAATGGGCGGCCGAGTCTTCAGGCCGAGTTGTGGAACACGATCGCCCAGGCGCGTGAAAAGCAAGGCGACAGTGCCGGGGCAGCGCAGGCGCGGCAAAAAGCACGGGTGAGCTCGTGACGGTGCAGCCGCGGGTACTGGCCATTGCCGACCACCTGATGCTGATTGAGCGTGAGTTGCAGGTGCAAGGTTGGTGGGACGACGAGGCGCCTGAGGACGATGCACTGGAGAGCACGGTGCCCTTCGCGGTCGACACCCTGCGTTTCGAGCAGTGGCTGCAGTGGATTTTTCTGCCGCGCATGAAGATCATCATCGAGTTGGGTCACCCATTGCCCAACGCGTCGGGGATTCTCACCATGGCTGAAACCGTATTCGTGGACCGGCCGGAGCAGAGCCGGGAGCTGCGCCGGCTGTTGGCAGCATTCGACCAATTGATCGCCCCGACCGCCTGATTTCTTCCAATTTTCCTTCAAGGGCCGCAGATTGTGGCCCTTTTTTATGGAAATCTTAATTTTTCTGCTGCTTTAGTGATTTTTAGTGGTGCCAGGAATTCATCTTGGCTGAAAATTGGCAATAATTTTTCTTGACTTGTCGCCGCCAAATCACAAGAATCCAACTTCCGCTGTAGTGGGACTGCCAGAAGCAGACCCGCTAAGCAGATCATGAGGCGCACACCCGCGCCGACCTGTTACACCCCGCAACGCGTTACCTCGCGCTGGGTGGGAAACCCCCGCAACACTCTGGGGAGCTCCCAATACTTGCTCAGTCAGTGCTGACGTTCGCTCATGCTCTGCTTGGCAGTAAACCTATTAAGACCCGCCTGTTGGGGCGGTATTCTGGCGTTTTAGAGGTGAACAACGTGGAGCTTTTATCTGGCGCTGAGATGGTCGTCCGCTTCTTGCGTGACGAAGGCGTTAAGCACATCTACGGGTACCCTGGTGGTGCTCTCCTGCACGTTTACGACGCGCTGTTCAAGGAACCGGAAGTCGAGCACATCCTGGTTCGCCACGAACAGGCGGCGACGCACATGGCTGACGGCTACGCCCGCGCTACCGGCAAGGCCGGCGTGGTGCTGGTGACGTCCGGCCCGGGTGCGACCAATGCCATCACGGGCATTGCCACTGCCTACATGGACTCCATTCCGATGGTCATCCTGTCCGGCCAGGTGCCTAGCACCATGGTAGGTACCGATGCCTTCCAGGAAACCGACATGATCGGTATCTCCCGGCCTATCGTGAAGCACAGCTTCATGATCAAGAACCCGACCGAGATTCCGGAAATCCTGAAAAAAGCATTCTACCTGGCGCAATCCGGCCGCCCAGGCCCGGTGGTGGTCGATATCCCCAAGGACATGACCAACCCGGCTGAAAAATTCGAGTACGTGTACCCCAAGAAGGTCAAGCTGCGCTCTTACAGCCCGGCGGTGCGCGGGCATTCCGGGCAGATTCGCAAGGCGGCAGAAATGTTGCTGGCCGCCAAGCGCCCGATCGTCTACGCCGGCGGCGGCGTGATCCTGGGTGGTGGGTCCGAGTCCCTGACCGAGATCGCCAAGTCGCTGAACCTGCCAGTCACCAATACCCTGATGGGGTTGGGCTGCTTCCCGGGTACCGATCGCCAGTTCCTTGGCATGCTGGGTATGCATGGCAGCTTCACTGCCAACATGGCCATGCACAACGCCGATGTCATCTTCGCCGTCGGTGCGCGTTTCGACGACCGTGTGGTCAACGGCCCGGCCAAGTTCTGCCCGAACGCCAAGATCATCCATATCGACATCGACCCGGCTTCGATCTCCAAGATGATCAAGGCCGACGTACCGATCGTTGGCCCAGTGGACAGCGTGTTGTCCGAGATGATCGGCATTCTCAAGGAAATCGGCGAACAGCCTGAGAAGGCGTCGCTAGATGCCTGGTGGAAGCAGATCGATGAATGGCGTGGCGATGGCGAACTGTTCCCTTATGACAAGGGCGACGGCAATGTCATCAAGCCGCAGAAAGTCATCGAGACGCTGTGCGAAGTCACCAACGGCGATGCCTTCGTGACCTCGGACGTGGGCCAGCACCAGATGTTCGCTGCCCAGTACTACCGCTTCAACAAACCCAACCGCTGGATCAACTCCGGTGGCCTGGGCACGATGGGCTTCGGCTTCCCGGCAGCGATGGGCATCAAGCTCAATTTCCCGGATCAGGACGTTGCCTGTGTAACCGGCGAAGGCAGCATCCAGATGAATATCCAGGAGCTGTCGACCTGCATGCAGTACGGCCTGCCGGTCAAGATCGTCAACATGAACAATGGTGTGCTGGGCATGGTTCGCCAGTGGCAGGACATGGCCTACAACGGCCGTCACTCGCACTCTTATGTCGAGTCGCTGCCTGACTTCATCAAGCTGGCCGAGGCCTATGGCCATGTGGGCATCCGCATCACCAGCCTGAAGGACCTCAAGCCCAAGCTTGAAGAGGCCTTCGCGATGAAGGATCGCCTGGTGTTCATCGACATCGCGGTTGACCGCAGCGAGCATGTCTATCCGATGCAGATCAAGGACGGCTCGATGCGTGACATGTGGCTGAGCAAGACGGAGCGTACCTGATATGCGGCACATCATTTCCCTGCTGCTGGAAAACGAACCGGGTGCCTTGTCCCGTGTGGTCGGCCTGTTCTCCCAGCGCAACTACAACATTGAAAGCCTGACCGTGGCGCCGACCGAAGACCCGACCCTGTCGCGCCTGACGTTGACCACCGTTGGCCATGACGAAGTGATCGAACAGATCACCAAGAACCTGAACAAGCTGGTCGAAGTGGTCAAGCTTGTCGACCTGTCGGAAAGCGCTCATATCGAACGCGAGCTGATGCTGGTCAAGGTCAAGGCCACCGGTGCCCAGCGTGCCGAGATCAAGCGCACCACGGATATCTTCCGTGGCCAGATCGTCGATGTGACTGCCAGCGTGTACACCGTGCAACTGAGCGGCACCAGCGACAAGCTGGACAGCTTCATCCAGGCCATCGGCACTGCATCGATTCTCGAAACCGTGCGCAGCGGCGTTACCGGCATTGCCCGTGGCGACAAAGTGCTCAGCATCTGAATTCAACAATAAATTAGCGATGGCTCCATTGGGGCCGGGATATAACCAGGGGTATTTCATGAAAGTTTTCTACGATAAAGACTGCGACCTTTCCATCATCCAGGGTAAGAAAGTCGCCATCATCGGCTACGGCTCCCAGGGCCACGCTCAGGCGTGCAACCTGAAAGACTCCGGTGTGGACGTCACTATCGGTCTGCGTAAAGGTTCGGCCACCGTTGCCAAGGCAGAAGCCCACGGCCTGAAAGTGACCGACGTAGCTTCGGCAGTCGCCGCTGCCGACCTGGTCATGATCCTGACCCCGGACGAATTCCAGGGCCAGCTGTACAAGCAGGAAATCGAACCGAACATCAAGAAGGGCGCTACCCTGGCGTTCTCCCATGGCTTCGCGATCCACTACAACCAAGTGGTTCCACGTGCCGACCTCGACGTGATCATGATCGCGCCGAAAGCCCCGGGTCACACCGTGCGCTCCGAGTTCGTCAAAGGTGGCGGTATCCCTGACCTGATCGCCATCTACCAGGATGCTTCGGGCAACGCCAAGAACGTCGCCTTGTCCTACGCCTCGGGTGTAGGCGGTGGCCGTACCGGCATCATCGAAACCACTTTCAAGGACGAGACCGAAACCGACCTGTTCGGCGAGCAGGCCGTGCTGTGTGGCGGTACCGTCGAACTGGTCAAGGCTGGTTTCGAGACCCTGGTCGAAGCTGGCTATGCCCCGGAAATGGCCTACTTCGAGTGCTTGCACGAGCTGAAGCTGATCGTTGACCTCATGTACGAAGGCGGTATCGCCAACATGAACTACTCGATCTCCAACAACGCCGAATACGGTGAGTACGTGACCGGTCCGGAAGTCATCAACGAAGAATCCCGTAAAGCCATGCGCAATGCACTCAAGCGCATCCAGGACGGCGAGTACGCGAAGATGTTCATCTCCGAAGGCGCTACCAACTACCCATCGATGACCGCCAAGCGCCGTAACAACGCCGCGCACGGCATCGAAGTCATCGGCGAGAAGCTGCGTTCGATGATGCCGTGGATCTCGGCCAACAAGATCGTCGACAAGACCAAGAACTAAGGTTTATCGAACGATGAAAAACGCGGCTTAGGCCGCGTTTTTTCGTTCTGGCAGCCAGCTTCTGGTATAAAGCAGACCAGTGGCCCGCCGTCAGAACCTGTTTAGCGGGCCCGTGTCGAACTTTTTCCATCCTGTTGCAAGGTACCCTCCATGAGCGAACGTCCCGAAGAGCCGAACAAGCCCTCCGACGCCGAAAGCCTGCTACCTGTCGATGAGCACATTGAAGAGGGGCATGACGACGAAGGGCGCAAGGTGCGTCATCGCGGCATTTATCTGCTGCCCAACCTGTTCACCACCGCGAACCTGTTCGCTGGTTTCTATTCCATCATCAGTTCGATGAACGCACAGAGCGCCCTGAGCGCTGGCGACCCGCGCGAAGCGAGCAAGTATTTTGCCTTTGCTGCCATCGCCATCTTCGTGGCCATGGTGCTCGATGGCCTCGATGGCCGGGTAGCGCGCATGACCAATACCCAGAGCGCCTTCGGCGCCGAGTACGATTCGCTGTCGGACATGGTCGCCTTCGGCGTGGCCCCCGCGCTGCTGGCCTTTGGCTGGGCGCTGGGTGACATGGGCAAGGTCGGCTGGATGGTGGCCTTCATTTATGTGGCCGGTGCTGCGCTTCGTCTGGCGCGTTTCAATACACAGGTGGGCACCGCCGACAAACGCTACTTCATCGGCCTGGCCAGCCCGGCTGCAGCCGGCGTGGTGGCCGGTACGGTATGGGCGTTCAGCGACTATGGTATCCAGGGCTCGAAGCTCTCGTTCCTGGTGGCGCTGTTGGTGGCGGCTGCGGGCATGCTGATGGTCAGCAACATCAAGTACAACAGCTTCAAGGAACTTGACCTCAAGGGGCGCGTGCCTTTCGTGGCGATCCTTGCCGTGGTGCTGGTGTTCGCAGTGGTCTTCAGCGATCCACCGCGCATTCTGCTGCTGGCTTTCCTGGCCTATGCGGCTTCCGGCCCTATCCAGTTCCTGCTGCGCTCGCGTCGTCGCAAAGGGTGACAACCCCTTAATTGTGGAATAACCCTCCGGCTCCATAGTCTTACTGGTACATCCGTTACCTAGTGCTATGGAGCCGCTCATGCTTATCAAGCTTCCCAGGTCTTGCGAATGCAAGGCGTCGGAGATCACCCCTGAAGGCCTCTATCTCTCGCGCCGCACCCTGATGGGCGGCTCGCTCGCGGGTCTGGCACTGGGTACGCTGCCGGGCAACGTTCTGGCCGGCGAGCCGTCTCGCTACCCTGAAGTACAGGCTGGCAAGGCGCCTGCCTGGTTTGCCGAAAAGCTGCCCGGTACCCGTTGGCAGGCGGTGACGGTCCAGAACGAAGCCGTGACCCCCTTCAAGGATGCCACCCACTACAACAACTTCTATGAGTTCGGGCCCGACAAGGGCGACCCGGCTGCCAACGCAGGCAGCCTCAAGACCGAACCCTGGAGCGTTGTCATCGATGGGGAAGTGGGTAAACCCGGTCGCTATGCACTGGAGGACTTCGTCAAACCCTACCAACTCGAAGAGCGTGTCTATCGACTTCGCTGCGTGGAAGCGTGGTCGATGGTCATTCCGTGGCTAGGCTTCCCATTGGCGCACGTGCTCAAGCAGGTCGAACCCACCTCCAAGGCCCGTTACGTCCGTTTCGAAACCCTCGAGGATCCCAAGAGCATGCCCGGCCAGCGTTCTGGCTTTGCATTGATCGATTGGCCTTATGAAGAGGGGCTGCGCCTGGACGAGGCGATGCATCCGCTGGCCATCCTGGCAGTCGGTATGTATGGCCGGGAGCTGCCGAACCAGAACGGGGCCCCGCTCAGGTTGGTCGTGCCCTGGAAGTATGGCTTCAAAAGCATCAAGTCGATCGTGCGCATCAGCCTGGTGGCAGAGCAACCGAAAACCACTTGGCAGGGGTTGGCTCCGGATGAGTATGGCTTCTATGCCAACGTGAACCCGACCGTCGACCACCCGCGCTGGAGCCAGGCTCGTGAACGCAGGTTGCCTAGCGGGCTGTTCAGTCCCAATGTGCGAGAGACACAGATGTTCAACGGCTATGCCGATGAGGTGGCGTCGCTGTATGACGGGCTGGATCTGCGGAAGAACTACTGATGAGATATCCCTGGTTTCGTCTAGGTATATTCATGGCAGGCTGCTTATTTCCGGCCTGGTGGCTGTATGAGGCATCGGCCAGCCTGTTGGGCCCTGATCCGGGCAAGGTGTTGATGGACCGGTTGGGGTTGGGCGCCTTGGTGTTTCTGTTAATCAGCCTGTGCATGACGCCATTGCAGCGGGTTACCGGTTGGCCGGGCTGGATCGTGGTGCGACGTCAGCTCGGGCTGTGGGTGTTTGCCTACATCGTGTTGCATGTGCTGGCGTACCTGTTCTTCATCCTGGGGTTGGACTGGGGGCAGTTCACGGTAGAACTGCGCAAGCGACCGTACATCATCGTGGGTGCCCTTGGTTTGCTGGGTTTGCTGGTGTTGGCGGTCACGTCCAATCGCTACAGCCAGCGCCGCCTGGGCGCGCGGTGGAAGAAGCTGCATAGGCTGGTCTACGCAGTACTGGGCCTGGGGCTGCTGCATTTTCTGTGGATCGTGCGATCTGACCTGCGGGAGTGGGCTGTCTATGCCTTTATTGGGATGTTGTTGATGGTGCTGAGGATACCGGCTGTTGCGCGTTCGCTTGCGCGCGTGAACCGCAGCAAGGGGAGGGCGGCTTGAGGTGGCATTGGAAGGTGACAGGCACTTATCTCACGATTTCTGAAATTAATGGTTGACGCGGTTTCGAATCCCCTTATAATGCGCCCCACTTCCAGCGACATCGGAACGCGAAACTCCTTGAAATTCAATGGGTTAGCTAGTTCGGGTGATGCTGTAAAGGCTACGATCGAACAGATCGGCAGCGGTTGAGAAGAAGGTTGACAGCGTGTTGAAATGCTGTAGAATTCGCCTCCCGCTACGAGAGATCGAAGCGAGTCAAGTGTTTGAAGTTGAACGAGTTTCTCGAAACAAACTTCAAAATAAACGCTTGACAGGCAATGAGGAAAGCGTAGAATGCGCGCCTCGGTTGAGACGAAACACGCTCAGCCAAACGCTCTTTAACAAATCGAATCAAGCAATTCGTGTGGGTGCTTGTGAGTACGGACTGATAGTCAAAAAGATTATCAGCATCACAAGTGGCCATGCGAGAAATCACATAGTCATTTGAGATTGCTGAGCCAAGTTTAGGGTTTCTTAAAAACCCAAGCAGTATTGAACTGAAGAGTTTGATCATGGCTCAGATTGAACGCTGGCGGCAGGCCTAACACATGCAAGTCGAGCGGATGACGGGAGCTTGCTCCTGGATTCAGCGGCGGACGGGTGAGTAATGCCTAGGAATCTGCCTGGTAGTGGGGGACAACGTTTCGAAAGGAACGCTAATACCGCATACGTCCTACGGGAGAAAGCAGGGGACCTTCGGGCCTTGCGCTATCAGATGAGCCTAGGTCGGATTAGCTTGTTGGTGAGGTAATGGCTCACCAAGGCGACGATCCGTAACTGGTCTGAGAGGATGATCAGTCACACTGGAACTGAGACACGGTCCAGACTCCTACGGGAGGCAGCAGTGGGGAATATTGGACAATGGGCGAAAGCCTGATCCAGCCATGCCGCGTGTGTGAAGAAGGTCTTCGGATTGTAAAGCACTTTAAGTTGGGAGGAAGGGTTGTAGATTAATACTCTGCAATTTTGACGTTACCGACAGAATAAGCACCGGCTAACTCTGTGCCAGCAGCCGCGGTAATACAGAGGGTGCAAGCGTTAATCGGAATTACTGGGCGTAAAGCGCGCGTAGGTGGTTTGTTAAGTTGGATGTGAAAGCCCCGGGCTCAACCTGGGAACTGCATCCAAAACTGGCAAGCTAGAGTACGGTAGAGGGTGGTGGAATTTCCTGTGTAGCGGTGAAATGCGTAGATATAGGAAGGAACACCAGTGGCGAAGGCGACCACCTGGACTGATACTGACACTGAGGTGCGAAAGCGTGGGGAGCAAACAGGATTAGATACCCTGGTAGTCCACGCCGTAAACGATGTCAACTAGCCGTTGGAATCCTTGAGATTTTAGTGGCGCAGCTAACGCATTAAGTTGACCGCCTGGGGAGTACGGCCGCAAGGTTAAAACTCAAATGAATTGACGGGGGCCCGCACAAGCGGTGGAGCATGTGGTTTAATTCGAAGCAACGCGAAGAACCTTACCAGGCCTTGACATGCAGAGAACTTTCCAGAGATGGATGGGTGCCTTCGGGAACTCTGACACAGGTGCTGCATGGCTGTCGTCAGCTCGTGTCGTGAGATGTTGGGTTAAGTCCCGTAACGAGCGCAACCCTTGTCCTTAGTTACCAGCACGTTATGGTGGGCACTCTAAGGAGACTGCCGGTGACAAACCGGAGGAAGGTGGGGATGACGTCAAGTCATCATGGCCCTTACGGCCTGGGCTACACACGTGCTACAATGGTCGGTACAGAGGGTTGCCAAGCCGCGAGGTGGAGCTAATCTCACAAAACCGATCGTAGTCCGGATCGCAGTCTGCAACTCGACTGCGTGAAGTCGGAATCGCTAGTAATCGCGAATCAGAATGTCGCGGTGAATACGTTCCCGGGCCTTGTACACACCGCCCGTCACACCATGGGAGTGGGTTGCACCAGAAGTAGCTAGTCTAACCTTCGGGAGGACGGTTACCACGGTGTGATTCATGACTGGGGTGAAGTCGTAACAAGGTAGCCGTAGGGGAACCTGCGGCTGGATCACCTCCTTAATCGACGACATCAGCCTGCTGATGAGCTCCCACACGAATTGCTTGATTCATTTGCTGATGAGAAATCAGAAATGAGCATTCCAGCGTGAATGTTGATTTCTGACTTTTGTCAGATCGTTCTTTAAAAATTCGGATATGTGATAGAAATAGACTGAAGACCAGTTTCACTGCTGGAATTCAGGCTAAGGTAAAATTTGTGAGTTCTGCTCGTAAGAGCAACGTGCGAATTTTCGGCGAATGTCGTCTTCACAGTATAACCAGATTGCTTGGGGTTATATGGTCAAGTGAAGAAGCGCATACGGTGGATGCCTTGGCAGTCAGAGGCGATGAAAGACGTGGTAGCCTGCGAAAAGCTTTGGGGAGTCGGCAAACAGACTGTGATCCAGAGATCTCTGAATGGGGGAACCCAGCCAGCACAAGCTGGTTATCTTGTACTGAATACATAGGTGCAAGAGGCGAACCAGGGGAACTGAAACATCTAAGTACCCTGAGGAAAAGAAATCAACCGAGATTCCCTTAGTAGTGGCGAGCGAACGGGGACCAGCCCTTAAGTTGATTTGAGATTAGTGGAACGCTCTGGAAAGTGCGGCCATAGTGGGTGATAGCCCCGTACACGAAAATCTCTTATCAATGAAATCGAGTAGGACGGAGCACGAGAAACTTTGTCTGAATATGGGGGGACCATCCTCCAAGGCTAAATACTACTGACTGACCGATAGTGAACCAGTACCGTGAGGGAAAGGCGAAAAGAACCCCGGAGAGGGGAGTGAAATAGAACCTGAAACCGTATGCGTACAAGCAGTGGGAGCCTACTTTGTTAGGTGACTGCGTACCTTTTGTATAATGGGTCAGCGACTTATATTCAGTGGCGAGCTTAACCGAATAGGGGAGGCGTAGCGAAAGCGAGTCTTAATAGGGCGTTTAGTCGCTGGGTATAGACCCGAAACCGGGCGATCTATCCATGGGCAGGTTGAAGGTTAGGTAACACTGACTGGAGGACCGAACCGACTACCGTTGAAAAGTTAGCGGATGACCTGTGGATCGGAGTGAAAGGCTAATCAAGCTCGGAGATAGCTGGTTCTCCTCGAAAGCTATTTAGGTAGCGCCTCATGTATCACTGTAGGGGGTAGAGCACTGTTTCGGCTAGGGGGTCATCCCGACTTACCAAACCGATGCAAACTCCGAATACCTACAAGTGCCGAGCATGGGAGACACACGGCGGGTGCTAACGTCCGTCGTGAAAAGGGAAACAACCCAGACCGTCAGCTAAGGTCCCAAAGTCATGGTTAAGTGGGAAACGATGTGGGAAGGCTTAGACAGCTAGGAGGTTGGCTTAGAAGCAGCCACCCTTTAAAGAAAGCGTAATAGCTCACTAGTCGAGTCGGCCTGCGCGGAAGATGTAACGGGGCTCAAACCATGCACCGAAGCTACGGGTATCATCTTATGATGATGCGGTAGAGGAGCGTTCTGTAAGCCTGTGAAGGTGAGTTGAGAAGCTTGCTGGAGGTATCAGAAGTGCGAATGCTGACATGAGTAACGACAATGCGAGTGAAAAACTCGCACGCCGAAAGACCAAGGTTTCCTGCGCAACGTTAATCGACGCAGGGTTAGTCGGTCCCTAAGGCGAGGCTGAAAAGCGTAGTCGATGGAAAACAGGTTAATATTCCTGTACTTCCAGTTATTGCGATGGAGGGACGGAGAAGGTTAGGCCAGCCTGGCGTTGGTTGTCCAGGTTTAAGGTGGTAGGCTGAAATCTTAGGCAAATCCGGGATTTCAAGGCCGAGAGCTGATGACGAGTTGCCTTTAGGCGATGAAGTGGTTGATACCATGCTTCCAAGAAAAGCTCCTAAGCTTCAGATAACTGGGAACCGTACCCCAAACCGACACAGGTGGTTAGGTAGAGAATACCAAGGCGCTTGAGAGAACTCGGGTGAAGGAACTAGGCAAAATGGCACCGTAACTTCGGGAGAAGGTGCGCCGGCGAAGGTGAAGGGCTTGCCCCGTAAGCTTTTGCTGGTCGAAGATACCAGGCCGCTGCGACTGTTTATTAAAAACACAGCACTCTGCAAACACGAAAGTGGACGTATAGGGTGTGACGCCTGCCCGGTGCCGGAAGGTTAATTGATGGGGTTAGCGCAAGCGAAGCTCTTGATCGAAGCCCCGGTAAACGGCGGCCGTAACTATAACGGTCCTAAGGTAGCGAAATTCCTTGTCGGGTAAGTTCCGACCTGCACGAATGGCGTAACGATGGCGGCGCTGTCTCCACCCGAGACTCAGTGAAATTGAAATCGCTGTGAAGATGCAGTGTATCCGCGGCTAGACGGAAAGACCCCGTGAACCTTTACTATAGCTTTGCACTGGACTTTGAATTTGCTTGTGTAGGATAGGTGGGAGGCTTTGAAGTGGGGACGCCAGTTCTCATGGAGCCATCCTTGAAATACCACCCTGGCAACTTTGAGGTTCTAACTCAGGTCCGTCATCCGGATCGAGGACAGTGTATGGTGGGTAGTTTGACTGGGGCGGTCTCCTCCCAAAGAGTAACGGAGGAGTACGAAGGTGCGCTCAGACCGGTCGGAAATCGGTCGTAGAGTATAAAGGCAAAAGCGCGCTTGACTGCGAGACACACACGTCGAGCAGGTACGAAAGTAGGTCTTAGTGATCCGGTGGTTCTGTATGGAAGGGCCATCGCTCAACGGATAAAAGGTACTCCGGGGATAACAGGCTGATACCGCCCAAGAGTTCATATCGACGGCGGTGTTTGGCACCTCGATGTCGGCTCATCACATCCTGGGGCTGAAGCCGGTCCCAAGGGTATGGCTGTTCGCCATTTAAAGTGGTACGCGAGCTGGGTTTAGAACGTCGTGAGACAGTTCGGTCCCTATCTGCCGTGGACGTTTGAGATTTGAGAGGGGCTGCTCCTAGTACGAGAGGACCGGAGTGGACGAACCTCTGGTGTTCCGGTTGTCACGCCAGTGGCATTGCCGGGTAGCTATGTTCGGAAGAGATAACCGCTGAAAGCATCTAAGCGGGAAACTTGCCTCAAGATGAGATCTCACTGGGATCTTGAATCCCCTAAAGGGCCGTCGAAGACTACGACGTTGATAGGTTGGGTGTGTAAGCGCTGTGAGGCGTTGAGCTAACCAATACTAATTGCCCGTGAGGCTTGACCATATAACACCCAAGCAATTTGCTTCTGCAGATTGCGGTGGTGAAGATGGCATGAACCGAAAGTTCGCAACGCATCGCAAACATCACATATCCGAATTCGCTGGGCTGTCCAACAGGACATTCTGGCTACAGAATTTCTTGACGACCATAGAGCATTGGAACCACCTGATCCCATCCCGAACTCAGTAGTGAAACGATGCATCGCCGATGGTAGTGTGGGGTTTCCCCATGTGAGAGTAGGTCATCGTCAAGATTCATTTCGCAAAACCCCTATCTGCGCACGCAGGTAGGGGTTTTGTCTTTGGGCTGAAAAAACTTACGTATCAGCGTCGAGGTCGTCAAACGAGCAACCGCCTTGAGCAGCAGGTGTGGACACGCGACTGCTATGCCTTGGAGCATTAAATACCCCGCATCAACGCTTCCACACCTTGCTACGGCCCCGCCCTTGACCCGCGCCGTGATATCGTTCCTGCCCAAGTCAACTCGCCCTTAAAGAGACCTGCCGATGTCCAGTACTCACCTCCAGCCTGGCTTCATGATCGTCCACGGCAATCGCCCCGACGACCTGCGCAGCCTGGTGGTGAGCTGGATGCGCCGTTACCCCCTTGCGCCTCTAGAGAACGAAATCGCGCTGGTTCAGAGCAATGGTATCGCCCAATGGCTCAAGCTCGCTTTGGCCGAAGACCCCCTAGAGGATGACCAGGGCGGTTGTGGCATTGCCGCTGCCATCGAGATGCAGCTCCCGGGTAGTTTCATGTGGCAGCTGTACCGCACCGTGTTGGGCCGCGATCAGATACCGGAAGTGTCGCTGCTCGACAAGGCACCGCTCACCTGGCGCTTGATGCGCCTATTACCCGAGCTGATCGAGCGACCGCACTTCGAGCCGTTGCGGCGTTTTCTGACTGACGACAGCGATCTGCGCAAACGCTATCAGCTCGCCGAGCGCCTGGCCGACCTGTTCGACCAATATCAGGTCTACCGCGCCGACTGGTTGAAAGAGTGGGCCGCAGGACGGCATGTGCTCAATACTGCCCGCAGCGAACGCAAGCCACTGCCTGTCGATAACTGCTGGCAAGCAGAGCTGTGGCGTGCCTTGTTGGAGGACGTAGGCGAGGAGGGCATGGCCCAGAGCCGTGCCGGCGTCCATCAGCGGTTCATGGCCTGCATCGACGAGCTGAAGCAGGCCCCGTCAAACCTGCCCGCGCGGGTCATCGTGTTCGGTATCTCCTCGCTGCCTGCCCAGACGCTTGAAGCGCTGGCCGGTCTCGCCCGTTACAGCCAGGTGCTGTTATGCGTGCACAATCCTTGTCGCCATCACTGGGCCGATATCGTGGCCGACAAGGACTTGCTGCGGCACCAGTACAAGCGTCAGCAACGCCGGCCCGGCATGCCATTGGAACTCGATGACCAGTCACTGCACCAACACGCGCATCCCTTGTTGGCAGCCTGGGGCAAGCAAGGCCGCGACTACATCAATCTGCTCGACAGCTACGACGACCCAGGAAGTTACCAGGGTGTCTTCAGCGATGGACGCATCGACCTGTTCACCGAAGGCTCACCCGTAACGCTGCTCAACCAGCTACAGGACGACATCCTTCAATTGCGCCCGCTGGCCGAATCCCGTGAGCAGTGGCCGCCGGTCAATGCACGCCGCGACCGTTCGGTGCGCTTTCACGTTGCGCACAGCCCGCAACGGGAAGTCGAGATTCTCCACGATCAGTTGTTGGCTCGCTTCAGCGCAGATCCCACACTGCGTCCACGCGACGTCATCGTCATGTTGCCCGACGTGGATAGCTACGCACCGCACATTCGGGCCGTCTTCGGCCAGGTGCAGCGTAAAGACCCTCGCTACATCCCTTTTACCTTGACCGACCAGGGCCAGCGTGGCCGCGAGCCGCTGCTGATCGCCCTGGAGCACCTGCTCAAACTTCCCGAAAGCCGCTTTGCCGTCAGCGAAGTGCTGGACCTGCTGGACGTGCCGGCAGTACGGGCTCGGTTTGGCATTCGCGAAGGTGACTTGCCCACCCTACACCGCTGGATCGAAGGAGCCGGCATTCGCTGGGGGCTCAATGCCGAGCAACGGGCCAGCCTGGGCTTGCCGGAAGGGCTCGAGCAGAACTCCTGGCGCTTTGGTTTGCGGCGGATGTTGCTGGGGTATGCCGTGGGTGTGGGTGATGCCTGCGATGGCATCGAGCCTTATGACGAGATAGGCGGGCTGGACGCTGCGCTGATTGGCCCGCTTGTCGCGTTGCTCGATGCGCTGGAAGTGGCGTGCCAAACCTTGTCATCCCCGGCCAACGCAGGCGAGTGGAGCGAACGCCTCAATGCCCTGCTGCACGTCTTCTTCCTGGCCGAGGATGAGCAGGACGAGTTCTTGCTGATCCAGTTGCAAGACCTGCGCGAATCGTGGCTGGATGTCTGCGAAACCGTGGACCTGCAAGATCCACTGCCCCTTACGGTGGTGCGCGAGGCCTGGTTGTCGGGCCTGGATCAAGGCAAATTGTCCCAGCGCTTTCTGGCAGGCTCGGTGAATTTCTGTACCCTCATGCCCATGCGGGCCATCCCGTTTCGCGTGGTCTGCCTGCTGGGCATGAACGACGGTGACTATCCACGCGCGCAGCCACCGCTGGATTTCGACCTGATGGCCACCGACTATCGCCCAGGTGATCGTTCGCGTCGGGAAGATGATCGCTACCTGTTGCTCGAAGCCCTATTGTCGGCCCAGGACCAGCTCTACGTGAGCTGGGTGGGCCGCAGTATCCGCGACAACAGCGAGCGTCCTGCCTCGGTACTGATCGGCCAGCTTCGCGATCACATCGCGGCGGGATGGCAACTGGCCGATGCGCAAGCCGACACCAAACACGATCCGGGCCAGCAACTGCTTCACGCCCTGACCCAGGAACACCCGTTGCAGCCGTTCAGCCTGCGCTATTTCGAACAAGGCAGCGTGCTGTTCAGTTACGCGCACGAGTGGCAAGTGCTACACCAGGCCCACAGCGACGACCCTCACGACCTGTCCGAACTGACGCCCTACCAGGATGATGAGCCGCTGACATTGAACCAGCTGGCCGATTTTCTCAGGCACCCAGTGCGGCACTTCTTCAGTCAGCGGCTCAAGGTCTACTTCGAAGCGCTCGAAGCGCCCACGCCGGACGAAGAGCCTTTTGTACTCGACGCCTTGCAACGTTATGGCGCAAGTGAAGCATTACTCAGCGCAGCCTTGAGCGCACCCGAGGATGCCCAGCGTGCCCTGCATCAGCAAGCACGCCGCCTGCAGGCCCAGGGCCTGTTGCCCTTGGCCGGTTTTGGCGAGCTCTTGCAGCACGACCTCATCGAGCCGCTGCCTGACTTGCTGCAACGCCATGGGCAGTTGCTCGAACGCTGGCCGCGGCAGGTTGAGGGCGCACTGCCCGTGCATTTCGAACACGGTCCTCATCGGCTGGAGGGCTGGCTGGGCCGCGTGTTCCAAGGCGATGACCAGAGCGTGCTGAGCATCACCACGGTCCCCAACACCATCAGTGCAGGGCGCAACAGCCTCAAATGGCATCGCCTCATCGCGCCATGGGTGACACACCTTGCCGCCTGCGCCGCAGGATACGCCTATCACACTGCGCTGGTAGCCAGTGACGTGACCCTGCTACTGGCGCCAGTCGGCCAGCAAGCGGCAGCACAGCTGTTGGGAGAACTGCTGGTGGCACGCCAGGCGGGCATGTGTGCACCGCTGCCAGTGGCGCCTAAGACGGCATTCGCCTGGCTCGCCCAGGACGAGCCGGACAAAGCCATGGCTGCCGCTGCCCGTGCTTACGAAGGCGATGAACGCACGGGTGCCGGCGAGCGCGGTGAAAGCGTTGCCCTGGCCCGGCAGTTCCGCGATTTCGCCGCGCTCACGGCCGACGAAACCTTCGAGGGATGGTGCGAGGCCTTGTACCGTCCCCTGTTCGACGCCCCCTGGCAAACCCTGGGCAACCCGGAGAAAAACGCATGACCCAGGCTCGGCCATTGGCACTGAATTTCCCCTTGCATGGCAGTCAGCTGATCGAGGCCAGCGCGGGAACCGGCAAGACATTCACCATTTCGGCCTTGTACCTGCGCCTTATCCTCGGCCATGGTGGCGAGCGGGGTTTCGAACGAGAGCTGCTGCCGCCGCAGATTCTGGTGGTCACGTTCACCGACGCTGCCACCAAGGAGTTGCGCGAGCGTATCCGGACTCGGCTGGCCGAGGCGGCGCGGTTTTTCCGCGGTGAACTCGAAGCCGTCGACCCGCTGCTGGCGCAACTGCGTGACGATTATCCAGAGCACGCTTGGCCAAGCAGCGCCGCCCGGCTGGAAACGGCTGTGCAGTGGATGGACGAGGCCGCCGTATCGACCATTCATGGCTGGTGCCAGCGCATGCTGCGTGAGCACGCATTCGACAGCGGTAGCCTGTTCACCCAGACCCTTGAAACCGACCACAGTGAACTGCTGGGGCAGGTGGTGCGCGATTACTGGCGGCGTTTCTGCTACGGCATGCAAAGCCAGGCCCTGGCGTGGGTACGTAGGCACTGGGTCAGCCCTGCCGCGCTCTTGCCCCGCATTCGCCCGTTGTTTGGCAGGGTGCGTGCCGCCCACCAAGGGCCTGAGCCCGAGACATTGATCCTTGAGGCGTTGCAGGCCCGCGATGAGCAGTTGGCCCGGCTCAAGAGGCCCTGGGCTGCCTGGGCACCGGAGCTGCGACAGCTCTGTCGCGACGCCGTGGCCGCCAAGCACGTGGATGGCAGGAAGATGCAGGCCCGCTATTTCGAACCCTGGTTCGACAAGTTGTGCCTGTGGTGCAACGACGAGCAGTGCGTAGAACTTGACCTGGGCACAGGCTTCACCCGTTTGACCCCTGCGGGCCTGGCCGAGGCCTGGAAAGTCGGCGAGCCGCCAGCGCACCCTGCATTCGATGCCATGCAAACCCTGCAACAGGACCTGCAGGGCCTGGCCAGTCCGGATGCAGCGCTGCTCGAACATGCCGCCAGTTGGGTTTCGGCGCAGTTCGAAGTGGAGAAGCGGCGCCGCGCGGAAATGGGCTTTGATGACATGCTCCTGCGGTTGCAGCAGGCACTGCACAGCGAGGCAGGCGAGCGTCTGGCCGGATTGATCCGCGAGCAGTTCCCGGTGGCGATGATCGATGAATTCCAGGACACCGATCCGGTCCAGTACGGCATCTTCGAACGCATCTACCGCATCGGCGAGAACCACGGCGACACCGGCCTGTTCATGATCGGCGACCCCAAGCAGGCGATCTACGCCTTCCGCGGTGCCGATATCTACACCTACCTCGCTGCCCGGCGCGCGACCCAAGGGCGCTTGCACAGCCTGGACACCAACTACCGCTCCAGCGAAGGCATGGTCGCGGCGGTCAACCAGGTGTTCCAGCAAGCCGAGGCGCGTCCCGGCGGGCGTGGCGCCTTCCTCTTTCGGGAGGCGCACGATAACCCTCTGCCCTTCGTTGCCGTGCGCGCCCAGGGCCGCAGCGAGCAACTGATGCTTCAAGGGCAACCCTGCGTCCCACTTCAGTGCTGGCAACTACCCAGCGACGAGCCGGTTTCGGTGGGCGTTTACCGGCAGCAGATGGCCGCCAGTTGCGCGAGCCACATCGTGGGCCTGCTTAACGCCAGTCAACGCGGCGCGGCAGGCTTTGCGCACGCCAATGGCCAATTGCGCCCGTGCCTGCCTTCGGACATCGCCATCCTGGTGCGCGATGGCCACGAGGCGCAACGCATCCGCACGGAGCTCGCTGCCCGAGGTATGCGCAGCGTCTACCTCTCCGACAAGGACTCGGTGTTCGCCGCCCAGGAAGCCCATGACCTGCTGGCCTGGCTCAAAGCCTGCGCAGAGCCGGACTCCGAGCGTCTGCTCAAGGCGGCGTTGGCCAGCTTGACGCTCGACCTGTCGCTGTCGGCGCTTGATCGCCTGAACCAGGACGAACGGGTGTGGGAAAGCTGGGTGATGCGGTTTCGCGCCTACCGCGACACGTGGCAGCGCCAGGGCGTACTGCCCATGCTGCGCCAGTTGCTGCATGACTTCGAACTGCCGCGAACGCTCATTCGCCGCACGGACGGCGAGCGAGTGCTCACCAACCTCTTGCACCTGGCCGAGTTGCTCCAGCAGGCCGCAGGCGAGCTGGACGGTGAACAGGCGCTGATCCGGCATCTGGCCGATCATCTGGCCAGTTCAGGCCAGGCTGGCGAGGAGCAGATCCTGCGCCTGGAGAGTGACGAGCAACTGGTCAAGGTGGTGACCATCCACAAGTCCAAGGGCCTGGAATACCCCTTGGTGTATCTCCCGTTCATCTGCTCCAGCAAACCGGTGGACGGTAGCCGTCTGCCGCTCGCCTGGCATGACAGCCAAGGCAATGCGCACTTGACCCTGACGCCGGACGCCACGCAGATCGAGCGCGCCGATGACGAACGTTTGGCCGAAGACTTGCGCCTTTTGTATGTGGCGCTTACCCGTGCCCAGCACGCCTGCTGGCTGGGGGTGGCCGACCTCAAGCGCGGGAATCACAAGCGCTCGAACCTGCATCGCTCGGCGCTCGGCTACCTGCTGGGCGGCGGCACTGAGCTTGCCGACTCCAAGCAACTGGCAGACTGGTTGCAAGCACTGGCCGATACCAGCGCGCACATTACCTGCCCAGGGCTTCCGGAGGCGGACCGGGCAGCCTACCAGACACCGCAGTTGCAGCATCAGCTGGTTCCAGCCCGTATGCCCCGCCGCGCGGCGGCCGAACAGTGGTGGATCGCCTCTTACAGCGCCCTGCGGATCGGCGAACAGGCGCTGGGCGTCGACAGTTCCCTGGCGCAACAACTGCTCGATGATGAGCGCGTCGATACCCAGGTTCTGCGCGAGGTCCCGGCCGATAGCGGAGACATCCACCGTTTCCCGCGCGGTCCCAACCCCGGCACGTTCCTCCACGGTTTGCTGGAGTGGGCCGGGCGCGAAGGCTTTGCCCAAGTGCGCGACAACCCGCAAGCGCTGGCCCGCACCGTGGGCCAGCGCTGTAACCGGCGCGGCTGGGAGGGCTGGATACCGACGCTGACCCAGTGGCTCACAGGCCTGCTCGACACACCGATGCCAGTGGCGCAAAACGGCCTGACCGTGACCCTCAGCCAGCTCACCCACTATCAGGTCGAGATGGAGTTCTGGTTTGCCAGTCACCAGGTCGATGCCCAGCAGCTCGACCGCCTGGTGGCCCACTACACCCATCCAGGGCTACTGCGTCCAGCCGCGCAGCCGACGTTGCTCAACGGCATGTTCAAGGGCTTCATCGACTTGGCGTTCGAGCTGGAGGGGCGCTACTACGTGACCGATTACAAATCCAACTGGCTGGGCCCGGACATCCAGGCATATGACCCTGCCGCGATGCAGCGAGCCATTCTCGAGCATCGTTACGACCTGCAGTACGTGCTGTACCTGTTGGCCCTGCATCGACAGCTGCGCGCCCGCCTGCCGGACTATGACTATGACCTTCATGTCGGCGGGGCCCTTTTCATTTTCCTGCGAGGGGCCAACAGCAGCGGGCATGGCATTTATCACGCCAAGCCCCCACGCGAGTTGATCGAAACCCTCGATGCGTTGTTTCGCGGCGAGCACGCGCCTGTTCAGCATGATTTGTTCGCCGGAGACACCCCATGAGCCGAAGCCTCCTCGACCTGCTGCCCACCCCTCTGCAAGCCGAGCATCTGCTGGCCCTGGCCCCTCAGCACCGCAGCAGTGACCTGTTGCAACTGCTCGATCGCTGGGTCGAACGCGGTTGGTTGCGGGCGCTGGACCGTGCTTTCGTGTCATTTCTGGAGACGCTTGCGCCGGGCAGTGACCCGCTGTTGCTGTTGGCCGCCGCCCTTGCCAGCCATCAACTGGGGCATGGGCACGTCTGCCTGGACTTGCAGCAGACCTTGGCCGAACCTGACTTCGCGCTCTCGTTACCGCCTGAGGGTGATGCATTGACCGGCCCGCTGCTGTTGCCCTCCCAACTGCTGGCCGGCCTTGACCTGGACGCCTGGCGCCAGCGCATTGCCGCAAGCCCGCTGGTGGCAGCCGCCGATGCGCCCGGGCAGCACACACGGCCTTTGGTCCTTAGCGGCGAACGCCTCTACCTGCGCCGCTACTGGAGTTATGAACGGCGTATCGACAGCACCTTGCGCCAACGCCTGACCCAGGCCGATGCCGTACCCCCAGACCTGGCGGCGCGTCTGGACGCCCTGTTCGAGGGCGGCAGCCTCGCAGGGCAGGTGGACTGGCAGAAGCTTGCCTGCGCCCTGGCCACGCGCGCCGGGTTCAGCATCATCACCGGTGGGCCTGGCACCGGCAAGACCACCACCGTGGTACGCCTGCTTGCCTTGCTCCAGGCCCCGGCAGTGGAAGCGGGCAGGCCGTTGCGCATCCGCCTGGCGGCGCCCACGGGCAAGGCCGCTGCTCGCCTGACCGAATCCATTGGCCAGCAAGTCGAGCGTCTGCAGGTCAGCAGCGCCGTGCGTGGTCATATCCCCACTGAAGTCAGTACCGTGCACCGCCTGCTCGGCAGCCGTCCAGGCTCGCGACATTTCCGTCACAATGCCGCCAACCCGCTGCCCCTGGACGTACTGGTGGTCGATGAAGCCTCGATGATCGACCTGGAGATGATGGCCAACCTGCTCGATGCCATGCCGCCAAAGGCACGGCTGGTGCTGCTGGGTGACAAGGACCAGCTGGCCTCGGTGGAGGCCGGTGCGGTGCTGGGTGACTTGTGCCGGGATGCCGAGCAGGGCCGCTACTCCCCAGCGACCCAAGCATGGCTGGAGCATATTGGCGGGCAATCGCTGTCTGAAAGCGGTCTTGAGCCAGGTGATGAACAGCGCCACCCACTGGCTCAGCAAGTGGTCATGCTGCGCTTTTCCCGGCGCTTCGGCGAAGGCAGCGGCATCGGCCAGCTCGCCCGGTTGGTCAACCGCCAGCAAAGCCATGCGGCGCGCAACCTGCTGGCCATGCCGCCGCCCGACGTCCACAGCCTGGCCCTGAAACAGGAGCATGACCGCGCCTTCGATCGCCTGCTGCTCGACGGCCTGGACCGTGGCGCAGAAGGCCCCCAGGGCTATCGCAGCTACCTGCGTACACTGGGCAGCCAGCGTCCGGCGCTGGACACTCCCTTTGACGACCCTGCGTGGGAGCGCTGGGCTGCCAAGGTCTTGCACAGTTTCGAGGATTTCCAGCTGTTGTGCGCCGTGCGCCGCGGCGCCTGGGGCGTTGAAGGGTTGAACGAGCGCGTGGCGCGGGTGCTGCACAACGCCCGCCTGATCGACAGCCAGCAGCCTTGGTACGAGGGCCGCCCGGTGTTGGTCACGCGCAACGACTATGGGCTGGGTTTGATGAACGGCGACATCGGCATCGCCCTGTGCCTGCCGGACGAACAGGGCAAGCCATTGCTGCGCGTGGCCTTTCCCCGCAACGATGGCAAGGGTGGCGTACGCTTTGTACTGCCCAGCCGCTTGAACGAGGTGGAAACCGTGTTCGCCATGACCGTGCACAAATCCCAGGGCTCGGAATTCGGCCATACCGCACTGGTCCTGCCCGACGCACTCAATCCGGTGCTGACCAAGGAGCTGATCTACACCGGCATCACCCGTGCCAAGCACTGCTTCAGCCTGGTCGAACCTCGCCAGGGCATCTTCGAGGAAGCCGTGGAGCGCAAGGTTCGACGTATCTCGGGGTTGATGCTCGAGCAGGTGTGAGGGCGAGCGCCGTCAGGGCTGAGTGCAGGCCTTGGCGAAGCGCATCACCGTATCCTGCCCCATCATCAGTGGGGCATTGGCTTCGGTCACCTCGCGGATGTAGTCCCACAACAAGGTGATGCGCTTGAGTTTGCGCAGGTCTTCGCGGCAATACATCCAGAATTGCCGCGTCACCTCCACCTGATCGGGCAGCACCGTCACCAGCCGCGGGTCCTGCGCGGCCAGAAAACACGGCAGAATGGCCAGCCCCCGACCTTGAAGCGCTGCGGTGTACTGGGCAATCACGCTGGTGCTGCGCAGGTGGGCCGTGGCCCCCGGGATCAGGTTGGCCAGGTACAGCAGCTCGGAGCTGAAAGCCAGGTCGTCGACATAGCTGATGAAGGGATGCCCGGCCAGGTCGGCAACGGCCTGGATCGACGCGTGGCTGTCCAGGTAGGCCTGGGTGGCGTACAGGCGCAGCCGGTAGTTGCACAGCTTGCAGCATACATAGGGCCCGTGTTCCGGGCGTTCCAGGGCGATGACGATGTCTGCCTCGCGCTTGGACAGGCTGATGAAGTGCGGCAGCGGCAGGATATCCACTGAAATCGCCGGGTATGCATCGACGAAGTGGCTCAGCTGCGGGGTGATGAAGAAGCTGCCGAAGCCTTCGGTGCAGCCCATGCGCACATGCCCCGACAGCGCCACCCCGGAGCCTGATACCTGCTCGCACGCCATGTGCAGCGTACTCTCGATGGCCTCGGCATAACCGAGCAGGCGTTGGCCTTCTGCCGTCAGCACAAAACCGCTGGTGCGCGATTTTTCGAACAACAAGGTGCCAAGCGCGCCCTCCAGCGAAGTGATGCGCCGCGAGACGGTGGTGTAGTCCACGCTCAGGCGTTTGGCCGCGCTGCTGGCCTTGCGGGTGCGGGCTACTTCAAGAAAGAACTTCAAGTCGTCCCAGTTGAGCGCACTCAGGGATGTGAGGTCTTTTTGCATGATGATCCGGAATTTTTATGCGTTCTTGTAGGATGTTTGCACATCTATACTCGAAACATGCCCTCTCACGCCACCCCGCGTTAGCGACGGCGCTGGCGATCTCGTCCTGACAATAATTCCAAGGAGAACGCAGATGAACGCACCCCAGTCCCCTGACCAGACCAAGGTCGAGCAGGCCAAGCTGCTGATCGATGGCCAATGGGTGGAGTCCCGAACGAGCGAGTGGCGCGATATCGTCAACCCGGCCACCCAGGCCGTGCTGGCGCGTGTTCCGTTCGCCACCACCGAGGAGGTGGACGCCGCCGTGGCAGCGGCCCAGCGCGCCTTCTTGACCTGGCGCCATACGCCGATTGGCGCGCGCATGCGCATCATGCTCAAGCTCCAGGCGCTGATTCGTGAGCACAGCAAGCGCATTGCCCAGGTGCTGAGCGCCGAGCAGGGTAAAACACTGGCCGACGCCGAGGGCGATATCTTCCGTGGCCTGGAAGTGGTTGAGCACGCGGCTTCCATCGGCACCCTGCAAATGGGCGAATTCGCCGAAAACGTGGCAGGCGGTGTCGATACCTACACCTTGCGCCAGCCGATCGGGGTGTGCGCCGGCATCACACCGTTCAACTTCCCCGCGATGATCCCGCTGTGGATGTTCCCCATGGCCATCGTCTGTGGCAATACGTTCGTGCTCAAGCCCTCCGAGCAGGACCCGTTGTCCACGCTGTTGCTGGTCGAACTAGCCGTGGAGGCCGGGGTGCCTGCCGGTGTGCTCAACGTCGTCCATGGGGGCAAGGCCGTGGTCGATGCCCTGTGCACGCACCAGGACATCAAGGCGATTTCCTTCGTCGGCTCGACCGAAGTGGGTACCCATGTCTACAACCTGGCCAGCCAGCATGGCAAGCGCGTGCAGTCGATGATGGGCGCCAAGAACCATGCCGTGGTGCTGCCGGACGCCAACCGTACGCAGACCGTGAATGCCCTTGTAGGGGCGGCCTTTGGTGCCGCGGGCCAGCGCTGCATGGCCACCTCGGTCGCGGTGCTGGTGGGCAAGGCCCGCGAATGGCTGCCGGACATCAAGCAGGCGGCGAGCAAGCTCAGCGTCAACGCTGGCTGCGAGCCGGGTACCGATGTGGGGCCGGTGGTGTCCAAGCGGGCCAAGGAGCGTGTACTGAGCCTGATCGAGAGCGGCATCCGAGAAGGCGCCACGTTGGAGCTCGATGGCCGCGACGTCAAGGTGCCGGGCTATGAGCAAGGCAACTTCGTCGGCCCTACCTTGTTTTCGGGCGTGACCACCGACATGCAGGTCTATACCCAGGAAATCTTCGGGCCGGTGCTGGTCACGCTCGAGGTTGATACCCTCGACGAGGCCATCGCACTGGTCAACGCCAACCCGTTCGGCAACGGGACCGGTCTGTTCACCCAGAGCGGCGCGGCGGCGCGCAAGTTCCAGAGCGAGATCGACGTTGGGCAGGTGGGCATCAACATCCCGATCCCGGTGCCCGTACCGTTCTTCAGCTTCACCGGCTCGCGCGGCTCCAAGCTGGGAGACCTGGGGCCGTACGGCAAGCAGGTGGTGCAGTTCTACACCCAGACCAAGACGGTTACCGCCCGCTGGTTCGATGACGACAGTATCAACGACGGCGTGAACACCACCATCAGCCTGCGCTAAGGAGCACGACATGCGTATCGCATTCATTGGCTTGGGCAACATGGGCGCCCCCATGGCCCGCAACCTGATCAAGGCCGGTCACCACCTTGCCCTGTTCGACCTGAACAAGGAGGTACTGGCAGAACTCGGCGCCCTGGGTGGGCAGGCCAGCGCCTCACCACGCGAGGCGGTGGCCGAAAGCGACCTGGTGATCACCATGTTGCCGGCCGCCGCGCACGTGCGCAGCGTCTACCTCGATGACGATGGGGTATTGGCCGGGATCCGAGCTGGCACGCCTACCGTCGATTGCAGCACCATCGACCCGCAAACCGCCCGCGAGGTGTCCAAGGCGGCGGCCGCCAAGGGCGTGGACATGGGCGATGCACCGGTCTCAGGGGGCACGGGTGGGGCGGCGGCCGGTACGCTGACGTTCATGGTCGGGGCCAGCGACGCACTGTTCGCAGCGCTCAAGCCGGTGCTCGAACACATGGGCCGCAACATCGTGCACTGCGGCGAAGTGGGGACGGGGCAGATCGCCAAGATCTGCAACAACCTGCTGCTGGGCATTTCGATGATCGGTGTGTCCGAGGCCATGGCGCTGGGCCATGCCTTGGGTATCGAAACCCAGGTGCTGGCAGGCATCATCAACAGCTCCACCGGACGCTGCTGGAGCTCCGACACCTATAATCCCTGGCCTGGCGTGATCGACACGGCGCCGTCCTCGCGTGGCTACACCGGCGGCTTCGGCGCCGAGTTGATGCTCAAGGACCTGGGGCTGGCCACCGAAGCTGCGCGTCAGGCCCGCCAGCCTGTGATCCTTGGCGCCGTTGCGCAACAGCTGTACCAGGCCATGAGCCTGCGCGGGGAGGGAGGCAAGGACTTCTCGGCCATCATCGAGGCCTACCGCAAGCCACAGTGAGCAAAGGGGGCACGTCATGAACGTGCAGGGGGCGGCTCATTGCGCCCCCTGCGCCTGCGAATCAGGCGAAGACGAAGTACTTGCGCACCGTCTCGACCACCTCCCAGGTGCCCTTCATTCCTGGCTCGATCACGAACACGTCACCTGCCTTGAGGTGCTTCGGTTCCTCGCCTTCCGGGGTGACGATGCAGTAGCCATCGAGAAAGTGGCAGTATTCCCACTTGTCATAGTTGACTTCGAACTTGCCTGGGGTGCAGATCCAGGTGCCCATGATCTTGCTGCCGTCGGCTGACAGGTAGGCGTTCAGGTTCACGGTGTGCGGGTCGCCGCCGATACGTTTCCACTTGGTAGCGTCCACGACCGGGGTGGGGCAGGTTTCACGCAGCACGGTGATGAAATCGGACATGGCACAACTCCTGTGACTGGTTGAATGACCCGTCACCATAGGTGTTGAAGCGCCCGTGCAGTTGCCTGAAGTCGACGTCCAGGTGCCTGGTCGCGCTGTTCATGCAGATTCAGCTCAGGCTACAGGCTAGTTCGCTACCAGGCCTTGGCGCCGCTTCAAGCCCACCAGTAACGCACGAAGTGGAAAAACACCGGTGCAGCGAAGCAGACCGAGTCGATGCGGTCGAGCATGCCGCCATGGCCTTCGATCATGTGCCCCCAGTCCTTCACGCCACGGTCGCGCTTGATCGCCGACATCACCAGCCCACCAAAGAAGCCCATGGCATTGACTGCCAGGGCCATCAGGGCAGCCTGCCAGAAGCTGAACGGCGTGATCCAGCACAGCAGCGCGCCGATCAGCGTGGCCAGTGCCACGCCGCCCACCAGGCCCTCGAGGGTTTTGGAGGGCGAGAGGTTTGGCGCCACCTTGCGCTTGCCGAACAGCTTGCCGCACACGTACTGCAGCACATCACTGAGCTGCACCACCACGATCAGCCAGGCGATAAGCAGCAGGTTGCGCCCTTCAAAACCGGGAATCTCCAGGGTCATCAGCGCCGGTACCGCCGACACGCAGTACACCGCGATCATCAAGCCCCACTGCACCTTGGAAGCCCGCTCCAGAAAGCGCGTGGTGTCGCCCCCCAGGCTTGCCAGGATCGGCAGCAACAGGAACAGGTAGACCGGAATGAAGATGCTGAACAGGCCATACCAGTCCATGGCGATCAGCACGTACTGGACGGGCAGCGCAATATAGAACGCCGCTGCCAGGGCGGGGTAGTCACTGCGCCGGGTGGGGGTGAGGGTCATGAATTCGCGCAAGGCGTAGAACGACACGCCGTAGAACAACACGATCACGCCGTATTTGCCGAAGACGAAGGCGATGCCGATCACCAGCACCATGACCCACCAGGCATTGATGCGGGCGTTGAGGTTGTCGATCACCGCATGGGGCCCGGGGCCTGCGCGCCATTTCAGGACACGGCCGATCACACTGGCGAGCAGCAGCAGGGCGCCGATGCCGGCGAACAGCGCGAAGGTATTGTCGTGCATGTCAAACGTCCTTGGGGGCTAGATCGAGCAGGGCCTGGCCAGCCCGCTCCAGAAAGGCTTGCTTGCTTTCGTCGGCCTGCAGGTGCAAGGGTTCGCCGAAACTCAGGGTGCACAGCAACGGTAACGGCAAGGCGCGTCCCTTGGGCATCACACGATTGAGGTTGGCGATCCACACCGGCACCAGCTCGACCTGTGGGTGGGCCGCCGCCAGGTGATACAGGCCACTTCGCAACGGCAACAAGGGCTCATCGCTGAGGTTGCGTGTGCCTTCGGGAAAGAAGATCAGCGAATCGCCCTGGGCCACGGCATCGAGCACCGGTTGCAAGGGGTGACCCTGGCCTTCGTCGCGTTGTCGCTGGATCAGCACGCCATTGAACACCTTGCGGATGAGAAAATCGCGAATACCCGGCTTGGCCCAGTAGTCGGCGCCAGCTACCGGCCGAGTGCGACGCCGCAGCGTCTGGGGCAGCGATGCCCACAGCAGGACAAAATCGCCGTGGCTGCTGTGGTTGGCAAAGTACAGGCGCTGCACCGGAAGGGGCGTGCACCCCAGCCAGAGGGCTCGCGCCCCGGTAATCAGGCGTGCGGCCGAAGTGATCAGGTAGGCGGTCAGGTTGGCGAGCATGGAGCGTTCATCATCCTTTGATAGACAGTATCAGCAGGGTAGCCAAGGCCACCGTGAGTTGCAGGCCAAGGCACAGGGCCTGGCGACGCAGCAGGCCGAGCGCAGCCCGGCTGCGCAGCGGCCAGGTACGCGCATCGGTCGGCTGCGGCTTGAGCCCATGGTCGAACAACGCGCGGTCCAGCGCCTGGGTGTCTGCCGCCAGGTCCTGGCTTTGGGCCAGGTGCGCGAACAGCTCGGCATCGAGCGCAACGCGAATGGCCCAGTACTTGTGCAGCATGCCCAGGCCAACGAGCAGCAGGCACGGCACAACCGACCAGGGCGACAGCGCCGCGCCAAGCAACGGCACCAGGCCGAACCCGAGCGCCAGCAGGGTCATGCCGTCCGAGAGCCCTGCCAGTTGCCGGCCCCGGCGCAACAGGCTGGCGACCAACACAAGGTCCACTCAGCGCACCCGTTGAGCGAGGCTGACACTGAAAATCCCCCACTCGTCGATGCGTTGGGTCACCTTGCGAAAGCCCGCTGCTTCAACCAGCTGGTCCATTTCTGCCTGGCTGCGGCGACGCATCACCCAAGCCTGGCCACCCCGGTGGCTGGTCAAGGCGCGCGCAATCATCTCCAGTTGCGGATGCCACGGTTGACCGGTGTAGACCAGGTAACTGCCATCCTCCATCGTCTGGGCCAGGCCAGCCAGTGAATGGCTCACCAGGGTGTTGCTGGCGAACAGTTCGTACAGGCCTGACACCACTGCCAGCGTCGGAGGCTGTTCCAGCGTCGCCAGGCTATGGCGGTCGAAGGCATCGCCCTGAACGAAACGTGCAATGTCACCCAGGCCCTTTTCCTGGATCAGTGCGGCGCCTTGTTGCACGTTGAGCGGGCTGTAGTCGCGCAGCAGGATTGACTCAGGGCGCTGATCGACCTGTTGCAGGGCTTCGAGAATGTAGCGACCATGGCCGGCTGCGATATCCACGATGTGCACTGGGCGACCGGCATCGCGCAGACGATCCATGGCCAGGCGCAGCAGCGCTTCGACATGCACCTTGCGCTGACGAATGCCACGCCAACCGATGGCATTGAGGTAGTTCTGGTCGACCAGACGGCCCAGCCCGCCTTTGCCCGCAGGCTGGTTGCGGTACACATAATCCAGTGTGCTGCCCGAATCGAAACCCGTGTCGAAGCCAAGCCGCACGCCGTCCGCTACCTTGCTGCCCAAGCGCAGCCCGGCACGGGTGGCGCGCCAGTAAAGCCCGCGCAGCGAGTGGCGGGGCAAGGGCGCGGCCAGGCTCTCGGCCTCGGCGCAACTGGCGCCGGTCTTGTCCGCATCGAGCAGCGAACGCCGTTCGACCGGGCAGGCGAAGCAGTGCTCGACGAATCGCTCGATACGGCGTAAGGCGTGTGCCCGCTCGCGCTCGCCCAGGGTGTCGTGGAAGAACCCCGGCAGCACGTGCATCTCCTTGCGCGCACTGCCCAGACGGTCGAAGAAGCGCTGCTGAGGTGCGCGCTCGACCACCAGGTCTGCACCGGAGACCAGCAGTTGCGTGGGTAGCTGAATCGCCTGGGCGTCGGCCACCACTCGGTCGGCGGCATCAAACAGGCCTAGCAGCATGGTCACCGAAATGGGCCGGCTGATCAGCGGGTCTGCCTTGTACGACATGACCCGTTCCGGGTCATGGGTCAGCAGTTGTGGCTTGACGTAGCTGTTGACGAAGAAATTGCCGCGCACGGCCTTGAGCAGCTTCAGGCCAGGGCGTGCAAAAGGTACATACAGCTTGACCTTGAACGCCGGAGACGCCAGCACCAGGCAACGTACCTTGGGTGCGTAATCATGCGCCCAGGCGGCCACCAGCACCGCGCCGACACTCTGCGCCAGCACCACCAGGTCCTGTTCGGCCAGCCCGTGGCGGGCCTGAATGTGCTCGATGAACGTCTGCACATCGCGCACGCTGGTCGCAAAGCCTGGGCTGTCCCCGCGTGCGCCGGGCGACAGGCCGTGGCCGCGGGCATCCCAGGCAAAAAAGTCATAGCCCGGCATGTCCAGCTCATCGGCCAGGTGGGCCATTCGCCCGCCGTGTTCATGGCCGCGGTGGAACATCACCACTGCCCGACGCGGCTGATGTTCATTGCGCGTGGCAGCCCAGTGACGGTAGTGCAGCTCGACACCGTCATGGGTGGAAAAATGCAGGCTTTGCGCTTGGCGCATGGTCGATATCCTTATGCGACGGGCGAAGACTCAGCGGGTTTCAGCCAGCCCGCGACGCACCCGGTTGTAGAGGGTATAGAGGCAGAGCGCCAGGACCACAAGCAGCAAACCATTGATCCAGGTGCCGTCAAGCAAACCCAGGGCGACACCGGTACCCAGTACGCCGAAGGCGAAAGCGCGGTCGCTCTTGCCCATGGGCCCGTCGTAGCGGCGCGAGGCACCTGCCAAAGGGCCCATTACGCCCGCGTATTCGCTGATCGTCGCCAGCAGCACCACCATCACCACCAGCGCCGGCCACACGCCCACCAAGAGCGCGAACGGCAGGTACAAGGCGGCATCGGCGATCACGTCGCACAGCTCGTTCAGATAGGCGCCAAGGGTGGATTGCTGGCCAAATTCGCGCGCCAGCATACCGTCGATGGCATTGAGTGCCATGCGCAGCAGCATCCATATTGGCACCAGAATGAACAAACCGTGGAGGTGAGGCAGGGCCGCTAGCAACAACCCTAGCGCAACGGAGATGACGGCAGCGGCGAGCGTGACTTGGTTGGCCGTGATGCCCCGGTCATACAGGCGCTGCACCAGAGGCCGCAGCAGGGCCTGGAAACGGGGTTTGAGCTGGTAGATCGATGCCACTGGCAAGTCCTTTTTGGTGGGGCGTTGTCGCGCATTCTGGTGCAGTCCTGGTGGCCGGTAAAGCCGCAGGTACCGGCGCTCTTGCCACTGACATGACTGCGCTGCAAGAAGTTTCAGGTCCGCTCGGTGAATACCCCCACCAATGCCGCTGCATAGCCTGGCAGGGCCGCGAAGTCCCGCGCGCACAACAGCAACCTCCGGTTAGCCCAGGGTTCCTGCAGTGCCATGGCCCGCAGCGGCAACACCCCTTGCCAGCGCTGCACCGCCGCCAGGGGTACGACGCCGACGCCGGCACCGCCTGCGACCATGCGCAACACGCCCTCCAAGCCCTCGGCACGGACCCTGACGCGCATGCGCTGGCCTGCACGCAGCGCCTGCTCCTCCAGGTAAAGGGCCAGGGCACTGGCCGGCCCGAGACCGACATGACCATGGGCCAGGCTGTCGACGAAGCGCGGCGTGGGAAGGTTGGCGAGCGGGTGATCATTCGGCGTCACCAGTACCAACGGATCGTCACGAAAGGGTCGTGTCTGTAGATGCTCGCTAGGGGCTGCGCTGGAGATGATACCCAGGTCGGCCATGCCCTGGGTGATGGCCTGCACGATGCGCAGGCTCGGGTGCTCCTGCACATCCACGCTCATCCCAGGGTTCTCGGCCAGGTAGGCCGCCAGCAGTTCGGGCAGGTATTGGGTCAGGGCCGCGGTGTTGCACAGCAAGCGCACCTGGCCCTGATGCCCCTGCGCGTACTGACCCAGGTCGAATTGCAAGCGCTCGACCTGTTGCGCGATGAGCCGGGCATGTTGCAGCAAGGCCTGCCCCGCAGGCGTGGGGCAGACACCCCGGCGATTGCGCAGCAAGAGTGCAACGCCCAGGGACGCTTCCATGGCACGAATCCGGGCGCTGGCTGCCGGTAGCGAAAGGTGGCTGCGCCCAGCGCCGGCGGTGATATTCCCGCACTCAACGGTGTGCCGGAAAAGCGTCAGGTCAACGAGGTCAAAATGCATGAGGCTCTGTCTGGGCAATAGGCTGACCACGAATATGACAGATGTTCAGCACGTCATGCATTCGCCATGATGGGCACATGATGACCTTCACAGCGTTTTACCAAGACCTTGGCCCAGTGTTGACTGCGCTGGTATTTGCCACCTTTCTTGTGGCAGGTGCCGTCAAAGGCGTGATCGGGCTCGGCCTGCCAACCGTTGCCATGGGGCTGCTGGGCCTGGCTATGCCACCTGCGCAGGCTGCTGCGTTGCTGATCGTCCCCTCCACGGTGACCAACCTCTGGCAACTGGCGGTAGGGGGGCATTTGCAGGCGTTGCTGCGCAGGCTGGGCCCGATGCTGGCCATGATTTTCATCGGCACCTTGCTGGGCAGTATGTGGCTGGGCATCAGCAGTGGCCCCTGGGCCGCGCATGCACTGGGGGGCGCACTGATGCTCTATGCCATTTACGGGCTGGCTGGGCCGGCCTTGCGCGTTGCGCGGAAACGGGAAGGGTGGCTAGGTCCTGTCTGCGGCCTGGCTACCGGTGTGATCAGTGCGGTCACAGGCGTGTTCGTGATGCCGGCAGTGCCTTACCTGCAAAGCCTTGGGCTTAACCGTGACGAGATGATTCAGGCCCTTGGGCTGGCATTTACGGTGTCCACCCTGGCGCTGGCCTTCGGCCTTGCCGGGCAGGGTGTGCTCGGCGGCCCGACGCTGGGTGCCTCTTTACTGATGGTGGTGCCCGCCCTGCTTGGCATGCAGGCGGGCCAGTGGCTGCGTCGGCGCGTCAGCGCTCAGGTGTTTCGCCGCTGCTTTTTCGTGGGCCTGATGCTGCTAGGCGTGCATTTGCTGATCAACGGTTAGCGGATGAGCCGCTGAGCATGTCGACCCGTTGGATTTCGAAGTCGCGCTCCAGGTAATCCATGCGCCGGTCGAAAAAAGCGGCCATGTGCGGCAGGGCCGAGTGCACATCCAGTGCCGCCTTGTTCGCCCAGACTTCGAAGAACACGAACAGGCTCGGGTCCTGCTGATCGCGCAGCATGTGGTATTCGATACAGCCAGGTTCGCGGCGGCTGGGCTCGACATAGGGCCGGAACAGTTGCTCGAAGGCTTCTGCCATTTCCGGGCGTGTCTTGGCTTTGAGAATGAAGGCGTACTGCTCGTTCATGACGTTCTCCTGCTTCGGGAGTGTTAAAGATTAAAGCAATAATCCCTATCGATTCGTGAGCTTGAGGCAAATGTATTTTGCCGTTGATTGGCTGTTTCCCAACCGGGCCTGACTTTAACCTGCTTGCCTGCAATCAGTGTCCAGGTCCGGGAGGCCCCTATGAAAAATATCCTGCTACTCAACGGCGGCAAACAGTTTGCCCATTCCGCCGGGCAGCTCAATACCACCCTGCACGAGGCCGCACTGGCGCACCTTGACCGTGCAGGTTTCGACGTACGTCAGACCTTCATCGACGGGGGCTATGATGTGCAGGAGGAGGTGGAGAAATTCCTCTGGGCTGACGTGGTGATCTATCAGATGCCAGGCTGGTGGATGGGCGCGCCCTGGACCGTCAAGAAGTACCTCGATGAGGTCTTCACTGCCGGGCATGGCAGCTTGTATGCCAGTGATGGTCGTACTCGCTCGGATCACACGCAAAAATACGGCAGTGGCGGGCTCATTCAAGGCAAGCAGTACATGCTGTCGCTCACGTGGAATGCTCCGCAGCAAGCGTTCGACGAGGCTGACGACTTCTTCGAGGGCAAAGGTGTGGATGCGGTGTACTTCCCTTTCCACAAGGCGCAGCAGTTCCTGGGCATGAGCGGCTTGCCGACCTTCCTGGCCACCGACGTCATGAAGCGCCCGGATGTCCCGGCCGCGTTAGCGGCCTATCAAGCGCACCTGGACCACGTGTTTGGCAAGGCTCAGTAGGCCTCTGCCTTGTGGGCATCGCTGGACTTCCCTCGCGCAAGCGGCTATCTAGACCCAGGCAACTCTATCCACAGGCCTTGATGTGAAAACCCGATCCGAAGAACTCCAGGTGTTCGTCGCCGTCATCGACGGTGGGTCGATCTCTGCAGCGGCCGCGCAGATGGGCCAGACGCCCTCGGCAGTCAGCCGAACCCTGGCGCGCCTGGAGGCCAAGCTGGGCACCACGCTGGTCAACCGCACCACCCGGCGCATGGACCTGACCGAGGAAGGACGGTTCTTTCTCGAACAGGCAAGGCAGGTGCTGCGGCAGATGGACGAGCTGGAAGAGCGCCTGGCGATGAACCGGCAGACGCCCACCGGTCGCCTGCGGGTCAACGCGGCCACGCCATTCATGCTTCACGCCATCGTGCCCTGGATAGGCGAGTTCCGGCAGCAGTACCCCGGCATCGAGTTGGCGCTCAACACCGATGACCTGATCATCGACCTGCTTGAGCACAGTACCGACGTGGCCATTCGCATCGGCGAGCTGGCCGATTCCAGCCTGCACGCGCGCAACCTGGGTTGCAGCCCGGTGCAGGTACTCGCCAGCCCGGCTTATCTGGCGCGTCACGGCACACCGCAGCGGGTCGAGGATCTGGCCGATCACTGCCTGCTTGGCTTCAGCCAACCCGAGACGCTGAACCAATGGCCTCTGCGCCATGCTCAGGGCGAGCACTGGACCATTCGGCCCACGCTGGTCGCGTCCAGCGGCGAGACGCTGCGCCAGCTGGCGCTGGCCGGGGAGGGCATCGTCAGCCTGTCGCACTTCATGACCCACGAAGACATTCGCAGCGGCCGTCTTCAGGTCGTGCTGCCCCAGGCCAATAACGGCCACCGTCAGCCCATCCATGCGGTGTACTACCGCAATACCCAACTGGCCCTGCGCATTCAATGCTTCCTGGATTTCATCCAGCGCAAGTTGGCGATCTACGCCTGTTCAGTTGCCTGAACGCGACATCTGCTGCCTAGGGGCGGCGCGTTCTCGACGGTGAGATTGCACAGGCCTGACGCTTGGGTCTTACTGACGGTCCCACAAGAACAACACCCAAGGAATGTGTCATGCGTAGCGTCCCTTTCCAGTACTTGGCTCTGGCAGCCGCGCTGTTGGGCAGCTCATCGGTGTACGCCGTTGCCCTGGAGGGCGGGGCTGTCGCCGCGCCTGATCAGTACGGCGCCCAGGTAGCCGCCGATATCCTGAAAAAAGGCGGCAACGCGGTCGATGCCGCGGTAGCCACCGCATTCACGCTGGCAGTCACTTACCCCGAGGCCGGCAACATTGGCGGTGGTGGTTTCATGACGTTGTTCGTGGACGGCAAGCCCTATTTCCTCGACTACCGCGAAGTGGCGCCCAAGGCGGCCACGCGCAACATGTACCTGGATGACAAGGGCGAAGTGATCGAGAACCTGAGCCTGGTGGGGGCCCGTGCTGCGGGCGTACCAGGCACGGTGATGGGCTTGTGGGAGGCCCATCGCAAGTTCGGCAAGCTGCCATGGAGCGAGCTGCTGACACCGGCCATCGGCTACGCCAAAAACGGCTTCAAGGTCGCGGACAAGCAGTATCAGTACCGCAACGATGCCCAGGGCATGTTCAAGACCGCCACCAACTTCAACGACTACTTCGGCAGCATGAAGGTCGGTGAGCTGTTCAAACAACCCGAGATGGCCCAGACCCTCGAGCGCATCGCCGACAAGGGCGTGAGCGAGTTCTACCAGGGCAAGACCGCCGACCTGCTGGTGGCGCAGATGCAGGCCGACAAGGGGCTGATCACCAAGCAGGACCTGAAGGACTACAAAGCCGTTTGGCGTGAGCCAATGGCCGTCAGCTGGCGCGGCAATGTGGTGTACACCGCGCCCCCGCCCAGTTCCGGTGGCGTCGCCCTGGCCCAGCTGCTGGGCATCAAGGAGGACCGTGCCGCCGATTTCAAGGGTGTGGCGCATAACTCTGCGCAGTACATTCACCTGTTGGCCGAGATTGAAAAGCGCGTCTTCGCCGATCGGGCCGACTACCTTGGCGACCCGGCTTTTACAAAAGTGCCCGTGGACCAGTTGGTGGCCAAGGATTACCTGGCTAAGCGCGCAGCGCAGGTCAATCCCAAGGCCATTTCCGCCACCGATCAGGTCAAGCCAGGGCTGGAGCCGCACCAGACCACGCATTTCTCCATCGTCGACAAGGCCGGCAATGCAGTCAGCAACACCTACACGCTCAACCTCGATTATGGCAGTGGCGTGGTGGTCAAAGGGGCCGGGTTCCTGCTCAATGACGAGATGGACGACTTCAGCGCCAAGCCAGGTGCTGCCAATGCGTTCGGCGTAATCGGTGGCGATGCCAATGCCATCGAGCCTGGCAAGCGCATGCTGTCTTCCATGAGCCCCAGCCTCATGACCCGTGACGGCAAGGTGGAGCTGGTGATCGGCACGCCGGGTGGGTCGCGTATTTTCACCTCGATTTTCCAGGTGATGAACAACCTGTACGACTACGGCATGCCGCTGGACAAGGCAGTGGCTGCGCAGCGGGTGCACCACCAGTTGCTGCCCAAGGACACGATCTATTTCGACAGCTATGCGCCGCTGACCGGGCAGGTGGCCGCTGATCTGAACAAGATGGGTTATGTGTTGGAGGACCAAGGCTGGGAGATGGGCGACATCCAGGCCATTCGGGTCAATGGAAAGACGCTTGAGACCGCGTCCGACCCGCGTGGTCGTGGGGTAGGGATGGTAGTGAAGTGAAAGGGCTGATGGCGCGCCGCTCGCTGGCGCGCCGGAGTGCTGGCATTCAGCCAATGGCTGGGGACCGCAACAAAAGCTGAGGCCGCTGTGCGGCCTATCGCGGCACAAGGCCGCTCCCACAGGATTCGGGTAGCCTCTGGATACGCAAAACCTGTGGGAGCGGCCTTGCCGGGGCGCCGGACCGGCCGCGATGGGCCGCAAAGCGGCCCCAGGTAACCAGCTCCACGACAGGCTGCACAAACTGCTACGGCGCCTCTGCTACGGCCCACCGTCCAACCCTCTGCTTCAGGTCAAACCCGGAACCGGCTGACCAGCATCTGCAACTCACCCCCAAGCCGCGCCAGCTCAACGCTCGACGCCGCCGTCTCGTCGCTGGCCGAGGCCGTCTGCTCCGACACATCGCGCACATTCAGGATGCTGCGGCTGATCTCTTCGGCCACCGCGCTCTGCTGCTCGGCCGCAGCGGCAATCTGCTGGTTCATCGACTGGATGCTCGACACGGTGCCTGTGATGTTCTCCAGCGACTCACCCGCCTTGCGCGCCAGTTCGACGCTGCTGTCGGTCAAGGCGCGGCTGCCCTGCATGGCATTGGCCACCTGCTGGGTGCCATGCTGCAGGCTGGCGATCAGCTCCTCGATTTCCTCGGTCGACTTCTGCGTACGCTGAGCCAGCCCGCGCACTTCGTCTGCCACCACGGCAAAACCGCGCCCGGCTTCACCCGCACGCGCCGCCTCGATGGCCGCGTTGAGGGCCAGCAGGTTGGTCTGCTCGGCCACCGACTTGATCACGTCCATGACGCTGCCGATCTTCTGGCTTTCCTGCTGCAACGCGGTCATGGCCTCGGTGGAGCGGTGCATGTCCTGCGCCAGGCGCTCGATCTGGCTGATTGCCTCGCCCACCACCCGATCCCCGGCCCGTGCTTCGCCATCGGCACCTGTGGCCGCCTGCGAAGCCTGCTCGGCATTGCGCGCCACTTCCTGAACCGTGGCGGCCATCTCGTGCATCGCCGTAGCCACTTGATCGGTTTCGACTTTCTGGCTGTTGGCACCGGCACTGGTCTGTTCTGTCACGGCCGACAGCTCCTCGGCAGCGCTGGCGATCTGGGTTACGCCATCGCGAATGCCGCCGATCAGCTCGCGCAGGGTCGTGCCCATGCGGGCAATGCCTTGCTGCAGCACCCCCAGCTCGTCGCGGCGGGTGACATGCAACTGCTGGGTCAGGTCGCCGCTGGCGATTTTCTCAACCGCGGCCAAGGTGTCCTGCAATGGCCGGGTGATCTGCCGAGTGATCAGGACAGCGGCCACGATGCCCACCAGCAACGCCAGCAGGGTGGCGATGGTCTGCAAGGTGCGCGCCTGGCTGCTTTCGACGTCGCGACGCTCCAGCTGGATCTTGTACAGCGCATCGCTGTGCTTGACGATGTCCGCGCCCTGGACCGTCATCTCGGCGCGAGCACCGGTAATGGTGGCCACGGCATCGCGGAATTGACGCGTAGCTTCACGGTAATCGGTAACTGCGCGCTCGAGCTGTTGCACTCGCTCGCTTGGGCCGGACAGTTCACGCTTGAGGCTATCGACCACCGCGAGCGCCGCATCGAGCTGGCGCAGAGCCGCCTGTTCATTGTCTGCCGTGTTGTCGGCGATGTAGCCGCGCACATCAATGCGCACCTGCATCAGCTGCTGGCGGGCCTTGCTGATCAGCTGGTACTGCGCAAGGCGCACGCTGTCGGCCTCTGGGCGAGCCATGACTTCCTGGCTCAATGCCTCCATGGCTTGGTCAGCCTCGCTACCGGCGCGGGTCATGGCGGCGCGGGCGGCACGGCTGGCGTCGTAGCCCTGGCGCATCTTGGACAGCGACACCTTGTAGGCGCTGATGATGTCGCCCAGTTCGCCCAGCAACTTGACGTTTTCAGGGCTCTTGAACGTGTTTTCCAGGTAAGCCTGCTGCTTGCTGAAGGTGTCGAGTTTGGCCAAGGTGTTGGCAGCAGCGGCGTCATCGCCGTTGGCGATCATGTATTGCAGGCGGGCAATACGCAGGTCGGTAAGGTCCTTGTTCAACTGGCCGATGTCGCTCATCCAGTTGCTGCGGTCAATGAGACCGCCCAGGCTCGTCCAGCCCACCAGAGCCAGCAGGCCGGTCAGGATCAGCACCAGGCCGAAGCCCAGGCCGAGTTTGAGGTTGACGCTGATATTGGCAAACCAGCTGTTCATGCACGCACTCCAGAAGTTGTTTTCGCTCTCTTGATCTCCGATAGCAAGGCGTTGTTATTCTGGATGCCCGCTCAATCGTGCTGGAGTTATCGGCCGTTGGCCAGGAAGCTGAAACGCTTTTTCAGCCGTAAGGGGCGATACGGCGCGTTTCAGCGACCACAGGTGGTGTAATGGTCGAATCAATCAGGGCGCAACGTTGAGCACCTTCAAAGATTACGCGCGCTGAAGGTGTCGCAGCTGTCAACGTCGCCTTGAGCGAACCCGGCCTTGAACCAGCGCACGCGTTGCGCCGAGGTGCCGTGGGTGAACGAGTCCGGCACCACGCGCCCTTGGCCCTGCTGCTGCAGTCGATCGTCACCGATGGCGTTGGCGGCATTGAGCGCTTCCTCCACATCGCCAGGTTCCAACCAGTTCAGGCGTTTTTGTGCCTGGTAGGCCCACACGCCAGCAAAACAGTCAGCTTGCAGTTCCTGGCGTACCAGCAGGCCATTGCTGCCTTCCATGCGCTGGCCGCTGCGTCTTGCCGCATCCACCTTGGCCGAGACGCCAAGCAGGGTCTGCACGTGGTGGCCGATTTCATGGGCGATCACGTACGCCTGGGCGAAGTCGCCGGCAGCCGAGAAGCGTGTTTCCATTTCCCGGAAGAACGACATGTCCAGGTACACCTGCTGATCCGCCGGGCAGTAGAACGGCCCTACCGCCGCCGTGGCAAAGCCGCAGGCAGAATTCACCTGACCACTGAACAGCACCAGCTTGGGGTCCCTGTACTGTTTGCCGGACTGGGCGAACAGGGCTTGCCAGGTGTCTTCGGTGTCGCCCAATACGGAGGCGACGAATTCGGCCTGCTGGTCATTGGCCGGTGGCGCCTTGCCATCGGTCACGGCAGGCGCTTGCTGCTGCATCTGGCCAGTCAGTTGACCGAGGATCTGCAAGGGATCCTGGCCCGTCAGCCAGCCGATCCCGACAATCAGCAAGATGGCGCCAAGCCCCAGCCCTTTGCCACCGCCAAAACGCATGCCACCGCCACCTGCGCCCCGTGCATCGACCACATTGTCGCTACGCCGGCCTTTTCGCCATTCCATGAGTGCTCTCCAGAGCGTGAAACAAGAAGACAAATATTAGTTCAACACAGCCTCAGGTGTCAGAGCACCGGCAGCTGTCTAGCGCATTGGAGATTGCCGGGGCGGCTGAATTCAATTTCATCGGCCCCGACCTGCACAGGATCCAGGCTCAGCGCCGCACCAGCAGCACACCGCTTTCCATGTGGTGGGTGTAGGGGAACTGATCGAACAACGCGCAACGCTCGATCCGGTGGGTATCGTGGAGCTGGGCAATGTTCGCCGCGAGTGTTTCCGGGTTGCACGAAATGTACAGGATCCGCTCGAAGCGCCGGGTCAGCTCGCAGGTGTCCGGGTCCATGCCGGCGCGCGGCGGATCGACGAAGACCGTGCCGAATGCGTAGCTTTTCAGATCGATGCCTTCCAGGCGGCGGAACGGGCGCACCTCGTTCAGCGCCTGGGTCAGCTCTTCAGCCGACAAGCGCACCAGCCGCACGTTATCCACAGCGTTTTCGGCCAGGTTGCTCAGTGCAGCATTGACCGAGGTCTTGCTGATCTCCGTGGCCAGCACCTGGCGCACCCGGGTGGCCAGCGGCAAGGTGAAGTTGCCGTTGCCGCAGTACAGCTCGAGCAGGTCGTCATCGCGCTCGCCAATGGCCTCGAAGGCCCAGCTCAGCATCTTTTGGTTCACGGCGCCGTTAGGCTGGGTGAATGCACCTTCAGGCTGGCGATAGCTGAACACACGGCCGGCCACGTCGAGCTTTTCAACCGCATAGTCACGGCCGATGACCAGGCGCTTGCCCTTGGAGCGGCCGACAAGGCTCACCCCCAGGTCTTCAGCCAGTTGCCGCGCAGCCACTTCCCACGCTTCGTCCAGCGGGCGGTGGTAGCACAGGGTGACCATCGCATCACCGGCCAGGGTGGTGAGGAATTCCACCTGGAACAGTCGATTGCTCAATGCCTCGCTGGCCTGCCAGGCCGCCTTCAGGCGCGGCATCAGGTCGTTGATGCGCTCGCTGGCAATCGGAAAATCGTCGATCAGGATAGCCTTGTGCTTCTCGCCAGGGGCGAACATCGCATAGTGGCGCTGGCCGTCCTCGCGCCACAGGCGGAACTCCGCACGCAGACGATAGTGCGCGCGCGGCGAGTCGAACACGGCAGGCTCTGGCGCACCAAAGGGGGCCAGCAGCGCACGCAGGCGGGCGGCCTTATCCTGCAGTTGCGCGTCGTAGGCGCTAGGGTCGAATGCAGCACTCATGCGTTGAACCAACCCAATTTGATGACGAACAGGATGGAAAGAATCACCAGGGCCGCGTTCAGGTCATGGCGACGCCCGGAAATAAGCTTCACGGCGGTCCAGGCGATGAAGCCGAAGGCAATGCCGTTGGCAATCGAATAGGTCAGCGGCATGGCCAGCGCGGTGACCACCACCGGGGCGGCTTCGGTGACATCGTCCCAGTTGATTTCCGCCAGGCCCGAGGCCATCAGCACGGCAACGAACAGCAACGCCGGCGCAGTGGCGAATGCCGGTACGCTGCCGGCCAGCGGCGCGAAGAACAGGGCCAGCAGGAACAGCACGGCGACCACGATGGCCGTAAGGCCCGTACGGCCCCCGGCGCTCACGCCAGCCGCGGACTCGATGTAGCTGGTGGTGGTCGAGGTGCCCAGCAGCGAGCCGGCCATGGCGGCGGTGCTGTCGGCAATCAGGGCACGGCCCATCTTCGGCATGTGGCCGTCCTTGCCCATCAGCCCGGCGCGCTTGGCTACGCCAATCAGGGTACCGGAGTTGTCGAACAGGTCGACGAACAGGAAAGCGAAGATGACGCTCACCAAGCCCACATCCAGCGCCCCGGCGATGTCCAGCTGCAGGAAGGTCGGCGCCAGCGAAGGCGGCATGGACACGATGCCCCCGAATGGCGTCACGCCCATGGCAATGGCGGCCACGGTCACGGCCAGGATGCCGATCAACACGGCGCCGCGCACCTTCAGCGCTTCCAGGCCTACGATCAGGAAGAAGCCCAGGGTGGCCAGGATCGGTGCCGGCTGGCGCAGGTCACCCAGGCCAACCAAAGTCGCAGGGTTATCCACAACGATGCCCGCGTTGTGCAGCGCGATCAACGCCAGGAACAACCCGATACCCGCCGCAATGGCCGAGCGCAGGGGCAGGGGAATGCTGTTCACGATCCATTCCCGGATCCGGAAGATCGACAGCAGGAAGAACATCACCGCCGACAGGAATACCGCGCCCAGGGCCACCTGCCAGGTGTGCCCCATGTGCAGCACCACGGTGTAGGTGAAGAACGCGTTCAGGCCCATGCCCGGCGCCAAGGCGATCGGGTAGTTGGCGATCAGGCCCATGGTGGTCGAGCCAATGGCCGCCGCCAGGCAGGTGGCGACGAACAGCGCACCCTTGTCCATGCCCGTCTCGCCGAGGATGCTCGGGTTGACGAAGAGAATGTAGGCCATGGCCAGGAAGGTGGTGACGCCCGCCAGTATCTCGGTGCGCACATTGGTGTTGTGTGCTTTTAGTTGAAACAGCCTTTCCAGCATGCCCGCTCCCCGAGGCGCCCCCGGCGCCATGAATATGTCGACCCCATCAGCAAAGCACAGACCGTACCGGCTGCCGTGATTTCTATGGGGCAGAAAAAAAGCCGCGCATCATACCAGCATGCCGGGCGGGGGCCTATGGCCGTCTGGGAATAGGCCGGCCCCGCCCGGTGCGCCTGGCGTGCAGGACCGCTGGGGTGGATTTTCAGCCTTCGTGCAAACGGTCCCGGTTGGCCAAGGTAGGGAACAGTTTTATCCACACCCCCGTCACCACCAGGGTCCCCACCCCACCCATGACGACGGCCGGGACCGTACCAAACCAGTGCGCGGTGACCCCCGATTCGAATTCGCCGAGCTGATTGGAGGCACCGATGAACAGCCCGTTGACGGCGCTGACGCGCCCGCGCATTTCATCCGGGGTATGCAACTGCACGAAGGCGCCTCGAATGACCATGCTGATCATGTCGGCAGCGCCCAGCACCACCAGGACCGCCAGGGAAAACCAGAAGGACGTCGACAGGCCGAACGCAACAGTGGCCACGCCAAAGACGCCCACTGCCGTGAACATGGTTCGGCCCACCTTGCGCTCGAAGGGAAAGCGCGCCAACCACACCGACATGAGCAACGCGCCCACCGCGGGCGCCGAACGCAGCAGCCCAAGGCCCAGCGGGCCTGTCAGCAGGATGTCCTTGGCAAATACCGGCAGCAGCGCCGTGGCCCCGCCCAGTAGCACGGCGAACAAGTCCAGCGAGATGGCGCCCAGGATATCCGGTCGGCTGCGAATGAAACGAATGCCGGCCAGCAGCGACTCGACGGTGGCACGGCCGCGTTGAACGACCTGTCCTCGCGCGTGCAGGCTCAGGGTCAGCCCACAGGCTATTGCATACAGCACCACGGTCGGGCCGTAGACCCAGCCGCTGCCGAAGGCATACAGGAACCCACCCACGGCGGGGGCCACGATGGTGGCCGACTGAGTCGCAGAGGCCGAAGCGGCGACCGCCCGTGGAAACAGGCCCGCGGGCACGACGTTGGGCAACAGCGCCTGGGTCGCCGGCATCTCGAACGAACGGGTGGCGCCGAGCAGAAACGCCAGCACGAAAATCAACTCGCGGCTGACCTGGTCCGTGGCGCTGCCCAGCGCCAGGGCCAGTGCGATCAGCCCTTGCAGGCATTGGCACAGGGCGGCGACCTTGCGCCGGTCATAGCGGTCGGCAACATGGCCGGTATGCAGCATGAACAGCACACGGGGTGCAAATTCCACCAGCCCCACAAGCCCCAAGTCCAGCACGTTGCCGGTCAGCTGATACAGGTGCCAGCCAATCGCCACGGTCAACATCTGGAATCCGCTGGCGGTGAAGACCCGTGCCAGCCAGAACGCCAGAAAAGGGCGATGGTGACGCAACAGCAGCGGTTCAGTCTCGGACATCGGACACCTGTGACCTCGATGCAAAGGAAGCTCCGCAGCCTATCATCTGTATGTAACAAATAGTTGCTGTTTACCGTGTTCGACACAGTTTCCGTGCCGCTGAACAGGGGGTGGGGCAACCAGTCACGCGGCAAACAACCACACCTCGCACCGGCCTGTTCGGGGCTATGCTTGACTCATATCGTTGACCTGGATCAATCGTTACGTTTGCAACGATCCCCGACGATTTCGGCCTTTGGCCGCAATCCCTGCACATCGAACAGAACAATTCCAACACGCCGTACTCGACTATGTGGGGGCAGTGGGCGAAAGGGCCGAGTGCCCGACCGCCGGATTATCTGATGAGGTAGCACCTATGTTCGGTCTGGAGGCACTGGATCTTGCCCGGATCCAGTTCGCGTTTACCGTATCCTTCCATATCCTGTTTCCTGCCATCACCATCGGCCTGGCCAGTTACCTGGCGGTGCTCGAAGGGCTGTGGCTGAAGACAGACAGGCAGGTCTATCGAGACCTGTACCACTTCTGGTCGAAAATCTTCGCAGTTAACTTCGGCATGGGCGTGGTCTCGGGCCTGGTCATGGCCTATCAGTTCGGCACCAACTGGAGCCGTTTCTCCGAGTTTGCAGGTTCGGTCACCGGGCCCTTGTTGACCTACGAAGTGCTGACCGCCTTCTTCCTCGAAGCAGGTTTCCTGGGAGTGATGCTCTTTGGCTGGAACCGCGTGGGCCGTGGCCTGCATTTCTTCGCTACCTGCATGGTGGCGCTCGGAACGCTGGTTTCCACGTTCTGGATCCTGGCCTCGAACAGCTGGATGCATACCCCGCAAGGTCACGAAATCATCGATGGTCGCGTGATCCCGGTCGACTGGTTCGCTGTCATTTTCAACCCTTCGTTCCCGTTCCGCCTGATGCACATGGCCACGGCGGCGTTCGTCGCCACCGCCTTCTTCGTGGGCGCGTCGGCCGCCTGGCACCTGCTGCGGGGGCGCGACAACCCTTCAGTGCGTAAGATGCTCTCCATGGCCATGTGGATGGCGTTGATCGTCGCGCCGATCCAGGCAGTGATCGGCGACTTCCACGGCCTCAATACCCTCAAGCATCAACCGGCGAAGATCGCCGCTATCGAGGGGCATTGGGAGAACCGTCCCGGCGAGCCTACTCCATTGATCCTCTTCGGCATCCCGGACATGCAAGCTGAAACGACACGGTTCAAGATCGAGATCCCGGTGCTCGGTAGCCTCATCCTCACCCACAGCCTGGACAAGCAGGTGCCGGCCTTGAAGGAGTTCCCGCCTGAAGACCGGCCCAACTCCACCATCATCTTCTGGTCCTTCCGCATCATGGTGGCGCTGGGCATGTTGATGATCGCCGCTGGCGTGTGGAGCCTTGTATTGCGCAAGGGCGGCAAGCTGTACACCTCGCGGCCGTTCCTGCACTTCGTGACCTGGATGGGGCCTTCCGGGTTGCTGGCAATCCTCGCCGGCTGGTTCACCACCGAAATCGGCCGCCAGCCCTGGGTGGTCTACGGGCTGATGCGCACAGCCGACGGCGTTTCCAACCACAGCTATGCCCAACTGGGGTTCACCCTGGTGGCGTTCGTGGTGGTGTACTTCGCCCTGTTCGGCACCGGGTTCGCCTACATGATGCGCCTAGTGCGCAAGGGCCCGCATACCGGCGAAGGCGATCAGCAGCGTCCGGGCGGTCCTGGCCGCAAACGCACGCCGGCGCGGCCATTGTCCGCCGCCGACGAAGGCAGCGATGCCACCACTGCAGACCTGAGCAAGGGGAACTGAGCCATGGGTATCGATCTTCCACTGATCTGGGCCGTCATCATCATCTTCGGCGTCATGATGTACGTGGTGATGGACGGTTTCGACCTGGGCATCGGCATGCTCTTCCCCTTCGTCAAACAAGAGCGTGACCGGGACGTGATGATGAACACGGTCGCACCGGTCTGGGATGGCAACGAGACCTGGCTCGTGCTGGGTGGCGCGGGGCTGTTCGGCGCGTTCCCGATGGCTTACGCGGTCGTGCTCGAAGCGCTCTATCTGCCGCTGATCCTGATGCTGATTGGCCTGATCTTCCGTGGCGTGGCCTTCGAATTTCGCTTCAAGGCCACCGATGCTGGCCGCCATCTGTGGGACAAGGCGTTCATCTGGGGTTCTCTGGTGGCGACGTTCTTCCAGGGCGTAGCGCTGGGCGCTTTCATCGAAGGTTTCAAGGTGGTGGACCGCCATTACGCCGGTGGCTCGCTGGACTGGCTGACACCCTTCAGCATGTTCTGCGGCCTGGGGCTGATTGTGGCCTACGCGCTGCTGGGGTGTACCTGGCTGATCATGAAGACCGAAGGGCCGCTTCAGGAGCAGATGCACAAGCTGGGGCGGCCCCTGGCACTCGTGTTGCTGGCCGTAATGGGTGTCGTCAGCCTGTGGACGCCAATCGCCTATCCGCAGATTGCCGACCGCTGGTTCAGCATGCCCAACCTTGTGTGGTTCATGCCGGTGCCGATCCTGGTGCTGTTGACCTTCTACAACCTGTTCAAGGCAGTAGCCCGCAGCGCGAACTACACACCATTCCTGCTGACGCTGGGGCTGATTTTCTTGGGTTACAGCGGCTTGGGCATCAGCCTGTGGCCCAATATCATCCCGCCGTCGATCTCGATCTGGGAGGCTGCCGCGCCGCCGCAAAGCCAGGGCTTCATGTTGGTGGGAACGCTGTTCATTCTCCCGCTGATCCTGGGTTACACCTTCTGGAGCTACTACGTGTTCCGCGGCAAGGTCACCCATGACCAGGGCTATCACTAGGAGGCTGTACCATGACCCGTGATCAGGACGTGGCAGGCAAGAAACCGTTGTGGCAGCGCCTGGGCTGGCTGGTGCTGATCTGGGCGTTGAGTGTGGCCGCGCTGGGTGTGGCGGCTTGGTTGATGCGCCTGTTCATGAGCGCAGCCGGCTTGACCGCCCACTGAACCCCGGCATCAGCCGGTAGTACGCCGAACGCGCCTGCTCACCCAGGCGCCGTACGGTGCTCCACCCAGTCGACAGTTACTTGCGCGCCTTGAGCACCACGAACTTGGGCGTTGCCGCCACCTGCTCCACGCCCCGGAACAGGCGGGCAAGCTTGCTGTGATAGCCAAGGTGGCGGTTACCCACGATGTACAAGGCGCCGCCGACCACCAGCGCCTCGCGGGCCTGCTGGAACATGCGCCAGGCCAGCACGTCACCCACCACCTGCTGCTGGTGGAAGGGTGGATTGCACAGCACCACATCCAAGGACTGTTTTTCGATGCCGGCCAGGCCGTCTGCTGCCAGGAATTCGGCTGGCCGATCACCCAGCGCAAGCTGCCAGTTTTCCCGTGCCGATTGCACGGCCATGTACGACTCGTCCACCAGGGTGTACTGGGCGTCTGGATTTTTCAGGGCGCTGGCGATGGCCAGCACGCCATTGCCGCAACCCAGGTCCGCGACCCGGGCGTTGCCCAGGTTATCCGGCAGATGCGGAAGAAATGCCCGTGTGCCAATGTCCAGGCCTTCACGACAGAAGACATTGGCATGGTTGAGCAGCTCCAGCGCTGGCGATTCGAGGCGATAGCGGCTGGGGTAGGGCGATGTGAAGGCAGGGCGCGCATCCACCGTGGCGCTCAGCAGACGGGCTTTTTTACGTGCCAGCGAGGCTTGCACAGGGCCGACATACTTTTCCAGCAAGTCGCCGGCAGCACGGGGAAGGTGCTTGATCATGGCCCCGGCAATCACCTGCGCCTGCGGCGCCAGGTGCCCTTGCAGCCGAATGAGTTGCTCTTCGAGCAAGGCAAGCGTCTTGGGCACCCTGACCACTACCCGATCGAAGGGGCCTTGCCAGGGGTGACAGGCAGGCACGAACGAAACGCTGTCTGCAGGCAGGCCGTTACGTGCCAGGTTCTTGGCCAGCGCGAGTTGAGCAAGGTAGGAGTCGCCGCTGCTGGTCACCTGCAGGTGCCTGGCAAGGCTTGCCGCCAGCGCCCCGAAACTGTCGTTGAGCACTAGCACACGGCTGCCGGCTGGCAACGCCTGGGCATGCAATTGTTCGAGCAGGTACTCATCGGCGGCGTCAAAGGCCTGCAAGAGATCGTTGGCCTGGTCCGGCTGGCGGATCAGATCGAGTTCGGCGAAGGGCGTGGTCAACAGGGGCATGGCAATCTGGCTCGGGTACAAAGCTGCCCGCAACCGTTCGCTGCAGGCCTGGTCGAGCGATTCTACAGGGCTTTGGCAGGACTCGCAGGCCCGGCATCAGATCCAGCCGCGCAACGCGGCGATGGCGACAGCGCCCGCTTTGTTGGCGGCGTTGGTCTTGGTAATCACGCTGCGAATGTGAAAGTTCACCGTACTCTGCGACAGTGACAGGATGCAGGCGACATCAGCAGCAGTCTTGCCTGCCGCCGACCACTTCAGCACTTCCAACTCGCGTTCGCTCATTTTGGGCTGGGAGGGGCACAGTGCATCGAGATGATGCGCGCTCAGCACCGCATGTACGGTATGGCACAACCACTGGATGGCCCCGGCTTTTTCGAACAGCTCGGCGGTCTCGACGGTGCGCAGCGGCCTGGACACGCTCATCTGGCTTTCGTTGTGCTGCAGATCATGCAAGGACTGGGTCCAGCCATGACGCAGGCCATGCTCGCAGGCTGCCTCGCGAAAATGCGGTGCCTCGCGGTAGAGCTCATCGCTCCATACCACAGGATTGGTCGAGCTGTGGCTGAGCGCGGCCGCTGCGTCCTGCTTGTAGAATTCTTCGCGCTGGTAGCGCTCGATCCATGCCCTGGGGTAATTGCTGTACAAGTAATGCCGTGGTGTCTGGGTAGCAATCTGGATGCGCAGCTTAAGTCCCACATACTCGAAACCCAGGTCCTGCACCAGATGCACCGCGATGTCGAACAGCTTCCGAGGATTACGCTCACTCACCAGGGCGTGTAGGTGCTCGGGGTTCCAGTGAAACATGTGAGTCTCCAAGGGCGACGCGGCCCAGTCCGTATGGGTTCGAAGGCAGTGTAGATAGATTCAAATAGGTGTGTCCGTCTTTTTCGCTATAACTGTGCTGCAATTCTGCATGTCTTTGTACAACTTTCGAAGCCGTAAAAACCCAGTGGTTTTTATCGCGGGCGCTTTGCGCGACACTGTAGGGACTCAAGACATGGAGCCCGACATGACCGCCAGCGACGAAAAATTCACCCGCCAGACCTTGCTCGAGGTTCAGCCGCTCACGCCGAACCTCTTCAGCCTGCGGGTTACCCGTGATGCGGGTTTTCGCTTTCGCTCCGGTCAGTTCGCTCGCCTGGGCGTGACCAAGGCTGACGGCAGTGTGGTCTGGCGCGCGTATTCCATGGTCAGTGCACCCCACGACGAATACCTGGATTTCTTTTCAATCGTAGTGCCGGGCGGTGAGTTCACCAGTGAGCTTAGCCGACTGGGCGAGGGCGATACGCTATTGGTGGAGCGGCAAGCCTTTGGCTTTCTAACCCTCGACCGTTTTGTCGACGGACGCGACCTGTGGTTGCTGGCCACGGGTACAGGCATCGCGCCGTTCATGTCGATTTTGCAGGACTTCGAAGCCTGGGAACGCTTCGACAACATCAAGCTGGTGTATTCGGTGCGTGAGGCCAAGGAGTTGGCCTATCTGGACGAGATCGCTGGCTTGGAGCAGCGTGAGTACCTGGCCGAGCATGCCGGCAAGTTGCAGTTCATCCCGGTCGTGACACGTGAGCGGCATCCAGGCGCCCTGAATCAGCGCATCACCACCTTGATCGAAAGCGGCGAGCTGGAAAGGGCGGCAGGGCTTGAGCTGTCACCGGAGCATTCGCGAATCATGCTGTGCGGCAACCCTGAAATGATCGATGAAACGCGCAAGGTGCTCAAGGCCCGTGATCTGCAATTGAGCCTTAGCAAACGGCCGGGCCAGGTGGCCGTCGAGACGTACTGGTAGCCGGCGTGCCGCTACAGGCTACAGGGGCGCAGCGGTGCATGGAGCTTTGCCGCTTCCTGCAGCCTGTAACGGTGCACTTCAGGGCCGGTTCTGAGCCTTGAGCAGGTCGCGAATCTCGGTAAGCAGGGTCTGCTCGGGGGACGGCGCGGGCGGTACGCTTGGCGCCACGGCCTCTTCGCGCTTGAGCCGGTTGATGGCCTTGACGCCCATGAAGATCGCAAAAGCGATGATCACGAAATCGATCACAGTCTGGATGAACTTGCCATAGGCCAGCACCACGGCCGGGATGTCGCCTTGCGCTGCCTTCAAGGTGATGGCCAGGTCGCTGAAGTCAACGCCGCCGATCAGCAGGCCCAACGGTGGCATGACCACGTCGCCGACGAAGGACGAGACGATCTTGCCGAAGGCCGCGCCGATGATGATACCTACCGCCATGTCGACGACATTGCCTTTGACCGCGAAGGCCTTGAACTCACTGATCATGCCCATGTTTCGATTCCTTTGTAACAAATGGAGAGGTAAACGCAGTGTAAGCCACTTAAACGCTTCATGCGCTGCATTCAGGGGTAGTGACTTCCGTCGCACCGAATAGTTTTGTCGCATGCCAAGGCGTCCGGGACACGGTCAGCCTCGGGTATCATGCAGGTTTTGCCCGGAGGCACCCACCCATGGCCAAGGCCAAGCGCTTGTATGGCTGCACCGAGTGCGGCGCGACTTTTCCGAAATGGGCTGGCCAGTGTGGCGAGTGTGGCGCCTGGAACACGCTGGTCGAAACCATGATCGAAAGCGGCGGCGCCGCAGCACCCAGCACGGGCCGCGCCGGCTGGACGGGGCAACAGGCGCAGATCAAGACCCTGGCTGAGGTCAGCGTCGAGGAGATCCCGCGCTTCACCACCAGCAGCACCGAGCTTGACCGTGTGCTGGGCGGTGGCCTGGTCGATGGCTCCGTGGTGTTGATCGGTGGCGACCCTGGGATCGGCAAATCGACGATCCTGCTGCAGACCCTGTGCAACATCGCCGTCGGCATGCCGGCGCTGTACGTCACCGGCGAGGAATCCCAGCAGCAGGTGGCCATGCGCTCCAGGCGTCTGGGCCTTCCCCAGGACCAGCTCAAGGTCATGACCGAAACCTGCATCGAGACCATCATCGCCACCGCCCGTCAGGAAAAGCCACGGGTGATGGTGATCGACTCCATCCAGACCATCTTCACCGAACAGTTGCAGTCCGCCCCCGGCGGGGTGGCGCAGGTGCGTGAAAGTACGGCGCTGCTGGTGCGTTATGCCAAGCAAAGTGGCACGGCAATCTTCCTGGTGGGTCACGTGACCAAGGAAGGCTCGCTGGCAGGCCCGCGGGTACTGGAGCACATGGTCGATACCGTGCTGTATTTCGAGGGCGAATCCGACGGTCGCCTGCGGCTTTTGCGCGCGGTGAAGAACCGCTTCGGCGCGGTCAATGAGCTGGGCGTGTTCGGCATGACCGACCGAGGTTTGAAAGAAGTCTCCAACCCCTCGGCGATCTTTCTCAATCGCACCCAGGAAGAAGTCCCTGGCAGCGTCGTGATGGCCACCTGGGAAGGAACCCGGCCGATGCTGGTCGAGGTCCAGGCACTGGTCGATGACAGCCACCTGGCCAACCCGCGCCGCGTCACCCTGGGCCTGGATCAGAACCGCCTGGCGATGCTGCTGGCCGTATTGCACCGGCACGGGGGCATCCCGACCCACGATCAGGATGTGTTCCTGAACGTGGTGGGCGGTGTGAAAGTGCTGGAAACGGCTTCGGACCTGGCGTTGCTCGCCGCCGTCATGTCCAGCCTGCGCAATCGGCCGCTGGCCCATGGCCTGCTGGTGTTCGGGGAAATCGGCCTGTCTGGTGAGGTGCGGCCTGTGCCCAGTGGCCAGGAGCGGCTAAAGGAAGCTGCCAAGCACGGCTTCAAGCGCGCCATCGTGCCCAAGGGCAATGCACCCAAGGAGGCGCCTGCAGGGTTGCAGGTGATCGCCGTGACGCGCCTTGAGCAGGCGCTGGACGCCTTGTTCGAATAATCCACAGGCGAAAAAAAGGGCCGACGATGCGCATCGGCCCTGTACAACTCCCACGTGATGGGTCAGTGCTCGGCGACTGCCGCGCGCTTGACCGGCTCACTGCCGTGCTCGTCCTGGCCCTTCATCGGTACCTCATGCCCTTCGGCATCGAATAGCCTGCCATCCTTGAAATAGTCACCGTCGCGCAGTGCGGAGATGTCCGAGTAGCGGATGGTGCGTTCGTAGCCGGCAGCGAACACCGACTGCTGGTCCGAGTTGCCCGCCGTGAAATGGTTGAAGATCAGGTTCAGCACAATGGCCATGATCGCCGCCGAGCTGATGCCTGAGTGGAAGATGGTTTCGAACCAGTTGGGGAACTGGTGGTAGAAGGCCGGTGCGGCGATCGGGATCATGCCAAAGCCCAGGGACGCGGCGACGATGATCAGGTTGACGTTGTTCTGGTAGCTGACCTTGGACAAGGTGCGGATGCCGCTGGCTGCCACCGTGCCGAACAACACGATGCCCGCGCCGCCCAGCACGGGGGTAGGCACCGCGGCGATGATGCGCCCCATGATCGGTAGCAGGCCCAATACCACCAGGATCACACCGCCGGTGGCCACCACGTAGCGGCTGCGCACGCCAGTCACGGCGACCAGGCCCACGTTCTGGGCGAATGCACTTTGCGTGAACGAGCCAAACACCGGTGCGAGGATGCTTGAGGCCATGTCGGCACGCAGGCCATTGCCCAAGCGTTTGGAGTCGACCTTGGTACCGATGATCTCACCCACGGCCAGGATGTCGGCCGAGGTTTCCACCAGCGTCACCATGATGACGATGCACATCGACAGGATGGCCGCGATGTGGAACTCCGGCATGCCGAAGTGGAAGGGCGTCGGGAAGGCGAAAACAGGGCCTTCGGTAACCTTGCTGAAGTCGGTCATGCCCAGTGCCCAGGCGATGAGCGTACCGACCACCATCGCCAGCAGGATGGATAACCGGGATATCGTCGCGCTGCCCAGTTTGCTCAACAGCAGCACGATGGCGAAAGTGAGGGCGGCCAGACCGATGTTGGCCATGCTGCCGAAGTCGGGTGAGGCGCTGTTGCCACCCATCACCCAGCGCGCGGCCACCGGCATCAGCGTCAGGCCGATGGTGGTGATCACGATGCCGGTGACCAGCGGTGGGAAGAACTTGGTGATGCGTGAGAATACCGGGGTGATCAGCAGCCCTATCAGCGAGGCGGCCATCACCGCGCCCAGCACCCCCGGCAGCCCGCCCCCACTCTCACTGCTGAGGATGGCACCCATGGTGGCGACCCCTGCGAAGGACACCCCTTGCACCAAAGGTAGTTGGCAGCCGAAGAATGGCAGACCCAGGGTCTGTAGCAAAGTCGCCAAGCCACCTGCAAACAGCGAAGCGGCGATGAGCATGCCGATTTCTGCGCCATTGAGGCCTGCGGCCTGCCCCAGGATCAAGGGTACGGCAACGATCCCCCCATACATGGTCAACACGTGCTGCAGGCCGTAGGCCAGGTTGGCACCCAGGCCAAGGTTTTCGTCCTCTGGCCGCTGGGCGGGAGACGTGCTTGTGGACGTAGTCATGGCGCAAGCTCTCTGTTTATTGTTGTGGAGCTACTGTAGTCAGTTATTGCCTACAGGTACTACACAAATTGTATACAATATTTTGATCCAAGCGCCGTCACGGGCAGCCTTGGGGCGTATGCGACCTTGTTGCAGGAGGCATACCAACCCAAAGCGCTTGTAAAAATAGGGTGTATACAACGGTGCCTGAGGCAGGCAGGAAGCTGTCTAGATGGACAAGAAAGGGGTACAGGCCAAGCAGTTAGCCAGCTAATAGATCCTGTTATTCGATCAATTCACGCAGCTCACGCATCATTTCGGTGCTGTCGGCAATGTTCAGTTCCACAAGACGGTGCAGGTGGCTCATGGAGTCGATGTCGATGTACAGGCAAACGAAGCCCAGCCGCGTGGGTTCTTCATGGCGCAGTTCGACTTGCATCTTCACCCAGGTATCGGCGTCAAGTTGGATGACCGCTTCGTAGTTCTGGGTAGGGTCCGGGGTCCAGTCGCTCGGGCGCTCAATCAGCAGGCCTTTGAGGGATAGATCGATGAGCCTGGCAGGCCAGCGCTGCTCGCCTTGGCGAAGTTCGGCAGGTGCGTCGAAATCGATACGTTGGAAGCGGCGGCGTTCGGAAGGTGGCAGGGTCATGGCAAGTCCTCATCTGATGCTCAGACTATAGACCAGCCATATGTCCGTCATTGTTTGCCACCCAAGGCTATTTGAAGAAGTCCAGGCCCACTGCCTGATGAGAAGCTTTATCGGTTCAGGCAATTTTCCAGAGGCCAAGTAGTACATGGTAGCCTTCGCGCTCCGGCAGTTGCAGGTTATGAACCATAGAATTACCACGCCACATCTCTGCCAGGAGCGCCAGTTGCCAAACCCAGCTGTAGGTTGAAGGGGCGCTGGCAACCGAGGATGAGCCCCGCACTAGAGCGGGTTCTGGCCTGTGGCATCTGGCGTAAATGGAGATGGTAAAGCCGGCAGGCAGGCCCTAGACTCAAAGGGCCATCCATTCCAACCTCTCAGCTGGAAGCCAACTATGAACAATAACAACAGCCTGCTACGCCACCTCCCGTGGCTGGTGCTGGCAGTCCTGGGAGCCTGCGCGCTGGGTGTCGTCGCCCTGCGCCGTGGCGAAGCGATCAATGCCTTGTGGATCGTGGTCGCGGCAGTGGCCATTTATCTGGTCGCCTACCGCTATTACAGTCTGTTCATCGCCACCAAAGTGATGCAACTCGATCCACGCCGCGCCACCCCTGCGGTGCTCAACAATGACGGTCTGGACTATGTTCCAACCAACAAGCACATCCTCTTCGGCCACCACTTCGCGGCCATCGCTGGCGCAGGCCCCTTGGTCGGCCCGGTACTGGCGGCGCAGATGGGCTATCTGCCCGGCACCCTGTGGCTGATTGCCGGTGTGGTACTGGCCGGTGCCGTCCAGGACTTCATGGTCCTGTTCTTGTCCACACGCCGCAACGGCCGCTCGCTGGGCGACATGGTGCGCGAAGAGATGGGCCGCATTCCGGGCACCATCGCCCTGTTCGGCTGTTTCCTGATCATGATCATCATCCTCGCGGTGCTGGCGCTGATCGTGGTCAAGGCCCTGGCCGAGAGCCCCTGGGGCATGTTCACGGTGATGGCGACCATCCCGATCGCCATGTTCATGGGCGTCTACATGCGCTACATCCGCCCTGGCCGCATTGGTGAGATTTCCCTCATCGGCGTGGTGCTGCTGCTGGCTTCCATCTGGCTGGGCGGCCAGATTGCCGCGGATCCGGTTTGGGGCCCAGCCTTCACCTTCACCGGTGTTCAAATCACTTGGATGCTGGTGGGCTACGGCTTCGTCGCAGCCGTGCTGCCGGTCTGGCTGGTGTTGGCCCCGCGTGACTACCTGTCCACCTTCCTCAAGATCGGCACCATCGTGGGCCTTGCCATCGGCATCCTGATCATCGCCCCTGAGCTCAAGATGCCAGCGCTGACCCAGTTCACCGATGGCACCGGCCCGGTCTGGAAGGGCACGCTGTTCCCGTTCCTGTTCATCACCATCGCCTGTGGCGCGGTCTCAGGGTTCCATGCCCTGATCTCGTCAGGCACCACGCCCAAGCTGCTGGACAACGAAACCAACGCCCGCTACATCGGCTACGGCGGCATGCTGATGGAATCGTTCGTGGCGATCATGGCCATGGTCGCGGCCTCGGTGATCGAGCCGGGCGTGTATTTCGCCATGAACAGCCCGGCTGCCGTGGTCGGTGCAGACACGGTTTCGGTGGCGCAGACGGTCAGCAGCTGGGGCTTCTTGATCACGCCCGAGCAGCTTGAGGCGGTTGCCCGTGACATCGGCGAGCACACCATTCTGGCCCGCGCCGGCGGTGCGCCGACATTGGCCGTGGGTATCGCGCAGATTCTTCACCAAGTGCTGCCTGGCGAGAACACCATGGCGTTCTGGTATCACTTCGCCATTTTGTTCGAGGCCTTGTTCATCCTCACCGCCGTGGACGCCGGTACCCGTGCCGGGCGCTTCATGCTGCAAGACTTGCTCGGCAGCTTCGTGCCGGCGCTCAAGCGCACCGAATCGTGGGGCGCGAACCTGCTGGCCACCGCAGGTTGCGTGGCCATGTGGGGCTACTTGCTCTACCAAGGTGTGATCGACCCGCTCGGGGGTATCAACACGCTGTGGCCGCTGTTCGGCATCTCCAACCAGATGCTGGCCGGTATTGCGTTGATGCTGGGCACCGTGGTGCTGATCAAGATGAAGCGCCAGCGCTACATCTGGGTCACGCTGCTGCCAGCCACCTGGTTGCTGATCTGCACCACGGCGGCCGGCCTGATCAAGCTGTTCGATCCCAACCCGGCCGTGGGCTTCCTGGCCTTGGCCAAGAAATACAGCACCGCACTGGACGCTGGGCAGGTGCTGGCACCGGCCAAGGACATCGGGCAGATGCAGCACGTGATCTACAACGCCTACACCAACGCCGGGCTGACCATCCTGTTCCTGCTGGTGGTATTCAGCATTCTGTTCTTCGCGATCAAGGTGGGTTACGCCGCCTGGGGTCGTAAGGAGCGGACCGACAAGGAAACCCCGTTCCAGGCTCTGCCTGACGCTTGAGAGGACTGCTGCGATGTTCAATGACCTGGGTCGGCTGGGCAAATACCTGGGGCAGGCTGCACGCCTGATGGTGGGCATGCCTGACTACGACAATTACGTCGAACACATGAACAAGACGCATCCGGACAAACCGGTCATGACGTACGAAGCGTTTTTCCGAGAGCGCCAGGAAGCGCGTTATGGTGGCAAGTCCGGGCCAAAGTGCTGTTAAGCCCAAAGCGGTAAGCTGTACCGGCCCCATCGTCGGCAGCCTGTGGTCATCGACAAGCCCGCTCCCCTTGGGGGCAGGCGCTGGCGATGAGCGCAGGCCTGTCGCGGTGGGGCCTGTGTTTTTTCCGAACAGGAGATGTTCTGCGTGCAGACCCCGATTCCCGTAACCGTACTGACCGGCTTTCTCGGTGCCGGCAAGACCACGCTGCTCAAGCACATGCTCAAGGCCGAGCACGGCCTGCGGCTGGCCGTGATCGAAAACGAGTTCAGCGAAGCAGGCATCGACAGCCAGTTGCTCGGCGACGAGCCGGTGCAGGTCATGACCCTGGCCAACGGCTGTGTGTGCTGCAGCATCCATGGCGACCTTACCCGTGCGCTGTTCCTGCTGCTGGAGCGGCTCGATGCTGGCGAAATTGCCTTTGATCGGCTGGTGATCGAGTGCACAGGGCTGGCCGACCCCGCGCCTGTGGCTCAAACGTTCTTCATCGACGAAGAGCTGCGCGAGCGGTACATCCTGGACGGCATCATCACCCTGGTCGACGCCGCTCACGCCGACGTCCACCTGACCCAGACCATCGCCCAGGCCCAGGTGGGCTTTGCCGATCGCCTGCTGCTGAGCAAGACCGACCTGGTGGAACCGGCCACCGTGCAAGCCTTGCGCGAGCGCCTGGCCCGCATCAATGGGCGGGCCGCCATGCATGTGGTCGAACAAGGCCGCATCGACTTGGGTGCACTGCTCGATGTACGCGGCTTCAACCTCAACCCGGACCTGGGCGCCAACCTCAAACCCACCCTGCGTCCAGTACTCAAACCCGCCACCCCGGACCGTATCGCCACCTTGGTGTTGCGCACCGACAAGGCGCTGGACATCGACCGCCTCAGCGACTTCATGAATGGCCTGTTGGAAACCCATGGCACGCAACTGTTGCGTTACAAGGGCGTGCTCAATATCGCGGGCGAGGACCGCAAGCTGGTGTTTCAGGGCGTGCTCAAGCTCTACGGGTTCGACTGGGACGCTGAATGGGCTGAGGCCGAACCGCGCGAGAGCGTCATGGTGTTCATTGCCGATGATCTTCCCGAAGCTACGATTCGCGCCGGCTTCGAGGCGCTGACGGCCGAGTGACGGGCTGAGCCTTTCCACCGAACCAACCCGGCCAGGAGCTTCGATGGCGGGTGTGCTGCTCCACGCAAGGGATCAAGCGCTGGGCCAGCACATCGGTTTGTCGCACCGCCTTGGCCGTGCGGTACTTGGCACTGTGGATGCACTCACGATCGCCAAACTCGCACCGGTTCAAGGTGGTACCGCCGCAGGGGCCGTTCGCCAGGCCCTTGGGGCAGGTCTCGGGGCAGGTGTACAAGGTGTCTTCCAGGCGGCAACGACCGCAGGTGTCGCAGCCAAGCAGTGGTCGCTTCACGGCCCGCTCCACGCTGTGCAGCACCTGGGCGCCCAGGCCTGTCGTCCACATCGGCTGGCGAACCGCCCACCCGAACAACTGACTCACCGGGTTGCGACGGCTGAATAACAGGCCATGCATGCCATGCATGGCGTGGTAGCGGGCTTTCTGGGCAAACGAAGCCACGACACGCGACTCTCCCTCGCGCCATGCCGCCTGCGGTGGGTGAAACGTCACTGCCGGTAGGCCAGGCATTTGCCAGCTAGCCTGCCAGGCAGGCGCCCATTGCTCCAGCGTGGCCACTTGCGTCTGCCAGTGCGCAAGGCGTGCCTCCAAGGCAAGCAGCTGGCTGGGCTCATGGATGCCCGACAGATGCACGCCGGCGTAGCCCATCAGCTTAACCCCAATGACCTGCAGGGCCAGGCGGTCGATGCTGCGAGCCTGGGCAAAGGCCTTGGATTGCGCCGCCTCGGCTTCCAGCATTTGCCGCATCGACGGGGTGACGGTCACACCTGCGACATGATCGAGCATGCCCGCACGGCCTTGGGTAAGGCTCATGAGACAAGCCAGCATGGGTTTAGGCGCGCGTTGGCGGCGCATCCAGTGCATGGCCTCCTGGTGCTTGGCGGCATCGAAACCTAGCTGCAGGATGAAAAAGTCGGCACCGGCTGTCAGTTTCTTTTCAGCCTTCAGGTACTGAGCGGCGCCTTCTTCTTCACGGTATTTGAACGGGTTGAGCGCTGCGCCCAGCCACCAGTGCGGATAGGTTTGCCGGGCGATCTGCAATGCTGCCACCGATTCCAGGTAGCGCACCGGTCGCTTGCCTGGGGTATGGCCTGGCAGGCGGTCCCCTGTCAGCATCAGCAACTGGTGCTGGCCCGCAGCATCCATGCGCCGCATCTGGGCGAGCAGGTGATGGCGCTCCCGGTCCTTGCCGGAAAAGTGGGGCAGGGCTGGTACCGGATGCTCGAAACAGGCCAAGGCATCCAGGGGTGACATGTCCAGCGGGCTGCTCACCCGGTCGCCAATGGCGAGTGTCATCGGCCAGCCACACAGCTGCCTGCGGGCCATTATGGCGTCCATCGCCGCAAAACGCTCTGCTGACGGCTTGGGAACGAACTCCATGACGCAAGCGAATTGCTGTTGTTGCAGGGCAGTTTTGAGCACGCTCATGACGGAACACCGAGTGTGGGCAGGCTGGCATTGTGCGCCAGCCCCGTGAATGGGTCATGCCCGGTTGCGCAGCGCATTGATCTGATCAAGACACGGCTAGGCGTCGCGGGTGCGCCAGCACGAGTAACATGAGGGAAACTTGAGTTGATCTCAAATTTATTGAGTTTGTTTCAAACGCTCATCGATCTGAAAATGCCCCCATCATTTCTGCACACTGGGGACATACACATGGCACTGGCGCATAACCTGGGCTTTCCACGCACTGGCAACGACCATGCGCTTCGCGCACGTCATTGGCAGATGCAGAAAGACGCCGGTATCGAGCTGTTGCCTGTGGGCGATGTGGACTGGCAGGGCGGGGCAATGCGCGATCCACATGCACCTGTGACGCGGCATTTCACCCAGCTTGCCGACCAGCTGCTACAGGAAGTGGCCCAGGCCAGCGCGCTGGGCCACACCGTCAAACCTGTTCTCGTCGGCCCCCTGACCTATTTGTGGCAAAGCGCGGCGCAAGACGGGCACAGCCTGGCGCTGGAATCTGTCGACGAACTGCTTCCGCACTATGACGCCGTTCTCAACCGCCTGGCCGAACAAGGCGTGCAGTGGGTGCAGATCGATGAGCCGATCCTTGCCCAGGCGCTGCCGCAGGACTGGAAGAACGCCTACGAGCGGGTTTACAACATCCTGCAGCGCGCCCCGTTGAAAAAGCTGATCGCGACGTGGGCCGGTGGCTTGCAGGGCAACCTTGGCCTGGCCGCGCACCTGCCGGTGGACGGCTTGCACATCGACCTGGTGAGCGACCCTGAGCAGCTGACGAGCACCCTGGACCGCCTGCCTGCCTACAAAGTGCTGTCGTTGGGCCTGGTCGACGCAGAAAACGATGCCCAGCATGCCCTGGACAGCAAGTGGCACTGGCTGTGTGAAGCCAATGAGCGTCTGGGGGAGCGACTGTGGATCGGTACGGCGTGCTCACTGCTGCACAGCCCGCTGGGCGTCGCCGTGCAGGCCTGTGAGGAAGTGGTCCGGCTGGTCAAGGCGCTCAATGATCCGATCAAGGCCACGCCACCCGCGTTCCACGCCCTGCAGGTAGCCAACGCCTGATTGTGCATGGCAGATGCCGCCGCTAAAGCGTGCACGGCGGCGTCCAAGTGCCCATGGCTCGGTTGATCAGCGCTCGATCGCCAGGGCCACGCCTTGCCCACCCCCGATACACAGCGTTGCCAGACCTTTCTTGGCATCGCGCTTGATCATCTCGTGCAGCAGGGTGACCAGCACGCGGCACCCGGATGCACCGATGGGATGACCCAACGCAATCGCCCCACCGTTCACGTTGACCCGCGAAGCATCCCACGCCAGCGCCTTGCCAACGGCCAGCGCCTGGGCCGCGAACGCCTCGTTGGCTTCGATCAGGTCCAGGTCGGCCAGTTGCCAGCCTGCTTTGCCCAGGCAGCGTTCAGTCGCCGAGACAGGGGCGATCCCCATCACGGCGGGGTCGACCCCAGCGCTGGCATAGGCCGCGATCCTGGCCAGCACGGGCAAGCCCAATGCCTGGGCCTTTGCAGCGTTCATCAGCAGCACTGCCGCAGCCCCATCATTGAGGCTGGAGGCATTGCCTGCCGTCACGCTGCCGTCCTTCTTGAAGGCGGGGCGCAGTTTGGCAAGGGATTGGGCCGTGGTGTCCGAACGTGGCTGTTCGTCCTGGGCGAAGACCTTGGGCTCGCCTTTTTTCTGTGGCAGCACGATCGGGGTGATTTCGGCCTCGAAGCGGCCAGCGGCGATGGCTGCCACCGCCTTGCGCTGCGACTCGGCCGCGAAAGCGTCCTGCTGTTCACGGCTCAGCGCGTACTCCTGCACCAGATTTTCAGCCGTGATGCCCATGTGGTAGTCGTTGAACGCGTCCCATAGGCCGTCGCTGATCATGCTGTCGATCAGCTGGCCATGGCCCATGCGCTGGCCGGTGCGGGCAGAAGGCATTACATAAGGGGCAAGACTCATGTTTTCCTGACCGCCGGCGATCACCACCTCAGCGTCGCCGCAGCGAATGGCCTGGGCGCCCAGGTGCAGTGCCTTGAGACCGGAGCCGCAGACCTTGTTCAGGGTCAGGGCAGGCACGCTGAACGGCAGGCCGGCCTTGATCGCTGCCTGACGTGCAGGGTTTTGCCCGGCGCCGGCCGTAAGCACCTGGCCCATGATCACCTCGTCGACCTGAGCCGGCTCCAGCCCCGTCTGCTCCAATAGACGCTTGATCACGGCTGCCCCCAGGTCGACGGCCGGGACGCCCGCCAGTGCGCCCTGGAAGCTACCGATGGCGGTGCGGGTCGCGGCGACGATCACCACTTCGTTCATGTTGTTGTTCTCCGTCTGAAGGTGAGGGCAACCAGCATCGGCGCATTTTGCTCATTTGTTAAGTTTGTTTTTATTGCTCATTGATAGGAAAACCGAATCAATACCTCGGCGCGGCAAGGGTGCGTCCGGGCCGCGTGCCGTGTCGCCAACCGGCCACCGATTTTGCATCGCTGCGCTCAACCCTTAAGATGTGTCGCCTAACCTGCGGGGTGAGTCTTACCCCTCAGTCCACTCTGAAAGCGCCCTGTGTGGCGTTTTCGTGCATAAACCAGACGAGGTACAGACATTGGCCATCATTCATCCTAAGGTCCGCGGTTTCATCTGCACCACGACTCACCCCAAGGGCTGCGAGCTCAACGTCCGTGACCAGATCGAAGCCACCCGCAAACTGGGCGTGCGCGAGGATGGTCCGAAGAAGGTGTTGGTCATCGGTGCTTCCAGTGGCTACGGCCTGGCCGCGCGCATCACTGCGGCCTTCGGTTTCAAGGCCGACACCCTGGGCGTGTTCTTCGAGAAGCCAGGCACCGAAACCAAGGCTGGCACTGCTGGCTGGTACAACGCGGCGGCGTTCGACAAGTTCGCCAAGGCCGAGGGCCTGTACAGCAAGTCGATCAACGGTGACGCTTTCTCCGACGAAGCGCGGGCCAAGGTCATCGAGCTGATCAAGAACGACATGGGTGGCAAGGTCGACCTGGTCATCTATTCGCTGGCCTCGCCGGTGCGCAAGCTGCCACAGACGGGCGAACTGGTGCGCTCGGCGCTCAAGCCCATCGGCCAGCCGTACAAGTCGACGGCCATCGACACCAACAAGGACGCCATTATCGAGGCCAGCATCGAGCCGGCCACCGAGCAGGAAATCGCCGACACCGTGACCGTCATGGGTGGCCAGGACTGGCAGCTGTGGATCGACGCCCTGGCCGGTGCCGATGTGCTGGCCGAAGGCGCTCGCACCGTCGCCTTCAGCTACATCGGCACCGAAATCACCTGGCCCATCTACTGGCACGGCGCCCTGGGCAAGGCCAAGCAGGACCTGGACGACACGGCCCTGCGCCTGGACCAGAAGCTGGCAGCTGAGGTCAAGGGCGGCGCCAATGTGGCCGTGCTCAAGTCGGTGGTGACCCAGGCCAGCTCGGCCATCCCGGTCATGCCGCTGTACCTGTCGATGGTGTTCAAGATCATGCAGGAGAAGGGTGTCCACGAAGGTACCCAGGATCAGCTCGATCGCATGTTCCGTGACCGTATGTATCGCACCGACGGCGCCCCGGCGCAGGTCGACGAGAAAGGCCGCCTGCGTCTGGACGACTGGGAACTGCGCGATGATGTGCAAGATGCCTGCAAGGCCATGTGGCCACAGGTGACCACCGAGAACCTGTTCGAGCTGACCGACTATGCCGGTTACAAGAAGCAGTTCCTGAACCTGTTCGGCTTCGAGCGCACGGACGTCGACTACGACGAAGATGTGGCGACCGATGTGCAGTTCGATTGCGTGCAGCTGTAATTCAAGCGCTCTGAAATCAGGTTACTGGGGCTGCCAAGCAGCCCCCTTCTTCATCCTGCCGTGCTCGACTCCAGGGCGCAGTCCGCTAGATGGACAACCCCCATCAAGCCTTGCGCGACAGTGGCAATGCCTCGAACTTGACGCCTGCCAGGCCGTACGCGATCAGCGCACGGATATTCCCATGGTCGTGGCCCTCGGGTGTGGCCTGCACATCTCGATAATGCTCGCCAAAGGCCAGCAGCGCCTCACGATCAGTCAATCCCTCGAGCAACGCCAGGCCCAAGGTTTTGCATGAACCTTCGTTCTGCCCAGCTGCGTTTTCGACGTCACCGTTGCTGAAGGCCTGGGGTTGATAGGCATAGTGCTCGGCAATAAATGCCAGGGTATCGGCGAACACATGTTCACCGCTGGCCAGGCTGGCACGCAGGGTAGTCAGATCAGTCACGGGGTTTTCCTTGTTCGAATGCGGCCTGCTGCTGGGGGCTGGCCTCTTTTTGGTACTGGGCCTTCCACTCGCCATAAGGCATGCCGTAGACGGCTTCACGGGCGTCATCCAGGCTCAGGTCCAGCTGGCGCTCATCGGCGGCCGCCTTGTACCACTTGGACAGGCAGTTGCGACAGAACCCGGACAGGTTCATCAGGTCGATGTTCTGCACGTCGGTGCGTGAGCGCAGGTGTTCCACGAGCCGGCGGAAAGCGGCGGCTTCCAGTTCGAGCTGTTGCTGTGGGGTCATGGGCTTCTCTCAAATGATGCGGTTTTTCAGGTGGCGGCCACCATTGATGACCACCTGGCTGCCGGTGCTGTATTGGCTGGCAAGCAGGTACTTGACCGTCTCGATCAGCGGCCCGGCGCCCGGTTCGAATTCCAGCAGTGCCTTCTTCAGCGTCTGCTGGCGATAGGCTTCGTCGCCGCCCTCCTTGAGGATCAGCAGCCCAGGCAGAATACCGTTGACGTGTACCGTGGGTGCGTACTTTTCGGCGAACGACAACACCATGTTCTGCAACGCGGCCTTGGTGGCGGCGTAGCCGATGTGGCTCTTGCTGCCGCGTGAGGACGTTTCGTCGCAGACGTGGATGATGTCGGCCTTGTCGACCTTGGCCAAGAGCTCGCCCAGGGCCAGGTTGAGATGATAGGGCGCTTCGACATGAAGGCGGAACATGGTGTCGAGGTTGGTCAGGTCATCGTCGAGCCACAGCGAAGCGTTGTGGATGACGGCGCGCAGGCCATCGTAATGGCTGTAGAGGTAGTCGATCAGTGCCTGGCGATCGGCCGCCTGGCACAAGTCTGCCGTGAACGGAATGATATTGGGGTGTGGCGATTGAGGCTGGACGCTGCGGCTGGCACTGACCACCGTATGGCCGGCCTGGGCCAGTTCCATGGCCAGGGCCAGCCCGACGCGTTGGCTGGCTCCGGTTATCAGGATAGGGCTATTCATGTTCGGGGCGGTCAACTGTATCTGTCGAGGGTTGCCGCCCAGCATACCCCAACTGCCCAGCGCGTGCGTGGCCTGCGCCTACCGGCTACGCCAGGCGTGTTCGCGTGCCGCCGACCCCTGCAACCAGCCCGCCAGCAGGTGCGTTGAAAGGGGGATGAACAGGTACACCATCAGGGGGGTGAGCGCCAGGGTGCTGACGAGCACGCGTGGCAACAGGTCCATGCCTGCCAGCCAGTGACCGAACAGCATGTTAAAGGCCAGTGACACCGGAAAGAATGCCAGCCAGATCGCCGTGGCCTGTTTCCAACGGGGTGGTTTACGCACCAAGGCAGTGCCGAACCAGTCGTTTATGCCACTGACCCGTGCCTCCCTGGGGCGCTCGAACAGCCCGTTGCCGCGCTTGAGCCAGGCGCGCCGCGAGGCCGAATGTTCCCAGGCATGCAAGGTCGGCTCATCGCTGAAGCGGAAGATGATCTGGAATTCATCGCCGTCGCGCGGCGGTGCGAGAATCCCTGAGCCCAGGTAGCCAGGGAAGTCGGTGGCCAGCTGTTCGCCCTCATGGAGCCAGGCCAGCAGTTCTTCATAGCGGCCATCGGCGGCGCGCCGCGACACCATCAAGGTGACGGGGGATCTAGACATCGTGTATCTCCTGACGACGAGGCTGGCGGGTAGCTGGCCCCTTGGCTGTGTCGGCCGGGGTGGTGGTCGACTCAGTTAGGCATGCAAGAAGTGGGCGCGGATTATGGCGTATCGACCGAGCGGGCGTAAGCCACCGCCGTGGGAGAACACGGTGCGTTCGTCGGGTGTCGTCCTCAGCCGGGCATTTGCGTATGCAACTCAGGGTGAGCAAGCCGGTGCTTGTGGAGGATGAAATCGCGCAGGCGTTCGATGTCTTCCTGGGGAGTACCACTCAGGTCATAGGCGGCCTTGGAGCCGTCGATACGCCGGCCCAGCTTGCCGTGGAGCTCGATCGGGCAGACACCGTCCGGGGCGAATCGGAGCGTGAAGAATTCAGGGGCGTCTAGCAGGTCGTGCACGTACACAAGCACGCCTTTGACAGAGATGTCGCACACCCAGAGCCCGCTCTCGTCACCGTGGGCGTCGAGCAACGCACAGGGCGGATCAAGGGTCAGTCGCCATGGGCGCAGCCTGGGGCCTATCTCGAAGATATCGGGCGCGCCCAGTTGCAATTGCAGCGTATGAGACTCGTCCTCGATCAGCTGCAGCGGAATGCTGATCTGCTGGTTGTCGACATGGGCCTGCAAGGTGACCTGCTCATGCGCGACCAGGCGGGTGAGCAGTCCCTGGATGCGGCTATCCCCATTGACCAGAAGGCTCGTCATGGCTTCGGCCACGTCAAACTGCGGGGAATGCTGGACATCCTGGATATAGTCCAGCTCATCCTGGGTCAAGAGTGTGTCGGGGGGCATGTTGAAACTCGATGTGAAGGGTTCTACGGCCCGATTGACTCCGAAACGCAACCTTGGTTCACGCGCCATCACCGGCTTTCTGACGAGCGCGCAGCTCAGCCAGTTCGCGTTCCATTTCCACTTGCCGGGTAACGTCCTTCTGAATGCCGATGTAGTACAGGCGCTGGTCAGCCGCGTGCCTTAGCGGGGTAATGGACAGCTCGTTCCAGAAAGCGGTGCCGTCCTTGCGGTAGTTACGCAGCACTTCACGGCATGCCCGGCCCTCGGCCAGCGCTTTGCGGATGCGCGCGCGGCCCAGTTGGTCACGGTCGTCCCCCTGCAGAAAGCGGCAATCCTGGTACAGGATTTCATCCCGGCTGTAGCCGGTGAGACGCTCGAAAGCCGCGTTCACGTAGATGAGGATGGTGTCGTCGCCTTCCTGTTCGGCGACCACGATACCGTCGTCCGAGGCATCGACCATCGATTGCAGCAACTGCGCATTGATCATGTCTGGGTCATGCAGTGAAGGAATGAGGGCCGCGGGCGTTGCCACGGCCTTGTGCCAGCGCTGGGTGCTAGTATCCTACGATTTCACTCAGTATCGGAATCCTTTTCCCTGATGAAAGTCGTCATTATTTCCGGATCGGTGTACGGCACCGCCGAAGAAGTTGCCCGTCACGCCGAATCGCTGCTCAAGGCCGCTGGCCTGGAAGCCTGGCACGCCAACCGAGCCTCTTTGCAAGACCTGCAGGCGTTCGGCCCGCAGGCCGTACTGGCGGTGACCTCCACCACAGGCATGGGCGAGTTACCCGACAACCTCATGCCCCTCTACAGCGCCCTGCGCGACACCCTGCCGGCCGACTGGCGTGGCCTGCCGGGTGCAGTCATCGCCTTGGGCGATTCCAGTTACGGCGATACCTATTGCGGTGGCGGCGAACAGATGCGCGAGCTGTTTGCCGAACTTGGCGTGCAGGAGGTGCTGCCCATGCTGCGGCTCGATGCCAGCGAAACCGTGACACCGGAAACCGATGCCGAGCCGTGGCTGGCTGAACTGGTGCAGGCACTGAGCGCCTGACGTTTTTGCAGGACGGATACGCAGCCGGCACCAGGCAGGCTGCGCCTACCGCTGGTGCAGGTGACTCGCTCAGTCATCAAGCTGGCTGGCAACGCAAGTTCAAGCGCCTCGGCCGCTGGCTAGACTGTGTCTCGCACAGAGAGCACATGCAAGTGCCGAGGTGACATGCAATGACAGCAGCCTTGCCTTATCGCGTTCACATCCCTTAACCCGGTGCCTTCCGATGCCCATGGCCGAAATTCCATTGTGCGTCTGGCGTACCCGGGGACAGAGTTTCACATTCCGGGGCCAGAGCATCCGCTACTGGACCGCAGGGCAAGGAACGCCCCTGCTTTTGCTACATGGTTTTCCTACAGGCAGCTGGGACTGGCATTACTTGTGGGGCCCTCTGGCCCAGCGCTATAGGGTGGTGGCCTGCGACATGCTGGGGTTCGGCGATTCGGCCAAGCCAGTTGATCACGCCTATAGCCTGATGGAACAGGCCGACTTGCAGCAGGCCTTGCTGGCTCACCTGCAGATCGACCAGCCGGTGGATGTGCTGGCTCATGATTACGGAGGTAGCGTGGCCCAGGAGCTGCTGGCTCGGCATCATGAGCAGCGCGCCAATATCGCCAGCTGCGTCTTTCTCAACAGCGGCCTGTTTCCTGAAGGTTGCCGCATGCTGTTACTGCAGAAGCTACTGCTAAGTCGTCTGGGCTGGCTGGTGGCGCGCTCGTTCAGCCGCGATGACCTGGTGCGTCACCTGACCCGTGTCTATGGGCCATGTACCCATCCGAGCGAAAGCGTGCTCGACGACTTCTGGAGCATGCTGGCTGCCAATCGCGGCACGCGCGTGCTGCACAGGCTTGCCGGCTACGTGCCTGAACGCTTGCAGCACCGTGATCGCTGGACGCAGGCGCTGCAGGGGGCGGTGCCGTTGCGTTTGATCGCCGGCGCAGTCGATCCCCTTTATGGCGCGCACATGGTCGAGCACTACCGTCGACACGTTCCGACCGCCGATGTCGTGCTGTTGCAGGGTATTGGCCACCATCCGCATACCGAGGCGCCGCAACAGGTGTTGCGTCATTACCTGGCGTTCAGGGAACCCGCCCAAGGGTTCGGCTCGCTCAAAGTGGCCAGGTTTTGACCCGATGACGTGGCAACCGGGCTCCTGAGGACCAAACGGCAGGCAAAAAAAACCGCTGCCTTTCGCAGCGGTCAATCGAGACGTCAGATCAAGGAGCTTCAAAATCTACGTCGATACACCTGACTGGCACCGCGAGCGGGGGGAGAGCCCTCGGTGCCAGCCAGTAATCCGATAATAAGCAATTGAATCGACTGGAAAAACCGCATACGGCGACATTCACCGTTACATACCAGGCAACAGTCTGCGGTGCTCAAGGGGCTGGGCAGTACCCCATGCGCCAGCTTGCCTCGCGCGTAGCAGCCAAAAGCCGCTGTGCCGCAGGGCCTTGTTCATCGGCATGAAACATCGACGTGGGCCCCACCACCGTCATCACCGCAGCGATCTGCCCCATGGCGTTGAAGATCGGCGCCGACAGCGCATCCACACCCGGCATCAGCAGCCCGTGGATATGGTGCAGACCGCGTTCACGTATACCTGCCAGCACCGTCTGATAATCCCCAGGCCCTAGCTTGAGCTGGGTCAGCTCGCGCGCCATCAAGTCCACGGTTTCCCGCTCAGGCAAATGGGCCGCGAACACCAGCCCGGTGGACGAGGTCAGCAGCGGCAATACCGAGCCAATCTGCGTCACCACGGTGACGGCGCGTACGGCCGGTTCGATGCTTACCACGGTCGCCCCCTGATTGCCCCACACCGCAATAAAGCAACTCTCGTTCAGTTCATCACGCAGCTGGGAGAGCGGCAGCGCGGCGACTTTCAGCACATCGATGCTGCCCAGCGCGGCCATGCCCACGCGCAAGGCTTCGCGCCCCAGGCCGTAATGATTGGTAGCCGCATTCTGTTCGGCGAACCCGCTGGCAATCAGGGCTTGCAGGTAACGATGCACCTTGCTCGCCGGCATCTGGACATGCTCTGCAAGCCTGGACAGTGACGTGGAGGGTGAGAGTTCGGCCAATGCCTTGAGGATGTCGGTGCCCACCTCGGCTGAGCGGACCTTCTGCTTGCCGTTGTCGGTAGGGGAGCTGGCTTTGGCCATCGGTAGGGTCATCCGCGAGTCATCGAGTCGCGCCTTTATAGCTTGACGCCTGGCGCAGAGCAAATTACGTTATCCGTAATCTGATTACGATAAAAACAATGCAGATGCGCCGCCGTTCCCTCGGGCAGCAGCAACTGCTCCCACAGGCCGCCCCGGCCCGGAGGCATCGATGAATCGCGACCCTTCACCTGACCTTCACTACCTCAGCGGTTTCGGCAACGAATTCACCAGCGAAGCGTTGCCAGGCGCCTTGCCGGTCGGGCAGAACTCGCCACAGAAAACCCCCTATGGGCTCTATGCCGAGCTGCTCTCCGGCACGGCGTTCACCATGGCCCGTCATGAGCTGCGCCGCACCTGGATGTACCGCATCCGGCCGTCAGCCGCCCATCCGCGTTTCGAGCGCCTGACGCGCCAGCCCCTGAACGAGGCGGGGGGCACGATCACGCCCAACCGCCTGCGCTGGAACCCGCAGCCCATCCCGCAAGCGCCAACCGACTTCATCGAGGGTTGGCTGCCCATGGCGGCCAATGGCCCTGCCAACGCGCCTGGCGGTGTGAGCATCTACATCTACAGCGCCAACCGCTCCATGGAGCGCGTGTTCTTCAACGCCGATGGCGAGCTGTTGCTGGTGCCTGAGCAAGGTCGGCTGCGCCTTGCCACCGAGCTGGGTGTGATGCAGGTGGGCCCGCTTGAAATTGCAGTGATTCCCCGCGGCATGAAGTTTCGTGTCGAACTGCTCGATGGCCATGCCCGTGGCTACCTGGCTGAAAACCACGGCGCGCCCTTGCGCCTGCCGGACCTGGGGCCTATTGGCAGCAATGGGCTGGCCAACCCCCGCGATTTCGAAACGCCGGTGGCCGCTTATGAACACACCACTGGGCCGGTACAGCTGGTACAGAAATTTCTGGGAGAGCACTGGGCGTGCGAGCTCCAGCATTCCCCATTGGACGTGGTGGCCTGGCACGGTAGCAACGTGCCTTACAAATACGACCTGCGTCGCTTCAATACCTTGGGCACAGTCAGCTTCGACCACCCGGACCCCTCGATTTTCACCGTGCTCACCTCACCGACCAGCGTGCATGGCCTTGCCAACATGGACTTCGTGATCTTCCCCCCGCGCTGGATGGTGGCCGAGAACACCTTCCGTCCGCCATGGTTCCACCGCAACCTGATGAACGAGTTCATGGGGCTGATCGACGGTGCCTACGATGCCAAGGCCGAAGGCTTCGTGCCCGGTGGCGCGTCCCTGCACAGCGTGATGAGTGCCCATGGCCCGGATGCCGAGACCTGCGACAGGGCCATAGCGGCCGAGCTGGCCCCGCACAAGATCGAGAACACCATGGCGTTCATGTTCGAGACCAGCCAGGTGCTGCGCCCGAGCCAGTACGCCATGTCCTGCCCGCAGTTGCAGGCCGACTACGACAGCTGCTGGGCCACCTTGCCCAGCACCTTCAACCCGAACCGGAGATAACCCATGAACCAACCCGCCATTGCTCGCAGCTGGGTGAGCCACGCCAATGGGCACAGTGACTTCCCGCTGCAGAACCTGCCCTTGGGTATCTTCAGTCGTGGCAGCGAAGCCAAGCGCTGTGGCGTGGCCATCGGCGATGCCATCCTCGACCTTGAGGCGGTGCTGGCCATGGGTTTGTTCGAAGGTCAGGCCAAGGCGGCGGTACTTGCCACCCAGGGCGGCACCTTGAACGCGTTTTTCGCACTCGGGCGCGCTGCGCGCGTGGCGCTGCGGGAGCGGCTGCTCGAGTTGCTCGGTGAGCAGTCCGAGCACCAGGCAATGCTGGAGGGGGCGCTTTATCCCGCCAGCACCTGCCAGTTGCATGTGCCGGCCCAGATCGGCGATTACACCGACTTCTACGTGGGCATCGAGCATGCCCGCAACATTGGCAAGTTGTTCCGCCCCGACAACCCCTTGCTCCCCAACTACAAGTACGTGCCCATCGGCTATCACGGCCGCGCATCGACCATTCGCCCCTCCGGGACGGATGTTCGCCGGCCCAAGGGCCAGACATTGCCTGCCGGCCAGAGCGAACCAAGCTTCGGCCCCTGTGCGCGGCTGGACTACGAGCTGGAGCTGGGCATCTGGATCGGGCAGGGCAACGACATCGGCCAGGCCATCCCCATCGGCGATGCCGCCGAACACATCGCGGGCCTGTGCCTGCTCAACGACTGGTCGGCGCGGGACATCCAGGCGTGGGAATACCAGCCACTGGGCCCGTTTCTGTCCAAGAGCTTTGTGACCACGATTTCGCCCTGGGTCGTCACGGCCGAGGCGCTGGCGCCCTTGCGCTGCGCTCAGCCGCCAAGGCCTCAAGGTGACCCCCAGCCGCTGTCCTACCTGCTCGACAAGCGGGACCAGGCAGCGGGTGCATTCGACATCGAACTGGAAGTGTTGCTGCTCACCGAGCGCATGCGCGAGGAAGGGGGGGCGCCGCACCGCCTGGCCCTGAGCAACACCCGCAGCATGTACTGGACGGTGGCCCAGTTGGTGGCGCACCACAGTGTCAACGGTTGCCAGTTGCAACCCGGCGACCTGTTCGGCTCCGGCACCCTGTCAGGTGTCACCCCAGGGTCCTATGGCAGCTTGCTGGAAATCACCGAGGGCGGTAAGCACCCGGTCGAGCTGCCCAATGGCGAAGTACGCAAGTTTCTGGAGGACGGCGACGAAATCATCCTGCGGGCACGGGGTGTGTGCGACGGTGAGGTGAGCATCGGGTTCGGTGAGTGCCGTGGTCGGGTCATTGCGGCCAACTGAGGAGACGCAGGCATGGAGCTGTATACCTATTACCGTTCCACCTCGTCCTACCGAGTGCGGATTGCCTTGGCCCTCAAAGGGCTGAGCTTCAGGGCACTCCCCGTCAATCTGCTGCAAGGCGAGCATCGGCAAGCCGGTTACCTGGGTATCAATGCCCAGGGCCGGGTGCCCACCCTGCGTACAGACGGTGGCGAGCTGCTCGTGCAATCTCCAGCGATCATCGAGTACCTGGAAGAGGCCTATCCGCAGCCCGCGCTGCTACCGGCAGGGGCGGCGCAGCGCGCCAAGGCGCGTGGGGTGGCGGCGATCATCGGCTGCGACATCCACCCCCTGCACAACGTCAGCGTGCTCAACCGCCTGCGTGAAGCGGGCCAGGATGAAGTGCAGATCAACCAATGGATCGGCCATTGGATAAGCCAGGGGTTGGGGGCTGTCGAACAGGTGATCGGCGAGGGTGGCTACTGCCTGGGCGATGCGCCTGGCCTGGCGGATGTCTACCTGATACCGCAGCTCTATGCCGCCGAGCGATTCGGGGTCGACCTTGGGGGTTACCCGCGCATTCGCAGGGTGGCGGCGTTGGCGCAGCAGCATCCGGCGTTCATACAGGCTCATCCTTCGCGTCAACCCGATACGCCTAAGTGAGAGCCTCGAGCCGCGGTTGAGCCGAGAAGTCGTTTATTGCCTAGCGTGGTTTGGGTGACTGCTCTGGAGCCTCATCATGCGCATCAGCTTTGCGTTCCTTGGCTGCGCTCGTGTAGGTCCTGTCGTTGAGCGACTGCAGGACGATTTGGTTATTTGTTAGCTGAGCTGCAAACTGAGCTTGTTGCATAGCCATGCTTTGAGCCTGTATTTCCTTGAGCTCCTTGAGCGTGGCATTGACTTCAACAAGTTGAGTGGCGATCTTCCTGAATTGAACGTTCGACACTTTCGGCTGTTCGCTCTCTTTACGCTGTTCGCACCCTGGCAACCCCATGAAAGTCAGCGTCAACGTGGTTATGGCAGTTATGCGTGTCGCTATGTTCAAAGCTTGCTCTCCTTGCTAATGGGTGCGCTGAGCCTTTAAGGCTGCGCACCCAGATAATCCGTTGTTCCAGATCATCACCAATTCTGGTGATCCAATCCAGTCACTTTTGCCCATACGCCATTACTCGCAGAAAGACGTTAGCCCCCCGGATCATCTGCCGTCAGTGAATCAAGCGATTGATCGAAGGCAACTGACCCAGCCGCTCGCTCAAAACCAGCCGCTGGACAGGGTCTTGTGTCAGCAGCAATGCATGCTCTAGGTCGAAGCGCTCGGCATGCGGGCAATCGAGCTGCCTGTACAGGTTGGCACGGGCCAGGTAGTCGCCGACCTGGGCGGGCCCCAGTTGCATGACGCGCTCGGCGTCGATCAGCGCCGCGAGTGGGGCATCATTGCTGGTGTGCAACTGGCGCAGGTTGCGTGACAGCCGTTGCAGCATCTGCATGGCGCTGGCCGGGCGCAAGTGCTCGGCGCTCAAGGCGGTACCCGGACCGTACTGGCGGACCAGCAGCTCCCGGCAATCATTGGGGTAAAGACGCCGACCGCCGCAGGGGTCGAGCAAATGGTCGGCACCCGGCACGCGCAACAGGAAATGCCCAGGGAAGGCGACGCCTTCGAGTGGAATGGACAGACGCTGCGCAAACTCCAGTGCCAGGATGGCCAAGGCCAGCGGTTGGCCGCGTCGCCTTGTCAGCACATGGTTCATCAAGGCAGCGTGAGGACGCAGCGGCAGGTATTCATCCTGTTGGAAACCCAACGCGTTGAGCTGGCGCAAGAGCGGCTGGGCAAGTTCAGTGACGCCAATCATGGGCAGGTGGATGCTGATGGTGTGCTGCATGTTCTGGAACACGGCCTGGCAGGCATCAGGATCGACGCTTGGGTCATGTTCGGCGGCGATCCACAGCGCAGCTTGCAGCAGGGCGGCAGGCGTGTTTTCAAGGCAGGCCAGGCAGGCTTGACGTGGCTTCATGGGCTTCTCCACTCACCCTTGAGTAATAGCCGGCCAGAGCGGTTTCGTCCAGTTGTCCGGTAGCCCGGCCCGCCCGTTTCAGGTGCCTATACTGGATGCTGCACCTCATGGGGAGCCAGGCCATGTTCGCACTGATGCAAAGCACCCGTACTCAGTCACTGCATGTGTTCAACGATCCGCAGACAGGCCTTGAGGCCGTCGTGGTCATTCACAGCGAGCGGTTCGGGCCGGCCATGGGCGGTTGTCGCTACCTGGCCTACACCGATCATGAGAGTGCGATCACCGACGCAGTCACCCTGGCCCAGGGCATGAGCTACAAGGCGGCAATGGCGGGCCTGCCTTTCGGGGGCGGCATGGCGGTCATGCTGCGCAGCCCGCAGGTGAACGACCGCGCTGCCTTGTTCGAAGCATTCGGCCGCTGTATCGATAGCTTGCAAGGGCGGCTACTCATCGCCCTGGACAGCGGCACCTCGACACTGGACATGGATTGCCTGGCGCAGGGCACCCCCCATGTTGTCAGCACGACAGCGCTGGGTGACCCTGCCCCACATGCGGCGATGGGGGTATTCGCGGGCCTGCGCGCCACCGCCCATGCGCGGCTGGGCAGCCACAACCTGGAAGGGCTGCGTGTCGCCGTCCAGGGGTTGGGAAGTGTAGGGTACGCGCTGGCCGAACACCTGCACGCAGCAGGTGCAGACCTGCTGGTCAGCGACCTGGAGCCTGGCCGAGTGCGACTTGCAGTAGAGCAGTTCGACGCACAACCGATTGCCCACGATGCGCTCCCCAGTACACCGTGCGACATCTTCGCCCCCTGCGGCATAGGCCCGGGATTGAATGGGCAAAGCGTGATGCAGTTGAGGTGCGCGGCAGTGGCGGGTGCTGCAAACAACCAACTGGCATCGTTGCACGTTGCCGACCAGTTGGAAGGGCGGGGGATTCTGTATGCACCTGATTACGTGATCAACGCAGGTGCCCTGATCTACTCAGCGCTGGCCCATAGGGGCGAAAGAGCGGAGGCGATCACCGCCCATATTGCCCGTATACCCACCCGCCTGACCGAAGTGTTCGGCCATGCCCAGGCTGAAAAGCGTTCGCCTGCACGTGTGGCGCAGGCGCTGGCAGAACGTTTGTTGTACGACTGAATACAACGCCCCAGGCTTCGTCGCTCAAAGGCCTAGCGATCGCTATTGAGCAGCATCGCCCTCGAGCAGTTCACCCAGCGCGTCTGGCTGGCTCTTGAACGCCCTGGCGAACACATCGCGGTTCTTGGCCATATAGATACCGGCTTCTTCTACCTGCTGTTCGCTCAACGATGGCACAGCCTTGTGCAGGACTTCTGCCAGGCGCTCAGCCAGTTCGAGCATCTTGTCGTGACGGTCTGCTTCGGCCTTATCCATGAACAAGCGCTCCGGGTCGCGGCTGCTGCGATACACCACTTCGACGGCCATTCATCACCTCTATGCCTTTTTGCTGTTAACGATTTACTGTATCGATATACAGTAATGGCATTCCCTGAATCGCGCAACCCTGAATTTCCCAGGTGGTGCGCGTGTCCTGCATCACACGACCACCTTCCAAGCCCTGTGCCTGGCCCTTTAACTGCATGGCACAAGCGTCATACAGGTAGCGGATCATTTTTCAGAGAGCTTCGGGGAGTCATTGATCGTGAACATGAAATGGGCAGAAAAACTGCGCAAAGGCCTGCACGGCTCAGCCGATTCGCTGGGCAACCTGTGCGTCGAAGGCTTTCACTACCTGGCCTTGTTCGGCATCGGTGCGATAACGGCCTATGCCGCTGTGGTGACGTTTCTGGACATGCTCGGCAAAGGTGGGATCAGCGTGGATGACATCCTGCTGCTGTTCATCTACCTGGAGTTGGGCGCCATGGTGGGTATCTACTTCAAGACCAACCACATGCCCATCCGCTTTCTGCTGTACGTGGCCATCACCGCGCTCACCCGCCTGTTGATTGGCGACGTGTCGCACCACAAGGCGCCCGATGTGGGGCTGCTGTACGTGTGCGGGGGCATTCTGCTGCTGGCATTCGCCATTCTGGTGGTGCGCTACGCGTCGTATCGCTATCCGTCGACCAAGGTGCTGGACGCCAGCGGCAAGGATGTGGAAGAGGGCAAGTGACCCTCAGTTGGCCACGACGTTGCGTGCTTGACCACCACTGGGGCGCGTAAGGGCGGCGAGCACTTGCATGGGGTTCTGGCTGCGATCTATCGCCAGGCCCAGGCGGATGCTGTCGATGACCCGTTGCAAGCGAGCGGGGTCATTGCGTTGCGCCTGGCTGATCAAGCGTTTGGCGGCGATGCCCGCCTCGTCAGACAAGGTGAGCATGATGCTCCCGTCGAGCGCCTCGATGCTCAGGTTGACCCGGTACTGGGGGCTGAACGCTGCACTGATCTGATCGAATGGATTGGTCATGATGGCGCTTCTGCAACGTGATGATGCAGAAATTGACTGGTGGGGGTGGGACCGGGTTCCAACCGTTTATCGGTCGTGGCACGGCGGCAGTGGTGCAAGGCTGAGCCCTTGCGGCTGGATAAGACAAGGGCCGCTGCGCGGCCCTGTCCTGGTCAGGCGATCAAGCCTCCGGGTCGCTCAGTTCCAGCACGCCACGCTTGCTGCGCAACTTGCCGTACAGGTGCTCCAGCGCATGGGTCAGCTTGGTGGCCGCGCCTTCCACCGCCTGGTCAAGCGAGTTGGCCGTGTGGGTCACCGAGATCGGCTGATGGCCTTTGGGGCGAGCCTCCATCTGGCAGCGCTTGTCCTGTGGTCCGGGTTTGCCGCCGTTTTCATCGCGCAGGTGCACCTCGATACGGGTGAGGTCTTCCTCGTAGCGCTCCAGCGTGTCTTGCACCGTGTTGCGGACCCACTCGTCGAGCCGGGCATTGCCATCGATGTGGTTGCTGCTGTTGACCTGGATTTGCATGATTCAATCCTTATTCAGCTTGCTCGCATGGAGACGCCAGGTCCTTGAGACCCTTGGAATTTCTGCGCCTCTTGACTCTAAGGTCAGGCAAGCCAATAGCGAATTCAACCCCCTCGTGAAAATAAATGTCTTGTAGCAAAGCCGATTGCTCACTTTTGTCCGGCACGCTGTCGGCCAGGCTTTGCATATGAGAATCCATATCATTATTATTGCTGGCTTCAACATTTCCGGACTTGGCCATGACCCGTAAACCCGCCAGCCTCACGCCCAGCTATCGCCTGGCCGTGGCTTCACGCAGCCTGGCGGCGTTGCTTGGCGGTTATCTGTTGGCGTCTACGGCCAGTTTCTGCGTGGCTGTGTCGCTGCCCATAGCGCCGGTCGACGCCACGCTGATCGGCCTGATGCTGTCGTTCGTGTTCTACGTGTTGGCCTTCATCGGTTGCTTTGCCTGCCGTGACGCCTGGCGGGCGTGGCTGGGCGTGTTGATACCGAGCCTGGTGCTCGGGCTGCTCGGCGCGCTGGTCCATTGGATGAAATTGTCATGAAAGACGGCTTTCGCCAGGCGATGGCCTGGCTGCATACCTGGACGGGCCTGCTGTTCGGCTGGCTGCTCTTTGCCATCTTCCTCACCGGCACCCTGTCGTATTTCAAAGAAGAAATCACCCACTGGATGCAGCCTGAGATAGGCCATTACGCACCCAACCCGCAAGCCGCGCTGGGAGCGGCGCAGCGCTATCTGCAAGGTCAGGCGCCCGCTTCGCAAAGCTGGTTCATCCGCCTGCCCAATGAGCGTGAAGCAGGGGTGAAGGTCGGGTACCGGGATGCGAACGGAGGGCCTCGCGGCTTCGTCACCCAGACCCTCGATGCGAAGACGGGCGAGCCCGTCATGGCGCGCGACAGTCGCGGCGGGGAGTTCTTCTACCGGTTCCACTTCCAGCTGCAGATGCCTTATCCGTATGGCCGCTGGCTGTCGACATTCTGCGCTCTGATCATGCTGCTCGGCCTGGTCACCGGCATCATCACCCACAAGAAACTGTTCAAGGAGTTCTTCACCTTTCGCCCTGGCAAGGGCCAGCGCTCCTGGCTGGACGGCCACAACGCCATCGGCGTGCTGGTGCTGCCGTTTCACCTGATGATCAGCTACAGCAGCCTGGTGCTGTTCATGTACCTGGTCATGCCCGCAGGGCTGATGGCGCATTACGGTGATGACACCTCGAAGTACTTCAATGATTTGTTTGGGGGAGGGCAGGCACCCAAGGCAGCCCAGGTCGCCGCGCCGCTTGCACCACTGCCGGCGCTCTATGCCCAGGTCCAGGCGCTGCAACCGGGGGCGCGGGTGGGCAACATTCGGGTCGAGAACCCGGGCGACAGCAACGCACGGGTCACCTTCACCCAGTCTGCCGCCGACCACGTTGCCTATCGGCGCAGTGCCAACTGGACCTTCGACGGCGCCACAGGCGCGCTGCTCGAACAAGGCAAGCCCGAAAGTGGCGCCATGCTGACGGCATTCAGTTTCGCCGGATTGCACATGGGCAATTTTGCCGGCCCTTGGCTGCGGTGGCTGTATTTCTGCTTCGGGCTGGCAGGCACTGCCGTGATCGGGACCGGCCTGGTGATGTGGTTGGACAAGCGCCAGCTCAAGCATGCCAAGGCCCCGCGCGTTCCGCGTGAGCTGCGTCTGGTGGAAGTACTCAACATCGTCAGCATGAGCGGGCTGCTGTTGGCAGTGGCCAGCTTTTTCTGGGCTAACCGGCTGCTGCCGACGGCGCTTGAAACCCGTGCCGACTGGGAGGTCAATGCGTTCTTCATGGCATGGGGCCTGGCGCTGGTGCACGCGATGGCGCGTAGCGGTCGCCGGGCCTGGGGCGAGCAGCTGGCGCTCGGGGCGCTGGCCTTCACGCTGTTGCCACTGCTCAACGCGCTGACGACCGCGCACGGGCTCAACCACGCCATCATCGATGGCGATTGGAGCATGGCTGGGTTCGATCTCACCGCTTTGGGCTGCGGCCTGTTCCTGGCCTGGCTGGCAAGCAAGAAGCTGCGCCCTGCGCTGGCCTTGGCCAAGCCTTCCCGTTCACGCGCCAGCCAGGTTGGCCATGAAACGGCGCAGGCCCGGTGATGCTCGGTATCGCCCTGATCGCCTTCGCGGGTTTCGCCGCCTTGTGTCTGGCCATGCCCAAGCACTTCCAAGCGCTGCTGGGCCGCGCGCCTGGTCCAGGACAACCGCGGCTGTTACGAGCGAGCGGCTGGCTCATGCTGCTGGTTTCATTGGCCCTTGGCGTGCAGGCGCGGGGCTGGGCTCATGGTCTTGTGGAGTGGACGGCCGTTGCGATGGCAGGTGTGACCTTGTGGGTGTTCGGGCTGGCGTACCTGCCTCGCTTGCTGGTCGGCCTGGCCGCCGTCAGCGCATTGCTGGGGCCGTTGCTGGTCCTGTTAGCCGGGTGATGCCATGAGCCCCACGACGCAGAACGACGGCTCAGAGGGTGAATCGAGCGCTCGTGCCCGCTTTATCCAAGTGTTCATGGCCCAGCGCGCGCGCATGGAGGCCCTGGTCAGTCGCCGGGTAGGTTGCCGAGCCACCGCCTCCGACTTGGTCCAGGAGCTGTTCCTGCGCTTCTGGGGGCGTGCGCAAGTGAAGGTCGAAGCCCTGGACACCTACTTGATGCGCTGCGCCGGCAACCTGGCCATCGATCACCTGCGCAGCGAAAGCAGCCGCCAGCGTGCTTTGGCCGATGTTTCACAGGGCAGCGCGCATATTGTGAGCCAGACGCTGGAGCAGACCCTGGAGGTGGACGACGATCTGCAACGCATCGAAAACGCCTTGCGTGCGCTGCCCGAGCGTACCCGGCAAATCTTTCTGCTCAACCGTGTCCACGGCTGCACGTACAGCGAAATAGCACGCGCCATGCAACTGTCCCAAAGCGCTGTGGAAAAACATATGATGCGTGCCCTGCAAGCGTGCAAGGCCAGTGTCGCCCAGGCCGCGCCCATTCCACGACGACCACGGGGCACGCCGTGACCACCACGTTACCTGCTGTTACCCAAGCGCAGTCCGAGGCCGCCCTGCAGTGGCTTGTACGCATCAATGGGCAGCCCGAGCAAGCCCGCAGTGCGGCGTTCAGGCGTTGGCTGCTGGCCGACCCGCGGCATCCGGTTGCGTACGAGCAGGCGCAGGCGCTGTGGAACCACAGCGCCCCCGCTGCGGCGACCCTGGCCGATGAAGACCAGCTGGCCCTGCAACATTACCTCGACCGGATGAGCCCGCCCGCTGCCAGGCGCCCCGGACGTTGGCGTGCAGGGGCGTTGGCCATGGCCGCTTGCCTGATCATGGCCATCGGCATGCTCGGTGGGTGGCAGCCCGGTCATTGGCTGCTGGACCTGCGTGCCGACTACAGCACGTCGGCCGAACGGCGCGAAGTGACCTTGCCAGACCACTCGGCGGTCACGCTGGACGCCCACAGTGCGATTGCCGTGCAATTCGAAAACGGCCAGCGCGGCGTGCGGTTGCTGCACGGTGCTGCGTTCTTCAAGGTCACCCACACCGGCGAGCCCTTTGTGGTGCAGGCCGCGGATGGGCAGGTGCGAGTGCTGGGCACCGAGTTCGAAGTGCGCGAGCAGGGCGCCGCCACCCAGGTCACCGTCCGCGCCGGTCGCGTGGCGGTCAGCCCGTCCAAGGGGGCCATGGCACGTGAGTTGATTGCCAATCAGCAGGTGAGCTACGGCGCGGGGCAGGTCAGCCACACGTTGTCGGTCGACAGCGCGCAGCACCTGGCATGGCGCGAGGGTTGGCTGACCTATTCCCAGGCGCCCCTGGCCCAGGTGGTTGAGGAATTGGGTCGCTATTACCCCGGCCACATCGTGCTGCTGAACGAGGCTTTGGGGCGGCGTGAAGTCAGTGGCAGCTTCCCCATTGCCGAACCCTTGCAGGCGCTGGATTCACTGGGCGCAGTGCTCGGCTTTTCGCGTCAGACAGTGCTTGGTCGGTTCACGGTTATCCGTTGATTGCTGGTCGTTGACCACCCTATTTCATGCCCTCCAAAAAAACTTCCTACCGCAGGTGAGGTAACAGCACGCCATAACCGTGTAGTGCGTGAAAGTGCGATTCATTCGCACTCAATACCCTCTCTCAGGTCAGCGTCCATGAAGTCTACCTTGCGTTGCGTTCCCCTTTGGCTCGGTCTTGCAGTACTCCCGCCGTTCATCTACACCCAGGCGGCGAGTGCGGCGCAACGCGCGCAAGCTTATACCTTCGACCAACCTGCCCAGCCACTGCTCCAGGCCCTCGCCGCCTTCAGCCGCGTCACCGGGCAGAGCGTGGTCCATACCCTGACGCTACCTGCCGTGCAAGCGCCTGCGCTGCACGGGGCCTTGAGCGCCGAGCAGGCGTTGCAACGCTTGTTGGGTAATGCCGGGCTGACCTGGCAACGGGTCGATGCCCATACCTTCACCCTGCAGGCACTGGACACCGCCGGTGCCTTGAACCTGCAGGCCACCACCGTGACTTCGCAGCTCGACAGCTTGAGCTATCAGCCGCCGACCACCACCTCGATCATGCGCGGCCAGGGCCCCACCCAGGACATCCCCCAGGCGATCAACGTGGTGCCCGCCCAAGTACTGCGCGACCAGGCGCCGCGCAACCTGGACGATGCCCTGGCCAACGTCAGCGGCATTACCCAAGGCAACAATTTCGGCGGTACCTCCGACACCGTCATGAAGCGGGGCTTTGGCGACAACCGTGACGGTTCGATCATGCGCGATGGCATGCCGTTGGTGCAGGGCCGCAGCCTCAGCGCCAGCACCGAGCGGGTCGAGGTGCTCAAGGGGCCGGCTTCGCTGTTGTACGGCATCCAGGATCCAGGCGGGGTGATCAACGTGGTCAGCAAGCGGCCCCAGCTGCAGGCCTACAACGCACTGACTGCACGCGGCTCGACCTACGGCGATGGCAAGAACGGCAGCGGTGGTGGGTTCGACAGCACCGGTGCGCTGGGCGACAGCAACTTGGCCTACCGCCTGATTGCCGACCACACGGACGAAGACTACTGGCGTAACTACGGCGTGCGCCGCGAGACACTGCTGGCCCCCTCGCTGGCCTGGCTGGGCGAGGATACCCAAGTAGTGGTGGCCTACGAGCACCGTGAATTTCTTTACCCGTTCGACCGCGGCACGGCCTTCGGCAACGACGGCCACCCGCTCAACATCCCGGCCACGCGGCGCCTGGATGAGCCGTTCAACGACATGCAGGGCCGCTCCGACCTCTACAGCCTGCAACTGGACCATCAGCTTGTCGACGACTGGAAGCTGCACCTGGGCTACAGCTTCAACCGGGAAACCTATGACGCCAGCCAGGTCCGCGTGACCGGGGTCAACCCGCGCACCGGCACACTGACGCGCAGCATCGATGGCACGCGCGGTGCCATGAGCCGAGACCAGTTCGTCACGGCGAGCCTGGCCGGCACGGTCCAGTTGGCAGGCCTGCAGCATGATCTGCTGGTGGGCCTGGACCATGAAGACCGCAAGGTGTACCGCGCCGACCTGATCCGCCAGACGCCGCGCACCCCCTTCAGCTACCTGAACCCTGTGTATGGGCGTGAAGTGGAGGGCAGCACAGTGCGCGCCTCCGACAGTGACCAGACCGACGAGCTGCGCACCGACGCCTTGTTCATGCAGGATGCGCTGCACCTGGACGATCACTGGATCCTGGTGGCCGGTGGGCGCTTCCAGCAATATGACCAGTACGCCGGTCGCGGGCGCCCGTTCAAGGCCAACACCGACATCAGTGGGCAAACCTGGGTCCCCCATGCGGGGGTGGTGTACAAGGTCGATGAACAGCTCTCGTTCTACGGCAGCTACAGCGAATCGTTCAAGCCCAACTCGACCATCGCCCCACTGGCCGGCAACGTGGTGCTCGACGGCGCCATCGCCCCGGAAGAGGGTAAGTCGTGGGAGCTTGGGGCCAAGCTCGACGTGCCAGGGCGCATCACCGGCACCCTGGCCTTGTTCGACATCACCAAGCGCAACGTTCTGGTGTCCAACTTCGATTCGAGCACCCGCGAGACGGTCTACAGCAATGCCGGTGAAGTGAACTCCCGGGGTGTCGAGCTGGACCTGACTGGCCAGTTGAGCGAGCGCTGGAGCCTGATCGGCAGCTACGCCTTCACCGATGCCAAGGTCACCCAGGACCCGGCCCTCAAGGGCAACCGCCTGCAGAACGTGGCGCGGCACGGCGCTTCGTTGTCCGCCGTTTACGATTTCGGCAGCCTGTTCGGTGGCGACAGCCTGCGCGCCGGTGCCGGGGCGCGTTATGTGGGCGAGCGTACCGGCAATGCCACCAACACCTTCGAGCTGCCGTCCTACACGGTGGCCGACGCCTTCGCCAGCTACGAAACCCAGCTGGACGCGCACACCGTTCGCCTGCAACTGAACGTCAAGAACCTGTTCGACAAGGTGTACTACAGCTCGTCGGTCAACCAGTACTTCGTGGCGGTGGGCGATGCGCGGCAGGTGAGCGTATCGGGCACCTTCGAATTCTAGCGACCAGCCCTGCGGCCCAGGGCCTGGCGATACTCCCCAGGCGTGGCCGCCAGCACCTGGCGAAAGCGATTGCTGAAATGGCTGGCACTGGCGAAACCGCAGGCCAGGGCCACCTCGCCCAAGGGCGCATGGCCCAGCCGCAGCAGCAGGCACGCCCGGTGCAGGCGCCGGGCCAGCAGGTATTGGTGGGGGGGCAAGCCGAAGCTCACGCGAAACATGCGTGCGAAATGGTACTCGGACAGGTTGCAGCGCACGGCCAGCTCGCCCAGGGTAAGGGCATGCTCCAGGTGTGCTTCGATGTAGTCGATCAACTGCCGGCGCTGGCTGGGCGCCAGCCCGCCCTTCAGGCGCAGCCCCTGGCGCAGGCCCACTTGGCTGAGCAAGGCATGGTCGACGATCTCGTGGGCCAGGCTGCTGGCCAGCAAACGTTCGGCCGGCTCGTTCCAGTCAAGGCCTGACAGCTGGCGAAAGCGCAGGGCCTGCCTGGGGTCGTCCATGAAGGTCGCCTCCTGCAGTTGCAGCGCCCGCGGCTCCCGGTCGAGCAGGCGTATGCACCCCAGCGCGAACTGCGCCGGGCTCACATACAGGTGGGCCATGCGGATGGCCCCGTTGATCACCCAGTTCGATTCGTGCTCGGCCGGCAATACGCACAGCTTGTCCGGAGCACCCTTGTCGGCCGGGCGTTGGCGCCGAAAGGTGCCGGTACCGTCAGCCAGATAGCAGGACAGGGTGTGGTGGCTGGGTGCCTGGTAGTCGCGGGCATCGTCGCGGTTGCGCCACAGCGCAGCCGCCAGCCCATCGCCCAGGTGCGCGCTGAGCTCCAGCCGGGCGTTGGGGGATGCATGCATGACATTGAACACTTGCAGCTGCGTGAATGGCGTCATTGGGGCCTACCTCTGCTGCACATGCTACTGCGGCCAAGGGCAGGTGACAGCGCCCTGATGCGCAAAAGCGCAAGTTTATGCAAGCAGGGCAAGGCCACCTGGCCAAATACTGGCGGTGCCCGTTACCCCAGGCATGCCTGCCTTGGCCGGGACACCCGTGGAAGGCCAAAGGAAACACACCATGAACCTGTCGCTCTACCTGCTCACCGTGCTGATCTGGGGTACGACCTGGATTGCCCTGAAATTCCAGCTGGGTGGGGTCGCCATCCCCGTATCCATCGTCTATCGCTTTGCCTTGGCAGCACTGATCCTGTTTGCCGTGCTGTTGCTCACCCGGCGCCTGCAGCCCATGGGTCGGCGCGGCCATCAGATCTGCCTGGCCCAGGGGTTATGCTTGTTCTGCATTAACTTCATCTGCTTTCTCAGTGCCAGCCAATGGATCGCCAGCGGCCTCATTGCCGTGGTGTTCTCCACCGCCACCTTGTGGAACGCGATCAATGCCCGGCTGTTTTTTGGCCGGCAGGTGGCCCCGCATGTACTAGGCGGTGGCGCCTTGGGGTTACTGGGCCTGGGCCTGCTGTTCTGGCCGGAGCTGTCGCACCATGCAGCCAGCCGCCAAACCCTCTATGGCCTTGGTCTGGCGCTGCTTGGCACCTTGTGTTTTTCGGCAGGCAACATGCTTTCGAGCGTGCAGCAGGCGGCCGGGCTCAAGCCCATGACCACCAATGCCTGGGGCATGGCTTATGGGGCAGGCATGCTGGCAATCGCCTGCCTGGTGGGTGGGATTCCCTTCGAAGTGGAGTGGAGCGCACGCTACGTGGGCTCACTGCTGTACCTGGCGGTGCCGGGCTCGGTGATCGCGTTCACCGCATACCTGACCTTGGTCGGGCGCATGGGGCCGGAGCGTGCGGCCTACTGCACGGTGCTTTTCCCGCTGGTGGCCCTGAACGTGTCGGCGGCCGTCGAAGGCTATCAATGGACGCCCACCGCCTTGCTTGGCCTGGTAGCGGTGATGGCGGGCAATGTGCTGGTGTTTCGCAAACCCAAGGCTGCGCGCAGCCCCGAGGTGCCTCGGCCTGCCTAGGCCTGTCCATGAAACAGGGCCGCATTGATTGCGGCCCGTGTCAGCTACGCCCGTGCTCAGCCTTTCCACACCTGAGGATTGACCAGGTCCCTGGGCCGTTCGCCCAGTAGCGCCGCGCGCAGGTTGTCGATGGCGCGGTTGGCCATGGCCTCGCGCGTCTCGGCGGTGGCCGAACCAATGTGGGGCAGGGTCAGGGCATTGGGCAGGCTGAACAGCGGCGAGTCGGCCAGGGGTTCCTTTTCATACACGTCCAGGCCGGCACCACGGATCGTGCCGTCCTGCAGGGCCTGGATCAGTGCCGCCTCGTCCACCACTGGCCCGCGGGCGATGTTGATCAAAAACGCCGAGGGCTTCATCAGCTTCAATTCGCGGGCGCCGATCAACTGGCGCGTGGCATCGGACAGCGGCACCACGATGCAGACGAAATCGGCTTCGCCCAGCAGTTGCTCGAGGCTACGCATCTGCGCACCCAGTTCCTGCTCCAGGGCCGTCTTGCGGCTGTTGCCGCTGTAGATGACCGGCATATTGAAGCCAAGGCGACCCCGCCGGGCGATGGCCGCGCCGATGTTGCCCATGCCGACGATGCCCAGGGTCTTGCCATGCACGTCACTGCCGAAAAGCGCAGGCCCCACGCTGGCCTGCCAATGGCCGGCCTTGGTCCAGGCGTCGAGCTCCGCGGTCCGCCTGGCGCAGCCCATGATCAAGTAAAAGCCCAGGTCAGCCGTACTTTCAGTGAGCACGTCCGGCGTATTGGTCAGGGCGATGCCGCGCTCGTTGAAGTAGTCCAGATCGTAGTTGTCGTAGCCCACCGACACGCTGGACACCACTTCGAGCTTGCCGGCCCCTTCGAGCTGGGCACGCCCCAGCTTGCGGCCCACGCCAATCAGGCCGTGGGCATGCGGCAGGGCTTCGTTGAACTGCGCGTTGACGTCACCGCGTTTGGGATCGGGCATGATCACGGTGAAGTCGTGCTGCAAGCGCTCGGCCATGGCCGGGGTGATCCGGCTGAAGGCAAGGACGGTCTTTTTCATCGTTCACCTGAAGGCAAAAGCCTGAAGCTACAGGTTGTGCGCAGCAGGCTGCAACCCTTGGCCCGGTGGTGGCTCAGTGCGCTTTCAAGTCGGCTTCATGGGCCGCGAGGATTTCCGGCAGCGAGTTACGCAGGTACTCCACCCACGTCTTGATCTTGGCGTCCAGGTACTGGCGCGACGGGTAGATGGCATACAGGTTCAGTTCCTGCAGCCGGTATTGCGGCAGGATTCGCACCAGGGTGCCGTTACGCAAGCCTTCGATGGCCGAATAAATCGGCAATACCCCCACCCCCATGCCACTGCGAATGGCTGTGCGCATCGCATCGGCCGTGTTGACCATGAACGGCGAGCTGGTGATGTTGACCATTTCCTGGCCTTCGGGGCCGTCGAACAGCCATTTTTCAAGCGGTATCACCGGGCTGACCATGCGCAGGCAGGCATGCTTGAGCAGATCGGCCGGTTTGTGCGGCACGCCATGACGGGCGATATAGGCCGGCGACGCGCAGACGATGCTGTAGGTGATGCCCAGCCGTTGCGACACGAAGCCTGAATCCGGCAGCTCGGTGGCCAGCACGATGGACACGTCGTAGCCTTCGTCGAGCAGGTCGGGTACACGGTTGGCCATGGTCAGGTCGAAGGTCACGTCCGGGTGCGATTCGCGGTAGCGGGCGATGGCATCGACCACGAAATGCTGGCCCACCCCGGTCATCGAGTGCACCTTCAACTGCCCGGCAGGGCGGGCATGGGCGTCGCTGGCCTCGGCCTCGGCTTCTTCGACGTAGGTCAGAATCTGTTCGCAGCGCATCAGGTAGCGCTTGCCGGCTTCGGTCAGTGCGATGCGGCGGGTGGTGCGGTTGAGCAGGCGTGTTTGCAGATGAGCTTCCAGGTTGGAGACGGCTCGCGAGACGTTCGCGGTGGTGGTATCCAACTGGCCCGCTGCGGCCGTGAAGCTGCCGAGCTGGGCCACGCAACTGAAGGCACGCATGTTTTGCAGGGTGTCCATGGGTCACTCTCGATGTAGAGGACAAAATTGTGTCACGAAGTCGCGCAACCAGGATGAAAAGTTGCCTTCGACCAAAGGCTGATTATCGCCGTTTCAGTAACAAAGATTCGCAGGAATCAGCGCTTATCGCCAGTGTGGCCGCCCCCTAGAATTGCCCAGCCCCTCCACCTCTTCCTCGGGATATCGCAGCTGTGCCGCGTTGCATCATCGGAACGCTTCAAGCGTTCAGTGCCTGTGCCCTTGCCCTCACCTTGAGCGGCTGTATCGGAACCTGGGGCATTGCCCCGCAGACCCAAACGCTGCAAGCCAACACCCTGAGCCCCAGTGCAGCCATCGAACAGGCCGCCACCGATGCCCACTGGCCGGACCAGCAATGGTGGCGCGCCTACCGCGACCCCCAGCTCGATCACTGGATAGCAATGGCGCTGGCCGCCAACCCTAGCCTTGCCATCGCCGCAGCACGGGTGCGTCAAGCGCGTGCCCTGGCTGGCCTTGCCGAGTCGGCCGAACACCTGCAAGGCAACGGTCAGGCGACGCTCAACCGGCACAACTGGCCTGACGACCCCTTCTATGGCCCTGGCGACTTGTCCGGTGCCACCACCTGGGATAACAACGCAACCCTTGGCTTGAGCTACGCCCTCGATCTCTGGGGGCGCGAGCGCAATGCCAGCGAGCAGGCCGTGGACCAGGCCCATCGACAGGTGGCAGAGGCCAGGCAGGCCCAGTTGGAGCTGCAGCACACGGTAGTGAGCGTGTACATCGAGCTGAGCCTGCATTACGCCCGGCGCGACATCATCAAGGCTCAACTGGCGCAGCAAGAGCAGATCCTGGACCTGGCCCAGCGTCGCCTGGACGCGGGCATCGGCACCCATCTGGAGGTCAGCCAGGCCCAGGCGCCGCTGCCGGAAACCCATCGCCAGCTCGACAGCCTGGACGAGGCTATCGTCCTGGCCACCCATCAGCTGGCCGCCCTGGCGGGCAAGGGGCCAGGGGAGGGCGCGCAGCTGCAGCGCCCCAGCCTGGTCCTTGCCGCACCGCTGACGCTGCCCTCCAGGCTACCCGCCGAACTGGTCGGCCAACGCCCCGATGTGGTCGCCAGCCGCTGGCAGGTCGCTGCCCAGGCGCGTGGGATCGACATGGCCCACGCCGGCTTCTTCCCCAACGTGGACCTGGTCGGCAGCCTGGGTTTCGTCGCCACCGGCGGCGGCCCGCTGGCGTTTCTCACCGGGCGCAAGTTCAACTACACCGTCGGCCCGGCCGTCACCCTGCCGATCTTCGATGGCGGGCGTCTGCGCGCGCAACTGGGGGCCGCCGCCGCCGACTATGATGTGGCCGTGGCGCGCTACAACCAGACGGTGATCGGCGCGCTCAAGGACATCTCCGATCAGTTGGTGCGTCGCGAATCGATGCAGGCGCAGGCGCACTTCGCGGCCGAGTCGGTCGCCGCCGCGCAGAAAACCTACGACATCGCCATGGTCGCCTACCAGCGGGGCCTTACCGACTACCTGAACGTGCTCAACGCGCAAACGCTGCTGTTTCGTCAGCAACAGGTTCAGCAGCAGGTGCAGGCCGCGCGCCTGATCGCCCACGCCGCCCTGGTGACGGCGCTGGGCGGCGGTCTGCAAGCCGGCTCGGATGTACCGGACCAAGAGCGCCAGGCGCCGCCAGCCACGCCGGCAACCCTCGCCATCCTCAACGCCAAGCCGAGAGCACGCCCATGAGCACATGGGGTTTACCTCTGCGCTGGTTGCAGAGCCTGCAATGGCGGCGCGGTTTCCATGCCTGGGTGCGGACCGATGGTGTCACCTGGGTGTACATCTTCAAGGTGCTGGCTGCAGCCTTCATCACCTTGTGGCTGGCCATGCGCCTGGAGTTGCCGCAGCCGCGTACCGCCATGATCACGGTGTTCATCGTCATGCAGCCGCAAAGCGGGCATGTGTTCGCCAAGAGCTTCTACCGGATGCTGGGCACCCTGGCCGGCTCTGTGATGATGGTCGCATTGATGGCCGTCTTCCCGCAGAACACCGAACTGTTTCTGCCCAGCCTGGCCGTCTGGGTGGGCCTGTGCTCGGCAGGCGCCATGCGCTACCGCACCTTCCAGGCGTATGGCTTCGTGCTGGCCGGCTACACCGCGGCGATGATCGGCCTGCCGGTGTTGCAGCACCCCGACCAGGCATTCATGGCCGCGGTCTGGCGAGTGCTGGAGATTGCCCTGGGCATCCTGGTGTCCACCTTCGTCAGCGCCGCCATCCTGCCGCAGTCGGCCAGTGCCGCCATGCGCAACGCCCTGTACCAGCGCTTCGGCGCGTTCGCGGCCGTAGTCGTCGAAGCCTTGCGCGGCGACAGCCAGCGTGAGCGTTTCGAAAGCAGCAATGTGCGCTTCGTGGCCGAGGCGGTGGGGCTGGAAAGCCTGCGCAACGTCACTGCCTTCGAGGACCCGCACATGCGTCGGCGCAGTGGCCGGCTGGTGCGCATGAACAGCGAATTCATGGCCATCACCACACGCTTCAACGCCCTGCACCGCCTGATCGAGCGGCTTCGCGCACGCGGGCCTGTACAGATCGTCAGCGCCATCGAGCCTGGCCTGCACACCCTCGTTGCCCTGCTCGAACCCTATGTGGGGCGCGCGCTGACCGACGCCGACGCCTTGCGCCTGACCCTCGAGCTCGGTGCCTACCGCGAAGGGTTGCAGGCCCAGGTCCGCAGCTTGCGCGCCGACTACCTGGCCACCGCGCCCGGCGAAGCCGACCTGCTGGATTTTCACACGGCGTTCGAGTTGCTCTACCGTTTCGTGGACGAGATGTACAGCTATGCCGAAACCCACGCCTCCCTGGCCGTGCACAACCACGCGCGGGAGCAGTGGGACGAACCCTACGTGGCACAGACCAGTACCTTGGTATGCCTGGCAGCCGGGCTGCGCTCGGCGGCGGTGCTGTTGCTGCTGGGCAGCTACTGGCTGATCAGCGACTGGCCAAGCGGCGCCATGATGACTTTGATCGCCACGGTCACCGCCGGGCTGTCGGCGGCCTCGCCCAACCCCAAGCGGCTGTCGTTCCAGATGGCCTGCGGCACGGCGATAGGCGCGGTGGTCGGCTTTTTTGAAACCTTCTTCGTGTTTCCCTGGATCGACGGCTTCCCTTTGCTGTGCATGGTCCTGGCGCCGGTGTTCGTGCTGGGTGCGTTTCTCTCGTCGCGCCCGGCCTACTCGGGCTACGGCATTGGCCTGCTGGTGTTTTTCGCCATTGGCTCGGTGCCCAACAACCTGACGGTGTATGACCCGTACAGCTTCATCAACGACTACATCGCCATGGTCGTCGGCATGTTCGTGTGCGCGGCTGCCGGGGCGATCATCCTGCCACCCAATAGCCGCTGGTTGTGGAGCCGGCTGGAGCAGGCCCTGCGTGAACAAGTGCTGTTTGCCATCAGCGGACGCCTGCGCGGCATCGGCACGGCTTTCGAAAGCCGCACGCGCGACTTGCTGCACCAGGCCTATGGCCTGGCGGCCGGCAAGCCCCAGGTGCAAAGCCAGTTGATGGGCTGGATGTTCAGCGTGCTGGAAATCGGCCATGCGGTCATCGAGCTGCGCAAGGAGCAGGCGCGGGCCCCCGTGCACCCGGCCTATGCCGAGTCCCAGCCGTGGCGCCAGGCTATCCGGGTCATGGGCCGTGCCCTGGCGCGCCTGTTCCTGCAGCCCAGCGTCGGGAATCATGAGCGTGCCCTGGTGGCGGTGGACCATGCCATTTCCCGGGTCCAGGCCACCGACGAGCCGTTTGCGCGGCACTTCGACACGTCAGTGCTACGCCGTGTGCAGAGCTACCTGCACTTCATCCGCTCGTCCTTGCTCGACCCCCACTCACCGCTTGCGCCACCCAAAGGGTTGCCCCATGCCTCGTGAAATCGCCTTCCACGGCGTGTACATGCCCACCCTGACCCTGATGTTCCTGTTTGCGCTAGGCCTGGCCTGGGGGCTTGACCGGTTCATTGCCAGCGTTGATGGCTACCGTTTCTTCTGGCACCCGGCGCTGCTGCGCCTGAGCCTGTTCGTCTGCCTGTTCGGCGCCCTGGCGCTGTCGCTCTACTGGTGAGAATCCTTCGATGAAAAAGTTCTTCAGCCTTGTCGCCACGTTGCTGGTCCTGACGGCCGCCGTGGTGATCGGTCGTCAGCTGTGGCTGCATTACATGACCACCCCCTGGACCCGGGATGGCCGGGTACGCGCCGACATCATCAACGTGGCGGCCGATGTGCCTGGCTACGTGGTCGATGTGCCGGTCAAGGACAACCAGCGGGTCAGCAAGGGCGACCTGTTGATCCAGATCGACCCGGAACACTACCGCTTGGCGGTCGAACAGGCCAAGGCCCTGGTCGCCGCCCGCAAGGCCACCTGGGAGATGCGCCGGGTCAATGCCAGGCGCCGTGCCGACCTGGACAACCTGGTGATCTCCAAGGAAAACCGCGACGATGCCAGCAACATTGCCAGCGCTGCTCTGGCCGATTACCAGCAGGCCCAGGCGGCGCTGGCGGCCGCCGAGTTGAACCTCAAACGTACCCGGATCGTGGCCACGGTCGATGGCTATGTGACCAACCTGAACGTTCACAAGGGCGATTACGCACGCACCGGCGAGGCGGTGATGGCGGTGGTCGATGAGGCGTCATTCTGGGTGTACGGGTTTTTTGAAGAAACCAAGTTGCCCCATGTGAAGGTAGGCGACCCCGCCGAACTGCAAATGATGAGCGGGGAACGCTTGCAGGGCCATGTGGAGAGCATCGCCCGGGGCATCTACGACCGCGACAACCCGCAGAGCCGTGAGCTGATTGCCGATGTGAACCCCACCTTCAACTGGGTGCGCCTGGCCCAGCGGGTGCCGGTGCGCATCCATATCGACCAGGTGCCCGAAGGCTTCTTCCTGGCAGCGGGGACTACCTGTACGGTGGTGGTCGATCCGCAGTGAAGCACTCGGCGGCCTGACACTGCGGCACGTTACCCCTGTAGGAGCGGCCTCGTGCCGCGATGGGCCACAGCACGGCCCCGGCAAGCCTGCTCCTTGGCCCTGTATCGACTGAGATAGCGGGCCCTGGACTTTGCAAAAGCAACTGCCTAGTGCCACCTTTGGAGGCTAGTCGATTTCCGGGTAGGAGCGGTCTCGCCGGGGCGCCGGACCGGCCGCGATGGGCCGCGCAGCGGCCCCAAGATTTCAGCTTCGCAGCAAATATTCCTGGGGCCGCTGCGCGACCCATCGCGGCCGGTCCGGCGCCCCGGCGAGACCGCTCCTACGGGTCCCGCATTTACCTGATGTTCAGCTTCTCAAGCGCTACGTTCAGCCGCCCCGACCAGCACCGGTACCTGCACCTGATCGATCACCTTGGCACTGATCGAGGGGTCCAGCAGTCGCCCCAGCCGCGACAGATGACGGTGCCCCATGATGATCAGTTCACATTCCAGTGCCTGGGCCCTGGCCACGATGACCTCCACAGGCTGACCGGCCACCATGCAGCCCTGGCAGGTGAAGCCTGCCTGCTGCAAGGCACGGACCGCCTCGCCCAGGGCATGATCGGCCTGTTGCTGTTCCTCGCACGCGGCAGGGTACTGCGCTTGTTCGTCAGCCGTGTAGGGCGCCGGTTGTTCGTGCACGGCAAAGGTGGCATCGATGGCCAGCAGTACATGCAAGGTATGGTCTTCAGGGCGACACCAGCGGCGGGCCAGGGCGAGCAGCGCTTGAGTGGCAGGGGAGGCGTCGATGGCAATGAGCACGGGGCTGGGCATGCGGGATCCTTTATCGTGAGTGGTGGCTCGTCTTCCGGCATGGGGCCGAACCTGCTGCTGCCATTCTCGACCTCACCTGGGCTGCGAATAAAGGCCCTGCCACGCACGAGCACATTGCGTGGGGCGCAATCGAGCAACCTGCTAACATCGCCGTTTCCCAACGTCGTCTCGGAAAACGGCCATGCAACTCCCTGACATGAACCTGCTGGTCGCCCTCGACGTGCTGCTCGATGAAGGCAGCGTGGTAGGCGCGGCACAACGCATGAACCTCAGCCCAGCCGCCATGAGCCGCACGCTGGGGCGCATACGCGAGGCCATGGGCGACCCCATCCTGGTGCGCGCCGGTCGCGGGCTGGTGCCAACGCCACGGGCCCTGGCCCTGCGCGAGCAGGTGCATGGCCTGGTTGAGCAGGCCGGGCAGGTGTTTCGCAGCCGTGAAGGCGTCGACCTGTCCAAGCTGCACCGTGCCTTCAACGTGCGTACCAACGACCTGTTCATCGCCCTCTACGGGGCCAAGCTGCTGCGCATGATGCTGGCCGACGCGCCCAATACCGTGCTGCGTTTCGTGCCCGAAGGCAGCAGTGACGACGATGCCATGCTGCGCAACGGCCACATCGACCTGATCGTCAGCTCCTCCGTGGAGCTGGGGCCGGAGATCAAGGTGCAGAGTTTGTTCAGCACCTATTTCGTCGGCTTGGCGCGCATGGAACATCCGGTCTTCGACCAGGACATCACCCCACAACGCTTCGCCGCGTTCCCACAGATCAGCGTGTCGCGTCGGGGCCGTGCCAACGGTCCGATCGATGTGGCCCTGGCCAACCATCGGGTGGAGCGCCGGGTGGCGCTGATCACCACCAGCTTTCACTCGGCGATGTTCTCGTTACCCGATTCGGACCTGATCCTGCCGATTCCGGCCAACATCCTGAACAGTGTCCAGCGTCTGAAGCTGCCCCTGCGCGCCTTCGAGATTCCCGTACCGCTTGAAAAAGTGAACGTGATGCAGGCCTGGCACCCACGTTTCGACAACGACCCGGCCCACCAGTGGCTGCGTCAGACGATCAAGGCCTGCACCCGAAGCGACCCCTGAACAGGCCATCGTTGCGTTTGGCGCAATATAAAACTGCCAATAATTCAGTTTTCGTCAGCATTTACCCTGCCTAAAATCGCTCCAGTCGTAAAAGTGTTGCTGGAGATGTCTCTTAATGAATGCCGTTTCTGCCCCTGCTAGCGGGCTGGCTGCCATGCCTGCACCGACCGCCCCTGCACAGGGCGCGTTCGGCCTGCAGGTGGTGGTCGGGCTGTTCGGCGTGTTGCTGGCGGTGCTGTGTGCGGGCCTCAACGAGTCCGTGACCAAGATTTCCCTGGCCGATATCCGCGGGGCCATGGCTATCGGTGCCGATGAGGGGGCCTGGCTGCTGGCGGTGTACAGCGCAGCCTCCGTCTCGGCAATGGCCTTCTCGCCCTGGTTGGCGACCACCTTTTCCCTGCGGCGCTTCACCCTGGCAGCCATCGGTGCCTTCGCAGTGCTGGGTCTGCTGCAACCCTTCGCCCCCAACCTGCACAGCCTGATGCTGCTGCGGGTGCTGCAAGGGCTTGCCTCGGGGGCACTGCCGCCGATGCTGATGAGCGTGGCGCTGCGCTTCCTGCCCCCTGGCATCAAAGTCTACGGCCTGGCGTGCTATGCCTTGACTGCCACCTTCGGCCCCAACCTGGGTACACCGTTGGCCGGCTTGTGGACCGAATACGTCGGCTGGCGCTGGGCGTTCTGGCAGATCATCCTGCCGTCGCTGGTGGCCGGTGGCTGCGTGGCGTGGGGGCTGCCGCAGGACCCATTGCGCCTGGAGCGTTTCAGGCAGTTCGACTGGCGTGGTGTGCTGCTTGGGTTACCGGCGATCTGCGGTATCGTGCTGGGGTTGTCTTTGGGAGATCGCTGGGGCTGGTTCGATTCGCCGTTGATCTGCTGGCTGCTGGGCGGTGGGCTGCTGTTGTTGGTGCTGTTCATGTTCAACGAGTGGTCCGAGCCCTTGCCGTTTTTCCAGCTGCGCTTGCTGGGCCGGCGTAACCTGGCCTTTGCCCTGTTGACCGTCGCAGGCGTGCTCATCGTCCTCTCGGGTGTGGGTAGTTTGCCGTCCGCCTACCTGGCGCAGCTCCAGGGCTACCGGCCCGCCCAGACCAGCCCGCTGATGCTGCTGGTGGCCATGCCACAATTGATCGCCCTGCCGCTGACCGCCGCGCTTTGCAATATCCGCGCAGTCGACTGTCGCTGGGTGCTGGGCATCGGCCTGGGGATGCTGGCCGCCTCCTGCATCGGCAGCAGCCTGCTCACCAGCCAGTGGATTCGCACCGACTTCTACCCGTTCTACCTGTTGCAGGTGTTCGGCCAGCCGATGGCGGTGCTGCCGTTGCTGATGCTCTCGACCACGGGCATGAGCCCCCAGGAAGGCCCCTTCGCCTCGGCCTGGTTCAACACCGTCAAGGGCTTGTCCGCCGTCGTGGCGGGCGGGCTGCTCGATGCCCTGGGCACGCTGCGCCGGCATTTCCATTCCAATCACCTGGTCGACAGCCTGGGCAATGCCCCGTTGCTGGACGACCACGCTGCCAGCCTTGCCAGGCGCATCCATGACCAGGCGCTGGTACTGACCTCGGCCGACCTCTACCTGGTCCTGGCCGTAATCGCCGTAGCCCTGATCTGCCTGATTCCTGTCATGCCCACCCGGGTTTATCCACCGCGTGCGGTGGCCTGACCCCTGTCTGAATTCGAGAAACGCCAAATGACCACCCACCGTAAAACCCTGTTCATCGGCGCTGTGCTGGCCGTGGCCGTGCTGGCCGCCCTCGTCGGTCCCTGGCTGCTGGGCAGCGACCACCGGCAGAGCACCAACGACGCCTACGTGACCGCCGACTACACCGTGGTCGCGCCCAAGGTCGCCGGCTTCATCACCCAGGTGCTGGTCGAGGACAACCAGCAAGTCAAGGCCGGCCAACTGCTGGCCACCATCGATGCCCGCGACTACCAGGCTGCCCTGGACGCTGCCCAGGCGCAGCTGCTAGTGGCCCAGGCCCAGAGCACCGATGCCCGTGCCACCCTCGACCGCCAGGACGCGCTGATTGCTCAGGCCCAGGCAGCGGTGAAAGCCGCCGAGGCCGAGGCGGCGTTCGCCGATCATGAAGTTCGCCGCTACGGGCGCCTGGCCGAGCAGGGCGCCGGTACCGTGCAAAACGCCCAGCAGGCACGCAGCGCCGTGGATCAGGCCCGTGCTCGCCTGGCCAATGCCCGTGCAGCTTCGGTAGCTGCGCGCAAGCAGGTGGACATCCTCGCCGCTCAGGTCGCCAGCGCCGATGGCCAGCTCAAGCGCGCCGAAGCCGGGGTGGAAAAGGCCCGGCTGGACCTCTCCTATACCCGCATCACGGCGCCGGTGGACGGTATGGTCGGTGAGCGCGCGTTGCGCATCGGGGCCTATGTCAACCCCGGGGCGCGGCTGTTGTCGGTGGTGCCCCTGCAGCAGGCCTATGTGGTAGGCAACTTCCAGGAAACCCAATTGACCCACGTGCAGCCCGGTCAGCCAGTCAGCATCAGCGTCGATACCTTTGCCGATGAACGACTCCATGGGCACGTCGAAAGCATCGCTCCGGCCACGGGGGTGACGTTCGCCGCGGTTAAGCCGGACAACGCCACCGGCAATTTCACCAAGGTGGTGCAGCGCATCCCGGTGAAGATCGTATTCGATGACGGGCAGCCGTTGTTGACGCGCTTGCGTGTGGGCATGTCGGTCGAAGCGATCATCGACACGACCAGCGACACCCAAGGCGATAAGCTGGCCGGTAGCGAGGTGACGGCCCGATGAACATCGCTTACGCGCAGAGCCCTGCACCCGCCGGTCCACAGGCAGCCCGTTCATCGCGGCCCATCACGCGTTTGGGGGCCAAGGCCCCTGCGGCCATAGTGCTCGCTGCACTGCTCACGGGCTGTACCCTTGGCCCGGACTTCCAGCAGCCCGATACCCACGCGCCCCAGCAGTGGGACCAATTGGAGGGTGAGCACGCGCCCAGCCAACCTGTGGCCGAGCCCATGCAGTTGCGCTGGTGGGACAGCTTTCACGACCCACGGCTCAGCGCACTGATCGAACAGGTCGCCGCGCGCAACCTCGATCTGCAGATCGCCAGTGCCCGCTTGCTGCAAAGCCGTGCGCTGCGCAGCACCGTGGCCGCCGACCAGCAGCCGTCGGTGGACGCCAATGCAGGCTACAGCCGTGCCCGCAACAGCGCCGAAGGGCTGAGTGACCCCTCCGGCAACGCGGGCAAATCGGCTTTCAACCTGTGGCAGGGTGACTTGGTAGCAGGTTGGGAGCTGGATGTCTGGGGCCGTGTGCGGCGTCAGGTCGAAGCGGCCGACGCCAGTGTCGAGGTGGCCGAGAACGACCGAAACGGCGTCCTGCTGGCCCTGCTCGCCGAAACGGCCGGTGATTACATCCAGCTGCGCGCGGTGCAGCATACGTTGCAGGTGACCGAGGACAACCTCAAGGTCGCGCGGCACAGCCTGAAGTTGTCCGAAGACCGTCAGGCCGAAGGCGTGGCCACCCGGCTCGACGTGGCCCAGGCCAACGCCCAGGTCGCCTTGATCGAGTCGCGCCTGCCCACTTTGCAGGCGCGCCGTGACGATCTGATCAATGCCTTGAGCCTGCTGGCGGCCGAGCCCCCACGCAGCCTGCAGGGCAGCCTGCTGCAAGCCGGTGAGCTGCCCGCCCCGCAGCAGACGTTCGCCATCGGCGTGCCGTCGGAGCTGGCCGAGCGTCGTCCGGACATTCGCCAGGCCCAGGCGCGCCTGCATGCTGCCACGGCCAGCATCGGCGTGGCCAAGGCAGATTTTTATCCACGTATCCGGCTGTCTGGCAACGTGGGTTTCCAGGCCATGCAACTGGCTGACTTCGGTGCTTGGGATGCTCGCCGCTTCGCCTTCGGGCCGCAGCTGTCGCTGCCGATTTTCGAAGGCGGTCGCCTCAAGGGCACCTTGGCCCTGCGCCAGGCGCAGCAGCAGGAAGCGGCCCTGAACTACCGCAAGGTGGTGCTGGGGGCCTGGCATGAAATCGATGATGTGCTGCGCCTGTACAACGCCAGCCAGCTGCGTCGCGATCGCCTTGCCGAGGCCGTGCGCCAGAACCGCATCGCCCTGGAAACGGCCCAGCGTCAATACGTGGAAGGCGCGGTGGATTTTCTCAATGTACTGACCGTGCAGTCGGCCTTGCTGGCCAGCCAAGAGCAGTGGATCGACAGCGCTGCCGCGGTATCCCAGGCGCTCGTGGGGCTGTACAAAGCGCTCGGCGGAGGGTGGCAGGCATTCGACAAGGTCTGAACGCGCAGGCTCGTGACCGACCTACAACATTCGTGACAAGCCAAACCGTTTGCGCAGCACCTTGTCCAGTAAACGCTGCGGCACCAGGCGGGCCATCAGCGGCAAGGCCGTGCTGCCATTGCCCAGCCGCACCCGTGCCGGCACTGGCCAACGCTGGGTCGCTTTCAGCACGCCTTGGGCAAAGGTCGCCGCCGGTGTCGGCCTGTCGAGCGAGGCGCGGGCCCGGGCTTGGATGTGTTCACGCAGTGGCCACCACGGCGATTGCGGCGCCAGCACCTGCTGCGCCTGCTGCTGAGCGTGGCTGGCGAACTGCGAGGCGATGGCCCCAGGCTGCACCTCCATCACGCGGATGCCGAACGGCGCCAGTTCCAGGCGCAGGGCGTCGCTCAGGGCCTTCACGGCAGCCTTGGAGGCGCAGTAGGCGCCGGCGAACGGCGTGACCAGCACGCCGGAGACACTGCCGATGTTCACCACCAGGCCTTGGGCGCGACGCAGCTGGGGGAACAGCGCGCGTGTCACGCCGACCAGCGCGAACACGTTGGTCTGGAACTGGCGCTGCAGGGCGTCGACCCCTCCATCGAGCAGCGGCCCCATGGCGCCGTAGCCGGCGTTGTTGATCAGGATGTCCAGTGCCTCGAGTTCCTGCGCGAGCAGGGCCAGGGCGTGTGGGTCGTTGACATCCAGTTGCCGGGCAACGAAGCCCGCAGCGGCCAGGCGCGCCACATCTTCAGCCTGGCGGGCGGTGGCCCAGACCTGATGGCCGGCATCGCGAAACGCATCGGCCAGGGCGCGGCCAATGCCGCTGGAGCAACCGGTGATCAGGACTGTCGACATGCAGAAGGCCTTTGGGTCTGTGTGGAGGGGCAGCGGGTCTGCGCCGAGTCGCCAACGGGTCGCCAGCCGTTGGGCGTCGACAAGGAGTCAGTTGGCAAAGCTGCCTTGCAGGTGCTCGGCCCTGAATTCCAACGTCTGTGCACGGTAGCCCGAGCGCAGCGCAGGCAATGGCAGGCAATCGGACCACTGCGCGCCCGGTTGCAATTCGCCAGGTCCGCGGTAGCGCGGTGCATTGTAGGTATTTTCTGCCAGGTTGACTGTGTCGCCTGGCGCATAGGCCGCCACATGCCAGCGCAGCTCGGTGAGCGGCACCTTGTTGCCGTTCTTCAGGGTGACCTGCAAGGGGCGGTCGGCGGGGCATTGGGTGGGGGCATAGGCAAGGCGCATGTCCAAGCGGGCCAGTTGCGAGGTTTCGCGAGTGTCCTGCCAGATGACGAACAAGGCCACCAGGCCCAGACCACCCACGGCGGCCAGCGAAATCGGCAAGGCCTTGGCAGGGTAGCGCAGCAACAGCACCAGCCAGGTGAGGATAAGGAGAGCGCCGATGATCATGAGCCTTGCAGACCTTGGTTGCGCGAGGGTTGAAGCATCGTAGCGTGAAATGGGGCAAGGCTCAAAAGGGCAGGGGTTGGCCGGCTGTGGATTGAGGAAGGTGAGGTGGGACTGAAGTGCCGGAGCGCGAATCAGCCCCGGGACTTCAGCCTCACATCACCGCGCAATCACTGCGACGCAGCCTTGACCGCGCCGCCACACGGCGCGGACTCGGACGTTCGCCCGTACACATCCTCGAACCGCTCGATGTCATCCTCGCCCAGGTAACTGCCCGACTGCACCTCGATGATTTCAAGCGGGATCTTGCCGGGATTGCGCAGGCGATGCACCGACGCGATCGGAATGTAGGTCGACTGGTTTTCGGTCAGCAAGAATACCTTCTGATCGCACGTCACCTCAGCCGTACCGGATACCACGATCCAGTGCTCGGCGCGGTGATGGTGCATCTGCAACGACAGGCTGGCCCCTGGCTTGACGGTGATGTGCTTGACCTGGAAACGCCCGCCCATGTCCACCGAATCATACGAACCCCACGGGCGGTACACTTCCAGGTGGTTCTGGGTTTCGCTGCGACCCTGTGCGTCCAGGGTCTTGACCATCTGCTTGACGCCCTGGACCTTGTCCTTGTGGGCAATCATCATGGCGTCCTTGGTTTCGACCACCACGATGTTGTCCAGCCCGATCACCGACACCAGCTTGCCGTTGCCGTGAATCATGCAGTTGTGGCTGTCCTGCACCACCACGTCACCCTTGGTGACATTGCCGTGGTCATCCTTTTCGTGCACATCCCACAGCGACGACCAGCACCCCACATCGCTCCAGCCGGCCGACATCGGCACCACGCATGCCCGCTGGGTCTTCTCCATCACGGCATAGTCGATGGAGTTGTCCGGGCAACAGGCGAAGCTGGCTTCGTCGATGGTCAACGTGGTGCCATCCACCTGGCTGCGCTCGAGCGCCAGCAAACAGGTGTCGTAGATGTCCGGGTCGTGCTTTTTCAGCTCTTCGAGAAAGCGGCTGGCACGGAACAGGAACATGCCGCTGTTCCAGAAATACCCCCCGGCCTTGACGAACTCGATGGCCCGCTGCTCGTCTGGCTTCTCCACGAACTGCGCCACCCGCGCCACACCTTCGGGCAGCAAGGTATCCTGGCTCGAACGAATGTAGCCATAGCCGGTTTCAGGCTTGGTCGCCGGCACCCCGAACAGCACCATCTCGCCCCGCTCGGCGGCCACCGTGGCCAGGGCCAATGCCCGCTGCAGCGCCTTCTGGTCATCGATGACATGGTCGGCAGGCAGCACCAGCATCAACGCGTCACGCCCTTCATTGACCAGTTTCATGGCGCTCATGGCCACTGCTGGCGCCGTGTTGCGCCCGAACGGTTCAAGCAGGATGCCCTGGGTCTGCAGGTCGAGCGCGGCCAGCTGCTCCTGCACGATGAAGGTGTGCTCCTTGTTGCAGACCACCATGGGAGCGTCCATGCCTTCGAACATCAAACGTTCGAGTGTTTGCTGGAACAGCGTGTGTTCGCCGGTCAGGGCCAGGAACTGCTTGGGAAACTGCTTGCGCGACAAAGGCCACAGACGCGAACCGCTACCGCCAGAAAGAATTACCGGGATCATCGTGTTTCTCCAATCGTCATTGAGGGCAGGGCAATCAGTTGCTGCTCACAGGGCGGGTGACCCATACCGGCGACAGCGTGCTGCCGGAACCGGTGACATACAGCACGGCCGCTTCGCCGCGCTCCAGGGCCACGGGTTTCACATCGCCAACTTTGCGGTCGCCCTGGTACAGCGCCAGGCCCACCTTCACGGGGTTGATTTCACGCTCGCCGCGGCCATTGGCGGCGACCGGCTTGACCACTTCGGTCTTGCCATCGGCGGTTTTGAGCGCCAGCGTCTGGTCGCTCAGGTTCTGTACCCGCACCAGCGCTTTCTGCTTGTTCTTGAACGGTGGTTCCTCGATCAGTTGGGGCGTGCCGGCAGGGCTGTTGACCAGGGTGTAGTACTGGTCCGAGGCCAGCTTGACCGGTACGCGCTTGCTGCCGACCTGAGCGGTGTAATCGCCGCCTGGCAGGAAACTGAAGTCGCTGCTGGCCTGGGGGCCGACGGGCTTGATCTGCGTGTTGCCGACTGACGCGCCAGCCGGTGCGCTGCTTGCGTTGTACAAGCGCACGAAGGTCGAGCCCTTTGGCGCGCTCGGGCCGTAAAGCGCCGCGTCGGCGCCTGCATAAGCCTGCACTGAAGCCAGGGACAGGCCGGCCGCGAGGGTCAGGGCTTTGGCGATGGAAGATGGAGTCGTCATGGGCATTGCCTCTTTCGGTCAGTGGGTGGTTCGGGTAGTCGTCAAGGCCAGGTTGTCTTCGCCTTGACGCGAGTGCTTGAGCTGGGCGACCCAGTGCGGATCGATGCCGTCGAGTTCAGGTTTCATGGGCAGGTAGCGCTCCGGGAATTCCCACACCACCACCAGGGGGGCGGCATGCTTGAAAGCATCGCTTTGCAGGTACTTGAGCATGGGTAGCAAGGGCCCGTGGCCGTCCTCGGCGTAATTGGCCACGTCACTGTGCAGCGCCTGCTGCAAGGCGCCCACGAAGTTCCAGCGGGGGTTGGCGCTGTAGCTGGTGCCCACCAGCGCCACGGGTATCTGCTGGTCGGCGAACAACGCATCCGCCGCGTCGGCTTGAGCTGCAACAGGGCGGGTGGTGCGTTGCTGGAGGGTGTCCGGCGGCGGCAGCAGGTGGCTGAACAAGGGATCCAGTGGCAGGAAGTTGGTCAGGTCGCCCTTGTACGGCGCACTGCCCTGGACCTGGGTGACGAAGGTTTGTGGGCTAGCCTGGAGCAGACGCTGGCGGCTGACCGCCGCAGCCAGCGCTTGTGCCGCCACTTCGGCGCCCAGGGGCGTCCAATGGGTATCGGTGCGCAGGAACACCTGGCCGCGGGCCTTGGCCTGCTCCAGCGCAGCCATCAGGTCAGGGGCGAACACATTGGCCTGGCGCGCCTTGGCATGAAACTGGTTGTACAGGTCCCCATGTAGGCTCGCCGGTCGTGTCTGGCCAAGGTGTTCCTCGTATACCCGTGCCTTGGCCGGCACGATCGCCAGCACCAGCTGGCTGCCGTGCCGTTGCAGGGTATCGCGCACGCCACGGATCAGCGCCAGGTTCTCCTGCATCAAGGGCTCGGCACCGGCGGTGGGCTTGAACTCTTCGTCGCTGAACAGCCACTGGTCACGCCCCAGCACCACCCCTGGGCGGCCTTCATGGAACAGCTTGAAATCCAGGGCGGCCCACACGTTGGTGCCCAGGCGCTTGATCGGGAACTCGGCGTCGTAGTGCTGTTCGGCGGCCTTGGCCAGCTTGCCGTCGAGCAGGCTCATCTGTTGGGTGCGTTCAAAGCCGGGCAGGCTTGAGGTCGACCACAAGCCCATGCCCGTCAACAGGCTGAGGAAAGACAAGCAGTAGGTCATGCGAAGTGTCCGGGTCATCACATCGGCCTCAGAACTGGAAGTAAAGAAACGGCGAGTAACTCTGCGCCGACAGCTTCAGGATCGAAGCGACGAACAGCAGCAACACCAGGGTTCGGGTCATCACGCGGGTCCAGCCCAGACCGAGCGAGCCATCGCTGTTGATCTGCACCGGCGTGGCTGCGGGTGATGCGGCAGGCGTAGTCCGGGCGTTGCGGTAAAAATCGCGCAGGCCGAAGTAGGCGAGGGCCAGGTAGGCGATCACCAGGGTCGCCACCTGCAGGCCGGTCAGCTGGGCGCGGTTGAGTTCGGAAAGCTGCCAGTGGCCGAAGCTGAACATGGCGCCGTACATGCGCGCTGCGACGTGCAGGTTCTCGGCCCGGAACACCACCCAGCCCACCACCACCAGCAGGAAGGTGAAGGCCCACTTGACCGGGTTGAAGCGCTGCGGCTGGGTGTCGATGCCCAATGCCCGCTCGATCGCCAACCACAGGCCGTGCCAGCCGCCCCAGAGGATGTAGGTGAAGTTGGCGCCATGCCAGAGCCCGCCCAGCAGCATGGTCAGAAACAGGTTGCGGTAGGTGTTGAACGTGCCTTTGCGGTTACCGCCCAGGGTGATGTACAGGTAGTCGCGCAGCCAGGTGGACAGGCTGATGTGCCAGCGCCGCCAGAACTCGGTGATGGACTGGCTGATGTAGGGCTGGCGGAAGTTTTCCATGAAGCGAAAGCCCATCATCAGGCCCAGGCCGATGGCCATGTCGCTGTAGCCACTGAAATCGAAATACAGCTGCGCGGTGTAGGCCAGCGCGCCCAGCCAGGCATCGCCGGTGGTGGGCTGCTGCAAGGCGAAGCAATGGTCTGCCACCACCGCCAGGGTATCGGCGATGAACACCTTCTTGACGAACCCTTGCATGAAGCGCGTGCAGCCTTCGGAAAACTTGTCCAGGGTGTGGGTGCGGTGGTTGAACTGCTCGACCAGGTCCTTGAAGCGCAGCACCGGCCCGGCGATCAGGTGCGGGAAGATCGCCACGAAGGCGGCGAAGTCGATCAGGTTGCCGGTGGCCGGGGTATCGCCGCGGTACACGTCGATGAGGTAGCTGATGGACTCGAAGATGTAGAACGAGATGCCGATTGGCAGCAGCACATGGGTGAGGATGAACGGCTCCAGGCCGAACGAGGTGATGATCGCATTGAGGCTGTCGACGCCGAAGTTGGCGTACTTGAAATAGCCCAGAATGGCCAGGTCCACGCCAACGCCCAGCAGCAGCCAGCGCTGCGCAGGCTTGCTGCGCACACCGGCGGCACCGACGTTCAGGCCGATCCAGTAGTTCCACAGGGTGACGCCGGCGAACAAGACGAGGAAGTCCACACGCCACCAGGCATAGAAGAGGTAGCTGGCGATCAGCAACAACGCGTTGCGATAGCGCTGCCCGCTCAGGTAGTACAAGCCGAGGAAGATCGGCAGGAACAGGAACAGGAACACGTTGGACGAAAAGACCATCCCGGTTCTCCTCATGACTCACAGCATCCAGGGCCATACGCCCCCCAAACCCCCCGCAGACAAGCGGGTGGCTACCTAGATTTGTGCAGGCGGCATGTCGTCACGACACGCCGGCCCTTGCACGGTCATGCGTTATGGCTTGCGCGCTGCGCCTGGGTCATACACGCGCGTCATGTCGCCCCCCATGCGGAAGCTGTTGAACGGCTGCATGCCCTGCTTGCGCGCCAGGGTGTCGCCCACGCAGTGGTACAGGGCGCACCAGGGCTCCAGCCAGGCGTACTTGGTATCGACCTTCAGGTCCTTCATGTCCTGTTTTTCGCCTGCGCGCTCGGCGAAATGACGCGGATCGCGGGCGCCGGCCAGTACCCCTTCGCCCAGACGCTGCAGGGCGAAATTGTTCTCGGCGCGCAGGTCCACGCCGTTGGCCTGGGCGAAGCTTGCGATCAACGCCAGTGGCGGCAGCGCATAGTTGTGGTAGGCCAGCGCGCGTTGCTTGCGCTTGATCTCGTTGGGCAGAAAGCCCTGGTCGTCGACCTGGTTGGCACCCACCTTGTATTGCTTCACCGCCCAGTCGAACAGGTCGCGGCGGTCGGTGGCCACGGCCGTGGCCATGACCGACCAGGCCGCCCAGTAGCTGTGGTTGTTGATCTTCTGCAGCGGCAGGTCGCTCCAGTCGCGAACCGTCTGCTGGGCCAGGCGAGCGAACCACTTCTCGATCAGTTCGGCCTCGGCCTGGTGCGCCGCCAGTGGCCTGGCGTTGGAGAACTTCAGGCGCAGCCATGACCCGCTCAGGCTGCCCAGTGCCCATTTGCGCATCGATTTGCCGGTGTGGTTGTAGTTCGTGGACATCAGTGCGTCGGCCCGTGCCCAGGTGCTCAGCCACGTCAGTGCGCAGTCCAGCTGCGCCGGTCGACCGTCGCGCATGTACTGGGTGACGCTCTTGCTCACCCCCTTTTCCAGGGCAGTGATGTCCTGGGTTGAAGTCCGAAAGGCGTGCTCGGAAGCCACATTGAGCGTGGCCCGCGCCTTGTCCGAGCCTTCGTACTTGCTACGAAACTGCAGGGCACCGGTATACGGCGTGGGCGGGGCCGCGCAGCGAACGTCGCCGGTGCCGGTCTTGAGTTTCTCGATGCCTTCGTAGTAGCCCTGGGGCGGCACCAGCGCGGCCTGCGCGGCGCTGCCGAACAGGGCAAGGGCGAGCAGGGCGGGGCGCAGGATGAAAGTGCGGTAGGTCATGTTCGCCTCACTGGCCGGCCTGCGCGGTATGCGCAGGCCCGGCGAAGTCGTTGCGTTTGCACAGCGTGGCTTCGAGTGCCTGGGTGCCTTTTTCCGGCCCCTGTACCTCGAAGGCCAGCAGGTTCTGATCGGCCCAGTCCTGGTCCTCGCGCATCTGGAACACGAACCGGCCATCGGTATCGGAGGTTTCGGGTTTTTCCAGCTTGATGTCCTCGTGCCGGCCGTTGAGGTACCAGAGGGTTGCCTGCAGCACCTTCACCGACGGGTCGTCGAACTTCACATCCATTTGCAGGTGGCGGTTGACCAGCGGCTTGATCACCCCGCCCTTGCCATTGACCATCAGGGTGTTCTTGCCCGGCTTGAGCGTGGTCTTGGCGCTCATCAGGGCCGGGCGGCTGTCGCAGCCGTCGTCGAGCAGGCCGAGGATCTGCCGCCAGATGGTTTCCTGCTCCAGGCTGTAGAGGGGCGAGAATTCCCAGACCAGGATCTTGGGCGGGTGCTTGCGGAACTCCTCGCTGCCCAGGTACTGGATCATCGACCCTTCCAGGCCGCCGCCGGGGAAGGCGACGTTGAGTACATCGGCGCCGATGTACTGCTCCAGAAACCCGGCGAAGTTGTAGTTCTTGCCGCTGTGGCTTGTGCCCACCAACGTGATCTGGGCATTGCCCTGGTCGCCGAACAGGTCGTCATCATTGCCGCTGGCACCCTTGGGCTCGGTGCTGAACTGGTCCATGTACTGCACCGCGTAGCTGGTGCCGCATAGCTGCCCGGCGACGTTGTGCAAGGTGCCGGTCTTGCCCATGCGCCCTGACTTGACGGTTTCGAATGCCTTGCGCGGGATGCCCTGGAATGCTGGCATCTTGTGCACGGTGTCGGCCACGATACGGGCCGCGCGCTCGGCGCCGTAGGGCGTCCAGTGCTGGTCGCCACGGAAGTAGAAATCCTTGCCCTGGTCGGCGGCGGGCAACTGCTCGTTGGTCAACGGCGACAGGTCGGGCACGTTGTAGCCCATGGCGGCGAAGCGCTTGAGCATGGCTTGGTAGTTGCCCAGTGCCTTCTGGTAATCGAAGGCCGCTTTTTCTGCCGGCTGCAGCATGTTGCGGTTCACCAGGCCGCGGGTTGGCTGGTAGACCACCACCAGCTCCACGCCGCGTTGCTTGAAGGCATCGTGCACCTGTTGCAGGCGTTTGTAGCCGGCCGGGGTGGTGGCGAACTCGGTACGCAAGTCTTCACGGGTTCGGAATAACCAGTCGCCCTGGCCCTGCACCAGCGTGGTGAAGTTCTGCTGGTAGCGGGTGGTGTAGCGGCTGGCATCGTGTGCCTGCGGGCACAGCTGGCAGCACGGCGCTGCCGTGAAGGTGGGGGCCTGTACGGTGTCGGCGCGTGTACCCTGGCTGATGGCCAGAAGAGCGCAGGTCACGCCCAGCACGGTAATCGCTTGTAAAGTCATGGTCCGGGCTTCCTTATTGGATCAATTCGGTCTGGCGCTCGACCGGGTCGATCAGCACGGCTTTGCGCTGGCGTACCAGCAGGTCGAGAATTTCGTCCTGGCGCTGGCCCAGCACACCGTTGAAGGTGATCCCGCTGGCCTTGCGCGGCGCCAGCATGGCCACGTCGTACAGCTCGACCGACAACGGCGAGTCGATCGACAGCGGGCCAGAACCGTTGGCCGCCAGCTGCCCGCCCACCAGGATCAACGACACCTTGGTATCGAACGGGTCGAGGGCAATGTCGCGGTCGGTGTCTGACAGGTCCTTGATGTGGCCGTAGACACCCACAAGGCCGTTGGCCATGGCGACGTTGTCGTACAGCCGGATGTTCACGCTGTTGCGCACGCGGATGCCGTGGCGTCGGTTGTTGACCAGCGTGTTGCCCCAGAGCAGGTTGTCGCCGCTCTCGTACAAAGTGATGCCGTCGGTGTGGTTGCGGTAGATCTGGTTGTACGCCACCAGGTTGTTGACGCTGTTGCGATCGATCACCACGCCTGACAGCTTGTTGTCGAAGCTCTTGTTGTTGAAGATCCAGCTGTCGTTCACCTCGCGCGAGACGATGATGCCGTGCTTCTTGCGCGTGCCATGCACGCTGTTGCCGGCGATGATCAGCCCATGGGAGCGGTCGTGCGGGTCGATGCCGTAGACGATGTTGTCGCGGTAGGTGTTGTCCTTGACCACGAAATCGCGTGTCTCATAGCAGTAGAAGCCGTACCACAGGTCGCTGAACTGCGAACCGATGATCCAGCCGGTCGGCTCCGCCCGGCCCATGCGCTTGGCCAGGTTGGGTGTGTACTGGGAAATGCTCACGCCATAGGACTTGGACTTCGCATAGCCAAGGCTTGCCAGGGTGCTGTTGACGATATAGGTCTCGGTGCCGCCCCAGGACAGCAGGAACGGGCGAAACGCCTGGGGCGAGCGGAACGTGGCCGGGCCCTTGGCCTGCTCGCGCCACCCGGTTACTTGAGTGTCGGTGATGAACAGCTTGCCGTCGTTGATCAGAAATGCCCCGCCTTCCTCGGACAGGCGCAGTTGCTTGACCTTGCCGTCGATTTCCAACGTCCCGGTGCGCCCGACCACGATGGGCAGGCGCGCCAGGTACACACCGGGCTGCACCTCGGACAGGTACTGGCGCGGCACCTGGCGGCGCAACTGCGCCATGTCCACGTGGCCGTCGTCGATGAAAATGGCCTGCGGAATGCCGTGTTGGCGCCGCACCCATTCGGCGGCCTTGTTGTCCCCACCGACGAACTCCTTGAGGCTGTCTTGCTGGAACATGCGGCGCAGGCTGACCTTGCCCGGGTGGCTGCGGTCGATCTTTTGCTGCACGGCCTGCGGGGTGTAGCCACTGAGGTCAGGAAGCGTTGGCGGGTCGAGTTGCAGCGGTGCGATCGGCGCGCTGGTCACGGTGTAGCTGCGCGCCTGCTGCAATTCCTTGGTCAGCAGGCCCGGTTGCGCCGCGCAGGCCCAACCGCTGGCAAGCAGCAGCGCGCAGGCCAGCAGGCTGTGGCGAAGATGTGGATGAACGTTCATGGCAATTTCCTCGTGGCCTCAGAAACGCCAGATCACATCGACGAAGGCGCGGTGCATGTAGCTGTCGGCCTCCTTGCCGTAGGCATCGCCTGGCTTGAATACTCCAGCCCGCAGACGCACCAGGGCCGAAGGCTCGTCGATCGCCTGGCTCAGCGAAGCAGGCAGCAGGCCTTGCTTGAAGTACTTGGTCACGACCACGTCCATTTCCTGGCCGAGGTCTTTCTCACCCTCGACCAGCGGCCGGTTGATGCCGTTGTCGTTGACCACGGCGTTGATGCCGCTGGAGCCGATGTTCTGCCGACCGTCCACACGCCAGAAGCGGTGGTAGAGAAAGCTGGCGTCGTAGTCGTCGCGCAGTTGCCAGGAGGCGAAAACGGTCGCGGCCTGCAGGTTGCCCAGCTCGCCACGGAAGGCTTCGCCGAAGCGATGCACCCGCGACCGGGTGCCGGTGAAGTTGGAGCGGTTGCTTTCAAGGCCGGTCTGCTCGAAGTTGTTGCCGCCCTGGTCACCGCCGCCGCTACCATGGGCGTAGGCGGCGCCCACCTGCCACTGCGGGTTCAGGCGCAGGCGTACGCCCAGGTCGGTGGCCCAGGCATTGACGTCGCCGCGCTGGGTGCCGGTGGCCACTTGCTGGTCGCCCATCTGGCGGCTGCCGAGTGTGTCGCGATTACCGGTCAGCCAGGTCAGGCTGCCCCAGTAGTTGACGTCATGCTCATTGCGCCAGTTGTAGGCATCGCTGTTGGCCTCAAGGCCCAGCCATGTCAAGTCGCCGGTGCGGGTCTTGTCCAGGGCGTCGACGGTTTCGCCGGGGTTTTTCAGGCTGCCGCTGTCGTGGGTGTGATGAGCCCGCAGGCCCACCCAGTGGCCAGGTGTCCACTGGGCGGCGACATTGCCGTAGAGGTGAGTACGGTCCTTGTCCTGCGGGGCCAGGTCGGTCAGGTCGGTGCGGTATTCGCTAAAGCGCCGGGCCACGCCCAGGTCGGCCTTGAGCAGGGTGGTGTCGAAGGTCCAGTTGAGGGCTTCGATGTTGGTGTCGCGCCACATGCCATCGTCGCTGCGCAGCCGTTGCCGGCCCAGTCGCAGTTGTTCGCCGGGGTAGGCGGTCAGGCCGCTGTAGCCCACCCAGAATTCGCGCATGGCCAGGTAGCTCTTGTCCGGTTGACGGCTGTCTGCGCCCGTGTCGGTGGTGGTGCCATCGTCGTTCTGGCGCAGGGTATCGGTTTCGATGGTGTCGGTGGCGGTGACCGCCTGACCCATGGCATAAGCGCTCCAGTTGCCGCGCTCGCCGTAGATCCAGGGGCGCAGGTCCAGGCCCAGGCCATTGACGTCACCGCCTGGGCGAGTGCCCAGGTCACGGTCGTCTTCGGACTGGCCAGTGACTTTCACTTCCAGGCCAAAATTGCGTTCGGCCGTGACCTGGGCCAGGCTCGGGCAGGACCACAGCAAGGCAAAGCCAAGGCCGATCCCGGCTTTGACGAAAGGGTTGAGCATCATGGCGAGTCCTCACCGTCTACGTCGTCTTCATCGTCCTGCAGCACATCCAGGGCCAGGGCATTGCTGGCGCCGGGCGTCATGGCCGCGCGGGCCTGGGTTTCCCGCGCCAGCGTCTGCTGGGCCTGGCGGCGCGTGTCGGGGGCAAGTTGCTGGTCGAGCTGCTGCAACAGCTCAGCCGACTGGGGCGTGGGGTTGGCCTGGGCGAGTTGCGCAAAGACCCATGCATCGGCAGGTTGCGGGCGGATGCCATGCCCCTCGCTGAACAGCTGCGCCAGGGCATAGTCGGCACTGACCTGGCCACCGCGTGCGGCTGCCAGCAGGTTATCCAGCGCTTTCTGCGGCTCGACGTTGCCCAGGTAGCCACGGCGATAGAGTTGGCCCAGGTAATAGCGGGCACTGGTCTCCCCGGCCGTGGCGGCGGCCAGCAGGTGACGCTCGGCCTTCTCGGCATCGGCCGGCAGCTGCTTGCCCTCGTAGTACAGGCGGCCGAGCAGCAAGTCCGCGCGAGGTTGCTGTGCATCACGGCCTTTTTCCAGGTAAGCCAGCAACTGGTCGGTATCCCCCAATTCAGGGAAGTCGTACAGCAGCTGCGCCAGGCTGACCCAGGATGCCGGGTACGCCGGCGCAACCCGTTCGAGCAACGTCTTGGCAGCCTGCCCGTCGGTCTGGCCCAGGCTGCGATCGGCCAGCACGCGCGCGACGCTGTCCACCCGGCTGGCAGGCACTGCCCCACGGGCGTAAGCCGATTCGAGCTGCTGCAACAAGGCGGTCAGCTGCTCGGCCTGGCCACGCTTGCGGTACACAGTGGCCAGCTCCACATAGCACAGGTCGGCGGTTGCCAACCCCGCCTGGCACAGGCTCTGCACCTGGTCCAGGTGCTGGTCGTAGGTGCCCTGCGCGCGGTAGAGCAGCACCTGGGCGATGCCCGCTTCCGGGTAGCCCTCGGTACGCCAGCGATCGATCTGCTGCTGCGCATTGATGTTGGGGAAGCTCTGCGGATAGGCCAGGTACAGCATGGCCAGTGGCACCAAGGTATTGCCCTGGCCCTGGCGGGCGGCAAGTTTGAGCAGCGTTTGCGCTTCTTCCCGCTCGGCCTGGGTGCTGCCCGGCTTGGTCACCAGCAGGCGGCCGAGGCGCGCCTGGGCACGGGGCGAGGTGGCGGCGGCGGCGCGGTAGGTGGCTTCGGCTTGGTCACGCTGAGCGCTGTCACCGGTGGCCACCTTGATGTCGGCCAGTCCCACCTGGGCATCGCTGTAGCCCAGGTCGGCCAGCGCCTGGTAGTTGCGTTCGGCTACTGCCAGGTCGCCGCGCTTGAGCGCTTCGTTGGCCAGGCGCTGGTCGGGCAAACCGGCGCATCCGGCCAGTGTCACAGTCAGGGCAAGTGCGCACGCAGTAAAGGGGCGCGGGTTCGACCCTGGCAAGGTTGGCATGCTCGTCATCACCTTGCCCTCACAGGCCACGGGCCGACGCGCTGCCGATCAGCCAGTCCAGCGAAGGGCCGCGGTCGCTGGTGACCGACACCGGTCGGCCTGCCAGGGCTGCTGGCAGTGCGCTGTCCGGTTTGATCTGCACACGGATGTCGGCGGCCAGCGCCTCGGGTTCCAGGCTGCTGCTGGCGACGATTTCCCCTGCGCGCACCTGGTCTTCGCCTGCTACCTGGAAGTTGACCCGCGTACCCGGCCTGACCTCGTCGAACTGGCGGTAACTGAAGCGGGCCTGGACAGTGGGTGTGCTGGTACGTGGCACCAGCTCGAAGATCGGCTGGCCCTTGGCGGCGTACTGGCCGTCCTCCACACGCTGGCGGGCGACGATGCAATCGCAAGGGCTGGTGAGGGTGCCGGACAGTTGTTTGCCGAACAGCTCCTGGATTTTGGCAGGTTCGAGCTGGGTGTCGTCCAGGCTGCCCTTGAGCATGTCCAGCATGCTGGTGCTGAAGCTGGCGAGCGGCGCGCCCTTGCTCGTTTGGGCCCCGCCTGGCACCAGGCTGCTGACGGTGCCGTCCCTGGGCATGGTGATGGTGGTGACGGGCACGGCGACGACGGCGGCCTGGGCATGGCTGACGAAGTATAGGCCATACAGCGATTTGGCGACGAAGCCGAACGCTGCCACGCCCGCCACGAACACGCCCAGCGTCACGCTGACCGCCTTGAACCGGGCCAGGGGGCTTAGCCCGCTGCCGGCGTCCTTCTGCTTGCGCGCCTTGGTGAAGTTGTCCCGTTGCAGCGTGCTGAGCACATCGCCCACGGTAATCAGCTCACCGGACAGGTGGCTGGTGATCAGGTGGCGCAAGGTGGCGATATCGCGCGGCTCCAGGTTCTGGAACTGTACGCCGGCCCGACCGCTGCCAGGGACGTAGGTGCGCACCTGAAACGCCACGTCCATCGACAGCCCCAGGTGATCGACGGTGAACTGCAACCGGCCGTGCAGTACCTGGCCCACGGCCAGAGGCTGCGGGCTGTGGAAGCTCAGGCCGCCGGCCGACAGGTCATCCACCTTGGCTTCATGGGGCTGACCCTGGGCGTCGACAAAGCGCAGCCTGGCAGGCATGCGCACCCGTGCGTGCTGGCGCTGGGCTTCGGACTCATGCACGACGTTGGCGTTCACGGCGGTATTCATGGCGGTTGTTCCTGTTAGTTCCGATCCGGGGTGGGGTCACACGACCATGAACAGCGCAGCGACGAACAGGCTGGCAGCCGAAAAGGTCATGGCCCGCGAGGACCAGGTGTTGAACCATTGTTGAAAGCTGGCGAGGTCACGCTTGAGGGTGGTGGGCTGGCGCGTCCACGACTGTTTGTCGAGGCGGAAGAACACGTAGATCTTCATCAGCGCGCCGACGATCTGGTTGTAATAGAGAATCAGCGGGTAGGCCGGGCCCACGCTGTGGCCCGAGCACAGCAGCATGAAGGTGAGTACCAGGCGGGTGAAACCGATCCACAGCAGGTAGACCAGCAGGTAGGCCATACCGAATTTCAGGCTGGCGATGAGGGCCACTGTCAGGCCCAGCAGGCTGGTCCACATCGAGACCCGCTGATCGAACAGCACGACGCTGGTGAACAGCCCCAGGCGGCGCAGGCCAAGCCCGAGGGCGCGCGAGTTCTGCCGCAGGTTGTTGCCGTACCAACGGTACATCAGCTTGCGGCTGGCCTTGAAGAAGCTCTTTTCAGGCGGGTGCTCGACCGTGTTGATGGACGCATCGGGTACGTAGAACGTGTCATAGCCCAGGCGCATCAGGCTGAACCAGCTGGACTTGTCGTCACCGGTCAGGAACTTGAAGCGGCCCAGGCGCCAGTGCATCAACGCGTCGCTTTCCACGTCGGCGATGAACTCGGGGTTGGTCACCACGCTGGCGCGGAACATCGACATGCGACCCGTCATGGTCAGCACGCGCCTGGACAGGGCCATGGAACACATGTTGATGTGGCGCTGGGCGAAGCGCAGCTTGTGCCACTCGCTCATGATGTAGCCGCCGCGCACTTCGCAGAACTCGTTGGTGGTCAGGCCGCCGACGTTGGGGAACAGCTTGAACCACGGTACGGTCTTGCGTACTACGCCCTCGTCCAGCACGGTGTCGCCGTCGATCACCGCCACCACGGCATCGTCATCGGGCAGCATGCGGGAAATGGCGCGAAAGCCGTAGGCAAGGCCATCACGTTTGCCAGTACCTGCAATGCGCACGATGTCCAGGGTGACATGGGGGGGCGGGTTGTACTTGGCCCACAGGCTCTTGACCAGCAGCTCGTCCGACATCTCCACCAGCGAACAGACCACGGTGGTGGGGAAGCCGCAGTCGATCGCTTCGCGAATCACCGAGCTGTACACCTGGGCGGTGGTCAGCGCTTCGATGCGAAAGCTGGTGACCATCAGGTAGACATGGGACGGGTCGGCCGCCCGGCCCATCTTCTGCACCTTGCGGCGCAGGTACGGGTAGACGCCGTACAGAAAGACCATGCCACGGATGAGGTGGGTGGCGCCCATGGAGTAACGCCAGATGCCAACTGCGCCGACCAGGAAGATGAAGTGCCTGGACTGCGGGTCGAAGATGTCGACTGGCAGGGCCAGGGCGATCAGCATGAGCAGGCTCATGTAGAACAACCAACCGGCGCACTGCAGCAGCGCTGTCTTAAGCCTTTGCATGTTCAGCATCCGTGAAGAATTCAGGGGAGGGCGACGCGGGATGGGGCACCGCGTCGCCTGGCCAGGCGTTACCAGCAGATGCCTTCGGTACGGCCATCGGGGCTGGTGGGCTTGGCCATGAAGCCCACCAGGTCGATCACTTGCTTGCCGGCCGGTGCGTGCTGGGCCAGGGCGCGGAACTGCTCGTCACGGTTGCCGAGCACGATGATGTCGGCGTTGTCGATCACCTTCTGGAAATCGGCATTGAGCAGCGAGGACACGTGCGGGATCTTCGATTCGATGTACTCCTTGTTCGCCCCGTGTACCCGGGCGTACTGCACGTTCTCGTCATAGATGTCCAACTGGTAGCCCTTGCCGATCAAGCGCTCGGCCAGCTCCACCAGTGGGCTTTCACGCAGGTCGTCGGTGCCGGCCTTGAAGCTCAGGCCCAGCAGGGCCACCTTGCGCTTGTCGTGGCTGTCGATCAGGTCGAAGGCGTTCTGCACCTGGGACTCGTTGCTGCGCATCAGCGAATCGAGCAGGGGCGCTTTCACATCGAGGCTGGCGGCGCGGTAAGTCAGTGCACGGACATCCTTGGGCAGGCACGAACCGCCGAAGGCGAAGCCTGGGCGCAGGTAGTACTGGGACAGGTTCAGTGCCTTGTCCTGGCAGACCACCTCCATCACTTCGCGGCCATCGACGCCCACGGCCTTGGCGATGTTGCCGATCTCGTTGGCGAAGGTCACCTTGGTGGCATGCCACACGTTGCAGGTGTACTTGATCATTTCGGCCACTTCGACCGACTTGCGGATGACCGGCGCATCGAGTTCTTCGTAGAGCGCCTGGAGCACGTCGCCACTGGCGCTGTCGAGCTCACCGATGACGGTCATCGGCGGATGGTCGTAGTCCTTGATGGCCGTGCTCTCACGCAGGAACTCAGGGTTGACCGCGACGCCGAAGTCGATCCCAGCCCGTTTGCCGGAGCAGTCCTCGAGCAGCGGGATCACCACGTTCTTCACGGTGCCTGGCAACACGGTACTGCGCACCACGATGGTGTGGCGGCTGGCTTTTTCACGCAGCACGAAACCGATCTCCCGGCACACCGATTCGATGTACTCAAGGCCCAGGTCGCCATTCTTCTTGCTGGGGGTGCCCACACAGATCATCGACACATCGCTGGCCCGGATGGCCTCGGCAAAGTCGGTGGTTCCCCGCAGGCGGCCATTGGCGATCCCCTGCTGCAACAGCGCCTCAAGGCCGGGTTCGACGATGGGCGACTTACCCTGGTTGATCAAGTCGATCTTGGTGGCCGAGACATCGACGCCAATCACGTCATGGCCACGTGCAGTCAGACAACCTGCACAGACGGCACCTACATAACCCAAACCAAAGATGCTGATACGCATCGCTATCACCTCGTGTGTTATCACGCTGACACTTGTACGTGCCGAGTGGGGTTGATAAACAACAAATCCAGGGTGCACGGGGGCGTGACGAATATCGGTATCGCCCCCGGGCAGTTACATTGAAATTAAACGGTTGCGTTTAACGTGCTGAATTGAGCAAGTTCATTGAGCCACCCGTCGAACGTATAGGGGCGCGGTCGGCACGTATGTTCATGTATACGTACAGCTGTCCGGTGTTGGGTTTGTTGTTTTAAATAACAAACCATTGAGTTTTATCACTCACGCTAGGCGCGGCCATTACGGCTGGCACGCTGGATGCGATATTTGATTGCCAGGGTTTGATGTCGAGATGCTGGCAACTTTTCAATATGGAAATTTATCTTTAGGCCATCTCTTACAACCTGCGAACATCAAAATCGTTACGGCACCTATGAGCAGTAGGGTTGAGAGAAGTTCCGGCTTGAGATTCATTCGTAGGAAGGTTTTTTCAGTATTTCGCGATGGTCATACAATTTCAAATTGATGGCACCTGTCGGTTTGGCCTCGGTGTACAAAGGGCGAAAATGTTTCGGGATATTTATATGCCAGCATGGGCGCCGGGAGCGAAAAAAAACGAAAAAAATGCCCCTGGTGATGATGGCAATCTGAAAATTTTTTGGTCCGGTGTTTATTTTTTGACGTCAATAAACGGTCCTTCGCGCCTGGCCTGCACGATTTCTCGGCACATCCCGTAACGTTTGAAGGCCCTTCGGTTCCTAAGGTTTTTCAGCGCCGGGCCGCCAACGTGGCCAGACGTCGTGATTGGCGGCTGTGAACGAAGGATCGTCGCAGTCAATGCGTGGCTGGCCCACGCAGGCGTCTGATCCCTAACCACATGGAAGAGACGAGGCTTGAAACGATGAAGAACTGCATGCGAATCCTCTCTGCCACCGCAGTCATGCTGGCAGCGGCCCCAGCCCTTGCGGGGCCGCCCGTTGAAGTGACGTTCAGAAACCTCGGAACCGAGTCGGTGAAGCTCCAGCTGACCAATGCGAACGAGACCAGTACGTATCAGATTGCTAACCCTAAGCCGCACGACGAGGTAAAACCGGGTGAGAGCATCCGGTTCACTGTGCAGCGTTTGGTTAGCCCTGATACCAATGGTGCAATGCTCCGCTACTCGCAAGGGCGCAAGTCATGCGCCTTCAGCACGACGTTCGTCATGATGATGTCGGGAGGTATCAAACAGCCCAAGTGGAACAAGACTGCCACGCCGGCGGGCGGTGCGACTTGCACGGCGGTTAACTCGGGGTTTAGTGCCAACTACGCCTGGAAGGCCGAATTCACCATGAAATAACCCGGCTCTGTAGCCTGCTTTGCTGTTGGACTGGTGCTGGCGGCAAAGGCAGGCACTTTCACCGATTGAGTTCACTGAATTTCAAATCGAGGTGCGGCTATGGAATATATTTCGAGAACGGCAAGTTCTTCAGTAGGGCCTGTCCCTGTAGCGCGGGCAAAGGAGACAACGTCCTCTACGAACTCGGGCAGCGTCTCGTCCGTGTCTGAAGTACATGAGCCAAGTTCTGATGTTTCGGCGTTGGGCCGTCAACTCGCGGCGGCGGCGGAGCGAGCGGCTGCCCGAGATAGCCAGCTGAGTCGGCAGGAGTTGGCGGAGCTTGCGTCTCGCATTCGGATGGATCTTGGCGGCCAAGGTTATGTATATACAAAGGCGCTGCATGATGCCTTCATTCCGGATACTCAAGATCAGGCGCTCTTAGCCAGGGCGCGGCAAGCGACTGATTTCATCAATGGGAAAGATGCCAATCCCTTCAAGCATCTCACCACGGAGCAATTGGCGCTGATCGGTTACGATGAGGGCGAAGACTTCACCTACAACGAGCGGCTCGCCGCCAGTGCTGAATTAGGTCATCGTTATTCGCAGTGGACGCACTACATCGTTGACAAAGCCAATGCGGAATACGACAGGACAGGCTTCAGGGACGATGCGCTGAGAGAAATGATCGATTATTACAAAAACCTTCCTCCTATCCTGGAAGCGGGTTTTAGAAACTACGAATTCGATTTAACTGCGATGATAGGCAAAACCGACCCCCCTCGCAGCGATGATCCCGATTCTCTGATCGACACCCTCCTGAAAACCGCCCGCAAGCTTGAAGAACAGGCAAAAAAAGATCACCCGCCGCTCGAAGGCCCTGACGAACCAGGCAAGCCCGCATGATGCCCGCCGTACAGCTGTGCAATGTCAGCCGTTTTCAGGATGACGTGCCGGTGCTTCACGGCATCGACCTGTTGATCCCCAGCGGGCAGACGTGCGCTGTCATCGGCCCGTCCGGTTCGGGCAAGAGCACGTTGCTGAACCTCATTGGGCTGCTGGACCGCCCTTGCGCAGGCCAGGTATGGATCGGTGGTACCGACATGACAGGGGCCAGCGCCGACCAGCGCGCCGTGATGCGTAACCGCCTGATTGGCTTCGTCTTCCAGAGTTTCAACCTGCTGCCGCGGTTATGCGCCCTGGACAACGTGGCGTTGCCGCTGTCGTATCGAGGGCTGCGCTTGCCCGTTGCCCGCCAGCTCGCCGAGGTGCAATTGCGTGCCGTTGGCCTTGCCAGTCAGGCTGGCAAGCGGCCCGCCGAGATGTCCGGTGGTCAGCGCCAACGTGTGGCGATCGCGCGTGCGTTGGTCACCGAGCCGAACCTGCTGGTGGCCGATGAGCCCACCGGGAGCCTTGACGCCCAGACCGGTGAGCAGGTCCTGCAACTGCTGCTGACGCTTAACCGGGAGAGGGGCACGACTTTGCTGGTGGTCACCCATGACGCCAAAGTGGCGCACAGACTGCAGCGGCGTGTGCGCGTCGATCAAGGCAGGCTGACCGATGCATGAGCCCTACGGCCCTGGCTGGCAGCAACGTCTGAGCGAGGCATTGGACAACGTGCGGTTGATGGGGCGTCGTGCCTGGCTGGCCTTGCTGGGTATCGGCGTCGGCTGCGCGTCGGTGGTGGCGTTGCTGAACATGGGGCAAAGCGCAGCGCAGCATGCGCAGCAGCTGTATGAGGGCCTTGGCAGTGAGCTGATGGTCGCTGAACTGCAGCGCGAGGGCACGGCAGGCTCGAAAGCCGAACCTGATCTGACCGCCATGCCGGCGTCCGTACGGGCGGCCGTCGCGATCAGCGTGGCTGCGGCCAGCATTCGCCGTGCTGGCCTGCAGCAGGAGGCGATGATAATCGGCAGCGGCGCTGGCCTTGCCAGGTTGTTGAAGCTGGACGTGGACGAAGGTCGCTTGCTGTCGGCGCATGACGACAAGGCACCCCACGTGGTGCTGGGCAGCATCCTGGCCAGGCAGCTGGACGCCAAGACGGGCGATCGGTTGCAGATAGGCGGTTACGTGTATGACGTCGTTGGCCTGTTGGTCTCGACCGGTGACAACCCGCTGTTGCCGGTCATGCTCGACCAGGCCGTGTGGATGCCATTGGCAGGCATGCGCCGATTGACGCCGATGCCGGAGGTGAGCCTGGTGCTGGCACTGGGGCGCGACGCGCAGTCCCTGGCGTTGGCAGCCGATCACCTGTCCGCTTACCTGCAGATGCAGTTGCCGCGCCACCAGGTGCTCGTCAGGTTGCCCAGTCAACTGTTGGCGGGCATGACCGCTCAATCGCAAATGCTCACGTGGCTGTTGGCCGGGTTTGCCGGCATCGCCTTGTTGCTGGGCGGCATCGGGGTGATGAACATCATGCTCATGACGGTGGCCGAACGACGCCGAGAAATCGGTATTCGCCTTGCATTGGGCGCGCGGGCACAGGATATCGGCTGGTCATTTCTGCTCGAAGCCATGTTGCTGTCAGGCACAGGGGCGGTTGGCGGGGCCTTGATCGGCGTACTGGCCGCCTGGATTTTTGCCCTGCTGTCCGGGTGGCCTACTGGGCTGGCCCTGGCCGCGGTGCCGCTTGGCATGGTCAGTTCAGTGACCGTAGGGGTTGCCTGCGGGGTATACCCAGCGGTTGCGGCAGCAAGGTTGCAGCCGGTGGAGGCGCTGCGTGAAGACTAGTTGGCTGGCGCTGGCCTGGGTGTTGTCCATTCCCATCGCAGCCCGGGCAGATGCGGTCAGCGCGTTGGCCCTGGCCCGGACCGATCCAGTGCCGCTTCAACTCGATGAAGCCGTGGCCTTGGCATTGCGTGAAAACCGTGCCATTCGAAGCGCCCACCTCAAGCGTGTGGCGGACAGGTTCGACCTGCGCGTGGCGCGCGACCGATACGCCCCGCAGTTGCTGCTCAAGGCGCGCTACCTGCGTCACCGCGATCAGAACGACCGCCAGCGCGATGTGCAGCTCGTGCCTGCCGCCAGCCTGCTGACCCCCTACGGTACACGCCTGGACCTTGACCGGTCTTATGACCACATCGAGATTGAGGGCCAACGGCCCCGCCAACGCGACGGAGCGAACCTGACCGTGGTCCAGCCCTTGCTGCGGGGCGCTGGCGTGGACGTCGCCACCGCCCCCTTGCGTCAGGCGCAACTGTCGGAGCAGCTCAACCGATTGGCCTTGCGCGAAACCGTGGGGCAGACCATCAGTCAGGTCATCCTGCTTTATCGAGCCTTGCTCCGTGCCCAGGAGCAGCAAAAGATCGCCGACCAGGCCTTGCAGCGTGCCCGGCGTTTGGTCGACGTGAACCGGGCGCTCATCGAAACCGGCCGCATGGCAGCGTTCGACATTGTTCAGACGCAAGCGGAAGTGGCCAACCAGGAGTTGGCCCGGGAGAACAGTCACCGGCAACTGGAAGAAAGTCGCCTGGCACTGGCCCAGACCTTGGCCATTGACTTGAGCACGCCACTGCTGGCCGTGGATGAGATCGAGCCACGCCAGGTCCACCTTGACGCTACCCGTGCGCTCGCCCGGGCCAAGGCTCTGCAACCGGCCTACCTCATGCAGCAGCTCACAGGCGAGCAGCTTGCCGTGGATCTGCTGTTGGCCAAGGACCAGCAGCGCTGGGACCTGTCGCTGGTTGCCGGCGCCGCGCAGGCCCACGAAAGGCCCGGCCTGCAGGCCAGCTGGCGGCATTACGTCGGGCTGGAGCTGGCGATCCCCATCGGTGACCTTCAGGTACGACAAGCTCAGGTGCGCACGCAGGTTGCGCTGCAAGAACATGCCCTGGGGCAGGCCGAAACAGACCAACAGCTGCAACGCGAAATCTTCAACGCCGTGAAGGATATTCAGGGGCGATGGCGGCAGTTGCAGATCGCCGGCCGGGCGCTGGCGTTATCCCGGCGCAAGCTTGCGATCGAGCAGGAAAAACTGTCGCTTGGCCGCTCAAGCAACTTCGAGGTCCTGAGCTTTGAAAGTGACCTTCGCTATGCTCAGCATGCGCGTCTGGATGCGGCTATCGCCTATCTCAATGGTCAGACAAGCCTTGACCAACTGCTGGGCACGACCCTCGAGCGCTGGGGGGTTGTACTCCATGACTAACTGGCGCAACGGTCTGCTGCTGCTAGTGCTGAGCGTCGGATTCGGCGCGTGGTATCAGGGGGCCCGCTCGGTGCAGCCTGAGACGGCGCGATGGGTGCGCATCGAGCCGCAAACGCTCGAGCAACGACTGGGCTTGGTCGGTCGCCTCCAGGCTGCGCGTCAGGTGACGGTGAATGCGCCCTTCGAGGGACGGGTGGCAGCGGTTTTGGCACAGCCCGGGCAGCAGGTAGGCGCGGGTGATCCACTGCTCACCCTCGATACCGAACAGCTCGACATCGAATTGCGCATGGCTCAGGCAGCCTGGTTGAAAGCTCGCCGCTACGCGGACGCACTGGAGCACTGGACCACCGGTCCCGAGGTGGCCAGGGCGAAACGGAACCTGAGCAGCGCCCGCAATGCGCTGTCCACAAGTCAGCTGGACCTGGAGGAAAACCGGCGCCTTTTCGAGCGCGGTATCGTCGCGGGTATGGAAGTTCGTAGCCTGATCCAGCTGGTCGACATGCATGCGCAGGCGGTGCTTGAGGCCGAGCAGGCGTTGGAGCAGACCCTTGCACAAGGTCAAGGCGACGCCCTTCAGATTGCCCGTATGGAACTGCTGAACGCCGAAGCTCAGTACCATGCGCTGCTCGCGCTGCATGGACAACGCACCGTCAATGCGCCTTTGAGCGGCGTTGTCGTCCCTGCCAAGACCGCAGGCGTCAATCAGGTCGTGCCCTTGCAGGCTGGCCAACACGTCGCGCGCGGCGTGCCAGTGCTCGAGCTCATCGGCCTGGACCGATTGCAGGTGCTGGCAACAGTCGAGGAGCAGGACTTGCCTAACGTACAGCAAGGGCAGCCTGTGCGAGTCACCGTGGCCGGGCAGCACCTTGAAGGCAGACTAGGTCCCATCGCTCAGCAACCCAGGACGCTGGATGGCGCAGGGGCCTGGTATGAAGTGGTGGCCGAACTCGAGCTGCCCGCCGAGCCAGCCCGCTCTAGCTTGCGCCTGGGCATGAGCGCGCAGGTGGACATACGTATCTCGAGCAAGGCCCAGGCGTTGGTCATCCCGCCAGAGGCGCTGCAGCGCAGCAGCGCAGGTGAGCACGTTGTGTGGTTTCGTGAGGACCCTGGCCAAGCGCCGAGCGAGGTGACCGTCAGCGTGGACGGCATAGGGCCGCAGGGGGTCGAGGTGTCAGGGCTGGGGGCAGGGTACGTCAGGTTACCCTGATGCCCCGCCGCGCTCGGCGCCCTATGCTTCGGGCTGATCGCGCAAGAACACCAGATGATCGACCTTCGACTGCTCGGCGCTGTAGTAATACCCCTGCACGTCGAACTGCTTGAGCTGCGCTGGGTCACTGATGCGCTTTTCGATGACGAAGCGGCTCATCATGCCGCGCGCCTTCTTGGCGTAGAAGCTGATGATCTTGTGCTGGCCGTTTTTCAGGTCCTTGAAGTCCACATTGATCACCCGGGCCTTCAGGGCGCTGCGCTTGACCGCGCTGAAATATTCGTTGCTGGCCAGGTTCAGCAGCAGATCGTCGCCCTGTTCGGCCAGGGCCTCGTTGAGCCACTCGCTGATACGCGTGCCCCAGAACGCGTAAAGGTCCTTGCCGCGGGCGTTGGCCAGCTTGGTGCCCATTTCCAGGCGATAGGGCTGCATCAGGTCCAGAGGGCGCAGCAGGCCGTAGAGGCCGGAGAGCATGCGCAGGTGATCCTGGGCGTAGCTGAGGTCGTCTTCACTCAAGGTCTGGGCGTCCAGGCCGGTGTAGACGTCACCTTTGAAGGCCAGCAGGGCCTGCTTGGCGTTCTCTGGCGTGAACGTGGGTGTCCAGCTGCCGAAACGCGCGGCGTTCAGGCCCGCGAGCTTGTCGGACAGGTGCATCAGTTCGCTGATCTGCGCCGGGCTCATTTCTCGCAGCTGCTCGATCAGTTCCTGAGAATGGTCGAGGTGGCGGGGCAGGGTGAAGCGCTCGGTCACCGGTGGGGTGTCGTAGTCGAGGGTCTTGGCGGGGGAAATCACCGTCAGCATCGGATCTGCTCCTGGCATCAAAGAGCGGGGATTCTAAGGGTTGGACGAGGCAAGTCCAAACTATGGCGACAATAGTCAACGCCCATGGCCGATGCAGCGGCTATAGTGCCTGTTTTCCTTGAACGGAGCCCTGACCGTGCGCGTCGTTTCAGCCCTGCTGACTGGCCTGTTGAGCCTGGCCGTGCAAGCCGCCCCTTCCACGCCGGCCAGCCTGGACCGTGGCCTGTGGCCCGAGCAACTGGACAGCCCTGCGCTGTTCGATGTGGCGTCGCGGGCCGAAATCCTCTCGTTCGCCCGGGTACTGCACGAGAACGAGCTGCTCGACGAGAACGCCCTGGCAGCCCGGCTGGGCCTGCGGCAGGTCAACTTGCAGAAGATCAGGCAGGTGCGGGCGCGGCTGTGGCAGCGTCTTTGGCAGGGTTATCAACAGGCGCAACGCAGTTGCGAGCAAGATGCGTCCTTTTGCTATGCGGTGACGTCGATGGCCGAACTGCGCTTGCAAGCTGCGACCTTCGCCACCGATGTGGGTGAGTTCTACACCGGCTGGATCGAGCCCAGCCGGCAATTTCATGAGCAGTACCTGAACGAGCAACTGCGCAAGGCGGCGTTGTTGCCCCAGACCAGCAGCGAGGTACAGCGGCTGTCTGCAGCCGAGCGCAACGGCGATGAACTCAATGACCGGCTGTTTTTGCTCACCTTTGCCGGTGGGCCGGGCGCGGCGGCAGGCACCACCGACGAGCTGACTGCCTACTTGCGCAAGCAGAAACTCGACGGGACGTTCTTCGTGCTCGGCAGCCGTTTGCAGCAACGTCGCGACGGCGAGTCGCTGGCGGCCCTGCGGCGCTTGTATGCTGGCCAGTGCGTAGGCATTCAGGGGTGGGAATACCGGTCCCATGCGCAGTGGACGGATTGGCAGGCCTCGATCAGCCGCAGCCAGGCACGGGTGCGGGCAGACCTGCCCGAGCAGTATGTGCCGCTGTTTCGCCCACCGTATGGCCAGCGGCGGGCCGACGGCCAGGCATTCATGCAGCGTCAGCAGTTGCAGGTCTCGCTGTGGGATATCGATGCGCGGGACGACTCGGGCTTGAGTGCGCAGGCCTCAGCCGAGCGTGTGTTGACCTTGATGCTGCTATGGCGCAAAGGCGTGATCCAGTTTCACGACGCCTTGCCCAAGGCCAGGCCTGCGGTGCAATGGCTGCTTGAGCACACCGTGCAAAGCGGTATTGGTTGGCAGGATTGTCGCGAATATGGACAGGGCGAGCAGCAACCTGACTTCTGACTGTAGACCTGCTTGGCGCTGGCGCCAAGGCCTGTTCGTCAATCGGAAAAATAAAGTTGGCAATCGTATGAAAATGCTTTTTCCGGTCATGGCTTTTGCGGTATGAAGAAACCAGACAGCCGATTCCTGCAGCACAGGTGGCGTCACATCGGTCCACCTGGCCAGATCGCTTCCCGCCCGTAACAACGCGGATACGGGAAGAACGGCAGTCACTCCGCGGCGTAACAGACCACGCCGTGCCGCTTCGACATAAGGTGACCGAGTATGGATGACCAAGGACGCACCCCTTCCTCCAGCAAGCCAATCCTCTATGTGCTCGATACCAACGTCCTGATTCACGACCCCAACGCATTACTCAACTTCGAGGAGCACCACGTCGCCATACCCATGACGGTGCTGGAGGAACTCGACAAGCTCAAGGCCGGTAAGCAAAGTATCGCTGCCGAATGCCGCCAGGCCATCCGCCTGATCGACCAGACGCTGGGTGATGCCTCGCCCAGCGTGGTGGAGCAGGGGGTACCCATCCAGCGTGGCAAGAGTGGGCCTAAAGGGTATCTGTCCATCCTCATGACCCCGCGCAATGAGCCGAGCAAGCTGTTGCCCGAAACCCTCAACGACAACATCATCATCAATCAGCTGCTCGAAGTCCGGGCACGGCGCACTGACCTGGACGTGGTGCTGGTCACCAAGGACATCAACATGCGCCTGAAGGCGCGTGCCTGCGGCATCGCCGCCGAGGACTACAGCACCGACCAGCTGGTCGACGACGTGTCGCTGTTGTCCAAGGGCTACCATTCAGTCACCGGCTCGTTCTGGGACCGGGTCAGCAAGGTCGACACGCGTCAGGAACGTGGCCGTACCTGGCACCGGGTGCAACTGGCCGAGCCGCTGCCAGCGGTGCACGTGAACGAGTTCATCATTGATGAGCAAGGGTTCGTCGGCTGGATCAAGGGCACGCGCGAGGGCGAACTGCTGCTGCTCGACTTGCACCAGGAGCCGCTGCTGCACCAGGAAGCCTGGGGCCTGAAACCGCGTGACATTCATCAGAGCCTGGCGCTGTTGGCGCTGCTCGATCCGGATATCCACCTGGTCAACCTGACCGGGGCGGCGGGGTCGGGCAAGACCATCCTGGCACTGGCAGCGGCCATCGAGCAGACCATGGTCAGCAAGCGCTACCGGCGCATCATCGCCACCCGAAGCGTGCAGGGGCTCGACCAGGAGATCGGTTTTCTGCCGGGAACAGAGGCCGAGAAGATGGAGCCCTGGCTGGGCGCCATTACCGACAACCTCGAAGCCTTGCACATGGACGATGAAAGCACCCACGGCAGTGTCGAGTACATTCTCGAGCGTGTGCCGCTGCAGTTCAAATCGCTCAACTACATCCGTGGTCGCAGCTTCCAGCAGAGCCTGATCCTCATCGATGAGTGCCAGAACCTCACGCCGCACCAGATGAAAACCATCATCACCCGTGCTGGCGCGGGATCGAAGGTGGTGTGCCTGGGTAACCTGGCGCAGATCGATACACCGTACCTGTCCGCGACCAGTTCGGGCCTGACCTACCTGACCGAACGCTTCAAGGACTTCCCCCATGGCGTGCACATCACCCTGCAAGGGGTGCCTCGGTCGGTGCTGGCCGAGTTCGCCGAGTCACACATGTAGTAGCCCCGCACGCCGGGCGGTTCACCGCCCGGCGGCTTCGGGCCGCAATGCGTCGGCCTGGCCCCTGCTCAAACCTGACCCACCGGTTTACACTCTCAGCTCCCTTCACAGGAGCAGAGCAGTGCTGACACATCTTGATTCCCAAGGGCGGGCCAACATGGTCGACGTCACTGAAAAAGCCGTGACCGAGCGCGAGGCCACGGCCGAAGCCCGCGTGCGCATGTTGCCGCACACCCTGCAGATGATCGTCGACGGTGAGCACCCCAAGGGTGATGTCTTCGCCGTGGCGCGCATCGCCGGCATCCAGGCGGCGAAGAAGACCAGCGACCTGATTCCGTTGTGTCATCCGCTGATGCTGACCAGTGTCAAGGTCGAGCTCAGCGCCGAGGGCAGTGATGCAGTGCGTATCGTCGCCCGGTGCAAGCTGGCCGGGCAGACCGGTGTGGAGATGGAAGCGCTGACGGCGGCCAGCGTAGCCGCGTTGACCCTCTATGACATGTGCAAGGCCGTGGACAAGGGCATGGTCATCGAGCAAGTGCGCCTGCTGGAGAAGCTGGGCGGCAAAAGCGGCCCGTACAAGGTGCAAGGCTGATGAAGATCAAGGTGATGTATTTCGCTCGCTACCGGGAGCGGCTGGAGCGCGGTAGCGAGTCGCTCGAAGGGACGTTCAGGGTAGTGGACGATGTGCGCCTGGCGTTGGTGGGTAGAGGCGAGCCTTACCAGGTGCTGGCCGAGCAAAACCTGATGTGCGCGCGCAACGAGGAATTGTGCAGGCTGGATGAGCCTGTGCAAGACGGCGACGAAGTGGCCTTCTTTCCGCCTGTGACCGGAGGTTGAGCATGGCCGTTCGGGTACAGGAAGGCGCTTTCGATCCGGGCGTTGAGACCAACGCCTTGCATGCGGCCAACGTGGGTGTCGGGGCAGTGGTCAGTTTCATCGGCTACGTGCGGGACTTCAACGACGGCCAGGAGGTGGCGGGCATGGTGCTTGAGCATTATCCCGGCATGACCGAGAAGGCCCTGGCCAAGATCGTGGCCGAGGCACAGCAGCGCTGGCCGTTGTTGAAGGTCGAGGTGCTGCACCGCGTGGGGCATTTGGCGCCCGGCGAGCCGATCGTGTTCGTCGGCGTGGCCAGTGCCCATCGGCAGGCCTCGTTCGAGGCTTGCAACTTCATCATGGATTACCTGAAGACCCGGGCACCGTTCTGGAAGAAGGAAACGACCGGGCAAGGGGAACGATGGGTGGAAGGGCGTCAGAGCGATCAGGACGCGGCGGGACGATGGGGATAGGGGGGAGCGATTGACCTTGGGCGCTGCACGAACGCCCGGGGATCTGTGGTGCCCAGGGCCGCTGCGCGGCCCATCGAGGCCGGTCCGGCGGCCAGGAGCTTGGGCAGATCGACCTGACCGGCCCAACCCGATCAGGCGTGCTTGCGCGGCACCGGCTTGAGCAACTCATCAGGTGGCATCTCGCACTTGATCTTGCGCCCCAGCAGCGTCTCGATCGCAGGCAACTGGTACGAATCATCTTCGCCAGCAAAGCTGATCGATACGCCACTGGTGCCTGCCCGGCCGGTACGGCCGATCCGGTGCACGTAGTCGTCAGGGTCTTCCGGCAGGGTGAAATTGATGACATGGCTGATGCCGTCGATATGGATCCCGCGTCCAGCCACATCGGTCGCCACCAGCACCGTGATGCGCCCCTCACGGAAGTTCTCGAGGGTACGGATACGCTTGTGCTGGGGTACATCGCCGGACAACTGCGCGGCATTGACACCATCGCGTACCAGTTTTTCCTCGATACGGCGTACTTCGTCCTTGCGGTTGGCGAACACCATTACCCGTTCCCACTTGTTCTGGGTCACCAGGTTGTACAGCAGCTTGTACTTGTCGCTGCCAGCCACCGCATAAACGTGCTGCTCGACCGTTTCGCTGGCCACGTTCTCGGGCTCGATCTCGACGATGGCGGGATTGGTCGTCCACTGCTTGGCCAGGTTCATCACGTCATCGGTAAAAGTGGCCGAGAACAGCAGCGTCTGGCGCTCGCTCTTGGGCGGCGTCTGGCGAATGATCTGGCGCACCTGCGGGATGAAGCCCATGTCCAGCATGCGGTCGGCTTCGTCCAGCACCATCACCTCGACCATGTCCAGGTGCACCTCGCCACGCTGGTTGAAATCCAGCAGGCGGCCGGGCGTAGCCACCAGGATGTCGCAGTGCCGTGCTTCCAGGGCCTTGAGCTGCTTGTCGAAGTCCATGCCGCCGACGAAGCTCATCACGTTCAGGCCGGTGTATTTGGTCAAGGCGATCGCGTCCTTGGCGATCTGCACCACCAGTTCGCGGGTGGGGGCGATGATCAGTGCGCGTGGCTCGCCCATGTAGCGTTCCTTGGGCGGGGGCGTCTGTTGCAGCTGGGAAATGATCGAGATCAGGAACGCGGCAGTCTTGCCCGTACCGGTCTGGGCCCTGCCGATCGCATCCTGGCCGCGCAGCGTGAAGCCCAGCACTTGCGCCTGGATCGGCGTGCAGTAGGGGAAACCCAGGTCGTGAATGGCGTGCATTAGCTCGTTGGAGAGTTTGAAGTCGTGGAAACGCGTCTTGCCCTCCTGGGGCTCGACCACGAAGTCCTCCGGTTTCCACAGGCTGGCCTGGGGCTTGGGCTTTGGCTTGCGCTCTCGACGCGGTTTGTCGCTGGCAGGCTTGGTAGCGGCAGGTTGTTCGACCTGGGCGGCAGGCTGGCTGCGCGCAACGGCAGGGGCCGATGGCGCATGGGCCTGGGGGGCCGCTGGCGCCGGGGCAATGCTGGCAGCGGGCGCAGTGGCCTGGGGGGCAATGTCTCCCTTGCCGAATATTTTCTTGAGTGCCTTGAGCACGGTCATCTCGTCAATTGGTTAAGGAATGTACGCCGGGCAGTGTAATGCAAGATCCCTGCTCGGCGTAGTGCAATGGCCTTGAACGCCCCGTGCGCGCGGCTTACTGAAGTTGCGTGGTCAGCCATTGGAGGATGTCGTTCAGCTCTTCGACGACCACTTCATGTTCCATTGGGTACTCGTGCCAGCGGGCAGCGACGCCCCAGGTGTTCAGGTACTCGAAGGCCGTACGTCCCATCGATGGGATCACCACCGGGTCGTGCACGCCATGCAGGCACAGGGCCGGGGTGCGTTGCTGGCACGCGCTCAGCGTGTGCTCGTCAGCGAAGGTGGGGGCATAGGTGGAGAGGGCCAGCACGCCACCCAGTGCTTCCTGCCACTTTATATAGGCCGTGTGCAGCACCACGGCGCCGCCTTGGGAGAACCCGGCCAGGAAGATGCGCGACAGGCTGATGCCCTTGGCCTGCTCGGCCTTGATCAAGGCGATGACCTGCTCGGCCGAGGCATCGAGCTCGGCCTCGTCGATGGCCCTGGCCGGCGTCATGGCCTTGATGTCGTACCAACTGGGCATGGCGTAGCCGCCGTTGATGGTCACCGGCCGGGTCGGCGCCTGGGGCATGACGAACCGGGTCGTGAGCAGATGCTGCTGCATGAATTCGGCCACCGGTAGGAAGTCGTAACGGTCCGCGCCCAGGCCGTGCAACCAGATCACACAGGCATCTGCGGCTTTTTGAGGTTCGAGAATGAGTGGGTCGGTCATGGCTGCTCCGAAAACGTGCGTGTGGAAGAGGTCGTGCTTGAAAAGAAGGCGCGCGCCCGGCGAGTCGGAAAAAGAATGTCGCAACGATGCAACTTTCCCTACTTGACTCGTGCTTAAACGCTCAAGCCACGCAATCTGGTACGCGGTTTGCACTTCCATCTGTGATGCAAAGGACAGGCCGAGACGGTAACACCCTTTGCACGCGAAGGCTGTCACAGAACAGCCCATTGCGCCAAGTGACCCAATAACAAGCCAATACGGGTCGGATGCGCCTCAAAAGGGTGCGGTGCAATTCCGGCTCGATACAACAAGAGCGATTTGGAGGTTGTGAATGAAGATGTTGAAAACCACCCTGGCAGTCCTGACCGCTGCCGCTGCCCTGGGCGCTGTGAGTACGGCCCAGGCCGGGGCGACGCTCGATGCGGTTAAGAAGAAGGGCTTCGTCCAGTGTGGCGTGAGTGACGGTCTTCCTGGCTTCTCGGTTCCGGATGCACAAGGCAAGATCGTCGGGATCGACGCCGATGTCTGTCGCGCCGTGGCGGCAGCCGTGTTCGGGGACGCGACCAAGGTCAAGTTCAGCCAGCTCAACGCCAAGGAACGCTTCACCGCGCTGCAATCGGGCGAAGTCGACGTGCTGTCGCGCAACACCACCTGGACCAGTTCGCGCGATGCCGGCATGGGCCTGATGTTCACCGGGGTCACCTATTACGACGGCGTAGGTTTCCTGGTCAACAAGAAGCTTGGCGTATCCAGTGCCAAGGAGCTCGATGGCGCGACCATCTGCATCCAGGCCGGCACCACGACCGAACTGAACGTATCGGACTTCTTCCGCGCCAACGGCCTGAAATACACCCCCATCACCTTCGACACCTCGGATGAAAGCGCCAAGTCCCTGGAGTCTGGCCGTTGCGATGTGCTGACGTCGGACAAATCTCAACTGTTCGCCCAGCGTTCCAAGCTGGCTGCCCCAGCTGACTACGTGGTACTGCCGGAAACCATTTCCAAGGAACCGTTGGGGCCGGTCGTGCGCAAGGGTGACGAGGAGTGGTTCAGCATCGTCAAGTGGACCCTGTTCGCCATGCTCAATGCCGAGGAAGCCGGCATCACCTCCAAGAACGTCGAGGCCGAGGCCAAGGGCACCAAGAACCCGGACGTGGCGCGTCTGCTCGGTGGCGACGGCGAGTACGGCAAGGACCTCAAGCTGCCCAAAGACTGGGTAGTGCAGATCGTCAAGCAAGTGGGCAACTACGGCGAAGTGTTCGAGAAGAACCTTGGCCAGAGCACCGACCTGAAGATCGACCGTGGCATGAATGCCTTGTGGAACAACGGCGGCATCCAGTACGCACCCCCTGTGCGCTGATGGTTGCACCTGCGGCGGCATCCCGCCGCCGCAGGCGGTCCGCTACCCTTTTCTTCGGGGCATTTCATGCAAAATTCAATTGGCGCACGAAAGGGTTTATCCCTGAGCGATCCACGTGTGCGCGCGTGGCTGTTCCAGCTACTGACTATCGTCTTCGTGGTCGGTCTGGGCTGGTACCTGTTTCACAACACGCAAACCAACCTGCAGCACCGGGGCATCACCTCGGGGTTTGACTTTCTTGACCGCAGTGCCGGCTTCGGCATCGCCCAGCACCTGATTCCCTACGTGGAGTCGGACAGCTACGCGCGGGTGTTCGTCATCGGGCTGCTCAACACCTTGCTGGTGACCCTCATCGGCGTGGTGCTGGCCACCCTGCTGGGCTTCATCATCGGTGTCGCCAGGCTGTCGCCGAACTGGATGATCAACAAGCTGGCTACCGTGTATGTGGAAACCTTCCGCAACATCCCGCCGCTGTTGCAGATCCTGTTCTGGTACTTCGCCGTGTTCCTGACCCTGCCAGGGCCGCGGGGCAGCATCAACATCGACGACGCGTTCTTCATCAGCAACCGCGGCCTGAACATGCCTGGGGCCTCCATGGCAGAAGGCTTCTGGCCCTTCCTGGCTGCCCTGCTGGTAGCTGTGCTGGCGACCGTGTTGATGGTGCGCCGCGCCAACCGGCGCTTCGAAGAAACCGGTCAGCCGTTTCACAAGTTCTGGGTAGGGCTGGCGCTGATGATCGCCATCCCAAGTGCCTGTGTGCTGTTGTTCGGCAGCCCCGTGCAGTGGGAGGTGCCGCAACTCAAGGGTTTCAACTTTGTCGGCGGCTGGGTACTGATCCCTGAACTGCTGGCGTTGACCCTGGCCTTGACGATCTACACGGCGGCGTTCATCGCTGAAATCGTGCGCTCGGGCATCCGTTCGGTCAGCCACGGCCAGACCGAGGCTGCGCGTTCGCTAGGGCTGCGCGAGGGGCCAACCTTGCGCAAGGTGATCATCCCGCAGGCGCTGCGCGTGATCATTCCACCGCTTACCAGCCAGTACCTGAACCTGGCGAAGAACTCCTCGCTGGCCGCAGGCATCGGCTACCCGGAAATGGTTTCGTTGTTCGCCGGCACCGTACTCAACCAGACCGGCCAGGCCATCGAAGTGATCGCCATCACCATGAGCGTCTACCTGGCCATCAGCATCAGCATTTCGCTGTTGATGAATTGGTACAACAAGCGCATCGCGCTGATCGAACGGTGAGGACACGCCTGTGAATGCCCATGTTTTCAAACCTGACATGCCGCCTCCGGTCAAGACCGTCGGTGTGCTCGCCTGGATGCGTGCCAACCTGTTCTCCAGCTGGCTCAACACCCTGCTTACCCTGTTCGCCATCTACCTGGTCTGGCTGATCGTGCCGCCGCTGCTGCAGTGGGCGTTGATCGACGCGAACTGGGTGGGCACCACCCGTGCCGACTGCACCAAGGAAGGCGCCTGCTGGGTGTTCATCCAGCAGCGTTTCGGCCAGTTCATGTATGGCTACTACCCATCCGAGATGCGCTGGCGGGTGGACCTGACGGTATGGCTGGCGGTGCTGGGCGCAGCGCCACTGTTCATCCGCAGCTTCCCGCGCAAGGCGGTCTACGGCCTGGGGTTCCTGGTGCTGTACCCGTTGGTGGCCTACACCCTGCTGCACGGCGGACTGTTCGGCCTGGAGACGGTACCGACCAGCCAGTGGGGTGGCCTGATGCTGACGCTGGTGATCGCCACCGTGGGCATCGTCGGGGCCTTGCCCCTGGGGATCGTACTGGCACTGGGGCGGCGCTCGCGCATGCCGGCGGTGAAAGTGGTGTGCGTAACCTTCATCGAGTTCTGGCGAGGCGTGCCACTGATCACGGTGTTGTTCATGTCGTCGGTGATGCTGCCGCTGTTCCTGCCCGAGGGCATGAGCTTCGACAAGCTGCTACGGGCCATGATCGGGGTGATCCTGTTCCAGTCGGCGTACATCGCCGAAGTGGTGCGTGGGGGCCTGCAAGCCATCCCCAGGGGGCAGTACGAAGCCGCCGCCGCCATGGGGCTGGGCTACTGGCGCTCGATGGGGCTGGTGATCCTGCCCCAAGCACTCAAGCTGGTTATCCCTGGCATCGTCAACACCTTCATCGCCCTGTTCAAGGACACCAGCCTTGTGATCATCATCGGCCTGTTCGACCTGCTCAACAGCGTCAAGCAAGCTGCCGCCGACCCGGCCTGGCTGGGCATGGCCACCGAAGGCTATGTGTTCGCCGCCCTGGTTTTCTGGATTTTCTGTTTCGGTATGTCCCGCTACTCCATGCACCTGGAGCGCAAGCTGGACACTGGCCACAAGCGTTAGGAGTTTCGAAATGAGTGAAGCGATCAAGCAGCCTGCCGGCCCCGAAGGCATCATCCAGATGCAGGGCGTGAACAAGTGGTATGGCCAGTTCCATGTGCTCAAGGACATCAACCTCAATGTTCGCCAAGGCGAGCGCATCGTGCTGTGCGGGCCCTCGGGCTCGGGCAAGTCCACCACCATCCGCTGCCTGAACCGCCTGGAAGAACACCAGCAAGGGCGAATTGTGGTTGACGGTGTGGAGCTGACCAACGACCTCAAGCAGATCGAGGCCATCCGCCGCGAAGTGGGCATGGTGTTCCAGCACTTCAACCTGTTTCCGCACCTGACCATTCTGGAAAACTGCACGTTGGCCCCCATGTGGGTGCGCAAGATGCCCAAGCGCAAGGCCGAGGAAATCGCCATGCACTACCTGGAGCGAGTGCGTATCCCGGAGCAGGCGCACAAATACCCAGGGCAGTTGTCCGGTGGTCAGCAGCAGCGCGTGGCCATCGCCCGGGCGTTGTGCATGAAGCCCAAGATCATGCTGTTCGATGAGCCGACCTCTGCGCTGGATCCGGAAATGGTCAAGGAAGTGCTCGATACCATGGTTGGCCTGGCCGAAGATGGCATGACCATGCTTTGCGTAACCCACGAAATGGGTTTTGCCCGCACTGTGGCGAACCGGGTGATCTTCATGGACAAGGGCGAGATCGTCGAGCAGGCGTCACCGGACGATTTCTTCGACCGGCCGCAGAGCGACCGCACGCGCTTGTTCCTGAGCCAGATTCTGCATTGATGCAGTAGAAGAGCGATTGGCCTGCGTGGCGCCGCAGGCCAATCCCAAGCGCCCACGTGCTGGGCACTTGCGTTACTTTTCTTCCTGCTTGGCCACCGGCGCTGGCGGTGGCCGCAGGCCTACCTCGGCGATCAGCTTGAGCTGCTGACCGTTGCGCATTACCTCGATGGTGATCTTTTCGTTGGGCTTGATGCGCGCCACCTGGTTCATCGACCGGCGGCCATCGCCCGCCGGCTCGCCGTTGATGCTCAGGATCACATCCCCCAACTGCAGACCGGCCTTGGCTGCCGGGCCTTCGCGGAAAATGCCCGCCACCACGATGCCTGGCCGGTCCTTCATGCCGAACGACTCGGCAAGCTCTGCGCTTAGCGGCTGAACTTCGATGCCCAGCCAGCCCCGGATGACCTGGCCGTGCTCGACGATCGACTTCATCACCTCAAGGGCCAGCTTCACTGGAATGGCGAAGCCGATGCCTTGCGAGCCACCCGATTTGGAGAAGATGGCAGTGTTGATGCCGATCAGGTTGCCGTTGGCATCCACCAGGGCGCCGCCCGAATTGCCCGGGTTGATCGCCGCGTCGGTCTGGATGAAATCTTCGTAGTTGTTCAGGCCCAGCTGGTTACGGCCGGTGGCGCTGATGATACCCATGGTCACGGTCTGGCCGACCCCGAACGGGTTGCCGATCGCAAGGGACACGTCGCCGATGCGAATGGTATCGGAGCGCCCGATGGTGATGGCCGGCAGTTTCTTCAGGTCGATCTTGAGCACCGCCAGGTCCGTCTCCGGGTCGCTGCCGATCACCCTGGCCAAGGTTTCCCGGCCATCCTTGAGCGCCACGACGATCTGGTCGGCGCCGCTGGTCACATGGTTGTTGGTCAGCAGATAGCCCTCGGGGCTCATGATCACCGCCGAGCCCAGGCTGGACTCCCAGCGGCGTTGCTTGGGCAGGTTGTCGCCGAAGAACCGGCGGAACTGCGGGTCTTCGAACAGCGGGTGCGAGCTCTTGTTCACCACCTTGGTGGTGTACAGGTTGGCCACCGCAGGCGCAGCCAGGGTAACGGCATCGGCATAGGAGACCGGGCCCTGCACCACCTGCGTGGACTGGGGCGCCTGTTGCAGGTTGACATCCTGACTGGGCAAGCCGACCCACTCCGGAAAGCGTTGGATGATCAGGGCGGCGATGAGCACGCCGGTGAGCAGGGGCCAGCCAAAGTAACGCAGAGCCTTGAACATGAACGAATCCTGGAAAGAGCCGGGGCCTTGGGCCGCGCAGTGGAGCGTGGGCGCGCGATCATACACCGGTTCCCCCAGTGCCGACGACGGCCCATAATGGCCGGCATTATACGGACCTTCGCCAGGCCTTGCGCCTGGCAGGCACGCAGTTTTTTCGAGGAGATTTCCCATGGCCGTCGCGCTGAGTACATTGGTCGAAGAAGCCGAGCGCTACCTGGGCAGCAGCAGGATCCAGGACTATTGCCCCAACGGCTTGCAGGTCGAAGGCCGGCCGCAGGTCGGGCGCATCGTCACTGGCGTGACCGCCAGCCAGGCCTTGCTCGATGCAGCCGTTGAGGCTCAAGCCGATCTCGTGCTGGTGCACCATGGTTATTTCTGGAAGGGGGAAAACCCCTGCATCACCGGCATTCGCCAGCGACGCCTGAAAACCCTGCTCAACAACGACATCAGCCTGCTGGCCTTTCACCTGCCGCTCGACGTCCATCCGGAAGTGGGCAACAACGTGCAGCTGGCGCAACAGCTTCAGATCACCGTAGAGGGCCCGCTAGACCCAGACAACCCCAAGGTGGTCGGGCTGGTCGGGTCGCTGGCCCAACCCATGACTGCCCGCGATTTTGCCCGCCGTGTGCAGGATGTGCTGGGGCGTGAGCCGTTGCTGGTCGAAGAAGACAGAGTCGTTCGTCGTGTGGGGTGGTGCACCGGCGGCGGGCAGGGGTACATCGACACGGCGATCGCGGCCGGGGTGGACTTGTACCTGACCGGCGAAGCGTCGGAACAGACCTACCACAGCGCCCGCGAAAACGGCGTGAGCTTCATCGCCGCAGGGCACCATGCGACCGAGCGCTACGGCGTGCAGGCATTGGGCGATTACCTGGCACGGCGTTTTGCCGTGGAGCACCTGTTCATCGACTGCCCCAATCCGATCTGACCGACCTGTCGGCGCAGGCCGCGTGACAATGGGTTGGCAGGCTTGAGCGCCGACTCGCAGCCCAAACCCTCAGTCATATGGTTAGACGCTTTCGATCTATCCAGGCGCCTAAATAGAAGCATCTGCTGTGATAGAGTGGCTCGCTCGAACACGGCCCGCTGGCCGTCCATAAGATCGTTTTTCGTGAGTAGCCATGGTCGACAAACTGACGCACTTGAAACAGCTGGAGGCGGAAAGCATCCATATCATCCGCGAGGTGGCCGCCGAGTTCGACAACCCGGTCATGCTGTACTCGATCGGCAAGGATTCCGCCGTGATGCTGCACCTGGCGCGCAAGGCTTTCTTCCCCGGCAAGCTGCCGTTCCCGGTGATGCACGTCGACACCCAGTGGAAATTCCAGGAGATGTACCGCTTCCGCGACAAGATGGTCGAGGAAATGGGGCTCGACCTGATCACCCACGTCAACCCCGAGGGTGTGGCGCAGGGCATCAACCCGTTCACCCATGGCAGCTCCAAGCACACCGACATCATGAAGACCCAGGGCCTCAAGCAGGCGCTGGACAAGCATGGTTTCGATGCCGCTTTCGGTGGCGCGCGCCGCGACGAAGAAAAGTCGCGAGCCAAGGAGCGCGTGTACTCCTTCCGTGACAGCAAGCACCGCTGGGACCCGAAGAACCAGCGCCCTGAGCTGTGGAACGTGTACAACGGCAAGGTCAACAAAGGCGAGTCCATTCGCGTGTTCCCCCTGTCGAACTGGACCGAGCTGGACATCTGGCAGTACATCTACCTCGAAGGCATCCCGATCGTGCCGCTGTACTTCGCCGCCGAGCGCGAAGTCATCGAGAAGAATGGCACCCTGATCATGATCGACGACGCGCGCATCCTCGAGCATCTGTCCGAGGAAGAAAAAGCCCGCATCGTCAAGAAGAAGGTGCGTTTCCGTACCCTGGGCTGCTACCCGTTGACGGGCGCCGTGGAGTCCGAAGCCGAGACGCTCACCGACATCATTCAGGAAATGCTCCTGACCCGCACCTCCGAGCGCCAGGGCCGGGTCATCGACCACGACGGCGCCGGGTCCATGGAAGACAAGAAACGCCAGGGCTATTTCTAAGCTTCAAGCGGCAAGCTGCAAGCGCAAACGAACGCGCAGCGTTCGAACCTTGTGGATTGCCGCCTGCATGGCCCGCGAGCGCTCCAGAATGCCAAGTGGGTTGATCAACCTAATTTCTAACTAGTTGTACGCCGACAAGCTTGCCGCTTGAAGCTGACAGCTTGGAGCTTGAATGAGATGAGTCACCAATCCGATTTGATCAGCGAAGACATCCTCGCTTATCTGGCTCAGCACGAGCGCAAAGAACTGCTGCGTTTCCTGACCTGCGGCAACGTGGATGACGGCAAGAGCACCTTGATCGGGCGCCTGCTGCATGACTCGAAGATGATCTACGAGGACCACCTCGAAGCCATCACCCGTGATTCGAAGAAGTCCGGCACCACAGGCGAGGAAGTGGATCTGGCGCTGCTGGTCGATGGCCTGCAGGCCGAGCGCGAGCAGGGCATCACCATCGACGTGGCCTACCGTTACTTCTCCACGGCCAAGCGCAAGTTCATCATTGCCGACACCCCGGGCCACGAGCAGTACACACGTAACATGGCGACCGGCGCTTCCACCTGCGACCTGGCCATCATCCTGGTCGATGCCCGCTACGGTGTGCAGACCCAGACCCGCCGCCACAGCTACATCGCCTCGTTGCTGGGCATCAAGCACATCGTGGTCGCCGTCAACAAGATGGACCTCAAGGGCTTCGATGAAGGCGTCTTCGAGTCGATCAAGGCCGACTACCTGGCCTTCGCCGAAGCCATCAACCTGACGCCGAGCAGCCTGCACTTCGTGCCGATGTCCGCGCTCAAGGGTGACAACGTGGTCAACCACAGCGAGCAGTCGCCGTGGTACACCGGCCCGACATTGATGGAAATCCTGGAAACCGTGGAAGTGGCGGCTGACCGCAACTTCACCGACCTGCGTTTCCCGGTGCAGTACGTCAACCGCCCCAATCTGAACTTCCGTGGTTTTGCAGGCACCCTGGCCAGCGGCGTGGTGCACAAGGGCGATGAAGTCGTCGTGCTGCCGTCGGGCAAGAGCAGCCGGGTGAAGTCCATCGTCACCTACGAAGGCGAGCTGGAAAGCGCAGGCCCGGGTCAGGCCGTGACCCTGACCATGGAAGACGAGATCGACATCTCCCGTGGCGACCTGCTGGTGCATGCCGACAATGTGCCGCCTGTGACCGACCAGTTCGAAGCCATGCTGGTGTGGATGGCCGAAGAGCCGATGCTGCCGGGCAAGAAGTACGACATCAAGCGTGCGACCAGCTACGTGCCGGGTTCGATTGCCAGCATCACCCACAAGGTGGACGTCAATACCTTGGAAAAAGGCGCTGCCAGCGCCTTGCAGCTGAACGAGATCGGTCGCGTCAAGGTATCCCTGGACAGCGCCATTGCGCTGGACGGCTACGAGAGCAACCGCACCACCGGTGCGTTCATCGTCATCGACCGCCTGACCAACGGCACCGTGGGCGCCGGCATGATCATCGCCCAGCCTGTACTGCCCCATGGCAGTGCCGGGCAGCATGGCAAGTCGGCGCATGTCTCGACCGAAGAGCGTGCCCTGCGCTTTGGCCAGCAGCCGGCGACCGTACTGTTCAGCGGCCTGTCCGGCGCTGGCAAGAGCACCCTGGCCTACGCTGTGGAGCGCAAACTGTTCGACATGGGCCGTGCCGTTTATGTACTCGACGGGCAGAACCTGCGCCATGACCTGAACAAGGGCCTGCCACAGGATCGCGCTGGCCGTACCGAGAACTGGCGCCGCGCCGCCCATGTGGCGCGCCAGTTCAACGAAGCCGGCTTGCTGACCCTGGCCGCCTTCGTGGCCCCGGATGCCGAAGGCCGCGAACAGGCCAAGGCCCTGATCGGCAAGGACCGCCTGGTGACCGTCTACGTTCAGGCCTCGCCACTGGTGTGCCGCGAACGCGATCCGCAGGGCCTGTATGCCGCCGAAGGCGACAACATTCCAGGCGAAAGCTTCCCGTTCGATGTGCCACTGGATGCCGATCTGGTCATCGATACCCAGGCCACCAGCGTGGAAGAAGGGGTCAAGCTCGTGCTGGATGTGTTGAGGCAGCGTGGGGCGATCTAATCGCTGGCTTGCAAAAAAACCCGCTTCGGCGGGTTTTTTGTATACGCGTAATCCGTTGCTTTTGCGGGGTCCGTAAGAGCAACTGTCTTGCTGAGAATCTGAAAGGTTGCGCAACCAGGAGCTATAGCCGCGAACACTGGCAAAACTGGTGCCATTTACCGCCGCGTGCAAAGAGTCTTCCCTAAGCCTCAGAGCTGTATCCATACCCGGGAGGCTAGCGATTTTTAATTCTGAATCCTGCAAGCTCCTCTGACGCTCTCCGCGCCAAGAGCCGCGCCATGCCTTGTTCGGAGCATCCTTCTCTTTCGTCGTCGGTGTCGGTTAAGGGTGTTCGCCGTGGCATATATTTTCTCTTAGGGAGCAGGCGCTCATGATGTATTCAGACGGATCCTACAAGTTAAAACTTAATCCGTCAGGTAAGCTTCAATCGCTCATTGAAAATATGAGTGTGCTTTTAGGCACAAAAAGCGCCGTTATAAATTCCAGCAGTGGAGGGGCTGTATGGCTTTGCGTAGTGAATTAATGCCACCCAAACTTGATGAGAAACTAGTTTTGAAGCTTACTAGTCTTTCTGAGGAAATAGACTGCGGGGAACGCGACCTGACGGAACACATGGTTCTCGAGTTTAATCAGCTAGCTTCAACTTCCTTTGATTTCGTGGATTTTCAAGGCATCTACGGTGGCCAAGATCATGACACTTGGGTCCGTAAAGTCCTATACGAACCCTATATCAAGCCGGTTCCCGACGTTACTACCGATGAGCTGGTTGAGATGATGCGAAGGGTCATGGAGTGTGAAGGGGCTGAACATGAGGTTGATTTTTGGTTATTTATGTTGGAGGTGAATGTACCTAATGAGCGACTCGTGGATTTGATTTTTCGCCCCCATGTGTATTTCGCTGTCGCCGATTTTTCTCAGGAGTTATCACCTGAGCAAGCAGTTTATTTGGCGCTGAATACAACAGCTGTTGCTGATGGCTAGATTCGGTGATGGAGTAGCAGCCTTGCTTGATGTGATCTATAACTCAGCTGGCACCTAGGCCACCTCGAAGTTGAGGCCCTAGGTAGTCAGGGCCTTGCTGCTTTTTACTAGCATTGAAATCTCCTTTTCCGTTCACCTGCCATCACACTTTTACAACTTTTAGAATCTCATATGCCTCAGTGTCGGTCACGGTGCTGAATAGCAAGTAATATCCGGAGGGATGCTGTCACACCTCTGGACGCCAGCGATGAGGATCATCGTCGTGAAGTGCTGCCGGCCTACAGCCTGTTCGACAACTTGGTCAAGCAGGCATTTGGTTAGGCTGGCGGGCGTCTAGAGCGGCTGCGGGCATTGTTTATCGCTCGGAACTTGTCCTAGGCTCTGTATGAAAAGTCTTGAGAAGAAGGTCAGGCAAGGCGAAAACAGCCGAGGAACGGTCGGAGTCGCGTTCGACTTTACGGGTTGTAAATGAGCATTTCGACCGGGCTGGCGATCCAGGCTGTTTCCAACCCAGCATCACCGAGTATCAAGGCTTTTCACACAGAGCCTAGATATGCTTCTCCGACACAGGTATCACTCGTCTTTCCTTCACCGCCTTGTAGGAAAAACTCGAATAAATTTCCTTCACTCCCGGCAGACGCTGAAGCACTTCACGGGCAAATTCTCCGAAGGCCTCCAAGTCCCTTGCCACGATTTCCAGCAGAAAATCGTACCGCCCGGAAATGTTATGGCAGGCCACAATCTCGGGTATCTCCATCAGCCGCTGCTCGAACGCCAGCGCCATGGGCTTGGTGTGGGAGTCCATCATGATGCTGACGAAGGCAGTTACTCCGAACCCTAGCGACTTGGGTGAAAGTGTGGCCCGGTAGCCAGTGATATAACCGTTCTCTTCCAGCAGCTTGACCCTGCGCCAGCATGGCGAAGTGGTCAGCGATACCAGGTCCGCAAGCTCGGCGACGGTGAGGCGGGCATTATTCTGCAAGGCCGCGAGCAGTGCGCGGTCAATGCGGTCCAAAGGTGCAGGCATACTTTGCCCTCAAGTATTCACGATTCTTGTTTTTGTTCCAAAGCAGCGCTGATGGGCTGGTCATTTTGGAAAAATGCTTGGGTTGCAGTGGCATAAGCTTAGATCAAACCCACAAGAGGCTGTTGCCATGCGCGACTCCCGACACGACAACGGTTTTTCAACGCGTGCCATCCATCACGGCTACGACCCGCTCGCGCACGGCGGTGCACTGGTACCACCGATCTACCAAACCGCTACCTATGCCTTCCCCACCGTCGAATACGGCGCGGCGTGTTTTGCCGGTGAACAGGTCGGACATTTCTACAGCCGTATCTCCAACCCCACGCTGAATGTGCTCGAAGCGCGCATGGCTTCGCTTGAAGGCGGGGAGGCGGGCCTTGCGCTGGCGTCGGGGATGGGCGCCATCACGTCCACGCTCTGGACCCTGTTGCGCCCGGGCGATGAGTTGATCGTCGGGCAGACCGTGTATGGGTGCACCTTTGCTTTCATGCACCATGGCATCGGGACGTTTGGCGTGACCATCCGCCACGTCGACCTCAACGATGCCGATGCGCTGCGCGCCGCGCTCAGTGACAAGACGCGCATGATCTACTTCGAGACCCCCGCCAACCCGACCATGCGGCTGGTCGACATTGCCGCTGTGGCCGAAGCGGTACGCGGCCGCGATGTGCTGGTGGTAGTCGACAACACCTACTGCACGCCTTACCTGCAACGGCCGCTGGAACTGGGCGCTGATCTGGTCGTGCATTCGGCCACCAAGTACCTCAGCGGCCATGGCGATATTACCGCTGGCCTGGTGGTGGGCCGCCAGGCACTGGTCGATCGCATTCGTCTGCAAGGGCTCAAGGACATGACCGGGGCGGTGTTTTCACCCCAGGACGCCATGCTGCTGATGCGCGGCATCAAGACCCTTGCCCTGCGCATGGACCGGCATTGCGCGAACGCCCAACAGGTCGCCGACTACCTGTCGCGTCAGCCGCAGGTGGAGTTGATTCACTACCCAGGCTTGCCGTCGTTTGCGCAGCACGACTTGGCCAAGCGGCAAATGCGCCTGCCCGGCGGCATGATCGCCTTCGAACTCAAGGGCGGCCTTGGCGCCGGACGCCGCTTCATGAATGCGCTGGGCCTGTTCGCGCGCGCTGTGAGCCTGGGTGATGCCGAGTCGTTGGCCCAGCACCCGGCAAGCATGACCCACTCAAGCTATACGCCCGAAGAGCGGGCGCAGCACGGTATCTCCGAGGGGCTTGTGCGTTTGTCGGTAGGGCTTGAGGACATTGAGGACCTGCTGGCAGATGTGCAACAGGCGTTGCGCGCCTGCGCATGAGGGTGCGAGGAAGTGCTGCCCGCTGCCTAGTCCAGAGACGGCGAGGGCATTCTGGTGGTGCTGGCGAGAGAGCCAGCGCAACCAAAAGGAGCGTCACCATGAAAGCATCTGCATACCCACTTGATCTGATCATTCGCCACGCTGGCGGAGAGGACGACGAGGGCGGTCATTCTTGGCGCAAGCCTTGACCTGAAGGGCGTCCCCCTATCGCAGCGGGACGCCTGGTCGATGGTGATCGTGCATTGAAAAAGGCCTCTTCCGAGGCCTTTTTCAATGTCAGTGCTTCAGACCATAGCTCTCGTCGAGCATGCCCGGTGAGTTGGGCGTTTTCGGTGCATAGTCACGCGGCACTTCGGCGGTGTCTCTGGGCGGCGTCAGGCGACTGTGCGGACCGTGGGAGCTTTCCGAGTGAAGCGCTGCCAGCAGGCGTTGACGCGTCACTTCGTCCAGGGCCAGGTTGTTGGCGCCGTCGGCCAGATGATCCTGGACATCCTGATAGCTCTGGTTGAGCTTTTTGACCAGTACGGCGGTGCTGTTGAAATGCGTCACCACCTGGTTCTGGTAGCTGTCGAAACGCTGTTGGATGTCATCGAGCTGGCGCTGGCTGCTGCTGGGCGCAGCGTTGGGCAACAGGCGCGCCACGACGAAACCGACGACCACACCGATGACCAGGGCCAGGGTAGGCAACAACCAAACAAGGAGCGAGAGTTCCACGAGTCCTTCCTCTATAAACGGCTTTGCTTTACGTTAACGGCTCAGACCTGCGCTGTATACCGCGAGCGATCGCAAATCAGAACAGAATTCCTCACCTAGACGAATCGACCTCCCCCAAGGTCACGGAGTAGTGCCTTGCTTGTCCGCGAAACCCCTCTGTTCATCGACGGCCCCAGTGGCCCGCTCGAAGCCCTCTACCTGGACGTGGCAGACGCCCGTGGCGCCGTGCTGATCTGTCACCCCAACCCGGTCCAGGGCGGCACCATGCTCAACAAGGTGGTTTCGACATTGCAACGCACGGCCCGGGATGCCGGGTATGTGACCCTGCGTTTCAACTACCGCGGCGTCGGGCAGAGTGCCGGCAGCCATGACATGGGACAAGGCGAGGTGGCTGATGCTCAAGCCGCTGCCGCCTGGCTGCGGGCGGCGCATCCCGGCCTGCCCTTGGTGCTGATGGGCTTTTCCTTCGGCGGCTTCGTGGCGACCGTCCTGGCTGGCCGCCTGGAAGCCGAAGGCGTAGCCTTGCAGCATCTGTTCATGATCGCCCCGGCCGTCATGCGCCTGACCGAGCAATTTCCCGTGCCGCAACGGTGCCCGGTGACCCTGGTGCAACCCGATGCCGACGAAGTCGTTTCACCGACGCTGGTTTACGAGTGGTCCGACAGCCTGTCGCGCCCCCATGAGCTGCTGAAAGTGGCAGAATGCGGACACTTCTTCCATGGCAAGCTGACCGACCTAAAGGATCTGCTGCTGCCACGCCTTTCGAACTGAGCCAAGCCTGAATAAGCGAACACCCATGACCACGCGTATCTTAACCGGTATCACGACCACCGGCACTCCGCACCTGGGCAACTACGCCGGTGCCATCCGCCCGGCCATCCGAGCCAGCCAGCAGCCTGGCGTGGACTCGTTCTACTTCCTGGCCGACTACCACGCCCTGATCAAGTGCGACGACCCGCTGCGCATCCAGCGCTCGCGCCTGGAAATCGCCGCCACCTGGCTAGCCGGTGGCCTGGATCCGGACAAGGTGACCTTCTACCGCCAGTCCGACATTCCGGAAATCCCCGAGCTGACGTGGCTGCTGACCTGCGTTGCGGCCAAGGGCTTGCTCAACCGGGCCCATGCCTACAAGGCATCGGTGGACAAGAACGTCGAAAACGGCGAAGACCCGGACGCCGGCGTCACCATGGGCCTGTTCAGCTACCCGGTGCTGATGGCGGCGGACATCCTGATGTTCAACGCCAACAAGGTGCCGGTTGGCCGTGACCAGATCCAGCACGTGGAAATGGCCCGCGATATCGGCCAGCGCTTCAACCACCTGTTCGGCCAGGGCAATGAGTTCTTCGCACTGCCGGAAGCGGTCATCGAGGAAAGCGTGGCCACCTTGCCCGGCCTGGATGGGCGCAAGATGTCCAAGAGCTACGACAACACCATCCCGTTGTTCACCAGCGCCAAGGACATGAAGGATGCCATTTCGCGCATCGTGACGGACTCGCGCGCGCCGGGTGAAGCCAAGAACCCGGACGACGCGCACCTGTTCACGCTGTTCCAGGCCTTCTCCACGCCTGCCCAGTGCGCCGAGTTCCGAGCCGAGCTGGAGCAGGGCCTGGGTTGGGGCGAAGCCAAGCAGCGCCTGTTCCAGCTGCTCGATGGCCAGTTGGCGGAAAAGCGCGAGTATTACCATCAGCTGATCGCGCGGCCTGCGGACCTGGAGGACATCCTCCTGGCAGGCGCGGCCAAGGCGCGCACCATCGCCACGCCGTTCCTGGAACAATTGCGCGAGGCCGTTGGCCTGCGCTCGTTCCGCAGCAGCGTGCAGACCACGGCGAACGTCAAGAAGAAGGTCGCCAAGAGCGCGCGCTTCGTCAGCTTCCGGGACGAAGACGGTAGCTTCCGCTTCCGCTTGTTGGCTGCCGATGGCGAGCAACTGCTGTTGTCCCGCAGCTTTGCCGATGGCAAGAGCGCCGGTGCCGCAAGCAAGCAGTTGCAGCAAGGCGATGGGGTCGATATCCGCGCCGAGGGGCTGGGCTTTGGTGTGTGGCTCAAGGGTGAGCCGGTTGCCGACGGTGCCTCGTTCGACAGCGAACAAGCCCGTGATGCAGCCATCGAGCGTCTTCGTGCAGCGCTTGAGCCGCAACAGGACTGATCGACGGACGGAATGTGCCCGCCCTCTGGCCCGATGATCAGGGCACTATCATCGGGCTCTGGTTACCGGTATGGGGCATATTGACGCAAGTCGCATTGCCATTAGGCGGGCCGCTCGCTACAGTGACGGCCCGTTTTTTGTTGCCTCGCTAACGAATCATGACTCCCCTAGAACGCTATCAAGCAGATCTGAAACGTCCCGATTTCTTTCATGACGCGGCGCAGGAAACTGCGGTGCGTCACCTGCAGCGCCTGTACGACGACCTGGTGCAGGCCCAGAACAACAAGCCGGGTGTATTCGGCAAGTTGTTCGGCAAGAAGGAGCAGACCCCGGTCAAGGGCCTGTACTTCTGGGGCGGGGTAGGGCGAGGCAAGACCTACCTGGTCGACACCTTCTTCGAAGCGCTGCCGTTCAAACAGAAGATGCGCACGCACTTCCACCGCTTCATGAAGCGTGTCCACGAAGAGATGAAAACCCTCAAGGGCGAGAAGAACCCCCTGACCATCATTGCCAAGCGCTTCAGCGATGAGGCCAAGGTGATCTGCTTCGACGAATTCTTCGTCTCGGACATCACCGACGCCATGATCCTGGGCACCCTGATGGAGGAACTGTTCAAGAACGGTGTTTCCCTGGTGGCCACTTCCAACATCGTGCCGGACGGCCTCTACAAGGATGGCCTGCAACGTGCACGCTTCCTGCCGGCCATCGCCATGATCAAGCAGTACACCGATGTGGTGAACGTCGACAGCGGTGTCGATTATCGACTGCGCCACCTTGAGCAGGCCGAACTGTTCCATCACCCGCTCGACGAGGCGGCGCAGCAGAGCATGCGTGCCAGCTTCAAGGCGCTGACGCCCGAGTGCACCGCAGCGGTCGAGAACGACGTGCTGATGATCGAGAACCGTCCCATTCATGCGCTGCGCACCTGCGACGATGTGGCCTGGTTCGACTTCCGCGCCTTGTGCGATGGGCCGCGAAGCCAGAACGACTACATCGAACTGGGCAAGATCTTCCATGCGGTCCTGCTGAGCAACGTCGAGCAGATGGGCGTAGCAAGCGATGACATCGCGCGTCGCTTCATCAACATGGTCGACGAGTTCTATGACCGTAACGTCAAGCTGATCATCTCGGCCGAGGTGGAACTCAAGGACCTGTATACCGGTGGGCGTCTGAGCTTCGAGTTTCAGCGCACGCTGAGCCGACTGCTGGAAATGCAGTCTCACGAATTCCTGTCCCGCGCGCACAAGCCTTGAGGCCCCGGGGCTGCCTGGCAGTCCACCGCCTGATTGCCGGCGATGGGCTGTCAGGCAGCCCGATTGCGCTCAGGCTTCTTGCATGAACTGCTGGCGATACTGGTTCGGCGACAGGTCGGTGTGCTGGCGAAACAGCCGGGCAAAGAAGCTGGCATCGTCATAGCCCACCTCATAACTGATGGTCTTGATGCTCTTGCGCGTGCTCGACAACAGTCCCTTGGCCGTCTCGATGCGCAAGCGTTGCAGGTAATGCAACGGCTTGTCCCCGGTCGCGCCCTGGAAGCGGCGCATGAAGTTGCGAATGCTCATGCCGTGGTTGCGGGCCACGTCCTCGAAGCGGAACTTGTCGGCGAAGTGCTCTTCGAGCCAGTGCTGGATCTGCAGGATGATCAGGTCCTGGTGCAGCTTCTGGCCGCCAAAGCCCATGCGTCCCGGCGTGTAGTTGCGCTGCACTTCGTACAGAATGTCGCGCGAGACGGCCCGCGCCACATTGGCCCCGCAAAAGCGCTCGATCAGGTAGATGTACAGGTCGCAGGCCGATGTGGTGCCGCCGGCGCAGTACAGGTTGTCGGCGTCGGTCAGGTGTTTGTCCTGGGTCAGGCGTACTTGCGGGAAGCGCTCGGCAAAACTGTCGAAGAAACGCCAGTACGTGGTCGCTTCCTTGCCGTCGAGCAGACCTGACTCGGCCAGCCAGAACACGCCACTGGCCTCTGCACACAGCACGGCGCCCCGGGCATGCTGTGCCTGCAGCCAGGGCAGCACCTGCGGATAACGTTGCAACAGGTTGTCAAAATCGTCCCAGAACGCCGGAAGAATGATCACGTCGGCATCATCCAGGCCGCCGTCCACCGGCAGCTGCACGTTGCTGAAGCTCTCGACCGGCAACCCGTCAGGGCTGACCAGGTGGATCTCGAACATGGGCTGCAAGCCCAGGCCTAACTGTTTGCCGTAGCGCAAGCTGGCCAGGTGAAAGAAGTCCTTGGCCTGCATCAAGGTCGAAGCGAATACCTTGTCAATGGCCAGGATGCTGACGCGCCGCAACGACGCGGAGGGTTGGGTAAACATCATTGTCATTGTTCTTATAGGATGGAGTGGTCAATCACTGGCTGGATCGTCTTATTTTTTACGGGTCGTGTCTAGCCTGGTAGATCGCGCCGCCCGCTGCACGGGTAAGCCCGTGAAGCAAGCGACGTCGGGTGCGTGCTCAGGGTGCGGGATTGGGCTGGTCCTGATGAATGGCCTCGATGGCTGCCAGCAGCTCGTCATCGAGGGTGAGTTCGAGGCTGGCCAGGTTGCTGTCCAGTTGCTCGAGGCTGGTAGCGCCGATGATGTTGCTGGTCACGAATGGCTGACGGGTAACGAAGGCCAGGGCCATCTGCGCCGGATCGACACCGTGTTCACGGGCCAGCTGTACATAACGTTCGCAAGCGGCCACCGTCTGTGGGTTGGAATAGCGGGCAAAGCGGCTGAACAGGGTCAGCCGCGCCTTCTCCGGGCGGGCGCCGCCTTCGTATTTGCCCGAGAGCATGCCAAAGGCCAAGGGCGAGTAGGCCAGCAGACCGCACTGCTCCCGGATGGCGATTTCGGCAAGCCCCACCTCGAAGCTGCGATTGAGCAGGTTGTAGGGGTTCTGGATGGAGACGGCCCGAGGCCAGCCACGGCTTTCGGCCAGCTGCAGGAATTTCATGGTGCCCCAGGGGGTTTCGTTGGACAGCCCGATGTGGCGGATCTTGCCCGCGCGCACCTGCTCGTCGAGCACCTCCAGGGTTTCTTCCAGTGGCGTGAAATGGTCCTGCGGCAGGTGCTGGTAGCCCAGCTTGCCGAAGAAGTTGGTGCTGCGTTCAGGCCAGTGCAGCTGGTAGAGGTCGATGCGATCGGTCTGCAGGCGCCGCAGGCTCTCTTCCAGTGCCGCGACGATGTGTTGCCGGTTGTGCCTGAGTTGACCGTCGCGGATATGGCTGATGCCATTGCCGGGGCCGGCCACCTTGCTGGCCAGTACCCAGTCGTCCCGATCGCCCTGGCGGGCGAACCAGTTACCGATGATGCGCTCGGTAGCGGCATAGGTTTCCGGCCGCGGGGGTACCGGATACATCTCGGCGGTATCGATGAAGTTGATGCCCGCGGCCTTGGCCCGGGCAATCTGTTCGAATGCCTGGGCCTGATCGTTCTGCTCGCCCCAGGTCATGGTGCCCAGACACAGCGCGCTGACTTGGAGGTCGGTGCGACCCAGCTGACGGTAGTCCATCGGTTGCTTGCTCCTTGGCTATGGTCATTCATCAAAGCAGGTTGATATTTTTCCCGCAATCTGGATAATTCAGCCCCTCTCCGCGTGGCGGAAGTGATGCACCATCACGCAGGAAGAACCCCGTCGAACATTGGCGTGCCTGACCCGAGCCCCCAAAAGCGTCAGCGTTCGGCTGCGCGCTTGCCCTTGGCAAGCTGTGCACTATCCAGTAAGATTCGCCGTCTATTTTTCGCTGGGCGGCCTCTGAGGCTTTAGAGAATGAAAACTTTTACTGCTAAACCGGAAACAGTAAAGCGCGAGTGGTTCGTAGTCGACGCCGCTGGCCAGACCCTGGGTCGTCTGGCTACCGAAATCGCTAGCCGTCTGCGTGGCAAACACAAGCCAGAATACACCCCTCACGTTGATACCGGCGACTACATCGTCGTCATCAACGCCGAGCAGGTTCGTGTGACGGGTGCCAAGTCTTCCGACAAAATGTACTACTCCCACTCCGGTTTCCCAGGTGGTATCAAGGAAATCAACTTCGAGAAGTTGATCGCCAAGGCCCCTGAGCGTGTTATCGAGACTGCGGTCAAAGGCATGCTGCCGAAGAACCCGCTGGGTCGCGACATGTACCGTAAGCTGAAAGTGTACGCGGGTGCTGCTCACCCACACACTGCTCAGCAGCCTCAAGAACTGAAGATCTAACGGGATAGTTCATTATGTCGGCGACTCAAAATTACGGCACTGGCCGTCGCAAGACCGCAACCGCTCGCGTATTCCTGCGTCCGGGTACTGGTAACATCTCCATCAACAACCGTTCTCTGGACGTGTTCTTCGGTCGCGAAACCGCTCGCATGGTTGTTCGCCAGCCACTCGAGCTGACCGAAAGCGTTGAGAAATTCGACATCTACGTCACCGTTTCCGGTGGTGGTGTCAGCGGTCAGGCCGGTGCGATCCGTCACGGTATCACCCGCGCCCTGATGGAATACGACGAAACCCTGCGTGGCGCTCTGCGTCGTGCTGGCTACGTCACCCGCGACGCTCGTGAAGTCGAGCGTAAGAAAGTGGGTCTGCGTAAAGCGCGTAAGCGTCCTCAGTACTCCAAGCGTTAATACCGCTTCGGCAGTCGAAAAAAGCCCGGTTCCTTGGAACCGGGCTTTTTTTTGCCTTGGATAATTCACCCGCTCGTCGGTGAGCGCCTTTCCCATAGACGTAGATCAAGCAAAGCGTGGGTAGTGGCCGTGCAGCCCGGTAATCACCTTGTCAGTGTGTGGTTTTGTTACTTACCATGGCGACCAATTTTTAGCGCCACAGACACAACGTAGGTACGAGCCTGGTTCAACAGGCCAAGCAAGCTGATGGGAGAGGACTGAATGAGCAATGACGGCGTCAACGCAGGCCGGCGCCGCTTCCTCGTAGCCGCGACATCCGTGGTCGGGGCAGCGGGAGCAGTGGGGGCTGCGGTACCGTTCGTGGGGTCATGGTTCCCCAGTGCCAAGGCGAAAGCTGCAGGCGCACCGGTAAAGGTCAACATCGCCAAGGTCGAGCCAGGACAGCAGATGGTCGCAGAATGGCGAGGGCAGCCTGTGTTCATCGTGCGGCGAACGGCTGAGATCCTCGGCAACCTCAAGAAAATCACCGGCGAATTGTCAGACCCTGATTCCCAGGCATCGGACCAGCCGACCTACGTCGATCCGCAAGTACGCTCCATCAAGCCGGAGATCCTCGTGCTGGTTGGTCTGTGCACGCACCTGGGGTGCTCGCCCACCTTCCGCCCGGAAGTGGCCCCCGCCGACCTCGGTCCCAAATGGGTCGGAGGCTATTTCTGCCCGTGCCATGGTTCCCACTACGACATGGCAGGGCGAGTGTACAAGTCGCAGCCGGCACCGCTGAACCTGCCGGTGCCGCCCCATGCCTACGAGTCCGACGAGATCATCGTCATCGGTATCGACCAGGAGAACGCATGATGAGCAAGTTCATGGACTGGATCGACGCGCGTTTCCCTGCCACCAAGATGTGGGAAGACCACCTCAGCAAGTACTACGCGCCCAAGAACTTCAATTTCCTGTACTTCTTCGGCTCCCTGGCCTTGCTGGTGTTGGTCAACCAGATCGTCACCGGGGTCTGGCTGACGATGAGTTTCACGCCTTCGGCCGAAGAGGCCTTCGCCTCAGTCGAATACATCATGCGTGACGTGGAATACGGCTGGATCCTGCGCTACTTGCATTCGACGGGTGCGTCGGCCTTCTTCATCGTGGTCTACCTGCACATGTTCCGCGGCCTGCTGTATGGCTCCTACCAAAAGCCCAGGGAGCTGGTATGGCTATTTGGTATGCTGATTTACCTGGCGCTGATGGCTGAAGCGTTCATGGGCTACCTGCTGCCATGGGGGCAGATGTCGTATTGGGGTGCTCAGGTGATCATCTCGTTGTTCGGGGCCATTCCCGTCATCGGTGATGACATCACCCAGTGGATTCGCGGCGACTACCTGATCTCGGGCATCACGCTCAACCGCTTCTTCGCCCTGCATGTGGTGGCCTTGCCGATCGTCATCCTGGGCCTGGTGGTGCTGCATATCCTGGCCCTGCACGAAGTCGGCTCTAACAACCCCGACGGCATCGACATCAAGAAGCACAAGGACGAAAACGGTATCCCGCTGGACGGTATTCCGTTCCACCCGTACTACACCGTCAAGGATATCGTCGGGGTGGTCGTGTTCCTGTTCGTGTTCTGCGCCGTGGTGTTCTTCTTCCCGGAAATGGGCGGGTACTTCCTGGAAAAACCCAACTTCGAACAGGCCAACGCCTTCAAGACCCCCGAGCACATCGCGCCGGTGTGGTACTTCACGCCGTTCTACGCCATCTTGCGCGCCGTACCGGACAAGCTGATGGGCGTGATCGCCATGGGTGCAGCCATTGCCGTGCTGTTCGTGCTGCCATGGCTGGACCGCAGCCCGGTTCGCTCCATGCGCTACAAGGGCTGGATAAGCAAACTCTTCCTGCTGGTGTTCTGCGTCGCCTTCATCGTCCTCGGCGTGCTGGGGGTACTGGCGCCAACGCCTGGGCGTACCTTGCTGTCGCAGGTGTGCACGTTCCTGTACTTCGCCTACTTCCTGCTGATGCCGTTCTACACAAGGCTCGAGAAGACCAAACCGGTTCCGGAAAGGGTGACTGGCTGATGAAAAAGTTGATTGCTGTATTTCTCCTGGCAGTGATGCCTGCATTTGCCCTTGCTGCAGAGCATGGCGTGGAACTGGACAAGGTCGATATCGACCTGAGCGACAAGGCAGCGATGCAGGACGGTGCGCGCACGTTCGCCAACTACTGCATGGGGTGCCACAGTGCCAAGTTCCAGCGCTATGAGCGGGTGGCTGATGACCTGGGCATTCCCCACGACGTGATGCTTGAAAACCTGGTGTTCACCGGGGCCAAGATTGGCGACCACATGCAGATTGGCATGAAACCCAGCGATGCCAAGACCTGGTTCGGTGCCGCGCCACCCGACCTTACCCTGGTGGCACGGGTCAGAGGCGCCGACTGGCTGTACAGCTATCTGCGCAGTTTCTATGAAGACCCATCGCGGCCCTACGGCGTGAACAACAAGGTCTTCCCGAACGTCGGCATGCCGAACGTGCTGGTTGGCCTGCAGGGAAACCAGGTGATCGGCTGCAAGCAGGTGCAGACGGTGGTGGACGGCAAGAAACAATTTGACCCATTGACCGGCACGCCGTTGACCCATGAAGCCTGCGATCAGCTGACCATCACGCCGAATTCCGGTACCCTGACCACCGAGCAGTTCGACGAGAAGGTCAAGAACCTGGTGACCTTCCTGGCCTATTCGGCCAACCCGGTCAAACTGGAAAGCCAGCGCATTGGTACCTACGTATTGCTGTACCTGGCTTTCTTCTTCGTATTCGCCTACTTGCTCAAGCGTGAATACTGGAAGGACGTGCACTGATCACGCAGTAACCTCTGGTTGTTGAACGCGCCTGTGGCGCACTGGCAGTTATGCCAGTGCGCCACAGGCGCGTTTTCATTTACAGTTTTACAAGCATCCCTCGAGAGGAGGCGCTACATGGGCGTAACCAATGGGTTAGCCTGCTATTCCGACCCTGCCGATCAATACTCGCATCGGGTTCGCCTTGTGTTGGCCGAAAAGGCCGTTGACGCGCACATCACCGACGTCGATACCGACAAGATTCCGCCGCGGCTCGCCGAACTGAACCCGTATGGCAGCGTGCCGACCTTGGTTGATCGGGATTTGGTCCTGTATGAGTCGTCGGTGATCATGGAGTACCTGGAGGAGCGCTATCCGCATCCTCCGCTGATGCCGGTCTATCCGGTGGGGCGTGGCAATAGCCGGTTACTGATGCACCGTATCCAGCGTGACTGGTGCAGCCTGGCTGATCAGATTCTCTACCCACGCACCGGTGAGGCTGCCCGTGCAGAGGCTCGCAAGGCGCTGCGCGAGAGCCTGACCGGTGTGTCGCCGCTGTTTGGCGAGTTCGCCTGTTTCATGAGTGATGAGCAAAGCCTGGTCGATTGCTGTCTACTGCCCATACTCTGGCGTCTGCCGATGATGGGTATCGAATTGCCGCGGCAAGCCAAGCCGCTGCTGGATTACATGGAGCGACAGTTCGCCCGGGAGTCATTCCAGGCAAGCCTGTCGTCCGTTGAACGCGAAATGCGCACGCTTTGAGGAGCTGTTGATGAACTCCAGTCGCCCCTATCTGGTTCGAGCACTGTACGAGTGGATCGTCGACAACGATTGCACACCCCATATGTTGGTCAATGCCGAGTACCCGAAAGTACAGGTGCCGGAAGGTTTTGCCAGTGATGGCCAGATCGTCCTGAATGTGTCGCCCAGCGCTGTGCGCAGTTTGCACATGGACAATGACGCCGTCAGCTTCGAAGGCCGTTTTGGCGGCGTGCCCCATTCGTTGTTCGTGCCCATTGGCGCGGTACTGGGTATTTATGCCCGCGAAAATGGTCAGGGCATGGTTTTCGAGTTGGAGTCTTCGATGATGGAGGACGAGGAAATCGAGGACGATCAGGAGCAGCCTGATGATGATGGGCCGCCAGAAGGCGGCGGGCAGCCACCGCGCCCGAGCGGTCGGCCAAGTTTGAAAGTGGTGAAATAAGAAAAGGCGATCCGCAAGGATCGCCTTTTTAGTACTGGCAATAGGCTAGGTGCGCGAGGGCCTGCGCGGCCTGGCGTGCTCAAGTGCTTAGTCGATGTACTCGAACAGTTTCACGATCTTCTGCACACCAGACACGCTTTGCACGACGGCAGTGGCGGCATTGGCCTCCTGCTGGGTGACGAGCCCCAACAAATACACGATGCCATTCTCGGTGATCACTTTGATCCGCGAGCTGGGTACTGCTGTATCGGCCAGCATCTGAGTCTTGATCTTGGTGGTCAACCACGCATCGTTGTTGCGCGCCAGGATGGAGGAGGGCTGCATGACCTGCAGTTCGTTATGCACCTTCTTGACGCGCTGGACCTGGCTGGCCGTCTGCTCGGCAAGGCTCTTGAGGTCGGCGCGTGGCGTCTGGCCAGCCAACAGAACGATGCCGTTGTAGCTGCTGACGACGATGTGCGAGCCCTTGTCGAGGTCCGGGCTTGCCTTGGCGATGTTCACCGATGCCTTGGTCTCGATCAGTGAATCGTCGATCTTGCTGCCAATGGTGCGAGTGCCCCGGTCGTCCTCGATGGGCGAATTACGAGCAGAGTTGAGTACCGAACTGCAGCCGGTGACGCTCAGGCACAAGGTCAAGGCCATGAGGCCAATGCGCATAGGGGTCATTCTTCACTCCCGAACAGTTGGCTGTCGATCAGATCGCACAGGCAATGGATCGCCAGCAGGTGGACTTCCTGGATGCGAGCGGTCACCGTCGAGGGTACCCGAATCTCGACGTCCTCTGGCAGCAATAGCGAGGCCATGCCCCCGCCGTCGCGGCCCGTCAATGCTACGACAATCATTTCGCGGTCATGTGCGGCCTGGATGGCCTGGATGACGTTGGCGGAATTGCCGCTGGTGGAGATGGCCAGCAGAACATCCCCGGGTTGGCCCAAGGCGCGGATCTGCTTGGAAAACACCTCGTTGTAACTGTAGTCGTTGGCAATCGAGGTCAGGGTCGAGCTGTCAGTGGTCAGCGCGATTGCTGGCAGGCTGGGGCGTTCGCGTTCGAAGCGGTTGAGCAGCTCCGAAGAGAAATGTTGCGCATCGCCGGCCGAGCCACCGTTGCCGCACGCGAGCATCTTGCCCTCGTTGAGCAGTGCGTTGACCATGACCAGGCTGGCCTGCTCGATGTGCGGTGCCAGGATGTCCATTGCCTGTTGCTTGGTATCGATGCTGGCCTGGAACAGCCGGCGGATTCGGGATTGCATGTCCATCTGGTGACCTTAAATGGGGCGGAGGCCGTCGCGGCACGCGACGGTAATCAGCCCGCGAAACATAGAGCATAAAGAACGAAGTGGGTTCAGCATTCGAAGGCGTTTTTCAACCATTCGAGCGGCTTGCCAGCATGATGGCTGCCTTGAAGGGCGACCACGTCGAAGCGGCAAGGACAGTTGCCCCATTGAGGTTTCTGATGCAGGAACAGGCTGGCGGCAAGCACCAGCCGCTTCTGCTTGCGCTGATCGATACTGCCGAGGGCGCCACCGTAGTGCGCGTGCAACCGATAGCGGACTTCGACGAATACTACTGTATCGGCGTCGAGCATGACCAGATCAAGCTCGCCTCCTTTGCATCGCCAGTTGCGGTCAATCAGCTTCAGGCCATGCCCTTGAAGGTACTCAAGGGCATGGTTTTCCGCCGCTTGCCCAGCATGGCTTGGCGAGGCAGCGGTCATCAGCGGGGCGTATCAGGGAGGCGCTTGACCTGGCCGCCGGCGAACTCTGCCCACGGCAACTGACGCTCAACGCGCTGGCTGGCATTGATGCCCAGGTTGCCAGACAGGCCCTGGATACGGCTGTCCGGCAGGGCCTTGAGCTGACCGAGGCGCGGGGCCAGGCTGTAGGCGTCTACACCCATGGCATACAGGCGGCCCAGGCTGCCCGCCGCTTGCGGCCATTGCTGTACCACCTGCTGGCGGAGGCTGTTGCTGCTGTCGAGCAACCATGGGGTTTCACAGAAACGGATGCCGTTCATGTCGTTGTACTGGTTCACATCGCCGCTGGCGCTGTACAGGTTGGAGGTCGCGTAGACTGGCACGTCACCTGCGTACTGGAAGTTCAGCGTAGGCTTGATCTGCTGCGCCTGCTGTGGGGTGGCTGCCAGGAACAGGAAATCGATGTCCTGGCGACGTGCCGGCTGGGCAGCGATGCTGCCACCCACGGTGCTTTGCACGCTCTTGGCGCGCCCTTCGCTTTGGCGCAGCTGGAACAGGTCGGCAATCTGCTGGGCCAGTGCAACGGGCTGGGCAATACGCTCTGCAGCCAGCAGTGTGCCGCCGTTGCTCTCCCAATCCTGACGGAACGCGGCCAGGACACGATCGCCCCATTCACCGCTCGGCACCATGGCAACGGCGCGGACCATGCCGTCTGCGCGGGCCCTGCGGGACACCTCGCGGGCCTCGTCCTCGGCGGCAAGGCCGAACTGGAACAGCTGAGGCGGCGCCTTTTGACCCGCGTCGGCGTAGTTCAGTGCCAGGGTGGTGATCGGAAGCTGCGGCTTGGCAGCCAATTGCTTGACCAGGGGTTTCTCCAGTGGGCCAATGACAAGCTGCACGCCGTCGGCCTGGGCCTGGCGGTAGAAGTCGTCCAGCGACCCTATGCGGGAGCTGTCGACCATCTGCACGGACGGGGCGGGCTGCCCGGATTGCTGGGCCTGGAAGTGGGCGGCCATGAACCCGTCACGCAGCGCGCGCGCCACACCGGCCAATGGGCCTTCCTGGGGAAGTAGCAGGGCAATACGCGTCAGAGGTTGGCTAGCCAGTTCCTTGAGTTTGGTGAGGGCAGTGGGCAACTGTTTCGCGGCAGGATGATCCGAGTGCTGTTTGACCCAGTCGTCGATGGCTGCCTGTTGCTGCTCCAGGGTGCCGGCGCCCTTGACGGCCAGGGCGAGGCTGGACCAGCCCGCCAGGACCGGATCGTTGGCGGGCTGTTGCAGCTGCTCGGTCGACAGCGATGCGACAAGTGACCAGATGGCATCGTGGTTGGCGCTGGCGGCTTGCCCGCTGAGCAGCGGTGCCAACAGCACACGCTGCTGGGCAGCGGCCATGGCCTGCCCGTCGGCCTCCAGAGCGGCGGCATGTACCGAGTAGGTGCGCACCTGCTGTTGCGCAGGCAATTCGGGCACATGCTGCAGGCTGGGGTGCTGCAGTGCGCTCAAGGCAGCCTTGGGTTGGTTGCGGCTCATGGCAAGTTCGGCGGTCAGCGTGACGGCGAACACCTGCTGGGCGGGCTTGAGCGTGTCTACCTGGACTTGTTCGAGAATGCGTGCGGCGCGCGGGAAGTCCTTCTGCTGGTAGGCCATGTCTGCGGCGCTCAGGCGCAGCAGTGCGGCATCTTCGGCAGACTTGCTGGAGGTCGCCCGTTCGAGCAGTTGCTCGATGCTGGCATCCGGCGTACGTGGCAGCTCGCCAAGGCTGGATGAGGGCGAACTGGCGCAGGCTGCCAGCAGGGCAGCGAGACAGAAGGCTGTGAGCAGCCGCAGGCAGGCGATCATGTAATTGTCCTGTTACTCGATCAAGTTGGCTGGCGATTGTACCCAAGCGCTGGCCGGGGCGCGATGTCGCCGTGTGGAAGCTTCACTATAGGCCCGCTGTGGCGCAGCGGCGTTCAACTTCTTTGCGCGCTGTTGCGGGTGCTCGGGCTACAATGCCTGCTTTGATTTCAATGGCAGGTGCGTGCAGTGACTGATGTGGCCGGGGCTTCGACCGCCCCAGTGGGAACGCTTTATGTGGTGGCAACGCCTATCGGCAATCTTGATGACATGAGTGCCAGGGCGCTGAAGGTGCTGGCAAGCGTGTCACTGATCGCTGCCGAGGACACGCGCCATTCGATCCGCCTGCTGCAACACTTCGGCATCGACACACCACTGGCCGCCTGCCATGAGCATAACGAGCGGGATGAGGGTGGTCGCTTTCTGACCCGGCTATTGGCCGGCGACGATGTGGCGCTGGTGTCTGACGCAGGCACACCGCTGATTTCAGACCCCGGTTATCACCTGGTCCGACAGGCTCGCGCTGCAGGTGTGCCCGTGGTGCCGGTGCCTGGCGCCTGTGCCTTGATCGCCGCACTGTCAGCGGCAGGCTTGCCTTCGGATCGCTTCATCTTCGAAGGTTTCCTGCCGGCCAAGACAGCGGGGCGCCGCGCCCGTCTGGAGCAGGTCAAGGAGGAGCCGCGTACCTTGATCTTCTATGAGGCGCCGCATCGCATCCTGGAGTGCCTGGACGACATGCAGGCGGTGTTTGGCGCAGACCGTCCAGCAGTGCTGGCGCGCGAAATCACCAAAACGTTTGAAACCCTCAAGGGCCTGCCTTTGTCCGAGCTCCATGCGTTCGTTGCCGGCGACAGCAATCAGCAACGGGGCGAGTGCGTAGTACTGGTAGGCGGCTGGAGCGCCCCGGAAGGCGAACAGGGTATCGGCACCGAAGCGCAGCGCGTACTTGACCTTCTGCTGGCCGAGCTTCCGCTCAAGCGGGCAGCGGCGCTGGCGTCGGAAATAACGGGCGTCCGCAAGAACCTGCTGTATCAAGTTGCACTGGAAAAACAGAAAGCGTAGTAGTGGCTAATTGATATAAAAGGCGGTAACGCTTGTTCTTGGCAGCATCTGCCGGTACTCTTTGCGCCGGAGAGTCGATCGGACAGTCGCTGCCCGTTTAAGTTCCACCGCATTGCGGTGTCGCTGGCGGGGGGAGGAAAGTCCGGGCTCCGCAGGGCAGAGTGCCAGGTAACGCCTGGGAGGCGCGAGCCTACGGAAAGTGCCACAGAAAACAACCGCCTAAGCACTTCGGTGCCGGTAAGGGTGAAAAGGTGCGGTAAGAGCGCACCGCACGGCTGGCAACAGTCCGTGGCTAGGTAAACCCCACTCGGAGCAAGACCAAATAGGGTTCCATCAGGCGTGGCCCGCGTCGGAACCGGGTAGGTTGCTAGAGGCGTCCAGTGATGGCCGTCGTAGAGGAATGACTGTCCTCGACAAAACCCGGCTTACAGATCGACTCTTCACCTTTTCCCTCCTGCTTGAATCGATAGCAGATCTCATCTGGTAATGCCGAAAAAATCTTACTCTTGATAAATCACTTTAAGTTCGGCCCGCATCGGGTTGTGCGCATTTGATTTCTCAAGTCTTTTTATTCCCCAGATAGTCTTTCCACATTCCTTTAACGCGCTAAATCTCGGTCATGTAAGGCTTTTCCTTCCGAACGTGCCTTGACGGTGCTGCGGGCGGATTCCTATAGTGTGCGCAAGTGGCAGAAAGTGGGATGAAGTGGGTTTTCTGACACAAAAAAGCTAATATTGTGGGGAATCGCAGCCGTGTTTCGCGGAGCCAATGCCGTCAGTCTCGATGCCAAGGGCCGTCTCGCCATGCCGAGCCGGTACCGTGACGAGCTCGATTCGCGTTGCAACGGGCAGCTGATCGTGACCATTGACGCTGTCGATCCCTGTTTGTGCGTCTACCCGCTCGATGAGTGGGAGCAAATTGAAGCCAAGTTGCGAGCCTTGCCATCGCTTCGTGAGGAAAACCGCCGCCTGCAGCGCTTGCTGATTGGTAACGCGGTCGACCTTGAGCTTGATGGCAGTGGTCGCTTCCTGGTGCCGCCCCGCTTGCGTGAGTACGCCCGGCTGGACAAGAAGGCGATGCTGGTGGGGCAACTGAACAAATTCCAGCTGTGGGATGAGGAAGCCTGGAACACGGTTTCGGCAGCCGACCTCGCAGCTATCCAACAACCGGGCGCCATGCCCGACGAATTGCGTGACCTGATCCTGTGACCATAGATAGCGGCTTCAACCACATTACCGTCCTGCTCGACGAAGCTGTCGAGGCACTGGCCTTGCGCGCCGACGGTTGCTATCTGGACGGCACCTTTGGCCGTGGCGGACACAGTCGGCTGATCCTCAGCAAGCTCGGCCCAGAAGGGCGGCTGTTGGGATTTGACAAAGACCCACAAGCGATTGCCACAGGGCAAGCGCTGGCGGCCGAAGACGGCCGCTTTGTCATTGTGCAGCGCAGCTTTGCCGAGCTAGGTGCAGAGGTGGCCGAGCGCGGCCTGCACGGTAAGGTGAGCGGGATACTGATGGACCTAGGCGTGTCTTCACCACAGCTTGACGACCCGGAGCGTGGCTTCAGCTTCCTCAATGACGGGCCGCTGGACATGCGCATGAACCCCGACCAGGGCATCAGCGCCGCCGAATTCATTGCCACCGCGCCGGTCGAGGAAATCGCCCGCGTATTCAAGGAGTATGGCGAGGAGCGCTTTGCCGGCCGTATGGCCCGTGCAGTCGTCGAGCGCCGTGAAAAGCAGCCGTTCACCCGCACAGGCGACCTTGCCGAGGTTCTCAAGGTGGCCAACCCTGCATGGGAAAAGGGCAAGAACCCTGCCACCCGCGCGTTCCAGGGCCTGCGTATCCACGTCAACAACGAACTCGGCGACCTGGAAACCGGCCTGCAAGCGGCCATCGACGCACTGGAGGTTGGCGGTCGCCTGGCCGTGATCAGCTTCCACTCGCTCGAAGACCGCATCGTCAAGCTGTTCATGCGCAAACTGGCCAAGGGCGAAGCTGACAACCTGCCGCGCAACCTGCCCGTGCAACACAAGGTGTTCGAACCCACGATCAAGCTGATCGGTAAAGCCCAGTTCGCCTCCGATGCAGAGCTCAAGGCCAACCCCCGCTCACGCAGTGCAGTGATGCGTGTTGCGGAGAAATTGCGGTGAGCAAGTTGTTCGCCAAACCTCTGCCTGGCGGCAGCTTCCTCATGCTCATGCTGTTCGTCGGCGTGTTGGGCTCGGCCATTGCCGTGTCGTACAGCGCGCACTGGAACCGGCAATTGCTCAATACCCTCTACGGGGAGCTCAACGAGCGGGACAAGGCCCAGGCCGAATGGGGCCGGTTGATCCTGGAGCAAAGCACTTGGACAGCGGCCAGTCGCATCGAAAACCTGGCTACCGAGCAGCTCAAGATGCGCGTGCCAGCCGCTGACGAAGTGCGGATGGTGGCGCCATGATGAAGCTCGAAGGCGCACTCTACCCCTGGCGGTTCCGTGTAGTCGTCGGCCTGCTGGCGCTGATGGTTGGTGCCATTTGCTGGCGCATCATCGACCTGCAGGTCGTCGACCGCGATTTCCTCAAGGGGCAGGGCGATGCACGCAGCCTGCGCCACATTCCCATCCCTGCGCACCGTGGCTTGATCACTGACCGCAACGGTGAGCCGCTGGCGGTCAGCACGCCGGTCACCACGCTGTGGGCCAACCCCAAGGAAATGCAGGCTTCGCGCGACCGCTGGCCGCAGTTGGCAACCGCTCTGGGGCAAAACCCCCAGCAGCTCACCGAGCGCCTGACCCAGCAAGCCAACAAGGAATTCATCTACCTGGTCCGCGGCCTGACCCCGGAGCAGGGGCAGCATGTGCTGGACCTGAAGGTACCAGGCGTCTATGGGCTGGAAGAGTTCCGCCGCTTCTACCCTGCCGGAGACGTGACCGCCCACATGGTCGGCTTTACCGACCTGGACGATCACGGTCGCGAAGGCGTCGAGCTGGCCTATGACGAGTGGCTGGCCGGTGTACCGGGCAAGCGGCAGGTGATCAAGGATCGGCGCGGCCGCCTGATCAAGGACATCCAGGTCACCAAGAACGCCAAGGCAGGGAAGACCTTGGCGTTGTCGATTGACCTGCGCCTTCAATACCTGGCCACCCGCGAACTGCGCAACGCCATCGCCGAGCAGGACGCCAAGGCCGGCAGCCTGGTGATCATGGACGTCAAGACCGGTGAGGTTTTGGCGATGGTCAACCAGCCTACCTACAACCCCAACAACCGCCGCAGCATGTTCCCGGCGGCCATGCGCAACCGGGCCATCATCGACGTGTTCGAGCCTGGCTCCACGGTCAAGCCGATCTCGATGAGTGCCGCACTGGAAAGCGGCCGCTGGAAGCCTACCGACAAGGTCGAGGTTTACCCGGGCAGCCTGCAGATCGGTCGCTATACCATCAAGGACGTGTCCCGAAGCGAGGGTCCGATCCTCGACCTGACCGGCATTCTGATCAACTCCAGTAACGTGGGCATGAGCAAGATCGCCTTCGATATCGGCGGCGAAGCCATCTACCGTGTCATGTCCCAGGTCGGGCTGGGCCAGTACACCGGCCTGGGTTTCCCGGGTGAGCGCGTCGGCAACCTGCCCAACCACCGGGAGTGGCGCAAGGCCGAAACAGCCACGCTGTCGTACGGCTACGGCGTTTCGGTCACCGCCCTGCAGCTGGTGCACGCTTATGCAGCCTTGGCCAACGACGGCAAGATGGTGCCGCTGTCGATCCTCAAGGTGGACAAGGCGCCCGAAGCCGTCCAGGCGATTCCCAAGGAAACCGCAGAAACCGTGCAGGGCATGCTCCAGCAAGTGATCGAGGCGCCGCGCGGCGTGTTCCGTGCCCAGGTGCCGTTCTACCACGTGGCCGGCAAGTCCGGTACCGCGCGTAAAGCCACGGTGGGTTCCAAGGGCTACACCGAAAATGCCTATCGCTCGCTGTTCGCAGGCTTCGGCCCGATGAGCGACCCGCGCTATGCGATCGTCGTGGTAATCGACGAACCCGGCAAAGGCGGCTACTTCGGCGGTCTGGTATCGGCACCTGTGTTCAGCAAGGTCATGTCCGGCACCCTTCGGTTGATGAACGTGCCGCCAGACAACCTGCCGCCACCTGCGCCGGCAGCGCCGGCAAGCCAATCGCAAGTCAATGCAGCAGCCGCCAACGGAGGGCGAGGATAATGACAATGCCATTGAGCAAGCTCTTCGCCCATGCCAGTCGCGACCCGCTGATTCGTGAACTGACCCTCGATAGCCGCAACGTGCGCCCAGGCGACCTGTTCCTGGCAGTGCCTGGGGCCAAGGTCGATGGCCGCGAGCATATCGCCGACGCGCTGGCCCGTGGCGCTGCCGCCGTGGCTTACGAGGAACAGGGCGCCACGGTGCTGCCGCTGACCGATGTACCGCTGATTCCAGTCAAGGGCCTGATCGCCCAGCTGTCGGACATCGCCGGGCGTTTCTATGGCGAGCCCAGCCGCCAGTTGAACCTGGTAGGCGTGACCGGCACCAACGGCAAGACCAGCGTCACCCAACTGGTGGCACAGGCGCTCGACCTGTTGGGCCAGCGTTGCGGCCTGGTGGGTACCCTGGGGACGGGTTTCTACGGCGAGCTGAAAAGCGGTCGACTGACCACGCCTGACCCGATCGCCGTGCAGTCGACCCTGTACGACTTGAAAAAACAAGGCGCCAAGGCCGTGGCCATGGAAGTGTCCTCCCATGCCCTGGAACAGGGGCGTGTAGCGGCCTTGGCGTTCGACATCGCGGTGATGACCAACCTGTCCCGTGACCACCTCGACTACCACGGCAGCATGCAGGCCTACGAAGCGGCCAAGGCCAAGCTGTTTGCCTGGCCAAGCCTGCGTTGCCAAGTGGTCAATCTGGACGACGACTTCGGTCGTCGCCTGGCTGACGCCTACGCTCACAAGCCGATGGCCGAGCGCATCGATACCCGGTTGATCACCTACAGCCTGGAGCACTCGGACGCCTCGCTGTACTGCCCCAAGGCCAAGTTCGACGACGATGGCGTCTGCGCCACCCTCGTCACCGCCCAGGGCGAGCGCACGTTGCGCACGCAGCTGCTGGGTCGCTTCAACCTGAGCAACGTATTGGCGGCCGTGGCAACCCTGCTGGCGTTGGACTACGCCCTGGACGAGATCCTCAAGGTCATGCCGCAGTTACATGGCCCTGTTGGCCGCATGCAACGCCTGGGCGGCGGCGACAAGCCCCTTGTGGTGGTCGACTACGCGCACACGCCCGATGCCCTGGAAAAAGTGCTCCAGGCCCTACGCCCCCATGCCCACGGCCAACTGCTGTGCCTGTTCGGCTGTGGCGGCGACCGTGACCGGGGCAAGCGCCCGCTGATGGCAGAAGTGGCCGAACGTCTGGCCGACCGGGTGCTGGTGACCGACGACAACCCGCGGACCGAAGACCCAATGCGCATCTTCGACGATATTCGGCCCGGCTTTCAGGCGCCGGTCGAGGTGGCGTTCGTGGCCGGTCGCGGTGATGCCATCGCTCAGCTGATCGCCGGTGCCGCTGCCGACGACGTCATCGTGCTGGCCGGCAAGGGACACGAGGACTATCAGGAGATCAACGCGCAGCGCCATGCGTTTTCCGATTTGACCGAGGCCGAAAAGGCACTCGCAGCCTGGGAGGCCCCCAATGCTTGAGGCGATGACGCTTAGCCAGGTGAGCGCCACCTTGAAGGGTCGCCTGACCGGCGCCGATGCCCGCTTCGATGGCGTCAGCATCGACAGCCGCAGCGTCGCGCCGGGGCAACTCTTCGTTGCCCTGGCCGGCCCGCGCTTTGACGGTCATGACTACCTGACAGACGTCAAGGCCAAGGGCGCCGTGGCGGCGCTGGTCGAACGCGAAGTGCAGGGCGTCGACCTGCCGCAATTGGTGGTCGCCGATTGCCGCCTGGCCCTTGGCCAGCTCGGTGCACTCAACCGGGCGGCCTTCGACAAGCCCGTGGTGGCCATTACCGGGTCCAGCGGCAAGACCACGGTCAAGGAAATGCTCGCCAGTGTCCTGCGCACGCGCGGCCTGGTGCATGCCACACGCGGCAACCTGAACAATGACCTGGGCGCGCCGCTGACCTTGTTGGAAATCGCCCCCGAGCACAGCGCCGCCGTCATCGAGCTGGGCGCCTCGCGCATCGGCGAAATTCGCTACACCGTGGGTTTGACTAAGCCCCAAGTGGTCATCATCAACAATGCCGGCACCGCGCACGTGGGTGAATTCGGCGGCCCGGAGAAGATCGTCGAGGCCAAGGGCGAAATCCTCGAAGGACTGGGTGAGGGCGGTACCGCCATTCTCAACCTGGCCGACAAGGCCTTCGACACTTGGCGAACGCGTGCCGGCGATCACCGGATCGTGAGCTTTGCGCTCGACGATACCCGTGCCGATTTCCATGCCAGTGACATTGGCCGTGACCCCCGCGGCTGCCCGTCTTTCACCCTGCACGGGGCAGGCGAGCAGGCGCAGGTGCAACTCAACGTCCTGGGCGTGCACAACGTCAGCAACGCCTTGGCCGCCGCCGCCGCCGCCCATGCCGTGGGCATCAGCCTGCAGGGCATTGCTGCCGGCCTGGCTGCGGTCCAGCCGGTCAAGGGCCGCACGGTGGCGCAGGTCACCCCGAGCGGCGCTCGCGTGATCGACGACAGTTACAACGCAAATCCCACCTCCATGTGTGCCGCCATTGATATACTCGCCGGCTTTTCCGGACGCACCGTCCTGGTGCTTGGAGAAATTGGCGAGCTGGGTCAGTGGGCGCAGGAAGGTCACCGTCAGGTGGGTGACTACGCCCGCGGCAAGGTCGACGCCTTGTATGCGGTGGGCGCCAACATGGCGCACGCCGTAGAGGCGTTTGGTACCCATGGCCACCATTACGCTACGCAGGCCGCGCTGATCGAAGCAGTCAGTGCCGAAAATGCCGGCGATACCACTATCTTGATCAAGGGCTCGCGCAGCGCTGCGATGGAAAATGTCGTGGCTGCACTGTGCGGTGCCAGCGGGGAGAAACATTAATGCTGCTGCTGTTGGCCGAGTATCTGCAACAGTTCCACAAAGGCTTCGCGGTCTTCCAGTACCTCTCCCTGCGCGGGATTCTCGGGGTGCTTACCGCGTTGTCGCTGGCGCTGTGGCTGGGGCCGTGGATGATCCGTACCCTGCAAATTCGCCAGATCGGCCAGGCCGTTCGCAATGACGGGCCGCAGTCGCACCTGTCCAAGTCCGGTACGCCGACCATGGGCGGGGCATTGATCCTGTCTGCCATTGCCGTCAGTACCTTGCTGTGGGCTGACCTGACCAACCGTTATGTCTGGGTGGTGCTGATCGTTACCCTGGCCTTCGGTGCCATCGGCTGGGTCGACGACTACCGCAAGGTCATCGAGAAGAACTCCCGCGGCCTGCCAAGTCGCTGGAAGTATTTCTGGCAGTCGGTGTTCGGCCTGGCTGCGGCCGTGTTCCTCTACAAGACGGCCCCGACCAGTGTGGAGACCACCCTGATACTGCCGTTCATCAAGGACGTTACCATCCCCCTGGGCATCGGTTTCGTGGTGCTGACCTATTTCGTCATCGTCGGCTCCAGCAACGCCGTGAACCTGACCGATGGCCTGGATGGCCTTGCCATCATGCCGACCGTGATGGTCGGCGGGGCGCTGGGCATCTTCTGCTACCTGTCAGGCAACGTGAAATTCGCCGAGTACCTGTTGATCCCGTACGTACCCGGCTCTGGTGAGCTGATCGTGTTCTGCGGCGCACTGATCGGTGCCGGCCTGGGCTTTCTGTGGTTCAACACCTACCCGGCACAAGTGTTCATGGGCGACGTGGGCGCACTGGCGCTGGGCGCGGCGCTGGGCACCATCGCCGTGATCGTGCGCCAGGAGATCGTGCTGTTCATCATGGGCGGTGTGTTCGTGATGGAAACCCTGTCCGTGGTCATCCAGGTCGCTTCCTTCAAGCTGACCGGCAAGCGCGTGTTCCGCATGGCGCCGATTCACCACCACTTTGAACTCAAGGGCTGGCCAGAGCCACGCGTGATCGTCCGCTTCTGGATCATCACCGTGATCCTGGTGCTGATTGGCCTTGCCACCCTGAAATTGAGGTAGATGCGCGTGTCACTGATCGCTTCCGACCAATTCCGCATCGTTGTCGGCCTCGGCAAGAGCGGCATGTCCCTGGTTCGCTTCCTGGCGAGCCGGGGCATTGCCTTTGCGGTCGCCGATACCCGCGAGCAACCGCCGGAACTGGAAACCCTGCGCCGAGATTACCCGCAGGTGGAAGTACGCTGTGGCGAGCTTGACGTGGACTTCCTGTGCCGCGCCAGCGAGCTGTACGTCAGCCCAGGCCTGGCCTTGGCTACGCCGGCGCTGCAACAAGCCGCTGCCCGCGGGGTCAAGCTGTCCGGCGACATCGAGCTGTTTGCGCGCAACGCCAAGGCACCGATCATCGCCATCAGTGGATCGAATGCCAAAAGCACCGTCACCACCCTGGTCGGCGAAATGGCCGCCAGGGCGGGCAAGCGCGTAGCGGTTGGCGGCAACCTCGGCACCCCGGCCCTCGACCTGTTGGCCGATGACGTCGAGCTGTACGTGATGGAGCTGTCCAGCTTCCAGCTGGAAACCACCGACCAGCTCAATGCCGAAGTTGCCACGGTGCTGAATATCAGCGAAGACCACATGGACCGCTACAGTGGCCTGCCGGCCTACCACTTGGCCAAGCACCGCATCTTCCGTGGTGCCCGGCAGGTGGTGGTCAATCGCCAGGACGCGCTCAGCCGTCCGCTGCCGGTCGAAGGCCGTCCCTGCTGGACCTTTGGCCTGGGCGAGCCCGACTTCAAAGCCTTCGGCCTGCGCGAGGTGGACGGCGAGAAGTACCTTGCCTTCGCGTTCCAGGCTCTGATGCCGGTGCGCGAACTCAAGGTGCGCGGTGCTCATAACCAAAGCAATGCGCTGGCCGCACTGGCCCTGGGCCATGCTGCAGGGCTGCCCTTCGAGCCGATGCTGCAGGCGCTGCGTGAATTCACGGGGCTCGCTCACCGTTGCCAGTGGGTACGTGAGCGCAACGGGGTGAACTGGTACGACGACTCCAAGGCCACCAACGTGGGCGCCGCACTGGCAGCCATCGAAGGCCTGGGTGCCGATACAACAGGCAAGCTGGTGCTGATTGCCGGAGGCGACGGCAAGGGCGCCGATTTTGCGGCGCTGCGCGAACCGATCCGGCGCTATTGCCGCGCCGTGGTGTTGCTCGGCCGTGATGCTGAACGCCTGGGCCAGGCCCTCGGCGATGCTGCGCCGCTGGTGCGGGTAGCCTCCCTGGAGGACGCTGTGCAGCGCTGCGCCGAACTGGCACAGCCCGGTGATGCCGTGCTGCTGTCGCCAGCCTGCGCCAGCCTCGACATGTTCAAGAACTTCGAAGAACGCGGGCGCCTGTTTGCCCAGGCAGCGGGAGCACTGGCATGATCTTCGGCATCCTCAAGCCCTACCCGTCGCCGCTGATCAGCGGCCGTGGCATCGACCTGGACTTCCCCTTGCTGGCCGGTTGCCTGGCGCTGCTGGGCCTGGGCCTGGTGATGATCACCTCCGCCTCCTCGGAAGTGGCCGCCGTCCAGTCCGGTAACCCGCTTTACCACATGTACCGGCACCTGGTTTACGTCTTCCTCGGGCTGGTTGCCTGTGGCGCGACCATGATGGTGCCGATCGCCACCTGGCAGCGCATGGGTTTCATGATGCTGCTCGGTGCCTTTGGCCTGCTGGTCATGGTGCTGGTGCCCGGCATCGGGCGCGAGGTCAACGGTTCGATGCGCTGGATCGGCTTCAGCTTCTTCAACGTCCAGCCTTCAGAAATCGCCAAGGTATTCGTGGTCATCTACCTTGCCGGCTACCTGGTACGCCGGCAGACCGAGGTACGTGAGAGCTGGATGGGCTTTTTCAAGCCGTTCATCGTGTTGCTGCCCATGGCCGGTTTGCTGCTGATGGAGCCTGACTTTGGCGCCACCGTGGTGATGATGGGGGCCGCGGCTGCCATGCTGTTCCTGGGTGGGGTGGGGCTGTTCCGCTTCAGCCTGATGGTGGTGCTGGCGGTCGTGGCGGTGTTTGTGCTGGTGCAGGCGCAGCCCTATCGAATGGCGCGACTGATCACCTTCACCGACCCCTGGTCCGATCAGTTTGGCTCCGGCTACCAGCTGACACAGGCCCTGATCGCATTCGGGCGGGGCGAGTGGCTGGGCGTGGGCCTGGGCAACAGCGTGCAAAAGCAGTTCTACCTGCCTGAAGCGCACACCGACTTCGTGTTCTCGGTGCTGGCCGAAGAGCTGGGTGTGGTTGGCTCGCTGGTCACCATCGCGCTATTCGTCTTCGTCACCATTCGCGCGCTTTACATCGGGCTGTGGGCTGAGAAAGCCAAACAGTTCTTCGCCGCGTACATGGCCTTTGGCCTGGCCTTCCTGTGGATTGGTCAGTTCCTGATCAACATTGGCGTGAACGTCGGCCTGCTGCCGACCAAGGGCCTGACCCTGCCGTTCCTCAGCTATGGCGGCAGCTCGCTGGTCATCTGCTGCGCGTGCGTGGGGCTGCTGCTGCGCATCGAATGGGAAAGCCGTACCCATCTGGGCAGCGAAGAACATGAATTCAGCGAGAGCGACTTTGCCGAGGAGCCTGCACATGGCCGCTGAAGACAAGAACGTATTGATCATGGCCGGCGGAACCGGCGGTCACGTGTTCCCAGCGCTGGCTTGCGCGCGCGAGTTCCAGGCGCGTGGCTACACCGTGCACTGGCTGGGCACCCCGCGAGGGATCGAGAATGAACTGGTGCCCCAGGCCGGCCTTACCCTGCATCGGATTCAAGTCAGCGGCCTGCGTGGCAAGGGCAAGCTATCGCTGCTCAAGGCCCCTTTGACCCTGGTCAAGGCCGTGCTGCAGGCCCGGCGCATCATCCGCATGCTCAAGCCTGCCTGTGTGCTGGGCTTCGGCGGGTATGTCACAGGCCCGGGCGGCGTGGCGGCGCGGCTTTGCGGGGTACCGCTGATCATTCATGAGCAAAATGCCCGCGCCGGCACCGCCAACCGCTTGCTGGTACCCCTGGCCGCACGGGTATGTGAAGCCTTCCCCGACACCTTCCCGGCCAGTGAAAAGCGCCGCACCACAGGCAATCCAGTGCGTGCAGAACTGTTCATGGATGCCGAGCGCCCTGGGCTTGGCCAGCGCCAACCGCACCTGCTGGTGCTCGGCGGCAGCCTGGGCGCGGAACCCTTGAACACATTGTTGCCTAAGGCGCTGTCCGATGTGCCCGAAGCCGTGCGGCCCCAGGTGTTCCACCAGGCTGGCAAGCAACATGCGTCGATCACCGCCGAGCGATACCGCCAAGCCGGTGTCCAGGCGCAGGTCGAGCCCTTCATCAAGGACATGGCCCAGGCCTATGGCTGGGCCGACCTGGTGGTGTGCCGTGCCGGGGCCCTGACCGTCAGCGAGCTGGCGGCAGCGGGCCTGCCCTCGATGCTGGTGCCCTTGCCCCATGCGATCGATGACCACCAGACCCATAACGCCCATTATCTGGCCCGCGAAGGCGCTGCCTTCCTGATGCCACAAGCGACAACTGGCGCAGCGCAGCTCGCTGAACGCCTGAACGAGGTGCTGATGCAACCCGAGAAACTGACTGTCATGGCCGGTACCGCAAGGCGCCTGGCCAAACCTGCTGCAACCAGCACCGTCGTCGATATCTGCCTGGAGGTGGCCCGTGGTTGAGAGCCAGAAAGCCATGCCCCAGCCCAAGATGGGCCGTATTCGTCGTATCCATTTCGTGGGTATCGGCGGTGTCGGCATGTGCGGTATCGCCGAGGTATTGCTGAACCTGGGCTACGAGGTATCCGGTTCGGACCTCAAGGCCTCGCCTGTGACCGAGCGCCTGGAGTCGTTCGGCGCGCAGATCTTCGTTGGCCATCGTGCAGAGAACGCTGCGACCGCTGACGTGCTGGTGGTGTCCAGCGCCATCAACCCGGCCAACCCTGAAGTGGCCACTGCCCTGGAACGTCGCATTCCCGTGGTGCCACGGGCAGAGATGCTGGCCGAACTCATGCGCTACCGCCATGGCGTGGCCGTGGCCGGTACCCACGGCAAGACCACCACCACCAGCCTGCTGGCCTCGGTATTCGCCGCCGGTGGGCTAGACCCCACGTTCGTTATCGGTGGCCGCTTGACTGCAGCGGGCACCAACGCCCAGCTAGGCACCAGCCGTTACCTGATTGCCGAAGCCGATGAAAGCGACGCCAGCTTCCTGCACCTGCAACCGATGGTCGCCGTGGTCACCAACATCGACGCCGACCACATGGCCACCTACGAAGGGGACTTCAACAAACTGAAGAAGACTTTCGTCGAGTTCCTGCACAACCTGCCGTTCTATGGCCTGGCCGTGATGTGCCTGGATGACCCGGTGGTGCGCGAGATCCTGCCCCAGGTCAAGCGCCCGACGGTCACCTACGGCTTCAGCGAAGAAGCCGATATCCGCGCCATCAATGTCCGTCAGCAAGGCATGCAGACGCATTTCACCGTCTTGCGCCGCGACTGTGAGCCGCTGGAGGTTTCGGTGAACATGCCGGGCAACCACAATGTGCTCAACGCACTGGCGACCATCGCCATCGCCACCGACGAAGGCATTCCCGACCAAGCCATTCTCCAGGGGCTTTCCGGGTTTCAGGGCGTGGGCCGTCGGTTCCAGGTGTACGGTGAGCTGCCCGTGGAGGGCGGCAGCGTGATGCTGGTGGACGATTACGGTCATCACCCCACTGAAGTGGCCGCGGTGATCAAGGCCGTGCGTGGCGGCTGGCCAAGCCGCCGGCTGGTGATCGTCTACCAGCCGCACCGCTACAGCCGCACCCGCGACCTGTACGACGACTTCGTCCAGGTGCTCGGTGATGCCAACGTGCTGCTGCTGATGGAAGTCTACCCGGCCGGCGAAGAGCCGATCCCGGGGGCCGATAGCCGCCAGCTGTGCCACAGCATTCGCCAGCGCGGCAAGCTGGACCCGATCTACATCGAGCGCGGCGCCGAGCTGGCGCCGCTGGTTCAGCCGTTGCTGCGTGCCGGCGACATCCTGATCTGCCAAGGTGCCGGCGATGTCGGCGGCCTGGCTCCGCAATTGATGAAAAGCCCGCTGTTTGCCGGCGCCGTGCAGGAGACGTCGAAATGACCAGCGCCTACGACACATTGCCCAGCACCCTGGACGTCAAGGCGTTCGGTCGCGTGGCCGTGCTCTATGGGGGCAAGAGCGCCGAGCGGGAAGTCTCGCTCAAGTCCGGCGCCGCCGTGATTGGCGCGCTCACCGATGCCGGCGTGGACGTCGTCGCCATCGACGTGGGCGATGACCTGCTTGCGCGTCTGCAAAGCGAAAAAATCGACCGTGCCTTCATCATCCTGCACGGCCGCGGTGGTGAAGACGGCAGCATGCAAGGGCTGCTCGAGTGCCTGGGCATTCCTTACACCGGCAGCGGCATCCTGGCTTCTGCCTTGGCGATGGACAAGCTGCGCACCAAGCAGGTGTGGCAGAGCCTGGGTATTCCTACCCCGCGGCATGCCGTGTTGGCCAGCGAAAGCGATTGTTTGCGTGCCAGTACGGAACTGGGCTTCCCGCTTATCGTCAAACCTGCCCATGAAGGCTCTAGCATCGGCATGGCCAAGGTGAACAGCGAGCAGGAACTGGTCGCCGCCTGGCGAGATGCCGCCAAATACGATTCTCAGGTACTCGTGGAACAGTGGATTCACGGCCCGGAGTTCACCATTGCGGTGTTGCGCGGGCAGGTGCTGCCGCCGATTGCCCTGGGAACGCCCCACGTGTTCTACGACTACGACGCCAAATACATCGCCAACGATACCCAGTACCGCATTCCCTGTGGGCTCGATAGCGCCAAGGAGCAGGAACTGATCGATCTGACTGCCCGCGCCTGCGATGCCATTGGCATCGAAGGCTGGGGACGGCTGGACGTGATGCAGGACGAGCAGGGCCGGTTCTGGCTGCTCGAAGTAAACACCGCCCCAGGCATGACTGATCATAGCCTGGTGCCCATGGCGGCCCGCGCGGCCGGCTTGGACTTCCAGCAACTGGTGCTGGCGATCCTGGCCGACAGCGTGGCGACGCGAGGTTAATCATCATGCAGGGCGCAATGGTACGTCAGCAGCAACCCGTTACCGGCCGCAGCAAGCCGGTGCCGCGTGGTGCCAGCCGGCTGGTGGCCGACGAGCCCGTATCGGCGCGCCTGCCGCGTCCAAGCCTGGGCGGCCTCAAGCGCCTGCTGTGGCCGGTGCTGCTGGTAGCCGCAGGCTTCGGCGCCTACGAGGGTGCCATACGGCTCATGCCGTATGCCGACCGGCCGATCACCAAGATCGACGTGCAGGGCGACCTGACCTACATCAGCCAGCAGTCGGTGCAGCAGCGCATCGCACCCTATGTGGCCGCAAGCTTCTTTACCGTCGACCTGCCGGCGATGCGCAAGGAGCTTGAGCAGATGCCCTGGATCGCCCATGCAGAAGTGCGCCGGGTATGGCCGGATGAAGTGGTGATTCGCCTCGAGGAACAACTGCCGGTGGCGCGCTGGGGTGATGCCGCCTTGCTCAACAACCAGGGCCAGGCCTTCACACCGCGCGAACTGGCCAACTACGAGCACCTGCCACAACTGGCTGGCCCCCAGCGAGCCCAGCAGCAGGTCATGCAGCAGTATCAGATATTGAGCCAGATGCTGCGCCCCTTAGGCTTCTCCATCGCGCGCCTGGAGCTGCGCGAGCGAGGCAGCTGGTTCCTCACCACGGGCGCGAGCAGCGCAGCGCCCGGTATCGAGCTGCTGCTGGGGCGCGACCATCTGGTCGAGAAGATGCGCCGTTTCATTGCCATTTACGACAAGACGCTTAAAGAGCAGATCGCCAACATCGCCCGCATCGATCTGCGATATGCCAACGGGCTTGCCGTTGGCTGGCGGGAACCGATTGCACCGACGACGGCCCAACCCGCCGTTGCGAAGAATTAGAGAGAGGCAGGACCATGGCAAACGCGCATAGCGGCAAAATGATCGTCGGGCTGGACATCGGCACCTCCAAGGTAGTGGCCTTGGTAGGTGAGGTGGGCGAAGACGGCACGCTGGAAATCGTCGGGATCGGCACTCACCCGTCCCGCGGCCTGAAAAAAGGCGTGGTGGTGAACATCGAGTCCACCGTGCAATCGATCCAGCGCGCCGTCGAAGAAGCACAGCTGATGGCGGGTTGCCGCATCCACTCGGCCTTCGTGGGTGTCGCTGGTAATCACATCCGCAGCCTGAACTCCCATGGCATCGTCGCCATTCGCGATCGCGAAGTCAGCCTGGCCGACCTTGAGCGTGTGCTCGATGCGGCCCAGGCGGTGGCCATTCCGGCGGACCAGCGGGTGCTGCACACGCTGCCCCAGGACTATGTGATCGATAACCAGGAAGGGGTGCGCGAACCGCTCGGCATGTCGGGCGTGCGCCTGGAAGCCAAGGTTCACGTGGTGACCTGCGCCGTCAATGCTGCGCAGAACATCGAGAAGTGCGTACGCCGCTGCGGCCTTGAAATCGACGACATCATTCTCGAACAACTGGCATCGGCCTATTCGGTACTGACCGACGACGAAAAAGAGCTGGGCGTGTGCCTGGTCGACATCGGCGGCGGCACCACCGACATCGCGATCTTCACCGAAGGCGCGATTCGCCACACCGCGGTCATCCCGATCGCCGGGGACCAGGTGACCAATGACATTGCCATGGCCCTGCGTACGCCCACACAGTATGCCGAGGAAATCAAGATTCGGTACGCCTGCGCCCTGGCCAAGCTGGCAGGTGCGGGTGAAACCATCAAGGTGCCAAGCGTTGGCGACCGTCCTCCGCGCGAACTGTCGCGTCAGGCGTTGGCCGAAGTGGTCGAGCCGCGTTACGACGAACTCTTCACCCTGATCCAGGCTGAACTTCGTCGCAGCGGTTACGAGGACCTGGTGCCTGCCGGCATCGTCCTGACCGGCGGCACCGCCAAGATGGAAGGCGCGGTCGAGCTGGCCGAGGAAATTTTCCACATGCCGGTACGCCTGGGCGTACCGCACAGCGTGCGCGGCCTGAGCGACGTGGTACGCAACCCGATTTATTCCACCGGTGTGGGCTTGCTTACCTACGGGCTGCACAAGCAGACCGAAGACCTGCCCTTGACCGGCAACAGCAGCAGCAACAACAGCTATGGCGATGAACCGAAGGCCCCAGTGCTTGAGCGCTTCAAGCGGTGGGTACAAGGCAACTTCTAAGTTTCAAAGCAGTAGTGGTAGGCGCGACAACTAGAGAACTGTAAGGAGAGGGAAAATGTTCGAGCTCGTAGACAACGTCCCGCAAAGCCCGGTCATCAAAGTGATCGGCGTCGGTGGTGGTGGTGGTAACGCCGTCAATCACATGGTCAAGAGCAGCATCGAGGGCGTGGAGTTCATCTGCGCCAACACCGATGCCCAGGCGCTCAAGAACATTGGTGCGCGCACCATCCTGCAACTGGGCACTGGCGTGACCAAGGGCCTGGGTGCCGGCGCCAATCCGGAAGTCGGTCGTCAGGCCGCGCTGGAAGACCGTGAGCGCATCGCCGAAGTGCTGCAAGGCACCAACATGGTGTTCATCACCACAGGCATGGGCGGCGGTACCGGTACCGGTGCAGCGCCGATCATTGCCGAAGTGGCCAAGGAAATGGGCATCCTCACCGTTGCAGTGGTGACCCGTCCGTTCCCGTTCGAAGGTCGCAAGCGCATGCAGATCGCCGATGAAGGCATCCGCATGCTGGCCGAAAGCGTCGACTCGCTGATCACCATCCCCAACGAAAAGCTGCTGACCATCCTGGGCAAGGACGCAAGCCTGCTGTCCGCGTTCGCCAAGGCCGATGACGTGTTGGCCGGAGCCGTTCGCGGTATCTCCGACATCATCAAGCGCCCGGGCATGATCAACGTCGACTTTGCCGACGTGCGTACCGTGATGGGTGAAATGGGCATGGCCATGATGGGTACTGGCTGCGCCAGCGGCCCGAACCGTGCTCGCGAGGCGACCGAGGCGGCGATCCGCAACCCGCTGCTCGAAGACGTCAACCTGCAGGGCGCCCGTGGCATCCTGGTCAACATCACCGCAGGTCCGGACCTTTCCCTGGGTGAGTACTCCGACGTGGGTAGCATCATCGAGGCGTTCGCCTCCGACCATGCCATGGTCAAGGTCGGTACCGTGATCGACCCGGACATGCGCGACGAGCTGCATGTCACCGTTGTGGCCACCGGTCTGGGTGCGCGCATCGAGAAGCCGGTCAAGGTGGTGGATAACACCCTGCAGACTGCCCAGCAGGTCTACGAGGCATCCAACCCTGCCCCTGCGCGTCAGGAGCAGCCAGCGGTCAACTACCGTGATCTGGAGCGCCCGACCGTCATGCGCAACCAGGCGCACGCGGGTGCGGCAGCTGCGGCCAAGCTGAACCCTCAGGATGACCTGGATTATCTCGATATTCCGGCCTTCCTGCGTCGTCAGGCTGATTAATGAAATTTATCAGGGCTATGAAGGTGATTGGTATTCATCAAAGGTTGGGTCTGGTATTATCGCCAGCCTTTGTTGATAACTGTTCGCAATTTGCGCTGAAGCGGCCAATGCCATGATTAAACAACGCACCCTGAAGAATACCATCCGTGCCACAGGTGTCGGCCTGCACTCTGGGGAGAAGGTCTACCTGACCCTCAAGCCTGCGCCTGTTGACACCGGCATCGTCTTCCGCCGCGCCGACCTCGACCCTGTGGTCGAGATCCCGGCGCGTGCGGCCAATGTCGGCGAGACAACCATGTCCACGACGCTGGTCAACGGTGACGTCAAGGTCGATACGGTCGAGCATCTGCTCTCCGCCATGGCGGGCCTGGGCATCGATAACGCCTACGTCGAGCTCTCCGCCTCGGAAGTACCGATCATGGATGGCAGCGCCGGACCTTTCGTATTCCTGATTCAGTCTGCCGGCCTGGAAGAACAGGACGCAGCCAAGAAGTTCATCCGCATCCTGCGTGAGGTGACAGTGCAAGAGGGCGACAAGCGCGCCACCTTCCTGCCTTTCGAAGGGTTCAAGGTGAGCTTCGAGATCGACTTCGATCACCCGGTGCTTCGCAACCGGACCCAGAGCGCAAGCGTCGACTTCTCCAGCACCTCGTTCGTGAAGGAAGTCAGCCGCGCCCGCACCTTTGGCTTCATGCGTGACATCGAATACCTGCGCAAGCACAACCTTGCGCTGGGCGGCAGTGTGGAAAACGCCATTGTGGTCGACGAGGAAGGCGTGTTGAACGAAGACGGTCTTCGCTACGAAGACGAGTTCGTCAAACACAAGATTCTCGACGCCATTGGCGACCTGTACCTGCTGGGCAACAGCCTGATTGGCGAGTTCAAGGGCTTCAAGTCCGGCCACGCGCTGAACAACCAGCTGTTGCGCAAGCTGATTGCCGAAACCGATGCCTGGGAAGTGGTCACTTTCGAAGATGCCAGCACGGCGCCGATCTCGTATATGCGTCCTGTCGCGGCTGTGTAAGCTCGAACACTCTCTAGTTCATTGAGGCCACCTTCGGGTGGCCTTTTTTATGGGCGGCTTCGTGCAGCAATTGCCAGGACGTTAGTGGGTAGTGGGCCTGATCAAGCTTCGCAGTCCTTCTGCCTGCTGTCTTGGGCATCGTCTGGCCTGCTCCGCACGCCAGAACTGGCGCTCAGTCCTTGGCCTGCGCATGCGCCGCCAGGCGCTCCAGTGCTGCCCGCAGTTTCGCGTCAGTGATGCCTTCGGCCGTCTGCAGCAGGCTCTGGGCTGCGCTGTTGGACAACTCGGCCGCATGCCCGCCGCGCTTGGCGGGCACCAGGGGGGGCTGCACCTTGAAAAGAATACGCCTGAGGTTGCCGAACGCATCGGTTGCCTGCAATGCCGCCATCAGGCGCTTTTGCTGGTAACGCAGGCGCGTGGCCCAGTGCCCGTCGGTGACCACAAGCAGCAGGGTACCGTCGCGCCATGACGCCACGTGGCAGTGCTCGCGTGCAGCCGGTTGCAGCTGGCCTTCGACCAGGCGTTGCAGGTGCTCCAGGCGCTCGGCCTGGTTGAGCAGCAGGCGCAGCGGGCGAACTTGGCGCAGTAGCGCCGATGGCGGCTGGGCGGGGGAGGGTTTGTAGGCCATGGGTGTACGCATGAGGTTACAAGTTGGGCAGTCTAACACTTCAGCGTCAGTCCCGATCACCTGGCGGTTGAGCCCACTGGCCAAGCGCAGGGCTCGACGTACAGGCGCCAGGCCCTGCAAGGTATCGCGCACAGGCGAGTGTTGAACGCTTTCATCTTTCCAGGTCTTGAACTCAGGGGAAATGCCCCTATCTAAGACACGCCCCTGTAAAAGCGCTGTGCCAGCATCGTGGAATCCACCACTTTCATCACCATCGTTTCCGGGTAGAATGCTCGTTCGCATGCGGCCTTAGGGCTGCACGGGCGACTCATGGGGCCGCCCTCCATCCCTACGTGTGGAAGATCCTGCCAATATGTTTGCGCCTTTGTTAAAGAAACTTTTTGGAAGCAAGAACGAGCGTGAAGTCAAACGCATGCTCAAGACGGTGAGTATCGTCAATGCCTTCGAAGAGAAGATGGTGGCCCTCTCCGACGAGCAACTGCGTGGCAAGACTGCCGAGTTCAAGGAGCGTTTGGCCAAAGGCGAAACACTGGACCAACTCCTGCCCGAAGCCTTCGCCGTCGCCCGTGAGGCCGGCAAGCGCGTGATGGGCATGCGTCACTTCGACGTTCAGCTCATTGGCGGCATGACCCTGCACGAGGGCATGATCGCGGAGATGCGCACCGGTGAGGGCAAGACCCTGGTCGGTACCTTGGCCGTCTACCTCAATGCATTGTCCGGCAAGGGTGTGCACGTGGTCACCGTCAACGACTACCTTGCTCGTCGTGACGCCAACTGGATGCGCCCGCTGTACGAGTTCCTCGGCCTGTCGGTCGGTATCGTCTCAGCGTTCCAGCCGCCCGAAGAAAAGCGCGCAGCCTACGCTGCCGACATCACGTACGGCACCAACAACGAATTCGGCTTCGATTACCTGCGCGACAACATGGCGTTCAGTCAGGACGAGAAGTTCCAGCGTGAACTGAACTTCGCCGTGATCGACGAAGTGGACTCGATCCTCATCGACGAAGCCCGTACGCCGTTGATCATTTCCGGCCAGGCCGAGGACAGCTCCAAGCTGTACATCGAGATCAACCGCCTGATCCCACGCCTGACACAGCACATCGAGGAAGTCGAAGGCCAGGTCACCCAGGAAGGCCACTTCACCATCGACGAGAAGACCCGCCAGGTCGAGCTCAACGAAGCCGGTCACCAGTTCATCGAGGAAATGCTCACCCAGGTCGGCCTGCTGGCCGAGGGCGAGAGCCTGTACTCGGCGCACAACCTGGGCCTGCTGACGCACGTCTATGCCGGTCTGCGCGCGCACAAGCTGTTCCACCGCAACGTCGAATACATCGTGCAGGATGGCCAGGTGCTGCTGATCGACGAGCACACCGGGCGTACCATGCCGGGTCGCCGTCTGTCCGAAGGCCTGCACCAGGCCATCGAGGCCAAGGAAAACCTCAACATCCAGGCCGAGAGCCAGACCCTGGCTTCCACCACGTTCCAGAACTACTTCCGTCTGTACTCGAAACTGTCGGGCATGACCGGCACCGCCGATACCGAGGCCTTCGAGTTCGCCCAGATCTACGCCCTGAACGTGATGGTCATTCCGCCGAACAAGCCCCTGGCGCGCAAAGACCACAACGACCTGGTGTACCTGACCGCCGAAGAGAAGTACGCCGCGATCATCGCCGACATCAAGGAAACCCTGAAGCAGGGTCGGCCGGTGCTGGTGGGTACGGCGACCATCGAAACCTCCGAGCACATGTCCAACCTGCTGCACAAGGAAGGCATCGAACACAAGGTACTGAACGCCAAGTACCACGAGAAGGAAGCCGAGATCATCGCCCAGGCCGGCGCGCCAGGCGCGCTGACCATTGCCACCAACATGGCCGGTCGTGGTACCGACATCCTGTTGGGCGGTAACTGGGAAGCTGAAGTGGCCGCACTGGAAAACCCTACGGACGAGCAGATCGCGCACATCAAGGCCGACTGGCAGAAGCGTCACCAGCAGGTTATCGAGTCCGGTGGCCTGCACGTCATCGCATCCGAGCGTCACGAATCGCGTCGTATCGACAACCAGCTGCGCGGTCGTTCCGGTCGCCAGGGTGACCCGGGCTCCAGCCGCTTCTACCTCTCGCTCGAAGACAGCCTGATGCGCATCTTCGCCTCTGATCGGGTGAAGAACTTCATGAAGGCGCTGGGCATGCAGTCGGGCGAAGCCATCGAACACCGTATGGTCACCAACGCCATCGAGAAGGCCCAGCGCAAGGTCGAAGGCCGCAACTTCGATATTCGCAAGCAGTTGCTCGAATACGACGACGTGGCCAACGAGCAGCGCAAGGTCATCTACCACATGCGCAACAGCCTGCTGGCCGCAGAGAACGTCGGCGACACCATTGCCGAATTCCGCAAGGAAGTGCTCGATGCCACCATCAGCCAGCACATCCCGCCGCAGTCGCTGCCTGAGCAATGGGACGTGGCCGGCCTGGAAGCCTCGCTGTCCAGTGACTTTGCCATGAAGTTGCCGATCCAGCAGTGGCTCGACGAAGACGACCACCTCTACGAAGAAACCCTGCGCGAGAAACTGCTGCACGAAATCACCACGGCCTACACCGAGAAAGAGGACCAGGCCGGGATGGAAGCACTGCGCACCTTCGAGAAGCAGATCCTGCTGCGTGTGCTGGACGACCTGTGGAAGGACCACCTGTCGACCATGGACCACCTGCGTCATGGTATCCACCTGCGCGGCTACGCCCAGAAGAACCCGAAGCAGGAGTACAAGCGCGAGTCGTTCACCCTGTTCCAGGAGCTGCTCGAGTCGATCAAGCGCGACGCCATCCGTGTGCTCTCGCACGTTCAGGTTCGCCGTGAGGATCCTGCCGAGGAAGAAGCACGTCTGCGCCGCGACGCCGAAGAGCTGGCCAGCCGCATGCAGTTCGAGCACGCGCCAGCACCTGGTCTTGAAAGCGAGCAGTTGGCCGAGGAGGGTGCTGAGGTAGCCGTAGCCGCCGAGCCTGTGCGCAATGAGCAGAAACTGGGGCGCAACGAGCCGTGCTGGTGTGGTTCGGGCAAGAAGTTCAAGCACTGCCACGGCCAGATCGAGTGATCTGATCGCCGGGCCGTCACAAGGCGCCCGGCGTCTTGTGGGCCGCTCAATGCCAAGGGCTACTGCGCAGCTCATCGCCGGCACGCCACTGCCGGACTGGGTTGCGCCGATTCAAGCCATACGGTGTGCCTGGTTCGGCCGGGCTTGCCAGAGATGGGCCGCACAGCGGCCCTTTTTTCACCAAACGTATTTTCTAGGAGCGCTCCAATGGCTGTTGGTCTTGGTCCTTTGCCTACGCTGCACCCTGTCCCGGGTTTCGAACTCGGCATTGCCTCTGCCGGCATCAAGCGCCCGGGGCGCAAGGATGTGGTGGTCATGCGCTGCGCCGAGGGTTCGAGTGTGGCCGGTGTGTTCACCCTCAACGCCTTCTGCGCCGCCCCCGTGATCCTGGCCAAGCAGCGGGTACAGGGCACCGTGCGCTACCTGCTGACCAACACTGGCAATGCCAATGCCGGTACGGGCGCCCCCGGCCTGGAAGCTGCGCAGCGGACCTGCGCTAAACTCGCCGAGCTTGCCGGTGTGCCCGCCGAATCGGTTTTGCCGTTCTCCACCGGCGTGATTGGTGAGCCCCTGCCGGTCGAGAAGATCGAAGGCGCCTTGCAAGCTGCCCTGGATAACTTGTCGGAAAACAACTGGGCTGAAGCGGCCACCGGCATCATGACCACCGACACCTTGCCCAAGGGCGCGAGCCGTCAGTTCCAGCACGACGGCGTGACCGTGACCGTAACCGGTATCAGCAAGGGTGCGGGCATGATCCGCCCGAACATGGCAACCATGCTGGGCTACATCGCCACCGACGCCAAGGTCGCGCCAGGGGTGCTCAAGGACTTGATGCTGGACGGGGCCAACAAATCGTTCAACCGCATCACCATCGACGGCGATACTTCGACCAACGACTGCTGCATGCTCATCGCCACCGGTCAGGCCGACCTGCCGGAAGTCACCCAGGCCAGCGGAGCCCTGTTCGAAGCCTTGAAAAAGGCAGTTTTCGAGGTTTGCATGGAGGTGGCCCAGGCCATTGTCCGTGACGGTGAAGGGGCGACCAAGTTCGTGACCGTGCAGGTCAACGGCGGTGGCAATCATCAGGAATGCCTGGACGTCGGCTACGCGGTGGCGCACTCGCCGCTGATCAAGACCGCACTGTTCGCCTCCGATCCGAACTGGGGCCGCATCCTTGCAGCGGTTGGGCGTGCCGGCGTGCCCGCGCTCGATGTGAGCCTGATCGATGTGTACCTGGATGAGGTGTGCATTGCCAGCCAGGGCGGCCGTAGCCCAAGCTACACCGAAGACCAGGGCGCCCGGGTGATGGCCCAGGAAGAAATCACCATCCGTATCGACCTTGGCCGTGGTCAGTGCAGTGAAACCATCTGGACCACCGACCTTTCTCACGAATACGTGAAGATCAACGCCGAGTACCGCACCTGATGCCGCCGGGGCCGTTCGCGGTCCCGATGTTTCAATGCCAAGGGAGCAGAACCATGAGTTTTATGCCAACCCCATCGTCCATGGCCGGCGTGACGGAGCGTGACCGATGAAACGGGTTCACGTCGTTGCAGCCGTGATTCGGGGTATGGACGGGCGGATACTCATCGCCCGTCGCGCCGACACCCAACACCAGGGCGGCCTCTGGGAGTTTCCGGGAGGCAAGGTGGAGCCAGGGGAAAGCGTCGAGGCCGCGCTGGCGCGTGAGCTCGACGAGGAGCTGGGCATCCAGGTAACCCGCTCGCGGCCCTTGATCAAGGTCAGTCACGATTACCCCGACAAACACGTACTGCTTGAGGTACGCGAGGTCGAGGCCTTCACCGGTGAGCCCCATGGCGCCGAGGGGCAACCGTTGGCCTGGGTCGCGCCGCGCGAGCTGCCGGACCATGCGTTTCCCGAGGCCAACAAGCCCATCGTCACCGCTGCCCGGCTGCCGGATCAGTACCTGATCACACCGGACGGCCTAGACGTGCCTGACATGCTCAAGGGGATCCAGAAGGCCGTGGCCAATGGCATCCGGCTGATCCAGTTGCGTGCACCGGACATGTACGACCCCAAGTATCGGGATGTGGCGGTGGATGCGGTGGGGTTATGCGCGGGCAAGGCTCAGCTGATGCTCAAGGGGCCACTGGAATGGCTGGGCGACTTCCCGTCGGCAGGCTGGCACCTGACCGCGGCGCAGTTGCGCAAGTATGCCGACAAGGGCAGGCCGTTCCCGGTCCAGCGCTGGCTTGCCGCCTCCTGCCACAACGCCGAGGAGCTAGCCCTGGCCAAACAAATGGGGGTGGACTTCGTCACCCTGTCGCCGGTCCAGCCTACCGAAAGCCATCCACAGGCCGCGCCGCTAGGCTGGGAACAGGCCCAGCGCCTGATTGCCGGGTTCGACCGGCCGGTGTACCTGCTCGGTGGCGTGGGGCCAGAGGCGCGCGAGCAAGCCTGGCTAGCCGGGGCGCAGGGCGTTGCGGGTATCAGGGCGTTCTGGCCGACTCTTTGACGGCGGGCCAGTACGGCAAGCGCCAAGGCGTCAGCCCTGAGGTTTTTCGGCGGGCTGCCACAGCACTTCAGCGATCCCTTGCCGCCTGCCAATGATGCGGGCGGCAACGAACAGCAGGTCCGATAGGCGGTTGATGTACGCCAGGCCGACACCTTCCAGTGGCTCTACGGTATTGAGGTGCTGGCAGCGTCGCTCGGCGCTGCGTGCCAGGCTGCGGCACACGTGCGCCTGGGCGACCAGCGCCGACCCGCTGGGCAGGATGAAATTCTTCAATGGGCCCAGTTCGTCGTTCCACACATCGATGGCCGCCTCCAGCCGCTCCACCTCAGCGGTGGTCAGGGCCTGGTAACTGGGCATGGCCAGCTCCCCACCCAGGTCGAACAGGCGGTGCTGACAGGGCGCCAGCACGCGGCTGACTTCGTCCAGACCTTGTTCATCCAGGCCAGCCAGCAACAAGCCAAGCTGGCTGTTGAGGCTGTCCACCTCACCGATGGCTTCGATGCGTGGATGATCCTTGGGCACTCGCCGGCCATCGCCCAGGCCGGTTTCCCCAGTGTCGCCAGTGCGGGTATAGATCTTGGACAAGCGGTAGCCCATGTCATTGCTCCGTGTTGACCGGCAGCGGCGGATGCGGCTGGCCGAGGGGCAGGCGCAGGGTGAAACAGGTCCCCTGCCCAGGTGTGGAATGCACCTCCATCTGCCCCTTGTGGTTATTGGTGATGATGAAGTACGACACCGAAAGCCCAAGGCCGGTGCCCTGGCCGATTTCCTTGGTCGTGAAGAAAGGCTCGAAGGTGCGCTTGCGCACGGCTTCGGGCATGCCCACGCCATTGTCCTCCACCTGGATTTCCGCCCAGGGTGGCGCAAGCCGTGTGCGCAGGATGATGCGACCTGGCTCGCAAGGTGCCGGGCGCTGGTGGATGGCCTGGGCGGCGTTCTTGAGCAGGTTGAGCAATACCTGCTCCAGTTCGTTGGCGGTGCAGGGCACAGGCCCCAGCGCCGGGTCGAACTGGCGCACGATAGCCTGGCCCTTGAAGTCGAAACCGATGGCCAGGTCGAAGTCGTTGCCTGCTATGTCCACCGCCTGGTCGATCAGGGCAGGCAGGTCGCAGGGCGCCAGTTCGCGCGTGCTGCGGCGGCTGAAACTGAGCATGTGGGTGACGATCTTGGCGGCCCTGGCCCCCGCTTGCTGGATGCCATCGAGCAACTGAGGCACTTCGCGGCTTTGCAGGTAGCCGTTGACCGTGGCCAGGTCGATCCCCAACGCCTGGGCCTGCTCAAGATTGCGCGGTAGGTCGGGTGACAGGCGGCGGCGGATGTTCTGCACGTTGTGCAGGATGGCCCCGAGCGGGTTGTTGATTTCGTGGGCCATGCCGGCCGCCAGGCCACCGACCGAGAGCATTTTTTCCGACTGCACCATCATCTCTTCGAGCGACAGGCGCTGGGTGATGTCATCGATCCGGATCACCACGCCCCGGCCTCCACCGCCGGTGAGCGGGTAGAAGGTCAATGCGTAATGCCGCGGCTCGTCATCCTTGTGCCAGGTGACACGGTCGATTTTCGCCACCCGGTGCCGCTCCACCGTGTCTTTCAACTGTGGCAAGAAGGGTTTGAGTGGCGCGAAGGCCATGAACACCGGCTGGTTGAGCGCCTCGTTGAGGGTCGTGCCGGATAACGCCGTTGCCTCTTGATTCCACTGGGTCACGTACAGCTGCTCATCCAGGGCGATCAGGGCCGAGGGCATGGAGTCGATGATGCTGTTCAGGTAGTTCTGAAAGCCTGTGAGCTTCTTCTCGATTTTGCTGCGCACCTGCACTTCGAGCTCGAGTTTGCGGTTGGTATGGCGCGTTTCCTCGGCCAACCCCTGGGCCTGGTCGTAGGCACTCTGGAACTCGTCCCGGGCCCGCTTGAGCTGGTGCTCGCGGGCTTCGATGCGCGAGAGCATGGTATTGAAGGCATTGGCCAGGCTACCGATCTCGTCGTCGTTGCCGCGTCGGGCCCGCAGCGCATAGCTTTCCTCACGGGTGACCTGGCGGCTGAGTTCTTCGAGCTGGTTGATCGGTTGGGTGATCAGGCGTTTGATCTGCCGTGCAATGAAAAGCCACAAAAGCACGCTGAACACCAGTATGGCCAGACTTGCACTGAGCGTCCCGGTGTAGAAAGCGGTGGGCAGTTCACTGCTGGCCACCAGCAGCAAGTGCGCCGGCGGGCTACCGGCCCGCGGCAGGCGAATCAACTGCGTGCTGCGAAACTCCATGAATCGCCAGCCTTCTATGTTGCGAAAGCGCTTGGGCAGTGTCAGGGGGTCGCCATGCTGCAACTGGGCGAGCATGCGCCCGTCGCTGCCATACAAGGCGGCGGCGCGCAGCGGCGCATAGCTGTCCAGTTCATCGAGCAACGCCTGGGCCGAGGCGGAGTCGTCTGCCGCGCGGGTCGACAGCTCGGGGTTGGAGACCAGCCGCCCGATGGTCTGAAGCGCTTGCGGTGCCATGCTTTCCTGGGTGATCCAGTAGGCGGCGCTGATGAAGGTCAGGTTCGCCACCAGCAAAATGGTCACCAGCAACACGAGCAAAGCTGCCAGCAGCTTCTGCCCGACGGGGAGGTTCTCCAGGCGTTGACGCAGCGTCATGGGCAAGGCGATGTCCGTGTGGGTTCAAGGGCCGCGTCAGTCGCAGGGCAAGCCCCGCGCGCGCAAGTTATCGACCAGGCGTTGGTGCAGGTGTTCCAGATACGGCAGGTGCAGCCCATGTCGGCGGGCTGCCTGGCAGGCATAGCCAAGCAGGTACTGCACTTCGGTGCGCCGCCCGGCCCGTACATCCTGGTACATCGAAGCGTAGTTGCTGGCAGTGGCCAGGATCACCCGTTGTACGTCTTGCTCAAGGTCCTGAGCGGCCTGCGGCTGGCCGCACTCAAGCAACAGGCACTCAAGCTCAAGGCACAGTGCCTGCACCTGATCGAGGTGGCCTAGCAGGCCCCCGTTGCGACACTGGTGCAGCACGGTCAGCGGGTTGATCGCGCAGTTGATGGCCAGCTTGCGCCAGAGCCGGGTGAGGATGTCGGGCGTCCATTGGGCAGGGATACCCGCCGCTTGCAAGTCCTCGAGCCACGGCGGTGGTGCAGGATTGCCAGGGTCCCCCAGCCAGTTGTACCCCTGCCCGGCGAAGCGCACCTGCCAGTCATGTTCCAGGTAGGCGCCTTCGGTGCTGGAGACGAAGATGCAGCGGGCCTGCGGCACCTGCCTGGCCACCTCGTCCTGGCTACCCAGGCCGTTCTGCAACAACAGCACCTCGGCCCCCGGCACCAGACGGCCGGCAACGCTGGCCACGGCCGGCGCCGCGTCGTAGGCCTTGCAGGCCACCAGCAGACGGTGGATCGGCCTAATACCCTGGGCGGTCTCGGCCGGGATGGCGTAGTGGGCGGTCAGGTCTTGTTCCAGCAAGCCAAGGCTGCCCACTTGCTGGTAGGCCTGCAACCGCGTGCTGTCACGCAAGATCAGGCGCACGGCCTTGCTGGCCCGCGCCAGACGACAAGCCCACAGGCTGCCCAGGCTACCTGCGCCGAGAATGTGCCAGGTGCTGCTCATATGCGTTTCGCAACCGTTATAATGAGCCCGCATTTTAACCGTCAAACCCAGCGCGCTCCATCTTCAGTCCGAGCGCGCTTTTATTTTGGGAGAGTAACCATGCCTTCGTTCGACGTGGTATCGGAACTGGACAAGCACGAAGTGCAGAACGCGGTCGACAATGCCATCAAGGAGCTCGACCGCCGCTACGACCTCAAGGGCAAGGGCAGCTTCGAGTTCAAGGACAAAGAGCAGACCGTCATGCTCACCGCCGAGGAAGAGTTCCAGCTCGAGGCGATGCTCGAAATCCTGCGCCTGGCCCTGGTCAAGCGCAAGATCGACGTCAAGTGCCTGGAGACCAAGGACCCCTATGCGTCCGGCAAGGAGAAAAAGCAGGAGGCCAAGTTCCGCGAGGGCATCGACAAGGACCTGGCGAAAAAGATCGTCGCCACCATCAAGGATGGCAAGCTCAAGGTCCAGGCCGCCATCCAGGGCGAGCAGGTACGGGTTACTGGCAAGAAGCGCGATGATCTGCAGGAAGCCATCGCCTTGCTGCGTACCAAGGAATTCGACATGCCGCTGCAGTTCAACAACTTCCGCGACTGACCCGGGCCGCCGGAACCCCCATGCAGTTGCGGCTGTCCATGGGGGCCTGGCCGCTGAAATGCAGGCGGCCCGACGTATTGTGCAATCGCCGCTCGGCATCAGGAGATGAATATGGATTTGAGTGCTGAAGTCGATCAGCTGGTCCGCCAATCCGAAACCTGGATTCCCATGATCATGGCGTACGGCAGCCGCCTGCTGCTGGCGCTGGTGACCCTTGCCATCGGCTGGTGGGTGACCAACATCGTCAGCGACCGGCTGGCAAGGCTCGTGGGCCTCAAAGTTCACGACCCAGCGCTGCAGAACTTCATTCGCACGCTGGCCAACATCGTGCTGAAGATCCTGCTGGCCATCAGCGTGGCCTCGATGATCGGTATCGAGACGACCTCCTTCGTAGCGGCCATCGGTGGTGCCACCCTGGCCATCGGCCTGGCGCTGCAAGGCAGCCTGGCGAACTTCGCAGGCGGCGTCCTGATCCTGCTGTTCCGCCCGTTCCGCCTCGGTGACTGGATCGAGGCCCAGGGCGTAAGTGGTACCGTGGACAGCATCCAGATCTTCCACACGGTGCTGCGGACCGGCGACAACAAGACCGTGATCCTGCCCAACGGCTCCCTGTCCAACGGGATCATCACCAACACCAACCGCCAACCTACCCGCAAGGTGGTGTTCGACGTGGGGGTGGACTACGAGGCTGACCTGCAGAAGGCGCGCAACGTCCTGCTGGAACTGGCCCAGGACCCACGTGTGCTGGCCGACCCGGCCCCTGTGGCGGTGGTGTCCACCCTGGGTGACAGCTCGATCACCGTCTCGCTGCGTCTGTGGACCAAGACCTCGGACTACTGGGACGTGATCTTCATGCTCAACGAGCAGGCACGTGACCGTTTGAAGGCAGAGGGGATCGACATTCCATTCCCGCAGCGGGTCATTCGCGTGGTGCAGGAAACGGCCGCGCAGTAAGGCCTCAGTACAAGCTGGCATCGATAGAGCCCGCCCTGCGGTTTCAGCAGCGTCCTTCAAAGGGCCTGCTGGGCGCGCGGGGCGGGCTTCGTTGCTCAAGGCGCTCAATTGACGCGCGCTTACACTTGCTCACAGTCAGTCATCGCGATTTCTGGCATATAGCCTCGTTCCCCGTCATCTTCGTAAACCATCATGAAACCACTGCTGTACATCACCCCGTTGCGGGCCTTGTTGTTCGGCCTGACTCTCGCACTGTTCGAACTGCTGACCTACCTGGCCAGCGATGCCGTCATGCCGGCGATGCCCGTGGTGGTGGGCGAGCTCAAGGCCGGCCCCGAATACATTCCGCATGCGCTCAATCTCTACCTGCTCGGTGGCGTCTTGCTGCAATGGCTGATCGGGCCGTTGGCCGACCGCTATGGCCGCCGACCGCTGCTGCTCATAGGTTGCGCATTCTTCGGCCTGGCGTGCCTGGGCACCTTCTGGGTCCATGACATCGGCCTGTTCAACCTGCTGCGTCTGCTGCAAGGCATCGGGCTAGGGTTTGTGGTCACGGTCAGTTACCCCGCACTCAACGAGGCATTCAGCGAGGCGGATGCCGTGCGCATGATGGCCCTGCTAGCCAATATCGCCTTGCTTTCGCCACTGCTGGGGCCTTTGGTGGGGACGTTGCTGCTGCAATGGCTGGACTGGCGCTGGTTGTTCGTGGCGTTCGCCATTGGCGCCGTGGTCGCCTGGTTGCTTCTGTATCGGTTGATGCCCGAAACCCTGGGGGTGGAGCGGCGCGACGGCTCGCGCCTGGCCTTTACCCCGATCCACCTGCTGCCGTTGCTGTCCGGGTACGGGCAGCTGCTGTCGAACCGACGCTTCGTCGCCGGGAGCGCCGCCCTGGGCCTGGTTGGCCTGCCGTTGATCGGCTGGATTGGCCTATCCCCGGTACTGCTCATCCACGATGAGGGGCTAAGCACGCTCGCCTATGCCCTGTGGCAGTTGCCGGTGTTCGGCGGGCTGATTCTGGGCAACCTGATCATCAACCACATTGCCGACCGTTATCCGCTGCCGACATTGGTGCGCGGTGCGCTGTGGCCGTATGTGGCAGGGCTTTGCCTGATGGTGGTGGCAACCTGGGTATGGCCGAGCGTCATCAGCCTGGTGGCGGGCCTGTCGCTCTACGCACTGGGCCTGGGTGTCGCCAATGCCGTGCTCTATCGCATGACATTGTTCGCCAGCACGCAAAGCAAAGGCCTGGTCTCGGCCATGCTCGGCATGATCACCATCGCGCTGCTGGGATTGGGCGGAGCTTTGCTGGCCATGATTGGTGCCGGTGCCAGCCTTTTGCACTTTGCCGTGGCGGCCGGTGTGGCAGGGGGGTTGGCCCTATGCCCGCTGTGGTCGCTGTTGAGGGGGCGCAGTGCCCAAGCGGCTATGATGCCTTAGGTCGATACACAGGCCTTGCCCTTGCAAGGCATGCTGTTCAGGGCTGCTCGCGGGCCGGGGCAGGCTGGCTTGCCGGCTGGCCGGGCGTGCCGTCCTGGCGCCACTGCAAGGCGATCAGGATCAAGGTCGGCACCCCAAGCAGCGCGGTGATCAGGAAGAAATCGTGGTACCCGAACTTCTCCACCATGACGCCGGAATAGCCGCCGATCAGGCGGGGCAGCAGCAACATGATCGAGCTCAGCAGCGCGTACTGGGTGGCCGAGAACTTGAGGTTGGTCAGGCTCGACAGGTAGGCGACAAAGGCTGAAGTCGCCATGCCTGAGCTGAAATTGTCCAGGGAAATGGTCACCACCAGCATTTCCAGGTTCGGGCCCATGTCCGCCAGCATCAGGAACAGAATGTTGGTGCCGGCAGACGCTACGCCACCGATGAACAGAATGGGCATGATGCCGAAGCGCACGATGAGCAAGCCGCCCACACCGGCGCCCACCAAGGTCATGATCAGGCCGAAAATCTTGCTGACACTGGCGATCTGGTCCTTGGTAAAGCCCATGTCGATGTAGAACACGTTGGCCATGACGCCCATCACCGTGTCGGACATGCGGTAGGTGGCGATCAGGCCGAGTAGCAGCAGGGCTTGCCAGCGGTAGCGCACGATGAAGTCATTGATGGGCGTGAGCACCGGCGCGAGGCCGCGGCGGCCAAGGCTCGACAGGCAAGCCCAGGACAGCAGCACGTACAGGATCAAGCGCAGGAAGGCGCGGTCTTCGAGCAGCAGGTCCAGGGGCGTGGCGTCGCCCGAGATCACGCTCGACCAGCCCGTATTGAACATCTGCGTGAAGCTGGCCGGCACCGACACCAGCAGGATGATGAGCACGAACACCGAGGCCAACTGGTGGGCCAACCCGTAGCGGGCTGCCGACAGTTGGGTGCGCAGGGGCACGGGCGGTTCACGCATGACCAGGGTCGTGAACAGGGCCGGGAGCATCATGACTGCGAACATGACATAGGTGCCGGCCCACGCCTTGTGCAGGTAGCTGAACCCGGTGGAGCCAAACCATTCTGCAAAGAACAGTGCGCCGGCCGTGGCGAGCAGGGCGGCGACGCGATAACCGGCCATGTAGCTGGCGGCCAGGGCCGCCTGGCGTTGGTCATCGGCGATTTCCAGGCGGTAGGCATCCACGGCGATATCCTGGGTAGCCGAGGCAAAGGCCACCAGAACGGCCAGGGCGATCAGCCAGGAGAGGTGCTGTTGCGGGTCGCACAGGCTCATGCCGACCAGGCCCACCACGACCAGTACCTGGGACAGCAGCAACCAGGAACGGCGACGCCCCATTCCGCCCAGAAGCGGTAAACGCCATTGGTCCAGCAGCGGCGACCACACCCATTTGAAGGCATAGGCCAGGCCGATAAGGCTGGCATAGCCGATGGTTTCCCTGGCTACGCCGGCTTCGCGCAACCATACGGAGAGGGTCGAGAACACCAGCATGTAAGGCAGGCCGGCCGCGAAGCCGAGCAGCAAAAGCACCAGGGTTGACGGGCTGGCATAAGCAGCAAGCGCAGCGCGCCAGGTTTTACGGGGCATGGACCAACATCTGCCTCAAGTTTCCAGGACAAAGCGCGCACTCTAACCGCTGTGCTCCATCGGGCGCCAGCCATGGCGCGTCATATCCACGCGATTGTTGGCCACCTGCACACCTTCGGCACGCAAACGGGCCCGTTGCTCATCGCCCGATGGCGTACCCGAAGGCAGGCTCAGGCGACCACCTGCGCCCAGCACCCGATGCCAGGGCAAGCGCGTGCCTTGGGGCAGTTGCGACAGGGTGCGTCCCACCCACCGTGCGGCTTTGCCAAGCCCGGCAAGCTCAGCCAATTGGCCATAGCTCACCACATGCCCGGCAGGCACCTGGCCGAGCACTGAATAAAGTGCCATCCGTCGGCCTTCTGCAGTTTCCAAGGTATGACCCATCGCGTCGGACACCAGACCCTCCCTGGGGTGTAGATGAAACCTGACCAGCGGCCAGTAAATGAGAGTGGAACTCATCGGCACATTGCAGGTCTTTGCTTGCTCTTGCCGGTTGCATCTGGATAATGCCCGGTTTTCTCGCCAAATCGAACCTGTAGCCTGCTTATGTCCCTCAAATTACTGCTGTCATTGCTTGCCGCGTCCTGCTGCGCATCCCCGGCGTTTGCCGATACCGTCTGGATGAAGAACGGCGACCGTCTGAGCGGCAAGATCAAGGTGTTCGACGGCGGCAAGCTGTTGCTCGAGACGCCTTACGGCGGTTCGATCGCCTTGGACTGGAAACAGGTCAAGACCCTGGAAAGCGACCAGGAGCTGCTGGTCAAGCAGGATGCCTACTCTGGCGAGAAGGCCAAGTCGCTCAAGGCAGCCGAGGCCGGCAAGGTGACCCTGGCCAACGGCGAGGCACCCAAGACGGTGGACCTGGCGAGCATCGAGCAGATCATGAAGCCCAAGCCGGTGGTCGAGGACCTGGTCTGGAAAGGCAATGTCGATGTGGCGCTGGACTACAAGCGGGCCGAGAACGACACCGACGACTACGACGTCAGTTTCAAGACTACTGCGCGTCACGGGCGCTGGCGTCATAACGCCGAAGGCGAATACAACCGCGAGACCAAGGACGATGTCACCACCACCGACAACTGGAGCGCCGAGTACGCGCTGGACCGCTTCCTGACCGAGAAATGGTTCTGGCAGGGGCGCGCCGAGTACAAGCGTGACCGTATCGAAGACCTCGCCCGCCAGCGCACGGTGGGTACCGGCCCTGGCTACCAGTTCTGGGACGATGAGCTGGGTGCCTTCTCGCTGGGCTCGTTGATCAACCGCACCGACTTCGAGTACCAGGACGGTGAGAAAGACAACTTCTATTCCGCCGCTGTGAAGTGGGACTACACCCGCTACCTGATCGGCAAGAAGGTGCAGCTGTTCACCAACGGCGAGCTGGCAAAGCCCCTGGGTAATGTTGCCGACTATTCCCTGGACGCCGAAGTCGGCTTGCGCTACAAGGTCACCGACTGGGCGTCGCTGAACCTCAAGGCCGAGAAGGACATCATCAGTGGCACCCGCGAAAGCGACCTGGACAAGACCCGCTACACTGCAGGCTTTGGCGTTACCTGGTAAGCCGTCGAGGTCAAGCCGGGCGATTGACGCCAGGCCTGCCATGGTCGCGCTTGTGCCAGCCATCACTGCCTGCTGCCTACCGGGTTTCAGCGAGGGGTTTTGAAGTGAGTGAGAACGCCGTCCGTCCTGCACGGGAATTGCTGCTCAAGGAATACCGTGGAGTCTTGTCGACCCATTCCAAGTCCATGCCGGGCTTCCCGTTCGGTTCGGTGGTGCCCTATTGCTTCGATGCAGAGGGCAAGCCGCTCATCCTGATCAGCCGTATCGCCCAGCACACGCATAACCTGAGTAAAGACGCCAAGTGTTCGTTGCTGGTGGGTGAACGCGAGGCGCAGAACGTGCAGGCGGTCGGGCGACTGACCGTCATGGCCGAAGCGCGCAAGCTGCAGGACCCGGCCAGCATCGAGGCAGCGGCCCTGCGCTATTACCGCTACTTTCCGGACGCGGCCGACTACCACCAGGCTCACGACTTCGATTTCTGGGTGCTTGAGCCGGTGCGCCACCGGTACATTGGTGGCTTCGGTGCTATCCACTGGCTCGATCAGGTGACCTTGGCCAATCCCTTCGCCGGCAAGGTCGAGAGCGGCATGATCGAGCACATGAACAGCGACCACGCCGCCGCCATCGCGCACTATGTGCAGCTTGCCGAGCTTCCCAGCCATATCCCTGCGCAGTTGGTCGGTATCGACAGCGAGGGGATGCACCTGCGCATCGGCCAGGCGATCCACTGGTTGGCGTTCCCGAGCCGTTGCAATACGCCGACACAAGTGCGCGAAGCCTTGGTTTTGCTGGCCCGCGCCGATCACTGGCCGGTCTTGAGCGAAATACCTGCTTGAAAAGCGGAGCACACGCATCCATTTGTAGGTCTTACTGCAAGGGTGTCTTGCGACGAGGAATGCTTTGATGCGTGTTTTTCTACTGCTGCTTCTGCTGTTTCCCGTGCTGGAGCTGTTCGTCTTCGTGAAAGTCAGCGCCGCCATCGGTTTTTTCCCCGCGTTGCTGCTCATCATCGCCGGCTCCGCCCTCGGGGTCCTGGTCATGCGAGTCGCCGGGTTGGCCACAGCCCTGCGTGCGCGTGAAAGCCTGCAGCGCGGTGAGCTGCCTGCCGAGGACATGTTCCATGGCATGATGCTGGCGGTCGGCGGCGGGCTGCTGATGATCCCCGGTTTTGTCAGCGACGTGCTCGGCCTGCTGTGCCTGTTGCCCTTTACCCGCCAGTTGGCGGCTCGCAAGATGCGCGAGCGTGCCCAGGCCCAAGCGACCCGCCAGCGAGCGTTTCAGGATGACCCGTTGCAGGGCCAGCCCCCGCGGGATGGGGGCCATCGCCCCAATGTAATCGAAGGCGAGTACGAACGCCGCGATCAGTGAGAACAGGGCCGCCAAGCGGCCCTTTTTTTATGCCTTTGCAAAAAAATTTCCCTATCAAGCCTTGTAATCGATTCGGACGGCCTCATGTAGTGGTCACCGCAAGGTTTCTGGTGGCGACACCAGACATGACTCAGGCCGTTTGCTCGTGGCGAGCGGCCTTCCGGCAACGCCGGACAGCATCAAACCGCCGGTGTCGACACCGGCCGATGAAAACCACAATTTGGGAGAGATCGACAATGAAGCTTCGTCCTCTGCATGACCGCGTCGTCATCCGTCGCAGCGAAGAAGAATCGAAAACCGCTGGCGGTATCGTCCTGCCAGGTTCGGCCGCTGAAAAACCAAACCGCGGCGAAGTCGTCGCCGTCGGCACCGGCCGCGTCCTGGACAACGGCGAAGTACGTGCGCTGGCCGTGAAAGTGGGTGACAAAGTGGTTTTCGGCCCGTACTCGGGTAGCAACACCGTGAAAGTCGACGGCGAAGACCTGCTGGTCATGGCCGAAAACGAAATCCTGGCCGTTGTTGAAGGCTGATTTCCACCGACTTCCCGTTACTCCAAAGATTTATCAAGGATTAAACGATCATGGCTGCTAAAGACGTAAAATTCGGCGATTCCGCTCGCAAGAAAATGCTGGTTGGTGTCAACGTTCTGGCTGACGCGGTAAAAGCGACCTTGGGCCCGAAAGGCCGTAACGTGGTACTGGCCAAGAGCTTCGGCGCGCCGACCATCACCAAGGACGGCGTTTCCGTCGCCAAGGAAATCGAGCTCAAGGACGCCTTCGAGAACATGGGCGCCCAGCTGGTCAAGGAAGTCGCTTCCAAGGCCAACGATGCAGCCGGTGACGGCACCACCACCGCGACCGTGCTGGCTCAGTCGATCGTCAACGAAGGCCTGAAGGCCGTTGCTGCCGGCATGAACCCGATGGACCTCAAGCGCGGCATCGACAAGGCCACCTCCGCCATCGTCGCCGAGCTGAAGAACCTGTCCAAGCCATGCGCCGATTCCAAGGCCATCGCCCAGGTCGGTACCATTTCCGCCAACTCCGACAGCTCCATCGGTGAAATCATCGCCGAAGCCATGGAGAAGGTCGGCAAGGAAGGCGTCATCACCGTCGAAGAAGGTTCGGGCCTGGAAAACGAGCTGTCCGTTGTCGAAGGCATGCAGTTCGACCGCGGCTACTTGTCCCCGTACTTCGTCAACAAGCCAGACACCATGGTTGCCGAGCTGGATAGCCCGCTGCTGCTGCTGGTCGACAAGAAGATCTCCAACATCCGTGAGCTGCTGCCAGTGCTGGAAGCCGTTGCCAAGGCCGGCCGCCCACTGCTGATCGTTGCTGAAGACGTCGAAGGCGAAGCCCTGGCTACCCTGGTCGTCAACAACATGCGCGGCATCGTCAAGGTTGCAGCGGTCAAGGCGCCAGGCTTCGGCGACCGTCGCAAGGCCATGCTGCAGGACATCGCCGTCCTGACCGGCGGCCAGGTCATCTCCGAAGAAATCGGCCTGTCCCTGGAAACCGCTACCCTGGAACACCTGGGCAACGCCAAGCGCGTTACCCTGTCCAAGGAAAACACCATCATCATCGACGGCGCTGGCGCTGAAGACGATATCCAGGGTCGCGTCAAGCAGATCCGTGCCCAGATCGAAGAAACCTCTTCGGACTACGACCGTGAGAAGCTGCAAGAGCGTCTGGCCAAGCTGGCCGGCGGTGTTGCCGTTATCAAGGTCGGTGCTGGCACCGAAGTCGAGATGAAAGAGAAGAAAGCCCGCGTCGAAGACGCCCTGCACGCTACCCGTGCAGCGGTCGAGGAAGGCGTGGTGCCTGGCGGTGGTGTTGCCCTGGTGCGCGCCCTGTCTGCAATCGTTGACCTCAAAGGTGACAACGAAGACCAGAACGTCGGTATCTCGCTGCTGCGCCGTGCTATCGAAGCACCACTGCGTCAGATCACTGCCAACGCCGGCGACGAGCCAAGCGTTGTGGCCGACAAGGTCAAGCAGGGTTCGGGCAACTACGGCTACAACGCTGCGACCGGCGAGTACGGCGACATGATCGAAATGGGTATCCTGGACCCAGCCAAGGTCACCCGTTCGGCACTGCAAGCTGCTGCTTCGATCGGCGGTCTGATGATCACCACCGAAGCCATGGTTGCCGACCTGCCGGAAGACAAGCCAGCAGGCGGCGGCATGCCTGACATGGGCGGCATGGGTGGCATGGGCGGCATGATGTAAGCCAGCCTTATCCCCGCTGTACCCCAAAGCCCCGGCTCGCAAGAGCCGGGGCTTTTTGTTCAGGGCTCGGCATTCTATCGGTGGGTGCTGGCTCAGGCAGGGCGGGGCTCGGTGGCTGGCCTGTTCTGTGCGCGTCTGCGATACAGCACCAGGTAGTAGGCACCCAGGCCGATCAGCCAGCAGAACACGGCCGTCCAGACGTTGTGGGACAAAAAGTGCGCCCCTTGCATCATCCTGCCCACCGACAGCACTGTACCGGCGATCAGGGCCACCGCAAACGCGACGCGCGCAAGACGCGGTTTACGATCACGCAACGCGAAAAACAGCGCGAACAGGCAGAACCCGGTGGTCGCATGACCGCCCGGCCAGCACAGCCCCGGCTTGTCGGTAGCAGGCCTTGGCTCAAGCAGCTTGCTGTAGGTTTCCGAGCCGCCGAACTGCGTGAGGCTCCACGGGCACTGCACCTGCGTCAGTTTCTTCAGCGGCGTGACGAAGGCGGTGGATACCCCCAGTGCGAGCACCAGGCAGCCCAGTTCGCGGCGCCAGCTGTACAAGCCCCTGACCAAAAAACTTGCCACAAACACAGCCAGTGCCAGGACGCCCAGCACGATTACGCCCTGCTTGACCCGGTCATGCAGGATGTTCTCCAGCAGGTTGCTGTGCCGACCGATGAACTGCCCGGTGGCGGTATCGAAGAACAGGTTGGCCACGTCCATGTCCACCGAGGTCCATTCGAGCGCCATCAGCGCGAGCATGGTGGCCAGTGGAATACCCAGGTACAGCCACAGGTTCAAGGGGCGAGGGCAAGTTGGTTGCTGCATGGCGGCTCCAGGGCACGGAAAGGTCGCGCATTGTCGAGCCGCTCCTATGCTGTGTCCGTGAAGGTTCAGTGAAAAAAACGTCAAGCCGCCTGAATTCATCCAAAGGCTGGCACCCCGCAGGCTTAGGCCTTAAGCTGCGCCTGCCGCGCATCACCGCGAGCAGCGTCGCACAGGAGAAATTCATGCGCATCCTCTTGGTTGAAGACAACCGCGATATTCTGGCCAACCTTGCCGACTACCTTGGCATGAAAGGCTATACCGTCGACTGTGCCCAGGATGGGTTGTCGGGCCTGCACCTTGCAGCGACCGAGCACTATGACCTGATCGTGCTCGACATCATGTTGCCGGGTATCGATGGCTATACGCTGTGCAAGCGCCTGCGCGAAGACGCCCGCCGCGACACGCCGGTGATCATGCTTACCGCCCGCGATCAACTGGACGATCGGCTGCAAGGCTTCCGTTCCGGCGCCGATGACTACCTGCTCAAGCCCTTCGCCCTGTCCGAGCTGTCCGCGCGTATCGAGGCTGTGCTGCGCAGGGCGCAGGGGGGTGGCCGTCGCACGCTGCAGGTCGCCGACCTGAGCTACGACCTCGACACACTGGAGGTCAGCCGGCAAGGCCGCCTGCTCAAGCTCAACCCGGTCGGCCTGAAACTGCTGGCGGTACTCATGCAGAAGAGCCCGCACGTGTTGCGGCGCGAAGTACTGGAAGAGGCCCTGTGGGGCGATGACTGCCCTGACAGCGACAGCCTGCGCAGCCATGTACACCAGTTGCGTCAGGTGATCGACAAACCTTTCGAAAAACCCCTGCTGCATACCGTCCATGGCGTCGGCTATCGCCTCGCCGAGGGTCGCGATGGAGTTTAAACAGAGCCTTGCCCAGCGCATCATCATTGCCTTTGCGCTGATGAGCGCGCTGGTGGCCGGGGCTTTCGCGGTGGGTATCGTTTCCACCGTGCACCTGGTGGAAGAGCGCCTGATTTCCTCGGTGCTCGGCGGTGACCTGCAGCGGCTGTTGCGCATGGACAGTGTCAGCGACTGGAGTCACCGTCCGCGACCGGACCAATTGTTCTACTTCAGTGGTGGGCGGGACGACTTCGAGCTGCCCAAGGACCTGCGCCATCTGGACCGAGGTTTCCACGAGGTCTTTCGCGACCAGCTTTCGTATCACGCCATGGTGGAGATCGTGGACGGTCGTCGTTACGTGCTGTTGCAGGATCAAAGCGACTTCGAGGAGCGAGAGCGGCTGCTGTTCGCCGTAGTGGTCGTAGGGTTCGTATTGAGCCTGGTGCTCGCCGTGATCCTGGGCTGGTTGGTGGCGCGTCGGGTGATGGCGCCGGTCATCCGCCTGGCGCGCCAAGTGCGCCATCGCGACCAGCTGCTTGGGTTGGCCCCACCCTTGGCGCCTGACTACGCCGCTGACGAGGTCGGGCAGTTGGCAGTGGCCTTCGACGACACCCTGGGCCGTCTGCGCGATGCCTTGACGCGCGAGCGCCTGTTCACAAGTGACGTCAGCCACGAGTTGCGTACACCACTGATGGTGCTGGCGACCTCATGCGAGTTGCTCATGGAAAACCCGGCCTTGGACGCGCGTTCGCGCAGTCAGGTCGAACGGGTGGCCCGCGCCACCGAGGAAATGCGCGAGCTGGTGAAAACCTTCCTCATGCTGGCCCGGGCCCAAAGGGACGAAGGTGCTGTGGCATCGCGGGCAACCCTGCGCGAAGTAGGGGACGAATTGATCGGGGTTTGGCGCGACACAATCGAACAAAAGGGGCTGACGCTGCATTACGAAGGCCGTGGCAACGCAGGTCCGGTCTTGTACAACGCCACCTTCCTGCAATCGGTCATGGGCAACCTGCTGCGTAACGCCGCCCATTACACCGACAGCGGTTACATTCGTCTGACTCTGCAAGCCACAAGTTTCACCGTGGAGGACAGCGGGGTAGGCATCCCCGAGGAGCAGCGCGAGGCCATGTTCAAGCCCTTCGTGCGCGGGGACGAACGCCGAGGGGAAGGTCTTGGCCTTGGCTTGTCGTTGGTCCAGCGCATTTGCGATGACCAAGGCTGGCAGGTCACGCTGACCTCGACCCATCCCCATGGCTGCCGATTCCAAGTGGACCTCAGCAGTACCGTGGTCAAGGGCGAGCTGAATACACTTTCGTAATAGCCTGTAAGAAATATCCTGGTGAAGAACGCTTTTTTCACAACGTCATAACCTGATTCCAACGATTGGCTGCTTAGTCTGGCCCCCCATTGGAATCAGGAGATGCCCGATGCGCAGCCCCATCAACCTCGAGTTTTCACGTAAATACGACAAGGCCCATGCCCAACAGTATTTTTTGAAGCACCAGGCCGGCTTGGCCAGGCGCTTGTCCCATAAACGCGATGAGCAGTTGGCTCGCCGGGCCCTGATCCTGGCGGGCGAACCGGGCTTGGTCTTGGACCTGCCCTGCGGAGCGGGTCGCTTCTGGCCACTGCTGGCGGAAAAAGCCAACCGCGTGATCATTGGAGCAGACAATTCCGCCGACATGATCGAGACGGCATGCGCGTCCCAACCACCGGAAGTCGTGGCCCGGGTACGACCTTTGCAGACCTCGGCCTTTGCCATCGAGTTACCGGATAACGCGGTGGACAGCATTTTTTGCATGCGTCTGTTTCACCACATTGGCGAAGCGGCTCACAGGAAAGCGATTCTAAAGGAGTTTCAACGGGTTAGCCGAGACAGCGTGATTGTGTCGCTGTGGGTCGATGGCAATTTCAAAGCCTGGCGGCGCAGGAAGCTCGAGCACCGTCGCGATACCGAGCACGGGCCGGACAGTTACCAGAACCGTTTTGTGTTACCTGCCGAAACGGTTGAGGCGGAGTTCGCAGCCGCTGGTTTCAGGATCCAGGAACGCCTCGACTTCCTGCCGTTTTATGCCATGTGGCGCGTGTATGTGCTGCGCAAGGGTTAAGGTGGATGACGGTTCACAAGGCCTGTACCCCTTGCGCAGGCACCCTCGATACCGGTACCGCCATTCGTCGTTGAGCGGTGCAAAGGCGCCTAGGTTGCACTACGTTTATCAAATGGCGTTTGGCAGCGCTGTCAAAGGGTTAGGGCAATGAAACTAGAAATAGCTCGAACTTTGTTCCTGGTTGGGGGCTTGGCGCTCACCACGGTTGCAGTGGCAGCCTGGGAACAACCGAAAACCGTGGTGTTCAGCCAATCGGAACTGGCTGAGCAATGTGCTTTGCCGCGCGAGGTAAAGCCACAGCAGCATGCCAAGGTGCAGCCGGATCACGACCTGCTGTTGTTCCTGTTCGGCATGCGCCAGGGGCTGCGGCCGTTTGGTTGAGCCGCAGGGCACAGCCTGACGCCCGTTTCAGATCACGTGCAGGTGATTATCCCAGAAGCCTGAAGGCAGGTTCAGGGACTGGCCGACGAGCTGGTGCTTGCGGCAATCATAGAACCGGCAGCGGCCTTGGCCCGATGTCACCACGAACCCGTCCTTCACCGCGCCAACGCCGGCACAGTCGGGCATGGGCGCATCCAGACGAACCGCGCCGCTGTCCAGGTCCCAGACGAACAGGCGATTGGCCCGTGGTGCTGTCAGTGCCACCAGGCGCAGTTCGTCGTGTATGGCCACGCTGGCGGTGTACTGGGCCATGGCCTGTAACTGGTGGTGCGGAACTGGAAAAGCCTGGAAAGCCTGGCCTGGTCGTTTGATCGCCAGCAGCTCGGCAGTTTCCGAGGCATCCCCCATGAACTGCTGACACGCGGCAATGGTGCCATCGCGGGCTACCGCCAAGTGACGAACACTGTTCATCTGCTGGGCCAGGGTTTCCTTGCTCAACAAGGTGCCATCGCGCTGCATCAGCACCAGGCTCGGCTCCATGGCATCAAGGTTCATCTCCACTCGGCTTTCGGCCTCGGTGCGGATACCCCCGTTGGCGACCACCAGCGTTTCGCCGTCCGGCAGCCAGGCGACTTCGTGCGGGCCAATGCCGTGGGTGCTGAGCTCGCCGGTGCGCACCAGGCGCTCGTCGTCGAAACGGTAGACCCCCAGCACGCCACGGCCTGGGTCTCGGGTATCGTTTTCGGTGGTGTACAGCCACTGACCGTCCTTGTGCAGCACGGCATGACCATAGAAATGCCGGTCAGGCGGCGATACCACCGTCTGCAACAGCCTCCCGTCGCGCAGGTCGATCAGGTAGCTTTCGGTCCCTGGGCGACGAGCCACGAACAGGGCGATGGGCCGCTCCGGGTGATCGATGATGGCATGGCAACGCTGGGCCACCTGGGTGCTGAACACCTGGGTGCCGTCCAGGCGATAGCCCACGGCATAGTGCTTGCCGTCGGCGTCGTCGCGTGCCGACAGCAGCAGGGGCTCGCTGCCTTTTTTGCGCAGAAGACTCCAGCCGCCCAAGGTGAGGGCACTGAGTACAACGCTACCGAGTTTCAAGGCCTGGCGTCGCAGCATGATCAGTCACCGTCGTTGGCGTTGAAGCCCAACTGAATGTTAAGCGCCTTGGCCAATTCACCTTCATGCAGGCGGTGCACGACGTTGAGGCTGTCGTAGATCTGGTTGAGGGTCTGCTGACCTGCATCGTCGGCCAGTAGCTCGCCCAAGGTTTTCTGGTTGTCAGCCAGCAACTTCAATGAAGTGGCGTAGGCATCGTCTATCTTCTGCGCAAGCGCCTTCTGGTCGCCTGGCAGCAGCCCGCGCAGCCCTTTGTTGTCCACACCCACCCACACCGCCTGGGCTGCCTTGAGGCTGGCCTGGAGGCTATTCATGGAGTTGTGGCTACGCCAGGCTTCCGCTTGCAGGGGCTGTGGGATGCCTTTGCTTTGCCGCCCCATGGGCGCACCCAGCTTCTTCTTCAGCGAGTCCAAAGCGGTTACCTGTGCACGCAGCAGGTCGGCGATGGCTTCGTGCGAATCGGCGTAGCGCTGGTTGGGGAACTTGGTCATCTGCGAGAGCATGCCCTCGGTGCTGTTCCAGCCCTTGAGGATTTCCTCGGCCAGCCCCTTCTGGTGCTCGGCGATGGCCACCAGCATCGGGCAGTAACGAGCCTTCTGCTCGGCCGTGGCGATGTCCGGCTTGCTGTCGAACAAGATGTACTCATAGGCTGACAAACCGCGGACCACAACGCTCGCCTTGGCGAGGGAGGCCGCATCGACAGGCTTGTCCCCATTGACCAATTGCTCGACCTGACGGCCGACCAGGTTCTTCTTGTCAGGCCAGAACTGTACTTGCCATGCACGGTTGCCCTCGGCCAGCGGGCCCACCAGCAAGGGTTGCAGCTCAGCCCAGGCCTTTTGCGCATTGAGGAAATCGGCACGCGCCTTTTCCAGGGTTTCCTTGCCTTCGCAGAACGCCAGGGCGCTGGCGGCCAGCATGCGGTCGGCTTCGACCCAGCGGCTGTAGGTGGGCAGGATCACCTGCTTGGCGATGGCCGCGGAGGTGACGGCCTGCGGATCCTGCGGGGAGCAGGCGCCAAGGGCCAGGGCAGCGAGGCTGGTAAACAACAGTTTGGGTCGGAACATGGCCGGCTCCTGTGCATGTTTAAAGTGAGTTCAAAAACGCCAGCAGGGCAGCGCGCTGCTCGGCATCGAATGTAAGGACGAAATCGCGTGCTGCCTGGGCTTCGCCGCCGTGCCACAGCACCGCTTCGAGCAGGTTGCGCGCGCGTCCGTCATGCAGAAATTGCGAGTGACCGCTGACCGTTTCGCTCAGGCCGACTCCCCAGAGCGGGGCCGTGCGCCAGTCCTGGCCGTTGGCGGCAAATTCGGTTCGTTCATCGGCAAGGCCGGGGCCCATGTCATGCAGCAGCAGATCGGTATAGGGCCGGATGGTCTGGCCGGCAAGTTCCGGCTCGGCGGCATCGCTGGCGGTGGTGAACTGAGGGATATGACAACCCTGGCATCCGGCCTCATAGAACAGGTTCTTGCCTGCCAGCACCTGGGGGTTGGCCACATCCCGACGGGCCGGCACGGCCAGGTTGCGGGTATAGAAGGTGACCAGGCGCAGGATGTTGTCACTGACTTCCTTTTCGCCTGCCACGCCGTCGCCATTGGGCGCGGCGCGGCATTCGACCTGAGCCTGGGTGCAGTCGTCGTTGGGCTGCAATGTCGTCGTCAGGCCCATGTCGCCGGCGAACGCATGCGCATTCTGCTGGTTCACAGTGGGCTGGCCCGCTTTCCACCCAAAGCGGCCGACAACCGTGCGCCCCAGCGCATCGTCCCACACGCGGTTGGCGCGCCCCCGAATCCCATCGCGATTGCGGTCGTCCGGGTCTTCGTTGGCCAATACGTCAGCCTCGGGGATCGCCTCGAGCAGGCCCAGGCCGATCATCGGTGGCGCCACGCGCGCTGAAAAGCGCGTGTCCGGATGCATAGCCCCGTAGCCCAGCTGGGTGATCTGCAATGCCGGCATGCGCAGCTCGACCTGATGGCCATCCTTGAACGAGACCGTCTGCGCGGTGTAGGTCATGCGCACCTTGCCTTCAGGCGCTACGCCAGGGATGGCCATGTCCTGAAGCTGGGTGCCGTATACAGGTTCTGGTACCACCCCCAGCCGTTCGATGACCTTGGCCAGGTAGGGTTGGTCAGGTATCGACAGGCGCACGAGCATGCCGACCGCATTGCTGGCATTTGCCGCGGGTGGGTGGCCGCGCCCGTCGCGCACATGGCAGTTCTGGCAGGCGTTGGTGTTGAACAAGGGGCCCAGGCCGTCGCGCGCCGTGGTGGTGGAGGGGGCGATGACCCAAGGGTTGCGAAAGAAGCTGTTGCCTACTGCAAAGTCCAGGCGCCGCTCATGGGAGAGGTTGGCGGCGGGCAGCGAATAGGCATTGCGGTCACTGCGCAACACGGTCGTCTTGCCACCTGACAGCGCTTCGCCCGGCTCGGCCTGGGTGAAACGCGGGGCGTCGTCACAGGCGGCGAGGGCAAAGACCAGCAGCAGAGGGGCAAGTCGGGACAGCGGCAGGGACATGCAGAATCCTGGGCCTGAACGAAAATCCGGCGTGCAAGCTTATCAGGCCCAGGATCATTGAATAAGAGCAATTTGCGTTTGCTGGATGAAATCGTCGGAGCAGGTGCTCAGGCCATCAAGAGTTTGAACTGGCGGTTGACCAGGCTGACGATGAGGTTCTTGCTACCCCCTTCGCGGTTATCACCCGGGACTTCCATCACTTCCTCGCTGGCATATTCCATGGACGAGGCGGTCAGGTATTTCACCGCATCCTTGTGGGCGGGCTGCCAGTAATCCTGAAAAAGCCAGATGTTGGTCTCTGCAGCTGGCCCCAGAATCAAGCGCAGCGCTTTGTAGTTCTCTTCGGATTTACCGATCCAAGGCACCGCGAGCGAGCCGTTCCAGACGTGCTGGGCGCCAATTGCCAGGCTTTGGCTGCGGTTCTCTCCATCGATCAGTGTCAGGGTATAAGGCGTGTTGTTGGCAATGGAACGCAGGTAAGTAACGCTGGCCATGGTGTATCTCCTTTATGGGTGAGTGCTCGGACGTGGCAGGGGGCCGCTCGGGGCGCGGTATACGTAGGCCGCGAGCAATGTGATTTCATTGAAGGGCGGTTCGAGTGCGGCTGGGTCGAAGCGACCCAAAGGTTGCAGACCATGCGCGTAGGCCACGGCTTCGAATAGTCGTCGGTCGGTTTCGTTGGGGTCGTACAGGTAGACCTTGCCTAACCCTGCCAATACACGGCACATCTCCTCGGCCACCGTGTGGGTGATCGGCGCGCCCATGAGGGTGATATGGGGAACCGAATGGTCGTCGATCGGGAACTTGGGCGCGTCGTACTCGTACACCAGGATCAGGTTGGGGATCGGCCCGCCTGCAAACGGGCCGTTGGAGATACGCTGGCCGGCTTTGTTGAGGTTGTAGGCATTGTGAAATCCTGTGATCAGGTTCGTGCCTTCAATGCGCTGCACGATCCGGCCCTCTCCCCAAACATCGAGAATCTGCAGCATTGGCTGCCTCCCGTTGGCGATTGAATGATGCGTGCAGGGTGGGCGATGGGTGGCCTGCCAGGCAGCAGGAAACGGTGCCGCAGACATGAAAACGCCCGGCTCAAGGCCGGGCGTCGGGTGCCGCGCCAGATGGGATCAGAATTCGTGGTCGGCTGTGTCGGGGTTCAGGTTGTCGATGCCCAGTTTGCCGGCGGCCTGTTCGATGGCACCGGTCTGCTTGACCAGGGCTGCAATCGCATCACGCACGATCTGGTTACCGGCGGCGTTGTCGGCGGCGATCAGTTGGTCATAGTGCTCGCCTTTGAGGGCGTGGTCGACGATCACCTGGATCTTCGCTTCGGTGGCTTCCAGGTCTGCCCGCAGGGTCGCATCGGCAGCAGGGTCGGCCTTGGCCACCAGTGACGACAGGCTAGGCCCGGTCAGCTTGGTACCATCAGGGCGGGTGTACTCGCCCAGGTAGACATTGCGAATGCCCTTGGCATCGTAGAAATGCGAGTAGTGGGTGTTGTCGCTGAAGCAGTCGTGTTCGTCCTCGGGCGAGTTCGCCTCCAGGGACACCTTCATGCGCTCGCCAGCCAGCTCACCGAGCGACAGGCTGCCCATGCCGAACAGCATCTTGCGCAAGCCGTCGGTGGCAGGCTCGGCTTCGAGCTTGGCGCGATAGTTGTCCGCAACGTTCGGCGCCCAGTTGGCCACCATCTCGTCAAGGTCGGCGACCAGAAGGTCGGTGACAGCCTTGAGGTAGGCGCGGCGGCGGTCGTTGTGGCCACCCGTGGCGCCCTCGCCTTCGAGGTAGTCCGACGCCGGACGATTACCCGCACCTGGGCCGGTACCGTTCAGGTCCTGGCCCCACAGCAGGAATTCGATGGCGTGGTAGCCGGTGGCGACGTTGGCTTCGGAGCCGCCCAGCTCGTTGAGGCTGGCCAACTTCTCGGGGGTGATGTCCTTGACGTCGATTTTCTCTTCGCCCACCTGGATCTCGGTGTTGGCGATGATGTTGGCGCTGGCTGCCGGGTTACCCAGGGCGTGCTCGTAGCTGGCGTCTACGTAGTCGATCAGGCCTTCGTCAAGGGGCCAGGCGTTCACCTGGCCTTCCCAGTCGTCGATGATGGTGTTGCCGAAGCGGAACACTTCGCTTTGCAGGTAGGGCACGCGCGCAGCGACCCAGGCGTCCCTGGCGGCCTTGAGCGTCTGATCGTTGGGCGTGGCGAGGAATGCGTCGACGGCGGCCTGCAGGGTCTTGGCGGTGCTCAGCGAGTCGCTGTACACGGCATGGACCATCTCGGCGTAGTGCTTGACCACGGCCTTGGCAGCGGCTTCGTCGACAGCCCCTGGCGTTGCTGCAGGGGTGCTGGCGGCAGCGGGAGCCTGGGCTTGCGGCGCGGCGGCCTTGTCGTCCTTGCCTTCACCGCAACCGGCGAGAGCGATGGCAATGGCCAGCAGACTGGCAGAGGCCAGGGGCATTCGAATCATTGTTGGTTTCCTGCGTCGTGTGGTTGGACCGTGGGTGAATCGTGCGCGATGGCACGCTGAACCGACACATCATGCGAAAGATTTGCATTTGCTGTAAAGGGTCCAGCCTGCGATTCATGTAAAAGCAGGTCACGGCGTGTCACCTGTGCATTCAGAGCACGGAAACCTGATTACGCTGGGCCTGCCTGAGGAAGCTGGTCAGTTCCCGGGCCGACAGCGGCTTGCTGTAGTGGTAGCCCTGGCCCTCGTGGCAGCCTTGGGCAATGATGTAGGCTTCCTGTTCGGCGGTTTCCACGCCTTCGGCAATGACCTGCATGCCCAGGCTTTTGCCCAACTGAATGATGGCGCGCACGATGGTCGCGTCATCGTCGTCATCGAGCAGGTCCTGCACGAAGCTCTTGTCGATCTTGATCTTGTCCAAGGGCAAGGACTTGAGGTAGCTCAAAGACGAGTACCCGGTACCGAAGTCGTCGATGGCGATCAGGGCGCCCGAACGCCGCAGGCTCAGCAAGTGCTGGGCCGCAGTACTGATGTCCTCCATCAGGCCGGTTTCGGTCACCTCCAGTTCCAGGCTGCGCGGAGGCAGGCGATAGGCCTGAAGCAAATTGTTCACCACCCGCGGCAGTTCGCTGTGGTGAAGTTGCACGGTGGACAGGTTGACCGCCATGCGCAGCTCGCTGAAGCCCAGATCGTGCCATTCGCGCAACTGCCGGCAGGCCTGATCCAGCACCCACTCGCCGATCCCGATGATGCTGCCGTTCTGCTCGGCCAGCGGTATGAACTGATCGGGCGGCACCATGCCCAGTTCCGGATGCTGCCAGCGCAGCAACGCCTCGACACCTACAACGCGATGATCGCGATAGCTGATCTGGGGTTGGTAGACCAGGTACAGCTGGTTGCGTGGCAGGGCCTCACGCAGGTCCTTTTCCAGTTCGCGGCGTCGACGCATCTCAGTGTCCACGCTGGCGATGTAGAACTGGTAGCGATTGCGTGAACGCGCCTTGGCCAAGGTCATGGTCTGCTCGGCTTTTTGCAGGAGCTTCTCGGTGCTGTCGCCGTCTTCTGGGAACAGGGTGATGCCAATGGTGGCGCGCAAGCGGATCTGCTGGTGGTGGTCCAGGTCGAAGGGCACCTCCAGATCATCGAGGATGCTTTGTGCAAGCTCTGCCGCTTCGTAGGGCTGTTCGATGTTGGCCTGCACCAGGGCGAACTGGTCGCCCCCCAGCCGCGCCAGCGCGCCCAAGCGTCCGCTGTGGGCCCTCAGGCGATCGGCCAGGGCCAGCAGCAGCTGATCGCCTACCTGATAGGTGAACTGCTCGTTGATGCCCTTGAAGTCGTCAAGGCCTACACAGAGCACGGCCACCCGATGTTGCAGGCGCCCACCGTCCACCAGGATCTTGTCCAGTTGCTGCTGCAGTTGCTGGCGATTGGGCAGGCCGGTGAGGAAGTCGTACTGGGCCATGCGCTGCAGACTGTTCTCGGCCTCATGGCGCAGGTGGGTATTGCGTTCGATCGATGCCAGCAACTGGTTGGCGGTGTTCACCCAAAGGCCGAGCTCGTTCTTCTCATGGCCCTTTATCAGTGGGATCTGATGCTGGCTGGGGCGGTCTGGATTGATCTGGGTGAGGTGTTCGATGATTTTGGAGAGTGGCTTGGTCAACAGCCAGTGGTAGACCAGGTACAGCACCAGCCCCATGGCAAGCGCCCGAAGCACGCCGGAGATGAAGATGATCACGGCGTTGATCAGAAAATCTTCGCCATAGGCGGCTGTGTCGAGGGTAATGTTGAGGTCGCCGTAATATTCACTGTAGGGCCCCCGGCCTACCAGCTGCGTGGTGTAGGTACGCTCCTGGCCAAGAATCAGATCGGTGAGCCAGCGCAGGGGCATGTCCTGCAACGGCCTGGACTTTTCTGCCAGCATGGTTTCGTTGGGGTGACCGATGGAGGCCATTCGCACCGACTCGTCCTGAAACAGACCTTCCATGACCTGCATGCCCATTTCACGGTCCAGGCTGTAGACCGCCTGTGTAGAAGGATCGCGGAACATGTCGAGGATGCGCTGGGCGTCATTGTTGACGGCCTGGCGGGTCTTGTAGGTGTCATAGACGATTTGCGCACAGCTGAGCACGACGCCGACCGCTAGCGCCGCCAGGAGCACGACCCTGAGCAACTTGACCGACAAGCTGTTACGCAATTCCAGCTTCAATGGAGGTTCCTTAATCCATGCAAATGACATTATTTTGCCATCAATCATGACCTTTCACTACGGGACGGTCATTAGCAGTGTATCGGTTGAAGCCCTGGGTAACTTGAGTGGGCGTCGTCAAGAAACCGGAAATTTGATGTTAGCGTGCTATGCCCGCTGAGCAAGTGCGGCATCGTCCAGTAGCAGGCATGAAAAAGCCCGGCACGTGGCCGGGCTTCAAGAACAGTGCTGGACTCAGGCCTTGAAGGTCTTGCCTTCGAACTGCTCAGCCACGAAGGCCCAGTTGACCAGGTTCCAGAACGCCTCGACATACTTTGGACGCAGGTTGCGGTAGTCGATGTAGTAGGCGTGTTCCCAGACATCGCAGGTCAGCAGCGGGGTATCGCCGCTGGTCAGCGGGTTGCCGGCACCGATGGTGCTGGCCAGCGCCAGGGAACCATCCGCTTTCTTGACCAGCCAGCCCCAGCCGGAACCGAAGGTGCCGACGGACGTCTTGGTGAACTCTTCCTTGAACTTGTCGAAGGAACCGAACGCGGTGTTGATGGCTTCTGCCAGGGCGCCGGTCGGCTGGCCGCCGCCGTTTGGCGACAGGCAGTTCCAGTAGAAGGTGTGGTTCCACACTTGAGCGGCGTTGTTGAAGATGCCACCCGACGAAGAGGTGACGATCTCTTCCAGGGTCTTGCCTTCGAATTCGGTGCCCGGTACCAGGTTGTTCAGGTTCACGACATAGGTGTTGTGGTGCTTGTCGTGGTGATACTCCAGGGTTTCCTTGGAGATGTGCGGCTGCAGGGCATCGTGGGCGTAGGGCAGCGGCGGCAATTCAAAAGCCATGGTAGATCTCCTGATTCAGGTCTAGTTCGCGGTTTGCGCAGGGCCGATCACGGGCGGCCCTATGTGCGTCGGCGAGTTTGTACTCTTTGCGACGCAAGGGCTGGATCATAGCACCAAGCCTTGGCGCATAACCACGCAACAAACATAGGGATTAGAGGTTCCAGGTGCCTTGGCGGGCAGCGACCGGTGGCGGTCGTTTCCAGGCAGGACGGGCAGGGACGTCACGCGCTGGCACCCTGGGCTCGAATGATCAGTTGAAGATCAGTTGCGCTGCCACGGCAAACATCATCACGGCCACCATCAGGTCCAGCAGACGCCAGGTGCCTGGCCGTGCCAGCCAGGGAGCCAACCATGCCGCCCCGATCGCCAGGGTCGAGAACCATAGCAGCGAGGCGCTGGCAGCCCCCGCCACGTAGGCCCCTGGCGCCGTCTGCTGGGCCCCGAGCGAGCCGATCAGCAGCACAGTGTCAAGATAGACGTGGGGGTTGAGCAAGGTGACCGCCAGGGCACTGAGCAGCACGGCCCGCCGTGAACGCATGCCCTGGCCCTGCTGGTGCTGCAGGCTCTGGTCGGAGAAGGCACTGCGCAGGGCTTTGATCCCGTACCAGATAAGGAATACCGCGCCCCCCCAGCGGGCAACGCTCAGCAGCGTCGGATTATGGGCCAAGGCCGTGGCAAGACCGAACACACCTGCGGCGACCAACAGGGCATCACACAGGATGCACAGCGCCGCTACCGGCAAGTGATGCTCGCGGCGCAAGCTTTGCGCCAGAACGAATGCGTTCTGCGTGCCAATGGCCATGATCAGGCCGAGGGCGACCAGTAGGCCATTGAGATAACTCTGCCACATGGAAGACGACTCCTCGAAAGATGCTGGCCAGTGTGACAAGTTGCGGGTTATAAGAAAAATCAATAAAGCTCACCGGTCATTAGGAAAATCGATGTTCGACTACAAGTTGCTCGCGGCCCTTGCTGCCGTCGTCGAGCAAGGCGGCTTCGAGCGTGCAGCGCAGGTGCTGGGCCTGTCTCAATCGGCCGTGTCGCAGCGCATCAAGTTGCTGGAGGCGCGCGTGGGGCAGCCGGTACTGGTTCGCATTGCTCCGCCTGGCCCGACGGAGGTAGGCCGGCAATTGCTCAACCATGTGCAGCAGGTGCGCCTGCTTGAGCGCGACTTGCAGCGCCAGGTACCCGCGCTCGAAGAAGGGGGCATGCCGGAACGTCTGCGCATCGCGCTCAATGCCGATAGCCTGGCCACGTGGTGGGCCGGCGCAGTGGGGCAATTCTGTGCAGAGCACAAGGTGCTTACCGATCTGGTAGTCGAGGACCAGGAAGTAGGTCTCAAGCGCATGCGCGCCGGTGACGTGGCGGCCTGCCTGTGCGGCAGCGAACGCCCAGTGGCCGGCGCCCGCAGCCTGGCCCTGGGGGCAATGCGTTATCGGGCATTGGCCAGCCCTGCCTTCATGAAGCAGCATTTTGCCCAAGGCTTCGATGCCCGCCGCCTGGCCCGCACGCCCGCAATCGTCTACGGCCCCGACGATTTTCTACAGCACCGCTACTTGGCCTCATTAGGCATGCAGGACGGTTTTTTGCATCATTTGTGCCCCTCTTCCGAAGGCTTTTTGCGCATGACCGAAGCGGGGTTGGGATGGGGGCTGGTGCCTGAATTGCAGGCCCGCGAGCAACTGGCGAGCGGCCAATTGGTGGAAATCTGCAGCGATACCCCGATCGATGTACCGTTGTACTGGCATCATTGGCGTAACGGCGGGCAACTGCTGGCACAGCTGACCGAACACCTGCGCCACAGCGCCCACCACTGGCTGGTGCCGTTGTAGCGCCGAAGGGCGTCAAAGGCTTCTGAACATCAGGCAAGGCGGAGTGTTACATGCGAATTCTGGTCACTGGCGCGAGTGGCTTCATCGGCGGGCGTTTCGCGCGGCTGGCCCTGGAGCGGGGGCTGGATGTGCGGGTCAGTGGGCGGCGTGCCGAAGGTGTGGAGCACCTGGTGCGGCGTGGCGCGCAGTTCATCCCGGGCGACCTTGGCGACGCGGAATTGGCCCGGCGCCTGTGCCAGGGCGTCGAGACCGTGGTGCATTGCGCCGGTGCTGTGGGGCACTGGGGGCCCTATCAGACGTTCGCCCAGGGCAACGTGGTGGTCACCGAGAACGTCGTCGAAGGCTGCCTGAAGGAGCACGTACGTCGTCTTGTGCACCTGTCTTCGCCGTCGATCTACTTCAATGGCCGTTCACGCATGGCCATTGGCGAGGATCAGGTGCCCGGGCGGTTTGCCAATCACTACGCCAGGACCAAGTTCATTGCCGAACAGAAGGTTTTCGGCGCCCAGGAGTTTGGCCTCGAAGTGTTGGCGCTGCGCCCACGTTTCGTCATCGGTGCCGGCGATACGAGCCTGCTGCCGCGGCTGGTGCACCTGCAGCGCAAAGGCAGGCTGGCAATTATTGGCAACGGCTTGAACAAAGTTGACTTCACCAGTGTTCACAACCTGAACGAAGCGCTGTACAGCGCAGTGTTCGCTGACGGGCGCGCGCTTGGGCAAGCATACAACATCAGCAATGGCCAGCCCTTGCCACTATGGGACGTGATCAACTATGTCCTGCGCCAGCTTCAGCTCCCCCAGGTCACCCGCTACCGAGGCTATGGGCTGGCCTACGGCCTGGCCGCGCTCAACGAGGCGGCGTGCGCCCTGTGGCCGGGGCGGCCCGAGCCTACGCTGTCACGCCTGGCCATGCAGGTGATGAGTCGCGATTTTACCCTGGACATCAGCCGCGCCAGTCAGTACCTGGGCTACCAGCCCACCACTAGCGTATGGGCGGCATTGGACGAATTCTGCACCTGGTGGAAACACCAGCCGCCTGGCCGGTAAGCGCTCACCACGACGTCGGGCATCACCTGGCTGCGCGCGCGGTTTATAATCCCGCTTATTTGCAACCTCTGTGGTGGGATGCTCATGCGCTTTGATGCTCGCGATGATTTCGATGATGTACCGGCCTTGCGCGCAGGGACGCCGGATGACGACGATGAGTTGCTTGCGGCCCATGTCCCGCGCAGTCGCCGTCAAGCGACCAGGCCACCGAGCACCGGCCCGTTGTGGGCGATGCTGGTGGCCGCGTTCATCGCCCTGGGTTGTCTAGGGTGGTGGAGCTATCGGCAGATCTCCCTGATGGAGCAGCAACTGGTCGCCACCCAGGAGAGCTTCGCGCGCATCAGCGAAGACGCGGCAGGGCGATTGCAGGCGATCAGCGGCAAGGTCGAAGCCAGCGCCTCGTCCAGCAACAGTGGCAGTGAAGCCCTCAAACAGCAGATCAGCCAGTTGCAGGCCAGTCTGGCCGAACAGGGCAAGCAGCAGGCGGGCGTGGCGGGCCAGGCCGGGGACCTTGGCAAGCGCCTGGAGCAGGTCCTGGCCGACACCCGTGAACAGCAGAGGGCGGTGACCGAACTGCAAACGCAGTTGCAGGCGCAGTTGAAGGCGGTGAACGGCGAGTTGGCAGCGCTCAAGTCGGGCCAGGTCGATGGGGGCAAGCTCGACTGGCAACTCAAGAGCCTGAGCGAGGAAGTGGCGGCACTGAAAAAACAAGGTAACCCCAATGCCGCCATCGAAAGCCTGGAGCAGGATGTGCTGGTGCTCAAAAGCCAGCTGGACAATCGCCCCAACACCACGGCCGGCGGTGGCGCATCGGTGCAGGAGTTTGACGCGTTTCGTGGTCAGATGACCCGTAACCTGAACAACGTCCAGAGCCAGTTGCAGAACCTGCAACAGCAGATCAACGCCAGGCCGTGACCGGGAACGACAGGGGCCGGGTCCTGGCCCCTGTCTCAGGCCTTACAGGCGTGGGTAATCGATGTAACCCACCGGACCTTGGCCATAGAACGTTTCCGGGTGAGCTTCGTTCAATGGCGCATCGCCAGCCAGACGTGCAGGCAGGTCCGGGTTGGCGATGAACGGCACGCCAAAGGCCACGGCGTCAGCCTTGCCATCGGCCAAGGCCGCATTGGCACTGGCCTTGTCGAAACCTTCGTTGACGATATAGACGCCGCCAAATGCTGCTTTGAGTGCAGGGCCAAGGCTGTCGTCGCGCTCACGTTCCCGTGAGCAGATGAAGGCAATGCCCCGCTTGCCCAACTCCCGCGCCACATACGTGAAGGTCTGGGCACGGTCGGCATCGCCCATGTCGTGGGCATCGGCGCGCGGCGCCAGGTGCATCCCGACGCGCTGCGCTCCCCATACCTGGACTACGGCGTCGGTGATCTCCAGCAGCAGGCGGGCCCGATTTTCCAGCGAGCCGCCGTACGCGTCAGTACGCTGGTTGGTGCTGCTTTGCAGGAACTGGTCGAGCAGATAGCCGTTGGCGCCATGAATCTCGACGCCGTCAAAGCCTGCGGCCTTGGCGTTTTCGGCGCCCGTGCGGAAGGCCTCGACGATGTCGCTGATCTCTTCGGTATCCAGCGCCCGAGGCGTGGGGTAGTCGCTGAGCGGGCGAACCAGACTCACGTGCCCCTTGGGTTGGATGGCGCTGGGTGAGACCGGTAACTGGCCATCGAGGTAGCGTGGATGGGAAATGCGGCCCACATGCCACAGCTGCAAGAAGATTCGGCCGCCAGCGGCATGCACGGCATTGGTGACGTTGGTCCAGCCCCTGACCTGTTCAGCGCTCCATATGCCCGGCGTGTCCGGGTAGCCCACGCCCATGGGGCTGACCGAGGTCGCCTCGCTGATGATCAGGCCGGCACTGGCACGTTGCACATAGTATTCGGCCATCAGTGCGTTCGGCACGCGGCCGGCGTCTGCGCGGCAGCGGGTGAGTGGGGCCATGATGATGCGATTGGGCAGTTCCAGGTCGCCCAGGGTGATTGGATCGAATAGCGTGGTCATGACGGATACCTGAGAGTCAAAGGGAGTCGCAAAGCTTTAAGTGTTCCGAACAGATAGCCAGACGGTATATCGCTCGGCGGCGATGCATTCCAGGCAAGTGATAGACTGGCGCCATGAATTATCTTGCACACCTTCACCTTGGGGGACCAGCCCCACAGCAGTTGCTGGGCAGCCTCTACGGGGACTTCGTCAAAGGCTCGCTGGAAGGGCGGTTCGCGCCGCAAATCGAGGCGTCCATCCGCCTGCACCGACACATCGACAGTTTCACCGACGCACACCCTGTCGTGCTGGCCTCCCTGGCGCGTTTTACGCAGGTGCGACGCCGGTTTGCGGGGATTGCGCTGGACGTCTTCTTCGACCATTGCCTGGCGCGCCACTGGCCTGAATATGGGCACCAGCCGCTGCGTCAGTTCACCCATGGGTTCTATCAGGTGCTGTTGGCCGAGCCCGCGCTGCCGGGCCGGTTGGCCCACATCGCGCCTTCCATGGCGCAGTCTGACTGGCTGGGCTCCTATGCTGACTTCGCCACGCTGGAGCAGGTGTTCGCCGGGATCGCCCGGCGCTTGTCACGGCCTGAAGGCTTGGCAGGGGTCATGGAGGAACTTGATCGCCTGTACGTGCCGTTGCTCGATGATTTCCGCGCGTTCTACCCCCTGGTACAAGCCTTCGCTGCCAGCCATCGGGCACAGGCCGGCCCGCTCGTTGATTGACTGATCTGCTGCGTGATTGGCGCCGGGGCGCTGCGTTCAGGTGGCGGTCGCACACGGCCTGTGAAGTACCGGTGGCTCTGGTGTGCCGTAGAGCGCCTGATGGATCGAACGCTGGGCCTGGAGCGCCAGCAGCGTGCGGCCCTTGCCATGACTTGTCAGTGGATCGAGCAGGTGAATGCGCACTTGGCCGCGAGGTTGTGCCAGCAACCGCAGCAGGTGTGACACTAGATCGTCATCCCCCACGAAGGGCGCCAAGGGGTCGATCTGGCCCCGCCGCTGGTATTGGATTGCCACCGGTTGCACGGCGACGCCCTGGTCGATGGCTGCCGCCAACAGGCGCCCATGGAAGGTCCTGAGCTGGTGCCCGTCGGTGGTCGTGCCTTCGGGGAACAGCAGCAGGGGGTGGCCTGTGACCAACTGCTGGCCGATCTGCACGCGTAGCTGCTGGCCATCGCCGGCGCCGCGCCTGATGAACAGGGTGCCTGCCTGCTCGGCCAGCCACCCGGCAAGCGGCCAGTGCCGGACCTCTGCCTTGGACAGAAACGACACAGGCGCCAGCATGCCCAGCAGGGGAATATCGGTCCAGGACACATGGTTGCCGACCCACAGCATGGGCGTGCTCGGCAGCTTGCCCGTCACGCAGACTTCGAAGGGCAGTGCTGCTACCAGGCGCCGCATGAACAGCCGGGTCCAGCGTTGCCGGCGTTCGAGCGAGGTTTTGATGCCAAGGTGCATCCCGATGACAAGCAGGCTGGCCATCAGCAGCCCCAGCACCACCACCAGCAGCAGGTGAACCAGGCGCCCCACCTGCCGTAGACGGTCCCTCACACAGCGGCCTTGAAATGACGGGCGTAGCGCGGGCACAGCGCCTCGCGCTTGAGCAGGATGAACACATCGGCGACCTGGAAGTCTTCATCCCAGCACGGTTCGCCACAGACCTTGGCGCCCAGGCGCATGTAGGCCTTGAGCAAGGCCGGCATCTGGGCGCTCACGTTATCCGGCAACGTCAGCGGCGGCAGCGGATTGCGGGGTTCGGCACGCAGGTCCTGGGTGCACAGGTGGCGTTCGCGCAGGCGTTGCATGACGGCATGCGCCTGCACCCCGCCGTCCTGCATCGAGATGCTGGCGCAACCCATCAGGTAGCGATAACCGCCTTCGTTGAGTACGTCGGCCAGCTCGCTCCAGAGCGTGGCAATGGTGCCCCCGTTGCGGTACGGCGCGGCCACACAGGTACGACCCACTTCCAGGATAGGGCCCTGGAGTTGCAGCAGCCCTTGCAGGCTGAACCCCTCCTCGCTGTAGAAGCGGCCCAGGTTGCTGGCCGCCTCGTGGTCGAGCAGTCGCGTGGTGGCCACCAGCCGTCCGCTGGTGACATCGCGTACGCCGATATGGCGGCAGTGCGGGTCAAATTCGTCCTGGTCCAGGCCGTGCTCGGCACCCTTGAACCTTGCGTCGAACGCTTCGCTGAAGACCTGATAGCGCAGGGCCTGAGCCTCCTGCAACGCGGCGTGACCCATCAGGCGCTCGGCGTGCAGGCGGTGTCCGGTGCAGGTGTCGGCAACATGAGCGATTCGCGTCATTACGAGTCTCCATAAAACCAGCCATGCAAGGGTGGCCGGTAGGCTTTTATGTGCGCGTTCAGGCTAGAAACACGGGATGTCATGGCGATGAAGGTTCGATGATGCTTGCATGACCCGCCGGTTGGGCGTGGCGGCGAACGTGCTGGCGCTTGCTGTGCCAAAGACCTGCGCGGTAAGGTGAGTCGCCTGCATTTTCGAGACCCCTCATGCTCAAGTCACTCCGCCTATGGCCTGCACTGCTGCTTGCGTTGTGCCTGCCTGCACATGCCAATTGGCACCTTGACGGCGAGTCGTCTCGCCTGTCGTTCATCACCGGCACCAATGGCGAAGCGGCGCAGGTGCACCGCTTCCTGGTGCTGCATGGCACGGTGGACCGCAAGGGCGCCGCGAGCCTTCGTATCGAGATGGATTCGGTCAGCAGCGGCGTCCCGCTGCGTGATGAGCGCATGCGTGACGCGTTGTTCGACGTCGCACGGTTTGCCGAAGCGACCGTGCAGGCGCAACTGGATCTGCGCCCGATCAACGACCTGGCCAACGGTGCGCAGATCGAATTGCGCCTACCGCTGACGGTAACGCTGCACGGTCAGTCCCATCGCTACGACGCCTTGCTGTTGGCCACTCGCCTGGACGAGCGTCGGTTCCAGGTCGTCACCCTGGAGCCCCTGGTGCTGCGCGCCGAGGATTTCGGCCTGATGCCGGGGCTGCAAGCCCTGCGCAAGTTCGCCAACCTTACGGCCATCAACCCGTCCGTACCGGTCAATGCGGTACTGATCTTCACTGCGCGCTGACATGCCGGGCCCGGTCTTCCCCTGGCGGGATGGCAACCAGTTCGAGCTGCTGATCGATGGGCCACAATTCTTCCCCCGTATGCTGTCGGCCATTGAACATGCCCAGAAGCAGGTCGACCTGGAACTGTACCTGGTCGAGTCCGGGGCCTGCGCCGAGGCTGTGGTCCAGGTGCTGGAACAGACGGCCCACCGCGGGGTGCGGGTGCGCTGCCTGTTCGATTATTACGGGTCGCTGGCCTTGAGCGCCAAGCTGCGACAACGTCTGGTGGATGCCGGCGTGTATCTGCGCTGGTACAACCGGCTGCACTGGAGACGCGGGCTGCGCAATCTGTACCGCGACCATCGCAAGTTGCTGGTGGTCGACGAGCAGTGGGCGGTGGTGGGCGGTACCGGGGTTACCGATGAGTTCTGGCAACCGGGCCAGCCCAGCAGCGAATGGCACGAGGTGATGGTGCTGATGCAAGGCCCGGTGGTGAGCGACTGGCAATTGCTGTTCGATCGCCAGTGGCAGGCCAACCATCGCCGCACGGCCTGGCGCCCTGCCGAGGGCTTCGGCCTGCCGCGTCTGCCCAAGGTGCCCGCGCAAGGGCAGGGCATGGGCCGGGTGGCCTATGCCGACGCCCGCCAGCATCAGGACATCCTGCATTCGTTGGTACGTGCCCTCAACATCGGCAAGCAGCGCATTTGGCTGGCCACGCCTTACTTTCTGCCGACCTGGAGCGTGCGTCGCTCGCTGCGCCGCGCAGCTGGCAAGGGCGTCGATGTGCGGTTGCTGCTCACCGGCCCGCGCACCGATCACCCTTCGGTACGGTATGCCGGTCACCGGTACTATCCACGCCTGCTGCGCGCTGGCGTGCGTATTTTCGAGTATCAGCCGTGCTTTCTGCACCTGAAGATGGTGGTGGTGGACGATTGGGTCAGCATCGGCTCCTGCAACTTCGACCATTGGAACCTGCGCTTCAATCTGGAGGCCAATATAGAAGCGTTGGACCTGCCGCTGACGAGCGCGGTGGTCGAAAGTTTCGAACGCGATTTTGCCCTGAGCGAGGAAGTTGACCTGGCGCATTGGAACGCCAGGCCGTTCTGGCGACGGGTCAAACAGCGCATCTGGGGATGGCTGGACCGGTTGGTGGCCAACGTGCTCGACCGGCGCGACTGAGCGCAGCTATCGTGCAATGACGGTTCACAGGCAATCGAGGGAATGGATGCGATGACGGCTAAGAAGATACTCATGCTGGTGGGCGATTACGTCGAGGACTACGAGGTCATGGTGCCCTTCCAGGCGCTGGGCATGGTCGGGCATACCGTGCACGCCGTGTGCCCGGAAAAGGTGGCGGGCCAGACCGTGCGCACGGCTATCCACGACTTCGAAGGCGACCAGACCTACAGTGAAAAGCCGGGGCACCAGTTTGCCCTGAACCAGGACTTCGTCCGGGCCCGCGCCGAAAGTTACGATGCACTGGTAATCCCGGGCGGGCGTGCCCCGGAATACCTGCGCCTTAACGAGAAAGTGCTCGACCTGGTGCGAGCGTTCGACCAGGCAGGCAAGCCCATCGCTGCCGTGTGTCACGGCGCCCAGTTGCTAGCCGCTGCCGGGGTGCTCAAAGGCCGGGAGTGCAGTGCGTACCCGGCCTGCGCGCCCGAGGTGCGCCTGGCCGGCGGCACCTATATCGACATTGCGGTGGACCAGGCCCATGTGGACGGCAACCTGGTCACTGCGCCCGCCTGGCCGGCTCACCCTGCGTGGTTGGCGGCGTTTTTGAAGGTGTTGGGCACCCGTATCCTCTGATTCATCAGGCCGCCCAGCCCGTGGGTCAGCCGACTTGTTCGACCCAATCGTTGAGGTTGTAGTAGTTGGTTACGCGGGCGATCTTGCCGCAATGGATATAGAAGAACGCGCCGGCCGGCAGGACATAGGTCTGGCCGGTGGCCGCAGGCAGGCCTTCGTCATCGGCCACATATTGCCCGTGCACGGTGAATTCCGCCGCCGCGCGACTGCCGTCGGCATTCTGCATCACCACGATGTCGGCCAGGCGCTCGCGGTAACAGCGGTTCATCTTGTCCATGAAGGCGGCGAACCTGGCCTTGCCCATCTGCCGCTCAACCTGATTGATGTCGTGAATCACATCTTCGCTGAGCAGGGCCAGAAACCCTGGCATGTCGCCTGTGTTGAACGCGGCGTAGTAAGCGTTTACCAATTCGGTAGCGGTCATGGAACAGTACCTGTCGTGTAGGGAAAAGGCGTGTCGTTGGCCTGGATGATAGGGTTTCCCCTCAAGCCCGGCTTAGCCGAGCGCGTCATCCACATCGACAAAACGACCGCCAAGCATGCAAATACGCCTACTGCACGGCGCCGCCATCGCGCCCTATATCGATGACCTCGCTCGTCTGCGCCTGACTGTGTTCCGCGAGTTCCCCTACCTCTACGATGGCTCGCCCGAGTACGAAGCCGACTACCTGGCCGCCTATGCCCGTTCCGGACGCAGCCTGGTGGTGCTGGCCATGGATGAGGACAAGGTAGTGGGCGCCTCCACGGGCCTGCCCCTGGTCGACGTTGCGCCCGAGTTCCAGGAGCCGTTCGTGGCCCAGGGCCGCGACCCGGCCAGCGTCTACTATTTCGGCGAGTCCGTGGTTCTGCCGCCATACCGAGGGCAGGGGCTTGGGGTACGCTTTTTCATCGAACGCGAATCCTATGCCCACAAATTGGCCGAGTTCGATTACTGCGCGTTCTGCGCCGTGGAGCGGCCCGGTGTACATCCGCGCCGCCCGGCCGACTACAAGCCCTTGCATGGGTTCTGGCGCAACCGCGGTTTTCTCCATGACCCGTCCCTGCGTACCCGGTATGCCTGGCGCGACCTGGACGAGCAGGAAAGCTCGGACAAGCTGATGTCGTTCTGGCTCAAGGAACTGCCCCTTTGATCCGTGTCGCGGCCTGCCAATACGCCATTGAGCTGCACGAAACCTGGGAGGCTTATGCCGACCACCTGCAGGGCTTGTGTGCAGAGGCGGTGGAGGCGGGCGCGCGCCTGCTGCTGCTGCCCGAATATGCAGGGCTGGTGCTCAGCGGGCAGCTGACACCCGAGCAGCGGGGGGACCTGAAGGCTTCCATTGCAGGCATCCAGCCTTTGATCGAGCCGTGGAAGGCCCTGTGTGCAGGCCTGGCCAAGCGTTGGGGCATCTACCTGCAACCAGGCACGCTTCCGGTACTGGACAGCGACGGCGCCTACCGCAACCGCGCCTGGCTGTTTGGCCCCCAAGGCGCGCTAGGGCATCAGGACAAGCTGATGATGACCCGCTTCGAGCGGGAACAGTGGGACATTAGCGCAGGCCATGGGCTGACGGTGTTCGACACCGATCTGGGGCGTCTTGGCATCCTGGTCTGTTACGACAATGAGTTCCCGCTCTTGGCACGGCGGTTGGCAGAGCGTGGGGCCGACCTGATCCTGGCGCCCAGCTGCACCGACACCGAAGCCGGCTATCACCGTGTACGGATCGGGGCTCAGGCACGCGCCTTGGAGAACCAGCTGGCCGTGTTGCAGAGCCCGACCGTGGGGCTGGCACCCTGGTCGCCGGCATTGGACGAGAACCTAGGCCGGGCAGGGCTGTTCGTGCCGCCTGATCGTGGCATGCCGGGGGATGGGGTAATGGCACTGAGCGAATCACTCGACCCGCAGTGCAGCCGTTGGCTGGTGTGCGATCTGGACCTGGAGGCCGTGCGCCGGGTCAGGCAGCAGGGGCAGGTATTTACCCGCAGGGACTGGCCCGAACAATTCGAACGTCTTTAAACGCAACGGCGGCGAGCCCTGGCATCAAGGTCCGCCGCCGCAGGTTGGGCTGCGCACGCGAGCGGCCCGTGAAAGCGCCGCCCGCTGTTGCCATGGGTTACTTCACTTCGACGGCCAGGCTCTGGGCAATCTTGCTCTGCCACAAGGCGGGGCCTGTGATGTGCACCGACTCACCGTTGCTGTCCACGGCCACGGTCACGGGCATGTCCTTGACCTCGAACTCGTAGATGGCTTCCATACCCAGCTCGGCAAAGGCCAGGACCTTGGACTTGCGGATGGCTTGCGCAACCAGATAGGCGGCGCCACCTACGGCCATCAGGTAGACGGCCTTGTTGTCCTTGATCGCTTCGATGGCGGTCGGGCCGCGCTCGGACTTGCCGATCATGCCCAGCAGACCGGTCTGCTCCAGGATCTGGCGGGTGAACTTGTCCATGCGCGTGGCGGTGGTGGGGCCAGCAGGGCCGACCACTTCGTCGCCTACCGGGTCGACCGGGCCGACGTAGTAGATGAAGCGGCCCTTGAGATCCACCGGCAGTGCTTCGCCGCGGTTGAGCATTTCGACCATGCGCTTGTGGGCTGCGTCCCGGCCGGTCAGCATCTTGCCGTTGAGCAGGATGGTTTCACCCGGTTTCCAGCTGGCCACTTCTTCGGGCGTGATGCTGTCGAGGTTGACACGACGGGCGCTTGGCCCCGCTTCCCAGACGATCTCGGGGTAGGCGTCCAGCGAAGGCGCTTCGAGCTCCGCCGGGCCGGTGCCGTCGAGCACGAAGTGGGCGTGACGAGTGGCCGCGCAGTTGGGGATCATGCACACCGGCAGCGAGGCGGCGTGGGTCGGGTAATCCATGATCTTGACGTCGAGCACGGTGGTCAGGCCACCGAGGCCCTGGGCGCCGATGCCCAGTTGATTGACCTTCTCGAACAGCTCCAGGCGGATTTCTTCCAGGCGGTTCTGCGGGCCGCGTGCCTTGAGCTCATGGATGTCGATGGACTCCATGAGCACTTCCTTGGCCATGACCGCGGCTTTTTCGGCAGTGCCGCCGATACCGATGCCCAGCATGCCAGGCGGGCACCAGCCAGCGCCCATGGTCGGAACGGTCTTGAGTACCCAGTCGACGATGGAGTCGGACGGGTTGAGCATGGCCATCTTGGACTTGTTTTCCGAACCGCCGCCCTTGGCTGCAACATCCACCTCGACCTTGTCGCCGGGGACGATGGAGTAGTGGATAACGGCCGGGGTGTTGTCCTTGGTGTTCTTGCGGGCACCGGCCGGGTCGGCCAGGATCGATGCGCGCAGCACGTTTTCGGGCAGGTTGTAGGCGCGGCGCACACCTTCGTTGATCATGTCGTCGACGCTCAGGGTGGCGCCGTCCCAGCGCACATCCATACCCACGCGCACGAATACGGTGACGATGCCGGTGTCCTGGCAGATAGGCCGGTGACCGGTGGCACACATGCGCGAGTTGATCAGGATCTGGGCGATGGAGTCGCGCGCAGCCGGCGACTCTTCGCGCAGGTAGGCCTCGTGCATGGCCTGGATGAAATCGACGGGGTGGTAGTACGAGATGAATTGCAGGGCGTCGGCAACGCTCTGAATCAGGTCGTCTTGCTTGATCACGGTCATGCAGCGCGCTCCTCTTAAAGACGGGAACATTCAGTGAGACGTTCGACGGAGCCGACCAGCCTGTCGAAACGCCTTGCAAAGGCGCGCCGACAGCCTGCCGACGCAAAAAAGGCGCGGCAGTATAGCGCGCCTGCCCCTGTGAAACACCTGCGAGTGGTCAGGACCATGGTCTGGCCGGTAGCCGGCATCCTTTTTGCTGCTAGGCACAGGACAGGGCATTAGAATCGACGGGCGCTCGGTCGCGTCCATCGGCACAAGGGGTTTGAACAGGTGAATGAACATGCCCGAAATTAGGGTGGGCACGCGTTGTTGGACGGTGCCGACGGGTGCCAACTTGCTCGATGCCCTGAACGAGGCAGGGCTCGGGGTGCCCTACAGCTGCCGCGCAGGGAGCTGCCATGCGTGCCTGGTACGGTGTGAGGACGGGTTGCCCCTCGACGCCCTGCCAGAAGCCCTGGCGCTGGACAGGCATGCCGTGGGCTGGCGCCTGGCTTGCCAGTGCCGCGTGGTCGAAGACCTGCGCGTGGAGGTGTTCGATCCGTTGCGCGACGGCGTAGGTGGCACTGTCAGCGAGCTGGACTGGTTCGGTGATGTGCTGCGGTTGCGCCTGCGGACCGAGCGCAGCGTCCGCTACCAGCCGGGCCAGCACGCGGTGCTCTGGTTGAGTGGGGTGGCGCGGCCCTATTCGCTGGCCAGCCTGCCGGGTGAAGATGATTACCTGGAGTTTCATATCGATTGCCAGCACCCCGGTGCATTCTGTGACCGGGCGCGGGCGCTGGAAGTGGGCGATGAGTTGCGCGTTGGCGAGGTGAGGGGCGGGGCATTGCATTACGACCTTGACTGGCAGGACCGACCGTTATGGCTACTGGCTGCCGGTACCGGGCTTGCACCGCTGTGGGGCATCGTGCGCGAAGCCTTGCGCCAAGGCCATCAGGGGGAGGTCAGGTTGCTGCACGTGGCCCACGACCGCGCAGGGCACTACTTGGCAGCGCCGTTGCAGCAGTTGCCAGGTGTGAACGTGGAATTGGTGATGATCGCGCAGTTGGAGGAGGCACTGGCTGCGCTGCGGCCTTCTTCGAGACAGACTTTGGCCTTGCTGTGCGGCGCGCCCGCCAGCGTCGAACGCTTTGCCCGACGGCTGTTCATCGCTGGGGTGCCGAGGGGGCAGGTGTTTGCAGACAGCTTTGTCGAGCACGCCTGAGCCGACGTATCTGCGGTGCCTGAACAGGGCCGCTTGCGCACGGAGAACGCGCGCGAAGCGACCCTGGCTCGTCAGCCGATCAGCCGATCAGCCGACCAGCGGATCACCGACATGCAGGATCTTCATGCCGTTGGTCCCACCGATGGTGTGGTAGCTGTCGCCCTTGGTGAGGATCACCCAGTCACCTTGCTCGACCAGCCCACGCTTGAGCAGCTCGTCCACGGCGGCCTGGCTGACCTTGTCGGCCGGCAGCGATGCCGGGTCGAAATCGATCGGGTAAACACCGCGGAACATCGAGGCACGGGCCTGGGTGGCGCGGTGCGGAGACAGGGCGAAAATTGGCACGTGCGAGCGCAGGCGCGACATGATCAGTGGGGTATAACCGCTCTCGGTCAGGGCGATGATCGCCTTCACACCCGGGAAGTGGTTGGCCGTGTAGATGGCTGCCAGGGCGATGCTTTCGTCGCAGCGCTCGAACGTGGTGTGCAGGCGGTGGCTGGAGCGCTGGCTGGTCGGGTGCTTCTCGGCACCCAGGCAGATGCGCGCCATGGCCTGGACCGCTTCGATCGGGTATGACCCGGCGGCGCTTTCGGCCGACAGCATCACGGCATCGGTGTTGTCGAGCACGGCGTTGGCCACGTCGGACACTTCGGCACGGGTCGGCATCGGGTTCTGGATCATCGACTCCATCATCTGGGTCGCGACGATCACTGCCTTGTTGTTGCGGCGGGCGTGCTGGATGATCTTCTTCTGGATGGCGATCAGCTCGGCGTCGCCGATTTCCACGCCCAGGTCACCACGGGCAACCATGACGGCGTCGGAGGCTGCAATGAGCTTGTCGAGGGTTTCGTCGTCGGCAACCGCTTCGGCGCGTTCGATCTTGGCCACCAGCCAGGCGCTGCCACCGGACTCGTCACGCAGCTTGCGGGCGTATTCCATGTCGCTGGCGTCACGCGGGAAGGACACGGCCAGGTAGTCCAGGTCCATCTCGGCAGCCAGCTTGATGTCGGCCTTGTCCTTCTCGGTCAGGGCCGGTGCAGTCAGACCGCCACCTTTGCGGTTGATGCCCTTGTGGTCCGACAGCGGGCCACCGATGATCACCACGCAGTGCAGGGCGTCGGCGGTGGCGGTTTCGACGCGCATGACCACGCGGCCATCGTCGAGCAGCAGTTCGTCGCCAACGCCACAGTCCTTGACCAGGTCGGGGTAGTCGATACCGACGATGTCCTGGTTGCCTTCTGTCAGCGGATGAGCGGTCGAGAAGGTGAAGGTGTCACCGACTTTCAGTTCGATGCGCTTGTTGGCGAACTTGGCGATGCGGATCTTCGGACCCTGCAGGTCGCCGAGCAAGGCCACGTGACGGCCATTCTTGGCAGCGATTTCACGGATCAGGCGGGCGCGTGCCTTGTGCTCGTCCGGAGTGCCATGAGAGAAGTTCAGGCGAGCCACGTCCAGGCCGGCGAGGATCAACTGTTCGATCACTTCCGGCGAATTGCTGGCGGGGCCAAGGGTGGCGACGATTTTGGTACGGCGGATGGTCATGCACAGACTCCTATAGTGAAGCGCAGCGAGAGGCTACTCCTGAATCGAGCTGTAGTCATCGTTAGGTTGCACTACCTGGTTTTGGAAAACTGTGCAGGTGACAGTCGCACACATTTGTTGGCTGGCGTGTGTCGGGCAAGTGCACGCGGTATGTGCCGATCGTTGAAGAATCCGATCGGGCGGCCGATATGCTGTTCAGCAAAGGAGAGTCCCATGCGCATGCTGATCGTTTTAGCCCTCGCGGCCAGTGCCGTCGGGTGTACCCGCTGGTCCATGGACCACCATCTCAACAATGCCTACCGCGCTTATGACCGGGGTGATTGCCAGCGGGTAATGCTGGAGCTGTCCCAGGTCGATCGTACCAGCCGCGCCCGGCCGTTCATCCACCCGGAAGTCGCGTTGCTGCGTGGGCAGTGCCTGGAGCGGCAAGCGTTGTATGTGGATGCCGCACAGACCTACCAGTACCTGATCCAGCGCTATCCGGGCAATGAATATGCCTACCGTGCCCAGGCGCGCCTGCAAACACTGGAGAAACTCGGCCACTACCGCGGCGGTGAACCGGCCGTGACCAGGCCAGCGACGAGCGTACCTTGGCGCTAATGCCAAGGTGTGTTGTATTGACAGGGAGATTTGTCGCAGCGTGCGCTAACCTGTAACTCAACTGATACAACAACCGCCAGTACCAGGCATTCCTGGCATCGCGGACGGACTGACCTTGACGCTATTCAATAAACGACTTATCGACCGCCACCAGCTGCCCTTTGTCCTGAAAGTGTTCAATCGCTTCAACGGCCAGGAGATGGGCCAGCTCGGCAACGCCTCCGAAAACGGCATGATGCTGATCAGCGAACTGCCGGTCATGGTGGGCCCCGATTACGAATTGCAGTTGCGCCTGCCGTTGACGGGGGGTGGGCATCAGTTCGTCAACCTTACGGCCAGTTGCCTGTGGTGCCGCGAGGACCAGACCCCTGGGTATTACGATTCGGGTTTCATGTTGTTGCAGGCCCCTCGCGAATACGATGACTTTGTACGCTCCCTGCAGGAGTACTTCAGTTTTCGCGCTTCCTCTACCTCGGTTTGACAGGTCGGTATTGCCGAGCGCTGATGCCTGCCCATGGGACTGGCCCGCGCCAATAGGGGCTGCATAGCACCCCCTACTGGCCCCAGGTAGCTTCATCGGCTCGACGTCAGGCCCGGCTCAACGCGTTAGAATCAGGGCGACCCTGCAACAGGACGGCCCTGTGACCTCAAGCATCTTCTGGCATGACTACGAAACCACTGGTATCAACCCGCGCTGCGACCGGCCCGTGCAGATGGCAGGGGTACGTACTGACCTTGACCTCAATGAAATCGACGATCCGGTCAACCTCTATTGCCGCCTATCGGACGATATTCTGCCGCACCCTGCTGCCTGCCTGGTGACGGGCGTCACGCCGCAACAGTTGGCCGAAAAAGGCCTCGGCGAGGCCGAGTTCATGGCGCGGGTGCACGCCGAGCTGGCACAACCCGGCACCTGTGGCGCCGGCTACAACACGCTGCGTTTCGACGACGAGGTCACCCGCTACAGCCTCTACCGCAACTTCTTCGACCCTTACGCCCGCGAATGGCAGGGCGGCAACAGCCGCTGGGACTTGATCGATGTCGTTAGAGCCGCGTGCGCCTTGCGGCCCGATGGCATCCAATGGCCCCAGCAGGACGGGCGCACAAGTCTGCGCCTTGAGTTGTTGAGCAAGGCCAATGGCATCGAGCATGGCCATGCACACGAAGCGCTGTCCGATGTTCGGGCGACCATTGCCCTTGCTCGGCTGATACGCGAGAAGCAGCCCAAGTTGTACGACTGGTTGTTTCAGCTTCGCAGCAAGCATAAGGTCATGGAGCAAATACGGTTGCTACAGCCGATGGTGCATATTTCCGGGCGCTTCAGTGCCGCGCGTCATTACCTGGGCATCGTGTTGCCATTGGCCTGGCACCCTAAGAACCGCAATGCATTGATTGTTTGCGATCTGCATCAGCAAACCCTGCCGCTGATTGAGGAAAATGCTGAAACTTTACGCCAGCGGCTCTATACCCGTCGGGAAACACTTGGCGAAGGCGAGCTGCCCGTACCGCTCAAACTCATTCAGATCAACCGCTGTCCGGTGGTCGCGCCCCTTTCTGTAATACGACCAGCCGATCAAGCGCGTCTTGGGATCGACCTGGATACGTCACAACGGCGCGCAGAGGCATTGGCCCGTCAACAGGATCAATGGCAGGAAAAACTGGCGCTTATTTATACACAAGACGGTTTTGCGGCCAGTGAAGATCCTGAGCAGCAATTGTATGAGCGGTTTCTCGGCCAGCGTGACCGGCGGCTATGCGATCAAGTGCGTTCGCTGGCGCCCGCGCAGTTGGGCGCCGGGCAGTGGATGTTCGATGATCCACGCCTGCCCGAACTACTCTTTCGCTACCGTGCGCGTAACTTTCCGGACACCTTGAACGCTGAAGAGCGGGCGCGATGGCAGGATTTTTGTAGGCAGCGTCTGGCTGACCCCCGCTGGGGTGCGCCCAATACCTTGGGTGATTTCGCCCAGGCCCTGGCCGTAGCCTGGCCTGAAGCGGATGAAGCAGGGCGGCAAGTGCTGACTGCCTGGCAACTGCATGCCAACGCGTTGCAAACGCGGTTCGCCGTCAATTGAAACCCATAAAAAAACGCCGGTTATTAACCGGCGTTTTCTTTACGAATATCAAATAGCGGGCAACGGACAATCAGTCCAGCAGGGTGGCCCAGCTTTCTACCTCGTCACCGCCCCATTGAGCTTTCCACTCTTTCAGGGTTTTGTGGTTGCCACCTTTGGTTTCGATGACTTCACCGTTGTGCGGGTTCTTGTATTGCTTGACCTTGCGCGCGCGTTTAGTGCCAGTGGTTTTCACGGCGCCACGCGGCAGTTTGCTCATCTTGGCATCAGGGTCGAGCAGGGCAATGATGTCACGCAGCGATTTGGAATATTCGCCCATCAGGGTGCGCAGTTTGCCTTCGAACTCCAGTTCTTTTTTCAGCTTGTCATCCTGAGACAGGTTGGCCAGGCGGGCCTGAAGTTCCTTGATGGCTTCTTCGGTGGCACGGTACTCGTTGATCAGGGACATGGAGTGTTCCTTAATGCGTGTTCGGGAATGTGTGGAGCAATAGTAAACAGGCAACTCTCGCAAGTAAACATATGATTGATGTATTAACAGTTGGTTAAGCTGTGACAGTATTTCTCCAAGTGAACAAAAATTTACCTAGGTTGCCGTTTCATCCATAAATCTTGTCAGAAGATTCCCAACGCGTAGGCCCAACGGCCCTATGCAGCACGTCGCAATCATTACTGCGTTTTTCTCAGCGTGCCGCTAGAATGAGCGCCTTTGCGAGTTCTGGAGTCTTATTCATGCGCACCTACCGTCTGGTGATCGCTTGCCCCGACCGTGTCGGCATCGTGGCGAAAGTCAGTAATTTCCTGGCCTTGTACAACGGCTGGATCACCGAAGCCAGCCATCACTCCGACGAGCAGACTGGCTGGTTCTTCATGCGTCATGAAATTCGCGCCGAGTCGCTGCCCTTCGGCATCGAGGCTTTTCGCGAAGCGTTCGCGCCCATCGCCGAAGAGTTCTCCATGACCTGGCGCGTGACCGATTCTGCCCAGAAGAAGCGGGTCGTGTTGATGGCCAGCCGTGAATCCCATTGCCTGGCTGACCTGCTGCACCGCTGGCACAGCGATGAGCTCGATTGCGACATTCCCTGCGTCATTTCCAACCACAATGACCTGCGCAGTATGGTCGAGTGGCACGGTATTCCGTTTTTCCATGTTCCAGTAGACCCCAAGGACAAGGCCCCGGCGTTTGCCGAAGTGTCACGCCTGGTGCAGGAACATGCAGCCGATGTGGTCGTGCTGGCGCGGTACATGCAAATTCTGCCGCCGCAACTCTGCCAGGACTATGCTGAGAAGGTGATCAACATTCACCATAGCTTCCTGCCATCGTTCGTCGGCGCCAAACCGTACCACCAGGCGGCGCTGCGTGGCGTGAAACTGATCGGCGCGACTTGCCACTATGTGACCGAAGAGCTGGACGCCGGCCCTATCATCGAGCAGGACGTGGTGCGGGTTACCCACGCCGACAGCATCGAGGACATGGTCCGCTTCGGGCGCGACGTGGAAAAAATGGTGCTGGCCCGCGGCCTGCGCTATCACCTGGAAGATCGGGTTCTGGTGCACGGCAACAAGACAGTGGTGTTCGACTGATCGCAGGGCTACTCCCAGACCTGTTGAGCAACCTGAGGATCGACCCATGGGACGGCGCGGTACACCTACAGCCTCACCTCCCCCTGTAGTGGGTCAGGGTTGCCTGGCCCGCTACGATCTCGACGCCTTGCAGGACACCGACGGTACCGACTTCCCCGGTGCCGCGGCGCTTTGGCAAGCGCTCAACCCACCTGACGGCGCCAGCGCTCCAGCAGCGGACGCGCCAGCAGGCACACGAACACCGGCCCTCCGGCGAGCAGATACAGGTAGTAAGTGATGGCACGCCAGATCAGGATCGCTGCCGCCGCCGTCGAGCTGCCCACCATGGGTGTCAGCAGGCTGGCCGAGGTCAGCTCGGCAGCGCCTGCGCCGCCGGGCATCATGCTGAACTGACCGGCGCTGAGCGATAGCATCTGGACCAGGAAACTGGGGATCCAGGCCAGCTCCACGCCCAAGCCCCTGACCACTAGATACAGCACGCTAAAGCGCAGCCCCCAATGGACGCATGTCAGGCTGAACACCAGAAACAAAGTGCGCTTGGGCAGCTGCCAGGTTTGCGCCAAGGCCTGCACGAAACGAAGCAGCTTGCGTGCCCAGCGTCGTTTACGCGGTGCGCTGGTGCCCAGGCGCTGCAACAGTCGGCCGTTCAGACGCATCACCTTGCGCCGGTAGCGCAGCAACATCACCACGCCTGCCAGCGCCGCGCACAGCAGTGCTGCACTGCCCAGCAACATGCTTTCCTGGCTGCGCCCAAGGCTATGAAACAACGCATAGCCTGCGATCGCCAGCATGGCGCAGAAGAAAAACACCAAGTCATTGAGCTGATCCATCGCGAACACCGCGCCGCTGCGGGCTGCACTGATGCCCTCGCGGGCCAGCAAGGCCATCAGGGTCAAGGGGCCGCCGCCGCCACCTGGAGTGGTACAGATGGCGAACTCGGTGGCCATGACCACACCCAATGTGCGCACCCGCGATACACGCGCTGCCTGATCGCCCAGCAGCAGGCGCATCCGGCAGGCGTTGATCACCCAGCACAGCAGGATCATGCCCACCAACGTCATGAGCAGCTGCGGATCGAAACGGCTCAGCTTGGGCAGCAGTTCGCTGCCGCCCAACAGTGCAGGCACCAACGCTGCGCCCAACAGCGCCAAGCCCAGCAGCAGCCAGCGGTTCACGCTGCCACCTGCCGCTCCAGCCAGGCTGATTTGGTCAAGGGTTCACGCCCGTCTTCGATCAGTTTTTCAAGGGTGCGCAACCAGTAGTCCCGTGAGTAGCGATGGCGCATGTCCACCGGATGCAGCCCGAGGCGCAGGGTGTTGGCGCCTTGCCAACGTCGACATTGCCAGTCACTGAGCACCCGCGACACTCCACGGCGCCAGGCGCTGCGCGCGCTCCAGACCAGACCGGGTGCATCGATGGCGGTAAAGTCCGGCAGGCGATAGAGGTGCTGCGGGGTGCTGGTGTACTTCAGCGGCAGTTGGCGCAGTGCTTGTCGCGTGCCCTGGCTCATCAACCAGGCGGGGGCCACGAAGCCTGCCACGGGCCAGCCTTGACGGTCGAACAGCGCCAGGCCGTCTTGTAGTCGGGCGATGGCCTGGTGTTCGTCCAGCGCGTAGAACTCGCCTTCATGGGTATAAATCCGCCGCATGAAGTAGTCCAGGGGCGTGCGCGGCGTGGGACCTTCATCGGCATGGGCATAACCGTGCAGGGCCAGCTCGTCACCCGCGGCCAGACGGCGATCAAGCAACTGGCAAAAGCCGGGAGACTGAGTCAGCAGGTTACGTCGATGAAAATCGGGTACCACCAGCCAAGTCATGGGCACGTTACCCAATGCATCGACCGCCTGCACGAACGGCTCGTAGTCTGGCCAGGTCTCTGGGGCCACGTCATGCAGCACCAGCATCACGCTGCGGGAACGGAGACAGGCCTCAAGCATGTGCCCGCACCTGCTGTTGGTGGCCCAGTACGGCCTGGTAATGCTCAAGCAGGCCGTTGACCACGTTGTCCCATGAGTAATGCTGCTCTACATGCCGCCTGGCCTGGGCACCGAGCTTGCGCGCACCCGCTTCGAACGCCTCGCGCACGGCCAGGGCCATTGCCCTGGCGTCGTTGGGTTGGCACAAGCGACCGCACTGGTCGTTGACGATTTCGCCGAAGGCGCCGGCACGCACTGCAACCACGGGCGTACCACTGGCCATGGCTTCAAGGATGACCAGGCCGAACGTTTCCTGGTCGCCGGCATGCACCAACAGGTCGGCGCTGGCCATCAGGCGAGCCACCTGGTCAGGTGGGCAGAACTGGCCGATCACGCTGACGTTGTCGGGCACATTGGCGGGCATGTTGGACCCCACCAGCAGCAGGTGATAACCGCGCCCCAACTGCCGCATGCACTCAAGCAGAACGGGCAGGTTCTTCTCCCGTGAGCCACGGCCTGCATAGATCAGCAACCGGCAGGTGTCGGCGATGCCCAGTTCGGCTCGCACCTGTGGATCGCGGCGTGCAGGATTGAAGGTTTCCAGGTCCACGCCCAGTGGCTGCACGTGGACATCACGTACTCCCAGGCGACGGAGTTTGTCTGCCATGACCTTGCTCGGTGCGAGCACCCGGTCGAAATTGCCATACAACTTGCTGACATAAGCCTCGACGTTGGGCGTGAACCAATTGCCCATACGGTTGCTCACTAACAGCGGCAGGTCGGAGTGATAGAAGCCAATGACCGGCACGTCCAGCTGACGGCGAGCTTCCAGCGCCGCCCAGGCGGTCAGATACGGGTCGCCGACTTCGATCAGGTCTGGCTTTAGCGTGCGCAGCGTGTTGCACCATGGCGCCAGGCGCACCGGAAAGCGGTAGCCTTTGCCAAAGGGCAGGGGTAGTGCAGGCACATGATAGACACCACCTTCATGCCGAGCGCTGGCGCCGGGGATCAACAGGCTGTGACGGACACCTTGCACGGCATCCAGGCGGTGGTGTTTGGCATCAAGGTAAGTGCGTACGCCGCCGCTGGCCGGGGCGTAGAACATGGTGATGTCGGCAATGTGCACGATCTGCATCCCTCCGGGATCGTCTTTCGGGTCTGTCATCGCGCGGTAACGAAACCGGCGTTGACATGCCATGAAGTTGACCTTTCAGAAGGGTAGTTTGTTCGATCAGCTTGTGCGGTTGGCCGCCCGGCAGCCGAGCGCTAGGCAATAGCGCTCGGTGGGTCGGTGCCGGGGCTGGGCCGGCTTCAGATACGGAAGGTGCCGACCAGGTGTTTCAGGCGGCTGGCCTGCTGCTCCAGGTCAGAACAGGCACGCAGCGTCGCCTGCAGGTTTTCGACGCCTTCCTGGTTGAGCATGTTGATTTCGTTGATATCCATGTTGATGGCTTCGACCACGGCCGTCTGCTCTTCGGTGGCCGTGGCCACGGACTGGTTCATGCCATCGATTTCGCCAATGCGCACGGTGACACTGTCCAGCCGCTCACCTGCCTGGTTGGCGATCTGCACGCTGTCCAGGCTGTGGCGCTGGCTCTGGTCCATGGTTTCGACCGACTCGCGGGCACCCACTTGCAGCTCCTCGATCATGCCCTGGACCTGCTGCGCGGATTCCTGGGTGCGATGGGCCAGGTTGCGCACCTCGTCGGCCACCACTGCGAAACCACGACCTGCTTCACCGGCGCGCGCGGCCTCGATGGCGGCGTTGAGCGCCAGCAGGTTGGTCTGCTGGGAGATGCTGGTGATCACTTCGAGAATCTGGCCGATGTTGACGGTCTTGCTGTTGAGCGTCTCGATGTGGGCGCTGGACGTTACGATCAAGTCGGAAAGACGGTTCATGGCGGCGATGTTGCGATCGACCACCTGCTGGCCTTCTTCTGCCAGGCGCCTTGCAGAGCTTGCGTGCTGGGACGCCTGCGCCGCATTGCCGGCGATCTCCTGGGCGGCAGCGCCCAGCTCGTTGATGGCGGCCGCCACGCTGTTGGTGCGGTTGGACTGTTCGTCGGAATTGGTCATCGACGAGTTGGACGCACTGATGACACGCAACGCGACTTCGTTCACCTGCTCGGTGGCCGAGGACACTTCACGGATCGAGCCGTGGATACGCTCGACGAAGCGGTTGAAGGCGTTGCCCAGGATGCCGAACTCGTCGTGGTGGTGGATGCGCAGGCGCTTGGTAAGGTCGCCTTCACCCTCGGCGATGTCCTCCATGGCCCGTGTCATGGTGTGCAGCGGCTGCATCAGCACACGGATCAGCAGCCCCAGCAGGGCGATGATGATCACCACGGCCACCACGGTGGCAATCACGGCGGAGGTGCGGAATGTGCTGAGCATCGCGAAGGCCTTGTCCTTGTCCACCGACAGGCCGATGTACCAATTGGCCGAAGGCAAGCCGGTCACCGGTGTGAACGTCAGCAGGCGGGCCTGGCCGTCACTTTGCACTTCGGTGAGCTCGGACGTGAGCTTTGGTGTGCGCTCAGGGAACAGGTCTGACAATGATTTCATCACCAGGCCTTGATCCGGGTGCACCAGGATCTTGCCTTGGTCATTTACCAGGAAGGCATAGCCCATGCCGCCGAAATTCAGCGAGTTGATGATTTGCGCCAGGCCGTCCAGCGCCAGGTCACCCCCGACCACGCCCACCGAATCGGCCACCTTGTCGAGGATGCCGATGACCATCTTGTTGGTGGTCATGTCGATGTAGGGTTCGGTCAGCAGGGTGCCGCTGGCACTCATGCCATCCTTGTACCAGGGGCGTGTGCGGGGGTCGTAGCCGTCAGGCATCTTTGCATCCGGGCGTACGCTGAAGCTGCCATCGACCCTGCCCAGGTAAACGGTTAGGAAACTCGATATCAGCGCCTGCTGGTCCATCAGGGTTTCAGCGTTGGCCGGTTGCTGGGCGATATTCTGCGCCAGGTTTTCGACCAGTTTGATACGCCCCTCGAACAAACTGCGGATGTTGGTCGAAGTGGAGGCGCCCATCTCAGTCAGGTAGTCCTGAAGGTCCTCGCGAATCGCATTACGCTGCAGATAATCGTTGTAGAGGGTGAACAGGCTGAATGCGAGGATCACGATCAGTGATGCTGCCAGCAGAATCTTGTGGCTGAAACGAAGGCTTTTGTTCATGAAATCATCGGGTCCGCTAAGGTTTTGTATCAGGCGTTCGCAGCTGTAGGGCCCAGCCAGTGCAACATCCCGAAAAGTCCTTTTTCGGTTGTTCTCTCTGAGTAAGGCGAATATCACCCAGAGGTATCGGCCGGAGTAAGACAAAGCTTGAGCAGAGGATTAAAGAGATGTCGGAATCTTCATTTATCGTTGTAGGATCAAGCCCTGATGGCCAGCCCGTAGGGCAGGCGATGCGGCTTGCCAACCGGCACGGGCTGGTGGCAGGGGCCACCGGTACCGGCAAGACCGTGACCCTGCAACACTTGGCCGAAGCGTTCAGCGATGCCGGGGTGGCGGTGTTCGCGGCCGACGTCAAGGGCGACCTGTGTGGGCTGGGCGCCAAAGGCGCGCCTGAGGGCAAGGTGGCCGAGCGCATCGCCGGGATGCCTTGGTTGCGCCATCAGCCAAAGGCCTATCCGGTGAGCGTGTGGGACATCGCGGGCCAGTCGGGTCATCCGTTGCGTACCACGATCAGCGAAATGGGGCCTTTGCTGCTGGGCAACCTGCTTGAGCTCACCGATAGCCAACAGGCAGCGCTGTATGCCAGTTTCAAGGTGGCTGATCGCGAAGGCCTGCTGTTGCTGGACCTCAAGGACCTCAAAGCGCTGCTTGGCCACTTGAAGGACAACCCGCAGGTGTTGGGCGAAGACAGTGCGCTGGTGACCGGCGCGTCCGTTCAGGCGTTGCTGCGCAGGCTGGCCACCCTGGAGCAACAGGGGGCAGAGGCGTTGTTCGGTGAGCCGGCATTGCAGCTCGAAGACATTCTGCGGCCCGACCCGGATGGGCGAGGGCGCATCCATTTGCTCGACGCCAGCCGCCTGGTGCATGAGGCACCCAAGGTCTATGCCACGTTTCTGCTGTGGCTGCTGGCCGAACTGTTCGAGCAACTGCCCGAGCTTGGCGATGCCGAAAAACCGGTGCTGGCGTTGTTCTTCGATGAAGCGCACCTGCTGTTCAAGGACACGCCCAAGGCCTTGCAGGACCGCCTGGAGCAGGTGGTGCGGCTGATTCGCTCAAAGGGGGTAGGGGTGTATTTCGTCACCCAGTCCCCAGCGGATCTACCCGATGCAGTCCTGGCCCAACTGGGTTTGCGAATCCAGCATGGCCTGCGGGCTTATACGGCCAAGGAGCAGAAGGCGCTGCGTGCCGTAGCTGAGGGCTTTCGCCCCAACCCTTCATTCGATGCGTTGTCTTCGCTGACCGAACTGGGCATCGGGGAGGCCTTGGTCGGCACGCTTGAGGACAAGGGAACACCTGCCAGGGTGCAGCGGGTGCTGATCGCGCCCCCGCAATCGCGCATCGGCCCGTTGAGTGAGTCTGAACGCAGTGCGCTGATTGCGCGTTCACCCTTGGTTGGCCGTTATGACAAACCCATAGACCGGGACTCGGCTTACGAAAGGCTCAACCAGCGCAAAGGCGAAGCGGTGGAGCCCGCGCCGCAACCCAAGGCCGATGACAGCAGTTTTGCCGAAAAGGCGGGCGAATTCCTGCAAGGCGCGGCCGGGCAGGCGATCAAGTCGGCGGTGCGTCAGGCTGCCAATCAACTGGGGCGGCAGCTGGTGCGCGGGCTGATGGGCTCGTTGCTGGGCGGGAAGAAGAAGTAGCTGCGCGGTGTGAAGCCATCGCCCATAAAAAAAGGCGCCCTACGGCGCCTTCTTATACGGGCTGAGGTCAGCCGATTGCCTTGGACGCCAACCAAAACAGGCCCGCTGCAAGACCCATCGAGGCAGGCAGGGTCAGCACCCAAGCCATCAGGATGGTCTTCACCGTGCCGCCCTGCAGGCCGCTTTTGTTGGCGACCATGGTGCCGGCAACGCCGGAAGACAGTACATGCGTGGTGGAAACCGGCAGCGCAAACACGTTGGCCATGCCAATGGCGCAGGCCGCGGTGATCTGCGCCGACATGCCCTGGGCATAGGTCATGCCCTGCTTCCCGATCTTCTCGCCGACGGTCAACACCACGCGGCGCCAGCCAACCATGGTGCCCAGGCCCAGGGCCAGGGCAACGGCCACGATCACCCAGAACGGGGTGTACTCAGTGGTGGCGGTCAGGTCCTTGCGCAGCTTTTCCAGGTCCGACTTTTCACGCGCGTCCAGGCCTGGCAGCTTGCCAACCTTCTTCGCGGTGTCGTCCAGGCACAGCAGGTAACGGCGTACTTCGACACGCTTGTCCGCGTCCAGGGCCCGGTAGTCGGTCACGCCTTGCAGCGAGGATTGCAGCGCGGCGATGGTCGGCTCGGTCTGCTGCGGATTGCAGCTGAACTGCTCAGGCAGGTCACTGGCCTTGGCCTTGCCCAGCGCCAGGAATTCACCCAGCGTGGCAGCGTTGCGCTCGTAGAACTGGCTCATGTGCAACGTGGCATCACGGGTGCGTTCGATCTGGTAGGTGGTGCTGTTCAGGTCGAGCACGAACTTGGCCGGTACAATGCCGATCAATACCAGCATGATCAGGCCAATGCCTTTCTGACCGTCATTGGAGCCGTGCACGAAGCTCACGCCCATGGCCGAAATCACCAGCACCAGGCGATTCCAGAACGGCGGGTGCTTCTTGTCGTCCAGTTTGCGGCGTTGTTCAGGCGTCTTGTGCATCTTCGACAGCGGGCGCCACCATTTCAGGCCAAGCAGGACCAGTGCAGCCACGGCAAACCCGGCAATCGGCGAAACCACCAGGGACATGGCGATATCGATGGCTTTCTGCCAATTGACGCCGTCACCCAGCGGAATGCCGTTGATGAGCGCGTTGGCCAGGCCCACGCCCAGAATCGAGCCGATCAGGGTGTGCGAGCTGGAAGCAGGAATACCGAAGTACCAGGTGCCCAGGTTCCAGGTAATGGCTGCGGCCAGCAGCGAGAAGACCATGGCCAGGCCATGCCCGGTGTTCACATTGATCAGCAACTCTACCGGTAGCAGGTGCACGATGGCGTAAGCCACCCCGACCCCACCCAGCAGAACGCCAAGGAAGTTGAACACGCCGGAGAAGAACACGGCCAGGTGTGGCGGCATGGCTTTGGTGTAGATGACGGTGGCTACCGCGTTGGCGGTGTCATGAAAGCCATTGATGAACTCGAAGGCGAGCACGAAGGTCAAGGCGAGCAGCAGGCTCACCAATACCCAGGCATCCAGTCCGCTGAATAAATCGATCATGAAGGTTGTCTGGCGGTCGTAGGGGGGCCGGATTATGCCAGAAAACGTTGGCAATCGATGCACCCACCGCAGCCGCTGATCATGTCGCGCAAGTCAGAAAACGCCACCTGCAGCCGCAGGTGAGCCGGCATCATCTAAGGCAAATGCATTCAACGTCAGCGAAAAATCAACAAAATACGCGAAAAGGTAATGCCTTTATCGTTTTAAACGGTTGTATGAAATTTGTGAAATTCCGTTACAACCATTGCGCCAGAGCAGTCAGGCGCTCTGGGCACCCCTTGTGCGACTTGACGACTGGGCAAAGGACTCAGGGCGTGGCGCTGCGCAACTCCTTCTCCATGCGTTCCAGCTCCTGACTGAATGCCTGGTCGCGCATGTTGGCGCGTTTACGCCATGGTTTGCGTTCCGGCTCCGGCTGCGCCGCATAGGTGGTCACTTCGCCGCCATACACATCCTTGAAACGCTCGGCCTGGCGCTCGAGTTCTGCGCGCAGTTCTTCTTTTGTCACATGCAGTACCTGAATTGAATTGAAAAGAGGACCGCCCTGTCGGCGTAACCGTTATGCGGTATCGACACGTTAACTTGCCAGCGGGATCTACATCGGCGAGTCGTCCAACAAGACGATCGGAGTATATCAACACGCGAACAAGGCTAGCGTGATGGGATTGGCGCGATGGGCAATCGAACACATGTCGAAATTAAGAAAACCTCAACGTATGAAAGTTCGATACCAACGATGCGAGTCGCATAAACAAAACGGCCCCACCAATTGGCAGGGCCGTTGCCTGGGACTTCTACGGTGGGTACCTGACCAGTCTCTCCAAAGAAGCCACAAGTGGCACTGGAAAGGTATAAGCAAACGTGTCGCCGGTCAATTGCGATTATCGGTCGGTTGTTCGATAATCGCACAAGTCGGCGATTTTGTTGAGGTGTGTGATGAAGGACGTTAAAACAGCCCGTGACGGTGGCCTGCCCGAAACAGTGCGCAGCCCGGCGCCAGCCCTGGCCCCGCCGATCGTGGCATCACCGGCCAAGCGCATTCAGGCGTTCACCGGCGATCCTGACTTCATGACCTCCTTGGCGCGCGGGCTTGCCGTCATCCAGGCATTTCAGGAACGCAAGCGGCACCTGACCATCGCGCAAATCAGTCACCGCACTGAAATCCCCCGGGCAGCCGTACGCCGGTGCCTGCATACCCTGATGAAGCTGGGGTACGCGACCACTGACGGGCGTACCTACTCCTTACTGCCCAAAGTGCTGACGCTGGGCCATGCGTACCTGTCATCGACACCCCTGGCCATTTCCGCGCAGCCTTACCTGGACCGAATCAGCGACCAGTTGCACGAAGCGGCCAACATGGCGACCCTCGAAGGGGACGATATTCTGTACATCGCCCGCTCGGCGACAGTAGAGCGCCTGATCTCGGTGGACTTGTCGGTCGGTGGGCGCCTCCCGGCGTATTGCACGTCCATGGGCCGCATCCTCCTGGCGGCCATGGACGATACCAGCCTGCGCGAATACTTCGACCGCGCCGACCTCAAGGCGCGCACCAGCCGTACCCTGCACGACGCCCCGTCGCTGTTCGCCTGCATCGAGCAAGTGCGTAGCCAGGGATGGTGCGTGGTCGACCAGGAACTCGAACAGGGGCTGCGCTCGGTTGCCGTGCCCGTCTACGACGCCTCAGGCCAGGTGCTGGCGGCGTTGAACGTCAGTACTCACGTCGGGCGTGTACCGCGCAGTGAACTGGAACAACGGTTTCTTCCTGTTCTGCTGGAGGCTAGCCAGGAGTTGAGCCATCAGCTGTTTGGTTGAGAACGCATGCTTGCCTGCGGATCATCAGCCCAGCCTGCCTGACAAAAGCGTTCGATAATCGCCCATTTCAGCCTTGAGCCAATTGTGGTGGATCCGCCTTTGTCCCTAACCTGATGCCCATCCGGCGGACAGGTTGCAGTGACCGATTGTGCCTCTATCCCCGGCGCCCATGGCCATTGCAGGAGAGGCAAGATGCGCGAGGTGTATATCTGTGATGCCGTTCGTACGCCCATTGGCCGATTCGGCGGTGCCTTGGCCGGCATACGGGCTGACGATCTGGCGGCGGTACCACTCAAGGCGCTGATCGCGCGCAACCCCGGTGTGCACTGGACGCAACTGGACGAGGTGTTTTTCGGCTGTGCCAACCAGGCCGGCGAAGACAACCGAAACGTGGCGCGCATGGCGCTGCTACTGGCCGGGCTGCCGGAATGCGTGCCAGGCGTCACCCTCAACCGCTTGTGCGCTTCAGGCATGGAGGCCGTTGGCGCGGCGTTCCGCGCCATCGCCTGCGGCGAGATGGAGCTGGCCATCGCGGGCGGCGTGGAGTCGATGTCGCGTGCGCCATTTGTCATGGGCAAGGCACAAAGCGCTTATTCACGCAGCATGCAACTTGAAGACACCACCATTGGCTGGCGTTTCGTCAACCCGCTCATGAAAGCGCAATACGGTGTGGATGCCATGCCGCAAACGGCCGACAACGTGGCTGACGACCACGGTATCTCCCGCGCCGACCAGGATGCGTTTGCCTTGCGCAGTCAGCACAAGGCCGCAGCGGCGCAAGCTGCCGGGTTCTTCGCCGAGGAAATCGTGCCGGTGTGCATCGCGTATAAAAAGGGTGAGACCTGGGTAGAGCACGATGAGCACTTGCGGCCCAATACCACCCTTGAGGCCTTGGCCAAGCTCAACCCCGTCAATGGCGTGGGCAAAACGGTCACGGCAGGCAATGCATCGGGGGTCAACGATGGCGCGGCAGCGATGATCCTGGCGTCTGCCGAGGCCGTGCACACCCATGGCCTGACCGCTCGCGCCAAGGTGCTGGGCATGGCCAGTGCGGGGGTAGCCCCGCGGGTCATGGGTATCGGGCCGGTGCCTGCGGTGGGCAAGCTGATCGAGCGACTGGGCATTTCCATCAGCGCCTTCGATGTCATCGAACTCAACGAAGCCTTCGCCAGCCAAGGGCTGGCCGTTCTTCGCGGGCTGGGGGTGGCGGACGATGCGCCCCAGGTCAACCCCAACGGCGGGGCCATCGCCCTGGGCCACCCATTGGGCATGAGCGGTGCGCGCCTGGTGCTGACGGCGCTGCACCACCTTGAGCGCACAGGCGGGCGCAAAGGCTTGGCCACGATGTGCGTAGGTGTCGGCCAAGGGCTGGCGCTGGCAATTGAACGTCTTTGACGAAACCAGCGCGCAGGTGCCTCAGGGATCAGGGCAGCCGCCAGCGCCTCGCTGCGCCGGGTTGCACACCACGCGGAACGACTGTGTAACCAGGTATGTCTAGACTTACCTTGTATCCTCCAGGAGCACGACTGACATGACCACCCCTCACTACACCGGCGAGGAGCGTAGCAAACGCATCTTCGCCATCGTCGGCGCCTCTTCAGGCAACCTGGTGGAATGGTTCGACTTCTATGTCTACGCCTTCTGCGCCATTTATTTTGCCCCGGCGTTCTTCCCCTCCGATGACCCGACCGTGCAGCTGCTCAACACCGCCGGCGTGTTTGCCGCAGGCTTTCTGATGCGGCCTATCGGCGGCTGGATCTTTGGACGCCTGGCCGACCGCCACGGTCGCAAGAACTCACTGATGATCTCGGTACTGATGATGTGCTTCGGGTCCTTGGCCATCGCGTGCCTGCCCACCTACGCCAGCATCGGTACCTGGGCCCCGGCATTGCTGCTGCTGGCGCGCTTGATTCAAGGCCTGTCGGTGGGTGGCGAATACGGCACCACGGCGACCTACATGAGCGAAGTGGCTCTGCGTGGCCAGCGGGGCTTCTTTGCATCGTTCCAGTACGTGACCTTGATTGGCGGCCAGTTGCTGGCGGTATTGGTGGTGGTGATCCTGCAGCAGTTACTGACCGAAGACGAGCTGCGCGCCTGGGGCTGGAGAATTCCTTTCGTGGTCGGTGCGGTCGCTGCCGTCATCTCCTTGATGCTGCGCCGCTCGCTGCACGAAACCAGCAGCGCAGAGACGCGCCAGGACAAGGACGCCGGGAGTATTCGCGGTCTGTTCGGCAATCACCTGGCGGCCTTCATCACGGTGCTGGGCTATACCGCCGGCGGCTCGCTGATCTTCTACACCTTTACCACCTACATGCAGAAGTACCTGGTCAACACGGCCGGTATGACCGCCAAGCACGCCAGCTACGCGATGACTGGGGCGCTGTTCCTGTTCATGGTGATGCAGCCGTTCTTCGGCATGTTGTCCGACCGCATTGGCCGGCGTAACTCCATGCTGCTGTTCGGCGCGCTGGGCACGGTGTTCACGGTGCCATTGCTCATGGCGCTCAAGACGGTAAGCAGCCCATTCATGGCGTTCGTGCTGGTGAGCCTGGCGCTGTGCATCGTCAGCTTCTACACCTCCATCAGCGGCCTGGTGAAGGCCGAGATGTTCCCACCCCAGGTACGGGCATTGGGCGTGGGGCTTGCGTATGCGGTGGCCAACGCCGTGTTTGGCGGGTCAGCGGAGTACGTGGCTTTAGGCCTCAAAACCCTGGGCATGGAGAACACGTTCTACTGGTACGTGACGGCAATGATGGCCGTTGCCTTCCTGTTCAGCCTGCGCTTGCCAAAACAAGCCAAGTACCTGCACCACGATCATTGAGGGCCGACACAGGACGTGAGGCGCGGTGGGCCGTCTGCTGTAACGGGACGGCCTGCCGGCAATGTCAGTGTCGCATGGCCTTACGCACCGCCACGGGGCCGGCGGCGCTCTCGACCTGACGCTTGAGCGAAGGGCACAGGCCCATCAGGAACGCCGCCTCGGCCACCACGAACAGCGGCCCGATGATCAAGCCGCTGATGTCATCGACGAACGCTGGCTTGCGCCCCTCGTAGTGGTGACCGACGAACTGAATGATCCAGCCCACCACGAACGCCCCCACGCCTACCGACAGCCACAGCGCCGTGGTCTGCACCGCCAGCAGGTGACCCAGCCACAGGCACAGGCCCAGCAGGGCGCCCATCACCAGGCCGAAGCGAAGCTCAAGACGCAGGTAGAACCAGGTAGCCGCCGCCGAGACAAGCAGGGCAGGGGATAACCAGATGCCGCCCAGGGACACGCCTGGCCGCGACAACAGAATGGCCACGGACAGGACGATCAAGGGTATGCCGACGAAATGGGTGACGATGTTGCGTGGGTCGCGGTGATAGCCCGCGTAACGGATCAGGTGCTCGGCGAGGGTGTTCATGGTGCTGCCTCCTGGTGGGCTTGCCGGGGTGTGCCCGATATAGCTCAGGATAGCTGTGGTCACCATCATCATCAGCCTGGCGAATGCCAGGGCCGCGCCTTGCTCACCACCCACCGCGTCTGTCGAGGCCTGGCCGGTGGTGAGCAAGCGGGCGGGTATCAGCCGCGGGGCGTCTGTACCGAGGCCTGTTGGCTGGCCTGCCCGGTGCGCTCGTACCAGCCACCACCGAGTGCCTTGTACAGGTTGACCTCGCTGGTCAGCTGCGAAAGGCGGTCACCGATCAGCGCCTGCTGCGCGCTGAACAGGTTGCGCTGGGCGTCGAGGAAGGTCAGGTTGCTGTCGATGCCGATACGGTAACGACGCTCGGCCAGGCGGTAGTAGTCCTGGTTGGCTTGCACCAGGTCTTGCTGGGCCTGCAATTGCTCCTCGAAGGTCTTGCGCGCGGCCAGCCCGTCGGACACTTCCTGGAACGCAGTCTGGATGGACTTCTCGTAGCGGGCGACGTTGATGTCCTTCTGGATCTTGGCGTAGTCCAGGCTCGCTTTCAGACTGCCGGCGGTGAAGATCGGCAGGTTGATCTGCGGCTGGAACAGCCAGGTGCCCGACCCTCCCTTGAACAGCCCGCCCATGTCGGTGCTCAAGGTGCCTGCATTGGCCGTGAGGCTGATGCTGGGGAAGAAGGCCGCGCGGGCAGCGCCGATGTTGGCGTTGGCCGCCTTAAGCAGGTGCTCGGCCTCCTGGATGTCAGGGCGGCGCTGCAACAGGTCCGACGGCAGGCCCGCCGGTACCTCGGCCAGCTGATCGGCATCCAGGCGCAGCGGCTCAGGCAGGTTGGTGGGGATGCCGGTACCCAGCAGGACGGTCAGGCTGTTCACGTCCTGGGCGACCAGGCGCTGGTACTGCGAGTACTTGACCCGGGCACCTTCGACAGCCGTGCGGGCCTGGCTCAGGTCCAGCGCCGACGCCACGCCCACCTCGTTGCTGCGGCGGGTGAGGTTGTAACTTTCCTGATAGTTCTTCAGGGTTTCCTCGGTCAGCTTGAACAGCGCCTGGTCGGCCTGCCAGGTGTAGTAGGCGTTTGCCACGCTCGCTACCAGGCTGATCTGGGTGGAGCGACGCGCCTGCTCGCTGGACAGGTAGGTCTCCAGCGCCTGCTCCGACAGGCTGCGCACGCGGCCGAACAGGTCGAGTTCATACGCACTGACGCCCAGCGTCGCCGAATACTGGCTGGTGATGCCCGACTGGCCCGTCTGCGACATGTTCGCCGGGATGCGCTGGCGGCTGCCGCTGCCATTGGCAGACACCGCCGGGAACAGGTCCGCACGCTGGATGCGGTACTGGGCGCGGTAGGCGTCGATGTTCAGCGCCGCGACGCGCAGGTCCCGGTTGTTGACCAGCGCGGTCTGGATCAATTGCTGCAGCGCCGGGTCGTTGAAGAACTGCCGCCAGCCCTGTTCGGCGGCAGCGACGTCCGCCGATTGGGTAGGCGAGTAGGCCGGGCCTTGCGGCCACTGGGCAGCCACCGGTGCTTCCGGGGTCTGGTAGTCGGGGATCAGCGAGCAGCCGCCGAGAATGAAAGCGGTGACTGCCAGGGACAACAAAGACTTGGTCATTGCCCAGCCTCATAACGTGGAGTTTCAGGGGTGTCATCTTTTTTCGGCTCTTTGCTGCCGAACAGCGACGACACTGCGACGAAGAACAACGGTACCCAGAAGATGGCCAGTACAGTCGCACTGATCATGCCGCCGATCACGCCGGTACCAATGGCGTGCTGGCTGCCGGCGCCGGCGCCGCTGGCGATGGTCAACGGTACCACGCCGAGGATGAAGGCCAGCGAGGTCATGATGATCGGGCGCAAACGCATGCGGCACGCCTCGATCGCCGCGTCGTACAGGCTTCGGCCCTGCTCGTGCAATTCCTTGGCGAACTCGACGATCAGAATGGCGTTCTTGGCCGCCAGGCCGATGGTGGTCAAGAGGCCGACCAGGAAGTACACGTCATTGGACAGCCCGCGCAGGCTGGTAGCGATCAACGCACCAATGATGCCCAGTGGCACCACCAGCACCACGGCGATCGGGATCGACCAGCTTTCGTACAGCGCTGCCAGGCACAGGAACACGAACAGCAGCGACAGGGCGAACAGGGCCGGCATTTGCGAACCGGAGAGCTTCTCCTCGTAGGACATGCCCGTCCAGGAGAACCCTACACCGCTTGGCAGTTCACCGGCGATGCGCTCGACCTCGGCCATGGCCTCACCGGTACTGTAGCCAGGTGCAGGGGCACCGAGGATTTCCATGGCTTCCACGCCGTTGTAGCGCGAAAGCTTGGGCGAGCCGTAGGTCCATTCACCTTTGGCGAAGGAAGAGAACGGCACCATTTCGCCATCGGCGTTGCGCACATACCACTTCTGCAGGTCTTCCGGGCTCATCCGGGCATTGGCTTCGCCCTGGATGTAGACCTTCTTGACCCGGCCGCGGTCGATGAAGTCGTTGACGTAGCTGGCACCGAAGGCAATCGACAGGGTGTTGTTGATGTCCGAGATGGTCACGCCCAGGGCGCTGGCACGCTCGTCATCGATGGTCAGCTGGTACTGCGGCTCGTCGTTCAGGCCGTTGGGGCGTACACCGCTGAGCACCTTGCTCTGCGAAGCCTTGGCCAGGAACTGGTTGCGAGCCTCCATCAGCTTGGCATGGCCGACACCGCCGCGGTCTTGCAGGAATACGTCGAAGCCGGTGGCGTTACCCAGCTCGAGCACCGCTGGCGGGGCGAACGCGAAGACCATGGCGTCGCGGAAGCTGAAGAAGTGCTGCTGCGCCCGCTGAGCGAGGCCGAATACGCTGTTTTCCGCCGTACGCTCACCCCAGGGCTTGAGCATGATGAACGCCATGCCCGAGCTCTGGCCGCGGCCGGCGAAGTTGAAGCCGTTGACGGTGAACACCGAGGACACCGTGTCGGCTTCGTCCTTGAGCAGGTATTCGCGCATCTGGTCGACCACTGCCTGAGTACGTTCGGCACTGGAACCGGCCGGCGTCTGGACCTGGGCAAACAGTACACCCTGGTCTTCCTCAGGCAGGAACGCAGTCGGAATGCGGGTGAACAGGAAAATCATGCCAGCCACGATCAGGGCATAGGCCAAGAGGAACGGGATCTTGTTGCGCAGGATGGCCCCCACGCTGCGCTCGTAACCGTTGACGGTGCGATCGAAGTTGCGGTTGAACCAACCGAAGAACCCGCCTTTGGCCTCATGGTGCTGGCCCTTTTTCAAAGGCTTGAGCATGGTGGCGCACAGCGCCGGGGTGAAGACCAGCGCCACCAGCACCGACAGGCCCATGGCCGAGACGATGGTGATGGAGAACTGACGGTAGATCACACCGGTGGAGCCGCCGAAGAACGCCATGGGCAGCAATACGGCCGACAACACCAGGGCGATACCCACCAGCGCGCCCTGGATCTGCTCCATGGAGCGCTTGGTGGCTTCCTTGGGTGGCAGCCCTTCTTCGGACATCACCCGCTCGACGTTTTCCACCACCACGATGGCATCGTCCACCAGCAGGCCGATGGCCAGCACCATGGCGAACATGGTCAGGGTGTTGATGCTGAAACCAGCGGCGGCAAGGATGCCGAATGTGCCCAGCAATACCACCGGTACGGTCATGGTGGTAATGACGGTGGCGCGGAAGTTCTGCAGGAACAGGTACATCACCAGGAACACCAGCACCACGGCTTCGATCAGGGTATGGATAACCCCGCTGATCGATTCGGTGACCACCGGCGTGGTGTCATACGGGAATACCGCCTTGACCCCTGGCGGGAAGAACGGCTCCAGGTCGGCAATGGTCTGGCGCAAGGCCTTGGCCGTGTCCAGTGCGTTGGCGCCCGTGGCCAGCTTGACGGCCAAGCCCGAGGCGGGCTTACCGTTGAACTGGGCGCTGACGGCGTAGTTCTCGCCGCCCAGGCTGACCTGGGCGACATCACCCAGGCGGACCTGGGAGCCATCGTTGTTGACCTTGAGCAGGATCTTCTCGAACTGCTCGGCAGTCTGCAGGCGGGTCTTGCCGATGATGGTGGCGTTGAGCTGCGTCCCAGGCATGGCAGGCAGGCCGCCGAGCTGGCCGGAGGACACCTGTACGTTCTGGGCAGCCACGGCGGTCTTGACGTCCACCGGGGTGAGCTGGAACTTGTTCAACTTGGCCGGATCGAGCCAGATGCGCATGGCGTACTGGGCGCCGAACACCTGGAAGTCACCCACACCGGCCGTCCGCGAGATCGGGTCCTGCATGTTGGAGACGATGTAGTTGGCCAGGTCGTCCTTGGTCATGCTGCCGTCTTCGGACACCAGGCCGATCACCATCAGGAAGTTCTTCACGGCCTTGGTGACGCGGATACCCTGTTGCTGCACTTCCTGCGGCAGCAAGGGGGTGGCCAGGTTGAGCTTGTTCTGCACCTGAACCTGGGCGGTGTCGGGGTTGGTACCCTGCTCGAAGGTGGCGGTAATGGTCATGCTGCCATCGGAGTTACTTTCCGACGACACATAGCGCAGGTTGTCGATACCGTTGAGCTGCTGCTCGATCACCTGCACCACGGTGTCCTGCACGGTTTGCGCCGAAGCGCCCGGGTAGGTCACGGCAATGGCGATGGCCGGTGGGGCAATGCTGGGGTACTGGTTGATCGGCAACTTCAGGATCGACAAGGCGCCGACCAGCATGATCACCAAGGCGATCACCCAGGCGAAGATCGGGCGATCAATAAAGAACTTCGACATGGTTTACTCCGCTTTGGCGTCTGCTTTCGCTGCGTTGCCCTGGTTCGGGCTGTCCGGCTTCTTGACGTTGGTGGCTTCGCTGACCTTGACCTCGGCGCCTGGGCGCACGTACTGCAAGCCTTCGGTGATCAGGCGGTCGCCTGGGTTGAGGCCTTCCTCGATCAGCCAGTCGCTGCCCACGGTACGGCTGGCCTTGAGCTGGCGCAGTTCGACCTTGTTGTCCTTGTTCACCACCAGCGCGGTAGGGGCGCCCTTGAGGTCGCGCGTCACGCCCTGCTGCGGTGCCAGGATGGCGTTGGCGTTCACGCCAGCCTTGAGCCGTGCATGCACGAACATGCCAGGCAGCAACGTGTGGTCAGGGTTGGGGAAAATGGCACGCAGGGTGACCGAGCCGGTGGTTTCGTCCACGGCCACTTCGGAGAACTCCAGGCGGCCTTCCTGCTTGTACAGGGTGCCGTCTTCGAGCACCAGTTGCACGGACGCTGCGTTGTCGCCGGCGCGCTGCAGTTGGCCGCTTTCCAGCTCGCGCCGCAGCTTGAGCAGCTCGGCGGTGGATTGCGTCACGTCCACGTAGATCGGGTCCAGTTGCTGGATGGTGGCCATGGCATTGGTCTGGCCGCTGTTGACCAGCGCACCTTCGGTTACCGCCGAACGACCGATGCGGCCACTGATGGGGGCCAGGACCTTGGTGTAGCGCAGATCGATCTGCGCACTCTTGAGCGAGGCCTCCGCTTGCAGGCGCTTGGCATTGGCGTCGTCGTATTCCTGCCGGGAAACCGCCTGCTCCTCGATCAGTTGCTTGTAGCGATCAGCCAGAGAGCGGGTAGCCTGCAGGTCCGCCTGGGCCTTGCTCAGGTTGGCTTCATACACGGCCGGGTCGATCTGATACAGCTGCTGGCCCTGCTTGACCTCGCTGCCTTCCTTGAACAGGCGCTTGAGGATGATCCCGTTGACCTGTGGACGAACCTCGGCGATCCGGTAGGCATTGGTGCGGCCCGGCAGCTCGGTGGTCAAGGTGAAGGCTTGCGGCTGTAGGGTTACTACACCGACTTGAGGCGCCTGCTGCTGTTGCTGCTGCTGCGCGGCTTGGTCTTCTTTATTGCAGCCACTGAGCAGGGTTGCGAGGGCTACGGCTGAAACCAGGGCGGTAACGGCTGGCTTGAATTGCATGAGAATCCTCGGATCGCAGGAGCAGGGAGACGCTCAAGAGTAATGGAATGTCTTGATCTGGATAAATGGCTATCCGGTGGATAAATAGCTTGCTAAGGAATATACTTACATTCATGGTTGTTTGTAAATACCGCCGGGTTGTCCATGGCTACCGCCACAGCCCTTGATTAGCTTGATCCGCCAGGTGCCCCCAAGAGGCGCCCCGGAGCCTTCCCGCACGCGTCACCGCGTTCGGGCCAGATGAGGTTGTACTGCCATGGTCCGTCGAACCAAAGAGGAAGCCCAGGAAACCCGCGCCCAGATCATCCAGGCGGCGGAAAGGGCTTTCTACAAGCGCGGGGTTGCGCGAACCACCCTCGCGGACATCGCCGAACAGGCGGGCGTCACGCGAGGTGCAATCTACTGGCACTTCAATAACAAGGCCGAACTGGTGCAGGCACTGCTCGACAGCCTGCATGAAACCCATGACCATCTTGCACGCGCCAGCGAAAGCGAAGACGAACTCGACCCGCTCGACTGCATGCGCAAATTGCTGCTGCAAGTGTTCAACGACCTGGTGCTCGACGCCAGGACACGCCGTATCAATGAGATTCTGCATCACAAGTGCGAGTTCACCGATGACATGTGCGAAATCCGCCAGCAGCGCCAGGTGGCGGTAGTGGACTGCCATACAGGCATTACCCTGGCCTTGGCCAATGCCGTGCGCCGCGGCCAACTGCCGGTGGAGCTGGATGTGGAGCGGGCCGCGGTGGCCATGTTTTCCTACGTCGACGGGTTGATCAGGCGTTGGCTGTTGCTGCCCGACAGCGTGGACCTGCTGGGCAACGCCGAGAAATGGGTCGACGCCGGGCTGGATATGCTGCGCTTGAGCCCGGCGATGCGCAAATGAGACTTTGTGAAGGTTTGTGAGGGCTTGATTCCCAGGGTACGGGCCAGTGAGTCGCACCTGAGCCTACCTGTGTGCCACCTCAGTGCCCGCGCAGTGGCCGATCAGGCAGCAACACCGCCACCACCAGTGCAATGACGCCAACCCCTGCGCTGGCCATCAACAGATGCCGGAACGTGACCGCCAGGTGTGCCTGCAGTTCGGGACTCACCGGGTTGGCCTTGAAAGTCCCTAGCAGCGGATTGTCCAGCAACGCCAGCCCGCCTTGGTGCAGCAAGGCCAGCAGCAGGCTCGACATGCACGCCACGCCCATGGCGCCACCGAGGGACCGAAACAGGTTGGTGGTGCTGGTGGCGACCCCCATGTCCTGGATCTGCACGGCATTCTGCGTGCCTACCAGTGACGTCGGGAACTGCATCCCGCACGCTACCCCTGTCAGCAGCATGAACAGTGCACTGGCCAGCCCGGCCTGCGGCGGGGTGATTGCCAAGGCGAAGATAGACACGGGCATCAGCAGGGCGCCCACCAGGATCTGCGGCTTGTAGCGGCCAAGCTGCGTTGTCAGGCGTCCTGCGGTAAAAGCACCGATGGGTAATCCCATTGCCAAGGGCAGCAGATGCAAGGCGGCGCTGTCGGCACCGGCACCGGTGAGGCCTTGGTAGCGCAAGGGCATCAGCATGGTCAGGGAAATGGCCTGGAAACTGGCGAAGAAAATCACCCCCCAGCACAGCACCGCGGCGCGATTATTGAATAGCTTCAACGGCAGCAGTGGCTCGACGCAGCGACGCTCCTGGAGGATGAACATGGCCATGGCGACCACGGTGCAGGTGAACAGGCCCAGCACGCTGGGGGCCGTCCAGGCCTGCCCCTGGCCGACCAGGGTGATGCCGAGCAGCAGGCTGCCCAGCCCCACGATCAGCAGCAGCGCGCCCGGGTAATCCACTTGTGCGGGCCGATGCTGCACGGGCAGACCGGCCAGAGCGCGCTGGATAGCCCACAGCGCGGCGATGCCCAGCGGCAGGTTGATCCAGAACACCCAGCGCCAGGACAGGTACTCGGTCAGCCAGCCGCCCAGTACCGGCCCCGCCACGCTGGCCAGGGCATACATGCTGCTGAAATAGCCCTGATAACGCCCACGTTCGCGCGGGGGCACGAAGTCGCCGATGATCGCCTGGCTCACCGATACCATGCCGCCGGCGCCGATGCCTTGCAGCACTCTGGCCAGGACCAGTTGCGGCATGTCCTGAGCCAGCGCACAGCCGATCGAGGCGACGGTGAACACGCCAATCCCGGTCAGGATCATGCGACGCCTTCCATAGAGGTCGCCCAGCTTGCCGTAGATCGGCACGGCCACGGTCATGGCCACCATATAGCCGGAAATGACCCAGGCCAACAGACCGACATCGTTGAACTGCGCGGAAATCGCAGGCAATGACACTGCCACGATGGTTTGATCCAGCGCGCCGAGAAAGATGGCCAGCATCAAGGCGGTCAGGATCTGGCGCAGGGCAATCGCGGGCAGGGCAGGGGGCACGGCAATTCCTTGTTTTTGAGCAGTTAAAGCATGGCAGTGTAACCTGAGTTACGTAGCTTCCTATGTACTCTGGGCATCGCCTATGCACGATCGGCATCAGAGCATTCATCCAGCAAAGGCTGGCCCCGTGATATCTTTGGTATGCCAATCCCGCTCTAAGCCCCTGTTTGCACCAGCTTGGTGCGACCTCTCGGGGGTTAATCGGATTCCCCTGGCTCCTACACCTTTATTCCTCTGCCTGCATGTGGAGCATGACCCCGAATTGAGTGGTCCATGAATTGTGCAGGTACGCCTGATACAGAGGCCGGTAGTTACCGTTCAGAAATTTCTACAATTGCGGAGTGATCATGCCCAAGGCTTCCCACCAAGATCTGCGTATTGCCTTCCGCGAGCTGCTCGCTTCAGGTTCTTGCTACCACACCGCCTCGGTGTTCGACCCCATGTCTGCGCGTATTGCCGCAGACCTGGGTTTTGAGGTCGGCATCCTTGGAGGGTCGGTGGCATCGTTGCAGGTACTGGCTGCGCCGGATTTTGCCCTGATCACACTCAGCGAATTCGTCGAGCAGGCCACGCGAATTGGTCGCGTAGCCCAATTGCCGGTACTGGCAGACGCTGACCACGGATACGGCAATGCGCTTAACGTGATGCGCACGGTCACGGAGCTGGAGCGCGCCGGTGTGGCGGCGTTGACGATCGAAGATACGCTGTTGCCGGCCCAGTTCGGCCGCAAGTCCACCGACCTGATATCGGTAGAAGAAGGCGTGGGCAAAATTCGCGCGGGGCTCGAGGCGCGCGTCGATTCGTCCCTGTCGATCATCGCCCGGACCAACGCCGGCGTGCTGAGCACCGAGGAAGTGATCGTGCGGACCCAGAGCTACCAGAAAGCGGGTGCTGACGGCATCTGCATGGTAGGGGTGAAGGACTTCGACCAGCTCGAACAGATCGCCAGCCACCTGACCGTACCCTTGATGCTGGTGACCTACGGTAACCCCAACCTGCACGACGACGAGCGCCTGGCAAGCCTTGGCGTGCGCATCGCCGTCGACGGTCACGCGGCTTACTTCGCCGCCATCAAGGCGACGTACGACTGCCTGCGCCAGCAGCGTGGCCAGCAGCACAAGTCCGATAACTTGAGCGCCACCGAGCTTTCGCATACCTACACCCAGCCCGAGGACTACATCCGCTGGGCCAAGGAATACATGAGCGTCGAAGAGTAAGCGGGCGCTTACAGGTCCCGGTCCCAGGCCGGTTCCTCCTCAAAGCGCTGGACGAGAAAGTCCAGCAGGGTGCGCAAGGTCGCCGGCATGTGCTTGCGCGAGGTATAGACCGCCGTCAGGTTCAGGGCCTGCGGCCTGGCCTCGGGAAGCAGGCGCACCAGTTCTGCGCTGCGCAGGGCGGCGGCCGCCTGGTAGGACGGGAGCAAGGCGATGCCGGCCCCTGCTGCTACGGCCCTTTGCAAAGTCAGGGATTCGTTGGCACTGATGTTGCCCTTGACCGGCACTGCAACCGGTTGGCCGTCGACCTCGAATTGCCACACGCCATTGCCGTAATAGCTGTGTGTCAGGCAATTGTGGTGCGCCAGGTCCTCGACCCGCTCGGGCGTGCCGTGTTCGGCCAGGTAGGCGGGCGCGGCGCAGATCACCGAGCGGCATACGCTCAGGCGGCGGGCAACCAGGCTGGGGTCCAGGTCGTTGCTGTTGCGGATGGCCAGGTCGATGCGTTCGTCCACCAGGTTCACGGTGCGATCGAGCATCTGCAGATCGACTTTTACCAAGGGGTACTGGCGCACGTAGGCGGCCACGGCATCGGCCAGCTGCGCCTGTCCAAATGACGTACTGACGCTGATACGCAATGTCCCTCGCGGTGTCTGGTCTTGCTGTTGTACGGCCCCCTGCAGTTCGCTGGCCAGCTCCAGCAATTGCCTGCAGCGCGGCAGGATGTCCTGGCCCGCGGCAGTGAGGCTGAGCCGGCGCGTGGTGCGCTGCATCAACCGCGCCCCCACCCACGCTTCGAGCTGTGCCAGGTACCGAGAGACCACGGGCCGCGAGAGCAGCAGGTGCTCGGCCGCCGCCGACTGACTGCCAAGGTCCACGACCGTGACGAAAACGCGCATAGCGGTTAGACGATCCATCATTTGCCCGATTTTAGAAACAAACCATGTGCAAGCATGGCATTTTTCTGCAGGGTGTCGCCCCTTAAGCTGCCAGGTATTCCCATTCTGACGGATGCCTGCGATGACACTGCTTTCTCCCTTGCGTGGCCTGGTGCTCGGATGCCTGGCCTGTGCCGCCCCACTGCTGGCAGCCGCCCCCCTGCAACTTGACGTTTACAACCCTGGCGCCGATGCGCCGTTCGCGGTCAGCTCCGTGATCGTAAGCGGTCAACGTGACGCCGTGTTGATCGATGCACAATTTGGCAATGACCACGCCCGGCAACTGGTGCAGCGACTGCGCGCCAGTGGCAAGCGCCTGACGACGATCTACATCAGCCAGGGCGACCCCGATTACTACTTCGGCCTGGCAACCCTGACCCAGGCGTTCCCGGACGCCGAGGTAGTGGCCTCGGCCGCCACTGTCGAACACATCCGCAACACCATGGAGGCCAAACTGGCGTACTGGGGGCCTGAAATGGGGGCGGACAAACCTGAACGGCTGGTGCTGCCCAAGGCGCTGGCAGGCAACCGTCTGCTGCTCGAGGACCAAGTGCTGGAGGTGCGCGGCCTCGAAGGACCGCAGCCAGACCGTAGCTTTGTCTGGATACCTTCGATCAAGGCAGTGGTTGGCGGCGTCGTGGTTTCGCAGAACATTCATGTGTGGATGGCCGACACACAATCGGCAGCCTCGCGTGCCCATTGGCTGCAAACCCTGGCGGACATCCAGGCACTTGCGCCGCAAACCGTGGTGCCCGGCCACTTCGTCGGTGCCAGTGATTACTCACCGCAGTCCGTTGGCTTTACCGCCGATTACATCCGCACCTTCGAGGCGCAGGCGCGAGTGGCAAGGGATGCGGCGGCGCTGGTCGAGGCCATGAAACGACACTATCCGGGGCTGGGCGATCAGAGTGCGCTTGAGCTCAGCGCCAAGGTGGCCAAGGGCGAGATGCAATGGCCGCTTCAGTGACTGTGCGCGTTACGCTATGCAGCGCTGCGGTGCCCTTGTTGTCGCTACACCGCGCTTGACCGTAGCCGGGCCATGTCACGGATAGGCGGTGCGCCGTAAAGGCGGCTGTACTCACGGCTGAATTGCGACGGGCTTTCGTAACCTACCCGATAGGCCGCCACGGCGGCCTCCAGGCCCTCGTTGAGCATCAGGCGCCGGGCTTCCTGCAAGCGCAGTTGCTTCTGATACTGCAGCGGGCTCATCGAAGTTACCGCCTTGAAACGATGGTGCAGGGTAGAAACGCTGAGGTTGACCTCGCGGGCCAGGTCCTCGATGCGCAGTGGCCGCTGATAGTTGTCGTTGAGCCAGCTGATGGCCTGGCACACGCGGTGGGTCTGGCTATTGGCCAAGGCAATTTCGTACAGCCGGTAGCCCTGCGGGCCGCGCAGCAGGCGGTAGAGAATCTCTCTGCGCACCAGCGGGGCCAGCATGGCGATGTCGCGTGGCGTGTCGAGCAGGCGCAGCAGACGCAGCAAGGCATCGAGCAGCGCGCCGTCGGTTTTTTCCACATACAGGCCGCGCCCATAGGGGCGATTGGGTACCAGCATCGGACCGCTGTCGGCGATCAGCTGGCTGATCTCGGCAGGGTCCAGGTCCATGCGCAAACCCAGGCTCGGACTCTGCGGGCTGGCGTCGAGCTTGACCGCGCTCAGGGGCAAGGTGACCGACACCACCATGTAGTGCAGCGGGTCGTAGGCGTACTGTTCGTCCCCGAGAAACAAGCTCTTGCTGCCTTGGGCCAGAATGCACAGCGCAGGTTGCGCCAGGGTGGGTACGGAGCGAATGTTCTCGGTGTAGCGCACCAGGAACAGGTTGTCGATGGCTGAGGCCGGCCCATAGGGGTCGCCTGCATGGCGAGCGATCAAGTCGGCCAGCTCCTGGCGCTGAACCTCCAGGTGCGGATCTAGGGACGGGGCGATGGGCATGGGGCTTTCCTCTGCTGACCGACGCAGCATAGGTTTGGGCAATCGTCGAAGCTAGTCGAATACTGCAGATCGATTGCCTGATCCTGCCGCGTTGCAGAATCAGGCAATCGGTGTGCAGTAATGGCCTAACGCGCAGACGCGCCCAGGCCCTAGCCTTGCAAGCCAGGTATTGGACTGCTTGAGGGAGATTGTGCAATGAGGCTACAACAACCGGTCACCCACCTTGCCTTGATTCGGGCCAGCAGCGGGCGCTCGGCCGAACTCGGCGCACGCTTGCGCGACCTGTTGGCGCCGTCGCTGCATACCCCGGGTTGCCTGAGCTTTTCGGTGCAGCGCTCGCAGGCCGATGACGACTTGTGGTTATTGAGCGGTAGCTGGCAGGATCAGCAGGCGATGAATGGTTACTTCGCTTCGCCAACGCTCAATGTGTTCGGCGAGTTGGTGCAAGCCCAGGTGGTGAGTAGCCTGGATCTGCACACGTTCGGCTGAGCCGGTGCTGCGGGCGCCCAGGCCAGTGATTGGCGCGTCAACGAGCCAGTGGGTACCATCTCGGTTTCACTCACAAGGCGTATGGCAAAGATGGCACGTAGAGAGTTTCCCCAGTACGAAGCCGTGTCGGCAATGGTGCCGGCCGAAGGCGGTGGCTACCACGCAGCCATTGCCGTGAAGGCCATTGGCATGGGCGGCGCACCGCGCTTTCACAAGGTGCTCGATGGGCAAGTGTTCAAGGGCGCCGTGGCTGCCGACGAGGCGGCCACGGGCCAGTTGCAACGCCTGCAAGGGGTCAGCGAGGCGGGTGAGCTGATCTGGTGATCAGGCTTTGGGCCTGGGCATCTTGAACAGGTTGCCCAGCTCGAAGTAGTCCGCCGGGCCACCGCCACGCAGGATGGGCTCGGCTGCCGCGGTGTCGTAGATGCCGTCCTTGAGCAGGCGCTCGGCGATGTGCACCGCCACCACCTCGCCCAGGATCAACCAACTGGGTACCAGTGCCTGGTCGGCGCGCTGCAGTTGCACGATCTGCGTCACCTTGCATTCGAACGCCACGGGGGTTTCCCCTACCCGTGGCACCTTCACCACGCTTGAGGGTGTGGCCGTCAGACCGCTGAGGTCGAACTCGTTCACTTCCGGCGCTACAGCAGAGCAGCTCAGGTTCATCTGCTCGGCCAGAGGGCGGGTGGCCAGGTTCCAGACGAACTCACCGGTTTGCTCGATATTGTTCAGGCTGTCTTTGCGCCCGACGCTGCAGAAACCGATGATCGGTGGAATGTAGTTGAAGGCGTTGAAGAAGCTATAAGGCGCGAGATTCAGACGGCCTTGCTGGTCCTGCGAGGATATCCAGCCGATCGGGCGAGGGCCGACGATGGCGTTGAACGGATCATGGGGCAGGCCATGGCCTTTGGCGGGTTCGTAGTAATACATCTGCGCTGGGCTTGCCGGCCCACCTCCTGGTTTGAGAGGCGACCAGTGTGCCAAGGCTGAGGCCAACTGGGAATGCTGGAGCCCGGCGAAAGCCGGGCTGGATACGCATGGTTGCTATCAGCTGATGCGATGAGCGTTGGTGCGGTCGAAGCCGTCTTCGGCGAAGCGCTGGCCGCCGGTGCGGTCAAAGCCGTCTTCGGCGAAGCGCTGGCCGCCGGTGCGGTCGAAGCCGTCTTCGGCGAAGCGCTGGCCGCCGGTGCGGTCGAAGCCGTCTTCGGCGAAGCGCTGGCCGCCGGTGCGGTCAAAGCCGTCTTCGGCGAAGCGTTGGCCACCGGTGCGGTCAAAGCCATCCTCGGCATAGCCGGTGGCTTGAGCGGGCGCTGCCGCGAAGGTATGCGCATGGGTGCGATCGAATCCATCTTCGGCGGATGCGCCTGCAGCAAATGCGCAAAGGGCGAGGGTCAGGATGAGTTTGCTTTTCATGGGGATGCTCCAGAGTTAGTGGGTTATTTCGATAAATTCAATGTTACGCTGATTAATACGATTAAAAAGCGCTAAAAATCGTGCTTAATGATCTAATTATTCGATTATTGTGGGTGCGCAGCTGGATCGGTATGTAGCCAATCGGCGGGTTTCGCGGAGCAGGTGCTGGCGCTGTTGCTAAGGGATGCAATATGCCGGAGTGTGATTAATAGGCCATTAAGCCAAGCGCGTCAGATGAACGTCGTGCCAGTGCGGGCGGTGCGAAGGTGCAAGCTGGGCTTGCAGGGGGAGGGCTGGCACCTGGGTAATCCCGTCAGGCTCGGGGTGTCCAAACGAAATCGGGCGCCCTCTAGGCGCCCGAAGCAGTGATAAGCGTGGGATGGCTTAGTCAGTGGTGATCCGCGAATGCTGCTTGGTGTCCTTCATGGTGGCATACACCAGCAGCGAGCAGGCGATGCAGCCTGTGACGTACCAGTAGAAGCCGCTTTCCATGCCGGCGCTTTTGAACCACAGGGCCACGTATTCGGCCGTACCGCCGAAGATGGACACGGTCAGGGCGTAGGGCAAGCCAACGCCCAGGGCACGGATTTCGGTCGGGAACAGTTCAGCCTTCACCACTGCGTTGATCGAGGTGTAGCCGCTGACGATGATCAACGCCGCCATGATCAGGAAGAACGCGCCCCACCAGGTCTGGATGGTATGCAAGGTGCTGAGGATCGGCACCGTGAACAGCGTACCGAGCACCCCGAAGGCAATCAGGATAGGGCGCCGGCCGATCTTGTCCGATAGCCCACCCACCAAAGGTTGCAGGCACATGAACAGGAACAGCGTCGCGGCAGAGATGGTGGTCGAATCGCTGATGCTCATCCCGACTGTATTGACCAGGTATTTCTGCATGTAGGTGGTGTAGGTGTAGAAGGCCAGGGTACCGCCCATGGTCAGGCCGACCACGGTCAGCAGTTCCTTGGGATGGCGCATCAAGGTGCGCATCAGGCTTTCCTTGGCTTTCTCCTTCTTGGTGAACGACGCGGTTTCTTCCATGCCCCGTCGCAGGTAGAGGGCAACCACCGCACACAGGGCACCGATCACGAACGGCACACGCCAGCCCCAGGCGTACAGTTGCTCGGTGGTCAGCGTCTGTTGCAGAACGATCAGGACCGCCAGGGCGATGAGCTGGCCCGAGATCAGCGTCACGTACTGGAAGCTGGAGAAGAAGCCCCGACGCTCCTTGCTCGCCATTTCACTCAGGTAGGTGGCCGAGGTGCCGTATTCACCCCCCACCGACAACCCTTGCATCAAGCGAGCGACCACCAGCAGGACCGGCGCTGCCACACCGATGGTTTCATAGCCGGGGGTGAGGGCAATCACCAGCGAGCCTGCGCACATCAGCAGCACCGAGGCCATCAGCGCAGCCTTGCGCCCCTTGCGGTCGGCATACATGCCCATCAGCCAGCCACCAATCGGGCGCATCAAAAAGCCCACGGCAAAGATGGCAGCGGTATTGAGCAGTTGAGCCGTGGAATCGCCGGCCGGGAAGAAAACCTTGGCGAAATACAGCGAGAACGCTGCATAGACGTACCAGTCGTACCATTCGACCATGTTGCCGATCGAACCGCTGAAGATCGATTTGAGGCGACTGGCGGTGGTTCTTGGCGCGGCAGGCGTTGCGGCCGCCCCGTTAGGCAGGGAGGTAGCGTTATCCATCAGGGACACCTTCTCATTGTTGTTTTGAAAGCGCGCAGGGCGCAGCTTGCAGGGGCTTTTGCAGAAGATGTGCCAAAACGATGCACAGTTGCTTCGTCTGGGTGCACGCTGACCTGAAACCCGTATGGACTATGGCGTTGAGCGGAAGTTGAGATGCACCGGGTAGGGGACGCACGTACGTGCTGTTCCCACGCATAAGCAAGATTCCGCTCATCAGTGCGCAGATGTAGGCGAGTTTCCGCTTATGGCGCGTTGACGAATTCGTCCCGCACCAGCCCATGGCGTTGCATTTTCTCGTTCAAGGTACGGCGGGGCATTTGCAGGTCCTGCATTACTGCCTTGATCTCGCCGGCATGTTGGCGCAGGGAAGCACGTAGGCACTGCGCTTCGAATGCCTCCACGCGCTCAGCCAGCGACTGCCCGACAGGCGCCTGTTCTGGCATGGGCGAACCGAGCCCCAGCACGTGGCGCTCCGCCGCGTTGGCCAGTTCACGCACGTTGCCTGGCCAATCATGGGTCAGCAGTTGCGCCAACTGCTGACCCGACTGGGGCAGGGCTGTGCGGCCAATTCGGGACGCGGCTGCCTGCGCGAAGTGCTCGAATAACAGGACGATGTCTTCCCGTCGTTCGCGCAAAGGCGGCAGGCGCAACTCTGCAACGTTCAGGCGGTAGGCCAGGTCCTCGCGAAAGCGGCCGGCCCGGGCTTCATCGAACAGGTCGGGCTTGGTGGCAGCGATGATGCGCAGGTCCACGCCGATGCTCTGGTTCGCGCCCAGGCGCTCGATCTTCTGGTCCTGGATCACGCGCAGCAATTTGGCCTGTTGCGCCAGGGGCATGCTTTCGATTTCATCGAGAAAGACCGTGCCGCCATCGGCGTATTCCAGCCTGCCGATGCGTTTGCCCTGGGCGCCGGTGAAGGCGCCGCTTTCATGGCCGAACAGCTCGGCCTCGAACAAGGCTTCGGGAATGGCGGCGCAGTTGAGCGCGACGAAAGGTTTGCTGGCGCGTGGGCCAAAGTCGTGCAGGCAGCGGGCGACCTGCTCCTTGCCGCTGCCGGTTTCGCCTCGAATCAGCACGTTCACCGGCAAGGCGGCCAGGTCCAGCACTTGCCGGCGCAACTGCTGCATGCCCGGTGATACCCCGAGCAGCGTGGCTTCAAGCCGCGTCCTGAGGTCTGCCTGCTGATGCAGGCGTCGATTTTCCAGCACCAGCTGGCGCTTTTCCAGCGCGCGGCGAAGGCTGCCGAGCAGGTGCTGTGGGGTGAAGGGCTTTTCCAGGAAGTCGTAGGCGCCGCTGCGCATGGCCTCGACCGCCATGGGTACATCACCGTGACCGGTCAGCAGGATCACGGGCAGGTCCGGATCGTCGGCCTGCAGCCGTTCGAGCAGTTGCAGGCCGTCCATGCCAGGCATGCGCACGTCGCTGATGATCACGCCTGGATAGTCCTGGCCGATGTGCGCCAGGCCCTCATCGGCCCGGGCGAAGACCTGGACCTCGAAGCCCGACAGGCTCAGCCATTGCTCGACGGCCGTACGAATACTGGCTTCATCGTCTATGACCATCACTGAGTTCAACATGCAGGCTCCTGATCGCGAGGCAAGGTGATGCTCAGGCGCGCGCCGCCCGGTACGTTTTCAGCCAGCAGCTGCCCACCGGCGTCGTGCACGATGCCATAGGAGATCGCCAGGCCCAAGCCCAGGCCATCACCTACGGGCTTGGTGGTGAAGAAAGGGTCGAAGATCCTGGGCAGGTCCTCGGCCGCGATACCACCCCCCGAATCGAGCACGCTCAGGCGCCAATGCTGCGCATCGGGCTCGATGCGGATTTCCAGCCGCCGGTAGCGCTTGTCTGCCATCGCGTCCAACGCGTTGCTCAGAAGGTTTATCAGCACCTGTTCCAGGCGGATGGCGTCGCCGCGCACCCACGCCGGACGCGCCAGGTACAGGGCCAACTGCACGTCCAGGGCATGCAGGCGCGCCTGTAACAGGTCCAGCGCCTGGTCGACCACACCGGCCAAGTCCAGGCGCTCGCGTAAGCCGCCTGGGCTGTTACGGGCAAACGTCTTCAGGTGCCCGGTCAGCGATGCCATGCGCGTCAACATCTGCTCCAGTGGTTCCAGGGCCTGACGAGCCTCGTCGTAGCGCCCGTGGTCCAGCAGCAGCTTCAGGGTTTCCAGCTGCATGCGCTGGGTCGTGAGGGGCTGGTTGATTTCGTGCGCCATGGCGGCGGACATCTGCCCCAGGGCCGCCAGCTTGGCCGTTTGCACCAGCCCTTCCTGGGCCGTGCGCAGCTCGCGGGTGCGTTCCTCGACCTGGCGCTTGAGCTCCTCGCGGCTGCGTTGGCGCAGGCGTGACAGGCGCAGGCGCTGGCTGACCAGCAAGGCGGCAAATACCAGGCTCAGCCATACCGCTGCAGCACCCAGGCCGGCATTGCGCGCGTCGGTTGCCACCTGGGGCTTGCGCAGCAGGTGCAGGGTCCATTGCTCGCTTTCCAGCGGCAGGCTTTCCCACAAGAACTCGGTCTCGCCTTGTGGGGCCTGCACCCGGCTGAGGGTGCTGTTTTCAGCGAAACGCGTCAGCACCTGGTGCATCAGCGGTATCAACGGGTGCTTGTCGTACTGACGGGTCTGCGCCAGTTCGGCCCGGTCAGCGCCGTCCAATGGGCGCAGTTCCCGGTAACGCCAGCCGTCCTGGTTGGCGATGAAGGTAATGCCACGGGCATCGCTGACCAGCAATATGTCGCTGCCCTGGCGCCACTCGCGCTCAAGCTCGGGAAATTCCAGCTTGACCACCATGGCGCCGAGAAAGCGACCCTGTTCGTCGTTCACCGCGCTGGACAGAAAGTAGCCGGGTACCCCGCTGGTCACGCCAACGGCATAGAAGCGGCCATTACCCAGGCTGCGGGTTTGCTTGAAATAAGGGCGAAAGCCGTAGTTGGAACCCACATAGCTGGTTGGTAGCCGCCAGTTGCTGGCTGCCACCGCCAGCCCGTTGCGGTCGAGCAGTTCGAGGGTGGAAGAGTTGGCTGCACCGTTGATGCGCTCGAGCTTGCGGTTCAGGGCATCCTGGGTTCGCGCCTGGACTGGGCCGCGCAAGGCGTCGATCAGTTCCGGGTCCAGGGCCAGCACCGCTGGCAGGGCCCGATAGCGGTCGATGAGGGTGTGCAAGGCATTGGCATACAGCCCCAGTTGCTGGCTGGCCTGGCGGGCGTCCGCTTCCATGGCCTGGCGTTTGGCCTGGTGCATGGCCCAGCTGGCACAGAGGACGGTACCCAGCACGATCACCAGGGTGATCAGCCCCAGACGCAGGGCGCGAAAGGAAAAAGGCATTGGGAGCAGATCCGCGTGGGTGGGGAAGGAGCCTGCTTTGGCGAAACCGGAGCGCTGCACCGCCGCCCCGGTCTGTCCGCGAAAAGGCCGTCAAGGGTCCTGATGCTGTTCACTTAAGCGTGTTGGGGCCGTTTCACGGCCCATCGCGGCGCAAGGCCGCTCCCACAATGCTCAGTGAGCCCGCTAACTCAAGCGTCACGCAGGCAATGTAGGAGCGGCCTTGTGCCGCGATGGGTCGCGTAGCGACCCTAAATTAACAGCATTACGTCAAGGGTCGACACTTATAGCAGTTCGAAGCCCTGCTGTTGCACCGCCTCGGAGTCCAGGCCCACCTGGACGTTGAACGCCCCGGGCTCGGCAACGCGCTGCAGCTGGCCATTGTAGAACTTCAGGTCTTCTTCGCTGATGCTGAAGGTCACGGTCCGTGTTTCCCCGGGCTTGAGCATGAGCTTCTGGAAGTTCTTCAGCTCCTTGACCGGGCGGCTCATCGAGGCGGACACATCCTGCACGTACAGTTGCACAACGGTCTCGCCGGCCACCTTGCCGGTATTGCGCACCACGATGCTGGCTTGCAACGTGTCCCCGCGCTTGAGCTTGTTGCCAGAAAGCGCGAGCCCCGACAGTTCGAACGTGCTGTAGCTCAGGCCGTAACCGAAGGGATACAGCGGCCCGTTGGGTTCTTCGAAGTACTGGGAGGTATAGTTGCCGGGTTTGCCAGGCGTAAACGGACGGCCGATACGGGTGTGGTTGTAGTACATCGGAATCTGCCCGACCGAGCGTGGGAAGGTGATCGGTAGCTTGCCGGAGGGGTTGTAGTCGCCGAACAGCACGTCGGCAATGGCGTTGCCACCTTCGGTACCGGCGAACCAGGTTTCGAGCAGGGCATCGGCCTGCTCGCGCTCCCAGCCGATGGACAGTGGCCGGCCATTCATCAGCACCAGCACCAGCGGCTTGCCGGTGGCCTTCAAGGCCTCGATCAGTGCACGCTGGTTGGCCGGTACCTGCAACGTGGTGCGACTGGAAGATTCATGGGACATGCCGCGCGATTCGCCGACCACCGCCACGACCACGTCCGCCTGCTGCGCGGCCTTGACCGCTTCGTCGATGAGCACCGCAGGTGGGCGAGGGTCGTCGACGATTTCCGGCGCATCGAAGTTGAGGAAGTTCAGGTAGTCGAGGATGGCCTTGTCACCGGTGACGTTAGAGCCCTTGGCATAGAGCAGCTTGCCCTTGCCCTCGATGGCGCGGCGCAGCCCTTCGCGCACCGTGACCGAGTGGGTGGGGCGCCCGTCTGCTGCCCAGCTGCCCATCATGTCGATCGGTGCGTCGGCAAGGGGACCGACCAGGGCGATGGTGGCATCTTTACTGAGCGGCAGCGTCTGCCTGCGGTTTTCCAGCAGCACCAGGCTGCGGCGCGCCACGTCGCGCGCGGCGTCGCGGTGCAGGCGGTCCTCGCCGTAGTAGTCCTTGAGGTCGTTCTGCGCCGCGCCGATGCGCACGTAGGGGTTCTTGAACAGGCCCATGTCGTATTTGGCGCCCAGCACTTCGCGCACGGCCTGATCCAGCTCTGCCTGGCTCACGTCGCCCGCCTTGAGCAACCCTGGTAGCTCCTCGCCGTACAAGGTGTCGTTCATGCTCATGTCGATGCCCGCCTTGATCGCCAGCTTGGCCGCCTCGCGACCGTCACGCGCCACGCCATGGCGGATCAGCTCCTGGATGGCGCCATGATCGCTGATGGTCACGCCCTTGAAGCCCCACTCCTTGCGCAGCACGTCGTTCATCAGCCAGGTGTTGGAGGTGGCCGGCACGCCGTTGATCGAGTTCAGCGCAACCATCACACCACCGGCGCCGGCATCGATCGCGGCGCGGTAGGGCGGCAGGTAATCGTTGTACATCTTCGGCAGGCTCATATCGACCGTGTTGTAGTCACGCCCGCCTTCCACTGCGCCGTAAAGGGCGAAATGCTTGACGATGGCCATGATGCTGTCCGGGTTGGCCGGGCTGCTGCCCTGGAACGCGCGGACCATTACCTGGCCGATTTTCGCGGTCAGGTACGTGTCTTCGCCAAAGCCCTCACTGGTGCGACCCCAGCGCGGATCCCGGGCGATGTCGACCATCGGCGCAAAGGTCATGTCCAGTGCGTCGGCAGCCGCTTCGATGGCCGCTGTGCGGCCGACCTTGGCGACGGCGTCCATGTCCCAGGTGGCGGCCATGCCCAGGCCGATGGGGAAGATGGTGCGCTCGCCATGTACCGTGTCATAAGCGAAGAACATCGGGATCTTCAGCCGGCTGCGCATGGCCGCGTCCTGCATCGGCCGGTTTTCCGGTGCCGTGCGCGAATTGAAGGTGCCGCCGATGCGTCCGGCGGCGATCTCCTCGCGGATCTTCTCCCGGGGCATTTCAGGGCTGATGCTGATCAGGCGCAACTGCCCGATTTTTTCGGCCTCGGTCATCTGGCTGATCAGATGGTCGATGAAGGCCTGTTTGTTCTCGAGCGGCGGCGCGGAAGTGGCGGCGACAGCCGCCTGGCTGACGAGGCCCATGGCCAGGCCCAGCAGAGACAGTTTCATCATGAATTCCGTAAGGGGGCCGATGCATGGTCAACGGTGACACATGCATGGGCGAGGTTTTCGGGCGGCTGTTGTTGTACGATTTGCACGCAGATCTTCCTGCGGCGGATTATGCCTGAATCCGCCGCGTGCTGACGAAGCCCCGTACACCGGGAAAACAACTATAAGAACGCTCACGAGAACACGGCATGACCCCGCTTGAACCCTACCAGCAGCGTCAGCTCGCTGAAGCCATGGCCGGTGTTGGCCGGCGCACGGATGTCGCGTTGCTGGCGGTGCTTGCCCGCCGCGCCGATGATTACGCCTATTTCCCACTATTCTGGTCCGCCGTGCTGGCGCTGGCACTGCCAGGCGTGCTGCACGCGGTGCTGGGCTGGCCCAGCGTGCGCGGCCTGATCGTTGCCAATGTGCTGCTGTTCGTAGGCCTCTGCGTGCTGTTGCGCAGCCCGCGCCTGGAACGCTGGACCGTACCGCGGGCTTGGCGCCGCTGGCGAGCGTCGCGCCTTGCCACTTGTCAGTTTCTCGACCTCGGCGCTCAGGCCTTTACAGGCGCCGGATGCGTAATGATCTTCGTCAGCGAGGCCGAGCAGTACGCACAACTGCTGATGGACAAGCAGGCCGCACTCTGCCTTGACGACGCGCTGCGCGTCGCGCTCACTGACCGTCTGGCCAGGCAGGTTCGCCAGGGGCAAGCGCTGCAGGGCATGATCGAGTGCGTCGAGGCGTGCGGCCATCGCCTTGGCCAGCAGGCGCCACGCGCACTTGCGTGCAGGCATCTGCCCCAGCCGCTGGTAATCCTCGACTAACGCGACCCTGGCCGACTGTGCGGGGGTGTAGAATACGGCCCCCGCTATTGGAGGTACCGTTTGCCCATGTCTGCCCTTTCTACTTCACCGGATGCGCGCGTCCAGTTTCTCGACCTGCTTCGCACCGGCCTGCAGGGCAACACCGTGGTCAAACTGGTACTGGCGCGGCCTGTCGGCACCGACCCGACCCTGCAACGCATTATCGCCAAGCCCTTGCTGGTCAAGGGGCAGGCGAACCTGTCCCTGGTCTACCGCCACCAGACCCGCGACATCACCCGCAACCTGCCGCTCGATGATGCTCTGCAGTGCATCGCCGAACTGTTGCCAGAAGGCTTTCGCAATGCCCACCTGTTCGATGCACAGGGTGAGCTGCAACTGACCTTCAGCAAGAAGGGCAAGCCCATGCTGCAGCGCCATGGCGCCCAGGCGCCCCGGGAAACCGTTGGCAGCAACGGGCATGACCGTGAGAAAAAGCGCTACCTGGACATTGCCCGACCGTTTTTGCGTGACCTTGGCGTAACGGACGCCCAGGGCGCACTGATCCCGTCGATGTCGCGCAAGTGGAAGCAGATCAACAAGTTCATCGAGGTCTTCGACCACGCCCTGGCCAATGCCCCCTTGTCGAGCGAGCAACGCCTGCGGGTGGCCGACTTCGGCTCGGGCAAGGGTTATCTGACCTTCGCCATGCACGATTACCTGCGCAATACGCTGGGCCGCGATGCCCAGGTAACGGGCGTTGAGCTGCGCCAGGACATGGTCGAGCTGTGCAACGCCGCCGCCGCGCGGCTTGAACACCCAGGGCTGGAGTTTCAGTGCGGCGATGTGCGCAGCGTGGTGCCCGATGCCATCGAGGTGATGATCGCGCTGCACGCCTGCGACGTGGCGACCGACTACGCCATCCATACCGGCATCCGCTGCAACGCGGCAATCATCATGTGCTCACCGTGCTGCCACAAGCAGATCCGCCCGCAGCTGCACAGCCCGGGCCTGCTGCAACCGATGCTGCAATATGGCCTGCACCTGGGCCAGCAGGCCGAAATGCTCACCGACAGCCTGCGTGCACTGTACCTGGAGGCCTGCGGCTACGAGACCAAGGTGTTCGAGTTCATATCCCTGGAGCACACCAACAAGAACAAGATGATCCTGGCCGTCAAGCGGCGCCAGCCAGCGGATCAGTCAGCCTTGCTGGAGAAGATAGAACAGCTCAAGGCGTTCTACGGGGTGAAGGCGCATTGTCTTGAAACATTGCTCCAGGCGGATGGTTTGCTTTGACCCTGATGCGCTCCAGCCTTGAATATGCTCATCCTTGCTTCGCTGCTCATGAGCGCGTTTTGATGCTGCAGCCATGCTTGATCATCCAGCTTGAGCAATCAATTGCACAGTCGTGCTTGCCAGCCCCAGCGGATGCGTCTGGGCGTCGAAGAAGTGCAGGGCCGTGTCCGGCATGTCTTCGAAGCGGCTGGTGAAATGACGCTTCTGATTGATGACCGATGCCTCTCCCAAAGGGCGTATGGCAATGGCCAGGTGGCTGGGCCGGGCTGAGCGGATGGCGTCGAGCAGGTGCCGGTCGTTGCTGTCCAGATGCTGGCCGAACAGGCACATGCCTTCGTGTTCACCGGCCAACTGGCCGAGGCTCCAGCTGAGGTAGTCCGAATGGCGGATGGCACGCAGTTTTTCGTCGCTGCGCTCTTCGTTGACGAACAGCGGCACTTCACCTGGCACATTCACGGCGAACCCTTCGAGCATTTCAGCGCTGCTGGCACTGCGTTGCCGGGTGGTGCCGTCAGGCAGCTTGAGCAGGTGCATGCCACCGTGCAGGTGCAGCACCCGCGTGCCTTGACCCGCCGTTCGGCGCACGTCGAAAAAACCCTGCTCGTCGAACAGTTCGGCAAAACCCTTCGGATCGTGCTGCACGGCCCAGACCAGCAGCAGGTCATAGTTGCTGGTATAGACGTTGCGGTAGCCGCGCAGGGCCTGGTTGAGGGTGCTCAGGGCGGCTTCGGGCATTGCCGACCAAGGCATGTGCACGGTGCGCACGGCGTGGATCAGCGCCTCCTTGATGGAGTAGTAGCGGTTCAGCGGCGCGGTCGAGTTGATGGCCAGCGCAGCGTTGGTACGCACCGTGGTGTTGAGGGCGGTCAGCACTGGTTCGAACAGCTCGGTGCCCAATGACTTGAACAAGGCCTGATCGCTGATGGCCAAGCCCTTCTTACGCCCGGCCCGTTGCGCCTCCTCGTACAGCGAGAAATACCCGAACGGCTTCCAGAAGGCCCGGCTTGCGCCGTTACCGACCAGCAGGGTTTCACAGGGGTACTGGTCGGCAAGGTCTGACCAGGGGAGAAGAGTGGCGTCTAGTGCGGGCATGCTGGAGTCCGTAAAGCGGGATCCGGCAGACTTTACCACGTCAAGCCTAGGCCATGAGTGCGCCGCGCCAGCGTTGGCAGCGCGGTGCAGGCTGCATCGGTGGGCTTGACGGCAACTGCAGGGGATTGAAAGTGAACACGAGCGGACTTGAATCCCTCCAAGGTCTTGAGTGGCCACGGTGCAGCGCCTAGCCAGCACCGGCCACACCGACACGTAGATCGTCATGTCTTTACCTGAACAGGAGATCTGTCATGGACACCTATCATGTAAGCCCTGCCAACGACGGGTGGGAACTGAAGAAGGCAGGTGCTGCGCGCGCCTCGAAGCACAGCGCGACCAAGCAAGAACTGGTGGGGTCGCTGGCCACATTCTTCGAGGGCAAGACAGCCTCGGTGAAGATTCACAAGGCCGATGGCACCATCGAGGAAGAGCGCACCTACCCTCGCTCCGCTGACCCGCGGCGCACCAAGGGTTGATACTGGTCAGCGCCGCGCTGCTTGGCATCGACCTACACCAGTGCCATGGGCGCGGCCTCTACAAGTGGTTGCTTGCCAGCTTTCTGATCGGCAAGCGCATTCGTGCCAGTGTCGCGATCCAGGCCTACCGGCTGCTGGTCGATAGCCATGGCCTGGACACCCCAGGCAAGCTGGCGAGGTGTCCGCATCACACGCTGGTGAAGCTTCTGGGTCAGGCCGGTTACGCCCGCTACGACGAATCCACGGCCCGGCGGCTGCATCGCTTGGGCAGTGGGCTTGAAGCGGAAATGGATGAGGTGTTGCTCAATGCGGCGGTGGACATGGCGCACGTCAATACATGGCTGCTGGGATTTGAAGGCGTGGGGCCCAAGACGCTCGAGATTTTTATGCGGGAAGCGGCGGTGGTACTGCAGCATCAACGTGCGCAGTAAGGATGGGCAGTAGAGGAAAGCGTAAGCCATGTGAACGCTGGCTTGAAGATGGAGCGGGTAGAGGGAATCGAACCCTCAACTAAAGCTTGGGAAGCTTTCGTTTTGCCACTAAACTATACCCGCATCTGAGCTGCACTTTTTACCAGAACGTTCGGCAAATTAGAAGCCCGCGTTATAAAAAATGTCTTTTCCCTCCGCGCTCCTGCGCCTTTTCCCTACGTCACAAGGCTGGCCTAAACGGCATAAAGCTGTTCAATCAAGATCCCTGGGGCCGTTTCACGGCCCATCGCGGCACGAGGCCGCTCCTACAAAGTCCGATTAGCCTGCCGAGCCAGGCTTCACTTGAGTGTAGGAGCGGCCTCGTGCCGCGATGGGCCGCGGAGCGGTCCTAAGTGCATTACGCCTACACGGCAGCGATTTCCTCGCAGGTGAGTTCACGATATGCCCCCGGCGGCAGGTCCATGTCCAGCGCGATGGCGCCTATGCGCTCCCGGTGCAGCTTGACCACCTTGTTGTCATAGAACCCGAACATGCGTTTGACCTGGTGGTAGCGCCCTTCGACGATGGCGAGCCGGGCCAGGCGCGGCCCGAGGATCTGCAGGTCGGCGGGTTGGGTCGTCAGGTTTTCGAAAGCAAAGTGAAACCCCTCCTGAAACCGGGCTACATAGTGCTCGCCGATTTCGTCCTGGGTTTCGACCAGGTAATGCTTGGGCAGCTTGGTGGCCGGTTGGGTCAGGCGGCGGGACCACTGCCCGTCGTTGGTCAGGATCATCAGCCCGGTGGTATTGAAGTCCAGGCGCCCGGCGATATGCAGGCCCTGCGCAAGCGCGTCGGGCAGCAAGTCCATGACGGTTGGATGCTGGGGGTCGTGGGTGGCGCTGACGCAACCGGGCGGCTTGTGCAGCATCAGGTAGCGTGGCGGGAGGCCCGCCTGCAGCACCTCATCGTCCAGCTCGACCCGGCTGAACGCCCGTACTTCCGTTAGCGGGTCGCTGGCCACTTGGCCATCGAGCCGCACGCGACGTTGAGCCAGCATCAGGCGCGCTTGCTGGCGGTTGCAGGTCGGTAGGTTGGCAAGAAAACGATCAAGGCGCATGGTCGTCACCTGCGGGCGATGCCAGTTGGGCCTCGACGCCTGCGCAGCTTGGGCACAGGCAGGCACGGTCGCGCAGTTCGGCAGGCAAGGCCTGCAATACCGCCGGGTCGATGCGCACGTTGTAGCACCAGCAAGCCTGGGTGGCCTGCGCAGGATCGGCCAGGGTGCACCGGTTGAGGGCACCGCAGGCGGGGCAACGTTGATCGTCGTTCATTTCAGGTTTCACTGCAGACACGGTTGCGGCCAGCCTGTTTGGCACGATAGAGGGCGCCGTCGGCGCGGGTCAGTAGGGTGTGCAAGGTATCGCCTGGCTGCAGGTGACTCACCCCGATGCTGGTGGTCAGGCGCAGGGGCTGGTCCTCGTAACTGAAGGTCAGTTGCTCGGCGCGGCGCCGGATCTTTTCGGCCGCCTCGTTCGCCTGGCGGGCATCGGCCTCACGCAGCAGCACGATGAACTCCTCGCCTCCCCAGCGGCAGAGTATATCGGACTGGCGAATGCTGCCTTGCAGGACATTGGCAAATTGGCGCAGCACTTCGTCGCCTGCCAGGTGACCATAAGTGTCGTTGAGGGCTTTGAAGTGGTCCAGGTCGATCAGCAACGCCACCAGCGGACTATTGTCACGCTGGGCCTCGCGCAGCGCCTGGGCGGCCAGCAGGTCGAAGCTGCGCCGATTGGGCAGCCCGGTCAGGCTGTCGAGCGTGGCCAGGGCTTCGGTGCTGGCCTGGTGGCGGCGCACCATCGCATGCACCAGGGCTACCACCACAAGGGTGATCATGGCGCAGATCGCCAGGTTCAGGTACAGCGAATGACGGATCCGGTCCAGCGCCCCGGTCTCGCGTTTGTCCACCAGCAGGTACCAATCCAGTTCCGGCAAGTGGCGCACGTTCAGAAAATGGCTGTGGCCTTCAAGGTCGCGGTATTCATGACTGCCTTCGCCAGGCACCGGCTGGCGTGCCAGCACGCCGCCCAGGTCCGGGCTGTCGACCAGCGACTGGCCGACGCGCAGGCCCTGCGGGCCACCGCCTGAGCCTGTCATCAACACCTTGCCCTGGGCGTCGACGAAGACCACGGATCGCTGATAGCGGTGTTGGTACTGGTCGATCATCCTGACCACGGTGGAAACGCTCAGCCCCACCCCTGCTGCGCCGATGAAGCGATCCTGGTAGTCGTGCACCTTGTAGTTGATGAACACGGTCAGGTTGTCCTGGTTGGCCATGTCCAGGTCGACATTGATCTCGTAAGGTGCCGCCTGGTCGCGCAGGCGGAAGTACCAGGCATCACGCCAGGCCTGTGGCTGGACCTGCTTGAGCACGCCCTTGGCCTGGTAGTAGGTCAGCGTGTGTTCGGAGACGAAAAAGGACGTGAAGATGCCCTGCTTGCCCGTTACCTCGCCCAGGTAGCGGGTCATGCGCTGGGCATCCTGCTCACCGGCCAGCACCCAGTCTCGCAGGAAAGTGTCCTGGGCCATCATCGAGGCGATCAGAACAGGGCGGATCAGGTCTTTCTGGATTTCCGAATAGACCGTGTCGGAGGTCAGCGGCAATTCGGTATTGATGATGCCGTCACGTATGGCGCTGCGCGAGGAGAAATAACTCAGCAGCGACGTGGCGAGGAAACCGCAGGCCAGCAGCATCAGCAGGGCGGCGATTAACGAACGCTGCGATGACGGAGCGGAGCGTGAAGGCATGATCTTCCCATGATGTGTGCCGGGCCGCACATTCTAGTGTTCCGGGCTTTAAATGACTGCAAGATTTTGTCCAGAAGCCGCAGCTGTATCAAATTATTACCAGTATGGCACTGCACGGGTTGGCGCTTGTCTTATTCCATGTCGATCAACGTGTCGTGCATCGACGCTCGGCAGCGTTCGCTGCGCGGGCACCTCAGCGGTCCGGGAGGCCGCCTATGTCCTATCGAATTCTGCTTGTGGCCCTGCTCGGGCTGACGCTTGGCGCCTGTGCGCCCTACGCTGGTCGGTCGACCTATTATCGCTCCGACTATTACGTTACCGACCGATATGTTTCGCCCGGCTATGCGCCCGGCTACTACCGGTACGATCGTTATCCGGTGCCACCGCAACCGCGCTACTACTATCAACCGGTGCCTCGTTACCATGCGCCGCCCGGCTACCGACCGTTGCCGCCGCCCGACGTGCGCCGCTGGCACGGCAACCCGCGCTACGATTACGGTCATCGCCAGCGCTGGGACTACAGGCGCGACCGCGATCGACACGACTACCGCAACGATGGCCCGCGCTTCCAGGATGGAGGTCGGCATCAAGGCGGCTGGGGTGACAGGCGTGGGCGAGGCCATTGATCAGGTGAGGAGCGCCCTGCGCCCGACGCGCCGCTAGTGCAGGTCCGCCAGCGGATGATGGCCTTCCCACGGCGCTTGAAAGTGTGCCTGCACCACGGCTGCGGGCACGTGGTCCACATCCGGCCAGTGCCAGCGCGGTTGGTGATCCTTGTCCAGCAGGCGGGCACGCACCCCTTCGCTGAACTCCGGATGACGACAGCAGTTCAGGCTCATGGCGTATTCCATCTGCAACGCCTGCGCCAGTGACAGGTGTCGGGCCCGCTGAATTTGTTCCCACACCAGATGAGCCGTCAGCGGACAGCCGCCCAGCATGCGCTCGGCGGCTGCCGACAGCAGCGGGTCGTCGTGCTGGCGCAGGCTCGCCACTGCCCGCCAGGCAGCGCCCGCGCAGGTGACATCGAGCAGCGCGTCGATGAGCGCGCGGCGTGGCAACCACTGGGCCGCCGGCAGTGCCTGGCGGGCGCAATGCTCCTCAGCCCTGAGCAGGCTGTTGAGTTGCAACGCGGTCTGCTCCTGCCAGTTCATCTGCAGCAGTTCGTCGATCAACGCCGCTTGCCGGTCTTCGCCCATGAAACGGTCAGCCAACCCCAAGTCCAGCGCATCGCGCGCATTGATAGGCGCACCGGTGAGCCCCAGGAACAACCCCAGCTTGCCCGGCAAGCGGGCCAGGAACCAGCTGGCCCCCACGTCGGGGTACAAACCAATGCTGATCTCAGGCATGGCCAGTGCGCTGCTGGGGGTCACGATGCGTACGTTGGCACCTTGGAGCAAACCCATGCCGCCGCCCAGCACATGGCCATGGCCCCAGCACAGCAGTGGCTTGGGGTAAGTATGCAGGGCATGGTCCAGGCGATATTCGGCGGCGAAGAACGATGCAGCCAGCGGTGGCACGCTGCCAGGCTGCTCGCGGCACGCCTGGGCCAGCGCTCGCACGTCGCCCCCGGCGCAGAATGCCTTGGCGCCATTGCCACGCAGCAGCACCCAGGCGATGCCCGGGTCTTGCGCCCAGCTGTGCAACTGCTCGGCCAGCGTCTCTATCATTGGCAGGTCGAGGGCATTGAGCGCCCTTGGCGCATCAAGGGTAGCGATGCCCAGGCGAGCGCCATCGGCGCCTGTCAGTACTTGGCAATGAATACTCATGGCTTACCTCATTCAGGTCACCGCTCAAGTATGGCCTGCCTGGTCGATCCCGCCGGGCACTGGTCGGATCGTTTGACAAGCGTCGGTGTCACCCCTAGTGTCGCCCCATTGTTTACGGAAGCCCCCATGACTGACGACGATCGCATCAAACTCGAGCCCAGTTGGAAAGCCGCTTTGCGTGCCGAGTTCGAGCAGCCCTACATGCAGCAGTTGCGCGAGTTCCTGCGCGGTGAATATGCCGCCGGCAAACAGATCTACCCACCTGGCCCGCTGATCTTCAATGCACTCAACTCCACCCCCCTGGATCAGGTCAAGGTGGTGATTCTCGGCCAGGACCCCTACCACGGCCCAGGGCAGGCCCATGGCCTGTGCTTCTCGGTGCAGCCTGGCGTGCCCACGCCGCCGTCGCTGGTGAACATCTACAAAGAGCTGCACCGCGACCTGAACATTCCCATCCCCAACCATGGCTACCTGCAAAGCTGGGCCGAGCAGGGCGTGTTGCTGCTCAACACCACCATGACCGTGGAGCGGGGCAACGCGGCCTCCCATGCCAAGAAAGGCTGGGAATTCTTCACCGACCGTATCATCGAGGTGGTCAGCGAGCAGTGTGAGCATGTGGTGTTTCTGCTGTGGGGGGCACACGCCCAGAGCAAGCAGAAGCTGATTGACGGCACCCGGCACCTGGTACTCAAGTCGGTGCACCCGTCGCCGCTGTCGGCCTATCGCGGTTTCCTCGGCTGCGGGCACTTCAGCCGCACCAACAGCTTCCTCGAACAGCGGGGCATGGCGCCCATTAACTGGGCGTTGCCACCGCTGCATGAGCCACGCTGAGGTATGAGCGGGCGGTGGTCAGCGGGCCAAGCTGATGCGCGGCTTGTCGAAATGACCGATGGCAGCACCCCGCTCGTGGTTCCGGCGTACGTACTCGACCAAGGCGTCCAGGTCCGAAATCCCGGTATCCTCGCGTCGTTTCCCTTCTTTGAAGGTGAATAAGCCACCGCCTCCGTCGGCAACGAACGAGTTGGTGACCACTCGATAATTGCGCGACGACGCGATGGGGCTGCCGTCCAGGTGCACACTACCCGGTATCACGCGGCTGCCGACAGGACGCGAGGCATCCCACGCGTAATGGAAACCTTTGGACGGTTGCAAGGGCTTGAAATCACCTCGGTTCCATTGCTGGTTGAGCAGCTGGATGATCTGGTCACCGGTGAGGTCCTGCACCACCAATGAGTTATTGAAGGGTTGTACGGCGAAGAGTTGCTCGTAGGTCAGTTCACGGTCGCTGGCCTGGATGAGGTCACTACGTAATCCACCTAGGTTAGTGAAGGCAATTTGTGTATTGAACGGTTCGGTGATGGCGAGTTGGGCATCAGCAATCAAATTGCCTAGAGTTGTTTCCCCTGCCGCATTGGCTTTTCGATTGAGCTCTGCGACCGCGATGCGCCCCACGGGCTCCAGCAGTTTCGCGTTGGAACGCTGGCGCACTTGCTCGACCAGCTCCGCCAGTTTGGCATTTGGCACATATTCCTGAGGGTCTGCGACCAGGTTCTGGGTAGTGATGTTTGTGACCTCATGCGTTCCGCGTGTCACGTCCATCGTCACACGGCTGAGGAACTGGCCGTACTTGCCAGCCTGTACGACAGGTAGTTTGCCCACCTTACATTGATGGCTGGCATGGGTATGTCCGCTGACAATTGCATCCACCGAGTCGTCCAGCCGCGTTGCCACGTCGACGATGCGGCCACTCAGTTGGCTGCAATCCTGCTTGTCAAAACGCTCCGGTGTATGTCCCCCTTGGTGCATGACCGCAATAATCGCATTCACTCCCTGCGCCTTGAGTTCGGGAATCACTTGATTGATGGCGTCTGCCTCATCTCTGACTTCGAGCCCGGCGAGCGCTCTTGCCGAGACCACCTTGCTCAGTTCTCGCGGTACCGCGCCTACGAAAGCTATTTTCACCCCCTTGGTTTGCTGGATGTGATAAGCCGGTAAAAGAAGTTTACCCGTCTCGGTATCAATCAGATTGGCTGCAATGTATGGAAATCCACTGCCTGGGTAACTGTCGCGAAATTGACATGCTTTGTCAGGGCGCGTTGACTCGCAGCCACCATGAATCTGGCGAAGGAATTCAGCCTTGCCAGCATCAAGTTCATGGTTACCCGATGAGCTGACAATCATGCCCATCGAATTCAGGGCTTCGAGCACGGGTTCGTCAGCCCAGAATGCTGAGGCTGCCGGGCTACCGCCTATCAAGTCACCGGCCCCGACGAACAGCAGATCCGGGTCCTCCATGCGCAGTTGGTCAAGCATTGCGCCGAGTGTGGCGATGCCACCGTAGTCCTGACGAATTACCGAGCCGTCCGCGGCGGGGAAGTCCTGAGGGGTGGCCTCCAGATATCCGTGAAGGTCGTTGATGCTCACCACGTTGATACGTACGGTGTCCGATGAGTCAGAAGCAACGCTGTATCCGCTGATGGATAGGCATGCCCAGGCGACTGCCGAAAAGAGTCTGTGGGGACGAAGAAGATTCATGAGTGCCTCTGGAGTGACTGAAAGTGGTTTGCCAGCCGTAGCGGGTAGCGGCTGGCAACTCCGACTTTATTCACCAGAGCACTGGGCTTGAGGTAACTATGTCTGCTCGGGCGATTAACGCTTGCGCTGTTTGCTATCCCAGATTCGAAACAGTGGTTCTGCCAGAAACAGCACCAGTATCAATCGCACCACCTGCAGCGCCGTCACCAGCGGCACCGACAGCTGCAGGGTTTCGGCCGTCAGGCTCATCTCGGCGATCCCGCCGGGCATCATGCCCAGCGTCAGTGAGCGCAGGTCCAAAGCTGTCAGCAGGCTCAAGCCCCAGGCGGCAGCGCCAGCCAGGGCCATGCTCAAGGCTGTGGCCACCAGCGTGCGCCCCAGGAATGCCGGCGCGCGGCGGAAGAATGCACGGTTGAAATGGCAGGCCAGACCGCTGCCGATCAGCCATTGGCCGATCTGACTGGCGCCATTGGGCAGGGCGATCTGCAAGTTGCCGGCAAGGCTGAAGGTGGCAGCCACCAGCAGCGGCCCGAACAGCCATGGGTTGGGCTGTTGCAGCCGCTGCCAGAGCCAGCCAGCGGCCACGCCCAGCGGTGCGATGAGGGCCAGCCAGGCCCAGCTGACGCTGCCGGTGTGGTTGAGCGCTACGCCATCGCCCAACAGCAGCTTGAACAGCGCTGGCACGCACAGCACCACCGCCAGCACGCGCAGGCTTTGGGCTGCGGCCACTTGGCTCAATACCGCGCCATTGCGCGCACCCAGGTTGACCATTTCACCGGAACCGCCTGGCATGCTGGCAAAGAACGCAGTGGCGCGGTCCTCACCCGAGCGGCGCAGCAACCACACCCCAAGCACGCTCGAAACGGTAGTGAACAAAGCGCCGAAGAAGATCAAGGCGAAGTGACTGCCCACTTGCTCGATGACCTGGGGCGTGAAGTGCAGGCCGATGCCAAGGCCAATGATGCATTGCCCGCAGCGCCGGCCATTGGGTATCTCTGGCAGCTGCCAAGGGCTCAGGCAACGTACCGCGATGATCGCCAGCAACGAGCCGACCATCCACGGCAAAGGCCAGCCGACCTTGCTGGCGGCGAAACCGCCAGCAAGGCCGACCAGCCCAGTTGCCCAGTACAGCGGCAACCCACGATCAGGCATCGGCCATGGCCCGGCGCTGCAGGCTACGCTTGCGCCAGATGCGCACCATAGGCAGTGCGAGCATGAGCGCTACCAGTGCCCAGACACCCATGCTGATCGGGCTCGACCAGAGAATGCTCAACTCGCCGTTGGAAATTGACAATGCCCGGCGCAGGTTCTGCTCCATCAGGCCACCCAGGATGAAGCCCAGCAGAATCGGCGAAAGCGGGAAGTCCAGCTTGCGCAGGATGTAGCCCATGATGCCGATGCCGACCATCAGGAACAGGTCGAAGGTGGTGGCATGCACGGCATAGACGCCGATCCCGGTGATGATGGCGATCACCGGCACCAGGGCCCAGTTCGGCACGGCCAGGATGCGGGTGAAGATGCGGATCATCGGGATGTTCAGGATCACCAGCATGATGTTGGCGATGAACAGCGACGCGATCAGGCCCCAGACGATGTCAGGTTGCTGTTCGAACAGCAGCGGGCCGGGGGTGATGTTGTAGAGCGTCAGCGCGCCGATCATCACCGCCGTGGTACCTGAACCGGGCACGCCCAGGGTCAGCATGGGCACCAGGGCGCCACAGCAGGAAGCGCCAATGGCGGTTTCCGGTGCCGCCAGGCCACGGGCGTCACCCTTGCCGAACTTGCCGCTGGCACCGGCCATGCGTTTTTCGGTCATGTAGGCCACTGCACTGGCCAGTGTGGCACCAGCGCCTGGCAACACGCCCATCACAAAGCCCAGCAGGCCGCAGCGAATGTTCACCGCGAATACCGACGCCGCTTCCTTGAAGTTGAACAGCATGCGCCCGGTGGCCTTGACCGCCTGGTGGCCGTGGTGAGTCTTTTCCAGCAGTAACAGAATTTCGCTGATCGAGAACAGGCCCAGCACCAGCACGACGAACTGAATGCCGTCGGCCAGGTGCACGCTGTCACCGGTGAAGCGATACACGCCACTGTTGGCGTCGATGCCCACCGCCGACAGGAACAGGCCGATCAAGGCGGCGATGAAAGTCTTGAGCGGCTTGTCGCCGGCCATGCCGCCCAGGGCGACGATGGCGAACACCATCAGCACGAAGTACTCGGCCGGGCCGAAGGCGATTGCCCACTTGGCCAGCAGCGGGGCGAACAGCACCATGCCGCAGGTGGCAATGAAGGCGCCGATGAACGAGCTCCAGGCCGACAGGGACAGGGCCACGCCCGCCAGGCCCTGGCGGGCCATCGGGTAGCCGTCCAGGGTGGTCATCACGGTCGATGCTTCGCCCGGAATGTTCAGCAGGATCGAGCTGATCCGCCCACCGTACTCGCAGCCCAGGTACACCGCAGCCAGCAGGATCAGTGCCGACTCCGGAGGCAAGCCCAGGGCGAAGGCGATGGGGATCAGCAGGGCCACGCCATTGATCGGGCCCAGGCCCGGCAGCAGGCCGACGACGGTACCGATCAGCGTGCCGGACAGGGCCGTGACCAGGTTGTAAGGGGACAGGGCGACGCCAAAGCCCTGGCCCAGGTAGCTCAAGGTATCCATGTGTCAGTTCTCCAGTACGCTCAGCAGGCCAAGGGGCAGGGGCACGTCCATGACGCGGTCGAACAGCCAGTAGAGGAACAGGCTCATGCCGACCACGACGATGGCGCTGTGCAGCCAGCGACCGCCATACAGGCGCGCCATGGGCACACCGGCCAGGATGGCGCTGAGGATGAAGCCAAGGGATTCGAAGGTGGCCGCGAAGATCAGCAGCAGGCCGATGCAGGCGGCGATCTTGGTCAAGGTCGCCTTGTCCAGCGCCGGCTCGTCGTCCTTGTGCACGATCGGCGTGGGGCGGATCGCCATGTACAGCAAGCCCAGGCTCATCAGGCCGAGCATCAGCAGCGGATAGGCACGCGGGCCTACCGGCTCATAGGAAAACGCCGCCTGATAAGGCCAGGCCATCACGGCCAGTGCGGCGCAGACGGCCAGCAGAATCAGGGCGAAGATGCGTTGCAGGATCATGGAGGACTCCTCGGTAAGTAGCGATGGGAGCGGCACACCCGTTAACCTGGGCCAAGGCCCAGGCTGGGCACGGCAGCGTCTGCCTGCTCCCGCCAGGAAAGCCCAGCGGTCTGGATTACTGGACCAGGCCGAATTCCTTGGCCAGCATCTTGTAGTCAGCGACTTGCTTCTTGACGTAGCCATCGAGCTCTTCACCCGTCATGGCGAAGGGGAACAGTTCGCGCTGGTCACGCAACTTGGCGAAGTCTTCGGAGGCCAGCATCTTGTCGAACGATGCTTTCCACCAGGCGTAGTCTTCGTCGCTCACTTTCGGGCCGAGGTAGAAGCCGCGCACCACAGGCCAGACGATGTCGTAGCCCTGCTCCTTGGCAGTGGGGATGTCCTTCATGGCCGGGTCGTCCAGGCGCTTTTCCGAAAACACGGCCAGCAGGCGCATGTTGCCGCTCTCGATGTGCGGCATGGAGTCGGAAATGTCGGTGGAGCCTACCTGGATATGGCCACCGAGCAGTGCGGTGGCAATTTCGCCGCCGCCTTCGAGTGCCACGTAGCGCAGGTCGCGTGGGTTGATGCCGGCAGCCTTGGCGATCAGGGCGGTTTGCATCCAGTCCTGGCTGCCTACGGTGCCACCGGAGCCAATCACCACCTTGCTCGGGTCTTTCTTCAGGGCGGCGACCAGGTCGTCTAGGGTCTTGTAGGGCGAGTCATTCTTGACTGCGATCGCGCCGTAGCTGGTGCCGACGGCAGCCAGCCATTTCACTGCATTTTCGTCGAAGCGACCGAACTTGCCCTGGGCCAGGTTCAGCAGCGAACCGCTCGACCAGGCCACCAGGGTCCCCGCATCGGCTGGGCGCTGGGCCACCACGGCGTTGTAGGCCACGGCACCGACGCCACCGGGCATGTAGGTCACGCGCATGGGCTTGCTCAGAATCTTCTCCTGCACCAGAGCGCTTTGCACCAGCTTGCAGGTCAGGTCGAAGCCGCCGCCAGGCGAAGCCGGGGCGATGCACTCGGGGCGTTTGGGTTCGGCGGCCAGGGCATTGCCTGCCAGTAGCAGGCAGCCGGTTGCCAGTACGATATGGCGCAGTGAAAAGGTCATGGTCTATCTCCGTAGGCGTTGTTGTTATCGGGTTACCACAGGGCGACGCTGTAGCTCACCAGCAGCCGCACTTCGTCGGCGTCACGGGCGAAATTGGAGCGGAAGGTCGCGTTTCGCAGGCGCACCGCCACGTTCTTGAGCGGGCCGTTCTGCACCACGTATTTCAGCTCGGTATCGCGTTCCCATTCCTTGCCCTCGCCACCGCTGGCTCGGCTGACGTTGTCGCCGCTGATGTAGCGGGTCAGGAACGTCAGGCCAGGAACGCCGAGTGCGGCAAAGTTGTAGTCGTAGCGGGCCTGCCAGGAGCGCTCGTCGGCATTGGCGAAGTCGTTGATCTGGACGAAGTTGACCAGGTATGGGTCGGCACCATCGACATAGGGGAACGCGCTGTCGCCGGTCAGCTGCTGCCAGCCGGCGCTGAACTTGTGCCCGCCCAAGGCATAACTGACCATGCCGTTGAAGGTGGTGTTGTCGATGCTGCCGGCCCTGGCAGCGCCTGCGTCATCGCTCAGCGCCAGGCGCAGGTCGAAGGCCAGTGCGCCTGGGCCCACGGCTTGGGTGGCGAGCAGGCCGATGAAGTGCTGGCGGTAGATGTCGTCCAGTTGGGCGAAGTGGTAGCTGCCGGTCAGCCGGTCGTTGAACTGGTAGTCCAGCCCGGCCAGGGACAGGTTGTCTGCGCTGAACGAGCCACCGAAGCGGCCATTCTTGTTGTTCAGTGCCAGGTCTTCCCAGTTGGTGTCGTCACGGTCCTTGGCCTTGTCCAGGCGCCCGCCGGTGAAGGTCAGGCCCTTGATTTCCTTGGAGGTGAGCAGCCCGCCTTCGAACGTCTGCGGCAGAATGCGGCCATCGTTGGGGCGAAGGGTGGGCAGGGAAGGGATCAGCGTGCCGATCTTGAGTTCGGTTTTGGAAATCTTGGCCTTGGCGGTCAGGCCGAGCTTTGAGTACTCGTCGGCAGCTTTGCCGTTGTCATGGGTCGGCAGCAGGCCACTGCCGGTGCGGTCGGGACTTGAATCGAGCTTGATGCCCATCATGCCGAGCGCATCTACGCCGAAGCCTACGGTGCCTTCGGTATAACCGGATTCGAGGTTGAGCATGAACCCCTGGGCCCATTCGTCGCGCTCGGATTGTTGCGCACTGGTGCCATCGCGAAAGTCGCGATTGAAGTACATGTTGCGGGTTTCGAAGGTGGCCGTGCTGTCTTCGAAGAAGGCGGCCTGGCTGAGCGGGGCGACGCCGGCGAGCGCGAGGGCGCTGGCAATGGCGCCGGGGCGTGCGGCAAAGGAACGAGCAGGTGCGAATGCCTGCGGCTGCAATGACAGCATCGTTGTGGCTCCGTTTCTTGTTCTTATTCGATTGCACCTTGCTGGTGCTTTATTCGGCGCTCGGGGCGACCGTGGTGCGATGCTAGGTAACGAACCTTTCGCTAACCTTTCAGCGTGAAAGGTTTGTCGAGCCGGCTTCACAGGTCGCCGCGGCGGGGTACACTCCGCGCCATCGCCCCACCGAACAGGGACAATCCGATGCGTGTGTTGCTGGTAGAAGACCATCTGCAATTGGCTGACAGCGTGGCCCAGGCCCTGAAAGGTCTAGGCCTGACGGTGGATGTGCTGCATGACGGGGTAGCTGCCGACCTTGCGCTTGGCAGTGAGGACTACGCCGTGGCCGTGCTCGACGTGGGCTTGCCGCGTATGGATGGCTTCGAGGTGCTGGCACGCTTGCGCGGGCGTGGCAAGACCGTGCCGGTGCTGATGCTCACCGCCCGCAGCGACGTGAAGGATCGGGTCCATGGCCTGAACCTGGGGGCTGACGATTACCTGGCCAAGCCGTTCGAGTTGACCGAGCTTGAGGCACGGGTCAAGGCGCTGCTGCGCCGTAGTGTGCTGGGGGGTGAGCGCCAGCAGCGCTGCGGGCCGCTGGTGTATGACCTCGATACCCGGCGGTTCACCTTGGGTGAAGCGCCGTTGTCCCTGACCTCCCGCGAGCAGGGGGTGCTCGAAGCCTTGATTGCCCGGCCGGGCCGGGTGATGAGCAAGGAACAGTTGGCGGCCCAGGTGTTCGGCCTGGACGAGGACGCCAGCCCCGATGCCATCGAGATCTACGTCCATCGCCTGCGCAAGAAGCTCGATGGCCATCCGGTGGCCATCGTCACCTTCCGCGGCCTGGGGTACCTGCTCGAGCATCGCGATGCGTGAAAACATCAGCCTGCGTGGGCGCCTGCTGGGCAATCTGGCGTTGCTGCTGGTGGTCCTGATGCTGGCCAGTGGGCTCAGTGCCTACTGGAACGGCCGTGAGGCAGCGGACACCGCCTACGACCGAACCCTGCTGGCGTCCGCCCGCACCATCGCCGCGGGCCTGTCGCAACGCGACGGCTCGTTGAGCGCAGATGTGCCCTATGTGGCGCTCGATACCTTTGCCTACGACAGCGCTGGACGCATCTACTACCAAGTCCTGGACATCAACCAGCGGCTGATTTCAGGGTATGAAAAGCTGCCGCCTCCGCCGCCTGGCACCCCGCGCACGGATGACTATCCCGCCCTGGCGCGATTCTATGACGCGACGTATCTGGGACAGAACGTGCGAGTGGTCAGCCTGCTCAAAGCGGTGAGCGAGCCGAACATGAACGGCATGGCGGAAATCCGCGTGGCCGAAACGGATGAGGCGCGGGTGAGCATGGCTCGCGGCCTGATGGGCGATACGTTGCTGCGCCTGGGCATGTTGGCCCTGGGCGCTTTGGTGATGGTGTGGTTCGCCGTCAGTGCGGCGCTGCGACCGCTCGAGCGCCTGCGCACAGCGGTCGAAGAGCGCCAGCCGGACGATCTGCGCCCGTTGCCGGTGGTGCAGGTGCAGCCTGAGCTGCGGCCACTGGTAGGGGCGCTCAACCATTTTACCGAACGTCTGCGTGCACAGTTCGAGCGCCAGGCGCAGTTCATCGCCGATGCTGCCCACGAACTGCGTACGCCCTTGGCGGCGCTCAAGGCGCGGGTGGAGCTGGGTTTGCGCGCCAGTGAACCGCAGCAGTGGCATCAAACGCTGGAAGCGGCGGCCCAGGGCACCGACAAATTGACGCACCTGGCCAACCAGTTGCTTTCACTGGCACGTGTGGAAAACGGCGCGCGTGCAATCGCCGAGGGGGGCGCTCAGCGCTTGGACCTCAGCCAGCTGGCGCGCGAGCTGGGCATGGCCATGGCGCCGTTGGCGCACAACCGCGGGGTTGCGCTGGCCCTCGAGGCGCAGGCGCCGGTATGGCTCAAGGGCGAGCCAACGTTGCTCAACGAGCTGTTGAGCAACTTGGTCGACAATGCCCTGGCCCACACCCCCAAGGGTGGCAACGTCATCCTGCGCGTGCTCGCGCCTGCGGTGCTCGAGGTGGAAGACGACGGCCCCGGCATTCCAGAGGCCGAGCGCGAGCGGGTGTTCGAGCGTTTCTATCGCCGTAGCGCCCAGGGCAGCGGGTTGGGCCTTGCGATCGTGGGAGAGATCTGCCGGGCTCACCTGGCGCAGATCAGCCTGCATGATGGTGACAACGGCGGGCTGCGCGTGCGGGTGAGTTTCATCGCTGACTGAGCGCAGGCGGCCGGAGCACCCGGCGGCCAGACAGTGTGAAGCCCTCAGCGCAACAAGCTTCGGGCTTCGAGCAGGTCCTCGGCGTGCAGCTCGCTGCCCATGGGCAAGCCCAGGTGTCGGTAGGCTGGCAAGGCTGCCAGCGGCCTTTCCCGACCACGTTGGCTGACACAGCGAGCGATCTGGACCACATCGATGTAGTCGATGCGGTCGGTCTGCCGATCCAGGTCCTGAACCAGGCCAGGCAGCTTGACCAGCTGTTCGGGGAACTCCCAGGCCTTGAGTATCTTGTCGCCCAGGACGGGCTGGATCAGTTCGATGACATGGTGCAGGCAGACCGGATCGGACAGCAGTTCGTTGTGCTCCTCGGCGTAGATCAGTACCGGCAGCGCGCCGATCTGGTTGACCAGGCCGCCCAGTGCCGCCTGATCAGGCTTGAGCCGCGTGTAGCGCCGGGCCAACTCGTAGCTCATCCCCGCGACTTCGAGGCTGTTGGCCCAGATTTCGCGCAGTTTCTGCTCCACGGCAGGCGAGCGCGCATGGAAGATCTGCTCGATGACCAGGCCGATGGCCAGGTTGCAGCTGTAGTTGATGCCCAGGCGGGTGATGGCCGTGTGCAGCTCGGTCACCTCGACCGTGGCTCGCAGCAGCGGGCTGTTGACCACCTTGATCAGGCGTGCCGACAAGGCGGCATCGCGGCCGATCACCCGGCTCAAGGCCGACACGCTGATCTCGCTGTCTTCCGCAGCCTCGCGGATGCTCAAGGCAACCTCAGGTAAAGTCGGAAGTACCAGGTCATCCTTTTCAATGGCATCCAGCAATTGCGCCTGGACCATTTCGGCCAGCTTGTTCATGGACATGTCTACCGCAGTGGTGAAGCGGCCCCGCTGTCAAGGCGGGGCGGGGCTGGTCAGCGCTGGATTTCCCTGTCGCGGTCCAGTTCGTAGGGCAGGGGCAGCACCTGCAGGCGCGGGCCTTCGAGATGACCCAAGTGCAGGTTGCCATCTTCCACGGCATCGGCTGCGATCACAGCGAGCAGTTCACAGCCAGTGCCGGTACTGGCCGCCATCACCACGTCGCCCACCGAGGAGCCATGCACGGGGGAGAAGAGCTGCTCCCCGGCTGCCGGCAGAGCTTGCTGATCGATGGCCAGGCGGTACATGCGACGCTTGAGCTTGCCCAGGTACTGCATGCGCGCAACGATTTCCTGGCCGGTGTAGCACCCTTTCTTGAAGCTGACACCATCGACGGATTGCAGGTTGATCATTTGCGGAATGAACTGCTCGCGGGTAGGGCCAAACACCTGGCCAATGCCGGCGCGCACCTGCCCCAGCAGCCATGGGTTAAGGTCACCTTCGGGCAACGTGCCGGCCAGGGTCTTGCGCACCTCGCCTGCCAGCTCCGCCGGTGCCCAGAGCTCAGCGCGGCCTGTGCTGACCGTTACAGCGATCAGCCCTTCTCGCCGTGCAGTGCTGCCGGCTTCAGGTGCCAGTTCCAAACCCAGCGCCGCAAGCGCTGCCTGGCCGTCGTGCAGGCCGAAACGCACCCAGGCGGCGCTCTCGTCGGTCAGGGTGGCTTTGGAGAATACGGCGTACTTCTTCAGGTCGGCCAGTTGCGGCTCCAGCAGTTCACTGGCCATGGCCAGGAGGTAACCGTTGCCTTCGGGCAGAATCCTGAAACTGGACTGCATGCGCCCCTTGACCATGCAACGTGCGCCAAAGCTGGCGTATTCGGGGCTGAGGTAGTTGATGTTGCAGGTCAGCTGGCCCTGCAGGAACTTGCCTGCATCGGAGCCGCGGACAGCGAGAATGCCTTCGTGGGACAGAGGGCAGAAGAAAGCGGTATCGGCCATGGGTCATCGCGGTGGCTTAAAGTCTGGGGCCATCATAGAACGCCGGTAACAAAATAGGTAGGTGACTTAGACCAACAGCTGGCTGTCGCTTCGCGCGGCTGACTGTATACTGGCGGGCCACTCGAGGAGGGCCCCATGGTCGAACAAACTGAACTCAACCGGCTTTTCTGGCACAGCCGCCGCGGCATGCTGGAACTGGACGTCCTGCTGGTGCCTTTCACCCAGGAGGTCTACCCCACCCTCAACGAAGCCGATCGTCAGTTGTATGTTCGGCTGCTGAGCTGTGAGGACCAGGACATGTTCGGCTGGTTCATGGAGCGTACCGAGTCCGAGGACCCGGAGTTGCAGCGCATGGTTCGCATCATCCTGGACCGTGTCCAACCCAAGTGAGTGGTTCGAATGCCGCTGGCAGGGCTCACGCCTGTTGCTGGCGGCCTACCTGATCTGCCAGGTACTCGCCTGGTTCGCCGTGCTTGTCAGCCCGTTACCGTCCTGGTTGGGGCTGCTGGTGATCGCCGCGTGCATCGTCCATGCGGCCTGGGCTATTCCGCGTCGTATTCTGTTGACCCATGTTCAGGCTGTCACCGGGCTGCGCCGTGATGGGGCCGGCTGGTGGGTGTTTTCACGTGCCCGGGGGTGGCAGCCGGTACAGCTGTGTCGTGACAGCATCGCGTTGCCGTCGCTCGTGGTGCTGAGATTCATCCCTGTTGGGGCGTGGTGGGGGCGCAGCCAGTGTGTGCCCAGGGATGCGCTTGGGACAGATGAGCATCGGCGTTTGCGGGTAAGGTTGAAGTTCAGCCGAAGGCGCTGGGTGGCGCCCATACAGTCCTAACGACCGAGCCGAGCGCCGCGTCTCCTCGCTCTCGCTCTCGCTCTTGCTCTTGCTTCTAAGCGTGCGATAGCTCAGGCGCCACAGATCGCGACTTCAGGAGGCCGAGCGCAGGGCTTGCGGAGGGAGGTGACAGGCATGGATGCCTGTCAAGCGCTGGGCCCCAGGATGGGGCCTGCAGCGCGGTCCTCCCGGGAGCAAGCCCGGAGCGAGGGAACCCCGAAGCGTAGCGTAGGGGCCGGATGATAGGAGCAGGCGGTTTTTGCTTACTTTTTGACAAGACAAAAAGTAAGCCGCCGTAAGGGCGGAAAGGTGACTGTGCGCCACCCGTGCCAATGAATACCAACTTGCTGTATGCGCCCACGCTTTCAAGTTTCAAGTTTGATTGCGTTGGCGTGGGTATTGAAAGAGAGCATATTCCATTTGCGATGGCGACGCTTAGTCACCTTTTCGCCATTACGGCGAGTCACTTTTTGTCAAACGCGACAAAAAGTAACCAAAAAACGCTGTGCTCCATTCATACGGCCCCTACGCTACGCTTCGGGGTTCCCTCACTCCGGTCTTGCTCCCGGGAGGACCGCGCTGTAGGCCCCATCCTGGGGCCCAGCGCTTGACAGGCATCCATGCCTGTCACCTCCCTCCGCAAGCCCTGCGTTCGGCCTTCTGAAGTCGCGAAGATCAAGATCAAGATCAAGATCAAGATCAAGATCAAGATCAAGATCAAGATCAAGATCAAGATCAAGATCAAGATCAAGATCAAGATCAAGATCAAGATCAAGATCAAGATCAAGATCAAGATCAAGATCAAGATCAAGATCAACAGCAGCAACACGCATCGAGCATCTTATCCTGGGCGATGCTACGAGCTTGAATATCATGAACGAGTATTATCTAAAGAAGAGGTTGTATGAGCTAGTAATGCTACTCAACTTCCATCTCATAGACATTGGCAAACTGTTTCATGGTGCATGGAGAAATACGTCTTGCACCGCCCTCAAAAGCCAACGAATTTCGCGTAGGAGCGGTCTTGTGCCGCGATGGGCCGCGCAGCGGCCCCGACAATGCGGGCCGCGAAGCTAAAACCCTTCGACCGCTGCCTAGCTCTTCGCGCCCTGCCCAGCCCCGGCAATGCCGCACCCGTGTAATTAAGCCAAGGACGCTTGACGTTGCAGGGCCAGTCCCTGAAACCGCCTCAGCAGTCCCTGGTACCCTCTATTCAATCGGGCTGAAGCACCGTGTCCCTGGCCTCACCAAGCATCGCCGGATAATCCAGCGTGTAATGCAACCCCCGGCTCTCCTTGCGCTGCATCGCCGAGCGAATCATTAACTCCGCCACCTGCGCCAAATTGCGCAACTCGATCAAATCCCGACTGACCTTGTAGTTGCTGTAGAACTCATCGATTTCATCGAGCAACAACCGCACGCGATGCTGGGCCCGTTGCAACCGCTTGCTGGTCCGCACGATCCCCACGTAATCCCACATGAAGCGCCGTAGCTCATCCCAGTTATGCGCGATGATCACATCCTCGTCCGAGTCCGTGACCTGGCTGGCGTCCCATCCCGGCAAGGCCTCAGGCATGCCCACATTTTCGAGGTTCGCCTGGATGTCGGCCGCCGCCGCCCGGCCGTAGACGAAGCACTCCAGCAGCGAGTTGCTGGCCATGCGATTGGCGCCATGCAGCCCCGTGAAGCTGGTTTCACCAATCGCATACAGCCCCGGCACATCCGTGTGTCCCCTGTCGTCCACCATGACGCCACCACAGGTGTAATGCGCTGCCGGCACAACAGGTATTGGCTGGCGCGTGATGTCGATGCCAAAGCTCAGGCACCGCTCGTAAACGGTGGGGAAGTGGCTCTTGATGAACTCGACAGGCTTGTGCGAGATGTCCAGGTAGACGCAGTCCACCCCCAGGCGCTTCATTTCATGGTCGATCGCCCGCGCCACGATGTCGCGCGGGGCAAGCTCCTCGCGCGGGTCGAAGCGGGGCATGAAGCGCTCGCCGTTGGGCAGGCGAAGCAGGGCGCCTTCGCCACGCAGGGCCTCGGTGATCAAAAAGCTCTTGGCCTGCGGGTGATAAAGGCACGTAGGGTGGAACTGGTTGAACTCAAGGTTTGCAACCCTGCAGCCGGCCCGCCAGGCCATGGCGATACCATCACCGCACGCGCCATCCGGGTTGCTGGTGTACAAGTACACTTTCGCCGCACCCCCCGTGGCCAGCACCGTGAACCGCGCACCGAACGTGTCCACCTGGCCCGTGTTGCGGTCCAGCACATAGGCGCCCAGGCAGCGCTCACCGTCCCAGCCCAAGCGCCGCTCGGTGATCAGGTCCACGGCCACACGCTGCTCCAGCAGCTCGATGTTCGGGCGCTGCCTGGCCTGGGCCAGCAAGGTGTTGAAGATGGCCGCGCCCGTGGCATCGGCGGCATGGATGATGCGCCGGTGGCTATGGCCACCTTCACGCGTTAGATGAAATTCGAAGCCTGCGTCGACGACGCCATGGGGCTCGTCCCGGGTGAACGGCACGCCTTGCTCGATCAGCCACTCGATGGCTTCGCGGCTGTGCTCCACGGTAAAGCGAACGGCGTCTTCGTGGCACAGGCCGCCGCCGGCATTGAGGGTGTCCTCTACATGGGACTGAATCGTATCGGCGCCATCGAGCACCGCCGCTACGCCCCCTTGGGCCCAGTAGGTCGAACCGCTGGCCAGGTCACCCTTGCTCAGCACCGCAATGCGCAGATTCGCAGGCAGGTTCAGGGCCAGGCTAAGGCCCGCTGCGCCGCTGCCGATAACCAGGACATCATGTTGGAATTGTTGGCTCATGTCAGGACACTAGTAATCTTCGGAAGGGGCACGGCACAATAGCCACGCGTCGATGGCATTGTGAAACTATCGTTTATTGGCCAGGTGGCCTTTATAGCAGCCTCGGGTGGCCCTTTTCCATGCCGCTCGCCCGATAACGGCAGGCATTGTGGGAACTTTCCAGCGTGCCTGGAAATCCTATGAAGGCTGCCCGCACGCCAACAATTTGCCGCGGCGACGCAGGGCGGTAGCTCGACATTGGGCTCACCTGCGTATTCGTAACCTGATTATCGACGTTGTCGGCTGCTGCCGTACCGCGTCTTCCGTGCACGCCGCTCAAGGTCTGCAGGAAACTTGCTTGGAGGGGAGAACTTTTGCGCAAAGCCCGAGTCTATGGTTGCAAGCCTGAGCGATGGCCGCTGCAACACTCCTTCGAGTTCACCGAGGAGTGTTCATGCTAACCCAGGAAGAAGATCAGCAACTGGTCGAGCGCGTACAGCGCGGCGACAGGCGAGCTTTCGATCTATTGGTGCTCAAGTACCAGCACAAGATTCTCGGGTTGATCGTGCGGTTTGTCCATGACACCCACGAAGCCCAGGACGTAGCACAGGAAGCGTTCATCAAGGCGTACCGTGCGCTTGGCAATTTCCGCGGTGACAGTGCGTTTTACACGTGGCTGTACCGCATCGCCATCAATACGGCGAAGAACTACCTGGTGTCCCGTGGAAGACGGCCGCCAGACAGCGATGTGAGCTCCGAGGATGCGGAGTTTTACGACGGCGATCATGGCCTCAAGGATCTTGAGTCCCCGGAGCGCTCGTTGTTGCGGGATGAGATCGAAGGCACTGTCCATCGCACCATTCAGCAACTGCCAGAAGACTTGCGTACGGCGCTGACCCTGCGAGAGTTCGATGGCCTGAGTTACGAAGACATTGCCAGCGTCATGCAATGTCCAGTGGGTACCGTGCGCTCTCGGATCTTCCGCGCTCGGGAGGCCATTGACAAAGCCTTGCAGCCTTTGCTGCAGGAAACCTGAGACAGCGGCTACAGCCAAAAGAGGAACCGCCATGAGTCGTGAAGCTTTGCAGGAATCGCTGTCCGCGGTAATGGATAACGAAGCGGACCAACTGGAATTGCGTCGGGTATTGAATGCCGTCGACGATGCCGAAACCCGTGCCACCTGGTCGCGTTACCAGGTAGCCCGCGCAGCCATGCACAAGGAGCTGCTGCTGCCTAATCTGGACATCGCCTCGGCGGTATCGGCGGCACTGGCCGATGAGGCCGTACCTGCCAAGGCCAAGCAAGGCCCATGGCGCACCGTAAGCCGTGTGGCCGTTGCCGCGTCGGTTACCCTCGCCGTATTGGCAGGTGTGCGCCTGTACAACCAGGACGATATCACCGGTGCTCAGCTTGCTGCCCAGCAGCCTGTTCAGCAGGGTGTGACCGTGCCTCAGGCCCAAGGCCCTGCCGTACTGGCCGGCTACAGCGAAAGCAGCGATCAGCCGACTGGCCCAATGGCCAACGGCGTGCTGCAGAACCAGGCTGGCTGGGATCAGCGCCTGCCAGGTTACCTGCGTCAACATGCCCAGGAGTCCGCTCTGAAGGGTTCTGAAACCGCATTGCCTTACGCCCGCGCCGCCAGCCTGGAAAACCGCTAATTAGGGAGGCTCATGCGCGCGCTACCTCTCCTGTCGCTGCTGCTCGGCAGCTGCATGACGGTGCCAGCATTGGCAGCCAACTCTTCGCCTGAGGCGAACGAGTGGCTGAATAAGCTGGCACAGGCCGAGCAACGACAGAGCTACCTGGGCGCCTTCGTTTACGAACGTAACGGCAGCTTTTCAACCCACGATATCTGGCACCGTGTCCAAGAGGGCAAGGTCAGCGAGCGGCTACTGCAGCTCGATGGCACCGCCCAGGAAATCGTGCGCGTCGATGGCAAGGTACAGTGCGTCAGTGGCGGGCTTGCCGAGGGTATCTCGGCGCCGCCCGACAGTGCGCCACGCCGCCTTGACCCTCTCAAGCTCATGAGTTGGTATGACCTGTCCGTGTCCGGCAAATCTCGCGTTGCCGGCCGGGACGCGGTGGTCGTGTCACTCTCGCCGCGTGATCAGCACCGCTACGGCTACGAACTGCACCTGGACCGTGTAACGGGCTTACCGCTGCGCTCGCTGATGCTCAACGAGAAAGGTCAGTTGCTGGAGCGCTTCCAGATGACTCGGCTCGAAGCGCGTGTGCCAACCGACGACGATCTGCGCCCAAGTTCGGCCTGCAAGCCCGTGGTGGCGGCAGCCCCTGCCGGCGGTGCTGTGTCTGGGTGGCGATCCGATTGGCTGCCTTCGGGGTTCGAAGTGGTCAATAGCACCATCCGCCGCGAACCTGGGCAGGGTGGCCCGGTCAGCATCTTGATGTATGACGACGGTCTGGCGCGGTTCTCTGTTTTCATCGAGCCTGTGAAAGGCGAGGCTGGCGCCGATGTGCGTACCCAGTTGGGCCCCACGTCGGCGGTATCAAGGCGACTGAGTACACCCAAGGGCCAGATGATGGTGACCGTCGTTGGCGAGATCCCGCTCGGTACGGCCGAACGCGTCGCCTTGTCGATGCGTCCTCAAGATGCCCAGGCGAGTCATTGATCGAAGGCTGATGGCGAGCGTTCTTGTGCAGAGCGTGGCTTTTTGAAATGAAATTAAAGCATTGTCATTTGCAATCTAACGGCAAATTTTCTATAGGTCAGGCTTCTGGGAGTCTGGCCATTGCTGCGTTGTGCAGGGTCGTTTTTTAATTACCGCTCGTTGTGACGGGAGCCGTATGTCAATACCTCGCTTGAAACCCTATCTATCGTTCTTCGCGGCCGTGCTGATGCTCGGGCAAGTGCTGACGGTCCAGGCTGAAGAAGCCTTGCCGGATTTCACGACACTGGTCGAGCAAGCCTCGCCTGCGGTTGTGAACATCAGTACCAAGCAGAAGCTTCCGGACCGTCGCATCGCTGCGGGTCAAATGCCGGATCTTGAAGGTCTGCCGCCAATGTTCCGCGAATTCTTCGAGCGCAACCTTCCGCAGCAACCGCGTGCGCCGCGTGGTGATCGCCAGCGTGAGGCGCAATCACTGGGCTCGGGCTTCATCATCTCCAGCGACGGCTATGTGCTGACCAATAACCATGTAATCGCCGACGCCGACGAAATCATCGTGCGCCTGTCCGATCGTAGCGAATTGCAAGCCAAGCTGGTCGGTACCGACCCGCGCACCGACGTCGCGCTGCTGAAGGTGGAGGGCAAGAACCTGCCTACCGTCAAGCTGGGGGATTCGGAAAAGCTCAAGGTCGGCGAATGGGTATTGGCCATCGGTTCGCCGTTCGGCTTCGACCACTCGGTGACCAAAGGTATCGTCAGTGCCAAAGGCCGCACGCTGCCTAACGACACCTACGTACCATTCATCCAGACCGACGTTGCGATCAACCCGGGTAACTCCGGGGGGCCGCTGTTCAACATGAACGGCGAAGTGGTGGGGATCAACTCGCAGATCTTCACGCGCTCCGGTGGCTTCATGGGCCTGTCGTTCGCGATCCCGATCGACGTGGCCATCGATGTCTCGAATCAGTTGAAGAAGGACGGCAAGGTCAGCCGCGGCTGGCTGGGCGTTGTCATCCAGGAGGTCAACAAGGACCTGGCTGAATCCTTCGGTCTGGACAAACCGGCCGGTGCGCTGGTCGCCCAGGTGCTTGAAAACGGGCCTGCTGCCAAAGGCGGCCTGCAGGTCGGTGATGTCATCCTGAGCATGAATGGCCAGCCGATCATCATGTCGGCCGACCTGCCGCACCTGGTAGGTGGCCTGAAGGATGGTGCCAAGGCCAGGTTGGACATCATTCGCAACGGTAAGCGTCAAACCCTCGATGTCAGCGTTGGCGCACTGCCAGACGACGATGCCGACATCGGCGCCGGTGCCGGCGACAGCAATGTCGAGCGCAGCAGCAATCGCCTGGGCGTCTCGGTGGCCGACCTTACTGCCGAGCAGAAGAAGTCCCTGGAACTGAAGGGCGGCGTGGTCATCAAGGAAGTGCAGGATGGTCCGGCCGCGCTGATCGGCCTGCGTCCGGGTGACGTCATCAGTCACCTGAACAACCAGGCTATCGGTTCGGCCAAGGAATTCACGCAGATCGCCAAGGAGCTGCCGAAGAACCGCTCTGTCTCCATGCGCGTGTTGCGCCAGGGGCGCGCCAGCTTCATCACCTTCAAGCTCGCCGAGTAAGCGCGGCGGATACGGGAGGAGGGCAGCGACAGCTGCCCTTTTTCATGTGCAGTGAGACTTCCCTGCCAAGCTGCAGGTGACGGCCGGGCAGAGGAATCTCCCACATCCTGGCAGCTTCAGGTACAATTGCCGGCTATTTTTCGGCGGGCGTCCGGCTCGCAGCCTTTTCCGAGTGTTGACCCGTGAGTGATTTGAGTCATATCCGCAATTTCTCCATCATCGCCCACATCGACCATGGCAAGTCGACGCTGGCCGACCGTTTCATTCAAATGTGCGGTGGCCTGACAGCGCGCGAAATGGAAGCCCAGGTGCTCGACTCCATGGACTTGGAGCGCGAACGCGGGATCACCATCAAGGCCCACAGCGTCACGCTCAACTACAAGGCCCAGGACGGCAAGGTCTACCAGCTCAACTTCATCGATACCCCCGGCCACGTCGACTTCACCTATGAAGTCTCGCGCTCGCTGGCGGCGTGCGAAGGGGCGTTGCTGGTGGTCGATGCCGGTCAGGGCGTCGAGGCTCAGTCCGTCGCCAACTGCTACACGGCCATCGAGCAAGGCCTGGAAGTCATGCCGGTCCTGAACAAGATGGACCTGCCACAGGCCGATCCCGATCGCGTCAAGGACGAGATCGAGAAGATCATCGGCATCGATGCCACCGACGCTGTGGCCTGCAGTGCCAAGAGCGGTATGGGGGTGGACGAGGTGCTCGAGCGCCTGGTGCATACCATTCCCGCCCCGACTGGCGATATCGACGCGCCACTGCAAGCCCTGATCATCGACTCCTGGTTCGATAACTACCTGGGGGTGGTCTCGCTGGTGCGCGTGCGCCACGGTCGCGTCAAGAAAGGCGACAAGATTCTGGTCAAGTCCACCGGCAAGCTGCACCTGGTCGACAGCGTGGGCGTGTTCACGCCCAAGCACACCCAGACCGCCGACCTCAAGGCCGGCGAAGTAGGCTTCATCATTGCCAGCATCAAGGACATCCACGGTGCCCCGGTTGGCGATACCCTGACCCTGTCGTCCACTCCGGAAGTCGAAGTGCTGCCTGGGTTCAAGAAGATCCAGCCGCAGGTATACGCCGGCCTGTTCCCGGTCAGTTCCGATGACTTCGAAGACTTCCGCGATGCCCTGCAGAAGCTGACCCTCAACGATTCGTCCCTGCAGTACATGCCCGAAAGCTCCGACGCCCTGGGCTTTGGCTTCCGCTGCGGGTTCCTGGGCATGCTGCACATGGAGATCATCCAGGAGCGCCTGGAGCGCGAGTACGACCTGGACCTGATCACCACCGCGCCCAGCGTGATCTACGAGCTGGAACTCAAGACGGGTGAAACCATTGTCGTCGACAACCCGTCGAAGCTCCCAGACGTCTCGTCGGTCACCGACTTCCGCGAGCCGATCGTGACCGCGACCATCCTGGTGCCGCAAGAACACCTGGGTAACGTGATCACCTTGTGTATCGAGAAGCGTGGCGTTCAGCGCGACATGCAGTTCCTGGGCAGCCAGGTGCAAGTGCGCTACGACATGCCGATGAACGAAGTGGTACTGGACTTCTTCGACCGCTTGAAGTCCACCAGCCGTGGCTATGCTTCGCTGGACTATCACTTCGATCGTTACCAGTCGGCCAACCTGGTCAAGCTGGATGTGTTGATCAACGGCGACAAGGTCGATGCCCTGGCATTGATCGTGCACCGCGACAACGCTGCGTACAAAGGCCGCGCGTTGACCGAGAAGATGAAGGAGCTGATCCCGCGGCAGATGTTCGATGTGGCGATCCAGGCAGCCATTGGTGGCCAGATCATCGCGCGTACCACTGTCAAGGCGCTCAGAAAGAACGTACTGGCCAAATGTTATGGCGGCGACGTCAGCCGTAAGAAGAAGCTGCTCGAGAAGCAGAAGGCCGGTAAGAAACGCATGAAACAGGTGGGCAACGTGGAAATTCCACAAGAAGCCTTCCTCGCCGTGCTCAGGTTGGATAGTTAGGTCCTATGTCGCTAAATTTCCCGCTGTTGCTCGTCATTGCCGTGTTCGTGTGCGGTCTGTTGGGCCTGATCGACCTTTTGTTCCTGGCGCCGCGCCGACGTGCGGCGATCGCCAATTACCAGGGCAGTGTCAGCCAGCCGGAACCGGCGGTGGTCGAGCGCTTGAACAAGGAACCCTTGCTGGTCGAATACGGCAAGTCGTTCTTCCCGGTGCTGTTCATCGTGCTGGTGCTGCGCTCGTTCCTGGTCGAACCGTTCCAGATTCCGTCGGGGTCGATGAAACCCACGCTGGAAGTGGGTGACTTCATCCTGGTGAACAAGTTCTCCTACGGCATCCGCTTGCCGGTGATCGACAAGAAGGTCATCGAGGTGGGCGACCCGCAGCGCGGCGACGTCATGGTGTTCCGCTATCCCAGCGACCCCAACGTCAACTACATCAAGCGCGTCGTCGGCTTGCCCGGTGATCAGATCCGCTACACCAACGACAAGCAGTTGTTCGTCAATGGTCAGCGGGTCGCCGAGCAACTGGTGGGTACCGAGCCCGGAACCCTGGGCAGCGCTCAGCTGTACAAGGAGAAGCTCGGTGCTGCAGAGCACCTGATTCGCAAGGAGATGAGCCGTTATCGCATGCCGCCGGACCAGCAATGGACGGTGCCAGCCGGCCATTACTTCATGATGGGCGACAACCGCGACAACTCCAACGACAGCCGCTACTGGGATGACCCCAATATTCCCAAGGAACTGCACGGCATGGTTCCGGACCGCAACATCGTCGGCAAGGCCTTCGCCGTATGGATGAGCTGGCCTGAGCCGAAACTCAGCCACCTGCCTAACTTGTCGCGGGTCGGACTGATCCATTGATACCCTTCGGCGCTGTCCATACAGCGCCGAATGCTTTTCTGACATAGGCTGTGTCTCAGGGATGGGAGATTCGCCGCCCAGCGTGCGGTGACCATGGCCAAACCGTCTTTCAGGATGCTGATTTGAACAACGCGTTTAACAACGATCGGGTGGCCGCATGACTGCTTCCCTTACCCGCCTGGAGCGAAAGCTCGGTTACACCTTCAAGGACCAGGACCAGATGCTCCTGGCGTTGACCCACCGAAGCTATGCCGGACGCAATAACGAGCGTCTGGAATTCCTCGGTGACGCCATTCTCAACTTCGTCGCCGGCGAGGCGCTGTTCGAGCGCTTCCCTCAGGCCCGTGAAGGGCAGCTGTCACGGCTGCGCGCCCGCCTGGTCAAGGGCGAGACCCTGGCCCGTCTGGCCCGCGGGTTCGACCTGGGCGAATACCTGCGCCTGGGTTCCGGCGAGCTCAAGAGCGGGGGCTTTCGCCGCGAGTCCATTCTGGCCGATGCGCTGGAGGCCTTGATCGGGGCCATCTACCTGGACGCCGACATGGACACGGCCCGCGAGCGCGTGCTTGCCTGGCTGGCCAACGAGTTCGAAGGGCTGACCTTGGTCGACACCAACAAAGATCCTAAAACGCGCCTGCAGGAGTTCCTGCAATCGCGCAGTTGCGAGCTGCCGCGTTACGAAGTGGTGGATATCCAGGGCGAACCTCACTGCCGTACGTTCTTCGTCGAATGCGAAGTGGTGCTGCTGAACAACAAGAGTCGTGGTCAGGGTGTCAGCCGGCGTATCGCCGAGCAGGTAGCCGCTGCGTCCGCATTGATCGCCCTGGGCGTGGAGAATGGCAATGACTGAGAACACCACCACCCGTTGCGGCTACGTCGCCATTGTCGGTCGCCCCAACGTCGGCAAGTCCACCCTGTTGAACCACATCCTCGGTCAGAAGCTGGCCATCACCTCGCGCAAGCCACAGACCACGCGCCACAACATGCTCGGCATCAAGACCGAGGGCCAGGTGCAGGCCATCTACGTCGATACCCCCGGCATGCACAAAGCCAACGACAAGGCCCTGAACCGCTACATGAATCGCAACGCCTCGGCGGCCTTGAAGGACGTCGACGTGGTGATCTTCGTGGTGGACCGCACCCGCTGGACGGATGAGGACCAGCTGGTGCTCGAGCGCGTCCAGTACGTGACCGGCCCGGTGATCCTGGCGGTGAACAAGACTGACCGCATGGATGAAAAGGCCGAGCTCATTCCGCACCTTCAGTGGCTGCAAGGCCAGCTGCCCAATGCCGAGATCGTGCCCATTTCCGCACAGCAGGGCCACAACCTCGAGTCGCTCGAAGCGCTGATTGCCAAGCACCTGCCGGAAAACGAGCATTTCTTCCCGGAAGATCAGATCACCGATCGCAGCAGCCGCTTTCTGGCTGCCGAGCTGGTGCGCGAAAAGATCATGCGGCAACTGGGCGCCGAGCTGCCTTACCAGATCACGGTCGAGATCGAGGAGTTCAAGCAGCAGGGGCATGTGTTGCATATCCATGCACTGATCCTGGTCGAACGCGACGGGCAGAAGAAAATCATCATCGGCGACAAGGGTGAGCGCATCAAGCGCATCGGTTCCGACGCGCGCAAGGACATGGAAGTGCTGTTCGACGCCAAGGTGATGCTCAACCTCTGGGTCAAGGTCAAAGGCGGCTGGTCCGATGACGAGCGCGCCCTGCGCTCGCTGGGTTACGGCGACCTCTAAGGCTCACGCGGCCTGATGCGAGTACGCCCCGGTCGGTGCGTTCTCGCCAGCGTCTGCCTCACGCGGGCTGGTGAATTTCATGGAACAACCTGTCGGTCAGCCAGCCTACGTGCTGCACAGCCGCGCCTACAAGGAAACCAGCGCGCTGGTGGACTTCTTCACCCCCCAGGGGCGCATACGTGCCGTATTGCGCCGTGCGCGTGGCAAGGGTGGCAGCCTGGTGCGCCCCTTCGTGCCACTGGAGCTTGAGCTGCGCGGGCGAGGGGAGCTGAAGAACGTTGGCAGGCTGGAAACGGTCGGCATGGCACCCTGGCTGCACGGGGACGCTGTCTTCAGCGGTTTGTACCTCAATGAGTTGCTCATGCGCCTGCTCCCGGCAGAGGTACCTTCGCCTGGATTGTTCGATCATTACGCGCAAACCTTGCAAGCCCTACTCGCCGGCCGCCCGCTTGAGCCGCTGTTGCGCGCTTTTGAATGGCGGCTGCTCGATGAGCTGGGTTACGCCTTCTCGCTGCACAGGGATGTCGTTGATCAGCCCATTGCCGCCGAGGGGCTGTACCGCCTGCGCGTGGACGCTGGGCTGGAGCGGGTCGAACTGTCCCAGCCTGGGCTGTTCGGTGGCACCGAGTTGCTGGCTTTGGCCGAGGCCGACTGGGAAACGCCAGGTGCTTTGCTGGCGGCCAAGCGCTTGATGCGCCAGGCCTTGGCCGTTCATCTGGGTGGCAAGCCGCTGGTCAGCCGCGAACTGTTTCGCAAGCGCTGATCACGACGTATGCTGTAGGGCTCAATCCAAGGAGAGCCTTTCGTGACTCACAGCAACCGCATGCTTCTCGGCGTGAACATCGACCATGTGGCCACCCTGCGCCAGGCCCGGGGTACGCGCTATCCAGACCCTGTCAAAGCGGCGCTGGATGCTGAAGAGGCGGGTGCCGACGGCATCACCGTGCACCTGCGCGAGGATCGCCGGCACATCCAGGAGCGCGACGTGCTGCTGCTCAAGGATGTGTTGCAGACGCGCATGAACTTCGAAATGGGCGTCACCGAAGAGATGATGGCCTTTGCCGAAAAGGTCCGCCCTGCGCACATCTGCCTGGTACCTGAAACCCGTCAGGAACTCACCACAGAAGGTGGGTTGGATGTGGCAGGCCAGGAAGCGCGGATCAAGGCGGCCGTCGAGCGCCTGTCGCGCATCGGCGCAGAAGTGTCGCTGTTCATCGATGCCGACGAGCGCCAGATCGAGGCCTCGCACCGGGTGGGCGCGCCGGCCATCGAGCTGCACACCGGCCGTTATGCCGATGCGCAATCACCTACCGAAGTGGCCGAGGAGCTCAAGCGCATTGTCGAGGGCGTGGCGTTTGGCATCGGGCAGGGCCTGATCGTCAATGCCGGTCACGGTCTGCACTACCATAACGTCGAGGCCGTGGCGGCTATCAAGGGCATCAACGAACTGAACATCGGCCACGCACTGGTCGCCCACGCATTGTTCGTGGGCTTCAAGGCCGCCGTTTCAGAAATGAAGGCGTTGATTCTCGCGGCCTCGCGTTGAGCCAATGGTTACTTGCGCGCCACCAGCGTGGCCCGACGCGGGGCAGGCAAGCCCTCGATGGTTTTGCCTGAATCGCTGGGGTCGAGGAAATCACTGAGCGACTGATAGCGCATCCATTCGGTACTGCGCTGTTCTTCCAGGCTCGTGACACTGACATCCACGCAGCGCACATCACTGAACCCCGCCCGGCGCAGCCAGCGTTCCAGGGCTGGGACCGAGGGCAGGAACCACACGTTGCGCATCTGCGCGTAACGGTCCTCGGGCACCAGCACCTGTTGTGTGTCGCCTTCGATCACCAATGTTTCCAACACCAGCTCGCCGCCCTTTACCAGGCAGTCCTTGAGCGCCAGCAGGTGCTCGATAGGCGAGCGACGGTGATAAAACACCCCCATCGAAAACACCGTGTCGAAGCCTTCGAGGCTGGCAGGCAGGTCTTCCAGAGCGAAGGGGAGGTGCCAGGCGGGCAGGTCCGGCAAGTACCGTTGCACCGCCTGGAACTGACAGAAGAACAACCAGTTCGGGTCGACCCCGATGACCATGTCGGCCCCGGCGCCTAGCATGCGCCACTGGTAATAGCCATTACCGCAGCCAACATCCAGTACCCGCTTGCCCTTGAGGTCCAGGTGCGGTGCGACGCGCGACCACTTCCAGTCCGAGCGCCATTCGGTATCGACGTGCACGCCAAACAGATCGAAGGGGCCCTTGCGCCAGGGCGACAGCCCCATCAATGCCTGGCGCATCTGCACACGGCTGGCGTCATCGCAGTCGCAGTCCAGGCTTAATCCATTTACCAGGTCGATTTCGCTCGGTTGCAGCGCCGGAAGCGCGTCCAGTGCACCGCGCCAGCGGTCCAGGTCGCCATGACCTTTTTCCAGCTTGGTATCGAGCTGCGCCTGCAGGCCTTGCGACCATGCAGCCAGGGGGGTGCCCGCCAGGCGGCGTGCCAGAGGAGAAAGGTCGATCATGGTAGGGCTATCAACGAGGCAAAGTTAAGGCATTGGAACCAGGGCACGACGGTCGAGAACCCTGCATCGAGCAGGCGCTGGCGGTGGGTTTCCAGGGTGTCGGGCTTCATCACGTTATCGATGGCGCTGCGCTTCTGGGCAATTTCCAGTTCGCTGTAGCCGTTGGCACGCTTGAAGTCCAGGTGCAGGTCATTGAGCAGTGCCTGCGCGGTGGTGTCGGCAAAGCACAGCTTTTCCGAAAGAATCAGGGCACCGCCGGGCAGCAGTGACTGGCGGATGCGCGTCAATAGCGCCAGGCGCTGTGGAGGTGCGATGAACTGCAGGGTGAAGTTCATCGCTACCACCGAGGCCGGTTCGAACGCCAGGTTGAGGATGTCCGCTTCCAGCACCTCAACAGGCAACAACTCCTGGAACATCGAGTCCTGGGCCGCGAGGTATTCCCGGCAGCGTTCGACCATGGCGGCGGAATTGTCCACGGCGATGACTCGGCAACCTTCCCCCCGCACGTGCCGGCGCATGGCTTGCGTTACCGCTCCGAGCGAGGCGCCCAGGTCATACAACGCCGTACCGGGCTTGGCGAAGCGTGCGGCCAGTACGCCCACATTTTCGACAATGGTCGGGTAGCCCGGCACGGAGCGCTTGATCATGTCGGGGAACACGCGCACCACATCCTCGTTGAAAACGAAGTCGGGGACCTGCGCCAACGGTTGGGCGAAAAGACGATCGGGATCTGTGGTCACGGCGGGCTCAAGGCTGGATAAAACGGCCACGCATTTTATCGAATGGCAATGAATCTTGCCACGGTCACCGTGCCCCGGTCGCGGTTAAATGCAACATCCTTCATACAGTCCGGGAAGAGCTTTCTCACACTACTTGGTTATTAAGGTGGATGCGATAGGCGTGGTATTAGTTGAAGCTCTTGCCTGTAACACGATCAATGTGCACGCGCAGCGGGCCTCCACCATGAGTGAATAATCATGTTAGAAGAACAGGCAATTGACCAACTGAACCCAATAGAGAAGGTCAAGGTACTACCAGAGCGTTACTTTTCTTTTCTAGAAAGTCGATTGGAAGGGCAGCAACAGATAGGGACCTTGCTGACGGCTGACAATCTGAAAGCCATCAAACGCTACGTCAACGCTGTCCATCAGATGCCGCGGACGGCTCAGGACATCGCCCGCGAAGTGGATTATGCAGCCCTGGGTATCGACGTTACCTTGGTGCACGATTTGTATGCAGTCTTGCATGCTCACGTCAATGAATGGGATATCTTGGAACGCTGCATTAAGCAATTGGGCCCGGAAATTGAATCGTTTGCCGAAAGCCTGGTCTATCGGGGTGGGGTCCTGATGAAGAATCTTGAGGACAGCGAATCCTTCCAGGCGATTGAAAAACGTAAGACGGAGAGTGACGGTGATACGCTTACAATGCCTCTGACCGAAGACGAGCAGGCGCAGGTCGCAGCGGTGATGAACATCGGCATTGCCGAGCTGGTGAGGGAAATCCAGGATACGAGCAGGCGAATAGATGAAGTCGATAAGCGCGCCAATTTTTTTAATAGCCAGATAAAGCGGGAACTCAGACCCCGCATGACTCGGCTGGTCAAACACTTTGACGATAAAGTGTCCTATGACGAACTGATCGTGCAACGCGATCAGATGGATCAGTGGGACATTGAAATTGATCAACTTAAATCCGAATATGACGCACTGGTTGGCTACGCCTTCACCGGCCTTGCGCTGGGGCCACTTGGTTTGATCGTGACAGGCGGGGTATTCGGCGCCAAGGCCGAGGCAGTCCGAGCACGCAAAAATGCGCTGATTGCGCAACGTAATGAACTTGCCAATCATGTTGGCAAGGCACTGCCAGCACTTGAAGATTTTCTACGTGTCAGTACGTTGGTGAAAGACCTGCAATTTCGCTGCAAAGATCTTTCATCGGCCACCAAGCGACTGGCGGATGTTTGGTTGTTTCTCGCATCCTATGCAAAAACTTCAGCAGAGGAAGCGAACGACCTGAAAACCGTTCATCAGCTTGAGAGTTTCGTTCAGGACTTCTCTGAAGTCATCAAACCTTGGAAAAAGATAGGCAGTATTTGTCACACTTTGTCTGGGTTGTTTAATGAGATGGTTGAAGAATTGGAGGAATTTTAATATGGATATTATGACGTTGGATGCCGCGTTACCCGACTTTAACCAGATGCAGCGTCTGCAAGACGCTATGTTCGAGCGGATAGATCAGTGGAGTGGCCATGTGCTGCCTGCCGTTGCACAGCAGGTCGAGGATCTGCGAATACTCGTGCTGTTCGTCGAACGAGGCTGCAAGAAAAGTTGGATAGGCGCGATCACCTTACTCGAGGATCGGACCTTTACGCCCGCAGAGCAAAACCATGAACGAGCTTCTAGACTCGGTAGCTTGCTGGATAGGCTTGACCAGCATTACGCAGAATTTGCCAGGCTGACTAAAAGACTCGAAGTGTTCTCTCTGGCTGCGGTAAGCGACGCGGTGCCAGCCTTGGAAGCACGCACGGTGGCCCTACAAATGCAGTCTGAGACAGCCCTCGCGCGACTGCAGAGGCTGCAGGAGCAGAATGACACAATTGTGCAGGCTATCAAGGTATTCGACAGGCCCTCCATTACCCAGGCATTCAAGGGCCTGATTCCAAGCGCCGAAGAAGTTGACCTCGTGATGGACACGGTCAAGGATCCCAAAGTGAATGCCGATCTGGTAAAAGCCGTAATCGCCAAGCTCAACACCTATGCAGACATGATTGAAGCGTCCAAGACAGCCAGCGACCTGGTCACTGCACACGCCCAGACAGAAGCCCGACTGAAGGAAGCTCGAGACGATCACAAGCGTCTGCAGAGTGTTTTGCAAGCCGCGCAAGTTGAGCAGCGGGCTGTCATCGAGCTGTCGGGGCTCGCATCAGACAAGCAACAATGGCAGGACGAACTGGGCAAGGTAGAACGCGAGTGGACAGCTCACAGGAAGGGCCTCACTACAACCATGGGCTCAGAAGCGGCGACCGTTGCGCTCATGGACCTGTACAACTACCTCAAGGCGGTGCAGCGCGCCTGCGATTACGCGTAGGCACTCAGCGCACGACGACAGTGCAATCGAAGGTCTGCACAGGCGCTACCTGCGTAGCCCAGGGCTGCTGGTAGACCAGCTTCAATGCTGCCTTGCCGGGTTGGTCGGCCTGATAACGCCACGTCGAGAGGCCTTCGTTGCCGACCACATCCTCCTGATCAGGCGCGCTGTAGACCTCGGGGCCGAGGCTGACGAGCACAGGCGTGGCTGCGGTTTGCACGCGCCAGCGGTAGCCGGTTGAGGGGTTGCTGGGCAGTGTCAGGTTCAGGACCTGCCCTTTTTCAAGGTAGACCGGGCACTCACTCTCAGCATCCAGGGTGACGGGCTCGATACCCTGTTGGGCGCAAGCAGTTAGTAGGGTCAGCCCCAACGGGGCAAGAAGGCGTGAGGTGGACATAGGGGCTCCACGGGTTGTCGACCGTCCGAGAATAACCGATTAAGCGGCACGGCAGTGATACCGAGGTACGAATGAACCAAGGGCTGTTGCACAGCCCCTGTTCTTTGGTTTTAGAAAAGCACTTTCGCGACATCTGCAAAGCGCTTGGCGAAATGCACCGTCAACCCTTCACGCAGGTATTCGGGCAGCTCCTCGAAATCGCCGCGATTGGGTTCGGGCAGGATCAGCTCGTGGATCTTCTGCCGACGGGCCGCGATGACCTTTTCGCGCACCCCACCGATGGGTAGTACCTGCCCGGTCAAGGTCAGCTCGCCGGTCATGGCCACGCCTTTCTTCGGTGCCTGATCCCTTGCCAAGGACAGCAACGCGCTGGCCATGGTGATGCCGGCGCTCGGACCGTCCTTCGGCGTGGCGCCCTCCGGCACATGCAGGTGAATGAACGCTTCGTTGAAGAACGCCGGGTCGCCGCCAAACTGTTTGAGGTTGGAACTCACATAGCTGTACGCGATTTCAGCCGATTCCTTCATGACGTCGCCGAGCTTGCCGGTGAGTTTGAAACCGCGGTTTAGCGTATGAATGCGCGTCGCTTCGATCGGCAGGGTCGCACCGCCCATGCTCGTCCAGGCAAGGCCTGTGATAACACCCTTGCCCGCCAGCACCTGCTCGCTGCGGAACACCGGCATGCCCAATGCACCTTCAAGGTCCTTTGGTCCGATCTTGAGCTTGGCGGTAGGGTCTTCAAGCAGCTTCACCACGGCCTTGCGCACCAGTTTGCCCAACTGTTTTTCCAGCTGTCGCACGCCGGCTTCGCGGGCATAGCCTTCGATCACCAGGCGCAAGGCGCTGTCGGTGATGCTCAGGCTGCTTTTGGCCACGCCCGCCTTGGCCAGTTGCTTGGGCCAGAGGTGGCGTTTGGCGATGGCCAGTTTTTCTTCGGTGATGTACCCGGACAGGCGAATGACCTCCATGCGGTCAAGCAGCGGGCCGGGAATCGAGTCCAGGGTATTGGCGGTGCACACGAACAGCACTTTGGACAGGTCCAGGCGCAGGTCCAGGTAATGATCGAGGAAGTCGACGTTCTGCTCGGGGTCCAGGGTTTCCAATAGCGCCGAGGCAGGGTCGCCCTGGTAGCTTTGTCCCATCTTGTCGATTTCGTCGAGCATGATGACCGGGTTCATCACCTCCACATCCTTCAGGGCTTGTACCAGCTTGCCGGGCTGGGCCCCAATGTAGGTGCGGCGATGCCCCTTGATCTCGGCTTCGTCGCGCATGCCGCCCACGCTGAAGCGATAGAATGGGCGGCCCAACGATTCGGCGATGGACTTGCCTACGCTGGTCTTGCCCACGCCTGGCGGGCCTACCAGCAGCACAATGGAGCCACTGATCTCGCCTTTCCATGCCCCAACGGCCAGAAACTCGAGGATCCGTTCCTTGATATCGTCCAGTCCCGCATGATGCTGGTCGAGCAGCTTGCGAGCGTGCTTGAGGTCGAGCTTGTCATCGCCGTAGATACCCCAGGGCAGGGCTGTCGCCCAATCCAGGTAGTTTCGGGTCACGGCGTATTCGGGCGAACCTGTTTCCAGGATCGCCAGCTTGCCCATCTCTTCATCGATGCGCTTGCGTGCCTGATCCGGCAGGGTCTTGCCTTCGAGCCGCTGCTCGAACTGCTCCAGATCCGCGCTGCGATCATCCTTGGTCAACCCCAGTTCCTGCTGGATGACCTTCAGTTGTTCCTTGAGGAAGAACTCGCGCTGATGCTCGCCGATCTGCCGGTTCACCTCGGCGGAAATTTCATTTTGCAGGCGAGCGACTTCGACTTCCTTGCGCAGCATGGGCAGCACTTTTTCCATGCGCTTGAGCATGGGCACGCAGTCGAGCACCTCCTGAAGCTGGCTGCCGGTCGCCGAGGTCAGTGCGGCGGCGAAGTCGGTCAGCGGGGAGGGGTCGTTGGGGCTGAAGCGGTTGAGGTAGTTCTTCAACTCTTCGCTGTACAGCGGGTTGAGGGGCAGCAGCTCCTTGATCGCGTTGATCAGGGCCATGCCATAGGCTTTGACCTCGTCGGTGGGGTCGGCCGGTTGGCGCGGGTAATCAACTTCAACCAGGTAGGGCGGACGATGGTGCTTGAGCCAGGTCCGAATACGTACCCGCGTCAGGCCCTGGGCCACGAACTGCAACTTGCCGTTTTCCCGGCTGGCATGGTGCACCTTGACCAGGGTGCCGTACTCCGGGAGGGCCTTGGTGTCGAAATGGCGGTGGTCTTCAGGCGGCGTGTCCATGAAGAACAGCGCCAGGCAGTGGTCGGGAGACTTGGCCACCAAGTCCAGCGTCTCGGCCCACGGCTCTTCGTTGACGATGACCGGTAGCACCTGTGCCGGGAAGAATGGGCGGTTGTGAATGGGGATCACATAGACCTTGTCCGGCAGTTGCTGTCCAGGCAGGGCCAAGGCATGGCCGGTTATCGGCTGGCTACTGGTATGTTCGACTTCGTTGGAATCGTCGGCGTGTTCAGGGTAATCCTGCTGGTCGCTCATGGGGCACCTGCGTGAATGACTATGGTGCTTAGATGGGGCAAGGTAGGAAGGGTTTCAAGCCGCTGCCGGGCAGTGGCGCGCGCGCATGAAAAAGCGGAGCCCGTCAGGCTCCGCTTTTGTGACACCGTGCCGGTTACTCGGCGAGTTTGTAGGCGATGATGTAGTCGCCCATCTTGGTGCCCAGCGAGCCGTGACCGCCGGCCACGATCAGCACGTACTGCTTGCCGTCCTTGCCGGTGTAGGTCATTGGAGTGGCCTGGCCGCCTGCTGGCAGGCGGGCTTTCCACAATTCCTTGCCGTTGTTGACGTCATAGGCGCGCAGGTACTGGTCCAGCGTACCGCTCAGGAAGCCTACGCCGCCGGCGGTGACGATCGAGCCGCCCATGCTGGGTACGCCAACCGGCAGGCCGATCGGCACCGGCGTGCTGTCGCGGGTGGTGCCGTTCTTGTGCTTCCAGACCACCTTGTTGGTGAATAGGTCGATGGCGGCTACATAGCCCCAGGCAGGCGCCTGGCACGGCACGCCCAGCGGCGACATGAACGGGTGCATGGTCACGGCATAAGGTGCGCCGGTGTTCGGTTGCACGCCGCTGGTCTCGCTCTCACGCTTGCTACCGTCGGCAACCTGCTCACGGGGGATCATCTTGGAGACGAACGCCATGTAGTTGGGCGATGTGAACAGCAGTTGGCGCACCGGGTCGACCGAGACACTGCCCCAGTTGAACACACCTACGTTGCCTGGGTAGATCAGCGAGCCCTGCTCGGACGGCGGGGTGTACTGGCCTTCGTAGCGCAGTTCGCGGAACTGGATGCGGCACAGCATCTGGTCGAACGGCGTGGCGCCCCACATGGCCTGTTCGGTCAGCTCAGGGCCGAGCAGGTTGAGGTCCGAACGGGCCTGGGTTGGCGAGGTGTGATCGCCCTTGACCGCGCCTTGTGGCGTCGGGATTTCACGGATCGGCACGATCGGTGTACCGTCACGACGGTCCAGCACGTACAGGCTGCCCTGCTTGGTTGGCACGATGACCGCTGGCTTGACGCCATCGTCGGTCTTCAGCGATACCAGGGTAGGCTGGCTGCCCACGTCCATGTCCCACAGGTCATGGTGGGTGAACTGGTAGTTCCAGCGTGCCTTGCCGGTTGCCAGGTCCAGTGCGACCACGCCGGCGCTGTATTTCTCGGCGCCTGGCGTACGGTCGGCACCCCATTGGTCCGGCGTCTGGTTGCCCAGTGGCAGGTAGATCATGCCCAGGTCTTCGTCGACGCTGGCAATCGACCACATGTTGGCCGAGTTGCGGCTGTACATCTTGCCCGGAGCCAGTGGCGCGGTGTCGTCGGGGTTGTTGCTGTCCCAGTTCCACACCAGGCGGCCGTCGTGTACGTCGTAGGCGCGGATCACGCCGGACGGCTCGTTGGTCGATTCGTTGTCGGTCACGTGACCGCCAATGATCACCAGATCGCGAGTGATGGCCACAGGCGACGTGGAGTAGTAGCCACCTGGTGTGAATGGCCCAAGGCCGGTGGTCAGGTCGACGCTGCCCTGGTTGGCAAAGCCTTCGCAGACCTTGCCGTTGTCGGCATTGATGGCGATCAGGCGTGCGTCGGCAGTTGGCAGATAAAGACGGCGCGGGCAGGCCTGAGCCACGGCCTTGCCAGCCTCGCTGATAGTAGGCGCAGGGCTACCGTCACGGCTCACATAGCGGTTTTCGTCATAGTACGAAACGCCACGGCAAGTCATGTGGGCGAAACCTTTGAAGGTGCCTACCGGGCTCTTGATCTGCGGGTCGTAGCGCCAGATTTCAGCACCGGTATCCGGATCCAAGGCCAGCACGCGGCTGTGCGCGGTGCAGGCATAGAGCATGCCGTTGGCCTTGAGCGGCGTGTTTTCGTTGGTCAGTTCCACCGGGTCGTTGTCGCTGGGCAGATCGCCGGTGCGGATACGCCAGGCCTCTTCAAGGCGGTAGGCGTTTTGCGCGGTGATCTGGCGCAGCGGTGAGTAACGGTCGCCGTGCTCGGTGCGGCCGTAGGCATGCCACTCGCCGTCGGGCATGGCCGGGGCGGTGCTGGCCATTTCGCTGGTATCGCGACCCAGTTCGCCATACACCTCACCGGGGTGGGTGAACTGACTGGCGACGGCGCAGGCTCCCGAAGCCACCACGGCAACGGTGAGCAGCGCCGTGTTGGCTTTGCTGGCTGGCCCGATCAACGGGCGGCGCGACCAGGGCAGCAACAGCACCACGCCGATGGCGAACCAGAGGGCCAGACGCGGCACCAGTTGCCACCAGTCCAGGCCCACTTCGAGCAGTGCCCAGACCGTACTGCCCAACAATACGACGGCGTAGACACCCAGGCCGATACGGCGCTGGGCCAGCAGCAGGGCGCCAGACACGGCAAAGCCGATGCCGGCGATCAGGTAATACAGAGACCCGCCCACCTGACTCAACTTGATGCCGCCGGCCAGCAGTGCCAGCCCCATCAACAACAGCAGGACGCCGATCAGGCGGGGGAGCCAGCGGCTTCCCGTTTTGGCACCTTCAGTGCTCATCGCATGTTCTCCGTTTGATATGTGTTTTTAGAAAGTGCTTTGAATCTTCAAGCCGCCGACCAGGGCGTTGTCGACCTGCGACACGCCTCCGGGGTGGCGGATGTATTGCAGGTTAGGTCGCACCGTGAGCCAGTCGGCCAGGTGGATGCCGTAATACAGCTCAGCGCTGTATTCGGTGTCCTGTACGGGCAAGAAGCCTGGGTTGTCATAGTCGTAAAGCCCCGCGGCCTGGTTGGCCAGCCGAGCATTCTTGCGATAGGCCGGGTTGACATGCACACGGGCGATTGCAAGGCCGATGTCGTCCTTGGCCCGCCTGTCGAACGGCCCTTTGAATACCAGTCCAGCCTGCACATAGTTGTCGATGGCATTGGTTTTCTTGTCATGCATCGTGGCGTTGGCGAATACGCTCAAGCCACGCGAGGCGTCCGATGCCAGCGCAGTCACCTGCTGCTGGGCGCCCAGCCACACGCCGTGCTTGCTTGAGCTGCTGCGGTAGGCGGCACCGCTGATCGCTGCCGCCTGCCCGTCGTTATCCTTGAGTACATCGCTTGCCTTGGCATTACTGTAGTAGTACCCGGCGCGATATTCCCCCTTCATGCCTTTGATGCGCGGGCTCCACACCAGTTCGATTGGCATGACGGCGCCCTGGGTGCCACTGCCGCTGAGTTTGAAGCCGTTGCCCGAATCCAGGTTGGACGGGTTCTGCTCGAATACGCCAACCTGGGCGAAGAGGCTGTCGCTGAGGTTGTAACGCACGCGCAAGGCCCACTGGCTGACGGGCCAGTTGTACCAGATGCCGCCTACCCAGTTGCCCACCTGAGAACCACAGAAGGCCAGGTTCTGGAAGTCGCAGGGGAAGCTGTTGAAGTCTTCGCCTTCGCCAAAGCGGCCAAACTTGACGTCCAGCGCGCCGTCGAAATAGTTCTGCTTGATCCATAGCTGCGTCAGGCGCCAAGTCTGGCCGCGGCCCCATACCTCCTGCGCCGAGGTGAAGCCACCCACGCGGGGGTCATTGATGCGGTCGTTGCTGATGTTCTGGCCGTGGCGCTCGGTGACCGTGAGCTGGAATTCGGCGTCGTGCCAGCCGAAGATCTTTTCCAGGTCCATGTGGCTGGCGAAGGTGAACTGATCACTGTAGCGGGCAGTGCGGTCGTGGTCGTAGCCACCGCGCAGGTTGCTACCCATTTCGCCTGTGTAGCCCAAGGTGAAGTCGTAACCCTGGTCAAGCAAGGCGGTACGGTGCCCGGCCCAGTCACCGAACATCCAGGGAGAGTCACTGGCAAATGGCTCGTTGGCATGGGCTGCGTTGGCCAGGGTCGCCAGGGCGAGGCCGAGGTAGCAGGATTTTGGCAGTTGAAGCATGAGGTAGCGCTATCTTCTGGTTGTTGGAAAAACGGCAAGCGCATCGACAGGCAGCCCTGGCAATGGGTTGACGAAAAAGGGGGTGGGTGAAGCGATTCAGCTTGCGGCGGGGAGGATATAGGGTAAAGCGTGGGAAAAAAAGACAAAATGTCGCAGTGCATTGTTACCCCTTGGGTAACAGTGCGGCTGAATGGGGCGGATGACGCCCCATGTGTCCCTTCGTGAAGAGCGGGCTACCTCAGAAGGTGGTGCGCAGGCCGACTTCCACGCTTCGTCCCGGCGCAGGTGCGATATCGCGCAGGATCGAGCTGGCATAACGCACCGTCTGATCCGTCAGGTTCTCGCCACGCACGAATGCCAGCCACTGGCTGTGGCCCACGTCGAAGCGATACCCCACGCTAGCGCCCAGGGTGGTATAGCCATCGGTGCGGGTTTCATTGGCCGGCTTGCGGTGTTGAGCGGCGGCGTGCTCAACGTCCACCCGCGCCTGCCAGCGGTCAAGCTCCCACACCAGCCCGCTGTTCAGGCGCAACGGCGCGATTCGTGGCAGGGGCTCGCCGGAATCGAGGTTCTTGGCACGGGTATAGTCACCCGACAGCTCAAGCGCAAAGCTGCCATAGCGGTTCTGCGCCAGCTGCCACCGGTCTTGCGCTTCGATGCCGTAGAAGCGGGCTCGAACACCTTGGTACTGGTATTCGGGAATGCCGTCATGGTCATGGTCATGATCATGGTCTTCGCCTTCATGCTCATGATCGTGACCTTCGCGCAGGTTGCCGGTGCCGATCAGGCCGATATAGTTGTGAAAATGGCTGTAGAAAACGCCCACGCTGCCTTTGTGCGTGCCGTTGTCAAAGCGCAGTGCCAAGTCCCCCGAGAACGCCTTTTCCTTGCTCAGGCTGGCATCGCCCACCTCATAGGCACCGGTGGCCACATGCGCGCCGTTGGCATAGAGCTCATAAAAGGTGGGCGCCCGCTCGGTGTAGCCCAGGTTGGCGGCGAACGACCAGATCGAGTCAAGTTGATACACGGCGCCCGACGACAGGCTAAAGGCATTGAAGCTACTGGCGCTGTCGGCGTCTGCAAACTGCGCGTTACCCTTGCCGTCCGGGTCGACGCGGGTGTGTTCCATCCGAGCCCCGAGGCTCACGTCCAACCGATCAGTGGCGTGCCATTGCTCCAGCAAGAACAGTGCAAGGGTGTCGGTATCGGTATGCGGCACGAACGCTTCTTCGCCCAGGGCTGAGAATTCGTTGCGGCTGACTTGCGCGCCCAGCACGCCTTCGACGGGACCCAGGGGTTGGTGGCGGGCCTCGACACGGGCCTCGTAGCCCTTGTTCTTGAACGTGGTGTGGACTTCGCCTTCTTCGATTTCACGGTGCTGGTAATCGGTATACCCGGCATCGAGCTTCACCGAGCTGAACGGGCCGTCCAGGTCGCGAAACTGCGAGGCGAAAGCATAGTGGTCCTGCTCCATGTCCAGCCGAACGCCGGGCTCGGCCACCGAACCGTAGTTACTGTCATAACGGCTGTAGGACAGGCCAGCATAACCGTGGTCCCAGTGATAGGCACCGCCCAGCGCGCCGCCGTCCTGGCGACCGTCGCTGTTTTCCAGGCGATGCTTGCTGCCTGGGGCGTCGGCATCGCGTACCTGGGCGCTGCGAGCAAAGCCTGGGATGCGCAAGTCATTGTACTGACGGGCATTGGCATCCACGTGCAGGGCGAAGGCGCCGTTGCCGGCCTCCAGCTTGCCGGCACTGCTGCGTGTGGTGTCGGCGCCACCGTAGCGCAACTCGCCGGCTCCCTGGATGCCGTCGATAGGGGTATCGGGAATGCGGTTGTCGAACGTGTTCACCACGCCACCAATGGCATTGCCACCATACAGCAGGGCAGCGGGGCCCCGGACGATCTCGATGCGTTCGACGGTGACGGGGTCAAGGGGCACGGCGTGGTCGTAGGACAACGACGAGGCATCCAGCGCGCCGACGCCATTGCGCAGCAGGCGAATGCGATCCCCGTCCAGGCCTCGGATGATCGGGCGGCTCGCCCCTGGCCCGAACCAGGTGGAGGCCACACCTGGCTGTCGGTTCAGGGTTTCCCCCAGGCTGCTGTGCTGTTGTTGCAGCAGGTCGGTGCCTTCCAGCACCGTGTTGGGGCTGGCCAACTGGGCGCTGCCCAACGGGTTGGCAGTGATGACTTGGGGCGAAAGTTCAACCCCGTGGCTGTAGGAGGTGACCATGCAAAGTGCGAGTGCGAGCGGAGACAGGCGAAGCGGTGAGTGCACCATGAGCTGTAGCGATCCTTGGCAGAGATGTTAATTGTTACAATATAACATCTCTATTTCAGCACAGCCGTGTCCCACGTCGCCAGCCTTATTTGTCCAGCGCAGGGTGCGCGACGATGCCTGCACTGGTGTAAGGTGCGCATCTTTGTACCGGAGCCTTGGCATGAGCACTGCCCAACACAACGCGTTGCACGGCAAGACCCTCGAGCAGATCCTGACCGAGCTGGTCGCCCACTATCAATGGCAGGGGCTGGCCGAGCGCATCGATGTGCGCTGCTTCAAGAGCAACCCGACGGTCAAGTCGAGCCTTACCTTTCTGCGCAAGACCCCATGGGCCCGCGAGAAGGTCGAGCAGCTGTACATCAAGCTGCAGCGCCAGGCCTGACATGCGGCGTCACCCGTGGTTGAGCACCCTGGCCATGCTGGGCTGGCTGGGCCTGAGCGTGCAGGTGTACCTGGTGTTGTGGGGGCGATGGCAGGAGCAGGCGAGCCTGATAGGTGGCCTGATCAACGTGTTCGGCTACTTCACGGTGCTGACCAATACGCTGGTGGCCACTGTCCTGAGCTACGCCGCATTTGGCCGGGAAGGGGCGAGCAAGCGCTTTTTCCTGTCTCCTGTGGTCAGCTCGGCAGTGGCGGCGAGCATCGTGCTGGTGGCGCTGGCGTATAGCCTGTTGTTGCGCCATCTGTGGCAGCCGGAGGGTTGGCAATGGTTGGCAGACGAGCTGTTGCATGACGTCATGCCAGCGCTTTACGTCTTGTATTGGTGGTTCGAGGTGCCCAAGGGGCGGTTGCGGCTGCACCACCTTGGGCTATGGGCGTTCTATCCTGCCGTCTATTTCGCCTATGCGTTGTGGCGCGGCAGTGAGATTGGCGTCTACGCCTATCCTTTCATCGACGTCGCCACCTTGGGGTACGGCCAGGTGATGATCAATGCGCTGGGTGTGCTGGCAGGGTTTTGGGCAATCGCCGGGGTGCTGCTCATTCTGGACAGGTGGCGGGCGGGGTGAGGAAGGGCGTGCCGTCATTCGAGCTTCTCAGGCTGCCCTGAGATTTGAGCTTCGCAACGAACATTCCCGAGGCGCCGGACCGGCCGCCCCGGCCCCTTTCAGTCATCGCTCGCTGAACCTTCCGCGCGCCAGTAGGCGGCGGCTTTGAGGGCGTCTTGGGCTACGCCTTTGCTGATCAGCAGCGTCTTGACCTCACGCGTCAGGCTCTTTTCCAGCGCCACCCAGGCGTACAAGGCCCCTTCGGGTAATGGCAAAGCCTCGACCGTGGCCACCAGGTCGTCCCGCCTCCGTACCGACCAGATCACGTCCACCTGCGCCTGGCTCGGCAAGGGCTGACGCTCCTGCTCATCGTGAACCTGGATGACGGCTACTACCCGCCGCCCCGCAGGCAGGGCTTCAAGACGGCGGCCGATGGCGGGCAAGGCGGTTTCATCGCCGATCAGCAGGTAGGCATCGAAGATGTCCGGGACCACCATCGAGGCGCGCGGCCCGGCGATATCCAGGGTTTGCCCCGGTGCCGCTTGCGCCGCCCAGGTCGAAGCAGGGCCATCGCCGTGCAGCACGAAGTCGATGTCCAGTTCGTTGGCCTGCAAGTCGATGCGCCGGGGGGTGTATTCGCGCATGATGGGCCGCTCGCCACCTTCCCGATTGAGTGCCCGGGCATCAATGGCTTGCTGCTGCTCGGCAGTCTCGGCAAACAGCAGCTTGATATGGTCATCCGTGCCCAGGCTGATGAAGCCCTGCAGCTCGGGGCCGCCCAATGTCACGCGCCGCATCCGCGGGGTCAGGTCGGTCACGCGCAGCACGTTCAGGCGGCGCTGGCGAATATCGTGGTTGACGCGGTGAATGGCTTCACTCATCGACGCTCTCCTGGTCAGGGGCATGGGGGCCGCCAGCAATGGCCTTGGCGGTTACGTTGAGCAGGTCGCGGACTCGCTCGATTTCCTCGGGTGTCCAGCGGCCATGGTGCATGTGCAAGGCGTGGCGCAGATTGCCCACGGCCTCGTGAATCTCAGCAGGGCGGTCGTGACCCCGCAGGGCATGCTTGCTGACTTCGATACGCACGCGTAACCCGTCCAGTGCCACGGCCTGCTCGGTCAAGGCGCTGCGACCCGTGTCGGTAATGGTGTACAGCCGCTTGCTGCCTTGAGGTTGGCCCTGGATGAGTTCGGCCTCCTCCAGAAAGTTGAGCGTGGGATATATCACGCCTGGGCTTGGCGTATAGCTGCCATCGAAGCGCTTTTCGATTTGCCTGATCAGGTCGTAACCGTGTCCTGGCTGTTCGCCCAATAATGAGAGCAGCAGTAGTTTCAGATCGCCCGGGGCGAACACCCGAGGGCCGCGTTCGCCGCGGCCGGGTTTGCGTTCGAAGTACTCAGAATCGCGCATGCTGGAAAGTGCCTGTTTAAGATATATCTCAAGATAGTACTCAAGATGTCTCTTCGGCAAGCCACAAATGCTGATGATTCTTATCTACCCGTTCGATATATCCTCAGGTGAACCCGCGACGGCGTTTGACCGCTGTGGGGGGATGCATTCGTTAGGGTTGCCAGGCTGCAAGTACGGCATGAGGATCGGCGCCATGCCCTTGAGCACCTGCACCGGTAATGCAGACGTGAACTTGAAGGCCTCCGCCGAGCGCCCAGGCACGAAGGCGGTCAAGGTGCCGAAGTGGTTGTCGCCCAGGAAGAACACGAACGTCGCGGTGCGGTTCAGCGACCGTGAGCCTATCAGGCGGCCCCCGGCGCCAAAGCTTTCGATGCGGTTGTCGCCCGTTCCGGTCTTGCCGCCCATGACCAGAGGCGTGCCGTCCTTGAGCATGAAGCTGCCGGAGATGCGCCGCGCGGTACCCGCGTCCACCACTTGCGACATGGCGCCCTTGAGGGCTCGCGCCACTTCGACCGGCAGTATCCGCACACCACGGTCCGGGTCGCTGATCAGTTTGGTTTCGTAGGGCGTATCCGCTGCAAAGTGCAGGGTATCGATGCGCAGTGTCGGCAGCCTTACACCGTCGTTCTGGATGATGCCCACCAGTTCGGAAAGCGCGGCAGGCCGGTCACCGGAGCTGCCGATAGCGGTCGCCAGCGACGGGACCAGGTGATCGAAGGGATAGCCGACCCGCTTCCAGCGCTGGTGAATGTCGAGAAACGCCTCGATTTCCACCATGGTCCGGATGCGGCTGTCCCGTGCACCCTGGTGACGGCTCTTGAACAGCCAGCTGTAGACCTCCTGGCGCTCGAAGCGACTGGCGTTGATCATTTCGCTCAAGGTCGATGCCGGATGCTTGAGCAAGTAACCCAGCAGCCACAGGTCCAGCGGGTGGACCTTGGCGATGAAGCCCTGGTCAGGCAGGTTGTACCGCCCCGGGCCGTAGGCATCGTACATCTGTACCAGGCGGTCGTCGGTCAGTTTGCTTTGTGCGAGCTTGCTGTCTTTGCTATGGGCCCGTACGAAGGCATTGAACGTGGCCTGGCCGGCCTCGGGGAACAGGTAGCGGTGCACGGCCGCCAGACGTTGGGGGGTCACGCGCATGCTGTCGAGGAAGGTGTCCAGGCGTTGCTGCGAGGTCTTGCGCTGGTACTTGCGCCAGAAACGCATCAGGTAGCTGGTCCCTTCCTTGTCGGCGAACTTTGCCAGGTACTCCTGCCGGCGCGGGTCAGCATCGTCCTTGAGCAGCGGCACCCTGTTCAGTGGCTGCTGATAGGTGACGTAGCGCACCACGTCGCGCATCAGGCGGATGAACGGCAGGTTGATCGATTCGCGCAGGGCGTCCTTGAGGGTAGGGTTGCGGCCGTTGTCTTCCTTGCGGAAGTTGTTGAACACGTGCATACCGCCCCCGGTGAAGAACGATTCTCCGGTACTGGCGGAGTACTTGCGCTCAAGGGCGGCATCGAGCATGGCGTCCAGGCTCTGGTTTTTGCTGTTTTGCATCAGCCAGCCCAGTGACCAGCGGCTGATGACATCCAGGTCGGCGACCTCGACGTTCTTCAGCTCGGCCACAGGCTTGCCGGCGTACTTGTCATGCAGCTCGGCGACGATTTCCAGGTAGGTGGTCAGCACCCGAAGCTTGGCGGTGGACCCCAGTTCCAGCTTGCTGCCTTCGTTGATGTCGAAGGGTTGGTCAGTGCTGTCCGTCTGTACCCGCACGCGTGAGCCATCGGCCGTGCGTTCGAACAGGGTGAAACTGTAGCTGACCTGGTCGGTGGTTTTGGCGGTCAGCAGACGTTCGCCGATCAGGCCGATCTGCGCGGCAAAGGCCGGGTCGGCCAGATGCTTGAGGTACTCGCTGACTTGCAGCTGCAGGTCAGCCTGCAAGGTGCTGGTGGCAGAAAGGTCCAGGCGATCGAGGTCGTACAGCGGGCGGTTGAGCATGGCCGAAAGACGGTTGCGGGCCAGGCTGATGCCCTTGTTGGTGACGATCGGCACGATGGTCGGCTGCGCGACCCAGTCACGGTAGACAGCCTTGCTGGCCAATGCGGCATCGGCCAGCGCCTGAGGGATGATCTGGTTCGCGGCCAGCACCCGGACATGGGCGTCGGTCAGCTCGGCGAGTTCGAGGCGCCCTTTGGAGAGGTAGTGCGAGGGCCGGCGCTGGGCGATCATCAACGACAGCACCTGACGCAGCGCAAGGCCACGGGCCGCCAGGCTCTGTGCGTCCGTGGCGGTGTCATTGAGCGCTTTGTTGACTTGCTCGAAGTCTGCCCCGTACCACACGCGCAGGCCTTCGGCCATACCGTGCACCTCGCCATGACCCGGCACGGCGGACAGCGGCACGCTGTTGAGGTAGTCACGCACGATACGCTGGCGCGCCTCGGTGGTGTCCGGCCCGCCCTGGTAGGCGCGCACGCTGGCAGAAATCATCTGCCTGATCTTCTCGGCGCCCGACACGGTCAACCCGTCAGGTGAATGGCGATACTTCTCCAGCTGGGTAGCCAGGGTACTGCCACCGGCAGATTGGCCAGGCAGGGCCAGGTAGCGCGCGATCTGGCTGTAGGCCGCCTTGGCGAAACGGGGCCAGTCCACCGCCGGGTTGTTGCGCGGATCACGGGTATCGAGCAGGTCGCGGTTCTCGATGAACAGCAAGCTGTTGACCACCACCGAGGGAATCGAGGCGAAGTCCGGGTACAGGTACTGGGGATACTGATACTGGTACAGCATGTCGCCCCGGCAATCGGTGATCGCCAGGCCTGCCTGGACCTTTTCGATGTAGGGCGCGAACAGCCCATGATCGACGTAGTTGACCAGCGCCGGCGAGAACCGCACTTGTTGGCTGATCAGGTAATCGCGCTTGAGCAGGCGGGGCAGGAACTCGCCGAGCGAGCTGTAGCCCAGGCGCTTGTCGAACGGTCCTTCGCTTGGGTACACGATCGAATCGCTGGGGCCGGGCTGCAGCGAGTAAGTCAAGGTGCTTGCCAGCTTGCTGAACTCGCGCGATTGCAGCTCGGAGGTGCGGAACTCTTCATAGGCCGCGAAGCCGACCGCGCCAGCTGCCACCAGCAGAATCAGGATGATCAGGCGCCACCATAACCGGCGCTGACGAGGGGACTTGGGTTCTGGCGTCTCGGCAGGCGTTTGTGCGGGTGCTTGCTTGGTGTTTGGTTCCGTTTGCCACAGTGCGCCCATAATCGTCTATCCAACCAGGTATTTTCATCTTGCTTGCCTGGAGCTTAGACGTTGCGCCGAGTATGTGAAAATTTTGTGGAAACTGCGCAATAAAGCGGGTGCGCGGCTTGGCCGCGCTCAAGCATTCAGGCGGCTACCTCGCTGTTGGGCTCGAAGCTGTCCGCTCGGGCCAGTTGCCACATACGCGAATAGAATTGCCCATCGACCTCGCCGGTCAGTAGCTCGCCGGGCTTTAGGAACACATGCATTTGCGAGAACAGCTTGATCTCGGTGGCTGAAATGCGGCGTACCAAGTGCTTGGCTTCGAGCTGCGACGGGTGTTCCAGCCCGGCAGCAGCCAGCATTTCGGCCAAGGCACGCAGGGTGTTGCGATGGAAGTTGAGCACCCGTTCGGCTTTGTCCGGTACCACCAGGGCACGCTGGCGCAGCGGATCCTGCGTGGCCACGCCGGTGGGGCACTTGTTGGTGTGGCAACTCTGGGACTGGATGCAGCCGATGGCGAACATGAACCCTCGCGCGGCATTAGCCCAGTCGGCACCGATGGCCAGGACGCTGGCAATGTCGAAGGCGCTGACGATCTTGCCGCTGGCACCGAGCTTGATCTTGTCGCGAAGGTTCAAGCCCACCAAGGTGTTGTGCACGAACAACAGGCCTTCGCGCAGCGGCACGCCGATATGGTCGGTGAACTCGACGGGGGCGGCCCCGGTGCCGCCTTCCTTGCCATCGATCACGATGAAGTCGGGCAGGATGCCGGTTTCCAGCATGGCTTTGGCAATGCCCATGAATTCCCACGGGTGACCCAGGCAGAGCTTGAACCCCACCGGTTTGCCGCCCGACAGCTCACGCAGTTGGGCGATGAACTGCATCATTTCGATGGGTGTTGAAAACGCGCTGTGCCGCGACGGCGAGATGCAGTCTTCGCCCAGCGGGACACCGCGGGTTTCGGCAATTTCCTGGGTGACCTTGTGCTTGGGCAGAATGCCGCCATGCCCAGGCTTTGCGCCCTGGCTCATCTTGACCTCGATCATGCGCACCTGCGGGCTGCGCGCCTGCGCGGCAAATGCCTGCGGATCGAAACGACCGTCCGAGGTACGGCACCCGAAATACCCGCTGCCCAGTTCCCATACCAGGTCGCCGCCGTGCTCGCGATGGTAGGGGCTGATGCTGCCCTCACCGGTGTCGTGGTGAAAGTTGCCCAGCTTCGCGCCTTGGTTCAACGCACGAATGGCGTTGGCGCTGAGCGAGCCAAAACTCATGGCGGAGATGTTGAAGATCGAGGCTGAGTACGGCTGGCTGCACTGCGGGCCGCCGATGGTGATGCGAAAGCTCGCCGGGTCAGCCAGAGGCGCCGGGCGCATGGAGTGACCGATGAACTCGAAGCCCGACGCGTAGACGTCGATCAGGGTGCCGAACGGCTTGTCCGAGACCTGGTTCTTGGCCCGGGAATAGACCAGCGAGCGCTGGGCACGGGAGAAGGGCAGGGCGTCGCTGTCTGCTTCGAGCAGATACTGGCGGATTTCCGGGCGAATGGTTTCCACCAGGTAGCGAATATTTCCCAGAATCGGGTAGTTGCGACGCACGGCGTGGCGTTTTTGCAACAGGTCGAACAGGCCTATCAGGCTGAGCAAGCCTGTTGTCAGGGTGAACGGCCAAAGCCAGTGATGATGAATCAATGGCAGGGTGACCAGGGTAAACACGATGCAGACGGCGAACACCGCATAACGGCTGAGAAGTGACAGGCTCATACAGGGTCCTTGCGATGGCTCGGTCAGGCTCACGGCCTGGGGTGAGCCCCGACCATAGCCAACTTGTCCGTCGCTGCAAAGGCCGTGTCGCGCAGCAGCAGCTGTCGCCACTGCGTCTGCTGCGCCGCGCAAGCTTCGACCAGATAGTCGTAGCGCTTGCCCACCCGCGCAGCCACCGGTAAGCCGTCGCGGTAGAGCAGGCGGTTGCCGCTGGTGGCCGGTACCTTGGCCCCCGGCAGCAACGTGCCGATCAGGTTCAGCGGATCGCTGGCACTGACCAGCACCAACGTGCCGTCCGCCGCTTGCCGGCGAACCTGGCGCAGCATGGCCACGGCCTCGGGCAAGGCGAACTGCTCGCCGGACAACCCGGCAATGAAGCGCCCACCCCGTATTTCCCCACGCGCCTCCAGGCGATGGTAGCAGCGCAGCAGGTCACGCCAGGGCGGCAACACATCGCTCTCACGCGCCAGCAGGCGCCAGCACATCACCCCGTAGCGCTGCAGCAGCAGGCGAGCGATGCTTTCGATGTGCTGATCCTGATCCGGCGCGGCTTCGCTGCGCGGCAGCAGGGCCCAGCGCCCTGCACAAGCCATGCTGTTGGACAAGGGCAGGTGACCGAAGCGCGGCCGACGCGCGGTGCGCCGGGCGGCCGGCGCGATCAGGCTACGCAGCCCGGTGAAGCTGTCGGCATTGGCCAGGCCAGCGCCAACCAGCGCCTGCAAGGCCGTTTCCAGTTCGCTGGGGAGCAGACGGGCCTCTTGGGCCAGCTCGTCGAAAAACAGTGCACCGCGGGTTTTCAGGGCGTCATGCACCCGCTGGGCACGTGGTCCCAAGGTGTCGAGGCACGGGGGTGGGGCCAGGCTTCGCCACAGCTGCAGGTGTTCGCGAGGCAGCAACACCACGGGCGTGCTGGCCACCGTGCTGGCTGACACGGTACTTGCCAACCGGCTCCAGGCGAACTGCCCGCTGCGGCAGGCTTCGTCGAGCCAGCTGGGGCTGTAATCGCGCATGCGTGCAGGCAGCACTTCGGCTTCCCACGCCCCGGCCGCACTTGGAAACCCCTGCAGTTGGGCCAGCACAACAAGCAGCGCCTGCGGCCCTTGCAACCGTTGCCCCGGATCAAGGTGTTGCCAGTGGAACAGGAAACGCATGAAGTCCTGCAGGCTGACCGGCTCGATCTCCCGGCGCAGACGTTTGACGGTATAGCGGTGGATACGCGCCAGCAGGTGGCGTTCGCACCATTGAGTGTCAATTGCATCCGGGCTGAAATGCCCCCTGAGCACATGGCCTTGGGCCTCGAGCCGGGCCAATGCCTGCTCCACATCAGCGATGGACTTGCCCAGCGGCGCTGCAAGCTGGGCAACGGTGGCAGGCCCATGACCGCTCAGCCGGGCACGCAGCAGTTCGGGCAGCGCCAGGTCGTGGTCCACTGGCTGATCGAAGCCTGGCAGTGGCTCGACCACGGGCGACAGACGGCAATCGGGGTAGACGGCTTGCAACAGCGTCAGGCGCTCACGGGCCAGCCACAACTTCTGCTCGGGCAGGTAGACGGCTCGGCCCCGCTTGGCAAGCTGATCAAGCAGCGTACGCCAGCGTGCGCCTGCCTGAGCTTCTGGCTGGCTGATGGCGCCCAGGCTCATGAGCGCTTCATGCATTTCATCCGCGTTGACCGGCTGCGGCCAGGCCTCGGCTGCCACTGCCGCAATGGCGTCCGCATCCAGCGCACCCAGCTCATCGCCTGACTGCACATCCGCCCAGCGGCGATTGAGCACCGCCTGGGTACGGCGCTCTTCGAGCGGGGCATCATCCAGAAAGGTGTAGGGCCTGGCATTGAGAATGGCTGACGCCAGCGGCGAGGGCGCCGGCAGGTCGCGCGCCAGCAGGCGCACGGCACCGCTTTCCATGCGCCGCAGCAAAGCCAGCCAACCGTCGCAATCCATGGCGTCGTGCAGGCAATCGTCGAGGGTCTGACGAACCAGCGGGTGGTCCGGTACGTGCCGTTCGCCGGACAGATTTTCAAGGCAGGCGATCTGATCGGGAAACACCGAGGCGATCAGGTCTTCGCTCTTCATGCGCTGGATCTGCGGTACAACCTTGCGACCACCGGCAAAGCGCGGCAAGGCCATGGCCACACCCGCGTTCCAGCGCCAGCGGACACCGAACAGCGGGGCATCGAGCACAGCCTGGATCAGCACCTGCTCGGCGCTGCGGCTGTCGAGGTAGCGCCACACCTCGTCGAGGGCAAAGCTGTGGCTGGTAGACAGCGACAGCACGATGGCATCTTCACTGGCTGCCGCTTGCAGCTCGACATTGAAGGTACGGCAGAACCGCTTGCGCAGGGCCAAACCCCAGGCGCGGTTGATGCGGCTACCGAACGGCGAATGAATGATCAGCTGCGTGCCGCCTGATTCGTCGAAGAAACGCTCCATCACCAGGGTGTCCTGGGAGGGCAGGGCGCCCAATACCTGCTGGGTGCGGGCCAGGTAGTCCAGCAACTGCTCGGCACAGCTGGCGTCCAGTTCGAACGTGGCTTGCAGCCAGGCCAGCACATGCGCCAGCGAGCCACCCGCGTGCTGCAGGCGCTCATCAATCTGCCCTTGCAGCCTGGCCACGGCGGCGCTGAGCTCGCGGGTGCGGCCAGGGGCTTCGCCCAGCCAGAAGGGAATCGTGGGGGGCTGGCCGTGGGCGTCTTCGACCCGGACCCGCCCGGCCTCCACGCGCAGGATGCGATAAGACGCGTTGCCTAGCTGGAAGATGTCGCCAGCAATGCTCTCCACGGCGAAGTCTTCATTGACGCTGCCGATGTTCAGCGCCTGAGGTTCGAGCACGACGGCGTAGTCGGCGTTGTCGGGAATCGTCCCGCCACTGGTCAAGGCGGTGAGTTGGCTGCCACGGCGCCCTCGCACCATGGCGCTGACGGCATCGCGGTGCAGGTAGGCGCCGCGCACGCCCTGGCGGCCGTTGTAGCCTTCGGCAAGCATGCCAAGCAAGGCATCGTAATGTTCGTACGCCAACGTTTCGAACGGCATGGCCTGGCGCAGGCAGTCGAACAGCGCTTGCTCGTGCCAGGGCTGGTTGCTGGCCTCGGCAACGATCTGCTGGGCCAGCACATCCAGCGGGGCCTGCGGTACCTGCACTTCATCCAACTCGCCGCGGCGCACGCAATCGAGCAGCGCCACGCACTCGATCAAGTCGTCTCGCGATGTCGCGAACAGCCGTCCTTTGGGCACCCCGTCCACCTGATGTCCTGCACGCCCCACGCGCTGCAGGAACGCTGCGATCGAGCCGGGTGAGGCGACCTGGCACACCAGGTCGATGTCGCCGATGTCGATGCCAAGTTCCAGCGAGGCCGTGGCCACCAGCACCTGCAGCTCGCCCGCTTTCAGGCGCTGCTCGGCGCTCAGGCGCCTTTCCTTGGACAGGCTGCCGTGGTGAGCGGCCACCGCAGCCGTGCCCAACCGATCGCTCAAGTGACGGGTGATGCGCTCGGCCAGCCGCCGGGTGTTGACGAACACCAAGGTGGTGCGATGCGCACGGGCCAGTTCGGCCAGACGATCGTACACCAGCCCCCAGGCATCCTGGTCGAGCACCGCCCCCAGTGGCACGGGTGGGATTTCGATGGCCAGGTCACGCTGGCGGGCGTGCCCTACATCGACGATGGAACAGGCGCGCCCGCTGCCCACCAGAAACTGCGCCACCCGCTCGACCGGACGCTGGGTAGCAGACAGGCCGATGCGTCGCAGCGGACGGTCGCACAACGCTTGCAGGCGTTCGAGGGTCAGTGCCAGGTGGCAACCGCGCTTGTTGCCGGCCAGGGCATGGATCTCATCGACGATGACGGTGTGCACCGTACGCAGGCCTTCACGTCCAGAGGCCGAACCCATCAGCACGTACAGGGACTCAGGGGTCGTGACCAGAATATGCGGTGCCTGCTTGCGCATGGCGATGCGTTCTTTCTGGGGCGTATCACCAGTGCGCACCGCCGTGGTGATGGTGGGGGCTGCGTGCCCTTGCGCCTGGAGCGTGCGCTGGATGCCCTCCAGCGGTATTTGCAGGTTCAAACGGATGTCGTTGGACAGGGCTTTCAAGGGCGATACGTAGACGACCTGCGTGTGGGCGGGCAATGTGCCGCCCTGCTCCAGCCCCTGGCGAAACAGCCGGTCGAGCACCGCCAGAAACGCACTGAGCGTTTTGCCTGAGCCGGTCGGCGCTGCCAGCAGCACGGACTGACCGGCCTGGATGAGCGGCCAGGCCTGAGCCTGGGCATCGGTCACCGACGGATAACGGCCTGAGAACCAGGCCGCAACGCCTGGATGGAACAGCTCGAATACGGGATGGTTGGCGGCAGGAAGCGTCATTGGGAAGGTTATGAAGGGTCCCGGCCGGGTTGGCAAGTGGCCATTCGTCTGCCCACGTCCAAACCTGGCAGTGGCCTTGTCACGGCTGGGGAGGCATGGGATGCTCGCCGCCCATTTTCAGGGAGATCACCCATGGCCAATATCATCCGCATTGCCGCCGCCTTATTGCTGGACTCGCAAGGTCGCACGCTGCTGGTGCGCAAGCGCGGCACTCAGGCATTCATGCAGCCGGGCGGCAAGATCGATGCCGGAGAAACCCCGGTTCAAGCGTTGGCCCGTGAGCTGCACGAGGAACTGGGCCTGCAGATCGACCCCGCCAAGGCCGTGCGCCTTGGTCAGTTCAACGCCCCGGCAGCCAATGAGCCAGGGTTCGAGGTGCAGGCCGAGTTGTTCCGGGTGGACTGCGCGGCATCGGTAATGCCGGCGGCCGAAATCGACGAGATCACTTGGTTGGCCGCTGACCAGACGCCAGAAATGCCCCTGGCGCCCCTGACCCGTGACCTGATCCTGCCGCTGTACCGCCAGTTGCTCAGCGCACCGCACTGACCCCGTCGAGGGTGGCGAACGAAGTGTCTTTGGCCGTCAGCAGAAAATCGCGCATATAGGGTGCATCTAGCATGTCGGTGCGCACGGCTGCGTAGAGTGTCGCGAACAGGCCTTTTTCGCCCAGGCGCTTGCCCTTGACGTAACCGCGCGAGCTGTATTCGTGCAAGGCCCAATGGGGCATGCCGCACACGCCGCGGCCGCTGGCCACCAACTGCATCATCATGACCGTAAGCTCCGAGGTGCGTACGGCCGCGGGCTCGATGTCGGCTGGCTCCAGGAAGCGGGTGAAGATGTCCAGACGGTCACGCTCCACCGGGTAGGTGATCAGGGTCTGGTCCGCCAGGTCCTGGGGCACCATGTAGGGTTTGCTGGCCAACGGATGTTGGTTGGCCACCGCCAGCATGGCTTCGTAGGTGAACAGGGGAACGTAGGTGATGCCGGCCAGGTCCAGGGGATCGGAGGTCACCACCAGGTCCAGGTCACCACGGGCCAAGGCGGGCAGGGGCGCGAACGCGAAGCCTGAGGCCAGGTCCAGCTCCACTTCAGGCCAGGCATCACGGAACTGATCGATGGTGGGCATCAGCCACTGGAAGCAGCTGTGGCATTCGATGGCCATGTGCAAGCGACCGGCAGTGCCCCCCGCCAGTCTGGCGATATCCCGCTCGGCGCCACGCAGCAGGGGGAGCGTGGCGTCGGCCAGTTGCAGCAGGCGCAGCCCTGCGCTGGTGAAGCGAATGGGCTTGCTCTTGCGCACGAACAACGTCAGGCCCAGGCGCTCTTCCAGTTCCTTGAACTGGTGGGACAAGGCCGACTGGGTCAGGTGCAGCCGCTCGGCCGCTTCGACCAGGCTGTCTGCTTCACGCAGGGCATGAAGGGTTTTCAGGTGGCGGATCTCCAGCACAGCTAACTCCGAGGGTAGGGCTGAGGGTAAATATCTTGGAGTTGAGTTTCCCTCATGTTACCGCCGCTGTCGACAGTGCCTTGCCTGTTGACTGGCGCATTGCAGCGCCTCGGTCCATCAACCTAGCCCGTATTTCTTGACCTTGTCGAACAACGTGGTCTTTGCCATGCCCAATTCCTGGCTGGCCTGGCTCAGGTTGCCCCCGGTGCGCTGCAAGGCGTCACTGAGCAGGTTGCGCTCGAAGGCCTCCACGGCCTCGGCAAAGCCCAGCCCTTGGCTGCTGGTGCCCGTGGGGCCTTTCTTGAACGCGGGCAGCCCTAGTGCATAGCGTTCGGCCACATTGCGCAGTTCGCGCACGTTGCCCGGCCAGTCATGGGCCATCAGCCTTGACAGTGTCTGGCTGTCCAGGGTGGGCGTCTCCCGGTCGAACCGCAGCGCCGATTGCTGCAGGAAGTGTTCGAACAGCTGCAGGATGTCTTCGCGGCGTTCGCGCAGCGGTGGCAGTTCGAGGGTCACCACGTTCAGGCGGTAATACAGGTCGCTGCGAAACTGCCCGCTCTGACCCAGGCTGTCGAGGTCGGCCTTGGTCGCCGCGATGAGCCGGCAATCCACTGGAATGCTCTGGTTCGAGCCGAGCCGTTCCAGGGTGCGCTCCTGGAGCACCCGCAACAGTTTGATCTGAAGGTTGATCGGCATGCTTTCCACTTCATCGAGAAACAGCGTGCCGCCGTTGGCGTGCTCGATCTTGCCGATGCGGCGTTTGCCAGCACCGGTGAAGGCGTTGGCTTCATGGCCGAAAATCTCGCTTTCGAACAGGTTCTCCGGCAGGCCACCGCAGTTCAACGCCACGAAGGGCTGGCCCTGGCGACGGCTGAAGTCATGCAGGCAGCGAGCCACCAGTTCCTTGCCGGTGCCTGTCTCACCCTCGATCAGCACGTTAGCAGAGGTATCGGCCACGTTGGCGATCAGTTCGCGCAGGTGCTGCATGGCGGGCGAACGACCGATGATGCGCCCCTCCAGGCTGCTCTGTCCGGCAAGCTGGCGGCGCAGCGCCGAGACTTCACGGGACAAGCCGCGTTGCTCGAGCGCACGGCGCACCACATCGACCAGCCGCTCGGGGGAGAAGGGCTTTTCCATGAAGTCATACGCGCCGTTGCGCATGGCGCCGACGGCCATGTCGATATCACCGTGCCCGGTGATCAATACCACCGGCAGGCTGCGGTCGCGCGCCTTGAGACGGTTGAGCAGTTCCAGGCCGTCGATACCCGGCAGGCGAATGTCGCTGACCACGATGCCGGCAAAGTCATCGCCAATGCGCTCGAGCGCCTGTTCGGCACTGCCAACGCCTTCGCAACCGATGTCCTCCAGCGCCAGTGCCTGCTGGCACCCAAGAAGGACATGGGGGTCGTCTTCGACGATCAGAACGGTAAGGGGCGCTTGGGTCATGGAGAGTCTGCCGATTCGCTGGGGGTGGAGGCCAAGGGCAGGATCAGCACGAAAGCTGTGCCGCCGCTGGCAGGGTGCTCGACACTGAGGCTGCCCTTGGCGGCCGCAGCAAGGCTGGCCGAGAGGGTCAGGCCCAGGCCAAGGCCATTGTCGCCCGGCTTGGTGGTGAAGAACGGTTCGAAAAGATGCTTGCGTGCCTCTGGATCGATGCCATGGCCGTTGTCGCGCACCTGCAAGCGGTATTTGTCCCCCTGCAGTTCACCTTCGAGCCATAAGGCTGGTTGGGGCTGGACAGCCATGGCATCCAGGGCGTTGCCGATGAGGTTGACCAGGATCTGCTCCAGCCGGGTCTGGTCGATGGCCAACTGCAGGTCCTGGTAATGGCGGTGCACCTGCAGGTGGCTGCTGTTGATCCGTTCTGCCAGCACCTGCAGGCTGGCTTCGACCGCCTTGGCCACCGCGGCCTGGCCGCTGTCGTCACTGCGTCGGGCGAATGAACGCAGGCTGGCGGTGATGCGGCCCATGCGGTCGACCAGGCCATTGATGGTACGCAGGTTGGTACTGGCGGTCTCCAGTGCGCCGCGTTCGATGAACCGAACGGTGTTGCCCGACAAGGTACGCAGCGCCGCCAAGGGTTGATTGAGTTCGTGAGCGATACTGGTGGACATCTGTCCGATGGCTGCCAGCTTGCCAGCCTGAACCAGTTCGTCTTGCGCCTGGCGCAGGGTTTGCTCGGCATGACGGCGCTCGCGTATCTGCCCCTTGAGCCGTTCGTTGCTGGCCCGCAGGTCGGCCGTACGCTCGGCGATGCGGCGCTCGAGCTGGCTATTGGCTTGCTCCAGCGCCTCGCGGGCTGCCAGGCGGGTAGCGATGACTTTGCGTCGCTCGTTCCAGGCGATGCCCAGGATGGTCAGCAAGGCAAACGCCACACCCACCAGGATGCCCTGCACCATGGACTCGCGACGCAGATCCTGAAGCGGCGTCAGCAGCGTGAAGTGCCAGGGCGTATCGACCAGGCGACGTGTCTGGGCCAGGTAGGCCACCTCATGCGGGTTGCCCTGGGCCGTTTCGCTGTTGGCCGGGAAGGTCAGCTTTTCTACCCCGTCGGCCAGGGTCTCGCGCCCCAGCGGTTGCAGCTCGTTGAGCGGCCACCAGTAGTATTGCAGGCTGCGCGCCAGGCGCTCCTTGGTTTGCGGGGTCAGTGGGCGCACCGACTTCAGGCGGCGAGCCGGATCGCTGGAAAGAATGATGATCCCGTTCTCGTCGCTGACGAACGCTTCCAGGCGGGCGCGCTGCCAACGTTCCTCCAGGGTATCGAGGCGCACCTTGATCACCGCCACGCCGATGATTTTGCCGTGCTCCTCAAGCCCATGGGCCAGGTAGTAGCCGGCTTCGCCCGTGGTGCTGCCGATGCCGTAGAAGCGCCCAGGTTCGCCACGCACGGCGGTCTGGAAATACGCGCGAAACGACAGGTCCTCGCCCAGGAATGAGTCGGTATCGCGCCAGTTGCTGGTGGCCTGCACCCGCCCTTGGGTATCGAGCACGAAGATCGCACGGCTGCGGCTGCGCCGGTTGAGGCCTTCGAGGTATTCGTTGACGGTTTGCCGTGAGCCACCATCAGGGTCGGTCAGCAGGTGCGACACGCTGTCTTCGAGTTCCAGCAGGCTGGGAAGGTAGGTGTACTTGCTGATCTCGCTTTCGACCGTACGCGCATGCAATTCCAACTGGCGCTCGCCATTTTCACTGAGCACGCGTATGCCGTTGCTCTCGCTGATCAGGAACCCGGCCATGCCCAGCCCGATCATCAGCAGGATGATCAGCGGGGGTAACAGCAGTTGGCGGACAAGGCGGGCTTTCACGGCAGGCTTGGCAGGTAACAGGAGCGAGGGGTCGCATTTCATCACAGTGACCTCGTCACGGCCAGCGCCCGCTGCCCGGAAGGGCGGCGGGGCCGAGCGGCTCGATGAGGCAGGATCAGTGCTGAAGGATCTTGCTCAGGAAGTGCTGGGTGCGTTCGTGACGGCCTTCGGGGTTGCCGAAGAAGTCTTCCTTCTGGCAATCCTCGATGATGTGCCCCTTGTCCATGAATATCACGCGGTTGGCCACTTTGCGGGCAAAGCCCATTTCGTGGGTCACGCACATCATGGTCATGCCTTCGTGGGCAAGCTCGACCATCACGTCCAGCACTTCGTTGACCATCTCCGGGTCCAGGGCCGAGGTGGGCTCGTCGAACAGCATGACGATCGGGTCCATGGACAATGCTCGCGCAATGGCGACCCGTTGCTGCTGGCCGCCGGACAACTGCCCGGGGTGCTTCTTGGCGTGGGCACTCAAGCCGACGCGGTCGAGCAGGGCCAGGCCCTTCTTGGTGGCTTCGGCTTCACTGCGGCCCAATACCTTGCGCTGGGCAATGGTCAGGTTTTCGGTGATGGTCAGGTGGGGGAACAGCTCGAAATGCTGGAAGACCATGCCCACGCGCGAGCGCAGTTTGGGCAGGTTGGTCTTGGAATCGGCGATCGAAGTGCCGTCGACCACGATGTCACCTTTCTGGAAAGGCTCCAGCGCGTTCACACACTTGATCAGGGTGGACTTGCCCGACCCCGAAGGCCCGCACACCACCACCACCTCACCTTTCTTGACCTCGGTGCTGCAGTCGGTCAGCACCTGGAAGTCCCCGTACCACTTGTTGACGTTCTTGATGGAAATCATACGGTGATCCTTTTTTGCAGGCGCTTGACCAGCCACGAAGCGGAGAAGCTGATAATGAAGTACACGACGCCGGCGAAGATCAGGAACTCATGGGAGCGCCCGATGATGTCGCCGTTGGAGCGTGCCGAGTTGAGGAAGTCGACCAGGCCTACCGTGTAGACCAGGGACGTGTCCTGGAACAGGATGATGCTTTGCTGCAGCAGCAACGGTGTCATCTTGCGGAACGCCTGGGGCAGGATGATCAGGCGCATGGTCTGGCCATAAGTCATGCCCAATGCCTGGGCTGCGCCCATCTGGCCTTTGGAGATCGATTGCACACCGGCACGCACGATTTCGCAGAAGTAGGCCGCCTCGAACATCATGAAGGCGACCACGCAGGAGGTGAAGGCCCCCACCGGCGTGTCCTGCCCGGTGATCCAGCGCAGCACGAACGGCACCGCCAGGTAGAACCAGGTGATCACCAGCAGCAAGGGGATCGAGCGGAAATAGTTGACGTAGGCGCCGGCCAACCTGGACAGCAGTTTATTCGACGACAGGCGCATCAGCGCCAGCAGGGTGCCCAGCACGATGCCGCCGATGACGCCCATCACCATCAGTTGCAGGGTCATGGCCATGCCATCCCAGAGGGCGGGCAGAGCGGGGATGATTTCGCTGAAATCCAGTTCCATTTACTTGCCCCCCACAGAGATCAGGCCAGGTACGGCCACTTTCTTCTCGACGACGCGCATGAGCAGCATCAGGCCCATGTTGAGGGTGAAGTAGATCAACGTGGCCAAGGTGAACGCTTCGAACAGGTTGGCCGAGAACTCGGCGGTCTGCTTGGTTTGCGCCAGCAGCTCCATCAGGCCGATCAACGAAGCCACCGAGGAGTTCTTGAACACGTTCAGGAACTCGGAGGTAAGTGGCGGGATGATGATGCGGAAGGCCTGTGGTAGCAGCACATTGGTGTAGATCTGCGGCAAGCTGAAGCCCATCGCCCGCGCTGCCGATTCCTGGCCACGTGGCAGGGCCTGGATGCCGGTGCGAACCTGCTCGCACACCCGTGCGGCGGTGAACAGGCCCAGGCACACGACCACACTGATCAAGGCCGACGTGGTCGGGTTCAAGTCCTGCTTGAACCATTCCTGCAGCCCCTCTGGCAGCAGGTCCGGCACCAGGAAGTACCAGATGAACAGCTGCACCAGCAAAGGCACGTTGCGGAACAGCTCGACGTATGCGGTGGCGATACCGGAAACGAGCCGGTTAGGCACGGTACGCATCACGCCCAGGATCGACCCCAGCAGCAAGGCGATGATCCAGGCGGAAATGGCGATGGCGATGGTCCATCCCAGGCCGGTGATGTACCAGTCCAGATAGGTTTCGCTGCCCACGCCAGTGGACTTGAAGAATACGCCCCAGTCCCAGTTGTAATTCATCGGGATTTCCCCTCAGACGATTGTTTCACGGGCACCTTCCAGCTTCCGAGGGCAAACTGCCCTCGGATGAAAGGTTAGACACTAACGGGGAGCCTGCCGGTTTAATTCGCGCCTTGCAGCGCGGCAGGCTCCAGGCTGGGGGTCAGGATTTCTTCTCGTCTGCCGCCTTGTCGGTCGGCTCGGCGATCAGCTTCTTGAGCTCGTCGCTCATCGGGAATTGCAGGTTCAGGCCTTTTGGCGGGATTGGCTGCTGGAACCACTTGTCGTAGCTCTTGTTGACTTCACCGGACTTGAAGTAGCCAACGATCGCATCATCCACGGCCTTCTTGAAAGGCTCATCACCCTTGCGCACCATGCAACCGTAGATTTCATAAGATTGCGGCGTACCGGTGATGACCCAGTCCGACGGCTTGCGAGCCTTGGCCATTTCGCCAGCCAGCAGCGCGTCGTCCATCATGAAGGCCACGGCGCGGCCGCTCTCGAGCATGTTGAAGGCTTCACCGTGGTCCTTGGCGGAGATCACGTTCATCTTCATCTGCTTGTCGGCGTTCATGGCCTTGAGGAGGCGCTCGGAGGTCGTGCCTGCTGTGGTCACTACGTTTTTGCCAGCCAGGTCTGCGAAGTCCTTGTAGGCCGGCTGACCGTCCTTGACCTTGGTCAGCAGACGGGTGCCAACCTCGAAGATACCCACCGAGAAGCTGACTTGCTGCTGACGCTCGACGTTGTTGGTGGTGGAGCCGCACTCCAGGTCGACGGTGCCGTTCTGCACCAGCGGGATGCGGGTCTGGGAGGTGACCAGGTTGTAGCGGACCTTGATGTCGGTACCCAGTTGCTTCTTCAGGGCCTCGACGACGGCCAGCTGGATGTCGTGGGAGTAGCCTACAGGCTCTGGCTTGCCGGCCAGGTAGGAAAACGGGATGGAGGAGTCGCGGTGGCCCAAGGTGATGGTGCCTGAATCCTTGATCTTCTTCAGGGTGCCGGTGAGTTCTTCGGCCATGGCCGGCGAAGCGATTACAGCAGCCGCGATGGCGGCGCCCAGCAATTGACGAACGATACGCATCAAATTTTCCTCGACGTGTTTGTTTTTTTTATGGAGCCGTTGGCGGACTCTTTCGTTCAACGGATACGGCAGCTGTTGCATCCGGTTGAATGGATATGAGCAGAAGTCGTGCCAAGGTCCGTGAAGCATGTTAGCCCCGCTGAAAGCGAGGGCGTTAGCCTTGTTCGACTAATTTGAGTTTTTCAACAGGGTCGGAAATTCGAATGACCTTCAATTTTATGTTCGGTTATCCGAATGAGTGCTCATGCTTGTGTACCCAGCCATATGTAACACCTGCCCATGACAGCCCGATGTTCTGCTGCGCCATTTTCCAGACCAGAGGAAGATTTGTGGCAGATAACGCACTACCTCACCTTTCCGTTGATGCATTTGTGGCGAACGCGTTGCCGGCTTGGCTGACCAGCGCCGATCCGGACCTGCTGAGCACATTCCACCGAGCGCTCTATCTTGAACAGTTGTCGAGCGAGGCGGTCAGGGCGCGTTTGAAAACGTTGCCTGGGCTAGAGACCTTTGCGCGCCCATTACTTCAGGAGGCGCTGCGAGCCCGAGGCTTGGGTGAGGTGAATGTAGACACCGCCCAGGTGGTGCTGCATGACAAAGTTGCGATACCCAGTGCCGCGCCTCGGCTGCAGACACCCATGAGAGCGCTTTACAGCAAAGAGTCGCTGCTGGTGGCCGCGTTGCATAACTTTCATGAAAGCGAGACCTTTCCCGGCCTGCACCGGCGCGCTCACTTGCAGGAGGCAAACGGCACTGTATTGCCGCTCTCCTTCGAAGCGTTTGCTCGCCTCTGCCGGCAGCTGGACCTGGGCGGGCAGTACCAGCAGCAGCTGCGTATGTGCTTGTTCCCCAAGGCGCGCCCCCCAGCACCCGCCGATTTTGGGCAGCGTGCGGTAGAACAGATTTTCGAGGAGCGTCTACGTGCGGCACTCGATGTTGCAGTCAGGATGGCCAGGCTCAAAGGGCAGTTGACCGAGCAAGACTACCTGGCACTTCTGCCACTGATAGCCCAGAAGCCGACCGTACCGGCCGTGACCCAGGGGTTCCAGCCGTTCGAGCTATTTGTCCTGGGCAAGCCCGTTCAGCGTTGCCTGGTCATTGAGCTTCGCGCAGCGGCCAATGGGCCCATGTACGGCTTGATAAGCTGGTTTTCCGATGACCCGGCCGAGCCCATCGGGCGGCATGCGGACTGGGCTGGATTTTACGAGCACCTCGGCAAGCGGCTGCGTGAGCGTCAATATAGACGGTATTTCGTCAGCTTGATCGCCCAGCGCGAGCGGCCCGCGTTCCTGGCCCAGTTGGCGCAATTGAACAAATCCTCTGATGGATCTACACCGCTCGCCATCGATGGTCGCCATTTCGCAATAGAAGGCTCTGTCTTTGCCTGCCTGCGTAAACGCTTGCTCAATGCAATGATCGACGATGCTCGGGTGCTGGCCGTCCCTACGGGCGATTTGACTCAACTTGAGCGGCACGAGCGCATCGACGCCTTGAAAGGGGCAGGGCTCGATGCGCTCACCCTGGCCGCGCAGTTCGTTCCCGGCTTGGGCGAAGTTTTGTTCGTAGCGGCAGCCGTAGACGTCGCGCGCGAAGTCTACGACGGTTACGAGGCTTGGCAGATAGGCGACAGGCAGCAAGCGCTGGCCCATGTGTTCAATGTGGCGCAGGTCGTGGCCACGGGCGCAGTGCTTGGGGCTGGGCAGTCTACGATCGGCGGCGCGCTAGAGCGCATCGGTTTGGTCGACGGCCTCACGCCGGTGAGGGTGGGCAACAGGGGGTTGCGTCTGAAACAGATGCCGGCGTCGGCCCACAGCCTGGAGCATCCGGGTGAATTGATGCGCAGTTTTGGCGCCGATCTTGAGCAGGTATCCAACCTGGATGCCGACGTGCTGATGCAGGTCACGGGCCTGTCGCCTGAACACTTGCGCAGCTTGCGTTTACACGAGGAGCCGGCGCCAGCACGGCTCAGGGAAGCGCAGGCACGGCACCTGCTGCATGGCCAAGGGCCGACCTCCGAGCTGTTGGTCGAGCAAGCGCTGGCGCTTTCAGTGGGCGAGTCAGGCGTTGGCGTGGATACGCTCACTCGCGACTTCACCGGGCTGTCAGTGCCATTGGCGCAAGAAATCGTGGAATGCGCGACCACCGAACAACTTGCGACGCTGATGAGCGGCAAGGTACCCCTGCCGCTTGCTGAACGAGCACGTTGGGCTGTGCGTGAAAGCCGCATTGATCGCGCGCTGTTGGGGTTCGAACATGAGCAGGCCGCTAACTTGGACACTCTGCGCCTGGCGCTGGCGCTGATTGATGAAACGTCGCCATGGCCAGTGTCGACCTGTATCGAAGTACGCTTGGGTGAGGCCCAGGGCCAGCTCGTGGCCTCCCATGGCCCGGCCGGTGCACAGCGCACCGAGGTGATCGTGCAGACCAGCGGGGGGTATCGGCTGCAGAGAGGTCCGATTCAGACTGGGGATCAAGGGCTACTGGCGTGCTTGCTGCAGACCCTGGATGAAACCCAGAAAACCGCTTTCCGCGGTTCATCGGTAACTACAGCCGACTTAGGGGCCAACCTGCTGCACAGGGCGGCTGCTGACCGGGGCAAAACGGCCCAGTCGCTGGGCATGGCGGCTCTGGGCGGTCGCTTCAACCCGCCTCGCCGACTCCAGGATGGCCGTGTAGGTTATCCCCTCAGCGGGCGGGGCGAGAGCAGTCGGCAAGCACTGCGCCGGGGCATACGCCGCATTTACCCGACACTGACCGATGACCAGATGGACGCTTATCTGGCGCAATTGATCGAGCGCGACGTGAATCTCTGGGACCACCTGAGCGATCTCGAAGGGCGACTGGAACGTCTGCGTCAGGCCCTCGCCTCCTGGGAGCGCCAGCGCAATGGCTTCATTGATGGGCGCCGCCGACACAGGGTAGCCACCCACATTCGCCGCGCTTGGCGACGCAAAACGGTCGCGTCCGAGACTGATGAATATGTGCTGCGTATAGAAGGCGAGCAGGTGGGCACGCTACCTGACCTGCCTGATGACATCGATTTCAATCACGTGCGGCAATTGGCCTTGCGCAACCTGGCGCTTACCCATGTCAGCGACGACTTTCTCAGGCGGTTCCCGCATGTGCAGGTGCTCGATTTGCGCGGTAACCAGTTGACGCAACTGCCGACAGGACTCGGTGGCCTGGAGCAGTTGCGCACGCTGCGCCTTGATGACAATCGGATCGTACTGCAACCCGACAGTGACACGGTGCTGACCGGGCTGACCCACTTGGAGCATATCAACTTGAGCGGTAATCCGATCGGCCGGGTACCGAACCTGTCTGCCCTGCGTCATCTGCGTACGATTTCACTGCGCAACACGGGCCTGTTGAACATCCCGCAGCGCCATCAATTGCTATGGCGTGGCCTGATGGACATCCGGGAAAACCAGATTCGTGAGGTCAACGAACACCTGCAGATCCTTGGGGACCGCATCCAGCAACTGTCTCTGCATGACAACCCGTTGGACCAGGCCAGTCAGCAAGCACTGGCCACTGCAAACGAAGGCTCGCTTGCCCCGCGCAACCATGCCCAGGTGTTCATTGACGACGAGCTGCGAGATAGCTGGATTGGGCCCGCCAAGCCGGCGCTACGCCATCGCTATGAAGGCATCTGGAACGCCTTGCTCGACGATGAGGGCTCGGCCGATCTCTTCCGGTTCCTCGCCGACTTCGCCGAATCTGACGATTTCGAAGAACGACCGCAGTACTACCGTGCACGCATATGGCGCATTCTGGAGTTGTGTGCTGAAAGTACGGATGTTCGCGAATCGGTCTACCTGCATACCCAAGGTCCGCAAACCTGCGAAGACCGCTTGTTGCTGCTGCTCAGTCAACTCGAGGTGAGGGCGCATATTGCTATTCATACGGCTGGGGCAAGTGCCGGGCAGACTGAGCGCGAACTCTTGCGACTTGGCCGTTCGCTGTACCGCCTGGACCAGGTGGACAGCATCGCCGCTCGGCACATCGAGCAAATGCGACGCGATCCCTATGCGATGGTGGATGACATCGAAGTGTACCTGGCTTATCGGGTCAATCTGGCGAGTCGCTTGGGGTTGCCGGCTCAGCCGAGCTACATGAACTACCCGGAATTCAGCGACGTCAGCAGTCGGCAGGTCAGGCTGGCCGGAGACCGGATACTGGCGGGCGAAAGTCTGGATGTGCTGGCCGCAGCGCTGGCGCAACGCGAGTTCTGGCAGTCGTTTGCGCGCAGCCATTATCGCGAGCGCTTCGAGGCGCTGGCGGCACCGTTTCATGAACGGCTCGAGGCCGCCGAGCGCACCGCCGGCGAGCACGGGGAGCAGGGCTACCTGCAGCAGGCTGCTGCCTTGAAAGCTGAACTCGATGCCCAGGAACAGGCGCTTTATCACGAGCTTGCGGTCGAGGCCTATAGCCGCCTGTGAGCATGTGCTGACAGGCGGCCCACCTGGGTTAGGCGGCGTGGCTGCGCTGCGTTACCTTTTTCAGGTACTGGGCGAGCGTGTTCTGTTCCGCCTCGGTAGTAAACAGCCCAAGCTTGGTACGACGCCACAAGATATCTTCAAGGCAGGTTGCCCACTCATGCTCGCACAGGTAATCCACCTCGCGAGCAAAGAGCCCCGCACCAATGGCCTGACCCAGGTCCTGCGGGCCTTCGACGCCTGCCAACAGTGTCCAGACGCGGCTGCCATAGGTGCGTGCCCAGCGCTGGGCAATGGCCGGGGCGAGCCAGGTATGCCGAGCAAGCAAGGCTTCTTCAAGTGCCTGCGGCGTGGTCATGTCCTCGCCGCCCGGCAGGGTTGCTTCGGCCGTCCAACTGCCGCCCATCTGGCTGAAGAATGGCTTGAGTTCGGCCATGGCCGATTCGGCCAGCTTGCGGTAAGTGGTGAGCTTGCCACCGAAGACCGAGAGCAGGGGGGCTTCACCGTGGGCGGCGGACAGTGCCAAGGTGTAGTCACGGGTAACGGCCGACGGGTTGTCCGACTCGTCATTGCACAGGGGGCGAACGCCTGCATAGGTGCTGAAGATGTCACTGCGCTGCAGCTGGTGATTGAAGTGAGCGTTGACCACCTTGAGCAGATAGTCGGTTTCCTGATCGGTGATCGCTACCTTGGCAGGGTCGCCTGTGTATTCACGGTCAGTGGTGCCGATCAGCGTAAAACGATCAAGATACGGGATGCAGAAAACGATGCGCTGGTCTTCGTTCTGCAGAATGTAAGCGTGCTCGCCTTCATACAGCCGGGGGACGATCAGGTGACTCCCCTGAATCAGGCGAATGCCGTAAGGAGCGTCCAGTTTCAGGTCGTTCTTGATGAACTGCGCAACCCATGGGCCGGCGGCGTTCACCAGCCCTTTGGCCCGCACCGTCCGGGTGCTGCCGTCGGCGTGCTGCACATCCACTTCCCAGATGGCGCCGACACGCCTGGCGCCCAGGCACAGTGTCTGGGTGTGAATATGCGCGCCATGTTCCCGGGCGGCCATGGCGTTGAGGACCACCAGGCGAGCGTCGTCAACCCAGCAGTCGGCATATTCGAAACCACGGGTGATGGCCGGCTTGAGCGCGGAGCCCGCGCCAAATCGCAGGCTGCGCGAGGCGCCCAGGCGCTTGCGCTTGCCCAGGTGGTCGTAAAGGAACAGGCCAGCACGGATCATCCAGGCAGGGCGCAGATGGGGGCGGTGGGGCAGCACGAAACGCATGGGCTTAACAATGTGCGGTGCCTTGGCCAACAGGACTTCGCGTTCGGCCAGGGCCTCACGTACCAAACGAAACTCGTAATGCTCAAGGTAGCGCAGACCACCGTGAATCAGCTTGCTGCTGGCTGACGAGGTGTGCCGGGCCAGGTCGTCCTTTTCACACAGAAAGACTTTCAGGCCGCGGCCGGCAGCGTCGGCGGCGATGCCCACACCGTTGATGCCACCGCCTATCACCACCAGGTCATAGCAATCGGCGACGGGAGCGCTGGTCGAATCGGGCTGGGACACAGGGAAGGTCTCCTGGAGCAATTTGCATCGAAAGTGAACATTTATGTTCGTTTCCGAAAATACTAGCGCAAGCGAACGCGACTCGCCAGTCCGTATTCATAGAAAATACTGATCAGGTGACAAGCAAATGAACATTAACGAAAAAAGCCCGTAGAGGGGCGGGCTTGTGCCACACCCACGGTTGCAGCGCCGGTCGAGACAACCTAAACCACTTCGACACGCACCTTGTGGTCATTGAGCAGTTGTACCAGGGCAGGGGTTGGGGTCTGATCAGTCACCAGGCAGTCGACTAGGCTGATGGCGCCCAGGCGCACCATGGCATTGCGCCCGAACTTGCTGGAGTCCGCAGCCAGGATCACCTGCCGAGCATTGGCGATGATCGCCTGGGATACGCGCACTTCCTGATAGTCGAAATCCAGCAGGCTCCCGTCTTCATCGATGCCGCTGATACCGACCAGGGCGTAATCGACCTTGAACTGATTGATGAAGTCGACACTGGCCTGGCCTACGACGCCGCCGTCACGGCGCACGGTACCGCCTGCCACCAGGACCTCGAAGTCGTCCTTGGCCGCCAGGATGGAAGCGACGTGCAGGTTGTTGGTGATGACCTTCAGTTGGCTGTGGTTGAGCAAAGCACGCGCGATGGATTCGGTGGTGGTGCCGATATTGATGAACAGCGAGGCATGATCGGGCACCTGCCGAGCGACAGCCTCGGCGATGCGCTGCTTTTCATCACGCATCTGGTCGGCGCGCATGGCATACGCCGTGTTCTCAACGCTTGAATCGTAGGCTGCGCCCCCGTGGTAACGGCGCAACAGGTCGAGCTCTGCCAGTTGGTTGATGTCGCGGCGGATCGTCTGCGGGGTAACGACGAACAGCTGCGCCATTTCCTCGATACTGACGTAGCCGCGGTCTCGGACCAGTTCGAGGATTTGTTGTTGGCGTGGAGGCAAATTCATGGACGTCCTTCGGAGCAGCCTGACAAATGCTGCAATGATGCCGTAGGACGGGGATGACGACCAGCGTGGCGTCCGAAGGGTGGATCCGGCGCAGACCTTGGAGCGGAGTGCGCCGTTGCCTACGGTAATCAGGCGTCGTGGTCTTCCCAATCGCGGGTGCGATCGACGGCTTTTTTCCAGCCACCGTACAATTTCTCTTTCTGCGCTTCATCCAGTTGCGGGCTGAACTCCCGCTCGATGATTGCCTTGTTGCGCAATTCGTCCAGGCTGCTCCAGAAACCGCAAGCCAGGCCCGCCAGGTAGGCTGCACCCAGCGCCGTGGTCTCGCGCATCTTGGGGCGCTCGACGCACGTGCCGAGGATATCGGCCTGGAACTGCATCAGGAAGTTGTTGGCCACGGCGCCGCCGTCAACCCGCAGTTCGGACAGGCGTTGGCCGCAGTCCTGCTGCATGGCATCGAGCACGTCGCGGGTCTGGTAGGCGATGGACTCCAGTGCTGCGCGGATGATGTGATCCACCTTGACGCCGCGGGTCAGGCCAAACAGCGCGCCGCGGGCATAAGGGTCCCAGTAGGGGGCGCCAAGGCCGGTGAAGGCAGGCACCAGGTAGACGCCATTGCTGTCCTTGACCTTGCTTGCGAAGTACTCGGTATCCAACGCGTCATTGACGATCTTCAGTTCATCGCGCAGCCACTGGACCGTCGAGCCGCCGTTGAACACGGCCCCCTCCAGGGCATAGGCCACTTCACCGCGCGGACCACAGGCGATGGTGGTCAGCAGGCCATGGGAGGAAGTGACGGCCTTGTCGCCCGTGTTCATCAGCAGGAAACAACCAGTGCCATAGGTGTTCTTCGCCTGCCCCGGTTCCACGCACATCTGCCCGAACAGGGCCGATTGCTGGTCCCCGGCGATGCCGGCGATGGCGATGCCACTTTTGGTATGCCCATAGACCTCGGAAGAGGACCGCACCTCTGGCAGCATTTGCGCAGGGATGCCCAGGATGTCGAGCAGCTTTTCATCCCACTGCAGCGTGTGGATGTTGAACATGAGGGTTCGCGAGGCATTGGTGTAGTCGGTGACATGCACCTTGCCGCCGGAAAACTTCCAGATAAGCCAGGTATCGACGGTGCCGAACAGCAGCTCGCCACGCTCGGCGCGTTCCCGGGCGCCGTCGACATTGTCCAGGATCCACTTGAGCTTGGTACCGGAAAAGTACGGGTCGGTGACCAGACCCGTGGTTTCACGAATGTAGTCCTCAAAGCCGTCGCGCTTGAGCTGGGCGCAGATTTCGGTGCTGCGCCGGCATTGCCAGACGATGGCGTTGTATACCGGGCGGCCGGTTTCCTTGTCCCAGACGACGGTCGTTTCGCGCTGGTTGGTGATACCCAGGGCCGCGACCTGGGCATGGCTGATGCCAGCTTGGGCCAGTGCTTCGACCATGGTCGCACTCTGGGTGGCGAAGATTTCCATGGGGTCGTGCTCGACCCAACCTGCCTGCGGATAATGCTGGACGAACTCACGCTGGGAGGTGCCGACCACATTGGCGTCGCGGTCGAAGATGATCGCACGCGAACTGGTGGTGCCCTGGTCCAGGGCGATGATGTACTGCTTGTCCTGAGTGTCTGTCATGGTGTTGGCCTTGCAAAATAGGGGTCGTGGCGGGTCTGTCTGCCGTGCTCAGTTGACTTGCGTATCGCCTTGGCGAGCGTCGCTTGCCGCAGGCGTGGGCGTTGGAGCGGCGGGCAAATTGCGGGCAATCAAGCCACGGTAGGTGGCAGCACCCAGGCAGGCGCCGATGATAGGGCCGAATATCGGCACCAGGAAGTAAGGCACATCGCGGCCGCCGGTAAAGGCGATTTCGCCCCAGCCTGCCAGGAACGTCATGATTTTCGGGCCCAGGTCGCGTGCCGGGTTCATGGCAAAGCCGGTCAAGGGCCCCATGGCACTGCCAATCACCGCGATCAGCAGGCCGATCAGCAGCGGCGCCATCGGGCCGCGGGGTAGGCCGTTGTTGTCATCGGTCAGGGCCATGATGACGGCCATGAGGATCGCCGTGATCACCACCTCCACCAGCAGCGCTTGCGCCGTAGACAAGGAAGGATGGGGATAGGTCGAGAAAACCGCTGCCAGGTCCAGGCTGGATTCACTACCGCGCAGCATGGCGTGCGCTTGTTCGAAATCGAAGAACAGGCTGCTATAGAGGGTGTAGACCAGCGCCGCGCCGCAGAAGGCACCACACACTTGGGCAAGCATGTAGAAAGGCAGCTTGCGCCGCTCGAAGCCGGCGAACAGGGTCAGCGCGATGCTGACGGCAGGGTTCAGGTGAGCACCGGAGATCCCGGCGGTGAGGTAGATGCTCATGCTGACTCCCACCCCCCAAATGATGCTGATTTCCCAGAGTCCGAAGCTTGCGCCTGCGACCTTGAGTGCGGCGACGCAGCCGGTACCGAAGAAGATCAGCAGCGCAGTACCGAGGAATTCGGCCAGGCACTGACTGGACAGCGTGGGTTGGCCTTGGGCAATTGTCATGTATGACCTCGTTGTTTTTGTTGTGAGTCGCGCGGGGCTCGACAGCAAGGCCCGGACCTTCCGGATGGTCCTGGGCGGATATGAGGTGCACCGTGAAGGTGCACCCCCGGCATTCAGAAACGAAAAAATATAGACAAGAAACGCTGATGTCAAAGGTCGAAAGTGAACGGTCAGTCACGTTTTGGGCAACGGCCGCCAGCGTGACGCCCCATGGTAGAGCGGGGCGCACGGGCTTCTTGGCTGGAATGTGGGAATTGACCTAAAGTAGCTGCCGATCTGTCTTACACCGGAACTTCGTATGACGCCCGCTCTGGACCTGCTGAAAAAGCATCACGCGCACTATCACGTTCACAGCTACGAGCATGACCCCAAGACAGCGTCCTATGGACTGGAAGCTGCAGATAAGCTCGGCCTGGACCCGCAGCAGGTATTCAAGACGCTGCTGGCTTGTAGCGAGAAAGGGGAGTTGCTGGTAGCGGTGGTGCCTGTGGTGGGTACCCTTGATCTCAAGGCCTTGGCGCATGCGGCGGGGGTGAAAAAGTGCGAGATGGCCGACCCTGTCAAGGCGCAGCGGGCAACAGGCTATCTGGTGGGTGGGATCAGCCCGCTAGGGCAAAAGAAACGTCTGCGCACCTTCATCGACGAGGCGGCGCAGCGTTTTGCGACTATCCATGTGAGCGCTGGACGACGTGGGCTGGAGGTGGAACTGGCGGCAACGACCCTGGCCGAGCATACCCAGGCCACCTTTGCCAGTATTGGCAGAACGTGATGCCCATTCATCCTTGCTACCTGCTCGGGTTGAGCCGGTAGCGGGCCCGCTCAAGACGTAGCCCGGGCCTGGCGTCAGTTCGGCCCACTGTGGCGACGAACGCCTGTTGCCTGCTGCACCGTCTGGGTTGCAATGCTGCCTGGCACCGGAAACACCACCAAGTGATCGGCTTTTACTGCGATGCCCACCTCTTCTCCTGGCTGACGATCCACATGGCTGGTGAAGATCGCTTCAAGCTGGCTGCCAGTGGGGAGTTGCAGGCGATACAAGGTCGAGGCACCGAGAAAGCTCTTGCCCACGATCACTGCGCGCAACGGGCTGTCGGGGGCATGCACGATGTCATCCGGACGTAGCAACACATCCACCGAGCTGCCTGCAGCCATGCGATAGGCGCGGTTGCCTCGCAGCTCGCCCAGCTCGGTGCTGACGGCTTCCACACTGGTCATCTGGCCACGGATGAAATAGCCCTGGCCGATGAAACTGGCCACGAAAGGTGTCTGCGGTTCATGGTACAGGTTGTAGGGTGTATCCCACTGCTCAAGCCGGCCTTCCTTGAACACCCCAACCTGATCGCTGACCGCGAAGGCTTCTTCCTGATCATGGGTGACCAGGATGGCGCTGGTACCGCGCTGCTTGAGGATATCCCGCACCTCATGGCTGAGCCTGCGACGAAGTTCCACGTCAAGGTTGGAAAACGGCTCGTCCAGAAGCAGCAATTGCGGCTCTGGCGCCAACGCCCGTGCCAGTGCCACCCGCTGCTGCTGGCCGCCGGACAGCTCGTGAGGGTAACGGCCACCAAGCCCACCCAGCTTGACCAGGTCCAGCATCTCGTCGATGACCGCCGCCTGGCGCGGGTGCTTGGCGATGCCGAAGGCGATGTTCTGCGCCACCGTCAGATGGGGGAACAGGGCATAGTCCTGAAACACCATGCCGATGCGGCGCTTCTCCGGCGCCAGGGTGAAACCGGCCTTGGAAATGACGTTGCCGGCCAGTTGGATTTCGCCTTCGTGCACCGGCTCGAAACCTGCGATGGCCCGCAAGGTCGTGGTCTTGCCGCAGCCGGACGAGCCCAGCAGGCAGCCAATGTCGCCTGCATTCAGATGCAGGTTCAGGTTCTGGACGATGCGCTGGTCGCCATAGCCGCAGGCAAGGTTGCGCAGGTTGAGCAGTAGAGGTTGACTCATGCGTGGTGGTAAGCCGGTTCGACAAGAAATTCCAGAAGTGCCTTTTGTGCATGCAGACGGTTCTCAGCTTGATCCCAGGCGACCGAACGGGGGTCATCGAGCAGATCATGGCTGATTTCCTCGCCACGGTGGGCGGGCAGGCAATGCATGAACAAGACGTCGGGTGCTGCCAGGTCGAGCATGTCGCGGGTGACCTGGTACGGCGCGAAATGCGCCAGGCGACGAGCAGTTTCCTCCTCCTGGCCCATGGAAGTCCAGACGTCGGTGGTCACCAGGTGAGCACCTTTTACCGCTTCACGGGGATCGCGCACGACCTGCACGTGCTCAGCGCCGATGGCCAGGAACCGTGGGTCGGGCTCATATCCCTCGGGGCAGGCGATGCGCAGCTGGAAACCGAACTGCCGGGCCGCTTCGATGTACGAGTTGCACATGTTGAAGCCGTCTCCGATCCACGCGACGGTCTTGCCCTCGATTGCCCCACGGTGCTCGAGGAACGTCTGCATGTCGGCCAGAAGCTGACAGGGGTGCGACTCGTCCGACAGGGCGTTGATCACCGGTACGCGGGACTTGGCGGCAAAGTCGGTCAGGGTGCTGTGGGCGTGGGTCCGTATCATCACCACGTCGAGCATGCTCGACAGAACGATGGCGCTGTCGCCGATCGGCTCACCACGGCCCAGTTGGGTATCGCGCGGGGACAGGAAAATGGCCTGGCCGCCAAGCTGAATCATCCCAGCTTCGAACGACACGCGGGTGCGGGTCGACGATTTTTCGAAGATCATGCCCAGCACACGGCTCTTCAGCGGCTCGAACAGCACGCCTCGCTTGCGCAGGTCCTTCAGCTCGATGCCGCGGCGGATCACCCCGAGCAATTCGTCGGTGGTGAAGTCCAGCAGGGAGAGAAAGTGCCTAGCGCTCATGATTGACTACCTTATCTGCAACAGTATGCAGGCCGACCGTGCGGTTTTTTTTGACAACGGCGGTGACCTGCGGCGTAAGCCGCACGAGGCGGACGAATAGGGAAAGGCGCAATACTATAATTAAATGTCGCCTGAAACCAAGGGGTGAAACCACTTGGCACCCCCCGGCGATGTTGCAAGGGGTTTCGCAGGGCACTGTATCGCTGTGTTTTATTTGCTACGGCTGTTTGTACACGGCTTGAGGGCACGTTGGCAAACAGGCAGGGCCTGCCGTATGAGTGATAAAGACCAATTCACACCGCAAAGCACGCTGGCTCCTGTACAGGGCTGAGTCCATAGTCGATCCATCAATACAATGAGGCATGCGGCCATGACCCGTACCCTGCACCACCGTGCTTGTCACCTGTGTGAAGCCATTTGTGGTTTGAACATCGTGCTGAGCCACTCGCCTGGCGAACCTGCCCGGATCGAGTCCATCAAGGGCGATCCTCAGGACCCCTTCAGCCGCGGCCATGTCTGCCCCAAGGCGGTGGCACTGCAGGATATCCAGAATGATCCTGACCGGCTGCGCCAACCCCACCGGCGCGTGGGCGACCAGTGGCAGGCGATTGGCTGGGAGGAGGCTTTTGAACTAGCCGCCGAGCGCCTTTGGCGCGTGCAGCAGGCCCACGGCAACAATGCGGTTGCCGTGTATCAAGGCAACCCGAGTGTGCACAACTATGGGTTGATGACCCATGGCAACTACTTTTTAGGGCTGTTGAAGACCCGCAATCGCTATTCCGCCACATCTGTGGACCAACTGCCCCAGCACCTGGTCAGCCACCTGATGTATGGCCATGGGCTGCTCCTGCCGATTCCGGACATCGACCACACCGATTTCATGCTGGTACTGGGCGGCAACCCCTTGGCCTCGAACGGCAGCATCATGACGGTTCCCGATGTGGAAAAACGCCTCAAGGCCTTGCAGGCCAGGGGCGGACGTCTGGTGGTGATCGATCCGCGGCGCACTGAAACTGCGGTCATCGCAGACAACCATTTATTCATTCGGCCGGGCGGCGACGCGGCCTTGTTGTGCGGGCTGCTCAACACCCTGTTCGAGGAGGGCCTGGCACGCGGCTCGCATCTGCCGATTACAGGGCTGGCCGATGTCCGCGCCGCCCTGGCCCCCATGACGGCCGAGGCCATGAGCGGCCTGTGCGGCATCCCGGCGCAAGCCATTCGCCAGTTGGCGCGTGATTTCGCCGCCGCCGACAAGGCGGTGTGTTACGGGCGCATGGGGGTATCGACCCAAGTGTTCGGCACGCTCTGTCACTGGCTGGTGCAACTGATCAACCTGGTGACCGGTAACCTTGATCGCAAGGGCGGGGCACTGTGTACCGAACCTGCGGTGGACGTGGTGGCGAGCACTTCGGGTGGCCACTTCAACGCCTGGCAGAGTCGGGTCTCGGGCCTGCCAGAGTACGCCGGAGAACTGCCGGTGGCGGCGCTTGCCGAGGAGATGCTGACCCCGGGTGAGGGGCAGGTCCGCGCCCTGGTTACGGTCGCGGGCAATCCCGTACTGTCGACGCCCAACGGGCGGCAATTGGACAGGGCACTGTCGGCGCTCGACTTCATGCTCAGCATCGACCTGTACATCAACGAAACCACGCGCCATGCCGATCTGATCCTGCCATCGACGTCAGCCCTGGAAAACGATCACTACGACACCACCTTCAACCTGCTGGCGGTCCGCAATGTGAGCCGGTTCAACCGAGCGATTCTGCCCAGGCCTGAGGGCGCCCTGCACGACTGGGAAATCTTCGTCGGCCTGGCCAAGGCGTATGCGCGCCGTGCCGGACGTGAGCTGCCGCCGACCGTAGCGCCAGCGCAGATGATCGACAAAGCCTTGCGCAGCGGGCGTTATGGACAGGCGACGCCCTGGCAGCTGTCACTCGAAACCCTCGATGCACATCCACATGGGTTGGACCTGGGCCCCTTGCAGGCCAACCTTGCCCATCGCCTGGGCACGGCGAGCAAAACCGTCGAGGCAGCGCCGCGTGTGCTGCTTGATGATCTGCAGCGCCTGGCCCGGCAGGCGCCGCCAGAAACCGGGCAACTGCTGCTCATAGGGCGGCGTCACGTACGCAGCAACAATTCCTGGATGCACAACTATCACAGGCTGGTCAAAGGTAAACCGCGCCATCACTTGTTGATGCACCCCGATGACCTGCGCCAGCGCCAACTGCACGATGGCCAGCAGGTCAGGGTGCGCTCGCGAGCAGGGGCGGTGCAGGTGCAGGTACAGGCGTGCGAAAGCATCATGCCAGGGGTGGTAAGCCTGCCCCATGGCTTCGGGCACGCTCGTCAGGGTGTGCGCCTTCAGACCGCCCAGGCACAGCCCGGCGTCAGCGCCAACGATCTCACTGACGAGCTGCTGCGCGACTCGGTCTGCGGCAATGCTGCACTCAATGGCGTTCCGGTGCACGTGGAAGCCGCTTGAGCCTTGGCAAGGCCGAGCATGCAGCTCGGCTTTCCGTTACAATGCGTCACCGTGCCGACGCCCGTGTCGGAAAGTCAAGCCGAGGTGCTACATGGATATCATCGAAACGATCAAAGAGCAGATTGCCAACAACACCATTCTGCTTTACATGAAGGGCTCGCCGAATGCGCCGCAGTGCGGCTTTTCGGCCCGTGCCTCCCAGGCAGTGATGGGTTGCGGCGAGAAGTTCGCCTACGTCGACATCCTGCAGAACCCGGAAATTCGCGCCAACCTGCCCAAATATGCCAACTGGCCAACCTTCCCCCAGCTGTGGGTCGGTGGTGAGCTGGTCGGCGGTAGCGATATCGTGCTGGAAATGTTCGAAAAGGGTGAGCTGCAGACCCTGATCAAGGATGCCGCTGCCAAGGCGAAGGCTGCCGAAGCGTAAGAAATGCGCTCAAAAAAAACCCGCCATTGGCGGGTTTTTTTGTGTTGGCGTTTTATTCTTCGCCCATCTGCGACTGCAGGTAATTTTCGATACCAATCTTGTCGATCAAGCCCAGCTGGGTTTCCAGCCAGTCGATGTGCTCTTCTTCAGACTCCAGAATATCTTCCAGCACATCACGCGAACCAAAGTCACCCGCTGTTTCGCAGTGGGCAATGGCCGCCTTCAGGTCGATCAGGCCTTTCTGCTCGATTCGCAAGTCGCACTCGAGCATCTCTTTGGTGTGCTCGCCGATCAGCAGCTTGCCCAAGTCCTGAACATTGGGAATACCTTCGAGAAACAGAATACGCTTGATCAGTTTGTCAGCGTGTTTCATTTCGTCGATCGATTCTTTGTATTCGTGCTTGCCGAGCTTGTTCAGGCCCCAATCTTCGTACATGCGGGCATGCAGGAAATACTGGTTGATTGCGACCAGCTCGTTTCCGAGGATCTTGTTGAGATGCTGGATGACGCTGATGTCGCCTTTCATTGGGGTTCCTGCCCTGTCGAAGTGTGCCAATACAGGGAAGTTTGAGCCTGATGCCCGGGCCTGTCAAACCTAAGTAATTGAATAATAAATGAAAATTAATAGGAATAAGAATGTTTGTGAACCGCGTTGGCGCGCTAACTCGTTGAATTAAGGCGAAAAAAAACCGGACGCAGGGTCCGGTTTTCGTCATTCTGGGTATCAGGCAGTGGTGAATTCTACCGGATAGGGCAGGGCGGCCTGGCTGACCTGAAGTTTGGTCAGTGTTTCGCGCACCACTTCCTTGGCCAGGCAGGCGCACTTGCCACACTGGCTGGCGACACCGGTGGCGGCTCGGACTTCCTTGTAGCTGCAGCATCCTTCATAGATCGCATCGCGGATCTGTCCGTCGGTGACGCCGACACAAAGACACACATACATAGGGCTGACCATCGCTGGCGGGTTCGATGGGTTGGAGCTTAATGTGAATGAGAATGCTTGTCAAAGTGGTTTCAGAAGGCATTCTCCCCGGGTGACCAACGGTTGCGCGCTCAGCATTCGGCCTGCCACCGTAACCTGTGTATGATGGTCAACCTTTGTTGCATGTCGGGTCGGCGACTCGGCCTGGCAATGGTTCTTCACTCACATCAGGAGATAACAATGAGCGTACTCGTTGGCAAGAAAGCCCCCGATTTCACCGTACCTGCCGTACTGGGCAGCGGCGAGATCGTCGACAGCTTCAACCTGGCCTCGGCCATCAAGGGCAAGTACGGCCTGGTGTTCTTCTACCCGCTGGACTTCACCTTCGTCTGCCCGTCCGAGCTGATTGCTCTGGACAATCGCATTCCTGACTTCCAGGCGCGCAACGTGGAAGTGATCGGCGTATCGATCGATTCGCACTTCACCCATAACGCATGGCGCAACACCCCCGTCAACAACGGCGGCATCGGCCCGGTCAAGTACACCCTGGCTGCCGACATGACCCACGAAATCTGCAAGGCCTACGACGTAGAGTCCGAAGGCGGCGTGGCCTTCCGTGGCGCCTTCCTGATCGACACCAACGGTGTCGTGCGCTCGCAGATCATCAACGACCTGCCGCTGGGCCGTAACATGGACGAGCTGCTGCGCCTGGTCGACGCCCTGCAGTTCCACGAAGAGCACGGCGAAGTCTGCCCTGCCAACTGGAAAAAAGGCGACAAAGGCATGAACGCATCGCCAGAAGGCGTTGCTGCCTACCTGAGCGAGAACGCCGGCAAGCTGTAAGCCCGCGTCGAGCACAAAAAAACCGGCCTTCATGGCCGGTTTTTTTGCCAACCGCACGGGCTGGCTTTAGCGCTGAAACGCGCGGGTCAATCCTGTCGCCAGCCGCCCATGTCTTTCCAGCGGTTGACGATACCGCAGAACAGCTCAGCCGTTTTTTCGGTGTCGTAGCGTGCCGAGTGCGCCTCGCGACCATCGAAATCGATGTCAGCGCTTTGGCAGGCGCGAGCCAGCACGGTCTGCCCATAGGCGAGCCCTGCCAGGGTGGCCGTGTCGAAGCTCGAGAACGGGTGGAACGGGTTACGCTTGAGGTCGTTGCGCGCTACCGCCGCGTTAAGGAAACCCAAGTCGAAACTGCTGTTGTGGCCCACCAGAATGGCGCGCTTGCAACCATTGGCCTTGAGCGCCTTGCGGATGCCTCGGAAGATATCCGTCAGGGCCGTTTCCTCGCTCACCGCCATGCGCAGCGGGTGGTCGAGTTTGATGCCGGTGAACTCCAGCGCCGCGGCCTCGATGTTGGCGCCTTCGAAGGGCTCTACCCGGTGAAAATAGGTATGTTCGGGGAACAGAAAACCCTTTTCGTCCATGCCAATGGTGACGGCAGCAATTTCCAGCAAGGCGTCGGTGGCGCTATTGAAACCACCCGTCTCCACATCCACCACCACGGGCAGGTAACCCCGAAAGCGTTCGGCCATCGGGTGACGGTGACCACCGCTGCCAGAGGATTCAAGTTCATCTTCGTACAGGTCTTCGCTCACGCGTGTTCCTCCAGCAGGCGCCAGCGCAGTGTTTCCCCGGCGCGAAGCGGAATCACGGTTTGCTCACCGAAGGGCAGGCTTTCGGGGGCCGTCCATTGATCACGAACCAGGGTGATGGTGTCGGTGTTGGCTGGCAAGCCGTAGAAAGCAGGACCGTGCAGGCTGGCAAAGCCTTCGAGCTTGTCCAGAGCGTTGCGCTGTTCGAACGCCTCTGCATAGAGCTCGATGGCCGCATACGCGGTGTAGCAGCCAGCGCATCCACACGCCGCTTCCTTGGCGTGGCGGGCGTGGGGAGCCGAGTCGGTGCCGAGGAAGAACTTCGGGTTGCCGCTGGTGGCGGCGTCCAGCAACGCCACCTGATGCGTATTGCGTTTGAGGATGGGCAGGCAATAGAAATGCGGCCGTATGCCGCCCACCAGCATATGGTTGCGGTTGTACAGCAAGTGCTGCGCGGTGATGGTGGCGCCAACGTTGGCCGAAGCCTCGGTCACGAACTGGGCCGCATCGCTGGTGGTAATGTGCTCGAAGACCACCTTGAGCGAGGGGAAGCGCTCGACCAGGCGGCGCATATGCTCGTCGATGAAGCGCTTTTCACGGTCGAACACGTCGATCTCGCTGCGCGTGACTTCGCCGTGCACCAGCAATGGCATGCCGACTTCAGCCAGCGCCTCGATAGCCGGGAAAATATTGTCGATGCTGGTCACACCAGAATCGGAATTGGTGGTGGCGCCTGCCGGGTAGAGCTTGGCGGCATGCACGATACCGCTAGCCTTGGCATCTCTGATGTCTTGTGGGCTGGTGCGGTCGGTGAGATACAGCACCATCAACGGCTCAAACCGACTGCCAGCCGGGCGAGCAGCCAGAATACGGTCACGATAGGCCCCGGCTTCGGCGGCATTGCGCACCGGCGGCACCAGGTTGGGCATGATGATGGCACGGGCGAAGGTGCGCGCCACATCACCAACGGTGTGAGGCAGGACGGCACCATCACGCAGATGGATGTGCCAGTCGTCGGGGCGCAGGAGGGTCAGGCGATCGGACATTGAGGATTCCAGGCGGGTCGAACTCAAGCCGCAATGCTACCGGAAAAGCCCCTTCAGAGCACAGGTATCAAGTTTTCCCGCGGCCGCCCGATAGCGTAAAGGTGAGTGTCGAATTATGTGGAGCCCGCCGTGCGCCAGCGTTACCTAGCCCTGTTTATCGTCTTTGCCAGCGTGCCGGCCGGTGCCTTGACGTTCCAGACACGCATGGAGAGCATTGCCTGGACGGTGGAGGGTGACGCGTTCGAATGCCGGCTGACCCAGCCGATAGACGGTTTCGGAAGCGGTGAGTTCGTACGCCGTGCCGGTGAGCAACCGGTGTTCCGCCTGCGCTCACAGACCAATGCGATGGGTGCCGGCGGTGCCACCTTGCTGGCTGCTGCAGCGCCCTGGCAACCTGGGCGCGGGGACATCAACCTGGGCAATGTGCGCATGGCACGTACCGGCGTGCTGTTCAACTCCTCCCAAGGCCAGGCCAGCCGCTTGATCAACGGCCTGCTCGATGGCCGCAGCGCCGTGGTGCGCAACTTCGCCGGGGAGGGCGGGCGGGCAATGGAAGTGCGCGTGCTGCCGGTCAGTTTCGCCAAGGCCTACAGTGACTACCAGGCCTGCGCCAGCAAGCTGTTGCCCATGAACTACGACCAGGTGCGTCAGACCCAGGTGGGCTTCCCCGGTGGCGGCATCGTGCTGGATCAGGCGGCCAAGGCCCGCCTCGATGTGCTGCTCGAATACATGAAGGCCGACCCCAGCGTCAATCAGGTAGCCTTGGACGGGCATTCCGACAACAGCGGCAATCGGTTGACCAACCGCGACCTGTCCCGCCGGCGGGCACTGGCGGTTGCCGATTACCTCATGGCCCACGGCGTGCCTGAAAGCCAGATAACCGTGCGTTTCCACGGCGAGCGTTATCCGCTGGCCAAGAACAACAGCGCCGGCAATCGCGCCCGTAACCGGCGGGTCAACATCGAACTTGAGCGAGGCCCTGCCCAGGCGCAGCCCACGCAAAAGGCGGTCGAGGCCCCCGCTGCCCCCGCTGCCCCGGCGCAGGCTGCAGGTGCCACCAAGCCGGTCCCGGACAAACCCGCCACTGCCAAGTAGCGGCCGTCGCGCCATCGACAATTCTTGTCGCTTTGTCGTCAGAAGCTGTCGCGCCTCTATAAATTGAGCCTCAACGCCGTTAGAATCGGGCCTTTTCCGTACAACCCCGTGGAGTGATGGCATGGCGGACGTAAAAAAGGTCGTACTGGCGTATTCCGGCGGCCTTGATACTTCGGTGATTCTCAAGTGGCTGCAAGATACCTACAACTGCGAGGTGGTGACGTTCACCGCCGACCTGGGGCAGGGTGAAGAGGTCGAGCCGGCGCGTGCCAAGGCTCAGGCAATGGGCGTCAAAGAAATCTACATCGACGATTTGCGCGAAGAATTCGTGCGCGATTTCGTATTCCCGATGTTCCGCGCCAACACCGTGTATGAGGGCGAGTACCTGCTGGGTACTTCCATTGCCCGTCCGCTGATCGCCAAGCGTCTGATCGAAATCGCCAACGAAACCGGTGCCGACGCCATCTCCCACGGCGCTACCGGCAAAGGCAATGACCAGGTTCGTTTCGAACTGGGCGCCTATGCCCTCAAGCCCGGCGTCAAGGTCATCGCGCCATGGCGTGAATGGGACCTGCTCTCGCGCGAGAAACTGATGGACTACGCCGAGAAGCACGGTATCCCGATCGAGCGTCATGGCAAGAAGAAGTCGCCGTACTCGATGGACGCCAACCTGCTGCACATCTCCTATGAAGGCGGTGTCCTGGAAGATACCTGGACCGAGCATGAAGAAGACATGTGGCGTTGGAGCGTTTCGCCCGAAAACGCCCCAGACCAGGCAACCTACCTTGAGCTGACCTACCGCAACGGCGACATCGTCGCAATTGACGGCGTAGAGAAGAGCCCGGCCACTGTGCTGGCCGATCTGAACCGTATCGGCGGCGCCAACGGCATCGGTCGACTGGACATCGTCGAAAACCGCTACGTGGGCATGAAATCGCGTGGCTGCTACGAGACCCCTGGCGGCACCATCATGCTCAAGGCGCACCGCGCCATCGAGTCGATCACCCTGGACCGCGAAGTCGCTCACCTCAAAGACGAGCTGATGCCCAAGTACGCCAGCCTGATTTACACCGGTTACTGGTGGAGCCCGGAGCGGGTCATGCTCCAGCAGATGATCGACGCGTCCCAGGTCAATGTGAACGGTGTCGTACGCCTGAAGCTCTACAAGGGCAACGTTACCGTGGTCGGCCGCAAATCCGACGATTCGCTGTTCGATGCCAACATCGCCACCTTCGAAGAAGACGGCGGTGCCTACAACCAGGAAGACGCGGCGGGCTTCATCAAGCTCAATGCGCTGCGTATGCGTATCGCTGCGAACAAGGGCCGCTCGTTGCTCTGATTCAGCACGCCGTTCTGCAAAAACCCGGCCTAGTGCCGGGTTTTTTGCCTTTACTCGAGGGGGCTGACTGAAAGCCGGACACATTGCCCTCTTGGCACATTGCAGAACTGCCAGGTGCGAGCCGGCTCAGGCGCTTGGGCGAGCGCTTGCAACACCTCCTTTTCCATCAACTGACTTGCCTCTGGCCCGCTGAACATGAAGGTCACCGGCTCGCCGTGCACGATTGCGCTTGCGGTTGGCAGGGTCGTGGACGTGATCTTCCGTGCGCTCTGCGCACTGTCCACTGATTCGATACGCGATCCAGCAGGCGTATAGAAAGACTTGTAATTGAAGTTCAGCGTCAAGAAGAACAGGGCAGTCAGGAAGAAGGGAAAACCAACCAGGAACCATGTATACAGCGTCTGGCTGGCTTCGCTGAGAAAGGGCAAGGTAGCCAGGGCGGAGGCTTCGATTATGCCCGCAAAGATAGCGACGATTGTCAGCGGAGCAACGGGTTGTGCTTGATTCATGGAGCCTTCTCCTGCGCTTTCGTACATCTATAACCTAGGTCCTTGCTCAGCTAAACCCTGCACTGTTTCCCATGCCGGGCCAGCGCCTGCCAAGCGCTTCAAACGTCACGAACAACGGTGTCAGTGTTTGATGTGAAAGTTGTCGGGAGTTGCCCTCTAAGGGAGTTCTTATCCGCTTTTGTTAATTAGCTTGTAACAACTCTTCATCTTGTGTGTAGGAAACTTCCGTAAGTTTAGTAAGCCGTGTCTGTACGTCCGTTTCTAGGCGAAAACGCCGCGCCATGAGTTCTTCTCTCGGTTATCGTGGCCTGCCAATGCAACAGCAATGAATGGATATCGCATGAACAAAGTGCTTATCGTGGATGATCACCCTGTGATACGTCTGGCCGTACGCATGCTGATGGAGCGGCATGGGTACGATGTCGTCGCTGAAACGGACAACGGAGTGGCCGCGCTGCAACTAACACGGCAACATCTTCCCGATATCGTCGTGCTGGACATCGGCATACCCAAGCTCGACGGCCTCGAAGTCATAGGCCGCATGGCCAGTTCAAGCCCATGCAGCAAAGTACTCGTACTGACCTCCCAGGCACCCGGCAACTTCTCGATGCGGTGCATGCAGGCAGGGGCGGCAGGGTACGTATGCAAGCAACAGGAACTGACCGAACTGCTCAGCGCGATCAAGGCGGTGTTGTCGGGCTATAGCTACTTCCCCAACCAGGCGCTGCACGCCTCGCGAGGGCGCAGCGGCGGCAGTGAAGCGGAAATGGTCAACCGCCTTTCGGCAAGGGAGATGACAGTGCTTCAGCAATTGGCGCGGGGCCGGTCGAACAAGGAAATCGCCGACAGCATGTACCTGAGCAACAAGACGGTCAGTACTTACAAATCTCGGTTGCTGCTCAAACTCAACGCGCGGTCATTGGTGGACTTGATCGAACTGGCGCAGCGACACGGGTTGAACTGATGGTATGCAGAGCCTCCTGCAGGAGGGCTCTGCACCGAATTCGAGGCCTGAACGGAGAGGGAGCGGGTCTTTCGGAGGCCCGCCAGCAAGCACCTACCTAGAGATCGTAATCGAAATCGGCCAGCTGCCTCTGCAGTCGACGTTCTTCCAACAGATTGTCGATGGTGCGACGTTTGCTCAGATTGGTTTTCGCCGGTTCCACTTGCGGCTCGACTTCTTCTTCAGCTGTCACAAAATCATCTTCAATCGCGAGGTCGTCTTTATCAGTGCTCATGAGTCGCTCCACGGCAAGGGCCAATGGCCGACCTTATAACCATAAAGTGAGCGCTGGTAAAAAAGATTTTTTCAATCGAAGCGCGGTGTTTTTACTATTGCTTCAATCATCAGTGGTCTTGTGCTTGAATTCGCACAGGTCCTCGATTCGGCAACTGCCGCATCTGGGCTTACGCGCCTGACAGACATAGCGGCCGTGCAAAATCAACCAATGGTGTGCGTCGAGCAAGTAATCCTTGGGGACGAACTTGAGCAGTTTTTTTTCCACCTCCAGCACCGTCTTGCCCGGGGCGATGCCCGTGCGATTGCTGACGCGGAAAATATGGGTATCCACCGCCATGGCCGGTTGGCGAAACGCCGTATTGAGCACTACGTTGGCTGTCTTGCGGCCAACGCCCGGCAAGGCTTCGAGGGCCTCGCGCGTGTTCGGCACCTGCCCGTCATGCCGCTCGATGAGCAGGCGACAGGCCTCGATAACGTTTTTGGCCTTGCTGTTGTAGAGCCCAATGGTCTTGATGTACTGGCTCAGTCCGTCGACACCTAGCGCATAGATAGCCTCAGGGGTGTTGGCAACTGGAAAAAGCCGTGCTGTTGCCTTGTTCACACCCACATCGGTGGATTGCGCGGAGAGAGTCACGGCTACCAACAGCTCGAAGGGTGTGGTGTAAGCCAGCTCGGTTTTGGGTGTCGGGTTGTCTTCGTGCAGTCGACGGAAGATTTCTCGACGTTTGACGGCATTCATGAATTCGTAGCGTTCCTGGAGAACATAAGCAGGCCGTTGGACTTGGCTGCTCTAGTCAAAGCGCAGCAGCCGGTGGCTGTGCGCCATTGTCGCAAGGCAGGGGCCTGCTGCAGGCCCCGCTTATGAGTCACTTGATGCGCTGACCGGGCTTGGCGCCGCTGTCGGGGCTGAGCAGGTAGATTTCTTCACCGCCAGGGCCGGCGGCCATCACCATTCCCTCGGAAACCCCAAAGCGCATTTTACGTGGCTTGAGGTTGGCGACCATCATGGTCAGCCGGCCTTCGAGCTGAGCGGGGTCAGGGTAGGCTGACTTGATGCCGGAGAAGACGTTGCGGCGCTCATCACCGATGTCCAGGGTCAACTGCAGCAGCTTGTCAGCACCCGGTACGGCCTCGGCCTTGACGATCAGTGCCACGCGCAGGTCGACAGCGGCAAAGGTGTCGAAGTCGATTTCCGCCGACAGCGGGTCCTTGTGCAGCTCGCCATTACCCACAGGTGCCTTGGGCTCCTCGGAGGCCAGCAGGTCCTCCTTGCTGGCCGCGATCATGTCTTGCACCTTGGCAGGTTCAATGCGGCTGAGCAGGGCCTTGAACGGGTTGAGCGTGTGATTTTCCAGGCGCGAGCGGTGATCGTCCCAGGTCAAGGGGGCCACATTCAGGAAGGCCTCGGCATCGGCCGCAAGCACTGGCAGCACAGGCTTGAGGAAGATCACCAACTGACGGAACAGGTTGATGCCCTGGGCGCAGATGGCTTGCACCTCATCTTGCCTGCCTTCCTGCTTGGCCAGCGACCAAGGCGCTTTTTCGGCAATCCAGGCATTGGCGCGGTCGGCCAGTGCCATGATCTCGCGCATGGCGCGTGCGAAGTCTCGGCCCTCGTAGGCCTCGGCAATGGACGGTGCGGCTGCCAGGAAGGCTTCGGTCAGCTCTGGAGCTGCATCACCGGCCACCATCACGCCGTCGTTGCCTTTATGGATGAACCCGGCACACCGGCTGGCGATGTTGACCACCTTGCCCACCAGGTCGGAGTTGACCTTCTGCACAAAGTCCTCAAGATTCAGGTCCAGGTCATCGACCCCGCGACCGAGTTTGGCGGCATAGTAGTAACGCAGGTATTCGGGTTGCAAATGGTCGAGGTAGGTACGGGCCTTGATGAACGTGCCCCGCGACTTGGACATCTTCGCACCGTTGACGGTGAGGTAGCCGTGCACGTTGACCGCGGTCGGCTTGCGCAAGCCAGCGCCTTCGAGCATGGCGGGCCAGAACAGGGCGTGGAAATTGACGATGTCCTTGCCGATGAAGTGGTAAAGCTCAGCGCTGGAGCCCTGGTTCCAGAAGGCATCGAAGTCCAGGTCCGGGCGACGCGCGCACAGGTTCTTGAAACTCGCCATGTAGCCGATCGGCGCGTCCAGCCAGACGTAGAAGTACTTGCCAGGCTCGCCAGGGATCTCGAAACCGAAGTACGGCGCGTCCCGGGAGATGTCCCACTCCTGCAGACCGGCATCCAGCCATTCGGCGAGCTTGTTGGCCACGGCGTCCTGCAACGTGCCGCTGCGCGTCCACTGCTGGAGCATGGCCTGGAAGTCAGGCAGCTTGAAGAAGAAGTGCTGGGAGTCGCGCAGCACCGGTGTAGCACCTGAAATGGCCGACTTGGGGTCTTTCAATTCGGTCGGTGCATAGGTCGCGCCGCATTTTTCGCAGTTATCGCCATACTGGTCTTCGGCCGCGCACTTCGGGCACGTGCCCTTGATGAAGCGGTCTGCCAGGAACATGCCCTTTTCGGGGTCGAAGTATTGGGTCACCGAGCGAGTGGAGATATGCCCCGCCTCGCGCAGCCGGGTATAGATCATGCCCGACAGCTCACGGTTTTCTTCGCTGTGGGTGGAGTGGAAATTATCGAAGTCCACGAGGAAATCGGCAAAGTCGGCGCTGTGCTCGGCCTGTACGTTGGCGATCAGTTGCTCTGGCGTGATGCCTTCCTTTTCGGCTCGCAGCATGATGGCCGAGCCGTGTGCATCATCGGCACAGACATAGATGCACTGATTGCCGCGCAGCTTTTGAAAGCGGACCCACATGTCTGTCTGGATGTACTCGAGCATATGGCCAAGATGGATGGATCCATTGGCATAGGGCAGGGCGCTGGTGACGAGAATCTGACGTGGCTCGGACATGGTGGCTCGGCTACTTATCTGGCGACGGGTGAAAATGAGGATGATCGGCCACTATAAAGGGCTGACGAATATATTTCACCCCGCGCACGCATCTGCTGACGATTGACGGGTTAGGATAGGCGCTTGTTTTACATTCAGTTTGCCAATGGGAGTGTCCATGAGTGCCCTCAATCGCGCCGCCATCGAAGGCGTGCTTCGCCAGTACACCGACCCCTATCTCGACCAGGATCCGGTCACTGCCGGTTGCGTGAGTGCCATCGAAATCCAGGATGGGTATGTCAGCGTACAGATGCAGCTCGGCTATGCCGCAGGCCTGTTCAAGCAGGGCTGGGCGCAGGTGCTGGAAACGGCGATCGGTAACCTTGAGGGTGTGACCCGCGCACAGGTGAGCATCGAGTGCGTGATCGCGGCCCACAAGGGCCAGGCCCAAGTGCCCGGCATGGCCAACGTCAAGAACGTCATCGCCGTGGCATCGGGCAAGGGCGGCGTGGGCAAATCCACCACCGCCGCCAACCTGGCGCTGGCACTGGCCCGTGAGGGGGCGCGCGTAGGCATCCTCGATGCGGATATCTACGGCCCCAGCCAAGGCGTGATGTTCGGCATCGCCGAAGGTACGCGGCCGCAGATTCGTGATCAGAAATGGTTCGTGCCTATCCAGGCCCATGGGGTCGAAGTGATGTCGATGGCATTCCTGACCGATGACAATACCCCCATGGTGTGGCGCGGCCCCATGGTCTCGGGGGCGCTGCTGCAGTTGGTAACCCAGACAGCCTGGAATGATCTCGATTACCTGGTCATCGACATGCCGCCTGGCACCGGCGACATCCAGCTGACGCTGGCGCAAAAAGTGCCGGTGGCAGGTTCGGTCATCGTGACCACGCCCCAGGACCTGGCGCTGCTCGATGCCAGAAAAGGCGTGGAAATGTTCCGCAAGGTCAACATTCCGGTGTTGGGCGTGGTCGAGAACATGGCCGTACACATCTGTTCGAACTGCGGCCACGCTGAGCACCTGTTCGGCGAGGGTGGCGGTGAGAAACTCGCCAGCCAGTACGGCGTCGATCTGCTGGCGTCGTTGCCGCTTTCGATGTTGATCCGCGAGCAGGCCGACAACGGCAAGCCTACGGCCATCGCCGAGCCTGAGAGCCAGATCGCCATGGTGTACCAGGAGCTGGCGCGCAAGGTGGGGGCGCGTATCGTACTGCGTGAGGCGGCAGCGCCAGCGATGCCGAGCATCACCATCAGCGAAGACTAGTCGGCTGTAGTACCGCAGCCTTTCAGATCAAGACCAGAGGGCGGCTCGGTGAGCCGCTCGTGCTGACAGGTCGTGCTCAGAGGAGGCCAGGCGCGTATCTGTTCAACGGGCGATCCTTGACCATGGTCAGCGCGCCCTGGCGCCTGCTGACTGAGTAGCAGGCATAAAAAAACCCGCCGAAGCGGGTTTTTTTTGAAAGCTAGAAAGCTAGATCGACTTAGGCGATCTGAACTTCTTCAGCCTGCATGCCTTTCTGGCCGCGGGTAGCGACGAAAGTAACAGCCTGGCCTTCTTTCAGGGTTTTGAAGCCGTCAGCTTGGATGGCTTTGAAGTGCACGAACAGGTCGTCGCCCGACTGAGGGGTGATGAAGCCGTAGCCTTTCTCATCGTTGAACCACTTGACGGTACCGCTTTGACGATTGGACATTTTTCTGTCTCCTTGGACAATTTGATTTCGGTCAGGAAAAACCCTGCCCGGGACTGAGCGCAAAGAGAGCAGAAAATTCAGCGATGGGCCGATCAGGATCGTGCATCAAACTAGAGATTCTCGGTGTCACGTGCAGCACAGTGGCAACACCTTACCCCACTTTGCCCAAGCTGCCAATGGCCAGACGCCGCTTTCCCCGAAAAGAGATCGACGGCGGCTGCAAGCCACGCCTCGCGGGCACTGTAGCCGCGGCGGGCGGCAAACGCTGGATGGAACTTTGAAGACCGCGCCGGGACCGGTAAGATGCGCGTCTATCTTTACCTTGCAGACTCTTCAGGACATCCCGCCATGAGCATCAAATCGGACAAGTGGATTCGCCGCATGGCGCAGGAACACGGCATGATCGAGCCGTTCGTGGAGCGCCAGGTGCGTGGCGAACAGGATAACCGGGTCATCTCTTTCGGCGTTTCCAGCTACGGCTACGACGTGCGCTGCGCCGACGAATTCAAGGTCTTCACCAATATCAACTCGGCCACCGTCGACCCGAAGAACTTCGATGCCGGCAGCTTCGTCGACATCAAGAGCGACGTGTGCATCATCCCGCCCAACTCCTTTGCACTGGCGCGCACCGTGGAGTACTTCCGCATCCCGCGCGACGTGCTGACCATCTGCCTGGGCAAGAGCACCTATGCGCGTTGCGGCATCATCGTCAACGTGACCCCGCTCGAGCCCGAATGGGAAGGCCACGTGACGCTGGAGTTCTCCAACACCACCACGTTGCCGGCCAAGATCTACGCCAACGAAGGGGTGGCGCAGATGCTGTTCCTGCAATCGGACGAGCCTTGTGAAGTGTCCTACCGGGACCGCGGCGGCAAGTACCAGGGCCAACGTGGCGTCACCCTGCCACGCACCTGACCGACAGGCGTCGGGAATTTCATCGGCTTTTGACGCTCCAAGTGGTAACCCTGCCGATTTGCATAAAGCGGGTCGGCTGTTGTCAGGAGGTGCCAATGAAACTCCACCCAACGATCAGTGCGAAGTTGGCTGGCTTGCAGCCCAATCACATCGGGCTGCTGTCCTGGTCGCTGTTGGCTGACCCATTGCCGCTGCATGCCGGCGGTGTGCCAGGGCAGCCTGACCCGGACACGCCGCAGCCTGGCCAGCCGGGTGATACGCCTATGGAGCCCGGCGAGCCCACCCTTCCCGATGAGCCGCCTCCGGCGCCGGTGGCCTGATTCATTTCATAGCGGCCACACCCGGCCGGCACCGGCCAGATAGACCTGGCTGGTGCCGGCGGGCTCGATCTCCCAACCGCCTGTGAATTCTCCGAAAGCTGGCAGCAGGCTGACTTTTTCGTCGATCAGAAAGCACGGTAGGCGCAGCCGCTGGCGAGCCCTGCCGCGCAGCACGAAGACCGGGTGGACGTGCCCTGAAAGCACCGTGAGTGCCGGATGCGCCTTGGGTTCGTGTTGCAGGGCGAACGGCCCCACTACATAAGGTTCGTCTACCACGTCGATTCCCAGCTCAACAGGTGGATCGCCTGCGTTGCGGTCATGGTTGCCGCGTATCAGCACGATGCTCAACTCCGGATGACGCTCTCGCCAGGCTTGCACCCGGGCCAGCGTAGCCGGCGCCCGCGCAGTCCGGGCATGCAGGAAATCACCGAGCACGATCAGTTGCTCGCAGTCATGCTCGGCCAGCAGTGTGTCGAGCCGGGCCAACGTGGCTTCGGTAGTGCCTCTTGGAACGGGTTGGTGCAAGGCCCTGTAGCTCGCCGCCTTGCCGATGTGCACATCGGCCAGCAGCAACGCCTTGCGGGCTGGCCAATACACGGCTTTGTCCGGCAGCAGCCAGAGTTTCTGCCCGGCCAGTTCGATGGCGCAATGTGTCGTCATGTGTGGATCGCCAGGCCGTCGATGGCCAGCGATATGACCGCTACCCCATGAATGCGTTTGGTCGTTATCTGGTTCAACCTGCAATGCTCTCCAATTCCGCTACCATCCGCGCGATGCGGTCTGCCAGTTTTTCCGTGCTGAGGGTTTCACGCAGCCCTTCGACCAGTAGCGCGAACGCCAGCGGCCCGGTGCGCTCCATCACACGCAAGTCCAGCCTGAGGTCGGTCAGTTTCAGCAACTGGGCCCGAAGCCGATCGATTTCCAACTCCTCGCTAAGTACCTCATCACGTGCCTGGCCCAGCAGCAGGTTGCCTGCGTCGTGCTTGCGGAACACCTCGTAGAACAACCCGCTCGAGGCCTGGATCTGGCGCATGCTCTTTTGCGCCGCAGGATAGCCACCGAACACCAGCCCAGCGATCTGGGCGATTTCCCGGAACCGGCGCAGCGCCATTTCCCCGGCATTGAGGCTGGCAAGCACATCCTCCAGAAGATTTTCGGTACTCAACGCCTGGGGCAGGTAGCTGGCCCAATCCACCGGCCCAGGGCTTAGCAGCTCGAAGCCGTAGTCGTTGACGGCGATGGAAACCGACAGCGGTTGCTCACGGCTGACACGCCAGGCGATCAGGTTGGCCAACCCCATGTTGGCCATGCGCCCGGCAAACGGGTACACGAACAGGTGCCAGCCCTGCCTGGATTTGAATGTCTCTGCCAGCAGCGTCCCTGTCGTCGGCAGCGCCGACCACTGGGCTTGTACCGTGAGCAACGGCCTTACTGCGCGCATTTCAGGGCTGTCGAAGCGACCGTGCGCTGCGGCGTCAAGTTGCTGGACCACAGCGTCTGCCAGTTCGCTGGAAAGCGGCATGCGCCCGCCGTTCCAGCGGGCCACCGCCGCCTTGCGCGCATTGCTGCGGCGCACATAGGCGGTCATGTTTTCCACGCGAACCAGCTCCAGCACGCGGCCGGCGAAGACGAATGTGTCCCCGGGCCTCAAGCGTGAGATGAACGCTTCTTCCACGCTGCCCAGGTTCTTGCCGCCACCGCCTTTGCTCCAGTACTTCAGGTGCAGCGAGGCGTCACTGACGATGGTGCCGATGCCCATGCGATGGCGGCGCGCCAGGCGCTCACTGGCGACCCGGTACATGCCGTCTGGGTGCATTTCAACACGTTGATAATCGGGGTAGGCGCTGAGCGAGCTGCCGCCATGGCAAACGAAGTCCAGTGCCCATTGCCACTGGCTGTCGCGTAGGTCGGCAAAGGCCCAGGTGCTGCGCACTTCAGCGAGCAGTTGCTGCGGCTCGAACCCGCTGCCCAGGGCCATGCTGACCAGGTGCTGGACCAGTACATCCATGCACAGGCGCGGCGACCGTCGGCCCTCCAGGTGGCCGGCCGCCAGGGCCTGGCGCATGGCGGCGGCTTCCACCAGCTCCAGGCTGTGGGTGGGCACCAGGGTGATACGCGAGCGCCGTCCAGGCGCATGCCCGGAGCGTCCTGCGCGCTGCATCAACCGGGCGATTCCTTTGGCCGAACCGATCTGCAGGACGCGCTCGACCGGCAGAAAGTCCACGCCCAGGTCCAGGCTCGATGTACAGACGACGGCTTTGAGCGTGCCCTCCTTGAGGCTGCGTTCGACCCAGTCGCGGGTGTCACGTGCCAGGCTGGCGTGATGTAGCGCGATCAGGCCCGCCCAGTCGGGGCGCTCCTCGAGCAGGGCCTGGTACCAGAGCTCGGCCTGCGCCCGGGTGTTGGTGAACACCAGGCAACTGCTGCTGGCGTCGATTTCCCGGCTCACCTGCTTCAACATCTTCAGGCCGATGTGCCCTGCCCATGGGAAGCGCTCGATGTGCTCAGGCACCAGGGTATCGACCTGCAGCACCTTGTCCTGGCGCCCGCGGACCAGCTGACCACCTTGGGGCAGCAACACGTCCAGGGCATGCTGCAGGTTGCCGAGGGTGGCCGACAGCCCCCAGGTCGGCAGGCCAGGGTGCCAACGCCGAAGGCGGGCCAACGCCAGTTGCAGCTGAACCCCCCGCTTGTTGCCGAGCAGTTCGTGCCACTCATCCACCACAACCATGCGCAGCGTCGCGAAGTCATTGCTGGCCTGTGCCCTGGTCAGTAGCAGGGTCAGGCTTTCAGGTGTGGTGACCAGCACGCTGGGCATGCGCCGGGCCTGGCGTGCGCGCTCGGCGCTGCCGGTATCGCCGCTGCGCACGCCAACGCTCCAGGGCAAGCCCATCTCGTCGATGGGCGCCTGCAGCGCTCGTGCCGTATCGGCGGCCAGGGCGCGCATGGGGGTGATCCAGATGACCTGGAGCGGCGCCGCGTGGCGCCCCTGGGCCTGGGCCTTGAACGCCCGCAGTGCCGCCAGCCAGACCGCATACGTCTTGCCAGCGCCAGTGTTGGCATAGAGCAGACCCGACTCCCCGCGCTCGACGGCGGCCCACACCTTGCGCTGGAAAGCGAACGGCTTCCAGCCGCGTTGGGCGAACCAGGCATTGGCAAGATCGGTGGCGGCGGGCATCAGGCGGGCAGTCCCTCGAAGGCTGTGCTTCTAGAGACCACCGCTGCAAGGCATTGGTTTACTTGTCAGTTGGCCAACAGATTGCCGCTGCGGCACACCTGCTCGCCGGCAACATGGGCGATCACCATGCCTGCCGTGGCCATGCGCCGCACGCTGCGCGCATACAGCAGGCCAGGCTGGCTGTTGCGCAAGGGCATGACGCGATCACTGAGCGGGTCGATGACCTCGGCAATCAGTTGTCCTGCCTCCAGGTACTGCCCTGGCTTGGCGTGGTACACCAGCAACCCGCCCGCAGCGGCCGTGATTGGCTCCACCGCAGCCAGTGGCGTGGCTGGCCAGCGCAAGGGCGGCAGGGCAGGGGCATGGCCCTGTATCACGCCGGCATGGGTCAGGAAGTCGAGAATGGCCTGGCAGTCTTGGCGCGCCAGGTCGTGGCTCACATCCGCCTGGCCGCGCAATTCGAGGGTGACTGAACACGTGCCCGCCGGGATGGGGAAGCGTTTGCCAAAGCGCTGTTGCAGTTGCCACCACAGCAGGCTGAAGCACTCGTCGAAAGACTGCCCGCCCGAATCGGTCGCCAACAGACTGGCCTGGGCACCCAGGTAACGGGCCAAGGGCTCGAACTGCGGCCAGGCGTCCGGGGTGGTATAGAGATGTTCGACAGCGTCGAAGTCGCAGTGCAGGTCCAGGACCAGGTCGGCATCGCACGCCAGGCGCTGCAGGATCAGGCGCTGCGCTTGCAGTGGAGTACGCGCCGGATGAGCATCCAGGCCACGGCGCAGGTATTCGCGGATCAGGGCCTGATTGTGGAGCGGGTCCTGGGTCAGGTGGGCCTCGACCTGATCACCGATGCTGTCTGACAGATCGACGAAATTGCGGTTGAAGTTCTCGCCACTTTGCAACTCGAACCGGCCCAGCGGGGCGTCGAGCAGCACCTGCTCAAGGCCTACCGGGTTGGCAACCGGCACCAGGATGACCTCGCACTGCAGGCGGCCTTGCTGGTCCAGCTCCAGCAACTGGCGCTTGAGGTGCCAGGCCACTAGCATGCCGGGCAATTCGTCAGCATGCAGCGAGGCCTGGATGTACACCTTGCGGCCACCGCGTGGCCCGAAGTGGAAGCTGTGCAGTTGGCGGGTTACCCCCGGAACAGGGGAGAGGATGTCGTGGGTCGAGTGGTGCATGATGGTCCTGAATACGGGGCTGGAACGGTCTGGAGCACGGGCTGAGCTTTCAGATGAAAGCACAATTTCGCTGCCAGCGCCTCACGCCAGTCCCTCACAGCTGCCTGTGATCCCTGATCAGGCCAGCAAGGCCTGTAAGGTCGCCAGGTCGTCGGCCTCCTCGACAGGCTTGTCCAGGCGCCAGCGCAACATGCGTGGAAAGCGCACGGCGATGCCGCTCTTGTGGCGCTTGGACAGAGCAATGCCTTCAAAGCCCAACTCGAACACCAGCGTGGGCGTTACGCTGCGCACGGGGCCGAAGGTTTCCTGGGTGGTCTTGCGCACGATGGCATCGACCTTGCGCATCTCCTCGTCGGTCAGGCCGGAATAGGCCTTGGCGAAGGGGATCAACGTGCGGTCCGGGGTGCCGGCAGGGCCGTCCCAGACTGCGAAGGTGTAGTCGCTGTACAGGCTGGCGCGCCGTCCGTGGCCACGCTGGGCGTAGATCAGCACGGCGTCGACGCTGAACGGATCGATCTTCCACTTCCACCAGGTGCCCATGTCCTTGGTGCGGCCAACGCCATACAGTGCCTCGCGCTGCTTGAGCATCATGCCTTCCACGCCCAGGCTGCGTGACTGCTCCCGCTGCCGGGCAAGGTCTGCCCAGTCGGGCCCTTGCAGCAGCGGGGAGAGCAGTACAGGCGCAAGTGGGTAGGCTTCAAGCACACGTTCGAGCTGCGCGCGCCGCTCATGCTGCGGGCGACTGCGCCAGTCCTCGCCTTGCCACTCCAGCAAGTCATAGGCCTGCAACACCACCGGGGCATCGCTCAACAACTTCTTGCCCAAGGTCTTGCGACCCAGGCGTTGCTGCAGCAGGGCGAAGGGCTGAACGGACGCCTCTGACTTGGCATCGCTCGCTTTCCAGACCAGGATCTCGCCATCGAGCACCACGCCATCGGGCAGGGTCTGGGCCAGGCTCTGCAACTCGGGAAAACGTTCGGTGACCAGCTCCTCGCCGCGCGACCATACCCACAGCTGCCCGTCGCGCTTGACCACCTGTGCCCGGATGCCATCCCACTTCCATTCGATTTGCCACGCGCTGGGCGACCCGAGCAGCGTATCGAACTGTTCAACCGGGGCTTGCAGGGGGTGGGCGAGAAAGAAGGGATAGGGCTGCCCGCCACGCTGACTATGCTCGTCGGCAGATTCGGGCGCTATCAGTTGAAGGTAGCGCTCGGCGGTTGGCCGGTGGCGGATGTCGGTATACCCGACCAACCGCTGGGCTACCCGTTTGGCGTCCAGTTCCGCCAACTGAGCCAGGGCGCGTGTGACCAGCAGTTTCGATACGCCGACGCGGAAACTGCCGGTGATCAGCTTCAGGCACAGCATCAGGCTGGGGCGATCCAGCCTTGCCCACAGAGGTGGCAGACGTTGCTGAAGTTCCTCCGGGGGCAGGCCGCGCAACGGCAGCAGGTAGGTTTCGACCCAATGCGCCAGACCTTCGTCATCGCCCTGCTGGGTGTCGGGCAACAACAGCGAAATGGTCTCGGCCAGATCGCCCACCGCCTGGTAGCTTTCCTCGAACAGCCAGTCCGGCAACCCTGCCATCGCGCCGGCCAGTTCGCGCAATACTCGGGTGGGCACCAGTTGACGCGGGCGCCCACCCGCCAGGAAATACACGGCCCAGGCGGCGTCATGGGCCGGTGCGCTGGCGAAGTATTCGCGCAGGGCCTGAAGCTTGGCATTGCTGGAGGTGGTGCCATCGAGGCGCAAGTACAGTTCGGCGAAGGCTTTCATGCGCCCGTCTCCCCGGCTGTGGCGTCATCTTCCTCACCGTATTCGGTGACGAACGCGCGGGCGTCGAGCCCCTGTTCATTCAGGTAACGCACCAGCACGCCCACCGACCCGTGGGTGACCATGACCCGTTCGGCGCCCGTCTGGCCGATGGCCCACAACAGCCCCGGCCAATCGGCGTGGTCCGAGAGCACGAAGCCTTTGTCCACACCACGTCTGCGCCGGGTGCCGCGCAGCAGCATCCAGCCACTGGCGAACGCATCGCTGTAATCGCCGAAGCGCCGCATCCAGCTGCTGCCGCCAGCGGACGGCGGGGCCATCACCAGGGCTGTGCGCAACAGCGGGTCGTTGCGTGCAATGTCGCCGGCATAGCGGGTTTCGGGCAGGTCCACCCCCGCTTCGCGATACACCCTGTTCAGCGGCTCGACGGCACCGTGCACCAGGATCGAGCCAATGCTGGGGTCCAGGCCATGCAAGATGCGCTGCGCCTTGCCGAAGGCGTAGCAGAACAGCACGCTGGCCTTGCCCTGTTCGCTGTTGGCCCGCCACCAGGCATTGATGCCGGCGAACACATCCGCCTGGGTCGGCCAGCGGTAGATGGGCAGGCCAAACGTCGATTCGGTGATGAAGGTATGGCAGCGCACTGGCTCGAAGGGCGCGCAGGTGCCGTCTGGCTCGACCTTGTAGTCGCCCGAGGCCACCCAGACCTCGCCCTGATATTCCAGGCGCACCTGTGCCGATCCCAGCACATGCCCGGCAGGGTGCAGGCTCAGGGTCACGCCGTGGTGCAACAGGCGCTCGCCGTAAGGCAGGGTCTGCAAGTTGATGTCCATGCCCAGGCGGCTTCGCAGGATACCGGCGCCGGGGTCTGCGGTGAGGTAATGGCGATTGCCGGAACGCGAGTGGTCACCGTGGCCGTGGGTGATCACGGCGCGGTCTACCGGCCGCCAGGGATCGATGTAGAAATCGCCGGGCGGACAGTACAGGCCTTCGGGTCGAGCGATGACGAGGTCCATGGCACACGCACTGGTAGGGAGTTACCAGTTAGGAGCCGCAGCGGCCAAGGGAAGTTCGACTGGTGGTTTGTTCATCCCTTGACCGTCGCAGCTGCTGCACGGCGCCGGCCTTTTCTACTTGCCCGGTACCAGGGTCAGGCGCTGGGTGCCATAGGCACGTGCGAAGTGCTGGGGCGCAAGCGGCATGACCGCGAAGCGGCCCTTGAACCAGGCATCGAGGCCATCCCCATGATGCGGGCTGGCCGGGTTGCCGGACTGGCCGCTGCTGGTCAGCACCTGCAGGGGTTCAGCCTGGCTGAAGTCCACGATCAGCCGCGCCGATGCCGGCAGGCGGGTGACGAAGTCGCTTCCCCAGGCGTAGGGGGTAAAGGCGAGCGTGCTGAAGTCGCCGCCTGCAGGCTGTGCAGGACGGCCGATGGCATCACCCAGCCCGTGGTAAGCCGGTGCGGGCCATTGGTACTGGTGCAGTTTGCCCCATTGCCAGGCGCTGCGATCGGCGCCCAGTTGGGCGATGCCCGTGTCCATTGCCGCAACCAGGCTGCGGGCCAGGATGGCGGGTTTGTCTTCCTTCTGGGGCGTACCGCGGTCGTCCCAGAACGGGCTGTCATCCCGGCCCAGCAGGTGATCGGCCTGGGCCGAGAACGACAGGCGTGCATTGCTCACGAATGCCTGCCAGGCCGCCCCGGACTCAGGCCCCAGTTCATCGAGGAACGTCTGACGGGCAACGGCCTGGAGGAACAGGGCGTACAGCGCAGCATCGGACGACACTGGGCTCAAGCGGCCATCGAACGCCTTGAGCCTGGCCAGCGCCGTACGGGCCTTGTCGCGCTGATCGGCGGGCAAGGCATTGATGGCCTGCTGCAGCGGGCCTGCCATGCCTGGCGCTTCGAACATCTGCTTGAGCTTGCCGGCCAACAAGGTGACCTGATCGTTCTGCAGCGCCATCAGGCTGCGGCCATCAATTCGGCCATTGCCGGCGAGCTGGCCCAGGCGCTCGGCACGCTCCGGGTAGTACCAGCTGCTCGACAGCTGCATGCCGTAGCCGCGTGGCAGGCTGCGCTGGTTGGCGTGGCCGATCCAGCCAGCAGTCGGATCCTGGTCGTACGGGTGCAGCATGGGGTCGGCATAGCCATCCCAGTCATAGCGCCCATCCCATCCCGGCGAAGGCAACAGGCCTTGGCCTTCTCGGCGGTTGGGGTAGCGCCCGCTCACCTGCCAGCCAATGTGCGAAGGTTCGGCAAAGACGAAGTTGAGCGCAGCAGCCGTGACATCACGGGTGCTGTCGAACGCGCGCTCCACGGTCTTGGCGCGGGTCAGGTCGAACAGTGCATCAAGGCTGCGATCACCCTTGAACTGCGGCAGGTTCAGGGCAAGGCCCAGGCTGGCATTGCCCGGCTGGCCGAGTAGGGTGCCATGACGCGTGTCATGCATCACTTCACGCTGTGGGCGCTCGCCGCGCACCAGGAAGGTCTCGGTGTGTGCCCTGGCTGCAACCCATTTGCCGTCCGCCAGGTAACTGACCTGGTTGCCTTGGTGGCGCAGCTTTTCCAGGAACAGGTCCTGGTTGTCGGCCATCACCGCGCTGCTGGTCCATGCCAGCTGGCCGTTGTAGCCAGCCAGCACGATCGGCAGGCCCGGCAGCGACAGGCCTGCCACCTGGTACTTGCTGGTGTGGATCTGTACCGGGCTCAGCGCCCAGACTGCACGGCTGTCGCTGGCCAGCAGGCTCTTGCCGCTGCGGCTGCGTTGCGGGCCGATGGCCAGGTTGGTTGAACCGGGGCTGCCCAGCAGGTCAAGGTCGACCAGTTTTTGGCTGGCAGCTGCCAGGGCAGACAACCCCGGCAACTGACTGGCAAGGTCCAGGCCCTTGAGCTTGGCTGCTTCGCCTTCGGCCAGCGGTTCGTCGGCGGCGCCGGGCAGCAGCCAGGCCAGCTTGTCACTGCCGACTTTCTGCGCCAGGGTCAAGGCGCTGATCTCTTCTTGCAGGTTGACCGACTGGCTGAAGGCATACAACGCGAATATCAGCGCGGAGTCTTCAGGCTTCCAGTATTCGGGGCGGTAGCCGCTGTTGGCCAGGTCCGCCGGCAGCTTGTCGCGGTAGCGGAACAGGTAGGCGTTGACCCCGCGCGCATAGACGTCGAAGAAGCGCTTGAGCCGTGGCGATGCGTCGGCGTACAGCTGTGCCGCGCTTTGCTTGAGGTTGGCGGCGCGCATCAAACGGTCGATATCCAGTGCATCGCGGCCGGCCACTTCAGCCAGCCGCCCCTGGGCCAGCAACCGCATGGCAACCATCTGCTCGATCCGGTCCCCGGCATGCACGTAGCCCAAGGTGAACAGCGCATCATGGAATGTGCTGCTCTCGATCAGCGGAGCGCCCATGGCATTGCGCCTGACCGACACGTTCTGGGCCAGGCCCTTGAGCGGCTGCACGCCGCTGGCCGGCGGCAGGCTGTCCTGTTGGGCAGTGGTCTGGCAACCGGCCAGGCCAAGTGAACCGAGCAGCAGGGCAGCCGTTGCAGCGCGCGGGCGGAAAAAGAAAAGGGCGGGGGCGGCCATGGCAAGGCTCCTGCAAGGCGTAGCGGGGATGGAAAGGCGCTAAGGTAGTGAGCAGGCCGCCTGGGTGCAAGGCCTGCCCTGGCTTTATTTCGGCACATCGGCCCAGCGCTGGATGAGTGGCAAGACCCTGTCGGCCATTTGCCAATCCCCGGCCGTGACGCCGGGGTATCCAGGGGCGCGTTGCAGCGGGTCAAACTTCGAAATGCACAGCCATGGCGTCTGAAAAGTGCGTGCAGTTGATGCGGGTGTACCGAACGTAGTTGCGCGTGATCGCAAAGGATTCGCCAGGCATCAGCAGTACATCGTGCTGTTCGAGTTGGCGCAAGAAAGGATGCAGGTTGGCAATATCGGGGTGATGGACCCACAGGAACATGCCGCCGTGCGGCGTGATGTCGAAGCGCCAGCCACGGTCTGTCAGCGTGCGCTGGGTCTGAACCTGCTGTCGAATCAGGCGTTGCTGCAAGTCGCTCATGTGCCTGGCGTAGGTGCCGTCGGTGAGGATCGTATTGACGAAGCGCTCGCAGAATGCAGGCACGGCCACGCAGGTGAGCAGTTTCAGGCGCATGAGCGGTTCGACCAGTGCAGCCGGGCAGGCGATGTAACCCACGCGCAGGGAGGCGGACAGGCACTTGGAGAAGCTGCCGATATAGATGACCTGCTGCAGGTTATCCAAGCCGGCGAAGGTCTGGCGCACACCCGGGCTGAAGTCGCCGTACACGTCGTCTTCGACGACGTAGAAGCCGTGTTCGATCGCCAGTCTCAGCACGCCGAAGGCGTTGTGCGGGCTGACGTTGCTACCGGTGGGGTTGTGGAATGTGCTGTTGCAGAAGAAGGCCTTGACCTTGTGCTGGGCCAGGTGCCGCTGCATGTCTTCAAGGTCCGGACCGTCTTGCAGCCGACGGATGCCGACCACGTGCCCCCCGGCCAGCTCGATCAGCTTGACCAGGTTGCCGTTGCAAGGCTCGTCAACGAACACGTGATCGCCAGGGGCGATCAGCAGGCGGGCCACCAGGTCCAGGGCCTGGGTGGCGCCCAAGGTGCTGATTAATTGCTGCGGGCCTACATCGATCTGGGTCATGCGCCGCAGGTGCACGCACAACTGCTTGCGCATGGGCAGGTAACCCTGGATGTCGCCATAGTCGGCCAGTGAGCTTTGCTCCAGGCGCGCCGTACGCCGCACGGCCTTGGCCAGCAGCTCGGTGTCGCGCCAGGCAGGGGGCAGCCAGCCGCAGCCGAGCTTGGTGTAGTGCTGGCCGCCTTGCAGCAGCTTGAACAGCGCGTCCCCGGCCATATGCCCGGGCGCCTCGTCCTTGGCTGGCGGCCGAGTGGTACCGGCCACGAAGTAGCCACGCCCTGGCACGGCCGTCAACAACCCTTCACTGACCAGGCGCCCATAGCTGGACACGACCTCGTGATAGGTTGCACCCGTACTCGCCGTGAGCTTGCGAATCGATGGCATGCGTTGCCCGGGCAGCCATTCGCTGGTAGCCAGACGCTGCCGGAGTTGATGAAGGAGAGTGTCAGCACGCATCGACTGGCCCGTCAGTGTTAGAAAAAACAGCCTAACAGTTAGCTGGAAACCGCGGCGACTGTTCGCCCGTGGTCAGCCGATCAGTGAGAAGCTTTGGCGCATTCATTTACTGCGCCTTCAGCGAGCACGCCATGAGCGAAACCCTGCCAGCACGCACCTACCTGTATTTCATCGCACAATCGGTCAACCTCACCACGGCTGTGATGTCCGTGACCATGGCAGCCCTTGTCGGTGCTGCCCTGGCACCCGATCCTGCGTGGGCGACGGTGCCCTACGGGTTTCAGTTTCTCTGCGTGATGCTGGCGACTTACCCGGTGTCGTGGCTGATGGAGCGCATCGGTCGTCGCCGCGCATTCATGCTGGGGGCTCTGCCCTTGGCCGTATCCGGCGTCAGCGGGTTCCTGGCCGTGCAGCACCAGCACTTTTTCGCCTTGATATTCAGCCACTGTGCCTTGGGGGTGTACATCGCGTTCGCCAACTTCAACCGGTTTGCCGCTACCGACAACCTGACACAACACCTCAAGGCGCGGGCGCTTTCACTGGTGGTGGCAGGCGGCGTGATCGCGGCCGTGGCGGGGCCGGCCTTGACCGGGTGGCTCAGGGATGTGGGCGGGTATCCACTGTTCTCGCTGTGCTATGCCGCCTTTATTGGTCTGGCGCTCGTGTCGTGGTTGATAGCCCTGTGTTTGCCCAAGGAGATGCCGGTGAATCGCCCGCAGCAGGGCCTGCAAGCGTCCGAGACGGTGCGACCTGCGCCACGCAGGGTGTTGGTGGTGGCAATGAGCGTGGCGGCGCTTGGATACGGCATCATGAACCTGTTGATGATCCAGGCTTCGCTGCACATGAAAGGTATGCACCAGGACTTCGCCGACGTGCGCATGGCCATCCAGTGGCATGTCGTGGCGATGTTTGCGCCGTCGTTCTTCACAGGCAGCATCATTCAACGATTGGGCATCAAGGTAACGATCTGCGCAGGGTTGGGCCTGTTCGTGGTGAGCACGGCCTTGAACATGGGGTCCAGCAGTTATGCAGTGATGACCGCGGCCCTGATCGCCCTGGGCCTGGGTTGGAACCTGACCTATGTGGGCGGGGGCGCGCTGCTGGCGCAGGCATTGCAGGACAGCCCGTGCGCGATGCGCCTGCAGGGCAAGAATGACCTGGCCATTGCCGTGTGTGCCACGCTCGGGGCCTTTACGCCTTCCTTGTTACTGGACACGGCAGGCTGGAAGGGCACCAACGGTCTGTGCATGGTGCTGTGCCTGGGGCTGTTGCTGGCCACCGCGCTACGGTTGCCAGCCAAGCCGGGCACCTCGGCGCCCAAGCTGCAGACCGCGCCGCGCCCGCGCTAACGGACAGGCGCGGTGCCGTCGAACGGCGGGGCGGCGGTCAGGCGCCGTGGCACTTCTTGAATTTCTTCTCGCTGCCGCACGGGCACGGGTCGTTGCGGCCAACATCCTTGAGGGCGTTGCGCACCGGCTCCTGGTGACCGTGGTTGCAGTGCGGCCCATGGACATGGCCGTGATCATGGTGATGATCGTGGTCGTGGTCGCAGTCAGGGCCGTGAACGTGAGGCTGTTGGGACATTGCGGGGTTACTCCAGGTAATGATCGCCGGGCATTATCTCACCACCGCGCAACAAGTGCAGGTTCCGATGGATCAACAGGCCGGTGCCCAGTTCGGCCTTGAGCGTGTATTTCAAAGGCTGGTGGCTCTTGAGCATCTTGGCCAGTGGCTTGAGGCGCTGCCACAGGTTGGTACGGGCGGTGATCTTGAAGGTGCGCTGGTCGTGTCCGCCAACGCTGCGCCACAGGCTGGCTTCGTCCTCTGCCAGCAGCACATCGTTCAACCGCAGGGCATAGGACAGGTTGCGGATGAACAGGCGACTGTCGTTGGGGTTTTCCACCCGCACATGGAGCACGAATTCCTGTTGCAGCAGGCGGGCCTTGACCGTTTCCACCCTGACCAGGTGGATCTCCGGTTGCCGCCAGGGCTCACCGCCCCAACTGACGCAGCCGCCCAGAAGCATCACCAGCAAGGCAGGCAGCAGGACACGCAGGCGGGTCATCATGCTCAGCCACCCACATAGCTGGCGCAGCATTTCTTGAATTTCTGCCCGCTTTGGCAAGGGCAGGGATCGTTGCGCGTGGCGTTCAGGCCCACGGTGGGGTCGATGAAATACCAGCGCCCTTCGTGCTGCACGAAGGCCGAGCGTTCGCGGTGCTGATGATCGCCGTCCTGGTCATGCCAGCGGGCAGTGAAGGTCACGAAGCCGTGCTCGGGCTGGCCACCGATCAGCTCGGCGTCCTCCACCTCCAAGCCCAGCCAGGTGCTCTGGGCACTCCAGGCGGCCATGGCGGCGCGATCAAGGCCGGCCTGCTGGGCTGGCAAGGTGGTCGCCACCAAGTAATCGACCAGCCCCAGCACATAGGCGCTGTAACGTGAGCGCATCAGCGCCTGGGCATCCGGTGCCGGCGTGCCGGCGTGGTAATGCCCGCAGCAGGCGTCGAGCAGGTTGCCACTGCCACATGGGCAGACCGAAACACTCATCATCACCACCAGTATTTGCCGAAGTTTTCAGGGTTGGCCCAGAACCGCGCGTTCAGCCAGTCAGGGACCTGCTTGTAGTCATGTAGATCATAGGTGAACAGGCTCAACACCTGCTGGTCGCGCTGAAACTTCTCGTTGGCCGACAGGGCCAGGGCGAAGAAGTCCGTGTCCTGCCAGCCGCAGGCCGCCAGGTCGGCCAGCACTGCGACTCGACTGGCGTTGAGATTGCGAATGCCACCAAGCAGTTCCAACCCGTTGCGCTTGGGCAGGTGCTCCAGGCAATCGACCAGAAGCGCCAGGTCGAAGCGCTGGGCTGCCAGTTCAGCCGGCAGCGGGCCCGGCGGCGCGCTCGCCAGGCTCGCCTGAGGGTGGGCCAGCAGGAAGGCGTCGAGTGCCGGGAACCGCGTGCCCACTAGCAGCAGGCGTTGCGGGGTGACGCGCTCGAGCAAGGCGGCGAGCGCCTGCTGTGGCGTGCGTTGGGAAAAACCGTCGGTCATTGCCAGTCCTCATCAAGATCAGCCAAGACTATCGGGCCAGCGCCTGTCGGCATAGGGCTGTGGCAGCCGGTCATGGCAAATGGCTGGCAGGCTGCGCAAGCAGCGTCTTTACTGCCCTGATCGGCCACGATGCCGATTCCCCCCTAAAAGAGGCTATGAAATGAGCATAGTACGCACAGCTGTACCTCTGGTTCTGCTCACCAGTGTGTTGACTGGTTGCGCGGGTTTGCAAAAGACCGACTGGCCCAAATGTGCGGCGGTCGGCGGTGTGGGCGGCGCGGCACTTGGCGCTATTGAAAGCTCGAGTTGGGCAGGTTGGGGTGCACTGCTCGGGGGCGGGCTTGCAGCGGGGTATTGCTGGGCCCATGGGGATGGCGATGAAGATGGCGACGGCGTACCGGACAGCCGCGACAAGTGCCCAGGTACACCGCGCGGCGTCCAGGTCGATGCTAACGGTTGCCCGCCGCCTGCGCCGCAGGTCGAAGCTGTGGTCGTCGAGCAGGTGGTGGTCGAGAAAGAAGAAGTGATCGTCATCCGCGACGTGCATTTCGAATTCGACTCTGCAAGGCTCACCGCTGCCGACAAGCAGCGCCTCAATACCATCGCCACACGCCTGAAGCAGGAAGCGCCTTCGGCCCGTTTGAGCGTGAGCGGCCACACCGACAGCGTGGGCGCCGACAGCTACAACCAGAAACTCTCCGAGCGCCGTGCCCATTCGGTTACCGACTATCTGGTTGAAAGCGGCATTCCGCGCAACAGCTTCGTGTCCGTGGTCGGGGCTGGCGAATCCCAACCGGTTGCCGACAACGCCACTGCCGAGGGGCGCGCGATGAACCGTCGTACGGAAATCAAGATCCAACGGTGAGGCAATGGCGCCCGCGCACCGTTACAGCGCGGGCGCTCTGCAATCGCCTTGGGCGGTAATGGCCGGAGGACTAGACCTTGCCGAGCAGGATATGCGCTGGCGCGGTTCCCGACCGAGCAGTTACTGTGAAACGGTCGCGTTGGCCATCCCGGCAGTACGCCATACGGTGGGGCAGAGCATGAAATTCATCTTGAGCCTGGGCAAGCTCCTGACCATAGTCTTCTGGGGCGTAGTGCTGTACAACCAGATGGTGCCGCAACCTGTGCCGTTGAACCTGTTGATCAACGCCACGGGCTTGATGTTGGCGCTGCTGCACCTGCTCGAAATGCTGGTGTTCAATGCCAGTCTGCGCGGCCGTAGCCATCGCTGGTTCGACCGTCTGCAGATCCTGTTGACGGGCATTTTCCACATCATGTCCATCCCCCGCGCGCAAGAGGCGCCACGAAATGCGTAATCTGATGTTGTTCGCCCTGCTGGCCGCGCCGCTTGCGCAGGCACAGAACCTGGAAGTACCCGCCAATTCCATGCTGCGCCTGCCGACCAAGTCGGCCGAGGTGCACCTGGAGCAGCTCAGGGTGGCGGACGATGCCACCTTGCTGCTTCCCGCCACGCTCGCCTCGCTGACGGTCGACCGGCTGGAGCTGGGCCGTGATGCCCGTATCGCCGTGGCACCGGCCGATACCCCGCTCCTGATCGAGGCCGCCAGTGCCAGCCTGGGTGCTGGCAGTGAGTTCAGTGCGCCGGGCGCGCCTGGGACCTATGAACGTGCCGCGCGCTCAGGGCGCGGGCTTGACCTCAAGCTTGCCCAGCTAGAGGGCGAACAACTGTCCATTGATGCCCGCGGTGGCGCGGGTGCGCCAGGGTTCGCCGGGCTCGATGGCGCCAACGGCCAGGCCGGTGGCTGCACCTGGGGCCGTGCCAGCCGTGGTTTCAACGGGGATGACGGCGGCAATGGCCACGACGGTGCGCCGGGTGGCCGAATTCGCCTGAGCGTACCCGAGGCTTTCCCGGCCGATCGCATCAGGGTGCGCCTTGACGGGGGCGCGCCGGGTAAGCCTGGTGCAGGAGGCCAGGCGGGCAAGGGCGGTGCGAGCAAGGGTTGCCTGGTCTACCGCACCTCGCCGGGCCACAGTGGCCGCGCCGGGCAACCGGGTCAGCCAGGCCTTGCCGGGGCTGCTGGCGAGCTGATCCTGCAGCGACTCTGATCGCTGCGGGTACGCTCAGAACATCAGGCGGGCACTGGCCACGGCGACCACGGCCAGGCCCAGCAGCAGGTTCACCCCCACCATCCGGCGGATGCGCCCCAGCACGGCCGCTGCCCCCGGCCAATCCTCGGCCTGGATCGCCGTTTTCATTTGCGGAAGCAGCAACGCCTGGATACGCATGAACAGGGCGAACATGACGATACCGCCCCCGATCATCACCTGGACGTACCGCGGCGCGGTTTCAAAGCCATTGAAGCGCAGGTGGATCATGCCCACGCCGCTTATCGCCAAAATCGCCACGGCCACCCAGATCCAGCCGAAGAAGCGTCGGAAAACTTCCGCCCATAACCGTAGCCTGGCAGGCCCGTCCAGCGCTGCAACCGTTGCCGGGCGCAGTACCATCCAGGCGAAGAACATGCCCCCCACCCAGACCAGGGCGGCCAGAACGTGCAGGGTGTAGGGCAGGGCAAAGGCAGTCATCCGGATCTCCATGCGGCATAAACAGCGTGAGCGGGGTATGATAGCCGCCCTATGCGCGATACTGAAAATATATCCAGCCCTTCGGGCGCCTGCACACCATGATCAGCACTGAACTCAAAGCCACCATCCAGGGCGCCTATACGCGATTTCTCGAAGCCAAGAGCCTCAAGCCGCGTTACGGCCAGCGCCTGATGATCGCCGAGGTAGCCAAGGTCCTCGGGGACATTCCCTGCGACGACGAAGGCCGCCGTGCCGGCGAACCCGCCGTCGTGGCGGTGGAGGCGGGCACCGGTACCGGCAAGACGGTTGCCTACAGCCTGGCGGCCATTCCGGCGGCCAAGGCGGCAGGCAAGCGTCTGGTCATCGCCACTGCGACCGTGGCGCTGCAGGAGCAGATCGTCTTCAAGGACCTGCCTGACCTGATGCGCAACAGCGGGCTGAATTTCAGCTTTGCCCTGGCCAAAGGGCGGGGCCGCTACCTGTGCCTGTCCAAGCTCGACATCCTGGTCCAGGAAGGCCACGCCCAGACCTCCCAGGCGCAGTTGCTGGAGGAAGAAGGTTTTCGCATCGACGTGGACGAGCGCAGTTTGAAGCTGTTCAACAGCATGATCGAAAAGCTGGCCGGCAACCGTTGGGACGGTGATCGCGACAGTTGGCCAGACAGCCTCGAAGACGAGGACTGGGCACGGCTGACCACCGACCACAGCCAATGCACCGGCCGCCACTGTCCCAATTTCCAGCAGTGCGTGTTCTACAAGGCCCGTGAAGGCATGGGCAAGGTAGACGTAATCGTCACCAACCACGACATGGTGCTGGCCGACCTGGCACTGGGCGGCGGTGCGGTGCTCCCGGCCCCCCGGGACACCATGTACGTGTTCGACGAAGGGCATCACCTGCCAGACAAGGCCATCGGCCACTTCGCCCATTATTCACGGTTGCGTTCAACCGCCGACTGGCTTGAGCAAACCGCCAAGAACCTGACCAAGCTGCTGGCCCAGCACCCCCTGCCGGGCGATCTGGGCAAGCTGATCGAACAGGTGCCCGAGCTTGCCCGCGAAATCCGCACCCAGCAGCAGTTCATGTTCACGCTCTGCGAGCAGGTGGCCGATTTTCGTCCAGGCGAAGACAACGAAGGGCGTGAACGCCCCCGCTACCGTTTTCCAGGTGGCGTGGTGCCCGATGAAATCCGCGAGGTCGGCGTCGAGCTGAAAAAAGGCTTTGCCCGCCTGAACGATGTGTTCACCCGCCTGACCGACCTGCTAAAGGAAGGCATGGGCGGCGAGGTCAGCATTGGCATCGCCAGCCACCAGGCCGAGGAGTGGTACCCGCTGTTCGGTAGCCTGCAGACCCGTGCCCAGGGCAACTGGGAATTGTGGACGGCGTTCACCGCCGAAGACCCCGAGGACAGCCCGCCCATGGCCCGCTGGCTGACCTTGGCCGAGAGTGGGGCACTGTTCGATATCGAGGTCAATGCCAGTCCCATCTTGGCGGCCGAGATGCTGCGGCGCAGCTTGTGGAACGTGGCACACGGCGCATTGGTCACCTCTGCGACCCTGACAGCGCTGGGCAAGTTCGACCGCTTCCGCATGCGCTCGGGGTTGCCCCGCGATGCGGTTTCCTGCGTGGTGCCCAGCCCGTTCGTGCACGGTGATGCAGGCCTGCTGCGGGTGCCCGACCTCAAGGCCGACCCCCGTGACGCCGCCGGCCACACCGCGGCCATCATTCGCGAGCTGCCGGGCATCGTCGAAGAGGCCCGCGGCGCGCTGGTGTTGTTCTCGTCACGCAAGCAGATGCAGGACGTGTTCGATGGCCTGGACCGGGACTGGCGCAAGCTGGTGCTGATCCAGGGCAACTTGTCCAAGCAGGAAACCCTGAACAAGCACAAGGCTCGCGTCGACGACGGCCAGCACAGCGTGCTGTTCGGTCTGGCCAGCTTCGCCGAGGGCGTCGACTTGCCGGGGGCCTATTGCGAGCACGTGGTCATCGCCAAGATCCCGTTCGCCGTGCCTGACGACCCCGTCGAGGCTGCCTTGGCAGAGTGGATCGAAGCGCGAGGCGGCAATCCATTCATGGAAATTGCCGTGCCTGATGCCTCGTTGCGCCTGATCCAGGCATGTGGCCGACTGTTGCGCACCGAGCAGGACCGCGGTGTCATCACCTTGCTGGACCGGCGCCTGGTCACCCAGCGCTACGGCAAGGCTATTCTCAATGCGCTGCCGCCATTTCGGCGGGAGATTTCCTGACGGCCGGAGCGCTTGCGCCGGCACGTTGTCCAACCTCAGTCGTGGGCCATGAGGGCCCTGAAGGAGAGACCCCGCCCTATGGTTCGCCGTACCTTGCCCGCTGTCATCGCCCTGCTGTTGAGTCCGCCGTTGCTGGCGGGGCAGCAGACGTTGTTCAGCTTCGTGCGCCCGGCCTCGGTGGTCAATGTCGCAACCGTGGATGCCGGCATGCCCCAGTACAACGCCGAGCAGACCGCCCAGGGCGAGGTGTTGCGACGCGTGGTGTTCAACGCCGCCGAGCGGCCGACCTTGCGCATGAGCCCGCAAAGCGGCACCTGGGACTGGTCCACCGGCCGCTTCCTGACCCTGCGCCTTCAAAACGCGATGGCCTGGGCGCTGACCTTGGATGTGACGGTGCAGGGCAATGACGGCCGTACGCTGACCAGCCGTATCGACTTGCCGGCAGGGCCCGCGCAAACGGTGATGGTGCCGTTGACAGCGCGTTCGCCCCTGCAGCAAGGGCTGCGTGCAGGCCCGCCCATGCCGTGGAGCTTCGGCGGCCAGCGCGTGCTACTCGGCAGCAGTACGGGCGCGGTGGACCTGGCACAGGTCGCGGCGGTCAGCCTGAGCATCCCTGGTCCCAAGGCAGCCCAGAGCCTGCTGATCGAGCGCGTGGGTATCCAGGATGACGACCAAGCGTGGCAGGCGGCCTACCGCGAACTCATCGACCCCTACGGCCAGTCCACGCGCAGCACCTGGCCTGAGAAAGTAACCAGTGATGAGCAGCTCAAGGCGAGCGCCGGGCGTGAACAGCAGCAGATCAAGGGGTGGTTGGCCGAACGTGAAAAGCAGCCGCTGGACACCTATGGCGGCGTGACGGCAGGCACGCCCTTCGAGGCTACCGGGTTCTTCCGCACCGAAAAACGCGAGGGTCGCTGGTACCTGGTGACGCCGCTGGGGCACCCGTTCTATTCCCTGGGCGTCAATGCCGTGGCCGCAGATGGCGGGCGCACGTATGTGGCGGGGCGCGAGGGGATGTTCAAGGCGCTGCCGCAACAGGGCGAGCCCCTGTCCGCCTTCTATGGCCAGGGCAATAACGATGACGGCAATGCCTCGTCCCAGGGGCGCGCCTTCAAGAAGGGGCAGTGGTTCGACTTCTATGCCGCCAATCTCGAACGCACCTACGCAGCACCGTGCCAGGGGGCCGACCCGCAGGCGCCAGCGCAGCCGGCCAATTGCCCTCCTGCCAAGTTGGACAGCGCCCGCTGGCAGCGCCATACGCTCGACCGGCTGCAGGCCTGGGGCTTCAATACACTGGGCAACTGGAGCGATGCGGCCTTGGGCGAGCACCAGCGCGTGCCCTACACCTTGCCGCTGTCCATCGTGGGCGATTACGCGAGCATCAGCACCGGCATGGACTGGTGGGGCCGCATGCCCGATCCCTTCGACCCACGCTTTGCGATGGCCACCGAACGGGCCGTGGCCATCGCCGCCCGCGACCACCGCGATGACCCTTGGCTGATTGGTTATTTTGCCGACAACGAGCTGGCCTGGGCGGCCCCGGGCGATGACCCGAAAGCGCGCTATGGGCTGGCCTACGGTACATTGCGCCTGACCACCGACGTACCGGCCAAGCGCGCATTCCTCAAGCAGCTGCGTGACAAGTACCGAAATCAGGAAGGCTTGTCCAAGGCCTGGGGCATCGAGCTGTCGGCTTGGGAGTTGATGGAAGACCCCGGTTTCGAGGCCCCACTGCCCAGCCCGGAACACCCGGAAATCGAACGCGACTACCAGTATTTCCAGCAGGTGTTCGCCCAGACCTATTTCAAGACCCTCTCCGACTCGCTCAAGTGGCATGCGCCGAATCACCTCTTGCTGGGTGGGCGGTTTGCCGTGAGTACGCCCGAAGCGGTCAAGGCCTGCGCCGAGTTCTGCGATGTGCTCAGCTTCAATTTCTATACCCTCAAGCCTCAGGACGGCTATGACTTCGCGCGCCTGGCGGAGCTGGACAAGCCGGTGCTGGTGTCCGAGTTCCAATTCGGCTCGCGCGATCGCGGGCCGTTCTGGCCGGGGCCGGTGGAGGTCGCACGCGAGGAAGACCGCGGGCCTGCCTATGGCAATTTCCTCAAGGCGGCGCTCGCCCAGCCCACGATCGTCGGCGCCCATTGGTTCCAGTACCTTGACCAACCTGCCAGCGGCCGATTGCTGGACGCAGAGAACGGGCACCTGGGGTTGGTTGCCATCACCGACATCGCCTACCCAGGCTTCGTCCAGGCCGTGCGCAAGAGCAATCTCGAAGCATTGGACCAGTTGCGCGCGCACAGCCAAGCGCCAGCGTCGCCGTGACGAGCGATGGGCGCCTGTAGGCAAAAGGCCGAACTACTGAAACAATGCAGGCCCTTTTGCCAACATGCCGCATGGAGAACACAGGGTGCAGATTCAGGGTCATTTTGAGCTGAAATTCGAAGCAGTGCGCGAAGCCTTCGCGGCGCTGTTCGATGATCCCCAAGAACGCGGGGCTGCGCTGTGCATTCAGGTGGGCGGTGAAACGGTAGTGGACCTGTGGGCGGGCACCGCCGACAAGGATGGCCAGCAGCCCTGGCACAGCGACACCATCGCTAACCTGTTTTCCTGCACCAAACCCTTTGCCGCCGTCACCGCCTTGCAACTGGTGGGCGAGGGCAAACTTGAACTGGATTCTCCGGTGGCGCGTTATTGGCCTGAGTTCGGTCAGGCGGGCAAAGCGGCTATCACGCTACGACAATTGCTCAGCCACCGTGCCGGTCTGCCTGCGATTCGCGAGCTGCTGCCAGCCGAGGCCCTTTACGACTGGCAGGCAATGGTCGATGCCCTGGCCGCGCAAACACCGTGGTGGACACCGGGCAGCGAGCACGGTTACGCCGCTATCACCTTTGGTTGGCTGATCGGCGAGTTGATTCGTCGCGCAGATGGGCGCGGCCCAGGCGACTCCATCGTGGCGCGTACGGCGCGGCCGCTGGGGCTGGACTTCCATGTGGGGCTGGCCGACGAGGAGTTTCATCGGGTGGCCCATATCGCGCGCGGCAAAGGCAACCCCGGTGACGCCGCTGCCCAGCGTCTGCTGCAGGTGACGCTGCGTGAGCCCGAGGCGCTGTCTACAAGGGCGTTTACCAACCCGCCCGCCATTCTGACCAGTACCAACAAACCTGAATGGCGGCGCATGCAGCAACCCGCAGCCAATGGCCATGGCAATGCCCGCAGCCTGGCTGGGTTCTATGCAGGCCTGCTCGAAGGCAGCCTGCTGGAGTCGGAGCTGCTGGAGGCGTTCACTCGCCAACACAGCCTGGGCCAGGACCGGACCTTGCTGACCCAGACGCGCTTCGGGCTGGGCTGCATGCTCGACCAGCCTGATGTGGCCAATGCCACCTTCGGCTTGGGTGCTCGCGCCTTCGGTCACCCCGGTGCCGGGGGCTCGGTCGGGTTTGCCGATCCGGAGCGAGATGTGGCTTTTGGCTTTGTCGTCAATACCTTGGGCCCCTACGTGCTGATGGACCCTCGCGCCCAGAAACTGGTGCGCGTGCTTGGGCAATGCCTTTGATCGGTTAGTACGGGTATTGCCCAGCCTCTTTGACTATCCTCAATGCCGACGCCTCAAGAGTGTGGGCAAAATTTCTTTCTAATTCATGGTGTATCGCTGATGTCTTCACATAAAACCTTAGCACTCGCCCTGTGCCTGACCGCTGTCACAGGCTGCGCCAGCCATCCCGAGGGTTCTGCCAAGAGCGCCAGTTCAAGCTGGTGGCCATTCGGCTCGGACAAGGTCGCCGAACAGGAAGTGAAGGCAGCAGTCACGGAAAAGGTCGCCAAGGCCGACGCCAAATCCGAAAGCAGCAGCCGCTGGTGGTGGCCGTTTGGCGGTGAGCAGAAGCAGGCCCAAGGGCCGGTGGTGCCGAAGATCGACCAACAGGCCACCCAGGCCTGGTTGGATGAGTACGAACCCAAGCTGCGCGAGGCCATCAAGGACAGCAAGCTGGAGCTCGAGCGGCGCGACAACGTGCTGGCAGTCACCTTGCCAGTAGACGGCGCGTACAACCCTGACCGTCCGAACATGTTATTGCCCGTCACCCTGGGCCCCATCACCCGCGTGGCCAAGACGGTCGAAGGCGACCCCAAGACGGCCGTGCTGGTGCTGGGCCACGCCGACACCAGTGGCGTGGTGGCTGCCAACCAGAAGCTGAGCCTTGAGCGTGCTGCCTCGGTATCGGCCATCTTCCGCCTGAGCGGGTTGCAACGTGATCGCCTGATCCTCAAGGGCATGGGCTCGGTGATGCCTCGCGCCGCCAACGACAGTGCCGAAGGCCGTGCGCTGAACCGCCGCGTGGAAATGCTGCTGACCCCACAGAACACCATGGTCGCGCTGCTGAGCAAGTATCAACAGGCCACGCCAACGCCGTCGCCGGCTGCCATGGTAGCCGTGCAGGATGCCAAGGCACCTGTGACCAAGGCTACAGCCGCCAAGGCCCAGCCAAGCAAAGCTGCAGCCAAGCCAGCCGGCAAAACCGCTGCCAAGAAGCCTGCCGCCAAAGCCAAGTCCCCGGCCAAGACGGCGACCAAAAAAGCGGCGGCCGCCAAACCTGCCGCCAAGAAAGCTGCCACTGACAAGAAGGTAGCTGCCAACAGCCCTGCGAAGACCAACTGATCGTCAAGGAACGCAGCAATGACCCAATCCCTGGCCGATATGCGCCGCGATTACACCCGCGACGGCCTGACCGAGGCTCAGGCCCCGGCCGAGCCGTTCGCCTTGTTTCACCAATGGTTCGGCGATGCCGTGCAAACAGAGCAGGCACCGGTGGAAGCCAACGCCATGACCCTGGCCACGGTGGACGCCGATGGGCGACCGCACTGCCGTGTGCTGTTGCTCAAAGGGCTGGACGAGCAGGGCTTCACGTTCTTCACCAACTACGACAGCGCCAAGGGTAGGCAGCTGCAGGCCAACCCGTTCGCCGCCATGACCTTTTTCTGGCCGGCGCTCGAACGGCAAGTGCGTATCGAGGGCCGTGTCGAGAAGGTCTCGGCCAAGGAATCGGACGATTACTACCAGGTCAGGCCGTTGGGCAGCCGTCTGGGCGCCTGGGCATCGCCCCAGAGCCAGGTGATCGCTGGGCGCGAGGCGCTCGAAACCCTGGTCAAGGCGACCGAGGCACGTTTCTCCGACACCCAGCCTCACTGCCCCGAGCATTGGGGTGGCTACCGCCTGCTGCCAGAGCGCATCGAGTTCTGGCAAGGGCGCGCCAGTCGCCTGCATGACCGCCTGAACTACCGCAAGGCGGCCCAAGGCTGGCACCGCGAGCGTCTCGCGCCTTGATACACGGGGCTACGAGATAACCCCATCGGCTCTGTTCTTCAGCGCGAATACGCCGCCGCCTCCTGCGCAAGCCACTGAGCCAGTGCCTTGCGCCCCATCTTCGACTGACGCGCATGTTGCAACCGCTGCAGCATGTACGCCTGCTTGTGCGGGTCGCCACCTGCCAGTGACAGCGCCAGGTCACGGTCCATCCATTGCCGCATGCGCACGTACAACCAGGCGTGGAATCCCAACCCGGCGAGGGTGGCGACCACAACGATGAAGTAATCCATGGTTATCCTTGGTCTGATTGGTAAGCGCCCTGCCTGACCGCTTTGGCTGTACGCTGGCTGAATGAAAGCAATTTTATGCAGTGAGTACCGTGACAGCCGTCAATGTGCAGCGTCTAATGAGTACCTGACTTATGGAGATTCTACCCATGCGTAAATCCGCTTTGCTGGTTGCGACCTTCACAGCCACCGCGCTGCTACTCGGTGGCTGTGCGTCAAACTTGAGCGGCGACAGCTATTCGCGCGATGAGGCCCGCCGTGTGCAAACCGTGCGCATGGGCACCATCGAATCGCTGCGCCCTGTGAAGATCGAAGGTACCAAGACGCCGATTGGCGGAGGCGCTGGTGCCGTAGTGGGTGGCCTGGCGGGCAGCGCCGTCGGTGGCGGGCGTGGCAGCATCGTCGCTGCCGTGATTGGTGCCGTTGCCGGTGGCCTGGCCGGCTCGGCCGCCGAAGAGGGCATCACCCGTACCCAGGGTGTGGAGATCACGGTGCGCGAAGACGACGGCAGCATGCGCGCCTACGTGCAATCCGTGCAGGAAAACGAGATTTTCCGGGTGGGCGACCGTGTGCGCATCATGACGGTCGATGGCACCAGCCGCGTCTCGCACTGATCAACGCCCTGAAAAAACCCGATCAGGCTTCTGGCCTGGTCGGGTTTTTTATACCGGCATTTCAGGGCTTGTTACTGGGCCAGCATGGCCTTGGCCACCGCTTCAGCAACCCGAATGCCATCAACCCCTGCAGACAGAATGCCACCTGCATAGCCCGCCCCTTCGCCGGCAGGGAACAGCCCCTTCACGTTCAGGCTCTGGAAGTCGTCGCCCCGCGTGATGCGAAGCGGCGAAGAGGTGCGGGTCTCGATCCCGGTCAACACCGCGTCATGCAGGTTATAGCCCTTGATTTGCCGATCAAAGGCGGGCAAGGCCTCGCGTATTGCCTCAATGGCGAAGGCCGGCAGGCTTGGCGCCAGGTCACCCAGGGTCACGCCAGGCTTATAGGACGGCTCGACACTGCCCAGTGCGGTCGAAGGCTTGCCAGCCACGAAATCGCCCACCAGCTGAGCCGGTGCCTGGTAGTTGCTCCCGCCCATGACGTAGGCGTGCGCTTCCAGGCGCTCTTGCAACTCGATGCCGGCCAGCGGGCCGCCGGGGTAGTCCCGTTCCGGGTCGATGCCGACGACGATGCCGGAGTTGGCATTGCGTTCGTTGCGTGAGTACTGGCTCATGCCATTGGTGACGACGCGGCCGGGTTCACTGGTGGCGGCCACTACCGTGCCGCCTGGGCACATGCAGAAGCTGTAGACCGACCGCCCGTTCTTGGCGTGATACACCAGCTTGTAGTCCGCCGCACCCAGCTTGGGGTGACCTGCATACTTGCCCAGGCGCGCCTTGTCGATCAACGATTGCGGGTGCTCGATGCGGAAACCGACGGAAAACGGTTTGGCTTCCATGTACACACCCTGCGCATGCAACATGCGGAAGGTGTCCCGGGCGCTATGGCCCAATGCCAGAACTACATGCCGTGAAAGCAGCTGCTCCCCACTTTCAAGCACCACGCCCTGAACCTGACCTTCTTCGATCAGCAGCTCGGTGACCTTTTGTTCGAAACGAACCTCGGCCCCCAGGGCGATCATTTCCTGGCGCATCTGCTCGACCATGCCGGTGAGGCGGAAGGTGCCGATGTGCGGCTTGTTGATGTACAAGATCTCGTCAGGCGCGCCGGCCTTGACGAACTCCTCCAACACCTTGCGGCCGTGATGCTGCGGGTCCTTGATCTGGCTGTACAGCTTGCCGTCGGAGAATGTCCCGGCACCGCCTTCGCCGAACTGCACGTTGGACTCGGGGTTGAGCACGCTCTTGCGCCACAGGCCCCAAGTGTCCTTGGTGCGCTGGCGCACTTCCTTGCCGCGTTCGAGGATGATCGGCTTGAAGCCCATCTGCGCCAGCAGCAAGCCGGCGAAAATCCCGCACGGGCCCAGTCCCACCACGATGGGTCGTGCGCCCAGGCCCTCAGGGGCATGGGCGACATACTTGTAGGTCACGTCCGGCGCGGGCACAACGTTATGGTCGTCGGCAAACCTGCGCAGCAACTCTTCTTCGTTGCTGGCATGCAGGTCGATGGTGTAGATGAACAGCAGTTCGGTGTTCTTCTTGCGCGCATCGTAGCTGCGCTTGAACAGGTTGAAGCTGATCAGCTGCTCGTCGCGGATGCCCAGGCGCTGGACGATGGCCTCGCGCAGTGCTTCATCGGGATGGTCCAGGGGCAGCTTGAGTTCGGTGATTCGTAGCATGGCAGGGTCCAGTATCCCGGCCATGGGCGGCCGGCGGCTTAACACAAACCGCCAAGTATAAAGCTTTAGCCGCCTCGACTGGCAGGATTAAGCCGCCCGGTCATCAGTCATCGCGCGCGCCACCGTAATAACCGCAGCCTTGCAGGGTCGTGCCATCAATGCGCAGCTCGGCGCGCAGATGGTTGAACGCGCCCGTGGCCGGGTCCATGCAGCGCTGTGGCGCCAGCCAGAGTTCGACGCGCTGCCCATTGGCTTCGCTGGTCAGCGTCAAGCCGCCACCGGGTACCTGCTCCTCCAGAAAGGGCAGGGCAAGCGGGGGTTGGTCAGCACGGTTGAGCACCATGCCCCGGCTATTGGCCTTGACGTCCCAGTCAGGCTTGTGGCCACCGGCTCGCAGGGTGAGCTGCTTGAAGTTGGGGTCGATGCACCCATTGCTGGCGTGTTCGAGGCGGTACAGGCGGCGCAGGTCCAGTTGCCCATCGGTATTGGCCTGCTTGCTGCCTGTAAGCCGGCCACGCACGTCGGCGAACAGGGTGTCGTTGGCACCGGTTGCAAGGTTAGCCGCTTCCTGCAGGATACCCGTGGCGGCGGCATCGTTGATGACGAAGCTGCGGGGTTCGTTGCAGGGCTTGAATAGCAACTGCCCACCGGCAGCGTGAACCTGGCCTTGCATGCGGGTGCTGCCGATATCAGGGTCGGCGGGTTTTTCGGCCAGGAGCTGGCAGCCCGCGAACAGGGGCAACAAGGCGGTCAGTAGCAGGGAAGGGGTCAGGCGCATGACGGGCTCCGGTGTTCGAGAGGCCGTCACGTTACTGAGGCAGGCAGGGGCAACACAAGCCCGGCGAAGAGAAATAGACGGCTGCCACTTGTGTGCAGTCGGTCTTGTTTGATCGTGAAACGGGGGGCAAGCGTGCAGTGTCAAGACAACGGGGCCCTGGCAGGCCCCGCTGGCATCAACCGCCTAGATAGGCGTCACGCACTTTTGGATCGGTCAGCAGCCCTTCGCCCGTACCCTGCATCACCACATGCCCATTCTCCAGCACATAGGCCCGGTCGGCGATCTTCAGCGCCTGGTTGGCGTTCTGTTCTACCAGGAACACTGTCACGCCATCACGGCGCAGCTGTTCGATGATGTCGAAGATCTGCTGGATGATGATCGGTGCCAGGCCCAGGGAGGGTTCGTCGAGCAGCAGCAACTTGGGTTTGCTCATCAGGGCACGCCCGATGGCCAGCATCTGCTGCTCGCCCCCGGACATGGTGCCGCCGCGCTGGGCATAACGCTCCTTCAGGCGCGGAAACAGCTGGAGCACTTTGTCCAACTGCGCCTGATAGTCACCCTTGTCGGTGAAGAACCCGCCCATGGCCAGGTTCTCCTCGACGGTCAGCCGGGCGAACACCCGGCGGCCTTCGGGCACCACGGCAATGCTCTTGCGCATGATGTGCGAGGAGGGCTGCCCGACCAGTTCCTCGCCCAGGTACTTGATGCTGCCGCTGTGGGCTTGGGGTGAACCGCACAGGGTCATGAGCAAAGTGGATTTGCCCGCGCCGTTGGCGCCGATCAGGGTGACGATTTCGCCCTGGTTGATCTCCACGTTGACGCTGTGCAGCGCCTGGATCTTGCCGTAGAAAGTGGAAACGTTCTCGAACTTCAGCATTTACGCTTCCCCCAGGTAGGCTTTGATCACTTCAGGGTTGTCGCGGATTTCCTGGGGCGTACCGTGGGCCAGGGGCGTGCCCTGGTTGATGACCACGATGTGATCGGAAATGCTCATCACCAGCTTCATGTCATGCTCGATCAGCAGCACGGTCACGTTGTGTGATTCACGCAGATAGGCAATCAATGCCTTGAGGTCCTCGGTCTCTTTCGGGTTCAACCCGGCAGCCGGCTCGTCGAGCATGATGATCCGCGGGCGGGTCATCATGCAGCGGGCGATTTCCAGGCGCCGTTGCTGGCCGTAGGCGAGGGTGCCGGCGGTGCGGTTGGCGAATTCGGTCAAATTGACCTTGTCCAGCCAGTACTGCGCCCGCTCCATGGCTTCCTTTTCACTGCGGCGAAACCCCGGGGTCTTGAACAGCCCGGCGAAGAAGTTGGTGTTCAAGTGCCGGTGCTGGGCGATCAGCAGGTTTTCCAGCGCCGTCATTTCCTTGAACAGGCGCACGTTCTGGAAGGTGCGTACCACCCCTTTGCGCGCGATCTGGTGCCCGGCCAGGCCTTGGATGGGCTCGCCATCGAGCAGGATGGTGCCGCCGCTGGGCCGGTAGAAACCGGTCAGGCAGTTGAACACCGTGGTCTTGCCGGCGCCGTTCGGACCGATCAGCGCCACCACTTGTTTTTCCTTGACGGTCAGGCCTACGCCATTGACCGCCAACAAGCCGCCGAAGCGCATGCTAAGGCCGCTGACTTGCAGAATTTCGCGGCTCATCGACGCAGCTCCATGTGGGGACGTTGCATTGGCAGCAGACCTTGCGGACGCCAGATCATCATCAGCACCATCAGCGCACCGAACATCAGCATCCGGTATTCACTGAATTCGCGCATCAGCTCCGGCAGCAGGATCATGACGATGGCAGCGAGGATCACGCCAAGCTGCGAGCCCATGCCGCCGAGCACCACGATGGCCAGGATGATGGCCGACTCGATGAACGTGAACGATTCCGGCGTCACCAAGCCTTGGCGAGCAGCAAAGAAGCTGCCGGCAAAGCCTGCGAAGCAGGCACCCAGGGTGAAGGCCGAGAGCTTGATCACGGTGGGGTTCAGGCCCAGGGCACGGCAGGCGATCTCGTCTTCGCGCAACGCTTCCCAGGCACGGCCGATGGGCATGCGCAACAAGCGGTTGATCACGAACAGCGCAAGCAGTGCCAGCAACAGTGCAACCAGGTACAGGAAGATGACCTTGTTGATCGAGTTGTAGGGCAGGCCGAAATACTCGTGGAAGGTCTGCATGCCCTCGGCGGCGCGTCGCTCGAAGGTAAGGCCGAAGAATTCGGGTTTGGGAATGTTGCTGATGCCGTTGGGGCCACCGGTCCAGTCGGTGAGGTTACGCAGGAACAGGCGAATGATCTCGCCGAAGCCCAGCGTCACGATCGCCAGGTAGTCCCCCCGCAGGCGCAACACCGGAAAACCGAGCAGGAAGCCAAAGGTGGCGGCCATCAGTCCGGCAATCGGCAGGCAGACCCAGAAACTCCACCCCAGATAGTGCGACAGCATGGCGTAGCTGTAGGCACCCACGGCGTAGAAGCCCACATACCCCAGGTCCAGCAACCCGGCCAGGCCGACCACGATGTTCAGGCCAAGGCCGAGCAACACGTAGATCAGGATCAGGGTGGCGATGTCGACCGCGCCGCGCGAGCCGAAGAAGGGCCAGATCAGGGCCACCACGACCAGCCCAAGAATCACCCAGCGCTGGGTTTTGGGAAGGGTCAGGTAGTTGCTAAGCGCAGGTGGAATCAGCTTGCGGTCCGAGCGACGGCTCATCACCGAGCTCCACTGCCGGTCGAACAGCACGCGCAGGAACATCAGCACCGAGCACACGGCGATGATGCTGATAGTGAACGAGCCCTGGCTATGCACCACCAGGCTGATGCCGTCGATGCTCAGCTTCAGGCCCAGCACCGGGAAGGCCACGGCCCATACCAGCAAGGCGCTGAAAAACGCCGGTTTGAGATTCTTGTTCATACTTTTTCAACCTCCGGGCGGCCTAGGATGCCGGTCGGCCGGAACAACAGGACGAGAACCAACAAGCCGAATGCCACGACGTCCTTGTACTGGTCGCCGAAGATGTCGGCGCCGAACGCTTCGGCCACACCCAGCACCAGCCCACCGAGCATGGCGCCCGGAATGCTGCCGATACCGCCTAGCACCGCGGCGGTAAAGGCCTTCAGGCCAACCAGGAAGCCGGCGTTAGGGTTGATGACCCCGTATTGCATGCTCAGCAGCACGGCCGCGACGGCCGCCAGGGCAGCACCGATGACGAAGGTGAGGGCGATGATGTTGTTGGTGTTGATGCCCAGCAAGTTGGCCATCTTGATGTCCTCGGCGCAGGCGCGACATGCGCGGCCCAGTCGCGAACGGGAGATGAACAGGGTCAGCAGGGTCATGGCCACCAGTGTTACCACGAACACCAGCACTTGCATGTAGGACACCAGGACTTCTTCTGCGCCGCCTGGTCCGAACGAGAAACTGCCCGGAATCAGGTTGGGAATGGACTTGTCCTTGGAGTCTTGGGACAACAGCACGGTGTTCTGCAGGAAAATCGACATACCGATGGCAGAAATCAGCGGAATCAGCCGGTTACTGTTGCGCAGTGGACGGTAGGCAACCCGTTCGATGCTGTAGCCATAGGCACTGGTCACGAAAATGGTCGCGACGAAGGCAACGGTCATCAGGATCGGCAGCGAATGAATACCCATCATGGCCAGACCCGCCAAGGCGATGAACGCCACATACGAGCCGATCATGTAGACCTCGCCGTGGGCGAAGTTGATCATGCCGATGATGCCGTACACCATCGTGTAGCCGATGGCGATCAAGGCATAGGTGCTGCCGATGGTCAATCCATTAACCAGTTGTTGGAAGAAATGGTAGATCTCAGGCATTACAGCGCTCCTAAAAACCTGATTTGCATTTCGCTGGCCGGGGTACGGCCAGGAAACCGCGGGTGACGGTTTTAAGATTTTCAGGTGAGCCCATCCCCGGATCGCGGGGGCGGGCCCATGAACCTCGTAAAACAAAGCCCACTGCTCGCACAGTGGGCTTCTCGGTCAGCTATTAGTCACGCTTGTTACTGAGGGGAGACTTCAGTCTTCGGTTTGCCGAAGTGCCATTCGTAAACCACGAACTTGAAGTCTTTGAGGTCACCCTTGTCGTCATAGGTCAGGGTGCCGGTAGGGGTCTTGAACGAGCCACTGTGGATGGCCTCGGCCACCTTGTCGGTGTCCTCGGATTTCGCGGCTTTGATGCCTTGGGCGATCAGCTCGACGGCCGAGTAGGCAGGGAAGACGAACGGGCCGCTCGGGTCCTTGCCGTCAGCCTTGATCGCGTCGACGATCTTCTTGTTCTCAGGGTCGGCATCGAACGACTTGGGCAGGGTGACCAGCAGGCCTTCGGAGGCATTCTGGGCGATTTGCGAAATGGAGTCGTTACCCACGCCTTCCGGGCCCATGAACTTGGCTTTCAGGCCTTTTTCCTGCGCTTGACGCAGGATCAGGCCCAGCTCTGGGTGGTAGCCGCCGTAATACACGAAATCGACGTTGTTCTGCTTGAGCTTCTGGATGATGGACGAGAAGTCCTTGTCGCCGGCGTTGAGGCCTTCGAACACGGCAACCTTGGTGCCTTTTTGCTCCAGGGTCTGTTTGACGGCCGTGGCGATGCCTTCACCGTACTGCTGTTTGTCGTGCAGTACCGCGACCACCTTGGGCTTGACGTGGTCGGCGATGTAGTTGCCGGCGGCAGGGCCTTGGGCGCTGTCCAGGCCGATGGTGCGGAAGATCAGCTTGTAGCCGCGGGAGGTGATTTCCGGGGACGTTGCCGCCGGGGTGATCATGATCACGCCTTCGTCTTCGTAGATGTCGGACGCTGGCTGGGTGGAACTGGAGCACAGGTGGCCGATGACGAACTTGACGCCGTCGTTGACCACTTTGTTGGCGACGGCCACGGCCTGTTTAGGGTCGCAGGCGTCGTCGTATTCCTTGGCTTCGAGCATCTTGCCATCGACACCGCCTGCGGCGTTGATGTCCTTGATGGCTTGCTTGGCACCGATGAACTGCATGTCGCCATACTGGGTCACAGGGCCGGTCTTGGGCCCGGCAATCCCGATCTTGATGGTATCGGCGGCAAACGAATGGCTGGCTACCCCGGCCAGAACCATTGCGGCGAACAGCTTGGAAATCTTGATCATAGTGCTCCACTCATTCTGTTGTAATTCTTATAGTCCTGGCGGCCAGGGCTACAGACCAGGCGGGTTGCGGCGTGGTCATGCCAACGCGCAAGCCCACCTTCCCCGGAACATGTCCCGGAACTGTACCGGTACAGTGTAGAGCGCTGTCTGCGCGCTTGAAAAGCGGGCAAAAAGCGCCTGGTTTCACGGTTGTCGCTTGCTTGACACTAAAGTACAAAAAGGCGCCATCAGATGGCCTATCTTGGTAGTCGCACTTCGAAAAGACGCGGCCTGCCAGCCAATTGCATATTTGAAACCAGGTTTTTCTGCAAAAATGCCGGCCCTTTCAAAGCCAGATTTCCAGCGGATATTCCCATGACTGATCGAACAAGCACCCTCTATGCCAAATTGCTCGGAGAGACCGCCACCATCGAGTGGAAAGCCCTGGAAAGGTTCTGGGCAAAAGGTGACCTGATTTGGGTCGATCCCGCCCTGGATCTGATCACCGTGGCCACGGCAATGGCCGAAAACCGCAGTGATCTCTTCGATAAGTGGCGCACTGATGGCACTGTCGGCCCGGTGACGGCAGAACAGGCCAGTGAACTGCAAACCCGCGATCCAGAGATCTGGGCGGTGGTCGTGTCGCCGTTCATCGTCATTCAAGTCAGGCAGTGAATAGCAGCCTTGTGCTTTTTTGGTGCGCGAAAACGCGCAGGCGCCTCTTTTGGGTGCTCGTGATTGCTCAATTGAGGTAGAGGTAAGTAACAATTCGGCGTGGCGGTAACAGTTTACGGCATGCGTAAAGGTGGTCATCGCCACAGTCACGCAGCGCGGCGTTGCCCCAGCCCCTTTTTCAGCCAGGAGTACCTGATGAGCAACGCATTACCTTCACTTGGTTTCGCTGGTGTCGGTCTGATGGGCCTGCCGATGTGCAAGCGCCTGCTGGCGGCCGGCTATCGGCTGTGGGTATGGAACCGCAGCCCGGAAAAATGCCAGGCGCTGGTTGCCGCAGGCGCACGACTGGCCGCAAGCCCCGCCGAGCTTGCACGGCAGGTGGACATGGTATTGCTATGCCTGGCCGATACCGCCGTGGTGCGCGAGGTGGTATTTGGCGATCGGGGCGTTGCTGCAGGCGGGCGGCAGGGCCAGCTACTGGTGGATTTTTCCAGCCTGGAGCCTGGCGCTACCCGGGAAATGGCAGCCCAACTGGGCGCCTTGTGTGGGATGGCCTGGCTGGATGCCCCGGTGTCCGGCGGCACGGCGGGCGCGCAGGCAGGTACCCTGGCCATCATGGTGGGCGGGGATGAGGCTGACCTGGCGCGTGCTCGCCCAGTGCTGGAGGTGCTTGGTCAGCGGGTGACGCACATGGGAGGCGTTGGCGCTGGTCAGGTGACCAAGGCCTGCAATCAGATGATCGTGGCGTGCAATGCCCTGGTCATTGCCGAGGTCATCGCGCTGGCCGAGCGTTCCGGGGTGGACGCCGGGTTGATCGCCCAGGCCCTGGCAGGCGGATTTGCCGATTCCAAGCCTTTGCAGATATTGGCCCCGCAGATGGCAGAAAGCCGTTTCGCTCCCATCAAGTGGCATGTGCGAACGCTGCTCAAGGACCTGGATGGTGCCGTGAAGTTTTCACGCGAACAGGGCGCGGCGACGCCGCTGACGGGTCTGGCTGCCCAATTGATGCGCTTGCACGGCAGTCAGGGTTACCTGGACCAGGACCCTTCGACATTGGTCGAGCAGTATCGAGTCAAACGCCAGGACTAGGTGCTGACCAAACGCGCGGTAGGGACGGTCTGACCTGCAGCGGCCTCATCCCAGGACGGGTTAGGCCGCTGCAGGTCAGGCGGGCCCGCTGCGGTCAGCCTGCGACCAGCACGCGGATCGCTTCAAGGCGCAGCGCTGCTTTGGCCAACATGGCCAGGCCCTCTTCGCGCTGCTTGCGCAACGCGTCGATTTCACTGTCCCTCACGCTTGGGTTGACCGCTTGCAGTGCCACCAGGCGTGCGAGCTCTTCGTCGGCCTCGGCGGCCAGGCGTCGTTGGGCTTCGGCCACCCGTTGCTCGTGTAGCGGGACGATCTTTTCTTCGCCGCTGCCGATACGCTTTGCAAGCACGTCGCGCTGTGCCTGGACGAACTTGTTGGCACTGGCACGGGGTACGCTTTCGAGCTGATCGTTCAGGGTCTCGAATGCGACCCGCGAAGCCAGGTCATTGCCGTTGGCATCAAGCAGGCAGCGCAGGGCGGCTGGCGGCAGGTACCGGCCCAGTTGCAAGCTGCGCGGCGCGACCACCTCGCTGACGAACAGCAACTCGAGCAGCACGGTCCCAGGCTTGAGCGCCTTGTTCTTGATCAGCGCCACAGCGGTATTGCCCATCGAGCCGGACAGCACCAGGTCCATGCCGCCTTGCACCATCGGGTGCTCCCAGGTCAGGAACTGCATGTCTTCACGCGACAGCGCCTGGCCGCGGTCATAGGTGATGGTCACACCTTCGTCATCGCCCAAGGGGAAGCTGGCATCGAGCATCTTCTCGCTGGGCTTTAGGATCAGCGCGTTTTCCGAATGGTCTTCACTGTCGATACCGAACGCATCGAACAGGGTTTCCATGTAGATCGGCAGGGCGAACTGATCGTCCTGCTCGAGGATGGCCTCCACCAGCGCTTCACCCTCTCCGGCGCCGCCGGAATTGAGTTCGAGCAAGCGGTCACGGCCGGTATGCAGCTCGGCTTCGAGCCGCTCACGTTCGCTACGCGCTTCGTTGACCAGGCTGTCCCAGGCCTTGCTGTCATCGCTGTCGAGCAGTGCCAGCAGGCGGGGGCCGAACTGATGCTGCAGGGCGTTACCGGTGGGGCAGGTGTTGAGGAAGGCGTTGAGCCCTTCGTGGTACCACTGGAACAGGTGCGCTTGCGGCGTGCCTTGCAGGTACGGTACGTGCAACTCGATGGTGTGCTTCTGGCCGATACGGTCCAGACGGCCGATACGTTGTTCGAGCAGGTCGGGGTGGGCAGGCAAGTCGAACATCACCAGGTGATGAGCGAACTGGAAGTTGCGCCCCTCGCTGCCGATTTCCGAGCAGATCAGCACCTGGGCGCCGAATTCTTCATCGGCGAAGTAGGCCGCCGCGCGGTCGCGCTCCAGGATGCTCATGCCCTCGTGGAAGACCGAAGCCGGAATCCCGGAACGCACGCGCAGGGCGTCTTCCAGGTCCATGGCGGTCTCGGCATGGGCGCAAATGACCAGCACCTTGGTGCGCTTGAGCATTTTCAAGGTGTCGATCAGCCAGTCGACCCGCGGGTCGAAGCGCCACCAGCGCTCTTCCTGCGCCTGGTCCGCCTGGGACTGGAACGCCACCTCAGGGTAAAGCTCGGCGTGTTCGCCCTCGGGCAAGCTGGCGTACTGCTCTGGGTTGGGCAGTGGGTGAGGGTGCAACTGCCGCTCAGGGAACCCCTGGATGGCGGCGCGGGTGTTGCGGAACAGCACGCGTCCGGTGCCATGGCGATCGAGCAGTTCGCGGATCAGTCGGGCGCTGGCCTGGCTGTCTCCGTCGTTGACCGCCGCGAGCAGTGCGTCGCCCTCGGCCCCGAGGAAACCCTGGATGGTGGCGTGGGCCTTTGGCGACAAGCGTCCCTCGTCCAGCAGCTCTTGCACCGCCTCGGCCACCGGGCGGTAATGCTCGCTTTCGGCGCGGAAGGCCGCCAGGTCATGGAAACGGTTGGGGTCGAGCAGGCGCAGACGCGCGAAATGGCTGTCCTGGCCCAATTGTTCAGGGGTTGCAGTGAGCAGCAGCACGCCGGGAATGACCTGAGCCAGCTGTTCGACCAGTGCATATTCGGCGCTGGCGTGTTCCTCGTGCCAGACCAGGTGGTGCGCCTCATCGACCACCATCAGGTCCCAGCCCGCCGCGAACAGCGCATCCTGGGCTTTCTCGTCGTCGACCAGCCACTCCAGCGCGACCAGCGCGAGCTGGGCGTCCTCGAAGGGGTTGCTGGCATCACTTTCAATGAACCGTTCGGCATCGAACAGGGCGACCTGCAGGTTGAAGCGCCGGCGCATCTCCACCAGCCATTGATGCTGGAGGTTCTCGGGTACCAGGATCAGCACCCGGCTGGCGCGGCCGGTCAGCAGTTGGCGATGAATCACCAGGCCTGCCTCGATGGTCTTGCCCAGGCCCACTTCGTCGGCGAGCAGTACGCGAGGTGCGCTGCGGTCGGCCACTTCGCGGGCGATGTGCAACTGGTGGGCGATGGGCTGGGCACGGCAGCCGCCCAGGCCCCACAGCGTGGACTGCATCTGCTTGCTGGTATGCTGCAGGGTGTTATAGCGCAGGCTGAACCAGGACAGCGGGTCGATCTGGCCGGCGAACAGGCGGTCGCTGGCCAGGCGGAACTGGATGAAGTTCGACAGCTGGGTCTCCGGCATCGTCCGGGGCTGATTCTGCCCGTCGAGCCCGTGATAGACCATTAGGCCGTCGATGTCCTCGACTTCCCGCACGGTCAACTTCCAACCTTCGAAGTGAGTGATCTGGTCACCTGGCGAGAAGCGCACGCGTGTCAGCGGCGCATTGCGCAGGGAATATTGGCGGGTATCGCCAGTGGCCGGGTAGAGGACGGTCAGGAGGCGGCCATCCTGCGCCAGGATGGTACCCAGGCCGAGCTCTGCCTCGCTGTCGCTGATCCAGCGTTGCCCCGGTTGATACTGCTGCGCCATACTGCCTGCACTCCCGCGATGAAAAAGCCGATTATGTTAACGGATCGGCCGGGCAGACCAAAGTGCCGAGTGCACCTGAGGGTGCCGAACGGTCTCGGCCGGTGCATCAGTCTAGCCGTTTCGTCGCTTCCTGCCGTGCCGACGAGGGTTCTGCATCCCATGCCTGCCAAGCCTCTTTGCGTTGTCTTGAGCCTCACGGTCGGCGGTTTGCTCCTGGCAGGATGCAAGCCGAAGACCTTCGAAATGTTGCCGCCTATCCCCATGGAGCAACTGGAGGTGCTGGGCGTACAGGCACCGCTCAAGAGTGTGCACTACCGGGACAGGGACGGCGAAGGGCTGTTGGTCTTGAGCCGTGTCGATGGCCAGGCCAGCGACCCTGAAAGTGAGCAGGAAGTGGATAAGGTCGTGCTCAAGGCCACCTTGTACGGCCGAAGCAAAGCGCAGGAAGCCTTCCAGGCGCGCTGGCAGATCGATCAGCAAACCACGTGTCCGGGTTTGGACCTGGATGTGGATTTCTACACCGATGTCAGCGGCGTGGCCGACCTCGACCAGAACGGTGCGGCCGAGGTGACGGTGGCCAGCCATGCGTTCTGCGGAGGAGGTGTCGAGCCCCATGACATCGCCATCGAGATGCGGGACGGGCAAAGGGTCTACAGCATCACGGGCCAGTCGCTGATCACCCCGGCAGGCGAAGACCCGATCGGCGGCGAGCGCCAGGACAGTGCCTCGCTCAAGGCCGCCCCGGCCTGGGTTCGGGCCCATATGGATGCAGTGTGGCAGCAGGTCTACCAGCGTCCCTGGAGCGAAACCGCCTTGCAGGACCAGGATGAGGCGGCGGACGAACCGGGCTAAATGTTGTCCATGACTTCAAGGCAGCAGCAGGGCTGCCGATACAGGGGTACAGGAGAACCGCCATGCTGCCACCGATCATTCCGCTCAGCGCTGCCCCGGTCACCTCGCAGCAGGACCCGGTCAAACCGACCCCGGATATAAAGCCGGTAGTGCCGGCGCAGCCTGCGTCCGGTGAAAGTGCAATCGACCTCAAGCGCCAGCGTGACCCGCAGCATCAGCAGTTGCTGCTGCGCGAGGAGCAGCGCCGACAGCAGCAACGCGAGGGTAAAGGCAAAGGTCACGATGAGCGATTCGACGCGTTGCCGGGCAATGAGGTCAACGCCGACAATACCGTGCCAGTGGTGCCCTTGATGGGCGAGCCCGTGCGCCAGGGGCTGCTGGTGGACATCGAAGTATGAAACGGGACTGGCAAGCGTCTGGTTCTGGCCCCATCATGCAGTATCCGTAGCGTGTAGAGCCCAGTATGAGCCAAGACAATCTCATTGACTTCGATGCCGAACGTGCACGCCGCGTGCATGACATCAAGGAAAAGCGCCTGAACGAGATGCGCGATGCCTTCGAGCAGGCACTGCCCTTGAATGCTGCCAAGAAGAAGTCCAAGCGCAAGCCCAAGAAGCGCTGATGCTTGACGCAGGTCAACCCTGCACCCGCCCCGCGCGCCCGTCCCCGGGCGTCATTGACCCTGGTCAATTTTCTCCCGTCTGGCATTGGTTACTGTTCTCCCATCGGACAACGGCAAACAAATGGAGAGGTCGGCATGTTCTTCGACAACGTGGTTATCGCAGGGGTGGTAACGGTGGGGTTGATGGTGGCTTTCTTCGCCGGTCTAGGCATTTTCATCTGGAAGGACTCGAGCAAGCGCAAGCGCCCTTGACCTTCTCGATTCACGAGCACGCAAGGCATTTAGGGCGACTTCGGTCGCCCATTTTTTTGCCTGGCATTTGTTCCGGCGACGTGGGCCGTTACGCGCGGGCGTGGCTGGCAGCGGCAAGCATTTGCGTTTGATGACTGCGCAGCGCGTTCCATTCATCGTGAGGTGGGGCATGACTATTACATCCCAGGATATCTGCAATGCAGCCGAGCAGCTCAAGGGCTTCGTCGGCTTTCACGGTAAACGTGGCCTCTATATCGTGCGTTTCTCCGAGGATGCCTTCGGCATGGATATCGCCGACGACAGCATCATGCCGTGCAACGAGTTCGTATGGCGACCTGAGCAGGGGCATCGCATGGCCTTGTGTCGCGAGCGGCTGGGCCTGTTGCTGGAGCAACGCATGGATGAGCGGCTGAATGTGAGTGAGCCGCTGAGGGCTTACCTACGTCGGCACGACCTGCCGGAGATTGTGGCCGAGCGGCGCTTGCACCCGGCAGGCGTCATCGCGCCAGCGATATGAAGGCGGGGGGCTCGGCAGAAGGCGTCACGCTGGTATCGGCACGATGAGTGGCCATGACGCGATCCCGGCCGTTGCGCTTGGCTACATACAAAGCGGTGTCCGCCTGGCGTAACCAGCCGTCCGGCGTCTCCAACGAGGGGTCGAACGGGCACAGGCCAATGCTCAAGCTGATGCGCAGGTGCGGTGTCTGCGGGTCGCGGTAGGCCGCCACGCGCTCGCGCAGGCGCTCCATGGCCTGGCAGGCCTGGGCTTCGGTGGTGCTCGGCAGTATCACGCAAAACTCGTCACCCCCGTAGCGACCGGCCTTGTCGCCCTCGCGCAGGGCGCCGAGCAACTCGATGCTCACCTGGCGCAGCACCTGATCGCCCACTACATGGCCGAAGGTGTCGTTGATGGTCTTGAAATGATCGATGTCGATCAGGGCAACTACCGCTTCACCGCGCTGTTTCCTGCACCCGTGAAAACGCCTCGCCAGAAGGTCTTTCCAGGCGCCGTGGTTGAGCAGCCCGGTCAGGCTATCGGTCAGGCTGAGGGTGTTGAGTCGGCGTTTGTGCTCGGCCAGCTTGATTGCCAGTCGATAGCAAACCCACCCTAGCGCCGCCGGGTACAACGTCAGCATCGGCAGGCAGGCGTAGACCTGAAAGGCGGTGGCGTCGGGTTGAAATCCCGCCCCCAGCAAGACGCAAGCCGTAAGCATGCCTGCCACTTGCGCCATGCCTGCGCGAATAGCCAAGGCCTTGCCGCCGGCTGCGACGTTGTTCATGGTGATCATCGATAGAACGGTAACCGTCGGCAGCGGATTGAACTGCATGGCACCGGCCCAGAACCCACCCATTAGCGAATCAAGAAAAAAGTTGCGTTGCTCGGCCTGGTAGGGGGCTTTGGACCGGGCCGCCCACAGATAGGCCAAATGTGGCCACAGCAAGCCGTTGAACAGCATGAATGCCCAAACCCAGGCGGGGGGAGACAGTGGTTCCACTGCGGCCATTACCGCGAAAAGCCCCACACCCTTGCCCAGTACCCGTGGCAGATAAATCCGTTTGGCAAACGAAAGGCCCTTGCCGGTGCGTGTATCCATGGGTGTGATCTCTATCGGGGCGCTTATTGCTTAACGTGCGCGAGTATTCTGGGCCATGGGCGGTGCACGAGACATGGCCTTGCAAGCCAAATCACGGGTGATGCGAGCAGTGGAGGCAAGTATGCCTGACTGGGATCTGAAAGAAGATGGCAAAGCTGGGCGGCGTTGTTGGCACGCCTTGGCCCAGCTTCCTTATAGAAGAAGAGGGGATGTTACCCGTACGCCGTGAGGCTACGTTTCACTTTTGCTGACCGTCTTGAGGCGTTTGCGAGCGCTTTTCATCTTTGAGTAACTGTGACGGCGACTTGCCGCTGTCGCTGCGCACCTGGGCATGGCTGATCAGACCAAAGATGAAACTGCCGCCGATGATGTTGCCGGCCAGCGTAGGCAAGGCAAAGTGCAGCAGGAAGTTACTCCAGGTCTCTTCACCTGCCCAGACCAGATACGAGACTTCTACCGACCCCACCACGATATGAGTGAAGTCGCCCAATGCCATGAGGTAGGTGATGACCAGGATGATCCAGATCTTGGCGTGCTCCATGGAGGGGATCATCCAGACCATGGTGGCGATCATCCAGCCGGACACGATGCCTTTGGCAAACATCTGGCTGACGTCGTTTTCCATCACCTTGCGCCCCACTTCCAGGAACGCGATGTCCGTCTTGGTATCGAAGATGGGCAGTTCGAGCATTACCCAGGCCACCAGCAAGGTACCGGCCAGGTTGCCGGCCAGGACCACGCCCCAGAGACGCAGGAGGCGACCGAAGTTGCCTAGCGTTGGCGTCGTCATCACCGGCAGGACGGCGGTCAGAGTGTTCTCGGTGAACAACTGCTGCCGTGCGATGATGACGGCTAGGAAGCCGGCGCTGTAGCCGATACTGGCGATGACTTGCGCGCTCTCGCCGTCCGGCAGACGCGAGTACAGAAGACCCATGGCCATCAGTGACAGCCCCATGGACAAACCTGCGGCAAGGGCTGACCACCAGAGCGCAGCCAATGTTCGTTCCAGTTCCTGATCGCCCTGCAACCGGATGGTCTCGTGCAGCACTGCCGCACGTGGCGGTTGGTTGGAGCTGACCTCCTGTTGTTCGTCTGCAGACAGGCCCGGGGTTTTCTCGCTTTGCGCCTCGCTCATTACCGCTACGCTCCGTGGTGGGTTTATCTACAGATTCACCGCGGCCTCATTAAGTTGCGCGGAGTGGGGCGGTACACGCGCAAAAGTTTTTAAATCAAAGGGTTGACTCCAGATTCAAAGCGCGTATTATTCGCCACCTCGCAGCGAGTAACGCAGCGGGGAAGTCGGTCAGCGGTTGAAGTTTCAAGTCTTCGAGTAAGGCGCTTCAAAAAACTTCAAAATAAACGCTTGACAGGCAATGAGTAAAGCGTAGAATGCGCGCCTCGGTTGAGACGAAACACGCTCAGCCAAACGCTCTTTAACAAATCGAATCAAGCAATTCGTGTGGGTGCTTGTGAGTATGGACTGATAGTCAAAAAGATTATCAGCATCACAAGTGGCCATGCGAGAAATCACATAGTCATTTGAGATTGCTGAGCCAAGTTTAGGGTTTCTTAAAAACCCAAGCAGTATTGAACTGAAGAGTTTGATCATGGCTCAGATTGAACGCTGGCGGCAGGCCTAACACATGCAAGTCGAGCGGATGATGGGAGCTTGCTCCTTGATTCAGCGGCGGACGGGTGAGTAATGCCTAGGAATCTGCCTGGTAGTGGGGGACAACGTTTCGAAAGGAACGCTAATACCGCATACGTCCTACGGGAGAAAGCAGGGGACCTTCGGGCCTTGCGCTATCAGATGAGCCTAGGTCGGATTAGCTTGTTGGTGAGGTAATGGCTCACCAAGGCGACGATCCGTAACTGGTCTGAGAGGATGATCAGTCACACTGGAACTGAGACACGGTCCAGACTCCTACGGGAGGCAGCAGTGGGGAATATTGGACAATGGGCGAAAGCCTGATCCAGCCATGCCGCGTGTGTGAAGAAGGTCTTCGGATTGTAAAGCACTTTAAGTTGGGAGGAAGGGTTGTAGATTAATACTCTGCAATTTTGACGTTACCGACAGAATAAGCACCGGCTAACTCTGTGCCAGCAGCCGCGGTAATACAGAGGGTGCAAGCGTTAATCGGAATTACTGGGCGTAAAGCGCGCGTAGGTGGTTTGTTAAGTTGGATGTGAAAGCCCCGGGCTCAACCTGGGAACTGCATCCAAAACTGGCAAGCTAGAGTACGGTAGAGGGTGGTGGAATTTCCTGTGTAGCGGTGAAATGCGTAGATATAGGAAGGAACACCAGTGGCGAAGGCGACCACCTGGACTGATACTGACACTGAGGTGCGAAAGCGTGGGGAGCAAACAGGATTAGATACCCTGGTAGTCCACGCCGTAAACGATGTCAACTAGCCGTTGGAATCCTTGAGATTTTAGTGGCGCAGCTAACGCATTAAGTTGACCGCCTGGGGAGTACGGCCGCAAGGTTAAAACTCAAATGAATTGACGGGGGCCCGCACAAGCGGTGGAGCATGTGGTTTAATTCGAAGCAACGCGAAGAACCTTACCAGGCCTTGACATGCAGAGAACTTTCCAGAGATGGATGGGTGCCTTCGGGAACTCTGACACAGGTGCTGCATGGCTGTCGTCAGCTCGTGTCGTGAGATGTTGGGTTAAGTCCCGTAACGAGCGCAACCCTTGTCCTTAGTTACCAGCACGTTATGGTGGGCACTCTAAGGAGACTGCCGGTGACAAACCGGAGGAAGGTGGGGATGACGTCAAGTCATCATGGCCCTTACGGCCTGGGCTACACACGTGCTACAATGGTCGGTACAGAGGGTTGCCAAGCCGCGAGGTGGAGCTAATCTCACAAAACCGATCGTAGTCCGGATCGCAGTCTGCAACTCGACTGCGTGAAGTCGGAATCGCTAGTAATCGCGAATCAGAATGTCGCGGTGAATACGTTCCCGGGCCTTGTACACACCGCCCGTCACACCATGGGAGTGGGTTGCACCAGAAGTAGCTAGTCTAACCTTCGGGAGGACGGTTACCACGGTGTGATTCATGACTGGGGTGAAGTCGTAACAAGGTAGCCGTAGGGGAACCTGCGGCTGGATCACCTCCTTAATCGACGACATCAGCCTGCTGATGAGCTCCCACACGAATTGCTTGATTCATTGTAAAAGACGATGTTGTAAAGCGACCCTGTTATAGGTCTGTAGCTCAGTTGGTTAGAGCGCACCCCTGATAAGGGTGAGGTCGGCAGTTCAAATCTGCCCAGACCTACCATTACTTGGTTCAGCCGTAGAATACGGGGCCATAGCTCAGCTGGGAGAGCGCCTGCCTTGCACGCAGGAGGTCAGCGGTTCGATCCCGCTTGGCTCCACCAATCCTTCAGGCTTTAGGTTTGCAGCACTGTTCAGAACACAGAAATGAACATTCCGGTGTGAATGTTGATTTCTGACTTTTGTCAGATCGTTCTTTAAAAATTCGGATATGTGATAGAAATAGACTGAAGACCAGTTTCACTGCTGGAATTCAGGCTAAGGTAAAATTTGTGAGTTCTGCTCGTAAGAGCAACGTGCGAATTTTCGGCGAATGTCGTCTTCACAGTATAACCAGATTGCTTGGGGTTATATGGTCAAGTGAAGAAGCGCATACGGTGGATGCCTTGGCAGTCAGAGGCGATGAAAGACGTGGTAGCCTGCGAAAAGCTTTGGGGAGTCGGCAAACAGACTGTGATCCAGAGATCTCTGAATGGGGGAACCCAGCCAGCACAAGCTGGTTATCTTGTACTGAATACATAGGTGCAAGAGGCGAACCAGGGGAACTGAAACATCTAAGTACCCTGAGGAAAAGAAATCAACCGAGATTCCCTTAGTAGTGGCGAGCGAACGGGGACCAGCCCTTAAGTTGATTTGAGATTAGTGGAACGCTCTGGAAAGTGCGGCCATAGTGGGTGATAGCCCCGTACACGAAAATCTCTTGTCAATGAAATCGAGTAGGACGGAGCACGAGAAACTTTGTCTGAATATGGGGGGACCATCCTCCAAGGCTAAATACTACTGACTGACCGATAGTGAACCAGTACCGTGAGGGAAAGGCGAAAAGAACCCCGGAGAGGGGAGTGAAATAGAACCTGAAACCGTATGCGTACAAGCAGTGGGAGCCTACTTTGTTAGGTGACTGCGTACCTTTTGTATAATGGGTCAGCGACTTATATTCAGTGGCGAGCTTAACCGAATAGGGGAGGCGTAGCGAAAGCGAGTCTTAATAGGGCGTTTAGTCGCTGGGTATAGACCCGAAACCGGGCGATCTATCCATGGGCAGGTTGAAGGTTAGGTAACACTGACTGGAGGACCGAACCGACTACCGTTGAAAAGTTAGCGGATGACCTGTGGATCGGAGTGAAAGGCTAATCAAGCTCGGAGATAGCTGGTTCTCCTCGAAAGCTATTTAGGTAGCGCCTCATGTATCACTGTAGGGGGTAGAGCACTGTTTCGGCTAGGGGGTCATCCCGACTTACCAAACCGATGCAAACTCCGAATACCTACAAGTGCCGAGCATGGGAGACACACGGCGGGTGCTAACGTCCGTCGTGAAAAGGGAAACAACCCAGACCGTCAGCTAAGGTCCCAAAGTCATGGTTAAGTGGGAAACGATGTGGGAAGGCTTAGACAGCTAGGAGGTTGGCTTAGAAGCAGCCACCCTTTAAAGAAAGCGTAATAGCTCACTAGTCGAGTCGGCCTGCGCGGAAGATGTAACGGGGCTCAAACCATGCACCGAAGCTACGGGTATCACCTTATGGTGATGCGGTAGAGGAGCGTTCTGTAAGCCTGTGAAGGTGAGTTGAGAAGCTTGCTGGAGGTATCAGAAGTGCGAATGCTGACATGAGTAACGACAATGCGAGTGAAAAACTCGCACGCCGAAAGACCAAGGTTTCCTGCGCAACGTTAATCGACGCAGGGTTAGTCGGTCCCTAAGGCGAGGCTGAAAAGCGTAGTCGATGGAAAACAGGTTAATATTCCTGTACTTCCAGTTATTGCGATGGAGGGACGGAGAAGGTTAGGCCAGCCTGGCGTTGGTTGTCCAGGTTTAAGGTGGTAGGCTGAAATCTTAGGCAAATCCGGGATTTCAAGGCCGAGAGCTGATGACGAGTTGCCTTTAGGCGACGAAGTGGTTGATACCATGCTTCCAAGAAAAGCTCCTAAGCTTCAGATAACTGGGAACCGTACCCCAAACCGACACAGGTGGTTAGGTAGAGAATACCAAGGCGCTTGAGAGAACTCGGGTGAAGGAACTAGGCAAAATGGCACCGTAACTTCGGGAGAAGGTGCGCCGGCGAAGGTGAAGGGCTTGCCCCGTAAGCTTTTGCTGGTCGAAGATACCAGGCCGCTGCGACTGTTTATTAAAAACACAGCACTCTGCAAACACGAAAGTGGACGTATAGGGTGTGACGCCTGCCCGGTGCCGGAAGGTTAATTGATGGGGTTAGCGCAAGCGAAGCTCTTGATCGAAGCCCCGGTAAACGGCGGCCGTAACTATAACGGTCCTAAGGTAGCGAAATTCCTTGTCGGGTAAGTTCCGACCTGCACGAATGGCGTAACGATGGCGGCGCTGTCTCCACCCGAGACTCAGTGAAATTGAAATCGCTGTGAAGATGCAGTGTATCCGCGGCTAGACGGAAAGACCCCGTGAACCTTTACTATAGCTTTGCACTGGACTTTGAATTTGCTTGTGTAGGATAGGTGGGAGGCTTTGAAGTGGGGACGCCAGTTCTCATGGAGCCATCCTTGAAATACCACCCTGGCAACTTTGAGGTTCTAACTCAGGTCCGTTATCCGGATCGAGGACAGTGTATGGTGGGTAGTTTGACTGGGGCGGTCTCCTCCCAAAGAGTAACGGAGGAGTACGAAGGTGCGCTCAGACCGGTCGGAAATCGGTCGTAGAGTATAAAGGCAAAAGCGCGCTTGACTGCGAGACACACACGTCGAGCAGGTACGAAAGTAGGTCTTAGTGATCCGGTGGTTCTGCATGGAAGGGCCATCGCTCAACGGATAAAAGGTACTCCGGGGATAACAGGCTGATACCGCCCAAGAGTTCATATCGACGGCGGTGTTTGGCACCTCGATGTCGGCTCATCACATCCTGGGGCTGAAGCCGGTCCCAAGGGTATGGCTGTTCGCCATTTAAAGTGGTACGCGAGCTGGGTTTAGAACGTCGTGAGACAGTTCGGTCCCTATCTGCCGTGGACGTTTGAGATTTGAGAGGGGCTGCTCCTAGTACGAGAGGACCGGAGTGGACGAACCTCTGGTGTTCCGGTTGTCACGCCAGTGGCATTGCCGGGTAGCTATGTTCGGAAGAGATAACCGCTGAAAGCATCTAAGCGGGAAACTTGCCTCAAGATGAGATCTCACTGGGATCTTGAATCCCCTAAAGGGCCGTCGAAGACTACGACGTTGATAGGTTGGGTGTGTAAGCGCTGTGAGGCGTTGAGCTAACCAATACTAATTGCCCGTGAGGCTTGACCATATAACACCCAAGCAATTTGCTTCTGCAGATTGCGGTGGTGAAGATGGCATGAGCCGAAAGTTCGCAACGCATCGCAAACATCACATATCCGAATTCGCTGGGCTGTCCAACAGGACATTCTGGCTACAGAATTTCTTGACGACCATAGAGCATTGGAACCACCTGATCCCATCCCGAACTCAGTAGTGAAACGATGCATCGCCGATGGTAGTGTGGGGTTTCCCCATGTGAGAGTAGGTCATCGTCAAGATTCATTTCGCAAAACCCCTATCTGCGCATGCAGGTAGGGGTTTTGTCTTTGGGGCTATCCAAAGCTATTGCAACTGAATAGTGATTTGATCTGTAAGGCCATGCCTACCATCTGAATCGTAGAATCCTACCGACTTATCAGAAACGCCCGACTGTATCCGGTCAACGAAAGCCGGCTCTACTGGCTTCCTTCTAAACGATCAAAAGAGGGAAGGCATCATGGCCGCATTCAGCCCGGCACGCATTGCCGTCATCCAGTTCGCGCCTCAGGTGGGGCTTGAACATTGCGCTGGTAACCTCGCCAAGAGCGTGGCATTGGCACGCAGCGCCGCTCGTGCTGGAGCCAACCTCATCGTGCTGCCCGAACTCACCAATACGGGCTACACCTTTGTGTCGCGGGCAGAAGCCTTTGCTCACGCCGAAACACTTGAGCACGGCCCTAGCGTGCAGGCCTGGGCAGACCTTGCCGAGCAATACCAGGTCTACTTGGCTGCCGGATTCGTCGAACAGGATGGATTGAAACTGTATGACAGTGCGGTGCTGTTCGGCCCGAGCGGTTTGCTCGGGCATTACCGCAAGGCTCACTTAGGGGCCCAGGAAAACTTGTGGTGTGCTCCAGGTAACCTGGGCTTTCCAGTGTTTGACACATCGATAGGCCGCATAGGTCTGTTGATTGGCGGTGATATCTGGTTCCCGGAAGTGCCACGACTGCTGGCAGCGCAAGGGGCCGATCTGATCTGCAGCCTCAATAACTGGGTCTGGACACCACCACCGCTATTCGATCAGGCAGACCGGTGCATGGCCAACTACCTGACCATGACGGCCGCCCACATCAACAATATCTTCATCGCCGCTGCCAATCGTATCGGTGACGAGCGAGGTAGGCGGTTTTTGGGATGTTCACTGATTGCCGGAACCAACGGCTGGCCTATTGGCGAAGTGGCCAGTGCACAAGAGCAGACCATCGTCTATGCCGATATAGACCTGAGCAGTGCTCGCTCGGCCCCCTGCAATACCTTGAATGACGCACCCCGTGATCGGCGTACAGATCTTTATGATGTGACGCTCGGTTATCGCCTGCATGCGGCCATGCCGCTAAGGAAGTGAGCACGCTATTCAGTCATACCCACATGATGCGTATGAAGCGCGCAGGCGCTCTGCAGGAGGTGTTTATGTTAGGGTGCACGCATACCCGACAGCCAGGACCCTACTGCATGTTTTTACCGCTTACCGAAAAAGAGCTCCATCGCCTTGAAGACATGTTGATCGTCTACGGCAATGACTACTCGGTCATCAATCTGGCAGAGCTCAACGGCTTCTTCACCGCCCTGGCCAGCTCACCCACTACCGTCCAGCCTATGGAATGGCTGCCAGCGGTAGCCGGCGGTCACGTTCCCAAGTTCAAGAAGCCTGCTGACGAAGAGGCCTATACGGCATTGATGTTGCGCTACGCCGGTCAGGTTGCCGAAGATTTAGAAGATGATGTCGATGGCTTCCAGCCGCTTTTCGAGCAAGGCGAGGGCGATCAGGGTACCGAAGTCGTCATGGAGGAGTGGTGCTTTGGCTACATGCGCGGCACCCAAGTCGCGGGTTGGGCTGACCTGCCTTCAGAACAGGATGCGCTGCTCAAGGCCATCTCGCTGCATGGGCTGGAAGATAACGTCGAGCTATTGGATCAGATGTCCGAACAGGATATCCAGCAGTGCGTGCCCCAAGTCATCGATGCCGTTCGCCAGCTCTATCGCTTCCATTCAAAGCAGCGGTAAGGCCATCAAGGCCCGCGAGTTTGATGAACTGAGCGAATTGGGGTCCGAGCAGCCATACGGTGCCACAGTTCCCCACGTTGTAGAGGCTAAGCACAGGCTCTACCTCCAATCACCTTCTGTCGCGAGCGCCACGCAGGCCCATTGTTTCGATCAGCGAAATTGAGGCTTGCTCCAGGCGCTGATTCTGCTCCTACGCCGATACATGCAGTATGGCTCCACCAGCGCTATGCCGGCGCTGACCAGGAGCCATGCCAATGTCCAACCCAATAAAGCTCTACAACTTCCCCAAGTCCGGTCACGCGCACCGCATCGAGCTCATGCTTTCTCTGCTTGCGTTGCCCACCGAACTGGTTTTCGTGGACCTGGCAGCAGGTGCGCACAAGCAACCCGAGTTCCTGGCCCTGAACCCTTTCGGTCAGGTGCCGGTGATCGATGACAACGGTACGGTGATCGCTGATTCCAACGCCATCCTGGTGTACCTGGCCAAGAAATACGACAACGGTGCATGGCTGCCCGAAGATCCAGTGGCAGCGGCTGCTGTGCAACGCTGGTTATCGGTAGCGGCCGGCCCGCTGGCCTTCGGTCCGGCCGCCGCGCGCCTGGTAACTGTATTCGGCGCGGCATTCAATACCGACGAGGTCATTGCTCGCGCCCATGCGCTGCTCAAGGTGATCGATACCGAGTTGGCCAAAAGACCGTTCCTGGCAGGCCATACGCCAACCATCGCCGATATCGCCAACTACTCGTACATCGCCCACGCACCTGAAGGCAATGTGTCGCTGGAGCCCTACGCCAATGTGCGCGACTGGCTGATGCGAATCGAAGCGTTGCCCGGCTTCGTGGCCATGCCACGTACTCAGATCGGGCTGCAGAACAACGCCTGACACCTTGTCGCCCGGAGGACGTCGCCATGCAGCACACACTCGACCATCGCCCATCGCCTTGGCACCCAGGCGAGAAAACCCTGCAGGAAAAGGTGGGTGTTGCAGCGCGCATGGAGGTGGTGGGGCATAAGGTCATTCGCGACTACATGCCCGATCAGCACCGCACCTTCTACCACCAGCTGCCGTTCATTGTTGCCGCCAGCGTGGACGCGCAGGGCCGTCCATGGGCGACCTTACTGGAGGGGCCGGAAGGTTTCATCCGCTCGCCCCATCCACGTGAGCTGATAATCGATACCCAACCGCCAGCCGACGACCCGGCGACGCCAGGGCTGGCCGCCGGGCAGGCAGTCGGTCTGCTGGGTATCGAACTGCACACCCGTCGGCGAAATCGCCTCAACGGCCATATCCAACAGGCCACCCAGGGGCAGTTGCAGGTGACCGTGGCTCAGTCATTCGGCAACTGCCCGCAATACATCCAACGGCGCGACTACACCCGGGTTGCGCAACTGCCCCAAGGGCGCGTCGATTCCACAGCGCTGGATGCCGATGCCGTCAGCCTGATCCAGGCAGCCGATACCTTCTTCGTCGCCAGTTATGTCGAGCACGCCGACGGCCAGCGAGCGGTGGACGTCTCCCACCGTGGCGGACGACCCGGCTTCGTCAGGGTTGAAGGGAGCCTGCTGACCATCCCCGATTACGCCGGGAACCTGCACTTCAATACCCTGGGCAACCTGCTGGCAAACCCCCGGGCTGGGCTATTGTTCATCGACTTCAGCAGCGGCAACCTGCTGCAACTGTATGGGCGTGCCGAGCTGGTGCTGGACAGCCCCGACACTACCCTGTTCGAGGGTGCCGAGCGTCTATGGACGCTGGAAGTCGAGCAGGTGGTATGGCGTCCGGGCGCAGTGGGCCTGCGTTGGGCATTCAAGGACTACGCGCCAACCACGTTGGCGACCGGCACCTGGCCCCGCCTGCTGCAACCTTCGCAACAGGCGCAATGGCAACCCTGGCGTGTGCTGCGGGTAGAGCAGGAAAGCCGCGATATCCGCTCGTTCTACCTTGAGCCACCTGGCGCTACCGCAGTGACGTTCGCGTCAGGGCAACATGTGCCCGTGCAAATCCCGCTGGACCCGCATACGCCTCTGATCCGCACCTACAGCCTGTCCAGCGCACCCTCCGACGACCATGTGCGTATCAGCGTCAAAGCCCAGGGGCCCGCTTCGCGGTACCTGCATGAGCGCGTCGTGGCAGGCGATGTACTGCAGGTGCGCCCGCCTGTAGGCAGTTTCACGCTCGATTTGAACAGCACCCGGCCGCTGGTACTGATTGGCGCTGGCGTGGGTATCACGCCTTTGCTGGCCATGTTGCGCGAGCAGTTGAAGCAGGGGCAGACTCGGGTCATTCATCTTTTCCAAGGTGCCCGTAGCTTGGCTGATCTGGCATTCCACAAGGAACTGACCCACTTGCAACATCACGCCGCAGGGCTGCTGCATGTGTACCGCGCCCTGAGCCAACCCGAAGACCACGCCCGGCCAGGCCGCGATTATCAGTTTGCCGGCCGGCTGGGTATCGAGCACGTCAAAGCCACACTGACACTCGATGACTACGACTTCTACCTGTGTGGCCCAGGCAACTTCACCCAGGACTTCTACCAGGGGCTGCGTGGCCTGCATGTGCCGGACGCGCGGATTCATGCCGAAGCGTTCGGCCCGTCAAGCCTTCGCCGCCACCTCGACGCCAGCCAGCCGACGCTGCAACAGCCGCCTGCTGCCAGCGAGCCAGTGGCTGTGCATTTTGCAGCATCAGCTAAGCAGGCACAGTGGTCACCCTCCAGCGGCACACTGCTGGAGCTGGCCGAAGCACATGGCCTGTCGCCGGAATTCAGTTGCCGGGGTGGAACCTGCGGCACCTGCAAAACGCGGTTGCTCAGTGGCCAAGTGCATTACCCTAACCTCCCGGCCGAAATGCCGGAGAGCGGGACCGCGCTGATCTGTTGTGCGGTGCCAGCGAACATGGATGAGCCGGGGCAGGCGCTGATGCTTGATATCTGATCGGCCAGAACAGGCAGCACCAGCGCCTCGAATCAACCATAATGCCCGCATTCCCGCCCCCAGGAGCCCGCATGGACCAGATCCACCTGATGAAGGTGTTCGTCGCCGTTGGCGAACTGGAAAGCTTCGCCGCCGCTGCCCGGCGCCTGGATATCTCCCCGGCGGCCGTCACCCGTGCTGTTGTCGCCCTGGAAGAACAACTCGGGGTCAAGCTGGCGCTGCGTACCACGCGCAGTGTGCGCCTGACCGAAGCCGGCGGCCGCTACCTGGAGGACACCCGGCACATTCTCGCCAGCATCCATGAGGCCAACGAAGCCGCTGCCGGCATCAACGCCACCCCCAAGGGTGACCTGGCCATCACCGCCCCGAGCCTGTTCGGCAAGAAATTCGTCATGCCGTGCATCGTGCAGTACTTGCAACGGTTTCCGGAGGTCGACGTTTCTGCCTTCTTCCTGGACCGTATCGTGAACATGGTCGAGGAGGGCATGGACGTGGCCGTGCGCATCGGCCCGTTGCCGGATTCGGGCCTCAAGGCATTGCGCGTAGGCAAGGTACGCCGCATGTTGTGCGCCTCGCCTGATTACCTTGCCCGCCACGGCACACCCGAGCACCCTTCCGACCTGGCAAGCCATGCAGTGATTGGCACCACCGACCTGTCACCGCGCGCGGGTTGGCGTTTCGGGGTGACCGACGAATCGACCTTGGTGCGGGTCAAGCCACGGTTGACCGTCACCAGCAACGACGGAGCAATTGCCGCCGCCAGTGGCGGGCTAGGGATCGCCCGCCTGCTGTCCTACCAAGTGGCCGACGAACTGGCCAGCGGGCAACTGCAAGTGATCCTGGCTGAATACGAAGAAGCCCCGTGGCCGATTCACGTGCTGCATCGGGAAAGCAAATACGGTTCAACCAAGGTCCGGACATTCATTGACCTGCTAGCGCAGAGCCTGAGGGCCCAGCAGTTGGATTGACCTGCTATCCAGCCCATGGGCGAGTTGGGTGTATCTGGTAAAGTACTGGACTATTCGCTGGCTACCCGCCAGCCTGCAACGCCTACAACAGATTACGCAAGGAAGTCGCTGGATGAAAAAGCGCCTCACACGCACCTGGCTCGCCGCGCTGTTGTTGCCGTGGCTTACCGCGTGCAGCGGTCAAAAAGTCGAGCGCGTGCTGGTTTATCAGAACACGGTCTACGACTGGCGCATCGAACACGTGGTCGCCCACAACTGGCCGGCGGGTACGCATCAGTACTACGAGGTGTTTCTCAAGGGCCGTTTGCTGATACTGCCGGCCAACACCTTCAACGACGTGCGCGACATCCGCGAGTTCGTTGCCGCAGGCGGTTTCGATTCCAACAACTGGCGCAACGATACGATCATCGTGGCGTTCGAGAACGTGCAGGAGCGCAAGGGCGGCAACGAGCACTTTGTCCGCTCGCTGATGATCACCCCGACGCACCAGGAAGGGGAGGTGATCCTGGCCGACATGGCCACCCGCCAGCAGGTGGCCGTGCAGCGGGTGGAGCCGGGTGGTGATCACTAACGCGGATAACGACTTGCGCTGCAACTACAAGGTGAACAGCGGACTGAGGGGAAGTGACACCGGCCACTCTGGTGCCGTTGCCATTGGCACTTCCATCTGCTTTCCACCTGTATGGCCCGAGCGCTCGACCCACTCTGGGCGGATAACGGCACTGCCAGGGACACTGGTCCCTGGCACTTCAAGACTCATGACGGTTCAGACCGGAACCCGGTCCTTCCTTGCCATTCGACGATACAACACCACCGTCGAGCACAGCGCACACAGTGCAGCAAATGCGACCCAGTAAGCAGGCGCTGCTTTGTCACCGGTTTCATGGATCAACCAGGTCGACATGACCGGTGTGAAACCGCCGAACAGAGCCGTAGCCAAGCTGTAGGCTAGGGAAAAGCCCGCTACCTTCACTTCGACTGGCATGATTTCCGTGAGCGCCGGGATCATCGCACCGTTGTACATCGCATAGAGGAAGGAGAACCACAGCAGTACCTCAAGCATGTGCGCGAAGCTTGCCGCATGGGCCAGGTAAGACAGTGCCGGGTAAGCGGTGAACAAGGTGAGTACGGTCATGGCGATCAGGATTGGTTTACGACCGAAACGGTCGCTGAGCGTGCCGCCGATGGGTAGCCAGATAAAGTTGGACACGCCTACCAGAAGCGTCACCAGCAACGCGTCGTTTGCGCTCAGGTTGAGTACAGTCTTACCAAAGGTAGGCGCGTACACGGTGATCAGGTAGAAAGCGCTGGTGGTCATGGCGACCATCAACATGCCCGCGATGACTACCGATGAGTTGCGGCCGAGGGTGGCGATCACTTGCTTCATGGTCGGGCGATGCTGACGCTTCTCGAACGCTTCGGTTTCTTGCAGGTTACGGCGCAAGAAGAAGATGAACGGGATGATCAGGCAGGCAGCGGCGAACGGAATTCGCCAGCCCCACTCGCTGATCTCGGCTGGCGCCAGGCTCTGATTCAGTCCGTAACCCAACGCAGCGGCGACCACGATGGCGACCTGTTGGCTGCCGGATTGCCAGCTGGTATAGAACCCTTTGCGACCCGGTGTAGCCATTTCGGCTAGATAGACCGATACCCCACCCAGTTCAGCACCGGCGGAGAAGCCTTGCAGCAAGCGGCCAAGTAGTACGAGTGCGGGTGCCCAATAGCCGATCGTGGCAAAGCCAGGGACCAGGACGATGAGCAGCGTGCCACTCGCCATGATTGACAGCGTGACGATAAGGCCTTTGCGGCGGCCCACATCGTCGATGTAAGCGCCCAGAATCACCGCCCCCAGTGGCCGCATGAGGAAACCGGCGCCGAACACCGCGAAGGTCATCATCAGCGAGGCGAATTCGCTGGAGGCTGGGAAGAAAGCTGAAGCGATTTGGGTGGCGTAGAAACCGAACAGGAAGAAGTCAAATTGTTCGAGGAAGTTACCAGATGTGACACGTAGAACCGCCGCGGCCTTGGACCGGGCGGGAGGGGAAGCAGGCATAGACGGTTCTCCAGCATGAATCTGTTCATTATTGAGCGATCAATCGCCTCGATTATGCTGGACACATCCTGAAATGCTTAATGAAACATGCTGGTCACTTCGGCGCAGGGCGCACAGGTGCCTCACGCGAACAAGAGGTAACAAGCTCTTGTACCCATTCGCGAAGCTCATTATTTGACGAAAGAACCGAGTTTCAGCCGCAGATCTGGCTGATCTCTGGTCTTTTTCAAGGCTCCGGCTGCTTCTCCACGCCGGTACAACCCGCGTCGGCACAGATGGCGTTTCGTTGCCATGCAACAGGTGAGTGACCTCCGCTACATCGGCCGTAGATTTTCGGCCTGCTGTAGCACTTGTCGGAGATGCAGTGAAGGGTTCAGCGATGACTGGATTTCAGTACAAAGGCTGAATAAGAAAAATTTAAGAAGGATTGAGTGCACAATGAGCTCATCCGGGCATTGTGCACTCAATCAACATCGTTTGTAGCAGGAGGGTTCAGTTTAGTGTTGGTGAAAAAAATTCAGTCGGAGGTGAAAACCTACACGCTTGAAGATCAATCCCAGCTCAACGCCCCACCGGTCTGATACTCGATCACCCGCGTCTCAAAGAAGTTCTTCTCCTTCTTCAAGTCCATGATCTCGCTCATCCACGGGAACGGGTTGGTCGTGCCTGGGTACTCTTCCTTCAGGCCGATCTGCGTCAGGCGACGGTTGGCGATGAACTTGAGGTAGTCCTCCATCATCGCCGCGTTCATGCCCAATACCCCGCGTGGCATGGTGTCACGGGCGTATTCGATCTCCAGCTGGGTCCCTTGCAGGATCATCTGGGTGGCTTCTTCCTTCATCGCCGCATCCCACAGGTGCGGGTTTTCGATCTTGATCTGGTTGATCACGTCGATACCGAAGTTCAAGTGCATCGACTCGTCACGCAGGATGTACTGGAACTGCTCGGCCACGCCAGTCATCTTGTTGCGGCGGCCCATGGACAGGATCTGGGTGAAGCCGCAGTAGAAGAAGATGCCTTCCAGCACGCAGTAGTAGGCGATCAGGTTGCGCAGCAGTTCCTTGTCGGTCTCGACGGTGCCGGTGTTGAATTCCGGATCGGAGATGGCGCGGGTGTACTTAAGGCCCCAGGCCGCTTTTTTCGCGACCGACGGGATCTCGTGGTACATGTTGAAGATCTCGCCTTCATCCATGCCCAGCGACTCGATGCAGTACTGGTAGGCGTGGGTGTGGATCGCCTCCTCGAAGGCCTGGCGCAGGATGTACTGGCGGCACTCGGGGTTGGTGATCAGGCGGTATACGGCCAGGGCCAGGTTGTTGGCAACCAGCGAGTCGGCCGTGGAGAAGAAGCCCAGGTTGCGCATGACGATGCGGCGCTCGTCCTCGGTCAGGCCGTCCTGGCTCTTCCACAGGGCGATGTCGGCGGTCATGTTGACCTCCTGCGGCATCCAGTGGTTGGCGCAGCCGTCGAGGTACTTCTGCCAGGCCCAGTCGTACTTGAACGGAACCAGCTGGTTGAGGTCGGCGCGGCAGTTGATCATGCGCTTCTCATCCACCGCCACACGGGCGGAGGAGCCTTCCAGCTCAGCCAGGCCTTCGGCAACGTCCAGGGCGTCCAGGGCCGCCTTGGCGCGCTTGACGGCCTCGGAGTCCGACGCCGTGGCGGCGCGAGCTTCCAGGGCCGCGGCACCGCCGGCGCTGTCGAGCTTGTCGAGGGTGGCGGCGGCGTGTGCCTGCGCAGGGGTATTGCCTTTGGCGGCGATTTCGCCGTCATCTTCTTTATCGAATTCGTCCCAGCTCAGCATGGTGAGAGTCTCCTGCTCGAGGGCCATCTGTGGAGTATGGCCGGTAGATCTTGGTTGCGGTGCGGTGCACGCAAATCAGCGGTGCCCGTGGCGGGCTGGCCCCAGCGGCGTGGCTGCGGCTTTTGTATCGGGTAGCGGGGCAGCAGCGCTACACCCGCAGGCTTGCATACGGCTCTACAAAAAAGAGGCTTCCCGCAGGAAGCCTCGGCCTGGCCTTACTGGCAGGCTTCGCAGTCTGGCTCGTCGATCGCGCAGGCCTTGGGCACTGGCGCAGGACCGGCTGCCTGGACCGGGGCGCTGTCGCCACCGCTGGACACGGCGTTGAGCTTGCCGGTGTTGATGGTCGACTTCTCGGTGCTGGTGGCGGCCAGGGCACGGAGGTAGTAGGTGGTTTTCAGACCACGGTACCAGGCCATGCGGTAGGTCACGTCCAGCTTCTTGCCCGAGGCGCCGGCGATGTACAGGTTCAGCGATTGAGCCTGGTCGATCCACTTCTGACGACGGGAAGCGGCGTCGACGATCCACTTGGTTTCCACTTCGAAGGCCGTGGCGTACAGGTCCTTGAGCTCTTGTGGAATACGCTCGATCTGCTGTACCGAACCGTCGTAGTACTTCAGGTCGTTGATCATGACCGAGTCCCACAGGCCACGGGCCTTGAGGTCACGAACCAGGTACGGGTTGATCACGGTGAACTCGCCCGACAGGTTCGATTTCACGTACAGGTTCTGGTAGGTCGGCTCGATCGACTGCGACACGCCGGTGATGTTGGCGATGGTCGCGGTTGGCGCGATGGCCATGATGTTCGAGTTACGAATACCTTTCTGTACACGGGCACGGACCGGCGCCCAGTCCAGGGTTTCGTTCAGGTCGACGTCGATGTACTTCTGGCCACGGGCCTCGATCAGGATCTGTTGCGAGTCCAGCGGCAGGATGCCTTTGGACCACAGCGAGCCCTGGAACGTCTCGTAGGCACCGCGCTCATCGGCCAGGTCGCAGGAGGCCTGGATGGCGAAGTAGCTGACCGCTTCCATCGACTTGTCGGCGAATTCGACGGCAGCGTCGGAGCCATAGGCGATGTGCTGCAGGTACAGCGCATCCTGGAAGCCCATGATGCCCAGGCCCACCGGACGGTGCTTGAGGTTCGAGTTACGCGCTTGCGGCACCGAGTAGTAGTTGATGTCGATCACGTTGTCGAGCATGCGCACGGCCGTGTTGACGGTGCGTTGCAGCTTGGCGGTGTCGAGCTTGCCATCGACAATGTGGTTCGGCAGGTTGATCGAGCCCAGGTTGCAGACCGCGATCTCATCCTTGTTGGTATTCAAGGTGATCTCGGTGCACAGGTTCGAGCTGTGCACCACGCCCACGTGCTGCTGAGGCGAGCGCAGGTTGCACGGGTCCTTGAAGGTCAGCCACGGGTGGCCGGTCTCGAACAGCATCGAGAGCATTTTGCGCCACAGGTCCTTGGCCTGGATGGTCTTGAACACCTTGATCTTGTTGTACTCGGTCAGGGCTTCGTAGTACTCGTAGCGCTCTTCGAAGGCCTTGCCGGTCAGGTCGTGCAGGTCTGGCACTTCCGAGGGCGAGAACAGGGTCCACTTGCCGTCGTCGAAGACACGCTTCATGAACAGGTCAGGGATCCAGTTGGCGGTGTTCATGTCGTGGGTACGACGGCGATCATCACCGGTGTTCTTGCGCAGCTCGATGAATTCTTCGATGTCCAGGTGCCAGGTTTCCAGGTAGGCACACACAGCCCCCTTGCGCTTGCCGCCCTGGTTGACCGCAACAGCGGTGTCGTTCACGACTTTGAGGAACGGCACGACACCCTGGGACTTGCCATTGGTGCCCTTGATGTAGGAGCCCAGTGCACGCACCGGCGTCCAGTCGTTGCCCAGGCCACCTGCGAATTTGGACAGCATGGCGTTGTCGTGGATCGCGTGGTAGATGCCCGACAGATCGTCCGGGACGGTGGTCAGGTAGCAGCTCGACAGCTGCGGGCGCAGGGTGCCGGCGTTGAACAGGGTCGGGGTCGAGGCCATGTAGTCGAAGGACGACAACAGGTTGTAGAACTCGATCGCGCGCGCTTCCTTGTCCTTTTCTTCCAGTGCCAGGCCCATGGCCACGCGCATGAAGAACACCTGTGGCAGCTCGAAGCGCACGCCATCCTTGTGGATGAAGTAGCGGTCGTACAGGGTTTGCAGGCCCAGGTAGGTGAACTGCTGGTCACGCTCGTGATCGATGGCCTTGCCCAGGCGCTCCAGGTCATAGGCTGCCAGTGCCGGGTTGAGCAGCTCGAACTCCACACCCTTGGCGACGTAGGCCGGCAGGGCTTTGGCATACAAATCGGCCATTTCGTGGTGCGTGGCGCTGTCGGCGACGTTCAGGAAGGCCAGGCCCTCGGCGCGCAGGGTGTCCATCAGCAGGCGAGCGGTGACGAACGAGTAGTTCGGCTCACGCTCGACCAGGGTGCGCGCAGTCATCACCAGGGCGGTGTTGACGTCCTTGATGGCCACGCCGTCGTACAGGTTCTTCAGGGTTTCGCGCTGGATCAGGTCGCCATCGACTTCGGCCAGGCCTTCGCAGGCTTCGCTGATGATGGTGTTCAGGCGCGCCATGTCCAGCGGCGCCAGGCTGCCGTCGGCCAGGGTGATGCGAATGCTTGGGTGCGGCTCGACCACGGCGTCGGTGCTGACGCGGGTGGCGCGCTCCTTGGCGCGCTGCTCACGGTAGATGACGTAGTCACGGGCAACTTTCTGCTCGCCGGCGCGCATCAGGGCCAGTTCGACCTGGTCCTGGATTTCTTCGATGTGGATGGTGCCACCCGATGGCATGCGACGCTTGAACGTGGCCGAGACCTGCTCGGTCAGGCGCGCGACGGTGTCGTGAATGCGCGACGAAGCGGCGGCGGTACCGCCTTCAACTGCGAGGAACGCCTTGGTGATGGCCACGGTGATCTTGTCGTCGGTGTAGGGGACGACAGTACCGTTACGCTTGATCACGCGCAGTTGGCCAGGGGCAGTGGCGGCCAGATCCTGATTGGATTCGGCAACCTGCGGGGCCTTGGCCTGCGGGTTCTCGCGAGTCGTGTCGGTTTGCATGGGTGGGTGTCTCCACAGTTTCTATATTGATCAGGCGCCCAATTGGGCGCCCACCGTTCCGTCCACTTGCTCGATTGCCTGGCGGGGATGCGCAACGCAAGCGCATCCGTCCGCGCGGGCGTACCGACTTCGGGACAGACTCAGGAATAAGGGCATTGGCTTGCCGCTCCCTGGCCGAAGTCAAAAGTTCCGGGTTGCCGGAATCTGTTGCTGATGAGTGCCAGGCTCGCCTGGTGCACCCATGCCCGAACAAGGCCCTGGCAGGGCTTGCCTCGGTCGCCTCCGCAGGAGCGGTTTGGCTGCTGAAACCACCGTAAGTTCAGCCGAAAAATCCGATGATTTTGCGGGTTGACTTTTGTAAGTGATTTTGCGCGAACCCCTATATCTAGTGGTTCGTCGCGATCGCGATACAAGATAATGCGGTATGGGGGTGTTTGCAAGGCGAGCGGCTGTGGATATCTTGTGGGTACTTTGTGAGTGAAACGTAAGTATTCGCTGTAGGCCTTGTGCCCACTGGTTTGAAGTATTTTTCTGCGTCTGCTTGCCGCTGGGCAGTTTTTTTCAGGGGCTGCCAACGCACCCGGTTCTTCGTCCACAGAACCACCCGGTGGGTTGGCTCGGCAGGGCGCTGGTCGTACTATCCAGGGAAAAACAACACCAACAGGCCCTACGCCATGGATCCAACGCCACCGCGCATTCTCATCGTCGAAGACGACCAGCGTCTGGCCGAGCTGACCGCCGAATACCTGGGCGCCCAGGGGTACGCGGTCAGTGTCGAGGGCGATGGCGCTCGCGCGGCGCGACGCATCATCGATACCCAGCCGGACCTGGTCATGCTGGATGTGATGTTGCCAGGGGAAGATGGCATGAGCATCTGTCGCCGCGTGCGCAGCCAATACCCTGGGCCCATCCTGATGCTCACGGCACGCACCGACGAGTTGGATCAGGTGCAAGGGCTGGACATCGGCGCAGACGACTACGTGTGCAAGCCCGTACGCCCCCGGCTGTTGCTGGCGCGCATCCAGGCCCTGCTGCGTCGCAGCGAGGCGCCTGCGGGCAAGCGCCAGGATCTGACCTTCGGCGCGCTGCGCATCGACAGCCGGGTGCGTGAGGCGTGGCTCGGCGAGCGGCAGATCGAGCTTACGGGCGCCGAATTCGACCTGCTGTGGCTGCTGGCCAGCAATGCTGGCAAGGTACTGACCCGCGAACAGATATCCACGGCGCTGCGCGGTGTCGGCTATGACGGCCAGGACCGCTCCATCGACATACGCATTTCCCGCATCCGCCCTCGCATCGGCGACGACCCCATCCAGCCCCGGTTGATCAAGACCCTGCGTAGCAAAGGCTATCTGTTTGTGGGCCAATGCTCGTGAACTCCATTTTCCTGCGCATTTACGGCGGCATGCTGGCGGTGCTGGTGCTGGTGGCGCTGCTGGGGGTGCTCAGCCTGCACCTGGTCAACGAAGTACGTGCCGCCCAGCATCGCGAGGGCCTGGCCCAAGGCACGTTCAGCCTCATGGCAGACAACCTGGCCTTGCAGAGCGACACCGAGCGCAAGCGTTCCCTGCTGCTGTGGGGGCGGCTGCTGGGGGTGCCGCTGCAATTGCAGCCCATGTCGGCCTTCGCCCTCGATGGCACACAACGCGCGCGTTTGTACCGCAGCCTCGTGGTGGTCGAGAAGACCGGCCCGCATGCGGCTCGGGTGTTGCGCAGGGTAGGGCAGCAGGACCTGCTGCTGGTCGCCCAGGTCAGGCAGATCAGCGAGCAACTGGCCCGCGCGACCCTCTACTTGCTGGCCGACGAGTTGGTGCGTTACCCGGTGACCGAACAGCAGCAGCGCCTGGAGCAGATCAAGCGCGACAAGGGCTTCGGGTTCGGGGTTGCCCTGCAGCGCATCGAGCGGGCCAGCCTGGATGACGATCAGCGGCGCCGGGTGGAGGAGGGTGACACGGTGATGGCGCTGGGCATGGATGGCGATTCCATACGCGTGTTCGCCGGGCTCTCCGGCTCGCCGTGGGTGCTGGAGATCGGGCCCTTGCACCAGCTCAACCCTTACCCACCCCAGTTGCTGGTATTGATCACCCTGGTTGGGCTGAGCCTGATTGGCCTGGTGGTTTACCTGCTGGTGCGCCAACTGGAGCGGCGCGTGTCCGGCCTGGCGCTGGCCGCGGCGGGCATCGCCCAGGGCAGCCTGGACACACGCGTACCCGCAGGCGATGCCGACTCGGTCGGGCGCCTGGCCGCAGCATTCAATGGCATGGCCGAGCACTTGCAGCGCTCGCTGTCCATGCAGCGCGAGCTGGTGCGTGCCGTGTCGCACGAGCTGCGCACCCCCGTGGCCCGCTTGCGCTTCGGCCTGGAAATGGTCGAAAGCGCTGCCACCGAGCAGGCCCGCGCCAAGCACCTTGCCGGGATGGACGGCGACATTCAGGACCTGGACAAGCTGGTCGACGAAATGCTCACCTACGCGCGCCTCGAGCAGGGCGCCCCGGCGCTGACATTCCAGCGTATCGACCTGGATGCCTTGATCGATCAGGTCATTACCGAATTGGCTCCACTGCGCCGTGAGATACGCTTGCTGCGAGGCGATTGCCAGGGCGTCGAAGGCGAGACTGCCTGGGTCGAGGCAGAGCCCCGCTACCTGCACCGCGCCGTGCAGAACCTGGTGAGCAATGCCCTGCGCCATGCCGAGCACGAGGTGCGCGTGCGTTACCAGCTAGGCCCCCAGGTGTGCCGTATCGATGTGGAAGATGACGGGCCAGGCATCCCGGAAGGGGTCTGGGACCGCATCTTCACGCCGTTCATGCGCCTGGACGATAGCCGGACCCGGGCCTCCGGTGGCCATGGCCTGGGGTTGTCGATCGTGCGCCGTATCATCTATTGGCACGCAGGCCGTGCCACGGTAGGCCATGGCACAGCCCTGGGAGGCGCCTGCTTCAGCCTCGCCTGGCCGCGGCAACAGGCGCCGTTGTAGGCCTCAGGCGCTGACCAGGCTCAGCAAGTGGCCGTCCTGCAGGCAGAATTGCCCCTGCAATTGGGCGCCCTTGCGCCATTGGGCGGACAGGTCGGTGAGCAGGCGCAGCCTGGCCAGCCCATCAGCGGACCATTCGAGCAGCTCGGCATGTTCGAAGTAAAAGCGCTGGCCAGTCAGGGGGTAGAGCGTCTTGAACAGGCTTTCCTTCAGCGAGAAGGTCAGGGTCACGGCCAGGCCCAACTGCCGGTGGTCCAGACGTTCCAGCTCCATCGGCGTCAGGATCTCGCCCATCAGGCGCTCGGCGCGCTCGTCATCGAGCAGCGCTTCCTGATCCAGCCCCAGCCCGCGACAGCTGCTTTGGGCGGCAACCACCGCCGCCGCCCAGCCTTTACCGTGGGTAATCGAGCCCCGGATACCGGCAGGCCAGATGGGGGAGCGGTCTTCGTGGGCGGTGGGCACGTAGTCCCGGCCATCCAACTGCTGCAATGCAGCGCGCGCGCATACCCGTCCGGCGACATATTCAGCCTGGCGCTTGGCGACTGAACGTAGCAGGCCCGCACTGGGTACGATGCCAGCACGCGCGAAATCGTCCGGGGTCATGCGTGTGGGGTCGAAGGCGCAACTGACCAGCACCGCGCCAGGCAAGGGGCGGGGCAAGGGCCAGTGTTGCCGAAGCGATGTACAACAGGCAGGAAGGGTAGTCATGCGCGGTATTGTGCCAGCTGAGCAGGGGTTGCGGGAGGTGCAGGGCGATGCTGCCCGGCACATGGGCGAAGTTTTCAACGCAAGCATGAAAACGCGCCCAGTGTTGCCTACCTGTCACGGTGACCGCTGGCATCCCATCATGGCTGCCCCGTGTGATCACTCATTGAACACTTGCTTGAAGAACGCCTGCATGTCTGCCCAGGAGCGGTCGTCGGCTGCCTTCTCATAACCGATGTCCGGGCCGCCGTGATCCCCATGGCTCAGTCGGTCGGCATCAGGGTTGGTGAACCCGTGCTTGGCCCCGTCGAGGCTGACGAAGCGGTAATTCACCTTCGCTGCGTCCATCTCCGCCTTGAAGGCCTGCACTTGTTCGGCCGTCACCATGCTATCTGCCGCGCCGTGCTCCACCAGAATCGCCGCCCTCACCACCCCAGGCTTTGCTGGTGTAGCGGTAGCCAGGGCGCCATGGAAACTCACCACGCCGTCAAGCTTCTCGCCGCGCCTGGCGGCATCGAGTACCACCTTGCCGCCAAAGCAGTACCCCACAGCGCCCAGGTCATGCTTGTTGGTGTTGGGCTGCAGCTTGAGCAACGCCAGCCCGGCGTCGAAACGCCTGGCAGCAGCCTTGGGGTCCTTGAGTGCTGCCGCCATGAACGCCTGGGCGTCCTGAGGATGCTCGGTGTGCTTGCCGTCACCGTACATGTCGATGGCCAGGGCGTTGTAGCCCAGCGCTGCCAAGTCCCGGGCGCGCCGTTTGGCGTAGTCATTGAGCCCCCACCACTCATGCACCACCACGATGCCAGGCCGCTTGCCGGTGACGGCGTCGTCATAGGCGTAGTAGCCCACCAGCCGGTTGCCGTCGGCATCCTGGTAGGGAATCTCGCGGGTCTGTACCGCCGCCTGGGCGAAGGCGGCGGTACACATCAAGGTCAAGGCCAGCAAGGCGCGCATGGTGACTACTCCTGGATTGCGATCGGTTCGTTCAGTCAATGTTCAGCAGGGGTTCAGTCGAGGTTCAGTGTGCCCTGCTTACTCTAGCTTCCACACCTCAACAGCGCACTCGACTGGAGTAACCTCACCATGAAAACATTCAACACCCTGCTTGCCGCCGTAGCCGTCTGCGCCGCTGGCATGACCAGCGCCCAGGCGGCCGACGAAAATTTCGCCAGCCTCACCTACGGCCAGACCAGCGACAAGGTTCGCAAGTCAGGCCTGCTGCAGCGCAACACCGACCACCTCAACACCGACGGCGTGATCGCCAAGGACGGTACCTGGGGCGTGCGCCTGGGCCGTATCAATGACCAAGGTCGCTACTACATGACCTACGACAACGTCTCCGGTGACCACAGCGGCTTGAAACTTCGCCAGGAAAACCTGCTGGGCAGCTATGACCTGTTCCTGCCCGTAGGCGATACCACCAAGCTGTTTGGCGGCGGTACCCTGGGCATGACCAAGCTGTCCCAGGAATCGCCAGGCCTGAGCCGCGACACCGACTACGGTTACGCCTACGGCCTGCAGGCAGGCGTCATCCAGGACATCACCGACAAGGCCTCGGTCGAACTGGGCTACCGTTACCTGCGCACCAACGCCGCCACCGAAGTCAGCCCTCACGGCGCGCCGAAGGCCGGTACATTGCGCCTGAGCAGCAGCGCGCAGACCTATCTGGCGGCTTCCTACAAGTTCTGACCTGCCCGCCGCGTTATCCTGTAGCGACCCGGGTCTGGCAAGCCAGTTCCAACCAGTGCCATGCTGGGCCATCGGGCCGGTAGGCGCACGCGGTGGGGCTGGCTTGTCCGCATTGGGCACCCTACAGGCACATCCATCAAGGAGCTGCACATGAAACTGCTGGTGGTCGAGGACGAAGCCTTGCTTCGCCATCACCTCTATACCCGCCTGGGGGAAAGTGGCCACGTGGTCGAGGCGGTCGCCAATGCCGAGGAGGCGCTGTACCAGGCCGAGCAGTACCACTTCGACCTGGCAGTGGTCGACCTGGGGCTGCCGGGCATCAGTGGTCTGGAGCTGATCACGCGCCTGCGCAACCAGGCCAAGACCTTCCCCATCCTCATCCTCACTGCCCGCGGCAACTGGCAGGACAAGGTCGAAGGGCTGGCCGCTGGCGCCGACGACTACCTGGTCAAGCCATTCCAGTTCGAAGAACTGGAGGCGCGCCTCAATGCGCTGCTGCGCCGCTCCAGCGGCTTTACCCAGTCAACCATCGCCGCCGGCCCGTTGGTCCTGGACCTCAATCGCAAGCAGGCCACGCTCGACGAGCAGCCACTGGGCCTGACCGCCTATGAATACCGCATCCTCGAGTACCTGATGCGTCATCACCAGCAGGTGGTGGCCAAGGATCGCCTGATGGAGCAGCTCTACCCTGGCGATGAAGAGCGTGATCCGAACGTCATCGAAGTGCTCATCGGGCGCTTGCGGCGCAAGCTTGAAGGCGAATGCGGCTTCAAGCCCATCGATACCGTGCGCGGGCTTGGCTACCTGTTCACCGAGCGCTGCCGATGATTCGATCCCTGCGCGTGCGCCTGATGCTGGCCGCTGCGGTGTTGGCGGTGCTGTTCATGCTGGCGCTGCTGCCAGCCTTGCAGAAAGCCTTCAGCCTTGCCTTGCAGGAATCGATCGAACAACGCCTGGCCTCGGACGTGACCACGCTGATCTCGGCGGCGCGTATCGAAAACGGGCAGCTGCAGATGCCGGCGCTGTTGCCGGACGAGCGCTTCAACCTGCCCTATACCGGCCTGCTGGGGTACATCTTCGACCGCAGTGGCCACCTGGTCTGGCAGTCCCGGGCCACGGCAGCGCAGAACATCAACTACCAGCCTCGCTACGATGGCCGCGGAAACGAGTTCGCCCGCATCCACCAGGCCAACGGCGAGGAATTCTTCGTCTATGACGTCGAGATAAAGCTGCTGGGCGGCAAGAGTGCTGCCTTCAGCATCGTGGCCCTGCAGCCAGTGCGCGACTACCAGCGCACCCTCGACGGCCTGCGTGAAAAACTCTACCTGGGCTTCGGCGCTGCCTTGCTGGCACTGCTGGCGCTGCTCTGGGCAGGGTTGACCTGGGGGTTGCGCTCGCTGCGCCGGCTCAGCCGCGAGCTCGACGATCTGGAATCCGGCGCGCGGGACGGGCTCAGTACCCAGCACCCGCGCGAACTGCTGCGCCTGACCGGTTCGCTGAACCGCCTGCTGCAAAGCGAGCGCGAGCAGCGCCAGCGCTACCGGGACTCGCTGGACGACTTGGCGCACAGCCTGAAGACGCCCTTGGCCGTGTTGCAGGGGGTGGGCGAAAGCCTGCAGCAGCACAACGGCGAACGCGAGCAGGCCAGGGTCCTGCAGAGCCAGATCGAACGCATGAGCCAGCAGATCGACTATCAACTGCAACGCGCCAGCCTGCGCAAGAGCGGCCTGGTGCGCCATAGCGTGGTGCTACGCCCCTTGCTCGACAGCCTGTGCAGCACGCTGGCCAAGGTCTACCGCGATAAACACGTGGATGTGACCTTGCAGGTGCCGGACCAGGCGCGCGTGCCCATGGAGCAGGGCGCATTGCTCGAGCTGCTGGGTAACCTTCTGGAAAACGCCTACCGCCTGAGCCTGGGCCAGATAAGGGTAAGCCTGTTCAGAGAAGCCGGACGGCTGACCCTGTGTATCGAAGATGACGGCCCTGGCGTGCCCGCCGACCAGCGCCAGCGCATTCTGGAGCGCGGCGAGCGGCTGGACAGCCAGCACCCGGGGCAAGGCATTGGCCTGGCTGTGGTGAAGGACATCATCGACAGCTACGATGCCGAACTGAGCCTCGATGACTCGACGCTTGGTGGCGCCGCCTTCCGTATCACCTTCAATCTGGAATGAGCCCAGGCGGTTTTCCGCCATCTGGGCCGCTCCAGTTCCGCCAGCGGGCGGAAACCCGCCACCCTTGCTCAGGTTTCGCCCCGTCGTTGGGCATGGAAAGCCAGCAATAGCCCAGCCTGCACCCGGTTTGGGCATTTTGGCATCACCCTTGCTATCTCTATTGGCAGAGGCCTCAACAGGCAGCTCTACCACAACGACAAATCCCTCCAAGTGCAGGAGGGTTAGCGATTCAGGTGCTGCACCCCTGGAACAGGGTGGCGCGGCACACTTGAGGAAAAACAGCCATGACGACACGTCAGCCGCTTTACAAATCCCTGTATGTCCAGGTGTTGGTTGCCATCACCATCGGTATTCTGCTCGGCCATTACTACCCGGAAACGGGTGTTGCCCTCAAACCCTTGGGTGATGGCTTCGTCAAACTGATCAAGATGGTCATCGCCCCGATCATCTTCTGCACCGTGGTCAGCGGTATCGCCGGCATGCAGAGCATGAAATCCGTCGGCAAGACGGGCGGCTATGCGTTGCTGTATTTCGAAATCGTCTCCACCATCGCGCTGATCATCGGCCTGGTGGTGGTCAACGTGGTCAAGCCCGGCGCGGGCATGCACATCGACGTCAGCACCCTCAATGCCAGCAGCGTGGCCGCCTATGCTGCCGCCGGCGCGCAGCAGACCACCGTAGGCTTCCTGCTCAACGTCATCCCCAATACCGTGGTCGGTGCCTTCGCCAACGGCGACATCCTGCAAGTACTGATGTTCTCGGTGCTGTTCGGCTTCGCCCTGCATCGCCTGGGCAGCTACGGCAAGCCGTTCCTGGACATGATCGATCGCTTCGCCCATGTCATGTTCAACATCATCAACATGATCATGAAGCTGGCCCCGATCGGTGCCTTCGGCGCCATGGCCTTCACCATCGGCCAGTACGGCGTGGGCTCGCTGGTGCAGCTCGGCTACCTGATGGCGTGCTTCTACATCACCTGCCTGCTGTTCGTGCTGGTGGTGCTCGGTGGCATCTGCCGCGCCCACGGTTTCAGCGTACTCAAGCTGATCCGCTACATCCGTGAAGAACTGCTGATCGTGCTGGGCACGTCCTCGTCCGAGTCCGCGCTGCCGCGCATGCTGGCCAAGATGGAGCGCCTGGGTGCCAAGAAGTCCGTGGTAGGCCTGGTCATCCCGACCGGTTATTCGTTCAACCTGGACGGCACCTCGATCTACCTGACCATGGCTGCGGTGTTCATTGCCCAGGCCACCGACACCCCGATGGACATCACCCACCAGATCACCCTGCTGCTGGTGCTGCTGGTCGCCTCCAAAGGCGCCGCGGGTGTTACCGGTTCGGGCTTCATCGTGCTGGCGGCCACGCTGTCGGCCGTGGGCCACTTGCCGGTTGCCGGCCTGGCCCTGATCCTGGGTATCGACCGCTTCATGTCCGAAGCACGTGCCTTGACCAACCTGGTGGGCAACGCTGTTGCCACCGTGGTCGTGGCCAAGTGGGTCAAGGAGATGGACAACGACACGCTGGCCTCGGAGCTGGCTTCAGGTGGCGGTCCGCTGATCGACACCCGTCCGACCGATGACCTGGGCGTTGCCGAAGGTCCTGCGCGCTGATCGCAGCGTAACGGCACGAAAAAAGGCGACCCGATGGGTCGCCTTTTTCATGGATGGCTGTTCGTGCCTGCGGCCGATGGCGGCAGCACAACCCCCAGGTGCGGCCCTATTGCACCTTCACGCCAGCACCACCTCAAGCACGCAGATCACATCCGTCTGCGGGTAGTGCCACCTGACCTGCACATCCCAGAACTTCACCCCATACACCCGTTCGGCCACAGGCACCTGATAGGCCGGCCGTGGGTCTTGCGCCAGGCATTGCTCGATCAGGGCTACCAGGGGCTCGCCCAGCCGCAACGCATGCTCGCGGGCCTGGGGCAGGGCGCTGTCGGCCCACTGCACGGTAATGGCGACTGGCGCACCGTTGGCCATGTGGTTATGGGCACCCTCGACACTGTCGGCATAGGGTACGTAAGGCTTGATGTCCAGCACCGGCGTGCCGTCGAGCAGGTCGATGCCTGACAGCAGCAAGCGGCCAGGTTCAACACCCTCCAGCCGCACCACCGACTGGCCGATGCCGTTGGGCCGGTGGGTGGCGCGGGTGGCGAACACGCCCATGCTCTTGTTGCCCCCCAGGCGCGGTGGACGCACCTTGAGCCTGGGTTTTTCTTCCAGGGCCTGGTGGAACAGAAACAGCAGCCAGACGTGGCTGACCTGTTCCAGCCCCTCGACCGCCTCGGGTTGGTCGAAGGGGGGCAGCAGTTCCAGCACACCGCGTGCGGCCGGTGCCAGCTGCGGCTGGCGTGGAATGGCGAACTTCTCCATGAAGCAGGAGCGCACGATCCCCACCGGCGCCACCGTATGCTGCATGACCATTCAGCCGTGCACGCGCTGGGTCAGGCCCTTGAGGAAATTGCGCAGCAACTGGTCGCCGCACGGGCGGTAGTTGTCATGGCCGGCCTTGCGAAACAGTGCGCTGAGCTCAGGTTTGCTGACGGGGAAATCGACCGATTTCAAGATCGCGTGCAGGTCGTCTTCCTTCAGTTCGAAGGCCACGCGCAGCTTCTTCAGGATCTGGTTGTTGGTAACCGGCAGCTCGACAGGTTGTGCCGGACGGCTTTCGTCCTTGCCGCGACGGTAGATGACCAGGCCGTCGAGAAAGTGCGCCATGACCCGGTCCGGGCAGCGCACAAAGTCTTGCTCTTCTTCTTTCTTCACATAGGTCGCCAGGACGACAGGGTTCACGTCCAGGCCGGTCAAACCGATGATCTCGGCCATCTTGGCGTCATTGACTTTCAACATGTAGCGCAGGCTGCGCAGGACGTCATTGTGGTTCATTGCTGCAAAATCCTGTTCTTGTGCCGCACGTCATCGCACGGCATCTCACTTAGAAACGTTCGGTGCCCGTCAGGTAGCGCCATTGGCCCAGCGCCAGCTTGCCCATCGAAACGCCACCCAGGCGTATGCGGCGCATGCCCAGCAACTCCAGGCGCAGATAGGCGCACAGTTCGGAAATCTGGCCGGGTTGTGGGTTCTTCAGCACCAGGCGCAAATGGGTTTCGTTCTGCCAACTGGCCTTGGCCTTGGGCAACTCGCGGTCATTGCGGGTCACGCCGCGGGCCAGACGCTCGAGCATCTGCGCACTGGCTTCACCGCGCACCTGGACGACGAATTCCTGTTCGAGCTTGCGCAGGTCGGCGTTGATCTTGCGGGTAACCCGCCAGTCCTGGGTAAACACCTGCAAGCCGCTGGCACCCGGTTCCAGCGGTGCTACACAAGCCTGGCGGGTGAAATGCCCGTGCAAGGGGCGCACGCCTTCGCGATGGGCCTCGCTGAGGCTGGTCATGTTCATGCCAAGCCGGGCGGTTTCATTGTCCATGCCCGCGGCTTGGTGCAGCAGCAGCGTAACCGGCTCCAGGCTCTCGGCGCGTGCGCCGGGCAGCAGCTCCACATGCTGCTGCTCGACCTTGAACTGCGGCTGCTCGACCACCACGCCATCGACCGTCACCCAGCCTCCTTCGATATACAACTCAGCCTCGCGGCGGGAACAGCCAAGCTGCTCGACAAGGCGTTTGGACAGACGGACGGGTTCGGACATGACGACGATTCGCAAAGGCAATGAAAGGCTGCATTGTACCCTTCCCGCCGGGCGAGGGGCGGGAATCTGTGTCAATCAGGCCGTGCCGCGTCGGCGCATGTGCAGCAATGGATACGGCTGGCCCAGGCCGTCCTTGGGCGAACGGCCCACGATTTCGAAGCCCTGGTGCAGATAAAAGCCCAGCGCCTGGGTGTTCTGCTCGTTGACGTCGAGGGTCAGGCCATCCAACGCTTGCACAGCATGCTGCAGCAGCTGTTTGCCGATACCCCGGCCATGCCATTGCGGGTCCACGAACAACATGTCGATGCGCCCGCCCGCCACGCCGACAAAACCCTGGATGCTGCGATCAGGCCCACGGGCACAGACCAGCATCACCGCGTCCAGGTAGCGCCGCAGCACCTTGTCGCGCAGTAGCACGATGTAGAATTCGGGCAGGAAAGCGTGCGTTGCACGTACCGCGTCTTCCCACACGCTGACCAGCTTGGGGTAGTCGCTGAGATGGGGCGTTTCCAGGGTCGAGAAGGTGCGCATCGGGTCCTTGCTCCAGTGGCCCGTCAAACCAAGGATAGATGCTGGGGGAGGACGCGACCCGGGGCGGGCCGCGCCACTGCGACAGGAGGCCAGCGTGGCGCCCTGTCAGATGGGCTCTGCCCACATGTCGTATTCGTCGGCGTCTACCACGCGGCAACGCACCTTGTCGCCAGGCTTGAAGCCATGGTTGCCATCGATGAAGACACTGCCGTCGATTTCTGGCGCATCGAAGAAGCTGCGGCCCACCGAGCCTTGCTCTTCGACCTCATCGATGAGCACGTCGAGTTCCTTGCCGATGCGCATCTGCAGGCGGGCGGCGCTGATGGCCTGCTGGTGGGCCATGAAGCGGTCCCAGCGATCCTGTTTGATGTCGTCCGGGACGTCGGCCAGGCCCAGGTCATTGGCCGGTGCACCTTCGACGGGCGAATACTGGAAGCAGCCCACGCGGTCGAGCTGGGCTTCGGTCAGCCAGTCCAGCAGGTACTGGAAGTCTTCCTCGGTTTCCCCAGGGAAGCCGACGATGAAGGTCGAACGAATGACCAGCTCCGGGCACTGCTCGCGCCACTGCTTGATGCGGGCCAGGGTCCGGTCTTCGAAGGCCGGGCGCTTCATCGACTTGAGCACCTTGGGGCTGGCGTGCTGGAACGGGATGTCCAGGTACGGCAGGATCTTGCCGGCAGCCATCAACGGGATCACGTCGTCGACATTGGGGTACGGATACACATAGTGCAGGCGCACCCACGCACCCAGGCTGCTCAGGGCCTCGCACAACTCGAGCATGCGGGTCTTGACCGGCCGGCCGTTCCAGAAGTCGGTCTTGTACTTGACGTCTACGCCGTAGGCGCTGGTGTCCTGGGAAATCACCAGAATTTCCTTGACCCCGGCCTTGACCAAGCGCTCGGCCTCGCTCAGCACCTCGCCCACCGGGCGGCTGACCAGTTTGCCACGCATCGACGGGATGATGCAGAAGCTGCAGCTGTGGTTGCAGCCTTCGGAAATCTTCAGGTAGGCATAGTGGCGCGGCGTGAGCTTGACCCCTTGCGGCGGCACCAGGTCGATCAGCGGGTTGTGGTCCTGACGCGGCGGCACCACTTCGTGCACGGCGTTGACCACCTGCTCGTACTGCTGCGGACCGGTCACCGAAAGCACGCTTGGGTGCACATCGCGAATGCTGCCTTCCTCGACACCCATGCAGCCGGTGACGATCACCTTGCCGTTTTCCTTGATGGCTTCACCGATCACTTCGAGCGATTCGGCCTTGGCGCTGTCGATGAAACCGCAGGTGTTGACCACCACCACGTCGGCATCCTCGTACGTTGGCACGACTTCATAGCCTTCCATGCGCAACTGGGTCAGGATGCGCTCGGAATCGACCAGGGCTTTGGGGCAACCCAGGCTGACGAAACCGACCTTGGGGGTGGCGGGCGTGGTGGACATGACTAACCTCGGCATTGAATACAGGTCGCCCAGCGGTGATCGGGGGCGATCTTGACGGGCGCTTTTGGCGCCTCTGATCAAAAAGTGCGCAATTCTAGCGAGCGATGGGTCGATTGACCAGCACAAATACGACGAACGCTGCGCTATGCTTCGCGCCGTTACGCCAGGCCCGGATGGGCGACCTGGCATGCACGCTGACAACAGTGGCCGTGAGGGCCTTTTGCGGGAGTGGTCGATGGTTCAGGCAAGCAGTCACGCCGAGGGCGGGCACGCAGCAAAGCAGGGGGCGACCCGGTCGCTGGGCCTGCTGGTGGCGGCGGTCGGGGTGGTTTATGGCGATATCGGCACTAGCCCGCTGTATACCTTGAAGGAAGTGTTCACGGGCGGTTACGGGGTGCAGGTCAATCACGACGGTGTGCTGGGGATCCTGTCGTTGATCCTCTGGTCGCTGCTGTGGGTGGTGTCGTTCAAGTACGTGGTGTTCATCCTGCGTGCCGACAACCAGGGGGAGGGCGGCACCATGGCCCTGACCGCGCTGGCGCGGCGCGCCACGGCGGCGCATCCGCGCCTGCGGACCCTCATGGTGATCTGCGGCTTGATCGGTGCCTCGCTGTTCTATGGCGACAGCATGATCACCCCGGCCGTTTCGGTGCTCTCGGCCGTCGAGGGCCTGGGCCTGGCCTTCGATGGCATCGATCATTGGGTGGTGCCGGTGTCGCTGGTGGTGCTGGTGGCGCTGTTTCTGGTGCAGCGCCATGGCACCGAGAAAATCGGCAAGCTGTTCGGCCCGGTCATGGTCATCTGGTTCGTGGTGCTGGCCGTGCTGGGGGTTCATGGCATCGCACAGACGCCTGAAGTGCTCCGCGCCTTCAACCCCGGTTGGGCAGTCAATTTCTTCATCGTCCACCCCGGCATGGGCGTGGCCATCCTTGGCGCGGTGGTGCTGGCGCTGACCGGTGCCGAAGCCCTATACGCCGACATGGGGCATTTTGGCCGCAAGCCGATCGCACGGGCCTGGTTCGCCCTGGTGCTGCCGGCACTGGTGCTCAACTACTTCGGCCAGGGCGCCATGCTGCTGCAAAACCCCGAGGCCGCGCGCAACCCGTTCTACCTGTTGGCCCCCAGCTGGGCCTTGCTGCCGCTGGTCGGCCTTGCCACGCTGGCCACCGTCATTGCGTCGCAGGCGGTGATCTCCGGCGCCTTCTCGCTCACCCGACAGGCTATTCAACTGGGCTATATCCCGCGCATGCACATTCAGCACACCTCCAGTGACGAGCAAGGGCAAATCTACGTGGCGGCGGTCAACTGGACGTTGATGGTGGGCGTGGTGCTGCTGGTGATCGGCTTCGAGTCCTCGGGCGCCCTGGCGGCAGCCTATGGCGTGGCCGTCACCGGGACCATGTTGATGACGACCATTCTCGTGGCGGCGGTGATGTTGTTGCTGTGGAAGTGGCCACCGGTCCTGGCCGTGCCGCTCCTGCTCGGCTTCTTGTTCGTCGATGGGCTGTTCTTTGCCGCCAACGTTCCGAAGATCGTCCAGGGCGGGGCCTTCCCTGTGCTGGCGGGCGGTGTGCTGTTCCTGCTGATGAGCACCTGGAAACGTGGCAAGCAAATTCTCGTCGAGCGTATAGACGAAGGGGCGCTGCCACTGCCGCTGTTCATCAGCAGTATCCGCATCCAGCCGCCGCATCGGGTGGAGGGCACGGCAGTGTTTCTCACCGCGCGCTCGGATGCCGTGCCCCATGCATTGCTGCACAACATGCTGCACAACCAGGTGCTGCATAGCCAGGTCGTGTTGCTGACGGTGCTCAGCGAAGATCGACCCCGCGTGCCTGAGCAGGAGCGATTCGAGGTCGAGGCCTATGGCGATGGCTTCTTCAGGGTGGTGCTGCATTTCGGCTTCATGGATGAGCCGGACGTGCCGGCGGCGCTGAAACTCTGCCACCTGGACGAGCTGGACTTCACGCCCATGCGCACCACCTACTTCCTCAGCCGCGAAACCGTGATCGCGTCCAGGCTTGAAGGCATGTCGCGCTGGCGAGGCAACCTGTTCGCGTTTTTACTGAAGAATGCCAACGGCAATTTGAGGTTCTTCAACCTGCCACTCAACCGGGTGATCGAGTTGGGGACTCAGGTTGAGATCTGAAACAGGGTGGGGGAGCGGCTGAGGGGATTCCCCTAGGGCCTGGTGATGTTTGCGGCGAGACGAAGATACTGGGGCTGCTGCGCAGTTCATCGCGGCCGGTCCGGCGCCCCGGCGAGGCCGCCCCTACACTGACCGCATAACGCCTGAGTCAGGAGCTTCGCAGGGCTTTGTAGGAGCGGCCCTCGTGCCGCGATGGGCCGCAGCGCGGCCCCGGCAATATGCGCTGCGAAGCTGAAATCTTGGGGCTGCTGCGCAGCTTATCGCGGCATGAGGTCATGCAGAGCGCTGGGTAACCCCCGATCCGCGCTATCAGTGCCGAGCGCTCGACCTGGCCCTTGCAAACTGTACGTCCAATAGCCCTCAGTTCTGCTCAGCCACACTCGACTTGCCCTGACGCGTCTCGATCTCATCGATCAGCCGCTTGGCCAAGGCCGGGTAGTTTTCATCGAAGTGGTGCCCGCCCGGCAGTTTCAGGCGTTCGCCCACGGCGGTCTTGTCGGTGCAGCCGCTTTCGTCGCTTTCCTCCACCCCGTACACACACACCACTTTCGCAGCCGGCAGCTTGGCCATCTCAGGCCCGGTGGGCGCCTCTTGACCTTCCTTGCCCAGCCAGCCTTCGACTTCGATCTCGAAGCTGCCGCTGCGGGCAAAGGCCAGCAACATGACAGCGTCCACCCGTTGCTGGTCTTCCGCCGGCAGGCGGTTGTAGATGGCAGGCAGTACGTCTGCACCGAACGAGTACCCCGTCAGCACGAAACGCTTGGTCCCCCACTTCTGCCGGTAGTGATGCATCAGTTCGGACAGGTCGGCAGCGCTTTGCTCCGGTGTCTTGTGCTGCCAGTAGTAGCGCAGGGTATCGATGCCCACCACCGGATAGCCCAGCTTGGCCATCTCGCCGGCCACGTCGCGGTCCAGGTCGCGCCAGCCACCATCGCCGGACAAGAACAACGTAACGGTATCGGTGGTTTGACCGGCAGGTACCTCGACCACGGGGATCGCCAATGCGTTGCCATCCTGGCCCACCAAGGCCTGGGTCAGCTGTGCCTTGAGCACCTGCGGCAGGTGGATGTCATAGTCGCTGATGCTGGTTTCGGCATTGCTCTGGTCGCGCACGAAGGCCGCACTGGCATCGTCAGGGTTATCGTTCCACGCCACGCTCCAGTGGCCGTGGGGCGCGGTCTTGGGCAAGGGGGTCTGGCACCCTGGCTGCTCGACCGTAAAGCCCACGGAAATGGCCCGGGCCTTGTCGTCGTTCTGGCTGGCCAGCCAGCGCCAGGCTTGGGTGGCACCCGGGCCAATGCCGGCGACCAGGGTCGGTTTGCTCGGCAACTGCGCCAAGGCCGTGTCCATGGCTTGCTGCTGCTTGGTGCAATCACCGGCAGGCAGCACCACTTGCACCAATTGCGCCTCGGCCGCCTGGGCAAGGTCCAGCAGTTGCTTGTGGGTCAGGGCCTGGTCCTGCGGCACGCCGATCGCCACCCAGGCAGTGGGATGCACGCCTGGGGTGACGCGGGTGATGCTGGCATCATTGATTTGAAGCTGCTCAAGCTGTGCATCAGGCGCCGGGCGCGTCCAGAACCAGAACGCCGTGGCGCCGGCCAGGGCGGCCAGCAGCAGGGTCAGCAACAGGTAAAGCCAAAAGCGTCGGGTCATCAGCGTTTCACCAATCCAGTCAAGCCGCCGGCAATCAGGGCGGCAGTGTCGGCCAGAGCCACCAGCGGGTCGAGCCCGGCAGGCACGGCCATGTAGCGAGGTTCCCAGTCGGGCTGGAACTTGTCCTTGAACCGGCGCAGCCCTTGGAAGTTGTAGAGTTGCTCGCCACGGCGGAATACCATCGAGCCCAGGCGCTGGGTCAGGGGCGCACCGCGCCGTGGTTGTAGCCCCGAAAGCGGCACCATGCCCAGGCTGAAGCGGCCGTAGTCATGGCTTTTGTAATGCAGGATCAAGCCGATCATCATGAACTCCATGGTCAGCTTGGGCGCCTGCGGGTGTGCGCGCATCAGGTCGAGGCTGGCCAACTCGTTGCTATGGGTCTCGAGCAGGTTGGCAAAGGCCACAGGTTGGCCCTGGAAACGAATCAGGGCGATACGGAAATGTTGCAGATAATCCGGGCTGAAACGGCCCAGCGAAAAACCCTTTTCGCGAACGTTCTTGCCACTGAGCCATGCATCGGAAATTTCCTTGAGCTCAGCCAGCGGCGCATGGCCTGGCTCATGGATTTCCAGGCTCAGCCCGTCACGGCCGCCTCGATTCCACGTGTAGCGCAGGTCTTTCATCTCCTTGCCTTTGGCGTCGAGGTCGAAGCGGCGCAGGTCGACACGGGCTTCTTCACCCAGCTTCAAGGCGGTCAGGCCGATATCCATGTAGAACGGCAGGTTCTCCGCACGCACCTGGTAAAACACCGGTCGGGCGTGGTGCAGGTCGCACAGGTCGCGGAACTGCCAGATCATTTCGGCACGCTCCTGGGCCGGCCCGATCGGATCGTAGAGCGCTACCAAGCTGCGACCACGGCGGGCATACATCAGGAACGCGTTGTCCCTGGGATGGAACAGCAGCGCCTTGTCGCCGGTCAGGGCCAGGCCGCCATCGGGCTGGTCGGATGCCTGCAGAATGCGATGGGCACGTTGCAATTCGGCTTCATCGGGCAGGTGGATCACCGGCGGTGCGGTGCGCAGCAGCCAGGTCAGCGCCAGCGCTGCGAGCAGCAAGGCACTGCCCATCGCCGCACGCAGCCCACGGGGGGCATCGGCGTCCAGGGTGAACTGCCACCACAGCTGATGGCTGTAGGGCACATCCTGGTAGGCGAACAACAGTAGCCACACCGAGGCGCCCACTGCGCAGGCGCTGGCCACCAGGTACACCGGCGAGAACGGCAGCTCCATCAAACGGCTGGGCCGGTAGAACGAGCGGCGGAACAAGGCCAGGAGCGCGGCCGTGAAGGTCAGCAGGCAGGCTTCCTCCCAATCGAACCCCTTGAGCAGCGAGAGCAATGCACCCACCAGCAACAGCACCGTGGTCAGCAGCCACGCGGCCGACAAGCGCCGACGCAGGCCTTGGGCCAGCAGCAGGCACAGTACGCCGATCAGGCTGGCGCCGAAGTGGGAGGCATCGATCAGCCGATGAGGGATCAGAAAGCCCATGTGCTCAAGGCGGGTATCGATCTCGGGCGTGGCGCCGGAAAACAGCAGTACCACCCCAGACAGAAATACCATGATGGCCAGGATCGGCGCTGCCAGCCCGGAGGCAGCCTTCATGGCCTGCCGCGCGAACAGCAAGCGCCGGGCTTCGTTGGCCAACAGCAGGACGCAGGCCAGCAGAAGCGGCAGCACCACATAGATGATGCGGTACAACAGCAACGCGGCCGCCAATGGCGCAGCGCCCAATTGATCGGCGAAGGCGGCCAGCAGGATGGCCTCGAACACACCAACGCCACCCGGTACATGGCTGAGAACGCCCGCGGCCAGCGCCAGGAGGTAGACCAGTACGAAGGCACCGAACGGGGGTGCTTCGGGCAGCAGCAGGTAGAGCACGGTAGCGGCGGCGGCGACGTCCAGTGCCGTGATCAGTAGCTGCAGGCCAGTAAGCCGGGCGCCGGGCAGTCGCAGCGTACGCCGACCCAGTTGCACCAGCAGGTTGTCAGGCACTGGCTGCTCGGCCAGCCGCTTGCGGTACAGGCCTACCGCCAACAGTGCGCAGGCGGCCAGGACGGCAACCGCGATGCCGGCCAGCAAGCCTTGCGGCAACCGCAGGGCAGCCGAGGCGGCGGGCAGATTGCTAAGGGTGGCCAATGCTGCGAGCGGCGGCAGTGCACAACCCAGTGAAAGGCTCGCGAAGACGGTCATGCGCGCTACCTCGCCCGCCCCCACGCCTTGGCGTGCATACAGCCGGTAGCGCACCGAGCCGCCCGACAGCATGGACAGGCCGATGGCATTGCCGATGGCGAAGGCGCTGAAACCGCCCAGTATCAACGTTCGCGCAGGTAGCTTGACCCCAGCGTAGCGGCTGGCCGACCACTCGTAGCCCAGCAGAATCACGAATCCGATCACGGTCGCCAGCAGCGCGCCAAGCAGTGACTGCACCGGCACTTCGAGCATGGCATCGTGCAAGGCATAGATGTCCAGCTCGCTCAGCAGGTGGCGGCAGGCGATCAAAGCCATGGTGAACAGCACCAGCGTCACCGCCAGCCCGATCGGCTGACGATAGCGGCTTATCCGTTCAAGCAAGGGCAGGCGCTGCACGGCTCCGGGCAACGCTGTGGCCAGCGGCACCGTAGGTTCAGGGTTCTGAGCGGTCATGAATTACCCCGGGCGTCAGGCACGAGGTGAAGAAGAGGCGCGGCCAAGTGAAAGTCCCTTTGGAAAACGTATCCAATATTACTCCGGCCATGGGCGCATAACAGCCCGGCAGGGGTTAAAGATAGTTCATCCACGCAAGGGCAGCGCCCGCCGCTAATCGGGGGTGCGCCAAGGCATGCAGGCATCGCTTGCAAGTAAGGGAGGTAGAAACGAAAAACCCCGCGCGTATCGCTACGTGCGGGGTTTGTTCTGACGAATATGGTTGCGGGAGCCGGATTTGAACCGACGACCTTCGGGTTATGAGCCCGACGAGCTACCAGACTGCTCCATCCCGCGTCAGAGGTGCGCATTGTACAGCGAAGTGCATTGATGTCAAGTGTTCAATGAAGCGCGCGGCCAACACTCGAACAGGGCAGGGCGCATCCGTGCTAATCCTGCCGCCGTATGACAGGCAAAGAAAAAGGCCACTGCGTTAACAGTGGCCTTTTCTTGAAGTTGGTTGCGGGAGCCGGATTTGAACCGACGACCTTCGGGTTATGAGCCCGACGAGCTACCAGACTGCTCCATCCCGCGTCTGTGGGGCGGATTCTACAGCTTTAGCAGGGGGTGTCAAGTGCTACTCATTGATTTACCGAGGTTTTTTTCGAATTGCTTTACGCGCGCGCAAAGAAAAAGGCCACTGCGTTAACAGTGGCCTTTTCACGAATCTGGTTGCGGGAGCCGGATTTGAACCGACGACCTTCGGGTTATGAGCCCGACGAGCTACCAGGCTGCTCCATCCCGCGCCTGTGAGATCGAATTCTACGGATTTCTTGCCCAGTGTCAAGCAAATAGTATGAAAAGCCCTTTTTGTTCAACCCTTTAGCCTTGCAAGGCGCGGGCTGGGGTCGCTCCCCTGAGCCGAAGACCGGCGTTGCCCAACCCACGGCCATGCTGTTTGAACACGAAACCATGCGCTATTATCTGTATGAATTTACAGTGCCTACGGTCATCCATGCCCTTGCGCAAGATCATTCACGTCGACTGCGACTGCTTTTATGCTGCCATCGAAATGCGCGACGACCCTCGTCTTGCAGGTCGCCCCATGGCAGTGGGCGGGTCGGCCGAAAGGCGTGGGGTCATCGCCACGTGCAATTATGAAGCGCGTGCCTACGGGGTGCGTTCTGCAATGTCGTCCCGTCACGCCCTCAAGTTGTGCCCGGACTTATTGATCGTCAAGCCGCGCTTCGAGGCTTACCGTGAGGCTTCTCGAGAGATCCATGCCATCTTTCGTGACTACACCGACCTGATCGAGCCGCTGTCCTTGGACGAGGCCTACCTGGATGTCAGCGAAAGCCAATGGTATGCCGGCAGCGCTACACGCATCGCCGAGGACATCCGTCGGCGCGTGGCCCGTACCCTGCATATCACCGTCTCGGCCGGAGTGGCGCCCAACAAGTTTCTGGCCAAGATCGCCAGCGACTGGCGAAAGCCCAATGGCCTGTTCGTGATCAGGCCTGATGAAATAGAAGCGTTCGTGGCGACGCTGCCGGTCACCCGTCTGCACGGTGTGGGCAAGGTCACAGCAGACAAGCTGACCCGCCTGGGGATCGACACCTGCTCGCAGTTGCGCGAATGGTCTCGCCTGGCGCTGGTGCGAGAGTTCGGCACCTTTGGCGAGCGGTTGTGGGGACTGGCGCGTGGTATCGATGATCGCGTGGTTCAAAACGACAGCCGGCGGCAGTCGGTCAGCGTCGAGAATACCTACGACACCGACCTGCCGGATTTGCCCAGTTGCCTGGCACGGTTGCCGGAATTGCTGCAGAGCCTGAACGAGCGCATCGAGCGGATGGACAGCACCTACCGGCCGGAAAAGCCTTTCGTCAAGGTCAAGTTCCATGACTTTACCCAGACCACCCTTGAGCAAGCAGGCGCCGGCAGGGACTTGGACAGTTACCGGCAGCTGGTGACGCAGGCGTTCGCGCGCGGTGGTAAACCTGTGCGATTGCTAGGTGTAGGGGTGAGATTGCGGGACTTGCGCGGTGCGCATGAACAGCTGGAGCTTTTCCCGCCGCTATAGCGTGCAGTTGAAGAAAGGTGTTGAGAGGCGCGAAAGTGCCGCTGTTGTGGCGTACTTCAGGTTTATCGCCGACATGTCGGCTTCTAGCATGGGACCAGGCAGTGTGTAAGGTCTTTTAAAAGCAGTTGCCGGCGTTGAGCCCAACACGGGTTCAACGCAGGTCAACCACAGGCGGCCATCAATGCCCGGGATCGGCAACCAGCCGGCCAGTGGCCTTGGTCAGGGACTGCAAGAACTCCTGTTGCAACTCGGGATCGTTGCGCGTCAGCTCGATCAGGCTCTGCTCCAACTCACTGGCTTCCTCTTCAAGGCCCAGCTCGGACAGCCGCTTGACCCGGTGCACCCACTGGCTCACCTCATCATCTTCGAGGTCGTCGAAAATCAGCTCGTGAGCTTCGCGCAACTTGTTGCGCAGCGTGGCGCTGATCAACAAACTGGCGTCACCGCGCACGGCATTGTCCTCATCGACCACTTGCAGGTGCAAGGTGCCGACATGGTTGAGGTTCTGCTCCGAGAAGGGGCTGTCGAGCAGGTTCAGGCGCAGGATGCCCGCGCGGTCGGTGGTCAGCTCATAGGTGTTCTTGCCGGCCTTTACCTCCACCAGGCGCTCGCTCCACGGCATGCTCGTGGCCTCTTCGCGCTTGGCTTTCTGCACTTCGCTGATACCTGCCAGGTTCTGCTGGGCGCGGCCGTTGGAAGGCACGTTCATGAACGGATTAAGGCCGTCCACGCCATAACTGAGCCAATCGTGGGTAATGCTCTGGGGCAGGTTGCCCAAGGCGAAGACGTTGACCACGTTGGCACCCACGCCTGCTACAACCGCCACGGCGCCCAGCGGAATCTCGTAGGTTTCCCGCCAGGGTTGGTAAGGCGTGTAGCGGTCGTAGTGGCGCGTCACCTCGAACTCGGTGACCTCGAAACGCTTCTGCTCATGTACGCGTACACGTCGTTGCGGCAGCTCCATCACCTTCGGCTCGCCAACGTCGATCTGCAGGGTGTGTTCGAGCAGTTTGCGCTCGACGCGCTCCTCGTGGTCGCTGCGCTGGGGCATCTGGTTGGCGCAGCCGCTGACGAGCAGGGCGCCGCACAGTGCGGCGCCCTTGAGCTTATAGGTACTTCGCTTGGACATGATCACTCGTGCATTGATTATCAGCGGCGAACGCGGGCCTGCAGGAAGGTCAGCACTTCTTCGAGTGGCAACACCTGGGCATCCTGCTCGGTACGGTGTTTGTATTCCAGGTTGCCATCGGCCAGGCTGCGATCACTGACGACGATGCGATGTGGAATGCCGATCAGCTCCATGTCGGCAAACTTGATGCCGGGGCTGGTCTTCTTGTCGCGATCGTCGAGCAGTACTTCGTAACCTGCCGCCGTCAGCTCGGCATACAGCTTGTCGGTCGCTTCGCGAACCACGTCGGTTTCATAGCGCAGGGGTACCAGGGCAATCTGGAAGGGCGCCAGGGCGTCGTTCCAGATGATGCCTTTCTCATCGTGGTTCTGCTCGATAGCAGCCGCTACCACGCGGGACACGCCGATGCCATAGCAGCCCATGGACAGCATGACCGGCTTGCCGTTTTCGCCCAGAACCTGGCACTTGAGGGCTTCGCTGTACTTGGTACCCAGCTGGAAGATGTGACCCACCTCGATGCCACGCTTGATGACCAGAGTACCCTGGCCATCCGGGCTCGGGTCGCCTTCGACCACGTTGCGCAGGTCGGCCACCTGGGGCACTGGCAAGTCACGCTCCCAGTTGACCCCGAAATAGTGCTTGTCGTCGATATTGGCACCGATACCGAAGTCGCTCATCAGGGCGACCGAACGGTCGATCACGCACTCGAGCGGCAGGTTCAGCGGGCCCAGCGAGCCTGCCCCAGCACCGATGGCCTCGCGCAGTTCGGCATCGGTGGCCATGACCAGGGGGTCAGCCACCTGTTCCAGCTTGGCGGCCTTGATTTCGTTGAGCTCGTGATCGCCGCGCACGATCAGGGCGACCAGCTTGCCTTCCTCGGCGCCGCGTACGATCAAGGTCTTGACGGTCTTTTCGATCGGCAGACCGAAGTTTTCGACCAGCTGGGCGATGGTCTTGGCATCGGGCGTATCGACCAGGCGCAGCTCTTCGGTTGGGGCAGGGCGCACGGTCTCGCGCGGCACGGCCTCGGCCTTTTCGATGTTGGCAGCATAGTCGGAGCTATCGCTGAAGATCACATCGTCCTCACCGGACTGCGCCAGGACGTGGAATTCATGGGAGTAGCTGCCACCAATGGAACCGGTGTCGGCCTGCACCGGACGGAAATCCAGCCCCAGACGGGTGAACACATTGGTGTACGCTTGGTGCATGCGGTCATAGGTTTCCTGAAGGGAAGCCTGGTCGGCATGGAAGGAGTAGGCGTCTTTCATGATGAACTCGCGACCACGCATCAGGCCGAAGCGCGGGCGGATTTCATCGCGGAATTTGGTTTGGATCTGGTACATGTTCAACGGCAGCTGCTTGTAGCTCGACAGCTCGTTGCGCGCCAGGTCGGTGATGACCTCTTCGTGGGTTGGGCCCACGCAGAAATCGCGCTGATGCCGGTCCTTGACCCGCAGCAGCTCGGGGCCGTACTGCTCCCAGCGGCCGGACTCCTGCCACAGTTCGGCAGGCTGGATGCTGGGCATGAGCACTTCAAGGGCGCCGGCGGCGTTCATTTCCTCGCGCACCACGTTCTCGACCTTGCGCATTACCCGCAGGCCCATCGGCAGCCAGGTGTATAGGCCCGAAGCCAGTTTGCGGATCATGCCGGCACGCAGCATGAGCTGATGGCTGATGACCACTGCGTCGGCAGGGGTTTCTTTTTGGGTGGCGAGCAAATATTGACTGGTGCGCATGGTTAGCCGTGTCGATTGCCTAAGACGTTGAAATAGCCCCGCATTGTACGGGGGTGAAGCCAAGGCGTACAGGATGCCCCAGGGCGTCCTGCTTGTCAGCCAAGAAAAAGCCCGGCACGGTCGCCGGGCTTTTCAGGTGCGGAGCGTTGCAAGCCAGGCTTACAGGATGCTCAGCGGGTACTCCACGATCAGGCGCAGCTCGTCCAGCGATGGGGAGCCGTAGTAGACGCCATCGGAAGAACGGTAGGTGGCTTGACGAACGCGGAAGCTCAGGTCCTTGGCAGGGCCCTCTTGCATCACGTACTTGATGTCGATGTCGCGTTCCCATTCCTTGCCGTTGCTGGTGGTGCCGGTGTCGGCGCCGCTGCCACGCACGTAGCGGGTCATGAAGCTCAGGCCTGGAATGCCGTACTCGGCGAAGTTCAGGTCGTAGCGAGCCTGCCAGGACTTCTCGCCTTCGGCGTTGAAGTCGGAACGGGCCACGGAGTTGGCCAGGAACACGGTGCCGCCACCGTCGACGCCGTAGCCGTAGTCGCCGTCGCCGGTCACTTTCTGGTAGGCCAGGGTGAAGGTGTGGGCGCCGATGTTGTACGCACCGGACAGGCTGAACGCACGGTTGTCGAGCTTGGTCACACCGTCTTTTTCGGCGCGCTGCAGGCCTTGGCCGTCGCTCTTGGTGTCATAGAAGTTGAAGTCGAACACCAGGCCTTGCTTGTCCGACAGCGGCAGCGCCCAGTTGACGTTGGCGTAGTATTTGCGCCAGTAGTCTTCGACCTTGGAGTAGTACAGGCTGGTGGACAGGCTGTCGGTGAAGGCATAGGTGCCGCCGAATACGTCGGCTTCTTTCAGGCGCAGGCTGTCACGGTTGGTCTGTTCCTGACCGGTCAGGCTGGTGAAGCGACCCGCGTGCAGGGTCAGGCCCTTGATGTCGTTGCTGGTCAGCAACGCGCCCTGGGCGATTTCCGGCAGCAGGCGGCTGTCGTCGGTGGCGAACACTGGCAGGGCAGTGAACTGGTCGCCGACTTTCAGTACGGTGTCGGAGATACGGAATTTAACCGCGCCGCCACCCTTGGAATAGTCATCCTGTGCACGGCCGTCCGAGCCGTTCGGGAACAGGCCGGTGCCAGCACGGCCCTTGCCGCTGTCCAGTTTCAGGCCGAGCATGCCAATGGCGTCGATACCCACGCCCACGGTGCCCTGGGTGAAGCCCGACTCATAAGTACCCACGAAGCCGAGGCCGGTTTCTTCACGGCGGCTCTGGCCGCCTTCGTTGTTGCGGAAATCACGGCTGAAATACAGCATGCGAGTTTTGACGCTCAGCTTGCTGTCTTCAATGAAACCTTTGGACTCATCCTGCGAAGAGGCCAGTGCCATCTGCGAGGACCCCGCCGAAACGGCCAGGGCGATCATGCTCCACTTCATCACGCGCATCGTGACTTGCTCCTTTGGTTTTTTTAGGAAGAGTACCGCTGCATCCAGGTGTTCTAGTTATAGGGTGCAGCTCTTTCTTGTTATGTCGGCGAAAATGTATAGCACGCTGAAGGTCGTTGGCGATATGGCGTAAAGCACTCTTGATGGAACTTTTTGGCCGTGTCGCTGTCGGGCAATTCAGCGTCGCATCCGAGGGTGGTGACGCCCGGTGTGCAGGTGTTTCAGAGAGCATGCCGACTTGGGGTGAAGGCAATGCAACAAGCGTGCTCAACTTGGGCTGGCATTGATGAATTTTTCACAAAATTTTCAGGAATTCGTTTCAACCGCCGTAAACACGGGGGTTGGTCGGACTGCACCTCAAGACCGCCCGGCCGGGCTATTCAGTTGGCTAGCTTGCTATCAAAGTCAATGTGTTACCGCAACATGTTAATGCGGTGTCAATTGTGGTGGGCTAGGGAGTCAGTTGACGTGGCGAAGCACCTTATTGGTGCGAAAAGTAGCGCTGTGTTACCGCAATTGCGCAAGGTATCCTTGCTGCCGTCTTTACCGCCACCGTGCGGGTCGCTTTGCCTGAAGGAGGTACGCCGTGTTCGTTCTTGATCCACGCTTGCACCAGGACACTTGGGTGCTGGGCAATTTCGCCCTGTGCCAGTTGCTGCTGAGCCGAGATGCCAACTACCCCTGGTTCATCCTGGTGCCGCGCCGTGCCGAGGTCAGCGAATTGTTCGACCTGAGCCTGGATGACCAGCACCTGCTCTGGCAGGAAACCACGCAGCTTGCCGAGGCGCTTAAGCGCAGCTACTGGGCTGACAAGATGAACGTGGCGACGCTGGGCAATGTGGTCAGCCAAATGCACATGCACGTGATCGTTCGCCAGCACGATGATGTGGCCTGGCCTGCACCGGTCTGGGGCAAATGCCCGGCCGTGGCCTATACCGACGCACAAGTACAGGCGATACGCGCCCGCGTACGAAATCTGCACCTCGAAGGTTTCCAGGAGGCCGCCGATGTCGCTTGAGCCGAGAATGATCGAGCTGGAAACGCGCCAGGCATTCCAGGACGACACCCTCCAGGCGCTCAACGATGTGGTGGTCGAGCAAGGGCGCGTGATCGAGCGGCTGCAGTTGCAGATGGCCGAGTTGATCAAACGTTACGAAGAGATGGCAGGTCAGTATGGCAGCGAGGGTGAAGAGGCGCCGCCGCCTCACTATTGATCATCTGGTCGTCAGGCCTGTCGCACCCGTGGGCGAAGCGACAGGCCTGGTTTCAACGTGTTGAAGCCTGCTCGCCTGTCAGCGGCGCGTGACGGGGACCACATCCTCGGCCTGCAGGCCCTTGTCGCGGTGCATGACCGAGAACTCTACGCGTTGACCCTCTACCAGGATGCGATGGCCCTCGCCGCGGATGGCGCGAAAGTGCACGAAGATGTCATCGCCTGAGTCCCTGGAAATGAACCCGAACCCCTTGGACGTATTGAACCACTTGACCGTGCCCATATCTCGGTTGCCGGCCTCCGTCAGTGGCTGTTGGCTGCTGCGTACCTTGCGCGTGCCCTGGGCAAAGCCTGCGCCCAGGTGCAGGACCACGGCCAGAGCGGCGCACACCAGCGCCGCGAGGTTGCCAAGCTCCGGTCGAGCCAGCACGGTAAGGGTCTGCAGCACCACGGCCACCACCAGCAGGGCGCAGGCCAGGTATTGCAGCTGCTGCCTGGCACCTCGGTAGTACAGCGGCAGGACAGGCGCCAGGATCAGGTTGAGCAAGCCGAACAGGGCCAGGTAGACCGCGTCGGGTTGTTGCAGGAAAGGCGTTGCCTCGGTTTTAAGACTGGGTATGAACGCTAGCAGCAAGGCTGCCGCGCCTGTCACCAGGTGGACGATCTTGAACATGGGATTGGCTCACATTGATTGAAGCTGATCACGGGAAGAGCTGATGGCCCGGTGCGCATGAAGTGTTGGCGCGAACACGTGGCCTTCAGCCTATGCATTCGGCAATTGCAGTCCGCACGAATGGCACGCTGCCTATTTAACCGTAAACCTGCAGGCTACTCAAACTGCACCCGGCGCCCTGTGCCTGCGGCCACCTGACAGAGGCGCGGCGCTCAGAGTGTTGCTAAAGTGGTCGGCACCCGCTTGGGTTTCACGTTTTCCGAAGGGGAGCATCATGGCAATCGATATCGGCATCAGTGAAGAAGATCGCAAGTCCATCGTCGATGGGCTTTCCCGCCTGCTTTCAGATACCTACGTGCTGTATCTGAAAACCCACAACTTCCATTGGAACGTCACCGGGCCCTCGTTCCGTACCCTGCACCTGATGTTCGAGGAGCAGTACAACGAGCTGGCGCTGGCGGTGGACGCCATTGCCGAGCGCATCCGCGCCCTGGGGTTCCCGGCGCCTGGGTCCTACGCGTTCTACGCCAAGCACTCTTCGATCAAGGAAGAGGAGGGGGTTCCCCCAGCCGACGAGATGATCCGGCAACTGGTGCAAGGGCAGGAAGCGGTAGTGCGCACCGCCCGCAGTATCTTCCCAGCGGTTGACAAGGTCAGCGATGAACCCACGGCCGATCTGCTGACCCAGCGCATGCAGGTCCACGAAAAGACTGCATGGATGCTGCGCGTGTTGCTCGACGAGAAATAGCCGGACCGTGCCGACAGGCCTGCCCAGGGTGACTGGGCCGGCCTGCCGGTTTCTGTGCGGGAAGGGTTTGCCGCTGCTCTGCACTGGCGCGTTCGGCGCTTGATACACCCCTTGGTTCAATCATCAGGAGGTGTGCAGATGGCTCAGTCTGGCAAGCGGACGGCAGGTCAGGGGCGCTGGCCCGGCAAGCAATGCGTCGACCCATTCACGGCAGATTTCGACATGTTGCAGACCCAGCCTGTTTCCCGCTCGGTGCGGCTCAATGGTTTTTCCACCTGTCTGCGCCTTGAAGCCGTGTATTGGGGTATCCTCGAGCGCATTGCCGCTGCCAACCAGTGCTCGGTCAGTGCGGTGTTGTCCTACGTCGACCGTGAGGTGCACCTGCGCCAGGGGGGCGTGCGCAACTTCAGCGGGCTGATACGGGTGATCTGCGTGGCCTGGTTGCAGCAGCCACCGACGTCGCACTGATTGCCCGGCGGGCTGCGCAGCGCTGGTTAACCATATATAATCCCGCCTTTTGCTGCCCAGGCAGCCAGCGTTATGGTTGACGAGAGACATCCATGCCCCTTTACGACTATCAATGTGCGTCCTGCGAGCACCGTATGGAAGTGCTGCAGAAAATCAGCGCCGCGCCGCTCACCGATTGCCCGGCCTGCCAGGCGCCGGCGATGAAGAAACTGCTGTCGGTACCCGGCTTTCGCCTGAGCGGTAACGGCTGGTACGAAACCGACTTCAAGACCGGTGCGAAAAAGAATCTGGCAGGCGGCGACAAGGCCGACTGAGTTGAATGCTATGACCGGGTCTTGCAGTATTAGCCCTCCGGGCGGCCAAGGCCTCCATCGAATACACGAATCACGAGAAGCGAAACCACCATCATGATGCGCAGCCATTATTGCGGCCAACTGAACGAGAGCCTGGACGGCCAGGAAGTCACCCTTTGCGGCTGGGTCCATCGTCGCCGGGACCACGGCGGGGTGATCTTCCTCGACATCCGTGACCGCGAGGGCATGGCCCAGGTCGTTTTCGATCCGGATCGCGCCGACACCTTCGCCGCAGCAGACCGTGTGCGCAGCGAGTATGTCGTGCAGATCACCGGCAAGGTCCGCCGTCGCCCGGAAGGTGCGGTGAACAGCAACATGGCCTCCGGTGCCATCGAAATCCTCGGCTACCAGCTCAATGTGCTGAACGAAGCCGAAACCCCGCCGTTCCCGCTGAACGAATACTCCGACGTTGGTGAAGAAACGCGTCTGCGCTACCGCTTCATCGACCTGCGTCGCCCTGAGATGGCCGACAAGCTGCGCCTGCGTTCGCGCATCACCAGCAGCATTCGACGCTTTCTCGACGAAAACGGCTTCCTCGACGTGGAAACGCCGATCCTGACCCGCGCCACCCCTGAAGGCGCGCGCGACTACCTGGTGCCAAGCCGTACCCACGCCGGTAGCTTCTTCGCCCTGCCGCAGTCGCCACAGCTGTTCAAGCAGTTGCTGATGGTCGCCGGTTTCGATCGTTACTACCAGATTGCCAAGTGCTTCCGTGACGAAGACCTGCGTGCCGATCGCCAGCCGGAATTCACCCAGATCGACATCGAGACCAGCTTCCTGGACGAGTCCGAGATCATGGGCCTGACCGAGAGCATGATCCGCAAGCTGTTCAAGGAAGTGCTGGACCTGGAGTTCGGCGAATTCCCGCACATGACCTTCGAGGAAGCCATGCGTCGCTATGGCTCCGACAAGCCAGACCTGCGCATCCCGCTGGAGCTGGTTGACGTCGCCGACCAGCTCAAGGACGTGGATTTCAAGGTATTCGCCGGCCCCGCCAACGATCCTAAATGCCGCGTCACCGCGCTGCGCCTGCCAGGCGGCGCCAGCATGCCGCGCAGCAAGATCGACGAATACACCAAGTTCGTCGGCATCTACGGTGCCCGTGGCCTTGCCTACATCAAGGTCAACGAGCGTGCCAAGGGCGTTGAAGGTCTGCAGTCGCCGATCGTCAAGAACATCCCCGAGGCCAATCTCAACACCATCCTCGACCGCGTGGGCGCCGTTGACGGCGACATCGTGTTCTTCGGTGCCGACAAGTTCAAGGTGGTCAGCGAAGCGCTGGGCGCCCTGCGTATTCGTCTGGGTCACGACTTTGAACTGTTCATCTGCGAGTGGGCGCCGATGTGGGTCGTCGATTTCCCCATGTTCGAAGAAAACGAAGACGGCAGCTTCACCGCGCTGCACCACCCGTTCACCGCGCCCAAGTGCACGCCCGAGGAACTGGAAGCCAACCCGGCCACGGCCCTGTCCCGTGCCTATGACATGGTGCTCAACGGCACCGAACTCGGTGGCGGCTCGATCCGTATCCACCGCAAGGAAATGCAGCAGGCCGTGTTCCGCCTGCTGGGTATCGAGGCGGCGGAACAGGAAGAGAAGTTCGGCTTCCTGCTCGATGCCCTGAAGTTCGGTGCACCGCCTCACGGTGGCCTGGCCTTCGGCCTGGATCGCCTGGTCATGCTGATGACCGGCGCCCAGTCGATTCGTGAAGTGATTGCCTTCCCGAAAACCCAGAGCGCCGCGTGTGTCATGACCCAGGCGCCGGGCATGGTCGATGCCAAGGCATTGCGTGAGCTGCACATCCGTCTGCGCGAGCAGACCAAGGTCGAGTAATCGGCCCGGGCGCAGCCGGCGGTTGCGCCCACGCGCTTTGGCGCAGTCTTTCCACGTTCCGCCCTTCGGGGCGGAACCTGTTTCTGTTACACGGATCGGGAGTCGTTATGGCGGGTCATTCCAAGTGGGCGAACATCAAGCACCGCAAAGAGCGCCAGGATGCCAAGAGGGGCAAGGTATTCACCAAGTGGATCCGCGAGCTGACAGTCGCTGCCAAGCAAGGCGGCCCGGACCCTGCCTCCAACCCGCGCCTGCGCCTGGCGCTGGACAAGGCCCTGGGCGCCAACATGAGCCGCGATATCATCGATCGCGCAGTGGCCCGTGGCGCCGGCACGAACGAAAGCGACAACGTCGAAGAGCTCACCTATGAAGGTTACGGGCCGGGCGGTGTAGCGATCATGGTCGAGGCCATGACCGATAACCGCAACCGCACAGCTGCAGCCGTGCGCCATGCCTTTACCAAGTGTGGGGGCAACCTGGGCACCGATGGCTCGGTCGCCTACCTGTTCGAGCGCAAAGGGCAGATCAGTTTTGCGCCGGGCCTGGAGGAGGATGCCTTGATGGAGGCGGCGATGGAGGCCGATGCCGACGACGTGGTGGCCCACGAGGACGGCTCGTTTGACGTGTTCACCTCGTTCAACAGCTTCTACGCCGTGCGCAATGCCTTGGAAGAGGCCGGTTTCAAGGCGACCGACGCCGAAATCGTGATGCAGCCGACCACCAGCGCCGAACTCGATCAGGAGGGCGCCGAGAAGGTACTCAAGCTGATCGACATGCTCGAAGACCTGGACGACGTACAGAACGTCTACTCCAATGCGCAGATTTCCGACGAGATCATGGAAAACCTCGGCTGAAGGCTTTCCGGCGCGCCATACTGACGCTTCCGGGCGTCGTACAGGCCCTTTCGCAGGGCACCCGTGGCACAGGTGGCGACACATGCGACCTGGCCAGGGGGTTGATCTGCGAAAGGGCCTGTACTGTTTGCACACTGCTTCACTTCAACGACAGGCGCTATGACTCTGATTCTAGGTATCGACCCCGGCTCGCGCATCACAGGTTATGGCGTCGTCCGCCAGACCGCACGTGGTTGCGAGTACGTGGCCTCAGGCTGCATCCGCACAGGCAGTGGTGAGCTGCACGAGCGCTTGCAGATCGTGTTTCGGGGGGTCAGCGAAGTCATCGGCCAGCACGGCCCGGTGACCATGGGCATCGAGCGCGTGTTCATGGCCCGCAACGCCGATTCCGCCCTCAAACTGGGACAAGCCCGAGGCGCGGCCATCGTCGCCGCGGCTGAAGCAGGCTTGGAAATCGCCGAGTACAGCGCCACTCAGGTCAAGCAGGCGGTGGCCGGTACCGGCGGGGCGAACAAGGACCAGGTGATGATGATGGTCATGCACCTGCTCAAGCTGACCCAGAAGCCCCAGATCGATGCTTCCGACGCGCTGGCCATCGCCTTGTGCCATGCCCACACCCGTTCGAGTCTGGTGCCCCATGGGCTGTCGACGGCGCGTCGGCGCGGTGGGCGCTTGCGTCTGTAAGCGCTTCATGCGCTGATACACATTTTGTGCAGGTGGAGCGTCCGCCTGCCGTATTTGCTGATAGGGTTGAGCGGCCATCGAGCAGCTCCCCGTGAAAAGGATCGAAACGTGATCGGACGTTTGCGCGGCACCCTGGCGGAAAAGCAGCCGCCGCACCTCATCATCGACGTCAATGGCGTGGGCTACGAACTGGAAGTCCCCATGACGACGCTTTATCGCCTGCCCAAGGTCGGCGAACCGGTGACAGTGCACACACACCTTGTGGTGCGCGAAGACGCCCACCTGCTCTATGGCTTTGCCGAAAAGCGCGAGCGCGAATTGTTCCGCGAACTCATTCGGCTCAACGGTGTAGGCCCCAAGCTGGCCCTGGCACTGATGTCCGGGCTTGAGATCGATGAGCTGGTGCGCTGCGTCCAGGCCCAGGACGCCTCGGTGTTGGTACGCGTACCCGGCGTAGGCAAAAAAACAGCAGAGCGCCTGCTGGTCGAGCTCAAGGACCGCTTCAAGGCCTGGGAAACGTCACCGGCCATGTTCACGCTGGTGTCCGATGGCCCACTGCCGGCCGCCAGCGAGTCCAGCGCCGAGGCGGATGCGGTCAGCGCCCTGGTGTCCCTGGGCTACAAGCCTCAGGAAGCGAGCAAGGCCATCGGCGCGATCAAGGACAAGTCGGGGCTTTCCAGTGAAGAGCTGATTCGTCGCAGCCTCAAGGGGATGATTACCAAGTGATCGAAGCCGACCGCCTGATCGCTGCCAGTGGCCGCGACCGCGAAGAAGTCCAGGATCGCGCCATCCGGCCATTGCGGCTGGAGGAGTACATCGGCCAGCCCGTGGTGCGCGAGCAGATGGCGTTGTTCATCCAGGCGGCGCGTGGGCGCAGCGAGTCGCTCGACCACACCCTGATCTTCGGCCCGCCAGGCCTGGGCAAGACCACCCTGGCCAACATCATCGCCCACGAAATGGGTGTGTCGGTCAAAAGCACCTCGGGGCCGATTCTCGAGCGCCCTGGCGACTTGGCCGCCATGCTGACCAACCTTGAGCCTCATGACGTGCTCTTCATCGATGAGATCCACCGGCTCTCGCCGGTCGTCGAAGAAGTGCTCTACCCAGCCATGGAAGACTTCCAGCTCGACATCATGATCGGCGAAGGCCCGGCGGCCCGCTCGATCAAGCTCGACCTGCCACCTTTCACACTGGTCGGGGCCACGACGCGCGCCGGCATGCTCACCAACCCGCTGCGCGATCGTTTCGGTATCGTGCAGCGGCTGGAGTTCTACAGCGACAAGGACCTGGCCACCATCGTCAGCCGTTCGGCCAACATCCTGGGCCTGGTCATCGAGGACCTCGGTGCCTACGAGATCGCACGCCGTGCCCGTGGCACGCCGCGCATTGCCAACCGCTTGCTGCGGCGGGTACGCGACTACGCCGAGGTGCGCGGCAAAGGCCAGATCACCAAGGCCGTGGCCGACATGGCGCTCAACCTGCTGGACGTCGATGAGCGCGGCTTCGACCATTCCGACAGGCGCCTGCTGCTGACCATGATCGAGAAGTTCGACGGTGGCCCGGTCGGCGTCGACAACCTTGCCGCCGCCATCAGCGAAGAACGTCACACCATCGAGGACGTGCTCGAGCCCTATCTCATCCAGCAGGGCTACATCATGCGCACCCCCCGTGGCCGTGTGGTGACTCGGCACGCCTACCTGCACTTCGGCCTGAATGTTCCCGGGCGGTTGGGGGAGGGCGCGGATTTTTCCGAGCCGGGTGATGAATGACAGATCGAAACACGCTTTTCGTGGTCCTACCGCTGGCATGCAGCGGGGGCGTTGACACCTGGACATGAATGTTGAAAAACAGTTGCCAGAGCGGATTGGCAAGCCGAGGAGTAAGCACTAGAGTATGCGCGCGCAAAAAGGCCTGGAACCGTTCACACACCGTTGTCGCGTCTATTACGAAGATACCGATGCCGGTGGCGTGGTGTATTACGTCAACTACCTGAAATTCATGGAACGCGCGCGCACCGAACGCTTGCGGCACCTGGGCTTTTCCCAGTCGCAACTGGCTGACGACAATCTGCTGTTCGTGGTCCATTCCAGCGAAGCGCGCTACCACGCGCCGGCGCGGCTGGACGATGAATTGCGGGTGACCGCGCACGTACTTGAACTCAATCGCGCCAGCTTGCACTTCGTGCAGCAAGTGTGGCGGGAAAGGGACGACACGCTGCTCTGCGAAGGGCGGTTCCTGATAGCCGCTGTGCGCGCCGACACTTTCAAACCCCGAGCCATACCTCCCCAGCTGCGCGACGCCTTTGCGGCAGACGGCTCGGGTAATCAATCGAATGCAGGAGAATAAGCGTGGAAGCTAACGTCGTCGACCATACCTCCATGTGGAGTCTGGTCAGTAACGCCAGCGTCGTGGTGCAGCTGGTGATGCTGACCCTGGTGGCCGCCTCGGTCACCTCGTGGATCATGATTTTCCAGCGCAGCACCATGCTGCGCGCCGGTCGTCGTGCGCTCGATGCTTTCGAGGAGCGCTTCTGGTCGGGTATCGACCTGTCCAAGCTGTACCGCCAGGCCGGTAGCAACCCGGACCCGGACTCGGGTGTGGAGCAGGTATTCCGTGCAGGCTTCAAGGAGTTTTCCCGCCTGCGACAGCAACCTGGCGTTGATCCGGATGCCGTGATGGAAGGGGTTGGCCGTGCCATGCGCGTTGCCATTTCCCGCGAAGAAGAAAAGCTCGAGCAAAGTTTGCCGTTCCTGGCGACCGTGGGTTCGACCAGCCCCTATATCGGCCTGTTCGGTACCGTGTGGGGCATCATGAACTCCTTCCGCGGCCTGGCCAGCGCCCAGCAAGCCACGCTCGCCACCGTTGCGCCGGGCATCGCCGAGGCGTTGATCGCCACGGCCATCGGCCTGTTCGCAGCCATCCCGGCGGTGATTGCGTACAACCGCTTCGCGGCCCGCAGCGAGACGCTGATCGGCCGTTACTACACCTTCGCCGACGAATTCCAGGCGATCCTGCACCGCAAAGTGCACACCAGCGAAGAGTAATCAGGTAGAAGCCCATGGCCCGAGTTCGCCACAAACGCAAGCCCGTCGCCGAGATGAACGTGGTGCCCTACATCGACGTGATGCTGGTACTGCTGGTCATCTTCATGGTGACGGCGCCCATGCTCAACCAGGGCGTGAAGGTCGACCTGCCCAAGGTTTCCAGCGAAGCCTTGCCGCAGGACAACAACGTCCAGATCCTTACCATTTCCATCAAGGCCGACAAGACCTACTACTGGAACCTTGGCAGCGAAGTCGATACCGACAAGCAGATGGACAAGGCCATGACCCTGCCGGCCATGACCGACGCCGTCACCAAGATCATCGCGGCCGGCCGCGACCAGGGCAAGCAGACCCAGGTATTCATCCGCGGCGACAAGGCGGTGGACTACGGCGCGGTCATGGGTGCCATGGGCGGGCTGCAGAAAGCCGGTGTCGGTAACGTCGGCCTGATTACCGAGGCACCCTGATGCAACAGCGAGAGCCCTCTGCCTCGGAAAGCTACTTCTGGCCCAGTGTCTGGGCCATCGGCCTGCATGTGCTGGTGTTCGGCATGCTGTTCGTAAGCTTTGCCATGACGCCCGAACTGCCGCCGGCCAAGCCGATCGTTCAGGCTACGCTGTATCAGCTCAAGTCCAAGAGCCAGGCCACCACTCAGACCAATCAGAAGATTGCCGGGGAAGCCAAGAAAACCGCTTCGCGCCAGACCGAGGTCGAGCAGCTTGAGCAGAAGAAGGTCGAGCAGGAAGCGGTGAAAGCTGCGGAACAAAAGAAAGCCGACGCTGCTCAAAAGGCCCAGGAGGCACGCGAGGCCGCCGAGGCCAAGAAAGCCGAGGACGCCGCCAAGGCCGCTGAAGCTGCCAAAGCCGCCGAGGCCAAGAAAGCGGCTGAAGCCAAGAAGGCCGATGAGGCGAAGAAAGCGGCCGAGAAACAGCAGGCTGACATCGCCAAGAAGAAGGCCGAGGAAGAAGCGAAGAAAAAAGCCGAAGAAGAGGCCAAGAAACAGGCCGCTGAAGAGGCGAAGAAGCAAGCTGCCGAGGAGGCCAAGAAGAAGGCCGCCGAGGATGCGAAGAAAAAAGCGGCCGAAGACGCCAAGAAGAAGGCGGCAGCGGCCGAAGAAGCGAAGAAGAAGGCAGCCGAAGACGCCAAGAAGAAGGCCGCGGCCGATGCCCAGAAGAAAAAGGCACAGGAAGCGGCTCGCAAGGCGGCTGAAGACAAGAAGGCACAGGCCCTGGCCGAGCTCTTGTCCGACACCACCGAGCGGCAGCAGGCGCTGGCCGACGAGCAGGGTGACCAGGTGGCCGGCGACTTCGACGACTTGATCCGCATGCGCGCGGCAGAAGGCTGGGCTCGCCCGCCATCGGCGCGTAAAGGCATGACGGTGGTACTGCAGATCAGCATGTTGCCCGATGGCACCATCACCAGCGTCAGTGTGGCCCGGTCAAGCGGTGACGGCCCCTACGACAGCTCGGCGGTGGCAGCGGTGAAGAACATCGGTCGCCTGACTGAAATGCAGGGCATGAAGCCGAGCGATTTCAACCAATATCGCTCGTTCAAGATGACATTTACACCTGAGGATCTAGCGTTGTGATTAAACGTCTGAGAGGACTGCTGGTCATGCTGTGCTGCGTGGCAGGCATGGCCGTAGCAGAGGAAAAGAACATCCTGGTCACCAGTGGCAGTGACCGGGCAACGCCAATTGCGGTGGTGCCGTTCGCTGTTCAAGGTGGCAGTGTGCTGCCTGAAGACATGGCAGATATCATCGGCAACGACCTGCGCAACTCCGGCTACTATTCGCCTATCCCGCGCCAGAACATGATCAGCCAGCCTTCCCAGGCCAGCGAAGTCATCTTCCGCGACTGGAAGGCGCTGGGTGCCCAATACGTGATGGTCGGCAGCATCGTGCCCTCCGGTGGGCGCTTGCAGGTGCAATATGCCTTGTTCAACGTCGCCACCGAGCAGCAGGTCCTGACCGGCAGCGTCGCTGGCAGCACCGACCAGTTGCGCGACATGTCGCACTACATCGCCGACCAGTCGTTCGAGAAGCTCACGGGTATCAAGGGTGCCTTCTCCACGCGCATGCTGTACGTGACGGCCGAGCGCTTCTCCACCAACAACACGCGCTACACCCTGCAGCGTTCGGACTATGACGGTGCCCGCGCCGTGACCCTGCTGCAGTCCCGCGAGCCCATCCTGTCGCCGCGCTTTGCGCCCGATGGCAAACGCATCGCCTATGTATCGTTCGAGCAGAAGCGCCCGCGTATCTTCGTCCAGCACATCGATACCGGTCGCCGTGAACAGGTCACCAACTTCGAAGGCCTCAATGGCGCACCTGCCTGGTCGCCCGATGGTTCGCGCCTGGCCTTCGTGCTGTCCAAGGATGGCAACCCGGACATCTACGTGATGAACGTGGCTTCGCGTCAGATCAGCCGCGTGACCGCCGGCCCTGGCATCAATACCGAGCCCTTCTGGGGTAAAGACGGCAACACCCTGTACTTCACGTCCGACCGTGGCGGCAAGCCGCAGATCTACAAACAGTCGGTCAGTGGCGGCAGCGCCGAGCGCGTAACCTTCGTGGGTAACTACAACGCCAACCCTAAACTCTCGGCGGATGAAAAGACCCTGGTGATGATTCACCGCCAACAGGGTTTCACCAACTTCAAAGTTGCCGCCCAGGACTTGCAACGCGGAAGTGTAAAGATTCTCTCGGAAACAAGTCTTGATGAGTCTCCTACTGTTGCGCCCAACGGCACCATGCTAATCTACGCCACCCGCCAGCAGGGCCGGGGAGTCTTGATGCTCGTGTCGCTTAATGGCCGCGTGAGGCTCCCACTTCCTACCGCTCAAGGCGAAGTCAGAGAACCGTCCTGGTCCCCTTACCTGAACTGATTGCGGCGTAATACGTTTTGCTTAACACACTGGGGTTTCATTAGGAGTTTCACGATGGAAATGCTGAAGTTTGGTAAATTCGCTGCGCTGGCTCTGGCCATGGCTGTGGCTGTAGGTTGCTCCTCCAAGGGCGGTGACAACGCAGGTGAAGGCGCTGGCGCCGTTGACCCGAACGCTGGCTACGGTGCCAACACCGGCGCAGTCGACGGTTCCCTGAGCGAAGAAGCCGCTCTGCGCGCAATCACCACCTTCTACTTCGAATACGACAGCTCGGACCTGAAGCCAGAAGCCATGCGCGCTCTGGACGTTCACGCCAAGGACCTGAAAGCCAACGGCAACCGCGTTGTCCTGGAAGGCAACACCGACGAGCGCGGCACCCGCGAGTACAACATGGCTCTGGGTGAGCGTCGTGCCAAGGCCGTTCAGCGCTACCTGGTTCTGCAGGGCGTTTCCCCTGCTCAGCTGGAAGTGGTTTCCTACGGCGAAGAGCGTCCAGTTGCTACCGGCAACGACGAGCAGTCCTGGGCTCAAAACCGTCGCGTAGAACTGCGTAAGTAAGTTCCTATGCGCAAGTGCCGCCGTGCAGTAACCGTCCTCGCACTCAGCCTGCCCCTTTCGGCGTGGGCTGCAGTCCCTGTAGTAGATGACAACACAGGCAGCTATCCGCCTGCGGGTTATGGCACGAGCGGCGCCTATGCCGGGTCAGGGGCTTCGGCCCCTGCCTCTGCACAGGGCCAGCTGTTCATGCAGCTGCAACAGATGCAGGATCAGCTTTCCCGCCAGCAAGGCATCATCGAAGAGTTGCAAAACGATGTGTCTCGCATGAAGCAGGAAAACCTGGAGCGATACCAGGACCTGGACCGTCGCATCAACAGTGGCGCCGCGCCCGCCGCGACCCCTGACAATTCTTCCGCCGGTGGTGCCTCTGGCGCCGCCGCGGGGGCTGCAGCCGGTGCTGCTGCCCAACAACCGGCCGCCAGTAGCGAGCCCGGTGATCCGGCCAAGGAGAAGCTCTACTACGATGCTGCCTTCGACCTGATCAAGCAAAAAGACTTCGACAAGGCCAGCCAGGCGTTCAACGCCTTCCTGCGCAAGTACCCCAGCAGCCAATATGCCGGTAACGCACAGTATTGGCTGGGCGAAGTGAACCTGGCCAAGGGTGATCTGCAGGGCGCAAGCCAGGCGTTCGCCCAGGTAAGCCAGAAGTACCCCAAGCACAGCAAGGTGCCAGACTCCTTGTACAAACTGGCCGACGTCGAGCGTCGTCTCGGCCATACGGACAAGGTAAAGGGCATTCTTCAACAGGTGGTGACCCAATACCCGGGCACTTCGGCTGCGCAACTGGCGCAGCGAGACCTGCAAAAGCTGTGACGTAATGGGGCGCTTGCCTGCCGTTCGAAAGAAACCCGCGCCTGGCGCGGGTTTTTTCGTTAGAATCACCGCCCTTTTTTCGTAAACACGCTGTCACGGATAACGCTATGTCGAGTCCGTGCCAGTGCCTGACGGAGGCGGGCAGCCTGTTTTGCTGTCACGCCCGTGGCGATCATGCAAGATACATTACGCATCACCGAAGTCTTTTACTCGTTGCAGGGTGAAACACGAACGGCTGGGCTGCCCACGGTCTTCGTGCGGCTCACCGGTTGCCCCCTGCGTTGCCAGTACTGCGACAGCGCCTATGCCTTCAGTGGCGGTACCCTTCGCAGCCTCGATTCGATCCTTGAACAGGTGGCCGGCTTCAAGCCGCGCTATGTCTGCGTAACGGGCGGCGAGCCCCTTGCCCAGCCTAACGCCTTGCCCCTGTTGCAGCGCTTGTGCGATGCCGGTTACGAAGTCTCGCTGGAAACCAGCGGCGCGCTCGATATCGCCGGCACCGACACCCGTGTCAGCCGCGTCGTCGACCTGAAAACTCCAGGTTCGGAAGAATCGCACCGCAACCGCTATGAGAACATCGAGCACCTGACGCGCAACGACCAGGTCAAGTTCGTCATCTGCTCCCGCGAAGACTACGACTGGGCGGTGTCCAAGTTGATTCAGTACAACCTGGCCGAGCGCGCCGGCGAAGTATTGTTCTCGCCCAGCCACCACCAAGTGAGTGCCACTGACCTGGCCGACTGGATCGTTGCCGACAACTTGCCCGTGCGTTTCCAGCTTCAGCTGCACAAGCTGTTGTGGAACGACGAACCTGGCCGCTGAGCAAGAGAGTGAGACATGATTGATAAACGCGCAGTAATTCTTCTGTCCGGTGGTCTGGATTCGGCCACGGTCGTGGCCATGGCCAAGGCCCAGGGCTATGCCTGCTATACCATGAGCTTCGATTACGGCCAGCGCCACCGCGCAGAGCTCAACGCCGCTGCACGGGTCGCTAAGGACCTGGGCGTGGTAGAGCACAAGGTGATCGGGCTGAACCTGGACGGCATCGGTGGCTCGGCCCTGACCGACAGCAGCATTGATGTGCCGGAAACGCCGGGGGAGGGTATCCCGGTGACCTACGTACCAGCGCGCAACACGGTGTTTCTGTCGCTGGCGCTGGGCTGGGCCGAAGTGCTGCAAGCCCGTGACATTTTCATCGGTGTCAATGCCGTGGATTATTCCGGCTACCCGGACTGCCGCCCCGAATTCGTCGAAGCCTTCGAACGCATGGCCAACTTGGCCACCAAGGCAGGGGTCGAAGGACAGGGTTTCCGCATTCAGGCGCCCTTGCAGAACATGAGCAAAGCCCAGATCGTCCAGGCCGGCGTGGCGCACGGGGTCGACTATAGCTTAACTGTGTCGTGCTACCAGGCTGATGACGACGGGCGTGCCTGTGGCAAGTGCGACAGCTGCCGCTTGCGCGCTGACGGCTTCAAGGCAGCATCCGTGGCGGACCCAACGCGCTATTTTTAAGAAATTTTACTGCGGGGTGTTGATTTCTCTATAGAAATCAGTATTATACGCGCCATCCAACGGGTCGTTAGCTCAGTTGGTAGAGCAGTTGGCTTTTAACCAATTGGTCGTAGGTTCGAATCCTACACGACCCACCATCTTCGCAGCGGTTGCGAATACTCAAGCTAGACCACCGGGTCAGCGTCAAGTAAAGCAATCGTATGAATCGAACAGTCAGTTCGCTTCTGTGTGAAATCTGTACGAGAAGCCCGCCCTTATCGGCGGGCTTTTTCGTTTCTGGTCAAAGTGCTGGGGCCGTAGTCTGTCTGCAGTGACACTGCCTCATTCATGGGCAGTGTTTCACGTGCAAGGTGGCCTCTGATGAAGTCTCAGCAGGCGACCCCTAGTCCAAGAGTACTAGATAGCCCTTTGCCCACTACTGCGGATGGGAAAATTTTCCGTCTAAGTAATGGGCAGAGAGATGGCCAGTCATGCGCTCCCCAGTGAAACAACTGCTGTCGCTTGCACTCCTGTTGGGTGCTTTACCCATCCATGCGGACACTGCCCAAAAGGGCGACTACTGGGTAGTGCATCATCAAGCCAGCCTGGGCAAGAGCAAGGTGTACCTTGCAGATGGCGACCCCAGTAACATCTACGAGCGCCCCGGTGGCGCCAAATCCGTGGGCGTCTATCTGTTTGACCAGCAGCCCGGCAAGCCCGATTTCACGGTCTACGACGTCGAAGTCGATTGCAGGAACAAGCGGGCAAGGGTCACGGGGGCGCTCGACTTCAGCAGTGTGGCCAATACCTTGCGCAAGGCCAAGTTCTCCAATCAATGGCAGGGTGATCAACAACCGTGGTTGGCGCAAAGTCGTGATTTCATCTGCAAGCCAGCTGAGCGCCAAGCCCTCAAGATGGAGCACCTGGGCGTGATGTCAGCTTCGCAGCTGAGCCGCTCTGGCCCCCAGCTATTCGAGATACTGAACCGCGAAGCGCTCAGGGCCGAGATCATCAGGCAGATCGACCACGCCTTCACACAGATGCCTGCCAAGTAACTGGCCACCAAGGAGAGAAGCCATGATCCGCCTGCTCGTGTTTTGCCTAGGGGCTGTCCTGCTTGGTGGTTGCTCGTCACTTGAGGCAACCAGTGCATGGAAAGGCCGCCCAGTCGGTGAGCTGATCGACTATTTCGGTGTGCCCAGGGTCATCATGGTGGCACCTGATCAGGACATGGTGGTGCTCAGGTACGTGCGCGACAGCACGTATATCTCCCGGGAGGCTGCGGGCACCTACACCGGCCCTGAAAATGGCCAATTGGTACACCGCGAGTATTGGCAGGATGTCGAGCATTCAGGCAGTTGCGAAATCAACGTCTTTGTCGACAGGGCGCACGTGGTGCAGAAAGTCAGGGCCAATGGTCGCTGTGCGGTCATCGACATGGCGCCCAAGGCGTAGCCCGGTAGTGGGAAGCAGGTACCGGGCAAAGGGGCGTTAAGCGATGACCGCTTTCGCCTCCCGTCATCACTGACTCAAAAAAGCTTCCACCACAGGCAGCAGCCATTGCGGGTGCGTTTCATGAGGTGAGTGATCCACCAGCGCCAGGTTCAATAGCTGCGCCCCAGGCACTTGCTCTACCAGCTCCAGGGCATTGGCGCGTGAAACCAGGCGATCACGATCGCCACGCACCACCAGCAATGGCGCGGTAATGCCACCCACGCTGGCTGCGGGATAACCGTGCTCGCTGTCATCGAGCCACATCCCCCGCACGGCCTCCAGCAACCTTGCAAAGTCCGGTTGCGGGTTGATCGCCTCATAGCGAGCCACATCTTCGGCAAACAGGCCGCTCCACTTCGCGGCGGTAATACCCTCGTAGAGGACCCGCGCAGGGTCGTTCTCTCCCAGCGCCCAGTGAGCCCCGATGGTGACGAGCCTATCGACCGTCACAGCCTGCGAGGCAGCCATGCGCAACGCGACGATTCCGCCATCGCTGTGCCCGATCAGGCTGACGCGTTCAAGCGCCAGGTGCTCGATCACCCGCTCCACGTCGTGCTGCATGCGTTCATAGGTAAGTGGTGCGCTGCCCAGGGTAGACATGCCCTGGCCGCGGCTATCGATGCCGATCACGCGCCAGCGGTGGGCCAAATGCGGGGTAATGGCATTGAAGGTTTCGATATGTCCTAGGCCGCCATGCAGCAGGACCAGCGCTGGTGCGTCTGGTGCGCCCAGTTGTTCGTAATAAAGGCGTGCATCACCGACGGTGAGGTAATCGCCGCCCCGGTGGTTGAAGACAGTCATGTCGAAGTTGTCCATGTCGTCAGCTGTTGTATCGGGCGTCAGTGTACCGAGTTACCCGCCCAAGCCCAATTAATCCGAGCTGCCAGGCCTTTTTGTCTGTTCTTTACCTTGCCCACCGCACCTCTGGGCAACCATGCTGTCAAAGTGCCAACAACGCTGTCCTGACGTTCTAACGATCGTGTTATTCCAGCGCTACTTTCTCTTCATCAAGCTGCCGGAGACATCATGGCCGATTTGATCTTTGCGCAGCCTTTCGAAGCTGTGGGTTGCAAGCAATGCCGTGAGATGGCGGACCTCGGCTTCGGCATCACCATGGCCTTCCAACCTATCGTTCACCAGCCTTCGGGTAAACCATACGCCTACGAGGCGCTGGTCAGAGGTGTAGCGGGGGAGGGGGCTGCGCAGGTGCTGGCCAAGGTCACACCCGATAACCTGTATCGCTTCGACCAGGCCTGCCGGGTCAAGGCCATCGAAAAAGCCTCCGAGCTTGGGCTCAATCGGGTGCAGGATTGCAAGCTCAGCATCAACTTCCTGCCCAACGCCGTGTACCGTCCCGCCACCTGTATTCGTGCAACGCTCGAGGCCTCCAGGCAGTTCGATTTTCCGGCCGACAGGCTGATCTTCGAAGTGACCGAAGGCGAACGGGTCGAGGACACCGAACACCTGAAGTCCATCTTTCGCGAGTATGACAGGCAGGGTTTTACCACGGCCATTGACGACTTCGGGTCAGGCTACTCGGGCTTGAACCTGCTTGCCGAGTTTCAACCGGACCTGCTGAAGCTGGACATGGCGCTGACACGCAACCTTGGGGCCGACCCGGTGCGCCAGGCGATCGTGGCAGGCATCGTGCTGGTGGCGCAGCGGCTGGACATTCTGCTGGTCGCCGAAGGCGTGGAAACAGAAGCCGAGTGCCAGGCGTTGGCAGCCCTGGGTATCGAGCTGATGCAAGGCTACTATTTCGCCCGCCCTGAAATCGAAGCGCTGCCGCTGATCGAACGCCTGCGTGGCTGAGTGCTGGTGGCTATTCGGCCCACTCGGGGTCGCCGGTAAACACCACCGTCAGCCAGCGGTTGGGCCCTTCACCGCCGATGGCCTCGCCGATCTCGTTGCGCCAGGCATCCCACTGTTCAATGGTCTTGGCCGCCATCTGCGGCGGTACGATGAAGTACAGCTCAATCTCCCGTGAGCGTCCCACCTTGGCCACATAGGCGCGGTAGGACTGCAGGCCATGGCGTTCGACGAAAGCCTGCGCAACCACATCCACATGCTGCTTGAGATCGCCCGGCGTGACGAGAAAGATATCCGCCAACGCCTGGCGAACGACCGACATCGGCAGCGGCACGATCACCAGACAGACCAGTGCCAGCACCGCCGGGTCGATGTAGGGCGATACCCATTCAAGCGATGTACCCTGCACGGCATAGCCAAAGCAGAAGGCGATCAGCAGCGCCGCAGTGATGCTGGCGGACATCACCCAGCCCTTGACGTCCATGGCGACGAAATCCGAGCGCAGCTTGCGGTTGGCCTTGCCCTCGATCACCGCGATGGTCACGCAGGCGGTAACGGTAAGCGCCGCATAGACCATGGCGATACCGAACTCCAAGTGACGGCCACCCTCCAGCAGGCTGCTCACGGCGTTGATCAGGGCATAGATGGCGACCCCGCTGAGCAGGATGCCATTGAGTGCCAGCACCATCGGCTCCAGGTGCCAGAAGCCCATGGTGAAGCGCTCACGCAGTTTGCGCGACATCTGCAGGCTGCTGGCATGGGAGGTGATCAGCCTGACCACCATTAGCGACAGCCCGCTCATGCTCGCATCGACCAGCGAGTAGACGCCGTCGAACACGATGGAAAACGAGCCCGACGCCAAGCCAAAGGCAATGCCGATACTGGCGATGAACAGCGTGACCGCGATCGAGGTGCGCAGCAGGCCTTGCTCAGTGGTGATGTCGAAGAAACCGGTTGTGGTTGAGCTGTGCATGGTCGGTACGCGTTATCCCTCGGCGATACAGTTGGGCGGCGCCGCACGGAACGCCTTGGTCAACCAGGCCAGGTACACCAGGCCCAGCGTGGCCCAGATCCCGCCGAACAACAGCGAGTGCACGTTCAGGTCCAGCCACAGCGAAACGATGATACAGAAGCCGGTGGTGGGCAGTACCAGGTACTTCAGTTGGTTGGCCAACCCTCGGCGATTGCCCTCTCGCAGGTAGCAGTGATTGATCACCGACAAGTTGACGAAGCTGAACGCTACCAATGCACCGAAGTTGATGATGGAGGTGGCGGTGACCAGGTCGAAGAAGATGGCCGACAGCGAAATCACCCCTACTACGGCAATGTTCAGTACGGGTGTCTTGTAGCGCGAATGCAACCGCGCAAAAACGCTCGCGGGTATGACCTTGTCACGGCCCATGACATACAGCAGGCGCGACACGCTGGTTTGCGACGCCAGCCCCGAGGCGATGGTGTTGATTACCGTGCAGGCGATGAAGACCGACTGGAACAGCTTGCCGCCCACGTACAGGGCGATTTCCGGCAGCGCCGCTTCCTGATCGTGAAAGCGTGCCATGGTGGGGAAATAGGCCTGGATGAAGTAGGAAACGGTGATGAATACAACGCCGCCGATCAATGCCGTGAGGAAAATGGCCCGCGGTATGGTTTTGGCCGGGTCGCGCGTTTCTTCGGACAGGCACGTGACCGCATCGAAACCCAGGAATGAGAAGCACAGAATGGTTGCGCCTGCCGCCAGGGCGCTCAGGTGGGTCTGCTGGTCGGCGAAGGGCAACAGGCTCCATGCCGTGCCCAGCCCTTCGCCCTGGTCCAGGCCGCGTATGCACAGGTAGATGAACACCGCGATGATCGCCACCTGCACGCCGACGAACAGCAGGTTGAAATGCGCAACCAGATTGACGCTGCGCATGTTGATCAGGCTGATCAGGGACACGAAGGCCACGACCCAGACCCACGGCGCCACCTCGGGGAACATGGCAGACAGGTACAGCTTGGCCAGCAAGGCGTTGACCATGGGCAGCAACAGGTAGTCCAGTAAGGAGGACCAGCCCACCAGAAAACCCACGTGTGGATTGATGGCACGCTGGGTGTAGGTGTAGGCCGAACCCGACTGAGGAAAGCGCTTGACCAGGGTGCCATAGCTGACGGCCGTGAACAGGATGCCGGCAAGGGCCAGGATGTAGGCGCTCGGCACGTGCCCTGCGGTGATGCCCGACACGATGCCGAAGGTATCGAACACGGTCATCGGCGTCAGGTACGCCAGGCCAATAATGATCACATGCCACAGACGCAAAGTCTTGCGCAGTTGGCCAGCTCCGGGTGCGTAGGGTTCAGGCTGCATGCTGGCGTGGCTCCAAGGCGAGGGCTTGAAAGACAGGCACAGCGAAGGGCGCAAGCAGCAGCGGCGAGCGGGTGGGCTCCATGTTGTTCACCTTTATGTTGGAGCAGCAGAGGCGTGACTGGATCACGCAAGTGATCAAAATAAAAAACGATAGGGTCTCGGGTGTCAAGTTAAACATGACAAGGTGTTTCGAGGGCCCGCTTTTTATCGAGGAATTCACGCATTCGAGCGTCTCTGTAGTCTTTATTTTCACTGCCAAGGCCATAAGCGTGTTCGTAAAAATTGACATCTTTGAAGTGGGCCTCTGCAACGGGTTGCACGATTTCCTGCCTGGAACTGCCGCCAACCTGCCTGGCCTTCGGTGATATGCTGCATTTTCCTGGCTGCGCAGGCCATGTGCGAGCCTTTATGGACATCAATCGGTTTTATTCATGAAGAAGACTTCAGTAGCAATCCTGTCCGGCGTAGCGGTGGCCGTTGCCGCAGTGGTCATTGGCGGCGCCTGGTACACCGGCAAGCGACTGCCGGGTGAGCTGGACCATGCCTTGGCCCTGAGCAACGCGCAGCTGCAAAAGTCGCTGGTGAACACAGGTGGCAGCGTACGCATCGAGTTGGTATCGCTGGACCAGCGCTGGTTCAGCAGTACGGCGCACTACCGTGTTGTCGCTCGCGATGTGCGTGCCAGCAGCCAGCAGGTCATGAATTTTGACGTGGGCGTGACCGATCAGATCGAGCACGGCCCGTTCCCATGGTCTCGCGTCAAGACCCTCAGGTTGTTGCCAGTGTTGGCGCTGAGCAACACCACGCTGGACAAGGACGATGTCACGGCGCCCTGGTACGCAGCAGCCGGGGACCGTGTGCCGTTCAGCGCCCAGACCAGCATGGGGTACGGCGGCAGTGTCGACAGCCAGGTTCGCCTGGCGCCGGTCAAGCTCGACGATGCCAACGGCACCAGCCTGGCGTTCTCGGGTATGGAGCTTGGGGTCAGCGGGGATCGCGACGGCAAGGATTCGCGCTTCCATGGCGAAGCCGATCACTTTCTGATGAAGCTGGTGAGCGAAGACCAACCGCCCGTCATCTTCGAGCTCAATGGGCTGAAGTTGGGTGGCAAGCTGGCGGCGACTGCGCATGACAACCTGTTCACGGGCAACGCTGACCTGTATCTGGCCGAGACAAAGGTTACCCTCGGGCCCAGGCAGCAGGCGCTGGTCATCAAGGGGGGAGAGCTCAGTACCCTGCAAAGCCTCGAAGGTCCCGACACCTTTGGCGGGCGTGTCGAATACAAACTTGGGGACATCACCTGGGATGGGCGAGCGGTCGGCAAGGCCCAGATGATCGTCGGCTTCAAGTCCATTCATGCGCCCGCGCTGCAGGCGTTGAGTAACTGGTATGCGGTGCATTTGCCTGAGTTCGAGGCAGCGGCGGCTGCCGGGCAATCGGCGCCACAGATCAACATGACCGAAGCTGAAAAGGCCAAGTTCCAGGGAGACCTGCGCACGCTGCTGGCCGCAAAACCCAAGGTGGCGCTCGAAGATTTGAGCCTCAAGACCGCCAATGGCGAGAGCCACTTCAACCTGGCCATGGACTTCGACGCGCCGTCTTCCTTCGACTTGCCACAAGATCAGGCGTTGAAGCAGATGGTGACGCAGGTTACCAGCAAGCTGTCCTTGTCCAAGCCGATGCTAGGGGATCTGGCTACCTTGCAAGCCCTGCTCGACGGTCAGACCGATGCCCAGGCCATCGCCATGCAGTCTGGCCAGGCGGGGGAGATGGTCGGCTTGATGGCCGTGCAAAGCGGCCTGGCCACGGTGGATGGCGATAAGGTGATCAGCTCGTTGCACTACGCCGATGGCATGGTCGATTTCAATGGCCAGAAAATGACGCTCGAAGCCTTTGCCGCGTTCGTCAATACACGGCTGGCAATGCTCTCGCCGCAACGCTGAGTGCCCGGCTTTACCTGCCCTTGAGCCGCTGGTACGAGGGCGGGTAATGGCTGGATAAAAACCGCTTTAGAAATCTTGGGTTTCTCTGTAGCCTTCGGCCTCCATAATAATCCGTGCCCGCAGAGGGCCGTGGCGGCTTGCGCCGTCCGGCGCCCTTAGCCGATCTGCCAGGGCCGGGTGATACACTCGATTTGATGCGCGCACGCGCTTGCAGGTCCAGCGATCATGACCCAGATTTCCGAACGCCTGTTGGTACAGGCTCACCTCGACGCCAAGCAGCCCAACCCGCTGACGGACGAGCAGCAGGCCGAATACCGTGCGGCCATCGCTGCCGAGCTCAAGGCGCAGAATGCCGTGCTGGTTGCCCATTACTACTGCGACCCAGTCATCCAGGCCCTGGCGGAGGAAACCGGCGGCTGTGTGTCCGACTCGCTGGAAATGGCCCGCTTTGGCAAGCAGCACCCGGCCGAGACGGTGATCGTGGCCGGCGTGCGCTTCATGGGTGAAACCGCCAAGATTCTCACCCCTCACAAGCGCGTATTGATGCCCACGCTCGAAGCGACCTGTTCGCTTGACCTGGGTTGCCCCATCGAAGAATTCTCTGCCTTCTGCGATCAGCACCCCGAGCGTACCGTGGTGGTTTACGCCAACACCTCCGCTGCCGTGAAGGCACGGGCCGATTGGGTGGTCACCTCCAGCTGCGCGCTGGAGATCGTCGAAAGCCTCATGGACAACGGCGAGACCATCATCTGGGGCCCCGATCAGCACCTGGGTCGCTACATCCAGAAGCAGACCGGTGCCGACATGCTGCTGTGGGACGGTGCCTGCATCGTTCATGAGGAGTTCAAGTCGCGTCAGCTCGCCGACATGAAGGCCCTGTACCCGGACGCCGCGGTGCTGGTCCATCCCGAGTCGCCGGAGTCGGTGATCGACCTGGCCGATGCCGTGGGTTCCACCAGCCAGTTGATCAAGGCTGCCCAGACGCTGCCGAACAAGACCTTTATCGTCGCCACCGACCGCGGCATCTTCTACAAGATGCAGCAGCTGTGCCCCGACAAGGTCTTCATCGAGGCGCCCACTGCCGGCAACGGCGCGGCCTGCCGCAGCTGTGCCCACTGCCCGTGGATGGCCATGAACACCCTGGAGCGCGTGCTGCATTGCCTGCGCAGTGGCGGGGACGAGATCTTCGTCGACCCAGCCCTGGTGCCCAAGGCCATCAAACCGCTGAACCGGATGCTGGATTTCACCCAGGCGGCCAGGTTGAAGCTTTCCGGGAACGCGTGAGGTAAGCGCTGGCTGAAATGCAGGTCCTGGTGCCATGCCCGAGGCAGATGACGCTCCTACATTGCGCCGAATCGGTGAGCTAGAGAATCTCCGTGTAGGAGCGGCCTCGCGCCGCGATGGGCTGCGCAGCAGCCCCAAGATGTCAGCCCCGCATCACAGACCGGCGCGGCCGGTCCGGCGCCCCGGCGAGACCGCTCAGGCATGTTGTTCAACATTGGAAACGGTCCCGCCCCAGACCCTGAAACGCCTCAGCGCCCCATCATCTCCCGCACCATGCGCTGCTGCTCCAGAACCTCTCGCTGGCGTTGGTCGATCTGCGACGCCAGCGGGAAATTCCCCCCGGCGCGGCGCTTGGCATAGTCGAGCTGCTGAATGGCCTGATCAAAGTCCCCCACCAAGGTGAAGTATTCCGCCCGCGCCCGGTGCAGGCCGATGGTATTGCCCGACAGCCCGCGCACCTCGGCCATGTCGTACCAGACGTCCGGATCATCCGGGCGGCTCTTGATCAGATCGTTCAACACCTTCTCCGCCTCGGCAGGCTTGTTCTGCTTGACCAGCAGGTCGGCGCGCACTTGCTTGAGCGGGTAGTTACCCGGGTACAGCCCCTGCATGCGCTCGGCCCGCTGCTGTGCATCGGCCAGGCGATTGTTGGTGATATCCAGGTCGATCTGCGCCAGGTTGTAGGTAATGTCGTTGGGCGCCTTGGCTAGCAGCGGCTTGAGCATCTCCCGTGCTTCGTTGAGCTGACCGCCCTTGATCTGCGCCAGCGCCAACCCGTAACGCGCCGCATCGAATTTGGGGTCTTCGTCGAGCTGGGCGCGAAAACGCTTGGCCGCAAGCCCCGGCGTACCTTCATACGTCAGCGCTACCCGGGCGCGGATCAGCTGATAGCGCAGGCTGTCTTCCACACCGCCTTTTGGCGCCTGCTCGGCCCGGTTGCGGGTGTCGGCGATCCGCGACTCGGTTACCGGGTGCGTCAACAGAAATTCCGGCGGCTTGGCGTCATAACGGTACTGACGCGCCAGGCGTTCGAACATGGTCGGCATGTTGCGCGGATCGTAGCCGGCCTTTTCCAGGTTCTGGATGCCGATGCGGTCGGCTTCCTGTTCGTTTTGCCGGGAGAACCTGCGCTGTTCCTGAATCGCCGCCGCCTGGGTGCCGGCAATCATGCCGATGCCGGCATCACCGGCGCCACCGGCCGCCAGCACGATACCGGTGAGCAACGCTGCCATCATCGGCAACTGCATGCGCTGCTGGGCCTCGATGCCCCGGGCAAAGTGCCGTTGGGACAAGTGCGCCAGTTCGTGCGCCAGCACCGACGCGTACTCGCCTTCGGTCTGCGCATTGAGGAACAACCCGCCGTTGACACCCACGATGCCGCCTGGCGCTGCAAACGCGTTGAGTTCGCGGCTGTCGATCAGGATGAACTCCAGGCGACGATCCTGCAGCTGGCTGGTTTCGGCCAGGCGGTACACGCTGGTCTCCACGTAGTCCTTGAGCTGCGGGTCGTTGAGTTGGTTGACCTGGCCGCGCAGCAGGCTCAGCCAGGCGCGGCCAAGCTGATGTTCCTGCTGTGGCGAAACGATCGCCGAACTGGCGTCACCCAGCGACGGCAAGTCGTCAGCATGGCCAGGCAGGGCCATCAGGCAGGCCAGCGTCAGCAGGGTAGGGCGCAGTAGATTCATGCACGAAGCTCGCGTCGGTCAAAGATTGCTACTGTAGCGGGCTCACACGTTGGCGACCAGTGGCGCTATCCTAGGCGGCCGATCAGGCCGTAGGCCGGCATTGCCCTGGAGAGCCCCGTTGATGAGCACCCCCCTGACCTGTGACGCCGAACTCGATGCCAGCGGGCTGAACTGCCCGTTACCGCTGCTCAAGGCCAAGATGGCGCTCAATGGCCTGGCCAGTGGTGCCGTGCTCAAGGTCATCGCGACCGACGCAGGCTCCCAACGCGACCTTCGCACCTTCGCCAAATTGGCCGGTCATAGCCTGTTGCACGAAACGGCCGAGGCCGGTACCTACACCTACTGGCTGCGCAAGGCCTGAATCCTACAAGGATCGTTCATGTTCAAAGTGCTACGCGACTGGGTCCAGCGCTACTTCTCCGATGAAGAAGCGGTGGTGCTGGCGGTCTTGCTGTTTCTGGCGTTTACGGCGGTGCTCACGCTGGGCGGGATGCTGGCGCCAGTGTTGGCCGGCATGGTGCTGGCGTTTCTCATGCAGGGGTTGGTCAACGCCCTGGAGCGCCTGCATGTGCCTTCGAGACTGGCGGTCATGCTGGTATTTGCCTTGTTCATGGGCGCGCTGGCGGTGTTCATGCTGGTGCTGGTGCCGCTGCTGTGGCACCAGCTGATCACCCTGTTCAACGAGCTACCGGGCATGCTTGGCAAATGGCAGTCATTGCTGCTCCTGCTGCCAGAGCGCTACCCGCACCTGGTGTCGGACGAGCAGGTGCTGCATGCCATCGAGTCGGTCCGTGGCGAAATCGGCAAGTTCGGGCAATGGGCCCTGACCTTCTCCCTGTCGAGCCTGCCGCTGCTGGTCAACGCCATGATCTACCTGGTGCTGGTGCCGATCCTGGTGTTCTTCTTCCTCAAGGACCGCGAGCTGATCGGCCGCTGGGTCAGTGGCTACCTGCCGCGTCAGCGCACCTTGCTCAACCGTGTGGGCAGCGAGATGAACCGGCAGATCGCCAACTACATCCGGGGCAAGGGCATCGAAATTCTGATCTGTGGCATCGCCACCTACATCGCGTTCATCGCCCTGGGCCTGAACTACGCCGCGTTGCTGGCACTGTTGGTCGGGCTATCGGTGGTCGTGCCCTATGTGGGGGCGGTGGTGGTTACCGTGCCGGTGACATTGATCGCGTTGTTTCAATGGGGATGGGGAGACCAGTTCATCTACCTGATGACGGTCTACGCGATCATCCAGGCGCTCGATGGCAACGTGCTGGTGCCGCTGCTGTTCTCCGAGGCCGTCAGCCTGCATCCGGTTGCGATCATCTGCGCGGTCTTGCTGTTCGGTGGGCTGTGGGGGTTCTGGGGCATCTTCTTCGCCATTCCGTTGGCGACCCTGATCAAGGCCGTGCTGGACGCCTGGCCGCGTCAGGAGCCCAGTGTATCGCCCTTGCTCTGATAGCCATGGGGCTGCGCCGATGACCGACGCAGCCTGATCCGATCAGGCCTCGTTAAGGGCCTGGGCCGCTGCCAGTACGGCATCCACATGGCCAGGCACTTTCACCCCCCGCCACGCTTGGCGCAACACGCCCTCCTTATCGATCAGGAAGGTGCTGCGATCCACGCCCAGGTATTCCTTGCCGTACAGTTTTTTCAGCTTGATCACATCGAACAGCTGGCACAGGGCCTCGTCCTTGTCGCTGATCAACTCGAACGGGAAGCCCTGCTTGGCCTTGAAGTTCTCGTGGGACTTCATGCCGTCGCGCGAGACGCCAAGCACCACGGTATTGGCGGCTTCGAAGGCGCCATGCTGATCGCGAAAGCCTTGGCCTTGGGTGGTGCAGCCCGGCGTGCTGTCCTTCGGATAAAAGTACACCACCACCTGGCGGCCCTTGAGCGCGGACAGGCTGACCGTCTGCCCACTGGTGGCCTGGGCGGTGAAGTCGGGGACAGGTTGATCGAGTGCAACGGCCATGGGAACCTCCTCAGACAGGGTTTTGTGGGCGCCAGGGCTCGATCAGGGCATCGAGGTTCAGCGCGTCGGCAAAATCCAGGAACTGGTCGCGCAGCCAACTGATCTGGGTGCCGGCCGGCAGGATCACCGTGAACTGGGCGTTGAGCATGCTGCTGCCAGTCTGCGGTGCCAGGTAGGTGTCGCAGGTCATGGCTTCGAGCTCGACACGGTGGTCAAGGAAGAACTGGCACAGCTCGTTGATGATGTCAGGCCGGTAGGCGGCGCTGACATAGGCCACGTAGGGCAGGGCCTGCGGGCGTACTTCCTGGTCGGCGCTGCGCACCACGTCAAGGGTCAGGCCGTGCTTCTTGCCAAGGCCGGGGAGCATGGCCTCAAGGCGCGCCAGGGCATCCCAGCTGCCGCCGACCTGCAAAACCAGTGCGCTGGTCTCGCCATGGCGGCTCAGGCGCGAGGTGACCACCGCGCAGCGGTTTTCGAAGGCAGCGCGGCTCAGTACATTGGCCAGCTCCATGGGGTTGGGCCCCAAGGCGCTGATGACGAGGAATTGTTCGCGGACAGTGGGGGTGGACATGCAGCATTCCTAAAGCGATGAGCGGTCGGTGCAGGACGGGCGAAAGCCTCCTGTAGGCAGCGCTCGGCACTCGCAGGCGAGGACCGGGGTACTGGCCGGGAGCAGGGTCTACGGCCCGGCGGGCCGTGCTGCACCGATCAAAGCATCAAGGGTAGCGAAATAAGGCGCCGAGGGGAATGCTCCGCCCGCCTGCTTCGCTTGTGCAAGGCCGATGCCCCCAGTACCATTACCGCTCTCTTTTTCCGGCAGGAGCAGATACATGATTGCGGGCAGTATGGTGGCACTGGTCACTCCCATGGATGCACAAGGGCGTGTTGACTGGGGCAGCCTCGACAAACTTGTAGACTTCCACCTGGAAAACGGCACCCACGCCATCGTCGCCGTCGGCACCACCGGTGAGTCCGCCACGCTGGATGTCGAAGAGCACATCCTGGTCATCAAGCATGTGGTCGAGCGCGTCAAGCGCAGCAAGAGCCCGATCCCGGTCATCGCCGGCACCGGTGCCAACTCCACTGCCGAAGCCGTGCACCTGACCCAGAACGCCAAGAATGCCGGCGCCGATGCCTGCCTGCTGGTCGTGCCGTACTACAACAAGCCGACCCAGGAAGGCCTGTACCAGCACTTCAAGCACGTTGCCGAGTCGGTCGATATCCCGCAGATCCTGTACAACGTGCCAGGCCGCACTTCCTGCGACATGCAGGCCGAAACCGTCATCCGCCTCTCGACGGTGCCCAACATCATCGGCATCAAGGAAGCCACCGGTGACATGGCCCGCGCCAAGGCCATCATCGAGGGCGTTGCCAGCGACTTCATCGTGCTGTCCGGTGACGATCCAACCGCCGTCGAGCTGATCCTGATGGGCGGCAAGGGCAACATCTCCGTCACGGCCAACGTCGCCCCGCGGCAAATGGCCGACCTGTGCGAGGCCGCCCTTGAGGGCAATGCCGAGAAGGCCCGCGCAATCAACGACACGCTCATGCCCCTGCACAAAGACCTGTTCTGCGAGTCCAACCCGATCCCCGTCAAATGGGCGCTGGTCGAGATGGGCCTGATGAAAAAAGGCATTCGCCTGCCACTGACCTGGCTTAGCGAAGGCTGCCACGACAAAGTCCGTACTGCCCTGCGCCAGTCCGGCGTACTGGTTTAAGAGGAAGTACCCTGCATGAAGCGACTGGCTGGCCTTTCTGCCCTTGCCCTGATCATCTCCAGCACCAGTGGGTGCGGCTGGCTGTGGGGCGAGGATGGTTATTTCCGCGACCGCGGCAGCGATTACCTGCAGGCGCACTCGACCGCGCCCATGCAGTTGCCTTCGGACGTCAGCGGCGTCAAGCGCCTCGACCCCCTGCTGCCCATCCCGCGCAATGTTGCCGACGACAACGTCAGCGGCGAGTACGAAGTGCCGCGTCCGCAGCCACTGACTGGCGGTGCGGGCCAGGCCAACGACTACAGCCTGCAGCGCAGTGGCAGCAGCCGTTGGGTACTGGCCCAGCACGCCCCGGCTGAAGTCTGGCCGGTGGCGCGTCAGTTCTTCGAGGACAACGGCTTCCGTATTGCTGAGGAGCGCCCGCAGACGGGTGAATTCAGCACCACCTGGCAGCGTTTCGACGAACTCTCGGCCTCCCTGGGTCAGCGCCTGGCCAGCACGGCCAGCAGCAACGACAGCGAAGTGCGCGTGCGTGTGCGCATGGAACCCGGCGTGCAGCGCAACACCTCCGAGGTGTACGTGGTCACCGTCGAGCGTCCGGCTGGCAGCAGCGCCGAACCTGACTTCCCGTCCAGCGCCACCAACACCGGCGCCGACGCACTGCTGGTCGACGAGCTGCTCGCCAGCATGAACCGCAGCGCCGAGAAGGGCGGTTCGGTGTCGCTGCTGGCCGAACGTGATTTCGATGTGCCGAACCGCGTCAGCCTGAGCGAAGACGGCAGCGGCAACCCGGTCCTGAACGTGGGCGCCGACCTGGATCGCGCCTGGTCCAGTGTGGGCCGTGCCCTGGAGCAGGGTGGCCAGTGGCGGGTCGAGGACATCAACCGCAGCCTGGGCCTGTACTACATCAACTTGTCCGAAAAACCCGAAGACAAAGAGAACAAGCCTGGCTTCTTCGGCCGTGTGTTCGGCAGCGAGCCCACCAAGGAAGAGCGCGAAGCCCGTGCCGAGCGCTATCAGGTACGCCTGAGCAAAGTGGGTGAGAACGTGCAGGTCACGGTCGAGAAGAACATCAACACCGTGGCTCCGGCCGATGTCGCTCGCCGTGTGCTGAGCGCCATTCAGGACCACCTGGGTTAAGTGCGCTTCGCCGTACTTGGAAGCGGTAGCCAGGGAAACGGCACGCTGATCGCCAGTGGTGATACCTACATCCTGGTCGATTGCGGCTTTTCCCTGCGCGAGACCGAGCGGCGCCTGGCGCTGCTCGGTGTGTCGGCAGCTCAGCTGAGCGCCGTGCTGGTCACCCACGAGCACGCCGACCACGTGCATGGGGTCGGCCTGCTGTCGCGGCGCTACAATGTACCGGTCTACCTGAGCCAGGGCACTTTGCGCGGGCTGCGAAAGCCGGTGGAAGTGGCCGGTTTCCTGGCTTGCGGCCAGCGCCTGAGCGTCGGCAGCCTGGAGGTTACGGCATCGCGCGTAGAGCACGATGCCCACGAACCGTTGCAATACGTGGTCAGCGACGGCACACGCCGTTTCGGCATGCTGACGGACCTGGGCTCGTACGACGCGCGGCTGCTGGACGGCTATCGCGACCTGGATGCGCTGTTGATCGAAGCGAATCATTGCCGCGACATGCTGGCGCGTGGTCACTACCCCTACTTTCTCAAGCAGCGGGTCGGCGGCATGCGCGGGCATTTGAACAACCACCAGGCCGCGAGCCTGGTACATGAGCTGGGCTGGAATACCCTGCAGTATCTGGTGCTGGCCCACCTCAGCAGCAAGAACAACCTGCCACACCTGGCCCGCCAGTGCTTCGTCGACACCCTTGGGTGCGACCCTGACTGGCTTGAGGTGGCAAATCAGGAACACGGGCTCGACTGGCGCGCCATCGCCTAGCCCACCCCTCACGCAAGCGGAGCCCAATCATGGAAAAACGCGACGAACTCTACCGCGGCAAGGCCAAATCGGTTTACAAGACCGATGACGCCGACCGCTTGATCCTGCTGTTTCGCAACGACACGTCGGCTTTCGACGGCAAGCGCATCGAGCAGCTGGACCGCAAGGGCACGGTGAACAACAAGTTCAACGCCTTCATCATGCAGAAGCTCGAAGAAGCCGGCGTGCCGACCCAGTTCGACAAACTGCTGGGCGACAACGAGTGCCTGGTCAAGAAGCTGGACATGATCCCGGTCGAATGCGTCGTGCGTAACTACGCAGCCGGCAGCCTGGTCAAGCGCTTGGGCGTGGAGGAGGGCATCAAGCTGGAGCCGTCCACCTTCGAGCTGTTCCTGAAAAACGACGAGAAGGGCGACCCCTTCATCAACGAATCCCACGTTGTCGCCTTCGGCTGGGGCACCGCCGAGCAACTGGTCGAAATGAAGAAGCTGTCGCTCAAGGTCAACGAGGTGCTGACCAAGCTGTTCGACGACGCCGGCCTGCTGCTGGTCGACTTCAAGCTGGAGTTCGGTGTCTTCCACGGCCAGATCGTGCTGGGCGACGAGTTCAGCCCCGACGGCTGCCGCCTGTGGGACAAGGAAACCCGCAAGAAGATGGACAAGGACCGCTTCCGTCAGGGCCTGGGCGATGTGATCGAAGCCTACGAAGAAGTTGCCAAGCGTCTGGGCGTGCCGCTGTAAGGCGCCCGCACACGCAAGCGCCTGATACCACGCGGTTTTTTTGAAAATAAAGGTTTGCGTTTTCAGAATTCGCTGGTATGATGCGCGGCATTGGAGAGATGCCGGAGTGGTCGAACGGGACGGATTCGAAATCCGTTGTACTGGCAACAGTACCTAGGGTTCAAATCCCTATCTCTCCGCCATTATTTTTCATGAAATCAATCGCTTGAGATTTCCAGCGTTTCTTTTCATAGGATTTGTAGAGGGGCGAATTTTTCAACCCCGATCTGATCCCGCTAACCCGCATCATGCATTGCATGGCGCGGGTTTTTTGCTTTTTTGGTGGATAGGAGTCAAACCGCCAATGCGGGTCGATTCGAGTATATGCGCGCGCTACTGATCTTAGAGCTAGTTCGCGTGCGAGCATTCATCGGGCTCGTGCTAGCTGCCATTGCTCCCAAGGGTTGCCTGGCCGTTGAGCAATCCCTCAAGTGGTTTCCATGGGCTGCAGGCGTTGCTATCCGTAATTCGAGGATGATCTTATGATATCGTTCAGGTCAAGCTGTCTACCATCACCTCAACGTACATCGCTCGTTTAAAGCGTTCAGGGCGCTAACCAATAGAGAACCCAAAAGCATGAGACCTCCCAAACAGCATCCTGAGAAAACCAAAGATGAAATTGCGAGCGCTGAAGCTCAGATTGTTGAACTATCCAAGCGAATCGAATTTTATCTGACGGAATACTCCGTGGAGCTATTGGCATCCAAGGTAAAAAATCGAGAATTTGTGGTCCCTTCCTACCAGCGTAGTTTTACGTGGGAGGCGGATCGTAAATCGCGATTTATAGAGTCCTTGCTTTTGGGGCTTCCGATTCCTTTTCTTTTCTTCTGGGAAATGCCGGACGGCAGACTTGAGATCGTTGATGGCTCGCAAAGGCTCAGAACCCTTGAAGAGTTCGTTCATGGAGACCTGCGATTGGGGGAGCTTGAGAGTCTAACGAAGCTCTCAAATTTTACATTTTCAGAATTACCTGAGTCGCGTCAGCGTAAGGTTAATAACAGGTCGATTCGTGGGATCGTGCTGAACGAACATGCGGATGAGCAGGCCCGCTTTGATTTGTTTGAGCGGATCAATACGGGTAGTAAAATCGCCAATCAAGCTGAGGTCCGAAGAGGAGCACTAGCGGGTGATTTTATGACCTTGATCATCGAACTTGCAAATGACCCTCAGTTCGCCAGACTTGCCCCGGTGTCCGATAAAGATGCGAAAGAAAGAGGCCGCGAGGATTTAGTTACACGGTTTTTCGCTTACGGAGATGGGTTGCAGGGGTATCGAGATCGGCCTTCAGAATTTCTCTTCGATTACGTTAAGAGTATGAATGAGCGCGTCGCTGCTGACCCAGCTCTGATACCCGCGTATCGAAATGAGTTCCGGCGCGTGATGGCATTCGTTGATCGTGTGTTTCCTTTTGGTTTCAGAAAAACTCGCACCGCGAAGGCTACACCAAGAGCTCGGTTTGAAGCGATTTCAATAGGAGCTATGTTGGCATTGCGTGAAGTTCCTGCCTTAGAAGGCAAGCAGAATATACAGGTTCAGGACTGGCTCGATAGCCCTGAATTCAAGGCTGTAACCGGTTCTGATGGTGCGAATGCCGTAGCCCGACTGAGGGAGCGAATCAACTTTGTACATCAATTGCTGCTGGAAAACTGAGTCATGGAAGAACTGAGTGAAGCGTTTGCTGAGCGACTTGGGGAGGTCGAAGAGTACTTGGATTTTCTCAAGCTTCTGGAGGTTAGCATGCAGGCGGGCCCACCAAAGCTCTCAGGTACTGAGCACGCGATAAACGTCCAGCAGCAGAAAATGCTTTACGCAGGAGTCTATTTACAGCTTTACAATCTCGTCGAGTCTACGATGACTAGGTGCATAGACTTTATCGCGCGGAGTGCCTTCAAGGATGGCACCTGGCGTCCAAATGATCTTAGTCAGACTCTCTTTAGAGAGTGGATTCGGTTGACGGCCAGAACGCACGTAGAGCTGACGCCGGAGCATCGTTTAAACCACGCGTTAGCGCTATGCGATGTGCTGGTGACAGCGGCACCGCTTACTGAGTTTTCCATCGAAAAGGGGGGCGGCGGCAATTGGGACGATACCGAGATCGAGGCTATGGCGACTCGATTAGGTTTCCAGTTGAACGTGAGTCAGCCAATTTATAGTGATGTGAAGCGTAAGTTTAGGGACGACCTCGGTCCGTTGGGGCTAGTAAAAAAGCTTCGAAATAAATTAGCGCATGGCTCGATTTCATTTACGGAGAGCGCAGATACCGAAACGGTTGCGCGTCTCATCGATTTAAAAGATAAGACTGCAAACTACCTTAGAGAAGTGATTCTATGCTTTGGGGGGTACGTTGAGCGTTATGAGTTCCTTAAGCCTGAGCGACGTCCAGCTTGAATCAGTCAGTTGACATTAAACCCTTCCGAGCCCCTGACATAACCGGGATTGACCTATTTTGTGGGGTTGGTGGTTTGACGTGTGGGTTAATCAGAGGTGGGGTGAAAGTCTCCGCTGGAGTTGATATTGACCCAAATAGCCGCTATCCGTTCGAAAAGAATAATTCAGCAATTTTTTTAGAGCGTGATGTCAGTGCACTACAGGGGACTGAACTAGAAGAATTTTATGCAGATGCGCCTGTAACTCTGTTGGCAGGTTGTGCTCCATGTCAGCCATTCTCAAAATACAGCCGTAGTGGTCGGAATCGTCAGCATGAGGAGCAGTGGCCTTTGGCTCTAGCTTTCGGGAGGCTGGTAGACGAGTTAAAACCCGATTTGGTGGCGATGGAGAATGTTCCACAATTAGCCGATCACAAAGTTTTTCAAGACTTTGTGAAAAGTTTGATTGGCTATCATACATGGTGGGAAGTTGTGGACTGTACGTTATATGGCATTCCTCAAACCCGAAAACGTCTTGTGTTGCTCGCGTCTCGTATGGGAGCGGAAGGTCTGAAGCTAGAACCGACACATGTCACCCCCGTCACAGTTAGGGATATGATCGGAGAGCTCCCTGCAATATCAGCAGGTAGTCGAGATCCAGACGATGTTCTTCACTACTCATCATCGCTGAGTGACCTCAATCTCCAAAGAATAGCCGCATCAGTACCAGGTGGAACGTGGAGGGACTGGCCAGAGTCATTGCAGGCTGCGTGCCATAGAAAAACCTCTGGGGCAACTTACCCTAGCGTATATGGTCGTATGGAATGGGATAAGCCAGGCCCCACAATTACTACACAGTGCTTCGGCTACGGAAACGGTAGATTTGGACATCCGGTACAGAATCGAGCCATCTCATTGCGGGAGGCGGCGATGCTTCAGACCTTTCCCGCAGACTATGAATTTTCACAACCTGGTACTCCTGTCAGGTTTAATAAACTTGGTAGGCTCATTGGGAACGCTGTTCCTGTAAGGCTGGGAGAGGTCATTGCCAAAACCCTAATGAATCATGCCTCGCTCTATGCTGGATATGGCGAAAGATTAAATATAAAACAGTCTGGGCAGATTTAGATGGCTAGAGCTTCGGTTTGCCGCTTTCAACTTTGGTTCGGAAGCCTAGATAGGTTATATTTATTTTTCAATATTGATCCCGCTTCCTCCGGTAGAGATTTATTGCTCCGCCGGTTTTAGGGTTTGCATGTGTCCAATGCGGGTTTGGATGTGCAATACCAAGTCCTGCATCAGTACTGGTTGGGCTTTTTGGTTTTAACATGTTGATAAAATTCCTAATGGCTCCCGCGCAATGCTCAAGCTTTGTCAATCTGCTCTAATGCTACAATTTCCTCTGGGTTTTCATGAAAGCGTTTTTCATGGTGGAGGGGTGATTTTTCGCTGAGTTCTTTGTTTCAGCCTGGTGGCCCTGTTATGGGTTTCTGAGTCGTGGCTAGATATTTCTGAGTTTGATGATATTTGATGTTGGTTAATTTTCAATTGTGGCGGGGCCGGCATTTGCACGGCCCTCGGTCTTTCAAAAGTCGCTACTGAATATCAGTGGCAGGTCATCACCTGCTTCCCGGCTTATGATCCAGTGGGCTACGAAGTAACGGCGATCGATAAGGCCCTCAACACGCTAACAGTAATCCCTACGACGCCTCATCCATCATTCCCAACTCCGCATCATCCAATAGTGCCTTAGCCATCGCGCCCAGATAATGCGAAGCCCACAGCAATTGCTGGTCGCCTTCCATCAGCCCTTTGATCACCATGTGGCATACATACCCCATCAATTCGGACGCCTGCTCCCTGGCATCTTGGCAGGGTATGCCAGGCTCGATGCGAAACAGCGAGTGTGTGTTGTCATGGCCCTGATGAAAACAGGTCTTGCCGACGGTGGTGGGTTCTTTTTTGTCCTCTGTTGGCATCGGTCTACTCCCCATTCGCCTAGGTAAGCAAAGAAAGCCTGCTTTGCGAGATCCGCGCGCAGGCTCAATTTTCTAACTTCATAAGCAGGATGCGGTCGGAATCTGCGCCCTGGGTGTGAGGGGCTCCAGCGCCACAACAACCTGCCTTGCATCAGCGCCATTCCGAGAGCGATAGCCTATGGCACCCTCAACCGGGCGTGCTAATCGTGGTAAACGGATACGACGCAGGTGGGCGACAAGGCATGGCGAGAGACAGATGCATCATCTTCTGACCGGAATCTAGGAAGTAGGGTGGATCGGGCACAATCTTGCGCATGTGAGCTCCTCGGGCGAGTGGAGCTGCCTGGCAACGCTGTCAAACGAGTGGAGGCAGCTATGCATGGGTTGACAGACCGGTCACCCGAGACCCCGGCGCACACAAAGGTGCCCCATGCACAGCCGCCATAAAGCGCTGTAACGGAAACTTGGGTGGTCGGCCTGTCAAAGCCGGTCGTTGATCTGCAACGACCCGCCGAGACTAGAACGTGACCTGCCCCGTCGCAACCGTTTGAGCAGCGGGGCAGTATGTTTCGGAAACGGCCTACAAGTAAGGGGATTAATCTGAGTTCGGAGACTCAAAAGTACCCATCAAGGCGATCCCCTGCCGCTCAGCCCTCCGCAACATTTTGTCTTGATCTGCCATTCACCACCTGCGCTACAATGCCGGCCTCTGTTCGCCACTCACGCCCGAACAACACGCCGTAATGACTACGCGCGCCGGGCGATGAACGCTTCCTGACATGGATTCGTTGGATGCTTTGCGCTTCGCCATACCTACCCATCACTGTTCGCTCATCCGTGGCGTCGCCTTCTGCGGCTGCCACTGGCGCCCCTTTGCAAACCCACCACACCACGCCCACGCTGCTGCCCGAAGGCTGCGGTTCACGGCTGTGCGTCCACTGGAAAATGGAGTGATCCACGTGCATAAGAAATTCATCGCTTCCCTCTTGGCTGTCGCCATCGCCTCGACCACCGCCTGCGCCCAGCTTGGCATCAGCAAGGAACAGGCAGGCACCGTGATCGGCGGCTTGGCGGGCGTTGCCATCGGTTCGACCATGGGCAGCGGCAACGGCAAGCTGGCAGCCGCCTTGATCGCAGGCGGCATCGGTGCCTACGTAGGTAACCGCATCGGCAACATGCTCGATGAAAAAGACCAGCAAGCCCTGGCCTTGCGCACCCAGGAAGTGCTGAGCCAGCAACAGGCCACGGCCAGTGCACAGCCGGTGACCTGGAAGTCCGACCACTCCGGCGCCACCGCGCAGATCGTGACGGGCAAGACCTACACCAAGACCAAGCAGGTCGAGGTCAAGCGTGCGCCGAAGATCCAGGCCGTTCCGTCGATGAAGCTGATCAACGAACCCTACGTGACCACCAGCGATAACCTCAATGTGCGTGCGGCGCCCAACGCCAAGGGCGAAAAAGTCGGCAGCCTGAAGAACCACACCGAATTCACGGCCGTCGGTTCAACGGGCGACTGGGTGCTGGTAGGGCGCAAAGGCGTGACGGTCGGTTACGTGCACAAGGACTATGTCGAGCCCAAGGCCCAGGCCGTGGCCAAGCGGGTTACTCCGGCAGTGAACCTGGATGAGCTGGATGTGGCGGCCAGTAGCGAAACCCAAGGCTTCGACCTGGATACGCTGCAAAACCTGCCTACCCAGACCGTCGCTGCCGAAGCGGCTTGCCGCCCCGTGACGGTCAGCCTGAAGTCCAAGGAAGGCAAGACCGAACAGGAACAGAACACCTTCTGCAAACAGGCCAATGGCACCTGGGAACTGATTTGAGAACCTCCATGAAAAAGCACGCCCTTGCGCTCGCCGTGATCGGTGCTTGCGGTCTGGTACCGCAGGCTTTCGCCCACGAGCTGGCGTTTTCGAAGAAGGACAATATCAAGGTCGAAGTGCCCGGTGAGGCCGCGACCTGGTGCAAGCCTGAAGTCGAGCTGACCATCACCCGGCCTGCCTGGGACAACCCGGACATGCTTTCGGGCTTGCTGAACAAGTTGCCGTTCGTGTTCGCCAAGGACTGCTCCACGGCCAAGGTCAGTTGGAAGGCGGTCGATGACAAGGGCACGCTGTATGCCACCGGCGCTGGCACTGCCGGCAACCTGGGCCTGATGAACCTGGCTGCTGCACCTGCCGCAGCCACGGCGCCAGCCCCCCAGCAGGCTCAAACGCCAGCGCCATCATCTGCGCCAGCACCAGCAGAGGCATCCGCACCTGCCGCTACGCCTGCGCCTGCCGAGGCCCCAGCACCGGCCGTGGCGGCTGCCCCAGCGCCGACCAACAAGCCAGAACCGGCCGCTGTCCCCACCCCAACCCCAGCGCCCGCACCTGAACCGGCGGCAGCACCTGCCGTCGCGCCCAAGGTAGCCGGCGCAGCCGTCGCGGCTGCGCCCACCTCGGACTATGGCCGTTCAGTGGTGCTGAAGAACAGCAAGCTGATGCAGATCACCGATGCGGCGGGCTGCAAGTGGGTGCTCAATAGCACCATCATCAGTGAGGGCGATACCCTCACGTTCGGCACCACGCCGGCCATGCCCTGTCCGGCTTCCGGCTTTGGTGCGGGCAATTTCGAAAAGATCAGCTGGAAAGCCGAAGGCACCTACCGCGGCAACGACTGGAATCGTATCTACGTCCACCCCAGTGCCTTGATGTTCAGCAAGCGTTACGAGGCGGCGGTCAAGGACAAGTCGGTCAGCTACCTCACGGCCGAAGCGGACCAGGTGGCGTTGCTGGTGGGCGAAATTCCCGACCGGAACATGAAGGTATACCTGGCGTTCTCCCGGCCTACCTACGGCGCTGTGGGGCCTTTCCTCGCCGACCCGTACTACGTCGCCGTAACCCCGGACGACGCCTTCGCCCTGGACCCGGTGAAGTACAAGGAGACTGCGCTGCAGGTTTTCGACCTGATCAAGACCGCATCGCCGAGCACCACCGACGTGGCAGACCTGCTCATCGTCAAGGACCTGTCAGCCATTTCCAACAGAATCTGGGGCAACGATGACCAGAAGATCGTGCGCAACCGCATCGGCATGAGCCGCCAGGGCTTGTACTTCGATGTGCGCAGCGGCGCCAACTGGGCGCAGCAGCGTGAGAAGCAGCGCGTGCGGGAAGCCCGCAATCGTCAGCAGCAGTTGGCCTGGGAACACACCCGTGTGCTTGAGCGTTACCAGCAATTGCAGGAGCGCATGGGGGAATTCAAGGGGCGTGAAACCGAGGCACTGGCGCAGATGGCCGGCATCAAGGTGCGTTACCCTTCGCCGCTGCAGCAGCAGGACCCTACGTCGTCGCAGAACGTGACGCCGATGATGGTGCATGTCACCGGCAAGAAGGGCGAGTTCTACACCCTCGACTACCCAGGCGAAGGGCGCCTGGTTGCCGAGCAGCAGTACCCCGAAGGCTGGTACGTGGCCCAGGTGGCCAACGCTACCCCTTACTACCCGCTCGAAGACGGTCGCGCCATCCCTACCTACCGTGCCTACAGCGTGGGCGAGCCGAAGGCCTGCGAGCAGGAGCGCTGCGCCGACCGCGTGTCCTATGGCGCCGTGCTGGCCAAGGAATTCCCCAATGCAGGCATCGACTCCAACTGGACGCCGGAAGTCTCCCAACAGTTTGTGAACGACTGGAACAACGCGTCGGCACAGGTCCAGTGAGGCATAACCCATGATCAAGCAGATGAACGCAAAGCAGAAGTTGATTGGCGGTGTGGCGGTCGTGGCGGTAGCGCTCGGCGTCACCTATGCCGTGGTTTCGAGCAGTGGCAAGAAGCAAGCCATGGCCTACTACGAAGACTTCAAGGAACGCTACTTCCTCGAAGACGTGCTATCCGAAGGCGACATTTCGTACTCGGCACTTTCCGGTAACCTGACAGTGGCCGACCCGGAGCTCCGTGTGGCCGCCGTGCAGACCAACGGCGCGCAACAGTTCATGCGCAGCATGGCCGGCTTAGTGGCCTCGATGCGGGGCATGGACATGCAGGAGGGCCTGGGCAACTGGGCCGAGTACCAGATGAACGCACTCGAATCACGCTACGTGACCGGCGTTTTTCTAAAGGCTGATGCGTTGAAACTGTCGCACAGCGGTGACAGCAAGGACGGCGAAATCCATGTCCAGTTGCTGGGCATGCAGATGGCCGATCCGTATATCGCGGCCCAGGGCCAGGACATCGTCCGTGTCTCCGATGTGAGCGACGAAATCCAGCCGGGCGCCGAGCTGACGGCCAACGGGCGCGCGTCCCAGGCGAAGCTGCCTTGGGGTGTGAACCTGGCGGCGCGCCAGCCGGTCACGGGCGCTTTCCTGGTCAACAGCACGGGTCAATTCGGGACCAAGATCGATCTTGACCTCACGCTGCAGCGCTCAAGCGATGGCGAGGGCGTGATGACGTTCGTGGTCACTCACCGCAACGACGGTTCGAAGGTGGGCGAAATCGTGCGCAAGGCCACCTTGCAATCCATGCCCGAACTCGATGATGTGCAGGAACAGTTCAAAGCAGCCCTGGGCGGCCAGATCGTCGCCGCCTTCAGCCCGCCTTCTGGTCTGGCCATGTTCAGCGGCGCAGTGTCGGACTTGGCGCGCAAGGCCAAGGTGGAGCGCTATGAGGTCAGCTACAGCGGGTTCAAGCCCATGCGTACGGCATTCGAAGCCTTCCAGCACACCACGCCCAACGCCAAGTTCGCCGACTTCTGCCAAGAGGTAGGGCTTTCAACCTGGAGCAGCGACTTTGGCACCAAGGCCAAGCAGCACAGCGATTCGGAATGCGCCATTGCGCAGAAGCTGGCGGCCGGGGACGACTTCGAGGAAACCTACACCTTCAAGGAAGGCAAGAGCCTGTACGCCGCGTTGTTCGTGAGCAAGGCGTATGAGCTGGAGACGAACTAGGACGTTGTCGGGGCGGGCCTTGTGCAAACCGCCAGCATGCCGGGGCCGGTCCGGCGCCCCGGCAAGGCCGCTCCACACGGACTGCATGGCGCCTGAGTTAACGGGTTCGCAGGGCACTGTAGAAGCGGCCTCGCCGAGGCGCCGGACCGGCCGCGATGGGCTGCGCAGCAGCCCCAGGATTGGAGCCTCGCCGCTAACATTGCCGAGACCGCGTTGCGGTCTATCGCGGCCGTTACCCCCCTGGGCGTCACCCACTTACCAAACCCGCTCATCCCCCACATCCTCAAGCACCTGCCCCAAATCCAGCTCAACAGACAATGCAATCAGACTCGCATTTCCATCCTCGCCCTCCGGCCATACCGTCACTTGGGTGTCCGCTGCCAGCAGAAGCTGGTCGCCGCTTTTCATCATCTGCTGCGTGCCATCGGCCTTGATGACCCTCAAGCCACCGGCGGTTGCGAACAAAAGCAGGTCGTTGATGGTGCTCAGCCGGGCCGCAGCGCGCAGGTGTCGGTACTCCACGATCCAGCCGTCGGCCAGAAACGTCTTGCTCAGCTGGTAGTTCAGCGAGCATTCCAGCGACAGCTCACCCAGTGCCGCGATCACCTGCTCCTGTGGCAAGCCCTTGGGCATGAGGCGGGCAAACTCGCTCAGGTTTTCCAGTGTCACGTGTTTACGAGCAGGGCTCATGCCGGTGTCCTTGTAGATTCGATGCGCTCAGGCACAGGTGCAATTGAGGTCGACGTCACGCCACAAGCGTGATGGCGACGTGCGCGGCGATGCCTGCCGCCACGCTGAAAATCAAACTCCGGGTGAAGTAGGCCACGATCACCACCGGCACTGCGGCCAGCATGTCGGCGTTCACTGCCATCAGCGAGCCGTCCTTGGCCATCAGCAACGCAGGCACGGTGATACTGGCGATGATCGCCACAGGCAGGTACTCGATGACATCGTTGAACACCTTGGGCGTGCCCTGCATTCGGAACAGCAGGGGCGTGGCCCGGGTGAAGTAGGTGATGGCCATCATCAAGGCCACCGCGCCGATCAGGTATTTTTCTTCAGGCATAGGCCTACTCCACAGCCCACGGCCGTAGCCACGAACACATTCAAAGGGGAGGGGTACAGCGCGTTGAGTAGGCAGGTCGCGGCAATCACCACCAGGGCGACGATCAGCTTGGGCCGGCTGTTGCACAGCGACACGAGCACGAAGATCATCATGGCGGTCAGCGCGTAGTCCAGCTTGAACGCGGAGAAGCGGCTCAGCGCATCGGAGGCCACGGCGCCGAGCAGGGCGCCGGCAATCCAGCTGGCATGGCACCAGGTGTTGAACTGCAGCAGATAGCCAGGCGGGGTGTACTTGCCGGCTTGTAGCCGTTGGCTGTGCAAGGCGAACGATTCGTCGGTCAGGCCAAAGGCATACATCAGCTTTTGCGACCGGGAGATGCCCAGCCCATCGCTCTGCTTGGCCATGTACATGGCCATGAGCATGTGCCGCGAATTGATCAGCAGCGTCGACAACGCGATGGTCAGCAACGGCGCACCCGAGGTGATCAACGCCAGCGCCGCAAACTGCGCGGCGCCTGCGTAGACGAACACGCACATCGCCACCGGGAGCCACAAGGGCAGCCCGGCATTGATGCACATCACGCCAAACACGAAGCTCACCACGAAGTAGCCGGTAATTACCGGCAAGGCATCGACGAAGCTTTCCCTGCGCGAGACCGGGTGCAAGGCGAGGTCGGTCATAGATCGACCTCGCAGGTGATCTCGCCGCGCGTCTGGCTGAAGCCCTGCCGGCTCCAGAAGCGCACCGCCGACGCATTGTCCTGGTCGATGAACAGAAACACCCGGCGGATGCCATGCTGACGGAAGTCGTTGAGGATCGAGGTGGTCAACGTCGTGCCGATGCGGCTGTGGCGATAGTCCGGCGACACGGCCAGGTGGTTGATGGTACCGCGCGTACCCATCGCCCCTCCGGCCACGGCACCGATGATCGCCCCGCTGTGGTTTTCCGCCAGGTAGCAGAACGTGTTGTCATGGCTCAACAGGCCCTTGAGCAGGTCCTCGTTTTGCCAGTCGCAGAACGCAATCTCGTCGAACCGCTTGAGGAAATTGACCAGGCGCGTGGCATGAAACGGCGTGGCCTTCTTGATGGTCAGGCCGTTCATGCGGTCGGGCACGGCAACGCTGCGCGTTGCCTGCTCAAGGCTATTTGACAATGTCATGTTCGGTCCCCGGCCGGGAGAAGGAGATGGCGATGATCTGCCGATAGCCCATTTCCGATTCGCTGGGGTTGGTGGCCGGGGTCACGTAGTGCTGCAGCTCGCGGTCGAGGAAATACGTGGTGTCGAGAATTTCCTGGTAGGTGCCGGAGTCGATCACGTTCGACTGTTTGTCGTAGACCTTGCTGGTGGCGCCTTCGATGTTGTGGCGGCCCCAGAAGTGCACGCCGCTGAAAGGGTAGCCGTCGCAATGAATGCCTTCTGGCGTGATTTCGATTTGCTCGCCGGGTTTGACCTCGATGCGGATCTGGTGCACCTGGCACTGCCAAGGCACGGTGTGCAGCTCTTCGGGCAGCACGGCCTTGTATACGTCGAAGTCCAGCTTGATCAGGGCGCGCAGCACCGGGGAGTTGAAGACATCGCTGGACACATCGTCAAAGTGGCGCCGCATGCCGCCCACATACTGGTTATGGGCCTCGGACTGTTCATAGGCGCGGTGTTCGAGCTGCTGCAGCTCGCCGGTCGCCGGGTTGAAGTCGAAATCGCTATAGCGGCGGTAGCGGGTACCCTTGTCGGCCTGGCCGTAGTACTTGTCCACGCCCATGGTTTCCCAGGTCTTGGAAAATGCCACGAAATGGCCAAACCCGCCATTGAGTGCAAAGTCATTGCCCAGCACGTTGACTGTCTTGTTCAGGCGCAGTGCGTCATCAATATTCCGTTTGAGTGTAAGCATTGGCATCTCTTCCCGTTGAAATCTGGGCGCCAATCTAGCAGGCGAAATGATGGCAGAAACTTCACTTTTTTTTGAGGTGCCTCAACCGTCGCTTGTTGCCAGCCGACGTACTGAGCAGACAGCGGCGGGGGTTGTGCGTTATCCTTCCAGGCCTTGTTGCATGCGGGCTTGAGCACGTCTTGGGAGGGGTGTCGAATGGATATCAAGGTGCTGCGAAACATCGCCAATGTTGCGAGGACGGGGTCGATCACCGATGCCGCCGAGCAGGTCCACGTCACGGTGCAGGCGCTGGCGGCGCAGTTGAAAAAACTGGAGGACCATTGTGGCTTCAAGCTCTTTGACCGCACCAACAAAGGCGTGTCGTTGACGCAGGAAGGGGTCGGGATCCTGCCCCATGTGCTGGAGATCGTGCGCTGCTCCGAGCGCATGCAACTGAAAATCAAACAGCTGCGCGAGCGCCAGAGCCAGCCCTTGCGGGTCGCCCTGAACAGCACCCTGTCGATGGAAATCAACCAGCAGATCATGGCCGGTGTGGCCAGCAATCTGACCGGGTGCAGCCCCATCTTCAGCTGTTCCGAATCCCCCGACAACCTCACCAAGCTGGCCAAGGGCGAAGCCGACATGGTGGTGATCCTGGGCGACAGCATGCCCGAGGGGTTCTACTCGGTCTCGCTCAAGGGCCTGCGCATCGAAGTGGTGGCCTGCTCGGTCAGTGCCGACACCGTCCCTTCGGTGGTCATCAAGCCGTTGCCCGAATGCCCGTACGCTTCCATCTTCTCGCGCTTTGCCAATCACCAGGGCGGCGGGCTCGAGGCAGCTACCGTGTTCCATTCCGGCAGTGAGATCGTCAGCGTGTCGATGATCAAGAGCTTCGGCGGCATGGGCGTGCTGTCGCGGGCCGTGGCCGAGACAAACGACCTGCACATCTGGGAAGGGTATTCCGAATACCTCGATGTGTACCTGGTGATGAAAGAGCCATGGATCGTAGAGGAGGAGTTTCCTCAGTTCTACCCCAAGACAGCGCCCATGCACGCCTTCGAGTCGATCAATGCCTGAAGCGCCGTCAGCCTGAGACAACCTGTCGTCTTGCGCTTGGCCGCGCAATTTGTTTGTGCTGGCATTTCGGTTACAATCGGAAAAACGATTCAGTGATGTAGGTCAATGCGACAAAAGCCTGATTCGTTTTCCGGTTCTCTAGCTGCTGAACAATGATCAATAACAAGCCTGCGCTGAAGAACACGCGTTACCTGGGTCAGCCACAGGCCCACCTCCGTTCTCCTGACTGGAATTGATCAATGTTCAAGAAAGCTGGCAAGACCTTGCTGGGTCTGGCTGTCGCTGCAACTGTCATGCACGCACACGCCGCTGAAACCAAGAAAGTCGACGTACTGTTGGTCGGCGGCGGCATCATGAGCTCCACCCTGGCCGTCTGGCTGCACGAGCTGGAGCCGAGCTGGTCGATGGAGATGGTCGAGCGCCTGGACGGCGTGGCCGAAGAAAGCTCCAACGGCTGGAACAACGCCGGTACCGGTCACTCCGCGCTGGCCGAGCTGAACTACACCCCCGAAGACAAAGACGGCAACATCAACATCTCCAAGGCCATCGAAATCAACGAAGCCTTCCAGATTTCCCGTCAGTTCTGGTCCTGGCAGGTACGCCAGGGCGTGTTGAAGAACCCGCGCTCGTTCATCAACACCACGCCGCACATGAGCTTTGTGTGGGGCGACGACAACATCAAGTTCCTGAAGAAGCGCTATGAAGCGCTGCAGGCAAGCCCGCTGTTCCGTCCGATGCAGTACTCCGAAGATCACGCGCAGATCGCCAAGTGGGTCCCGCTGATGATGGAAGGTCGTGACCCGGCCCAGAAGCTCGCTGTCACCTGGACGCCAATTGGCACCGATGTGAACTTCGGCGAAATCACCCGCCAGTTCGTCGGTCACCTGCAGACCCAGCAAGGCTTCGACCTGAAGCTGTCCAGCGAAGTGCAGGACATCAGCCGCAACAAGGACGGCTCCTGGCACGTCGAGTACAAGAACCTGAAGGACGGTAGCAAGTCGGCTACCGATGCCAAGTTCCTGTTCATCGGTGCTGGCGGTGGCGCGTTGAAGCTGCTGCAGAAGTCCGGCATTCCGGAAGCCAAGGAATATGCAGGCTTCCCTGTGGGCGGCTCGTTCCTGGTGACCGAGAACCCAACCATTGCCATGCAGCACATGGCCAAGGCCTACGGCATCGCTTCCACCGGTGCACCGCCCATGTCGGTACCCCACCTGGACACCCGCGTGCTCGACGGCAAGCGTGTGATTCTGTTTGGCCCGTTCGCGACCTTCTCGACCAAGTTCCTGAAGAACGGCTCGTACCTGGACCTGCTCAGCAGCACCACCACCCACAACCTGTGGCCAATGACCCGCGTGGGCATCGACCAGTACCCACTGGTGGAATACCTCGCAGGCCAGCTGATGCTGTCTGACGACGACCGTTTCGACGCCCTGCGCACCTACTTCCCGAATGCCAAGAAGGAAGACTGGAAACTGTGGCAGGCCGGTCAGCGCGTGCAGATCATCAAGCGTGACGAAGAGAAGGGCGGCGTGCTGAAGCTGGGCACCGAAGTGGTGGCCTCTCAGGATCGCACCATTGCCGGTCTGCTGGGCGCCTCGCCAGGTGCATCGACTGCTGCGCCGATCATGCTGAACGTGCTGGAAACCGTGTTCAAGGAAAAGGTCGCTACCCCAGAGTGGCAGGCCAAGATCAAGGAAATCGTCCCAAGCTACGGCACCAAGCTGAACGACTCGGCCGCTGCTACGCAGAAAGAGTGGAACTACACCGCTGAAGTGCTGCAGCTGGCCAAGCCGCCGGTCATCGACGAAAGCGTCGGCACCAGCGTAGTCGCGCCAAGCCAGCCGGTTGAAAGCAAGCCCGAGAACGACATGGCCCTGTAACTCACGGCCCTGGCGTAATCGAAAGCCACGGGGGTGACCTCGTGGCTTTTTTTTTGCGAGGTTAGGCAGGCAGGGCTTTGGCAAGATCGCGCCCGCGCAGGCACTCGGCAGCTTTGATGGTGGGTGAGGCGATCGCTTAGGGAAACCTGGGCAGCGCGTAGGTCACTCAGGCCTGCCGCAAAATGCAGTCCAGCAACCCTGGAAAACGCTCGCCGAGCATTTCGCTGCGCAGTGAGTTCATGTGCGTGGTGCCCACGTTGCGGGTGTGTACCAGCCCGGCGTCCCTCAACACACGAAAATGGTGGGACATGCTCGACTTGGGCCGCCCTCCGTCCAGCTCGCCGCAGCTGGCCTCGGTCACCCCGGCAAGATGGCGGACGATGCCCAGGCGCACCGGGTCGCTCAAGGCGTACAGCACGCGTTCGAGAATAAGGTCATCAGGATTGGGATGTTTGTAGGCTCGCATGGTCTGCATGATACCGTAATGCTGCTCACTTAAGATCGCTGGGGCCGTTTCACGGCCCATCGCGGCACGAGGCCGCTCCTACAATGCCCCGTGAGCCACCCCAATTCAGGCGTCACCCGGTCAGTGTAGAAGCGGCCTCGTGCCGCGATGGGCTGCGAAGCGGCCCTAATTGAACAGCATTATGCACGATACAGGGGCTTTTCATTATTGCCATAGTTCGATTATGATCGAACTACAGTATTCAATGATCCTGGAGTGTTCCATGGCAGCCTTGTTCGAACCCTATACCCTCAAAGACGTTACCCTGCGCAACCGCATCGCCATCCCGCCGATGTGCCAATACCGCGCTGAAGACGGCATGATCAACGACTGGCACCACGTGCACCTGGCTGGCATGGCCCGGGGCGGCGCCGGTCTGTTGGTGGTCGAAGCCACGGCGGTATCGCCCGAAGGCCGCATTACCCCAGGCTGCGCCGGTATCTGGAGCGATGCCCACGCCCAGGCGTTCGTGCCCGTGGTGCAGGCGATCAAGGCGGCGGGCTCCGTGCCAGGCATCCAGATCGCCCACGCCGGTCGCAAGGCCAGCGCCAACCGCCCATGGGAAGGCGATGATCACATCGCGGTCGATGATCCACGCGGCTGGGAAACCATCGCCCCGTCGGCCATCGCCTTCGGTGCCAACCTGCCCAAGGTGCCGCGCGCCATGACCCTGGACGACATCGCTCGGGTCAAGCAGGACTTCGTCGATGCAGCGCGCCGCGCGCGCGACGCCGGCTTTGAGTGGATCGAGCTGCACTTTGCCCATGGTTACCTGGGCCAGAGCTTCTTCTCCGAGCACTCCAACCAGCGCACCGATGCCTACGGTGGCAGTTTCGAGAACCGCAGCCGGTTCTTGCTCGAAACCCTGGCAGCGGTACGCGAAGTGTGGCCTGAGCACCTGCCGTTGACCGCTCGCTTCGGGGTGCTGGAATACGATGGTCGTGACGAGCAAACCCTGGAAGAGTCGATCGAGCTGGCGCGCCGCTTCAAGGCGGGCGGCCTGGACCTGCTCAGCGTAAGCGTGGGCTTTACCATTCCTGACACCAACATTCCATGGGGCCCAGCCTTCATGGGCCCGATTGCCGAGCGCGTGCGCCGCGAAGCGGGTATCCCCGTCACCTCGGCATGGGGCTTTGGCAAACCGGAATTGGCAGAAGCGGCCGTACGTGCCGAGCAGCTGGACCTGGTCTCGGTCGGGCGTGCGCATCTGGCTGACCCGCACTGGGCTTATTTCGCGGCCAAGGAGCTGGGGGTGGAGAAAGCTGCATGGACCTTGCCAGCGCCCTATGCACACTGGCTTGAACGGTATCGTTGAACGAGGAGGGCTGCACCTGCAGCCCCCCCCCTCTTTATTTCGATCTACCAGTGCGAGTAGATCAGACACGGCACCGCCTCAAACCTCAGTTCTGATCGTATTATTGGCAAGATGGAGTTCAGACGGCATACCAGGCGCAAGCAGTGGCTGTAGATGAGCAGGGTGGGGTTCTAGATTCTCAAGCAATTCCAACGCCTGCGCCAATTCAATGGCTTTCCTGTGGTGAAACGCACTCAGCGCTTCGGCTTCAACTGCGCGCATCTTTGCGCTTTTAGCATCCTTTTTTAGCTGTGAAGCCTGGGCTCGCCACTCCAGCTCGAGGCGCGGCGTCGGCGCTCGGGTGCTTTGCGACAGATGATGGACCGCAGCTTCGCGAAGACGAGTTGCTTCAGCTCGATGCAATGCTGCCTCCGCCAGCTTGTGCTTCCGAGCGACCGTATGGCCGGCAAGCTGCCCGAGGCGGTGATCCGAAATGCGCTGAACTGTTCGTGGAGGTCGGTGAACTGTTCGTGGAGGTCTTAGACGACCATTGAGAACGGTCAGGACCGTAGGGGCTCGTCCCGATGGATCGTGCATATTGACAGGGTCGCCTTTGCAATAGGCGTAACCATTAAGTCCCCCTTGATCAAACGGGGTCAGTGTATCCACTGACAAAAATCGCATTAGCCTAGGACTAAAGCTTCTTACTCCATTTCCGAGCGGGTAAATGCATGCCCCGTGGTCATAATATTGACCTACGAAACCTACGTTCGAACCAACATTGCCGAAGCCCCAAGGCAGGTATGCTACACGTCGTAAACTAATTTCAAAGTGCGTGTGCATGTGCACCTAGCCCATTTCAAGAATAACTGGCTCGAGCCATTGTACGTAAATGGCATTCAGGCACAGCTTATACGGCGAGGTCGACCCTCTAATACTGTCAGTTTTGGTAGGCCTTCTACGTTCGCGCACCTACGGTGGGCGTTGTAAACGCCGTTATCTAGATCATCCCGCTAAGATCTGCGCTGATGAGCCTAGGTATTTTGCAATACCACCTGCGCCTCGGCGAAGCACTGCTCGGCAATTGCCGAGCGGGGCTCGCTGCGGCGCAATAACAGGCCCACCTGGCTGTGGATGGCAGCATCGGTGACCGGCACGATGCGCAGGTGCTCGCTAAGGCCTTCCAGGCCGCAGCCCAGCGGCATGATGGCGCAGCATAGGCCAGTGGTGATGGCCTGGATCAGCTGGAAGCTGGAGTCGCTTTCCAGTACAGCGTTCGGTTCCAGGCCGCGGCTACGGAAGCTCAAGTCCAGCGACTGCCGGTAATGCATGCCCTTGCTCAACAGGCCCAGCGGCGTATCGCCCAGTTGGTCCCAGCGCAGGCTTTGGGCCTCGAACTGAAAATGCCGGGTATCGTGCAGCAGGCCCATGGTAGTGGTACCCAGCTCGATGACGTCGAAAAACTGCGTGTTGACCTGGTCCAGGTAGCAGATGCCCAAGTCCAGTTGGTTACGGCTCAGGCCGTCGATCACCTGTTCGGAGCTTAGGGAACTGAGCTCGAAGTGCAGGCCCGGGTACTTGGCCCGCAACGGCAGTAGCAGTTGCATCGGGTTGAAACTGGCCAGCGGCACCGTGCCCAGGCGCAGGCTCCCGACCACCTGGCCGCGGCAATGGGCAGCTTCGGCGTGCAAACCGTCATGGGCGGCCAGCAGGGTCCGTGCCCAGGCCAGAATGCGTTCGCCCGCCTCGGTGAACCCTTCGAACCGCTGACCGCGCTTGACCAGCACCAGGTCCAGTTCGTCTTCCAGGTTGCGCAAGCGCATGGACAGTGTGGGCTGGGTGATGTGGCACAACGCAGCCGCCTGGCCGAAATGGCGAGTCTGGTCCAGGGCGATGAGAAACTTCAGTTGCTTGATATCCATGCCTGCGCCTGCTAAAGGGTTGCGCCGACAGTAACGTACCGTGGCAATAGATGCCATCGATCGAGCCGTTTGCGCTATCGATTGGACGCTGGCAGCGCCTGTTACTAGCGTGGCCGTAACCCCACTGCAAGGAGCTGTGCTGTGCGTGTTCAACCCGATGCGGTTTTCGTGCCGCTCAACATCGCTGTCTTGACCGTCAGCGATACCCGCACTGTCGAGAACGATACATCAGGTGCACTGCTGGCGAGCCGCTCGGTGGACATGGGGCACCGCCTGATTGCACGGGTTCTGCTCAAGGATGACGTCTACAAGATACGCGCCCAGGTGGCGACCTGGATTGCCGACGAGCAGGTGCAGGTGGTGTTGATCACCGGTGGCACAGGCTTTAGTGGCAGGGACAGCACCCCGGAGGCGGTCCAATGCCTGCTCGAACGGCGCGTGGACGGGTTCGGCGAGTTGTTCCGTGCGCTGTCCATTCTGGATGTCGGCGCCTCGACCGTGCACAGCCGCGCCTTGGCAGGGCTGAGCAATCGTACGCTGGTCTGTTGTCTGTCAGGCTCTACCAGGGCCTGTCGTACTGCCTGGGAAGGCATCCTTGCCGAACAGCTCGACGCCCGGCATCGGCCTTGCAATTTCGTCAAGCATTTGCGGGTTTAGCAGAGCGTCGTGCCTATCAAGGCTCTCCGGCTCAGCAGCATCCACCGGCCGCTGAGCGGCTTTGCCGGGGCGCCGAACCGGCTGCGCGCTAGCCCCGATTGCTCGCAGCCGTCAAGGCACGTCGGCGACTGGTCAGTTGAAAGGAATCACCCCACGTGCCTGAGCGTAGGTCAGGTTGCCACGGTGAATACGTAACTCCTCGCCCATGGCAGCGCTTCTGACCTGTTCCCTGTAACCCAGCTTGCGCTGCCGCCACAGTTTCAGATGACCTTTGCCGAACGCCGTCGGCGCGGCACCCGCATCATTGAAGTGAAAGTGCGCGGCCCACAGCGGCTTGCCGCGCTCGCTGCCCGGCGCTTCGAGCACATCGATGCGGTATTCATCAAGATAATCTTCGGCCAGTGGCTGCCGCGGCCCCTGGTAGGTCACACGTAACAGCCCTTGCTTGTGCAAGTAGTGCAAGCCTTCTGCGCTGGGAAAGCGTGTGGTGCTGTGCAGTTTGACCAGCATCTCGCGTTTACCCTCGCGCAAGCTCACCAGGGCATCGTCCAGGCGTTGCAGCAGTTCAGATTCAGCTTCGCTGTCGGCGAGCTGATCCCGCAGTGTCTGCACTTCCCCGATCTGGGCATCGAGCATTGACGTCAATGAATGGCTATCGACATCTTCTTCAACCAGCTTGCGCGCGTTGGCAAGTACGTTCTGATTCTGAGCAAGCATGCCTTCAGCCAGCGCCTGTTCCTGACGCTCGCTCTCCGGTGTAGGCGCTCTGGGTGGCGATGAGGTGCCAGCAGCTGGCAGTCTTTCGACCCACGTGCCACTTTCCCGGGTAAAGGTATGCAGTACAGTCTTGCTGAAGGTCCCGCGAACTTGCAGCACAGGCTGCCCCTCTACGATCGACTCCGAACCGATCACCGTCTGGCCGTTCGCTGTTGTAGCCACTTGTAACGCCTGGCGGGGATAGACCGGCCGGGTGGTGGAGTGCTGCTGGCCGACGGCCTGCTCCCGCAATGCGGTAACCAGCGCGTCGCCCGCCATGATCTTGAGCTCGACCATTTGCTGCCGATACGCCTCCAGGCGCCCGATATCCACAAGTTCGCTGCCCAGCTGGGCAATGCGCTGACTGTTGAGGATGGCCGCCGAATATTCATCCCAGGCACTTTGCAGAATGTCGATACGCTGAGCAGTCTGCAGATCTGCGAACATGGACAGGTGGTGAGAATTAGCGGCCACCCGCAGGCGCTCCCCAGCGAGTGAAGCCCTGAACACCGCATAGTGCGAATAGTCTTGCAAGGCTTCAAAACGCAGCGCCAGCTCAACCAAACCCATGGCCTGGAAGAACCGTATGTTTACTGTGGTAGTGGTGCGCGCTTCGATGATCTGGGCAACGGTCCTGTCCGTTTTTTGAATGCTCGGTGCCGTCATGTCCAGATCGGTAACGGCAAGCAGCCGATCAAGCGCCGCTGTATATTCAATGATCAAAGGCTGGTCGATAACGATGCTTTCAAGTACTTCACGGTACTGCTCATACGCAGCTTGCCGCTCTTGCGGCAAGGCGTCATTGAGCGCCGTGGTCAGTCGATCGTACTCGGCGAACCTGCCGGTATACAGCTGCTCTTCGATGATGAACTGCGCATAACCAATCAAATTGCGCCTTACATCTGCCAACGCTCGCCGCTGTTCTGGTGCATAGCGGGTGCTTGCCATATAGCTACGGTCATCAAGCAGCGCAACCATGTTGCGCTCGGCCTCAAGGTAGTTCTGGAAAATGCCTACAGCGGATTCGATACGCTGGTGACGCAAGTCCTTTATCTGGTCCAGCAACTCCGTATGCCGTTTGGCAAACAGGCTGGTTGCCCGCTCGAACTGAGCACGCTGTTCAGGATCTTGCGGCGGCGGTTGCTTGAGCCGCTCCTCCACTTTCAGCCATTGCGCACGAGCAGCCTCGATACGTTGGCGCAGGCTTTCATATTCAGCGGTGCCTCTGTCAGCGTTGTCGAGACTTTGCTCGACCGCCTGCTGCGCCGCCTGGATCCGGGTTACCAAGCGTTCGCGCAATCGCTGCCGGGTGCTTGAGCCGGGTCGGTCCCCGCCGCCTCGCAGTCGCGTGTCGATACGCCAACCTTGTGAGTCACGCCTGATCGGTGGCCCCTGCCTGCCATCCGGGCCGATGATGCGGGTAAGCCCATCGGCAGACTCGACCGCATAAACTTGTCCTTGCAGCCGCACATAGAGCCCATGCTCAAGTTCATACAGCCCTTCGAGAGGCCCTTGCCCGATCGCCGGTTGGCCCTCCAGGCTTACCGAGGCCGCCATGGCGTGCAGTTGCGTGCGTTGAGCCCCGGACAGCGCGTCGAAACCCTGAGCGCCCCGCCACGAAAAATCGAGTTGAGTGGTCGCTTGGGCTTGCAGCGCCTCGACAGGAGCCACACTGCCCGGCTCAGGCAGCGGCAACGGATCGGCATCGCTGCCCAAGCGGATCGAAGCTGCATCGACCGTCAGTGCAGTTGCCCCGGCATGCGGCGGCTCGGTTTTGGGCAGCTGTGCATGGATCAACACCATCAGCGTGTTGTTGAGCAGATCCACCACAGCTTGGGTTCGATCCGTAGCGCTGCCTTCAAGCAGCAATTTCAGGTCTTCGGCTACCGCAGTCATACCGATGTACAGCAAGGCAACTGAAGAGATTGGCCCCGGCAGAACAGGGGCGGTAATGTTCAGCAGCTGCCAGGCAAACGTCTTGATGGACTGCCAGCGTACCTCGCTGTTACTCATGGCACTGCGGTCGGCCAGTTCGAGCAGCATCGAGCGCTTGGCCTCGAACAGGTTCGCATCGATGTCATGCGTCCAGAACGTCAGGGCGAACTCAACAGGGGCTGGTTTGTCCAGGGGAGCGTATGGGTCGAACACCCAGTGCGGCAGGTGAGGCTCTTTGAAACCACCGTTGTCGTACACGTCGCGGTGCGTTTGGTCCAGCCATGCCAGCACGCCTTCCTGCACGCGGCCGGGCCGGGCAATCTCCTGCATGAGGGCTTGCGGGTTCTTGAATTGTTTGAGCGCACCTTTGTACATCGGGCAATACAGCAACAGCGCGCCGCTATCGGCCACCTGAATGACAAAGAAACCGTGCGCCTTGTCGATCAGCTGCGAGTCGGGCGAGCGCTTGAAGGCCAGGGGCGCGATGGCCAATGCTTGCTCATCGCTTGCGAATACACGGCAGAAACTGGCCACCGCCTCATAGCTGTGTGGGTCGATACGCCGGGCACAAAGTGCGTAGGCGGCATCGAGCATCAGCCCCCTTCGCCATTGCGCGGTAAAGGCAGCGAGGTGCGTAGCTTTGTACTGTTCATCCCCAAGCAAGCCATCGAGGTAGCGCGGATAGCTGCCGCCTATGTCAACAATGGCAACCAATTGGCGCAAGTACTCGGGGTCAAGCCAGGCAGGGATCTCTTCATGAGTGCGATGGGCTACAGCTGCCACAGGGCTCGCGCCGGTTGCCTCAAGGCGACCGATGGCGTACTCGGTCAACGTCAGCGTTTTGCTTTCTATCAGCTGTGGGAACCCCAGCCCATGGCCGTCATTGGCGTAGGTATTGACGGTAAGTACCAAGTCATCCGCGTCGAAGGCGCCGTCAGCAGGATGATCGGCCAGCATCTGTTCACGCAACGTGCGCCGCGCATAGGACTGCAGGTCATCCGGTTCTGCCAGGGGCTGAGCATTTGCCTGGGAGGCTTGCAGCACGGAAACATCTATCAGCGCCTGCAGATAGCGGCTCTGCCCGTTGAAGTCGGCGTTCAACAACTTCTCAGGCAGCTCTATGGCCAGCTTTTGAGTGGGCAGATCGGCGCACTGGGCGAAGAACGGCGAGGGGTCGACCACGGCCTGGTAGGCAGACGCCAACTCATCCACCGTATTCAGATCGCTCAACCGTACGCGGTTCAACCGCGACAACAGGATTTCAAGCAGCACGCTGGACAACAAGGCAAACGCGTTGCCGTCGGCTTCGTAAAGCGCCCACGAAAAACCGTCGTCGGTCTGCGTCAGCCTGTGCTGCGTCTGCAAGTAGGTGCCAAAGGCCTCTAGCGAAGTGAAGCCTTTCACATCGCCTGCGGACGTGCACCAGAGTGTCACGTTGGCCACTTCGCTACTGGCGCTCACCAGCAACCCAGGCAGCAGTTCACGGGTGCTGTCTTCGCCCCGGCGCCAATGCACGCATACGGTGTGCACGGCCAAACCCTCCGTTGTTTCGAGCAGCAGATCCTGCAGGCACCGGCGCTCATCGGCGGTCAGCGTCTGATCGGTCAGCCCACTCAGAAGCCCGGCGCGAAGCACCTGTTGAACCCAAGTGTCGTGATCATTGCCGTTGCCTGTATTCCAGTAATCGATCTGAGCCTGTTCAAAGCACGCATGAAGGGTCGGTAGAAACGCGTTGAATGCGTCGTTCAGCGTGCCGGGGTCGACGAGGTCATCATCGGCTGTTTCGAGCGCATCGGGGATGGCAAAAAAGCGGAGCGGTGGTTTGAGGCTGAAGCGGTCCTGGCTGGAAAAATCCACCGGCTCGCCATCCAAAAAGCGTTGCAGCACAACCTCGACCAGCGGGGTGACTGCCCAGTAGCCGTCAACGTGCCAGCGAAGAAATTTCAACGGTTCGGCACACTTCATGTCGGGGCGGTGAACAGCCACCTTGGGGTAATGCGCGACGATCAGGTTCATCAATTGCTCGCCTACCACCTGGCGCAAGGTGGGGCGGCTTGCAAAGCGCAGGGCGATGGCACGATTGAGGTCATGTGCAGGTGAAGGGGGGAGGGCAGAGGACATGCGTGGAGCTCCTTGTGGGTTCTTTCCACAATGTTCCAAGCGTGCCACCGCACCTGGTGCTATCTATATGCTGCACATCGGTCCAGACCTTTGGCTGCGCTCAGGCACGACGCGTTGCTATCCGCTCTTGCCCGGCAGGCTGGACCAACATTCTTCGAATAAGTCAAGAACCGACCTGTTCAAATCCCTCGCACCGTGCTACAAACTGGTTAAGCAATGATCTAGCTGCTTGATAACGAAGGGAAAATCATGACGAAGTCGGAGCTGATCGAACGTATTGTCACCCATCAAGGGCTACTCTCGTCCAAGGACGTGGAGCTGGCCATCAAGACCATGCTTGAACAGATGTCACAATGCCTTGCTACCGGTGATCGCATCGAGATCCGCGGTTTTGGCAGCTTCTCGCTGCATTATCGGGCACCACGGGTAGGTCGCAACCCCAAGACCGGCCAGTCGGTCAGCCTCGAAGGCAAGTTCGTTCCGCACTTCAAACCCGGCAAGGAATTGCGTGATCGGGTCAATGAAGAAGACGAGGCCCACACCTGATTCCCTAGGAGCAACCCGATGCGTAACCTCAAGCGTGCACTGGCAGCTGTCTTCGTCCTGCTGCTGGCGGCTGTAGTGCTGTTCTTCGTACTGGAAAACCAGCAGACCGTAGCCTTGACCCTGTTTGGCTGGGTTGCGCCACAGGTGCCTGTGGCAGTGGTGGTGCTGGCCGCGCTAATCATTGGCCTGGCCGTTGGGCCTTTGCTGGGCGCCTATGGCGTGCAGCGCAGCAAGCGCAAAATCCGGGCTTCTGCCCGTGAAGCGGCGCTGAGTGGCAAATAAGGATTTTTCTTATAGTGCCTTAGGAAATGCCTGCCTATTAAAGCCACGGTCACCATGGACTAATTGCCCACTTCGTTTTAGCCCCGGCGAGAGTGCGCAGCATGGATTACCCCGGCCTAACCCACCATGGCGCTGTACGCGGCGTGACGGGTTCCTGCCATCAGCTTCATCTGGGCCCTGGCGTCAGCCTGCTGGTCGACTGCGGTGCCGAGCAGGGCGCCGATGTAATGCCGGGCGCGCAGGGCAGCGCGCTCGGGTTCGACATCACCGGCATCCAGGCCCTGATTGTCACGCACGTGCACCTGGACCACGTAGGCCGCATTCCGGCACTGCTGGTCGAGGGGTACCGCGGCCCTATCTATTGCAGCGAGCCCTCTGCCAAGTTGTTGCCCCTGGTGCTCGAAGACGCCTTCAAGCTTGGCATCGACAGCGCACCTGCCCAGGTGGCCCGCTACATCGCCCTGGTGCACAGCCTGATCGTGCCCCTGCCATTCGGGCACTGGCACGCCGTGGTTCAGCACCCGCAGGTGGCCTGCGCCATTCGCTTGCAGCGTGCCGGTCACCTCTTGGGTTCTGCCTACGTCGAATGCGACATCCAGCACGGGCCCAACAACACGCGCTATGTATTTTCAGGTGACCTGGGCCCCGGCAACGATCCCTTGCTGCGCCCCTTGCAGCCCCCGGAGCGTGCCGATGTGCTGGTGCTGGAAAGCACCTATGGCGACCGCCTTCACCCACCCACGGGTGATCGTATCCAGCGACTGGAAGCGGCCATCGACCGCGCGCTGGCCGATCACGGCACCTTGCTGATCCCGGCCTTCAGCCTGGGGCGCACCCAGGCACTGCTGCATGACCTCGAAGAGGTCCTGTACCGCAAGGCGCTGCTGGGCAAGACGGGCCCCTCCCCACAAGGCGAGCCCGTGGATTGGTCGCAGCTGCCGATCATTCTCGATTCGCCCCTGGCCCAGCGCATCACCCAGGCCTACCGCGACCTGCACCCTTATTGGAACGAGCAGGCCCGGGCGCGCCTGGCAGGTGGCCGCGACCCGCTCGCGTTCGGCCAGCTGATCAGCGTAGACACCCACGCCCGTCACCAGCAGGTGGTCAACTACCTCAAAAGCACCGGCCGGCCCGCGATCGTCATTGCAGGCAACGGCATGTGCTCGGGCGGGCGCATCGTCAATTACCTCAAGGGCATGCTGGGCGACCCCAGGCATGAAGTGATGTTCGTAGGCCACCAGGCCAAGGGAACGCCTGGGGCGGTGATCCAATCCAGCGAGCGGGGGCAGGGCCTGGGGCAGGTAGACCTGGAGGGCCAGTACTACAGCATATGGGCCAAGGTGCTGACCCTTGGTGGCTATTCAGGCCACGCCGATCAGGCCGGTCTGGTCGCCTTCGCCACCGGCAGCGAGCGTGCCCCGGCGCGCATTCTGCTGGTGCATGGCCGGGCCGGTGCAAAAACTGCGCTGGCACAGGCGCTGCTGCGGCGCACGCGGGCGCTTGGCTGGCCAACCCAGGTGGAAATCGCAAGATAATGCGAGCGATTCACGGAACGATGGGCGCCGACGTTGTCTGATACACACCACGGCTCACCACCCCCTCGCGCGACCTGCCCGAGGCGATCACCAGGTAGGGTATGTCGGCCAGTCCGGCCGCAGCCTGCGCGCAAGCTACAAAGCGTATTCTCTGGTATTCTTCGCCGTGATGCTTGCGTCTCGAGCCTATGGATAGCCAGAGATTACTCACGCTAGGCGCGTAACTTAGCGGCGTTGCGCTGTGCGCGACGACGATCAGAAATAAGACTCATGCTGGCCATTTGAACCATCAACTGGCTGTTAAGGATCCGAATATGGAATTGATCCCGGTTATTCTTTCCGGTGGCGTTGGCAGCCGTTTGTGGCCTGTTTCTCGTGAAGCTCACCCCAAGCCGTTCATGACCCTGCCCGATGGGCAAAACCTGATTCAGAAGACGTTCCTGCGTGCCTCCAAATTGGACGGCGTTGCAGAAGTTTTGACCGTCACCAACCGTGAACTGCTGTTCAAGACCGAAGACGAATACCGCGCCATCAATACCCAGGGCCATCCCCAGGGCTATATTCTCGAACCCTTCGGCCGCAACACCGCCGCCGCCGTGGCCGCTGCCGCCCTGCAACTTCAGCAGGTGCATGGCCCGCAAGCCTACATGCTGGTGCTGGCTGCCGACCACCTGATCCAGGACGAAGCGGCCTTCTCCCAAGCCGTCAACCGTGCGGTGCACCTGGCCGAGCAAGGCTGGCTGGTCACCTTCGGCATCAAGCCCCAGTACCCGGAAACCGGCTTTGGCTACATCGAAGCGGCCGCCGATGGCGCGCTGGACGGTGGCCTGAAAGTCGCCCGCTTCGTCGAAAAGCCCGATGCCGCCACCGCCGAAGCCTACGTGGCCGCCGGCAACTACTTCTGGAACGCCGGCATGTTCTGCTTCCAGGTGGGCGCCGTCATCGAGCAGTTCCAGGAACACGCCCCCGACGTACTGCACGCCGTAGCCCAGACGCTGGAGGCCTCGCGCCACACCACCGCCAAGGGCTACAGCTGCATGGCCCTCGACCCTGACACCTTCGCCAATGTGCCCGACATCTCCATCGACTACGCCCTGATGGAGCGCTCGCGCAAGGTCGCGACCATTCCCTGCGACATTGGCTGGAGCGACATCGGGTCGTGGAACGCCGTCAGCGAACTGACCGCCCCGGACGAATCGGGCAACCGCTTCGAAGGCGAAGTGCTGGCCCATGCGTCGAGCAACAACTACGTCACCACCGAAGACCGCCTGGCGGCCCTGGTCGGCGTGCAGGACCTGCTGGTGGTCGACACCCCCGACGCCCTGCTGATCGCCCACAAGGACCACGCCCAGGACGTCAAGCACATCGTCAAGCGCCTGAAAAGCGACGGCCACTCGGCGCACCTGCTGCACCGCACCGTGCATCGCCCCTGGGGCACTTACACCACCCTGGAAGACGGCGAGCGCTTCAAGATCAAGCGCATCGTGGTCAAGCCCAAGGCGTCCCTGTCCCTGCAGATGCACCATCACCGCAGCGAGCACTGGATCGTGGTCAGCGGTATGGCCGTGGTGGTCAACGATGACAAGGAACTGATGCTCAACACCAACGAATCCACGTTCATCCGCGCCGGTCACAAGCACCGCTTGCAGAACCCGGGCGTGATCGACCTGGTGCTTATCGAAGTACAAAGCGGCGACTACCTCGGCGAAGACGACATCGTGCGTTTCGAGGACAATTACGGTCGTTGCGACGCCTGAGTCCAGGCTTTCCCGTCGGCCCGTCGTGCCTGGCCAGGCACCGGGCCGGTCTTCGGTCGCCCACCGTGGCCGGCTATCCCTGTTCAGACTGTCGGCGCCCCTGGCGCCACCGCATTGAGTGAGACGTATGTACCCACCCATCCAGACCCGTTGTTTCAAAGCCTACGACATTCGCGGCCAAGTGCCTGCCGACCTCAACGATGACGTGGCCTACCGCATTGGCCGCGCCCTGGTGGCCGAGCTTGGCGGGCGCACCTACGTAGTGGGCCGTGACATGCGCCTGGAAAGCCCCGGTTTGTCGCTGGCGCTGATCAAAGGCCTGACCGAAGGCGGCGCCGACGTGATCGACATCGGCCTGTGCGGTACTGAAGAAGTGTACTTCGCCACCAGCCATCACCAGGCCGACGGCGGCGTGATGATCACCGCCAGCCATAACCCCAAGGGTTACAACGGCATGAAGCTGGTACGCGAGCAGTCGCGCCCGATCAGCGGCGACACGGGCCTGAACGACATCCGCCAGCGCGTCGAAGCCGGCAGCCTGGGTGAGCCTGCCGCTCAGCCGGGCCAGGTGCGCGAGGTGTTCGACAAGACCGCCTACATCGACCACCTGCTCACCTACGTCAACCTCGACACCCTCAAGCCGCTCAAGGTGCTGGCCGACCCTGGTAACGGCGCTGTCGGCCCGGTGATCGAGCTGCTCAAGGCACGCCTACCCCTGGACATCACCCTGATCAACGGCGAGCCGGACGGCAACTTCCCCAACGGCATTCCCAACCCGCTGCTGCCGGAAAACCGCGACCTGACCCGTCAGGCCGTGCTCGACACCGGCGCCGACATGGGTATCGCCTTCGACGGCGACTTCGACCGCTGCTTCTTCTTCGACAACCAGGGCCGCTTCATCGAGGGCTACTACGTGGTCGGCCTGCTGGCCGAGATGCTGCTGGCCAAGCACCCTGGCAGCAAGATCATCCACGACCCGCGCCTGACCTGGAACACCATCGAACAGGTGGAAGCAGCCGGCGGCGTGGCCATCCAGAGCAAGACCGGCCATGCCTTCATCAAGGAGCGCATGCGCGCCGAAGACGCCGTATACGGCGGCGAAATGAGCGCCCACCACTACTTCCGCGACTTTGCCTACTGCGACAGCGGCAACATCCCGTGGCTGCTGGTGGCCGAGCTGATGAGCGTGACCGGCAAGACCCTGGCCCAGCTGGTGGACGAGCGTATCGCCAAGTTCCCGTGCAGCGGCGAGATCAACTACGAAGTGGCCGATGTGAAAGGCACCATCGACAAGATCCTGAACCACTACCTGCCGCAAAACCCCAGCGTCGACCGCACCGACGGCATCAGCGTGGCCTTCGCCGACTGGCGTTTCAGCCTGCGCGGCTCCAACACCGAGCCCCTGCTGCGCCTGAACGTGGAAAGCCGCGGTGATGAAGCGCTGGTGGCGCAGCACGTTGCGCAAATCGCCCGTTTGATTCAAGGATAACTATGTTAGGCATGTTTCGGGGCGTCTGGGATTACCGGGGCTTCATCCTCACCTCCATCAAGAACGAGTTCATCTCGCGCTTTGCCCGCAGCAAGCTAGGCGGCCTGTGGATGATCATCCACCCCCTGGCCCAGGTGGCCATCTACGCGTTGATCCTGTCCAACGTGCTGGGCGCGCGCCTGCCCGGCATCGACAACAAGTACGCCTACGCGCTGTACCTGATTGCCGGCATCCTGGCCTGGAACCTGTTCGCAGAGATCGTCGGGCGCTGCCTGACGGTGTTCATTGAGCAGGGCAACCTGATGAAGAAGATGCGCTTCCCGCGCATTGCGCTGCCGGTTATCGTGGTGGGGTCGTGCCTGCTCAACAATCTGTTGCTGTTCGCTGCGGTCATGGTGGTCTTTGCCGTATTGGGTCATGCGCCGAACGTGCAGATGTTTTGGCTGCTGCCCCTTACCTTGTTAGTGGTGGCGCTTGCGGTGGGGATCGGCTTGGTGTTGGGCGTGTTGAACGTGTTCCTACGTGACATAGGCCAGGTTGTGCCCATCGTGATGCAGGTCTGGTTCTGGTTTACGCCCATCGTTTACTCGGTGAATATCGTGCCGGACTACCTGAAAGGTACGTTGGATGTAAACCCGATGTTCCCCATCGTTACCGCCTATCACAACGTGCTGGTCTACAAACAGGCGCCTGAAGTGAGCGAGCTCGGGTTGGTGCTTGCCATCGCCTTGGGGTTGATGGCTGTTGGCCTGTTCCTGTTCCGCCGCGCCTCTGCTGAAATGGTGGACTCCCTATGACCCTGTTGGCTGTCAACAATGTAGGCAAAGCCTACCGAAGCTATCGGTCTGAATGGCAACGCATTGCTCGCTGGTTCTACCTGCCGGTCAAAGCCAGCAGCGAGCACTGGGTGCTCAGGCACATCAGCTTCAACATTCAAGCAGGTGAAGCCATAGGCCTGGTAGGCCAGAACGGTGCGGGCAAGTCGACCTTGCTGAAGATGATCACCGGCACCCTTCAGTCCACTGAAGGCAAAGTCCATGTCAACGGCCGCATTGCCGCCATTCTTGAACTGGGCATGGGTTTTAACGGCGAGCTCACCGGTCGGCAGAATGCCTACCATGCTGCTGGGTTGATGGGCTTCACCACCCAACAGATCGATACCGTCATTGATGACATTGAGGCTTTTGCCGAGATCGGAGAGTATTTCGACCAGGCTGTGCGCACCTACTCCAGTGGGATGCAGATGCGTGTCGCGTTTGCCGTGGCCACTGCATTCCGTCCGGAAATCCTGATCATCGACGAAGCCCTGTCGGTAGGCGACAGTTACTTCCAGCACAAGAGTTTTGGCCGGATCAAGGAATTTCAAAAAGCCGGGACAACGTTGCTTATCGTTTCCCACGACCGAGGTTCGATCCAGGCGCTTTGCAGCCGCGCGATTCTTCTGGACGGGGGAACCGTCATCAAAGACGGCCCTCCTGAAGAAGTGATGGATTACTACAACGCAATCATTGCGCAAAAGGAAAATGCCACGGTCGAGGTTCAGACATTGTCCGACGGTACGCGTCAGACGCGCTCTGGCAGCGGCAAGGCCAGCATCGAGACCGTTTCGCTTCATAACGCCGAAGGTGCCCCGGTTGAATATGTTTCTGTGGGTGAAGACGTCTGCCTGAACATTCAGGTTAGGGTCAATGCGCCTTTGCCTGAGCTGGTGGTTGGATATGTGATCAAGGACCGTCTCGGTCAGGATGTATTTGGCACCAATACCCATCACCTGCAGTGCATTCGCACCGATTTGGTTGAAGGTGCACTGCTGAAGTACAGTTTCCGCTTTCCTGCGAATCTGGGTGTCGGCTCCTATTCAGTCGCCATTGCGCTACATGCGAGCGACACTCACATTGCCGACAACTATGAATGGCGTGACCTGGCGTTGGTGTTCAACGTGGTGAACATGTCCGAACGGACCTTCGTAGGTCTGGCGTGGATTCCGCCGACCGTGGAGTGTAATTGATGAATGCTGGTTTCTATCGCGCCTTCGAGGACCGCTACCGCGGCTCGAGGGCGCTCATCACCCAACGGCTCGAAGCGTACTTGCCCTTTTTGCTACCTCTGAAAGACATTTACGCCGACTGCCCGGTATTCGATATCGGCTGTGGCCGTGGCGAATGGCTGGAGTTGATGAAGCGCGAAGGCTTCGACCCGATGGGCGTGGACCTTGACGACGGCATGCTCGAAGCCTGTGAGGCGCTGGGCCTGCCCGCTCAAAAGGGTGACGCCTTGCAAGCCCTGCAAGCACTGCCGGATGCCAGCCAAGTGGTGGTCAGCGGGTTCCATATCGCCGAGCATGTGCCGTTCCCGGTACTCGGCGGACTGGTTCGCGAAGCGCTGCGTGTACTACGACCGGGTGGAGTTTTGATTCTTGAAACCCCCAACGCTGAAAACGTCATGGTGGGTACCAATAACTTCTACCTGGACCCAACGCACGATCAGCCAATCCCTAACCTGTTGATGTCGTTCCTCACCGAACACACAGGTTTCGCCCGTTCGAAAGTGGTGCGTTTGCAAGAGTCGCCTGCACTTCACGATGAGCAGGGCAAAGTGGGCGTACGCGAGGTGCTCACGGGTGCGAGCCCGGACTATGCCGTCGTAGCTCAGAAGCAAGCCGATGCCAAGTTGCTTGACAAGTTCGAGGCAGCCTTCGACAAGCCTTACGGACTGTCGCTCGACGACCTCGCGGTGCGGTATGACCAAGGGATCGAACGCCGTTTCAGTGAGCTGCAAAGCAGCGTGGACGACGTGCGGGCTACCTTCTTCGAGCCAGCTGAGTTCCAGCGACTCATGGCTGAGGTCAGTCAGCAGCAAACCCAACAGTTGCTGGCCATGAAGGAGCACTACGAAGCCACCACCGAGGCGTTGCAGCGCCAATGTGGCGCGATGCAGGAGGCGTTGAGCCAGGCCCAGGCACAGGCCGACGCCATGACTCAGGAGCGCAATGCGGCGCTCGAGAACTGCCACTGGCAGCACATGCGTGCCCAAGGGGCAGAGCACCAGGTCGAGGCCATGCGTAGCAGCACATCGTGGCGCATTACCGGCCCCCTGCGCCTCACCGCACGTGCCGCGCTATGGCCGGCACGCCATGGCAAGCCGTGGCTGCGCCTCAAACTGCGTCATGCAGCACCTCACGCCAAGCTGTGGGTCGCGCGTCGCCCAGCCGCTAGGCGTTTGGCACTGGCAGTACTGAACCGCAGCCCTTGGCTGAGTGCAAAACTGCGCAATCTGCTGGCCCCCGACCCAGTTGGCGTAGTTGTGGACCCCCAACATGGCGTGATTGATCACGCCCCTCTGACATCGCGAGGCCGCGCTATTGAAAACGCCCTCCAAGCAGCAATGAGAAAGGGCTGAGACCGAATGCGTATCGTAATTGACATGCAAGGCGCGCAAACCGAAAGCCGCTTCCGTGGTATCGGGCGTTATAGCGTTTCTCTGGCCCAAGGCATTGCACGTAATCGCGGCGAGCATGAAGTGTATTTGCTGCTCAACGGCATGCTTAGTGAGAGCATAGAGGCAATTCGCGCCGCCTTCGTGGGGCTGCTGCCGCAAAGCCATATTCGCGTGTGGTACGCCCAAGGTCCTGTGGCAGGGATCGACCCGGCAAACAATGGTCGGCACGAAGTGGCTAAGCTCATTCGCCAGGCTGCCATCGACGAGTTGAAGCCGGACGTGGTGCACATCACCAGCGCGGTCGAAGGCTTTATCGATGACGCGGTTATCGGCCGCCCCCTCGAACACAAGCGCGCCATCGTCAGTGTGACGCTCTACGACCTGATTCCGCTGACCAACCCGCAGCAGTACCTGGATCATGCCCAGTACAAGCAGTACTACATGGACATCGTGGGTTCGTTCAAGGATCACGGCGTGCTGCTGGCTATCTCCGAGTGCGCCCGCCAAGAAGCCTTGTCACTGCTGCCGCTGGATCAGGACAAGGTGTTCAACGTGTCGGGTGCCGCAGATGCCATATTCCAACCTGTCGCGCTAACTGAGCAAGCACGGGCCGCACTCAAGTCCAAGTTTGGCCTTCGCGATGCGTTTGTGCTGTACTCCGGTGGCGCAGACGAGCGCAAGAACCTTTCGCGCTTGATTGTCGCGTTCGCAGACGTCAAGCGTGAAGTGAGCGACGTGCAACTGGTGTTCGCTGGCAAGATGTCCCAGCACATTGTCGAGCGCTACCGTGGCGAAGCGTTGGCCCAGGGCCTTGCCGAAGATGATCTGGTATTCACTGGCTTCATCACCGACGAAGAGCTCGTGGCACTCTACAACACCTGCCGCCTCTATGTTTTCCCATCGTGGCACGAGGGCTTTGGCCTTCCGCCGTTGGAAGCGATGAAGTGTGGCGCGCCTGTCATTGGTGCCAACACCTCGAGCGTGCCTGAAGTGATTGGCTGGGATGAAGCCACATTCGACCCGCTGGACACCGCCTCGATCGCTCAGAAAATGAACCAGGCGCTTGTCGACGATGGCTTCCGTGAAGCAATGGTCAAGCATGGTCTGGAGCGCGCCAAGCTGTTCTCCTGGGACTTGACCGGCAAGGCGGCAATCGCCGCATTTGAACAAATGCTGCAAAACCAGCCCGTGATCGATCATGCGGTGGATGAAGACCTGCCCACGCAACAACGCATCGAGCATCTGGCTCAAGCGCTGGCCGCCACCGGTGAGTTGGAAAAGGGGGAAGTCGATGTAAAGCGCCTGGCCAAGGCGATCGATTACTCACTTCAAGAGCCAAGTGGCAAGCCAAACCTGTTGGTGGACATTTCGCAGCTTTGCCGACACGACGCTAAAAGCGGTATTCAACGTGTGGTGCGCAGCATCCTACTCGAGTGGCTGACCACCCCGCCCGAGGGCTATACCGTCACGCCGATCTACAGCAAGGTGGAAGAATCTTTCTACCGCTACGCCAGGCAGTTCACGGCGACGTTTCTCGGTAATACGCCAGGCGACGAAGATATCGACGAAGCCATCAGTTACAAGGCCGGCGACGTATACATCTGCCTGGACCTGTTGCTCGACATGTTGCCGCAACGTCAGCCTTACCTCGACACCATGCGTGCCCATGGCGTCAGCCTGTTCTTCGTGGTGTACGACCTGTTGATCTTGCAGATGCGTCACTTCTTCTCCGATCACCTGCACCCGTTTTACAGCGACTGGATCAATACTATCGCCCGATACGACGGGGCTATGTGCATCTCCCGAGCCGTAGGTGATGAGTTGCAAGCCTGGATGGATGAACACGCACCCAAGCGCGCGCGGCCGTTCCGTATTGGTGTCTTCCACTTAGGTGCCGACATCGACCAGTCGGTGCCTACCACGGGCGTTCCAGAAGACCCCGCCATGCGGATAGAAGCCCTTCAGGCCAATCCGACCTTCCTGATGGTGGGCACGCTGGAGCCGCGTAAAGGGCACCTGCAGACCCTCGACGCCTTTGAATTGCTTTGGCAGCAAGGCGTGGAAGCCAATCTGGTCATCGTTGGCAAGCACGGTTGGCTGGTAGAAGAACTGGCCGACAGGCTGCTTAACCATGTGGAACGGGGCAAGCGTCTGCTTTGGCTGGAAAGTGCCAGTGACGAATACCTGGAACACCTCTACCAGCAGTGCGACTGCCTGATAGCCGCCTCCTATGGCGAAGGCTTCGGTCTACCGCTGATTGAGGCTGCACAGCATGGGCTACCGATCATTGCGCGCGATCTGCCAGTTTTCCGCGAAGTAGCCGGTGAACACGCTTGGTTCTTCGCTGGCAACGATGCGCGTAACGTGGCCGACAGTATCGCTGCCTGGCTGGCACTCCACGAAACTGATGAGCACCCCACCTCGGTGGAAATGCCATGGCTTACCTGGAAAGGCAGTGCCCAGCAGTTGATTGGCGAGATCAGCAGGCATGCGTTTTGACCGCAGCGCTTGAAGAAAACATGGATGGGATAACAGGATAATGAGTTTCAAGCTTGACTCAACAGGCCGAGCCGGCTTGGCATTTGCCGTGGCTTTCGGTTTGTTCTTTGTGCTGCGGCATTTTCCGCTGGACTTCATTCTCGGTACCAACTCGTACTGGCAAACCGAGGTAGAGGACGTTACCCAGTATTTCGCAGGGTTCAATGCGTTCTTCAATGCACCCTTCAGCTATCCGCTGCTTGCATTCGATAGCATCAACTATCCGCAGGGCACCAGGGCCACGTTTGTCGACGCCATACCCCTATATGCATTTTTGCTGAAGGTATTCGTACCCAAGAGCTTTGCCCCGTTTAACCCATTTGGCGTATGGATCGCCGGTTGCTTCGTTGCCCAAGCTGTCTGTGCCTGGTGGATTCTGCGTGAACTGAGAGTGCGTTCGTGGTTGGCGTTGGCAGCCGCCGTGGTGTGCCTGGTGAGCATGCCTGAGTTCACCTCGCGCATTGCTCACGTTTCGTTGATGTCGCAATGGATCGTACTGTGCGCCTTGGCAATGTATGTGCGCTGCCGCCGGACGGGGCTGCCGCACGGTTGGGCTTGGGGTGTGCTGCTTGTGGCTGGGTTCTACGTGAACATTTACCTGTTCGCGATGGCCAGCGCCATCTATGTGGCCAGCTACCTGGGGCGCGCCGACCGCTTCGCGTTGGCGTCCATGGCCCGAGCATTGGTGCCTTTCGTAGTTATCGGCGCGAGCCTGTTCCTGACCGTCTTCCCCATGGGCGGGGGAGCGGTGGCCAAGGAAGCTGGCTTTGGCGTCTTCTCCATGAATCTGCTGTCGCCCCTGCACGGCGGCAAATATCTGCACTTCCCCAACCCAGAAATGCCTGGACAAGGTGAGGGCTTTAACTACCTGGGCATGGGTGTGCTGCTTGCATTCGTCTTATGCCTAGTGCTCAAGCGCAAAGACACCGATGACACGTTCAGCCGGCACAAGGCGCTTACCTGGCTGATGGTGCTGTTCACCGTCTACGCGCTTTCCGATGAAATCTACTTGGGTACCAGCCACCTGGTGTCGATCGATTATCCCTCGATCCTGAAGCCAATCACCTCCCAATTCCGTGCATCGGGGCGGTTCTTCTGGCCTGTGGGCTTCTGCATTGTGATTTTCTCCATTGCCTACCTGTACCGGCGCTTGGGCACCAAGCTGTTCGCCGCTTGCATGCTGGCGATGATCGTTGTGCAGATCATTGACCTGTCGGCCTTCCGCCGGCTGCTCGTTGCAGTCGCCAACCGCCCGGCCGAGCTTGTATTGGACCAGGCAGCCTGGAAAGAACAGGTCGCAGATACCACCCAGTACCTGTATTTCTTCCCGAAATTCAAGTGTGGCCGTGGCGACCAAGTGCTGCGCACGCTCATGCCGACCATGCGCTATGCCGCCGTGCATAACATTAAGATCAATACCGGTTATGTATCGCGCGCCAGTGCCGACTGCAGTACAGAGAGCACCCAGGCCGATCTCGCCGCGTCAGACTTTGGCAGCTCGGTTTACGTATTCAATACCGGGGACTTCCCGCAGGTCGAGCAGGTGAAACAGCTTTTCCCAACCAACCGCCAGCCTGAATGCAAAGTAATCGACTTTGCTCATGTCTGCCGCGTCGTCCAAGCAGGGCAGGTGAACCCATGACCGAAATGAAAAAGCGCGTGATTTCACTGGTGTCGCCTTTCTACAACGAAGAAAAAGGCGTGCATGCTTTTTTTCAGCGCATCAACGAAGTTTTTACCGGTTTGGCTGATCGGTACGAACTGGAAGTGATCGCTGTGAATGATGGCAGCCGCGATCACACCTATGACCAGTTGATAAAAGCCAAGGCCGACAATGCGTACCTGACCGTCGTCGACCTGTCGCGCAACTTTGGTAAAGAGGCGGCTATTTCGGCCGGGCTGGACTTTGCTACCGGCGATGCTGTCGTACCGATCGACTCCGATCTGCAGCACCCTCCGGAAGTCATCCTCGAGCTGGTCGAAAAATGGGAGCAGGGCGCGGAGGTCGTGCTGGCCAAGCGCGTAGATCGCGAAACCGACCGGCCTATCCAGAAGCTGACTGCCAATTACTTCTACCGGGTACATAACCGTATCTCGGATATCGATATTCCGGCAGATGTCGGAGACTTCCGGTTGATGGATCGCAAGGTAGTGGATGCCCTCAAGACCTTGCCAGAGAGCCGCCGCTTCATGAAAGGGCTGTTCGCATGGGTGGGTTTCCGCACCACGACAGTGGAATACAAGGTGGCCGCGCGCGAGCACGGCAGTTCAAGCTTCAACACCTGGAAGCTCTGGAACTTCGCCATCGAAGGCATCACCAGTTTCAGCTCGGTACCGCTGCGCATCTGGACGTACCTGGGCTGCCTGGTTTCGGCGGTTTCCTTCGTTTACGCCGCTTACCTGTTGATCAAGACCATGTTCTTTGGCGTGGATCTGCCGGGCTATGCCTCGATCATGATCACGGTGCTGTTCGCCAGCGGCGTGCAGCTAATTGGCATCGGCGTGCTGGGCGAGTATGTGGGGCGGATATTCACCGAGTCGAAAAACCGGCCGGTCTATATCGTGCGTGATGTGATCAAGTGATAAAGCTTATCCCGGCGCGGTACTACGAATTCATCCGTTTTGGGCTGGTGGGCGTTGCCAATACCGCGGTACACGCCGGCATAGTTGTGGCGCTTATGGAAACGGTGGCGCCACCTGCCTTCATTGCCAATGGCATTGCATTCTGTTTTGCCAACGTCATGTCTTACCTGCTCAACAGCCGTTTCACCTTTAGAACGCCGGCCAGCTTTTTGGGCTATCGGCGCTTCCTGGCGGTGTCGCTGTTGTCGCTGGGCCTGACCTTGCTGATCACGTCCGTGGTGGAGCACCTGGGGCTACATTACGCGGTGGGCTTGGTGATGGTGATCTTCGTAGTGCCCGTGTTGAATTACCTCGTCATGAAACTGTGGGCGTTCAAGCCAGCGTCCTGAGCGATGGCCTGGGAGCAGCATGTTACGCCCTGAGCCGCGACTGCGGCCAGGACGTAACGGCACAAGCGTTGTGGCGCTAATACCCACGTAGCTCACTTGTTCGCCTGTGCCAGGTTCAAGCTCGAAGTTGGGGCTGGGCCGGCGCGCTTGCCAAAAATCCGCTTGCCCAAATGCATGGTGGGCACTTCGACCAGGCGGTACAGCGCATAGGCCAGCGTGAGCACGAAGACCAGCGTCAACAACCCCGACACGGGGAACGACAGGCCCTGATCCATCAGTATCCGCAGTGACAGATAGCCGATGATGGAGTGCGTCACGTAGATCGAGTAGCTGATGTTGGCGATGAAGTCCAACGGCGCAAATGGCCGGAAATATTTGCGCATCGTGTAGCTGACGCTAAACAGCACCAGGCCATAGACATAGTTCTGAGGTACTGAAGGCATCTGGACCACCCAGTCTGTGTGGGGCCAGCACAACAAAAACACCAGCATCAGGATGGCCACATAGGTCAGCAGCTGGCGTGTGGTGTATGTGCCGGTGTAGTGATGATAGAAGCCCGTGCCGATGAACATGAAGATCACGCACATCAGTTCAGTCTCAAGGGACTCTACCAAGCCTGGGCGCAACTCCCAGCCAGCCAGCAATGTCGGTAGCGCTTCGCACGCAGCCAGCACTGCCACGGAGAACAAGATCAAGGGAAACGCATTGCCGCCCTTGATGCAGCGATAGAGCAGGGCAGCAATGATGTAGAACTTGATTTCGATGGCCAACGTCCAGTTGACCATGTCGATCGAGGGATAGTGCAGGTTGCCTTGGAGCAGGAACAGGTTGGCGAACAATCGATCAAGCGCCATGGAGAATGGCTGGCCCCAATAGCGGCTAGACAGATAAACCAACGCCAACATGATCAGCGACGCGGCGATGTACGTGGGGTAGATGCGTAGAAAGCGAGCAACCAGAAACTTGACGGGCGCCAGACGGTTCAATGAAAACGGGATGACGAAGCCACTGATCAGAAAGAAGATTGAAACGCCGAAGGGGCCGTAGTTGAAGGTTGGAATCGTCAGCCAGTAGATCATGCTCGACGAGGGGCCCTCTACGATTGGGGCATGGATGTAGGAGGCCACGACATCCCGTGAAAACCAATACACCCCGCACCAATGCACGATGAGCACGGCAATGACTGCTACACCCCTTAGCTGATTGGCGAAAAGCGCTCTGTCTGAAGATTGTTGCATGGTGTTTCTCCTTGAAGTGGGGGCATTGTAGTTACCCGCTCTACTCAGGAGAAGCCAATTGCTATCATTCTGGACGCGTCTATCAGAAAAGCGCTGATTACAATCTTCAACAGGGAGCTGTGCCGCAGTACGGCAACCCTTAACTTTGCGGCTGTTGGATAAGGCCTGGGACCTGCCCAGAGCGCAACCCCGGGCGGTTAGGTTCCAGGCCAGCGGCCGCATCAGCAGCCGGTCAGTTTGCCAAGCCTGCTTCAGCATCGTCCATCAAAGTCTTGGCAAGCGCGCCCAGGTAATACGCAGCCCACACTAACTTCGGGTTTTCGTCCATCAAGCCACTGATGGTCAGTTCCTGGACGTAACCCATCAGTTCAGAAGCTTGAGCGCGGGCGTGCTCGCACGGTATGCCGGGTTCGATGCAGAACAGGGGCTCGGTTTGCTGTTTGCCTTGGTAGAACTTGGTTTTGCCGGCGGTGACGCCAGTGTGGTGTGCGGTCATTGGTTGATCTCCCTGATTGTTTGCTGCCAGTGCTGCAGCGTGGGCGACTGTTGCTTGGCAATGGTCGGCCTAGCGCAGCGCCAGCTGGCTTCAATGCATTGCTCGAGGTTCTCTGGACCTTTGTACGTGCACAAGCGCTGACTCCAGCAATGCCCGTAGCGTCTCGAGTTCGTGCAGAGACGTCATGATCAGAATCGATGTCGGCGATTTGGGCTGTAGCAGCAAGGCCTGATGGGCGACGGTTGCGGCGCATAGCGCGTGGTCCGTGGCTTGGATCAGGGTGTCTTCAAGGGAGTGGATGTGGTGCGGTGGGTCGGGGACGATCTTTAACATGTGCAACCTCTGTCGATGAGGCCGACACCTATTGCTGTCAAACAAATGGGTGGCAGCTGTACGTGGGTTGACAGACCGGTCGACAGAGGTACTAACCCGGCGCACGCGAGCGTGCCCCACGCACAGCCACCATAAGGGTGACCCTACCTCTTTGTCGAAACAGCCTGTCAAAGCCGGTCGTTGATGAGCAACGACGGGTTGAGACTAGAGCTGCGCCTAAACTACGGCAATCGAAAAAAGGCGATGGGATTATGTTTGGGAAATGGACTACAGGGAAGGCGTAAATTCCGACGTGGAGGGTGGCTGGCGGGAGACCCACACCCTCAGAAAGAATCAAATGGACGGTTCAGCATATTGCAGGCGAACGGAACGTTGCGGTTAAGACGTATCAGCCTGCATCTGAGCTAACAAGGCCAAGCCTTCAACAGCTTGGCCCTATTGAAGGCTTACTCGAACACTTCAGCGTTAGCCAACGCCACGCCGAGTTGATCCTTGCCAGACAAGCTCGGGCTGAAATCAATCGGCCACTCGATGGCGATTTCCGGGTCATCCCACGCGATGCACCGCTCACTGGCAGGCGAGTAGAAATCGGTGGTCTTGTACAAGAATTCAGCGGTTTCACTCAGGGTGACAAAACCGTGTGCGAACCCTGGCGGGACCCACAGCTGATTCTTGTTTTCCGCAGAAAGTACCGCACCGACCCATTTGCCGAAAGTGGGGGAGGAGCGACGGATATCAACGGCTACGTCAAAGACTTCGCCTTGGACCACGCGAACAAGCTTGCCTTGAGCGTGAGGCGCAAGCTGGTAGTGCAAACCCCGAAGCACTCCCTTGACCGATTTCGAGTGATTATCTTGGACGAAGTCAGGCTGTAGTCCGGTGACTTCCTTGAAGACGTTAGCGTTGAAGCTCTCATAGAAGAAGCCACGCTCGTCGCCGAACACCTTCGGGGTAAACAGGAAGACTTCCGGAATTGCCAAGGATGTAGCGTGCATCAGAACACCTTTTCGTTAAGCAGGTTACGCAGGTATTGGCCGTAACCGTTTTTGAGCAGAGGCTGAGCCAGACGCTCGAGTTGCTCGGCGTTGATCCAGCCAGCGCGGAAGCAGATTTCTTCTGGACAAGCAACTTTTAGGCCTTGGCGGCGCTCCATGGTCGCGATGTACTGACTGGCATCGAGCAGGCTGTCGTGGGTGCCTGTGTCGAGCCATGCGTAGCCGCGGCCCATGATTTCTACGTGCAGTTGCTCTTGTTGCAGATAGAGATTATTGAGGTCAGTAATTTCCAGCTCGCCGCGGGGGGAGGGCTTCAAGCTCCGGGCCATATCGACGACCTGGTTGTCGTAGAAATATAGACCGGTGACAGCATAATTGGACTTGGGTTGCTTCGGCTTCTCTTCGAGCGACAGGACCCGTCCTGTTTCAGTGAATTCAGCTACGCCGTACCGCTCGGGATCGTGGACGTGGTAGGCAAAGACCGATGCACCTGCATTGCGCTGCCCTGCATTGAGCAAGAGGGATTGGAAGTCGTGACCATAGAAAATGTTGTCGCCGAGAACTAGAGCTGAGCTGTCGCGACCAATGAAGTCCTCACCGATTGTAAAAGCTTGCGCCAAGCCGTCGGGGCTCGGCTGTACTGCATACGACAGATTAAGACCCCATTGACCCCCATCTCCCAGTAGCTGCTCGAAACGCGGAGTATCTTGAGGGGTAGAAATGATCAAGATGTCCCGAATCCCTGCAAGCAGAAGGGTACTCAGGGGGTAGTAGATCATCGGTTTGTCATAAACCGGCAGCAGTTGCTTCGACACTGAGAGCGTAGCGGGGTGCAGGCGTGTACCCGAACCGCCAGCGAGAATAATTCCTTTGCGAGCCATGAGAGTCCCTATTGCTGGATTTCGTCCAGCATACGTTGCACGCCTTGCTCCCAAAGCGGCATTTTGAGATTGAACGTGTTTTCTAGCTTGTCCACCGCCAGACGGGAGTTGCGTGGGCGTGGAGCAGGTACAGGGTAAGCTTCTGTGCTGATAGGGGCAATTTGATCAGCGGTCACCTTCAACGTAATGCCACTGCGTTGAGCGTGCGCCAGTACAAACCGGGCAAACCCATACCAACTGGTTTCGCCTGAAGCAGCTAAGTGATAAATACCTTGCAACTGGCTATCGTCCCGCTCAGCAGCGATTCGACGCATTATAAGTGCGGTGACATCAGCGATTAGTTCCGCACCTGTAGGAGCTCCAAACTGATCGGCGACTACGCTCAACGTATTACGCTCTGCAGCCAAACGCAGCATGGTCTTGGCAAAGTTATGACCGCGCGCAGCATACACCCAGCTAGTGCGAAGCACGATGGCCATTGCGCCACTAGAGAGAATGCCCTGCTCACCTTCCAGCTTCGTGCGGCCATAAACCGAGAGTGGACCGGTAGGGGCTGCTTCCTGCCAGCGGTGCTCACCACTGCCGTCAAATACGTAATCAGTGGAGTAGTGAATCAGCCAAGCACCTATTGCTTTGGCCTCCTGCGCCAGTAAGGAAGGCGCTTCGGCATTGACTAGCGCGGCCGATATTTGGTCGCTCTCGGCTTTGTCCACTGCGGTGTAGGCAGCAGCGTTGACGATCACATTGGGCTTGATGTGGCGGACTGTGGCGGCCAAGCCATCCAGATTGGACAAATCCCCACACAAGCCACTGGCTCCGTGACGATCAAGAGCAATGACCTCGCCAAGCGGCGCCAATGCTCGCTGTAGCTCCCAACCGACTTGTCCGTTTTTACCCAGCAGCAGGATTTTCACCTCTTCTCTGCCCCATATTGCTCGGCAACCCATTCGCGGTAGCTGCCGTCCATGACACCCTTGACCCACTCCTGGTTGGCCAAGTACCAAGCGACAGTCTTGCGGATACCGGTCTCGAACGTTTCTGCAGGTTTCCAGCCGAGTTCACGCTCGATCTTGCGCGCGTCAATGGCGTAGCGACGGTCGTGGCCTGGACGGTCGGCCACGTAGGCAATTAGTTCTTCATACTGCTCGACAGGCTTGCCAGTCTTCTGGTTGATGACATGGAGCGATGCTGCAGGCGCCATCTCGTTGAGCAGGGCACAAACCGTCCTCACTATGTCGATGTTTGCCTTCTCGTTCCAGCCGCCAATGTTGTATGTCTCGCCAGTAGCACCAGCTTCTAGCACGCGCCGAATGCCTGAGCAGTGGTCTTCAACGTACAACCAATCGCGGATTTGCTGACCATCGCCGTAAACTGGCAGCGCTTTGCCAGCCAGTGCGTTGACAATCATCAACGGGATCAGCTTTTCAGGGAAATGGAAGGGTCCGTAATTGTTGGAGCAGTTGGTGGTGAGAACTGGCATGCCGTAAGTGTGGAAGTACGAGCGTACCAAGTGGTCACTGGCTGCCTTACTGGCCGAGTAAGGACTATTAGGTGCGTAGGGCGTGGTTTCTGTGAAGGCTGGGTCGGTAGGCGCCAACGTCCCGTAGACCTCGTCAGTGGAGACATGTAGGAAACGGAAAGCTTCTTTCTCTGCGCCCTTCAGATCATTCCAGTGTGCTCTGGCCGCCTCCAGTAAATGAAAGGTCCCCATCACGTTGGTCTGGACGAATGCTTCGGGGCCGCTAATGGACCGATCCACATGAGATTCAGCCGCAAAGTGAACCACGGCGCGTGGCCGATGCTCTGCAAACAGCTCGGCCAACAGGGCGGCGTCGCAGATGTTGCCATTGACGAAGCGATGCTGCGCATTGCCGTCCAGCGTTTGCAGATTCGCCAGATTGCCCGCATAGGTTAGGGCATCGAGGTTGAGGACAGGTTCAGCGTGCTGAGCGCACCACTGCAGAACGAAATTTGAGCCGATGAAACCGGCTCCGCCTGTTACAAAGATCATAATTGGGCTCTAATTGGACAAAAGGTGTTGTCGTAGACACATGACGCTGAGAAACTTTGCCTAGCGACGCTCGGCGAAATCCTAGCTCTGGATTAGACCACCGTGATGTCGAAAAATACACTACTGGGTGCGCCCAGTTTCTCAAAGGGTCAGGATTATCGTTTGACAAAGAATCCTCGCGAGCTCTCGAAGACTGCCCCTAGAGAACGAGCCCCGTGGGTTGATCGCAGCGTCTCGCGGTCGGCTCGCAACCTACACGGCCCTTGAAAATGAGTGGAAGATGGGCGGCGCTAGGGCTTGCAGTTAAGGCTTCGGAGGGCCAGGGGTAGCTACCCTTGCCAATCAAGCTGTTTCATGGCTCGAGTTCGACTAGGATGGGGCAAGATTTCTGTTGATGAACCTCAAAGGCTTACGTGTGAGCGTGGCTCTACGCCACGTGAGGCTCAAGCCGAAAAGTTCAATTTTTTTACTGAGCGTTTGAGATAGTCCACTCGAATTCATCGGTACCGGTAATTATTCATAGGAAAGTGAGAAATGTCTGTTAAGGAAAGCGTGCCAAGCACAAAGGTGCATCAAGACGCACGCGTTGAGGAAAGCTCGGTCTCTGCCCCCCAAAAAAGAACTGGCTCTAAGCGTTTTGTACTAGATGTAGCTTACTACCGCCGTCGATACAACGATTTGTCCTCCCTAACGGATGAAGCGCTGGAACACCACTGGCACGCTTTCGGTTACCAAGAGGGTCGCTTTGCGTCCGCCTCCCATGAAGCCGGCGATGCCGAGCTTATCGCTGAAGCAGTCAATGATTCAGATGATGGCGGTCTGATGGCCAAATCTGCCGCGCCCTTGGTTGACCTAGATTTTTACCTGACTTTTTATCCAGACCTCAAAACCGGCGGAGTGACCGATCAAGGCATTGCTGAGCTACATTTCCAGCGTTTTGGTAAAGCGGAAGGTCGTGTGTCGACTCTCGGTGCCTGGGCCGCGAGGCATGACTTCCCCTTGCAACTGATCCCAAGTGATTTCTGCCTTTCAGCAGTCATGGAGCGTTGTGCACGACGTGGGCTTGAGCTTGAACCACAGCGCATCATGAATATATTGCTTGGACAGGAGGTCATCCCCGTAGATTTGGAGGACACGCCACGAAAGAATCAAGCCATTTATTCCAAGCTGGGTGAGCATTTTCTGTCACAAAATAAGATCCAGGAAGGCAGGATTCTGTTTGAGGCCGCTTTAAGCTTCGGCCCAGATGGAGCTGCATTTAACTCGTTAGGCAATAGTTACCTAGCTGATGGCCATTTTAGCATTGCCCTCCAGTATTTCGACGCCGCTGCACAGCTTTCGAATCCGCCTGTATGGACGGCCTTCAATCGAGCCAACTGCCTGTCTAAGCTGCATCGGTTAGATGAAGCAATCAGTATATTGTCTGAAGGTATATCTACTAATCCTAATCATCGACCTCAATTAGATGAGCTTGAGCGACTCGCAGAACAAAAATGGCGAGATGTCCATGCCACGCTCATGACCCGAGTCGATATGCTGGACCGGAACTATTTGATCGATACTGCCTTCACGTACGCGGCCCAGCTTTATAAGGCTTACCTTCCTGCGTACGGCGGATGTGCGACGAGTGTTAAAGGTGCTCTCCCTCCGCTACCACCGTTGGGTGATCTAAACACTGACCGAATACTGATTGTCGGTGATTTCCACATCGCTCAATGTGTTCGCTATCGCATCAACCAAAAAATTGAGCAACTCGAGGCAGTCGGCAAACAGGTAACGGCTATCAGCTGGACTGACCTTGATAAAAACAATAATGCATTGGCACTGCACGATGTTGTCATCTTCTATCGCGTGCCAGCAGTCGTTCAGGTGGTAAAGGCGATCGCTCAAGTGAACGCCACGGGCAAGCTAAGTTTGTATGAAATCGATGATCTCTTGTTCGCACCTGAGTACCCTCCGTCCATCGACAGCTATGGTGGCTATGTTTCCCTCGCAACCCACCGTGAGCTGACTCGCGGAATGGCGCTCTTCAACGCTGCTGCTCGACTTTGTCGACAAGGCCTGGCATCCACAGAGCCACTACGGGCAGAGTTGGCTAAACTGGTGCAGGAGAATATTTGTTGGTTACACCGGAACGGGCTGGATAAGCTTAACAGGATTCGCACGACTGATAAGTCACACAAGAGAACTATCGATATCTTCTATGGTAGCGGGACACAAGCTCATAACACTGATTTTATCGATCAGGCACTGCCGGCTATCCAGCGTGTACTCAGCGGCACGCCCCACGTACGTTTAGTCGTGGTGGGCTACTTGAAGCTTCCATTAGCATTTACAGAGCGTTTTGGACATCAATTGGTACAATTGCCAGCGATGGAAAGTGTGCAGGGTTACTGGTCGCTTCTTGAGCAGGCTGATATAAACATCGCTGTATTACACGATGATAAAGTGAATGCTTGTAAAAGTGAGCTCAAATGGTTCGAAGCTGGATGCTTTGCGATTCCATCGGTTTTAAGCAGCACCGCTAATTATCGGGATGTAGTTAAAGATGGAAGTGATGGGTTCTTAGCAGCGACTGAAGATGAATGGTATTCAGCATTGAAGCGGCTAGTTGATAGCCAAACTCTCCGAGAACAAGTAGGTGTGGCAGCTCAGAAGCGGGCGACAACTGATTATAGTATCGGGTTCTTGGGTCAGAGTCTGGCAAAAACGCTGGAAAATTTAGTGCCTACCCTTGAGAAGGCTAAGCCGAGGAAAAAGATCGCGTTGGTGAACGTTTTTTTCCCGCCTCAAGCTATTGGCGGTGCGACGCGAGTCGTGGCAGATAATTTCTCCGAATTCAGGAAATCCTATTCTGATGATATCGATATCTGTGTTTTCACTGCAGACGTTGAATGCAGAGACCCGCATCAGTTGACTGTTTATGCATATGATGGCTCTCGCGTATATCGTGCAAGTACCCTATGGCGTGAACATATGGATTGGCACCCTAAAGATCCGGAAATGTATCGCCTGTTTCAAGAGTTCTTGGAGCTTGAAAATCCAGATTTGATTCATTTCCATTGTGTCCAGCGTTTGACGTCATCTGTAGTTGAAGCGGCTAAAGATTCAAAAATTCCATATCTGGTAACGATTCATGACGCTTGGTGGATCTCGGACTTTCAGTTTTTAGTCGACCACAATTCAAAAGTTTATCCAATGGGGCACCCCGATCCATATCAAATCATTGAAATGCCAACGAATATAAAGCTGTCAGATTCGATAGCACGTCGCCGTGACTTGAAGGATCTTTTGCATGGTGCAACTAGAGTGCTCACCGTATCGCATGCCTTCGCTGACATATACCGGCAGAACGGCATAAATCAAATTGAAGTAGTAGCAAATGGCGTGTCAAGTGATGTGTGCTGGGCACCAAAAGATACGTTAGGTAACGACCGAATAGTATGTGCGCATATCGGCGGTATGTCGGAGCATAAAGGTTATTATCTGCTCAAAGAGGCGATTATCCAAACGCAACCGGTAAATATTGAGTTGTTGATTGTGGACCATTCCAAGGATGACGGCTACGAATATCAATCTTACTGGGGGAAAGTTCCAATAACGTTCATTGGCCGCGTCAGCCAAAAAGGCATTGTGGACCTATACAGAAAAATCGATGTTCTCTTTGCACCATCAATGTGGCCAGAAAGCTTCGGTCTCGTCACGCGTGAAGCAGTAGCCTGCGGATGCTGGGTGGTTGCTAGTAATATGGGCGGCATAGGAGAGGACGTTGTCGAAGGCCAGAATGGCTACGTAATCGAGCCCACACAAGAAATGCTAATGACTACAATTGAAAAAATTAACGGTTCGGTTTCGAAGCATAAGTCCCCGTCCAATACCGGAGTCCAAAGGAACTCAGCCGTCCAGGCCGAAGAGCTTAAACTGATCTATCAGACCTTGTCAGGAGGGCAGACCGACTCGAAGGCGCAGATGGTATGACCTACCTAATTTACGGTGTAATAAAGGAGATGGCTGCTGCTATGATGCAGCCATTTACTTTTCGAAAAGCTGAACTTCAGGTTTACAAGGTGAGCTGATGTTGATAATAACATTTGAGTATGGTGCTTTTGAAGTCGCATTGAGAGTCGGAGCTACAGAAAACGCTTCGGTTAGTTTTGATGGCGGCATAAATTGGCATAGACCAGCCGCTGTATCTGAGCAAACGTGTATTTTTCCAATGCCGGCCGATTTTTCACTCGTTGCCGATAGTGTGTTGGTGCGCGGTCCTGATAATGAGATTTCAACAGTAGCCCCTCCGTTGGAATTCGATGTTCAACGCTCGCATGATATACACTACCTTAATAAGATGGTTTTCAATTTTCGCAGCCGCATTTCTGACAAAACTATTTTCTATCACTATCTTCGTTCACTTTTGCTTTCAATGGATAGAAGCAGCAAGTTCTATTTAGGGGTGCTCTCCGTGTTGGCATTCCGAGTAGGCGAGGATCCTGTAGGGCGGGCCGATGTTGGGCGTGAGATAGTTCATATCCGTAAGGGTTTGATAACTGAAAAACCCATCGGCCCTCTAGACCCAGTAACATTGCGCTGGTGGATATCTTCAGGGACTAATATTATTCCATTGGCTGAATTTTATCAGCTGCGTGAAAGTGCCTTTGATATTGCCAAGGATATCTATGAAATGCGCGATGAAAGCGCGAGAGCGCGTATAGTCTACTGGAATACCGCATCGTCAATGCTTTTATACGGATTCTATCTATATGATAAGGGGTTGCTGATCAACGCATCTGAAGTTTTTTTGAGTACATTTATTTTATGTCAGCGTGGACTTTCAGAGATATTTGTTTCGAGCAATAAAAGCATCTTAAGCCAGTATCCAGACTGTACGGCTTTAATAGAAATTGGTCGTAATGCGTTTGCCGCGCATTCCGTACTGTCCGGTAGCCAGTTTCCGCCCGGGAGCACCGCAGAGTACCCTGTAGATTTGGAAAATTACTACATCGATTTCATTGGTGCAGTGCGTCGTCATGATAAGTCATTCCCTCCTAAATTAGGTTATTTTATTGAGCTGAAGGATCGATTAAATAAAGCCAAAGCTGCGCTTTTTAAAAATTAAGTTAATTATAGCAGGCAAGATGACATTGTGAACTATAGTAGCGATGCACAGGGAGCTGCATCGCTACGGTTGAAAATTTCAATGTTCATAGGCAATTACGATTTTGTATAAATTATGTGTTATTTTAACATGTGATTGCGATTCATGAATGTTAAAGAGTCTTTAGGAGCTTAAGTTATGATTATTGGGCCTTCTCACGTGGTCCGTTGGGAAAAGCTAAAAAATTTTTTTGGGATTACTGATGAGTTTTATGGCCATGGGAGCTTGCCAATTTGGCATGAAAAGGTTGAGCAGTTTTCGAAGGTTGCTTATCCTTTTATTATGGTGGGCGATTTCAGGTTTGGAAATGCATATCTTATAACTAACAATCCCAAGGATAAATGCTCAATTAAAAAAGAGTTTTTCAATCTAGAAACTGATAAGCGTGCATATGATGTAGCTCTAAAGGCATTGGGTGGTCTTAATAGATACGATATTCGTTTGGTTTTCTGGTGCTTATTTGTTAGGGAGTACAGGAATAGGAGCATTGGAAAGTACACTGTGAATGGAAAGTATGAGCATCCAGTTTGGAACTTGTGTTTTGTTGAAAATAAATTTAAGAATGCTATTAAGCTTTCACCGCTATTCAACCAGGATCTAGATTTCTTGATAGTAGATGGAAGCTCTCATCCATCAACTTACGGATATCACTTTTTGAATATGCTTCATCGTGGTAAAACTCCTGTGGCCGCACTTTATGAAACCCAGGTGGTGAAAAAATCTTTTTCCAGTGTTTTTAAGGCTTTTAGTGCTGATAAGTTTATAGTTTCCGGAACAAATAATTCTTTCAGACTTTTGAAAAATTATATAAGCTGGGGGGTGTTAGATGCTAGTCCGATGAGCGGAATGGAGTTGAGGCACGCAGAGGAAGCCATATTTTCTTCGCATAAATATAACGACAGTTTACTTTATTTTGCTGGTGAAGAAAATGCCAAGCTAAACAGCGATCAGTTATCGCACTTTGATAACTCTCCATATAAAAGAAAGATGCTAGTTGTAAAAAAAACTGACAAAACCTTCTTTTATGAGTCGTTCTCCAAATGTAAGCCTGCGCTCAAATATGTTCTCTGTCATGATGCTGAAGATCAAGAGGTGGCAGGAGATTCATATAATTTGATTGGTCTTTCGCAGGTTTTATATGTGGCTCTATCATTGATGTTTAAAGACGGTTCTATGGCTGATAACCCTTATGCGGTGATGAAAAGGCTAGTTTCCGATGTCTAATAACGATTTTTTTTGCTGTAATTTATCCGTTGAGCAATGTCTAGATCTCAATAGGTGCTTGGATAATCAAAGCCTTTGAGGCAAGAATCGATTCTGAAATCATGCTCGCGACATAGATTACACCTCGACTAAATCTTTCTTAGAAACGCTTGATTAAAAGAATTAGTCCCTGCCGAAACTCCAACCCAATATCCAATAGCTTCGTCGCGTGGGACGTTCAGTTCTACACATTCAGGGATGGGGCTCAGTGGAAAAACTCAGAGCATATGAGGCTCATATCTGAGTTTCAAATTCCGCTGTGTGAAGCCCCAATCCTTTAGGAATGGGGCGTGAGGCTAATTTGGCAAACCTGATTAATCAAGATTTTCGAAGTTACACCAATAGGCTTAAATTATGACGCCACAAAACTATCAATGGATATGGAAGCAAAATTGGAAAGCGGCTACGTTCATGGTAAGGAACATTAGGTCTTGAATTTGTTAAGACAAGAAATACTATTCAGCGATTCAATTTCATTCTCTAAGCACCACTGTTGCCAGTTTGGTATTTCGGTCCAATCACTCATGAATAAGAAATCGACCTGGGCTTCCAAAGATACCTTGTAATCATATCTGCTATCGCCAAAAAAAATTGCAGGACGAACTATATTTCCTCTTTCCAGTTCACGTCTAACGATGTCTTCTTTGATGTCAGGACTGCCAAATATGCCTCCATCAAATAGATCAAGTAGGCCACGCTGTGAAAATATCTGACGAAGCTCTGCTTGATCGCCGCCAGAAACGATGAGCCACCGAGCATTCTCAGTCTTTCGACGAAGCTCCCTTAAGCCCCCCACGACCTCACAAGTCATTAAGCCACTTTTAACACTTTCAGCGTAATTGTTTAGGAGCACATCCAATGTGTGGGGCTCGATATGTTCTGAAACAATGTTTTCTAAAAAGTGTGAAAACTTTTTGTAGCGTGATATCCCACCATTGGCAATGTGGTAATTAACAAGGGCTTGGGCTGAGGATTCCCCATATGGGATAGCAGCTCGGTAAAAGGATTCAGTTTTAACTTTGTTAGAATTTAAAAGTACGCCATCACAATCAAATATCAGAGTTTTATAATTTTCTAATCCTATTCCTGGAGTTTTCATAGACTGACAAGGCCTTTTTCTAGCAAGCATTCCGCGATAGTGAAGTCATCTGGCCAATCAATGTCATGGCTGATTAGCTTGTCCAGTGAGTAGAGGTATGGGCGTCGACCGATCCGGTCGTCTAGCTCGCTATAAATTTTTGTGTGGGCTAGGAAAGCGCCACTATTTACTTCATGCACTGGAGTTAACGTTTGAGTCCTTGGCCATTTTTCAACTTGCCTGTCATAGTTCATTGCATCCCCATTCTGCCAAAGAAACCCATGTATCAGGTTTGTAGTCATCAAGGAGTCGTAGCCTTCAAGCACTTTCTCGCTATAAAGCTTAACAATTTCATTATAGTGGAATGCATTAAGAAACGGCGAGGTCACATGCGTCCACAAAATATTACCTTCATCAATCAGTTCGAGAGCGTGAGCAACGAGTTGGTCGGTGCTCGTCTCGCTTGTCGAAAGGTGCTCCTGTCGCTTGTGAAGTTTTATTTTGCAATTCCCAAGCGAAGAGGCATATTCCAGTATGCTTTCATCGTTCGTGCTGAGAACTATGCTGTCTATCGCATCCGCCTCTAACAACTGCTTCAATTTTATTTCAATTAGCCCAAACTGGTAGCCACAAAATGGTCGAATGTTTTTATTAGGTACTCGCTGGCTGCCTTTTCGGCAAGGCAGGAAACATGTTGTTTTCTCGTGTCTCATTTTAGTGGTCCATAAATACTTTGGCTGTCAACGTCATATCGAGTCGGCGTTAGGCATAGCAATGGAGTGCTTGAGGGGCTCTCTTGATATTGCCTCAACAGCTTATTCGTATCAGCGTTTCGTGGATCTTCACCTGTATAACCATCGAAACCTGCCATCAAGATACGCTTAGCTTTACCAGAGCTCGCAGCCGCCATGGCATATGCCATTACTAGAGAGGTAGGTATAGTGCAGTAGGTACTATCAAACCTGAATACGTCAGGTTGGACATTGAGCCCAAAATCAAGAATATTTTTATGAGCGAGTGCACCCTGTACATCGACAGGAAGCATTGAGTATGGTGTCATCAACGGTTGAGGTAGGCGAAGGTGCGCTTCGCAGTCCGCTAGCAAACGTACGGGATGGCAAGCTACTCTTACATCAATCAGCTCAGCCGCGATTGAACTTTGGGTGTTGAGTGCCATCACGACCGGCTTATGTTCGCGAATGAAATGCTCCAGAGCTCGGCGGTGTGCAGCCACGCCCGGACCAGTACCAAGCAGCAATACATCGCGGCCTGCAAACAGTTCCTCCGGCGCCCATCGGCCGGTGGGCTCACCACGGTAAAAGTGCCGTGCGGCATCAAGTGTGTGTACGCTAAACTTCTTACCTCCTTCGTTTCGGAGGTATTCAATGACTGCAAGTATGTCTTCCTCTCCAAAACGAGAGTCGCCGAGCATTTCCTGAATATATGTAGGATGGATGCCGTATTTACCAGCCAAGTAATAGTAAGGATTAGTACCCCAGCCATACTTAACTTGCATAGGCCTGAAATGCTCGCGTATAAGCGTCATCATGGGTATCAGGTTTGCGGGCTTACCTGTGCGTGCAGCAATCTCTATAGCAAGCTCTTCAGTTCGGGCATTCCCGGGGCCACGCCCCATCCCGGTCACTGTGGAATCAACCCAGGTCACTCCCTCATCAACTGCGCGTAGGGTGTTAGAGAGCGCCAGACCTAGATTGTCATGTGTGTGGATACCGAGTGCACCCTGCCATTCACTTCGCAGCCATCCAATAATCTGAGCTGTTTCATGAGGTGACATACTGCCCATGCTGTCAGCGAAATAAAGGACGTCCAACGGATAGTCATTAGCAAGTTTGGCTAATGCTTTAATCTCATCCTCAGAACAGTTTGCTATCTGCATCAAATTGAAGCCGACACCGTACCCTTGCTCCTTCAGCCAACTCGCTGCAGGAAGCGCCTCGGCAAATTCGTGCACGTGGCAAGCAATGCGAACGAGGTCAACTGGCGATTTGCTTGCGGGGTTAGGGAATAGCGAATTAAGCGCGTTCTGGCCGCCGTTCTTCCCAACAAGTTCGCTGCCGTTTACCATTACACCAATGGTCAGAGATTCAGGTAAGTCCAGCGTGTTAAGAAATTCATCAGTGGTGTAAGCGCAAGCGCCGCTAAAACCCTTGTTTTTTAAAGAGCGTAGGCCTAGCTCGATAATCTCTATTCCAGCCGCTTGCATGGCGGTCATATACTGCGCTATAAGCGCCTCCGAGAAGTTCCAGTTATTGTAATAACCACCATCTCGAAGTGTGCAGTCCAGATGCTTCATGTCGATATATCCCTGTAGTAATCGCTGATATTACTCACGCTTTAGATAGAGGCCGAAGTGATCGGCCGCGCATCTTGGTAATCGGCTGGGGCTTTCCTTGAGGTGCATATTTTTGATTCCGGAGGCAACGACAATCCCCCGTACGGACCGCTTAGATAGTCCAAGCTTAACGCTGGATGATAATAGGGGTCGGTATAAAAATTAGACCAACGTCCTCTAAATAACTGCTGCTCACGCTGAGCACGAGCCATTTTTTCCGGCGACACGTCTTTCCCTCTGCTTGCTGACTCAGCATGAATCAGTAGCGCGCTGGCAGTCCATATATTATGCAGACCGAGTTTTTCGATGCGCAAACAAAAATCCACGTCGTTAAACGCTACCGGAAACGCGCGCTCATCCAAACCACCAAGCGTGTCGAAAACCGTTTTGCGTAGCAGAAGACATGCCGCAGTGACTGCACTTTGCCGTCTTGTAAGCTGATTCATCCCCAAATAGCCCGCATCTCGCTGGTCGAGGGTGTTGCCACTGTGCGCAGCTAGGCCGTTTATGCCAACAACCACACCACCATGCTGCACCATCTTATTTGGCCAGAGCAATTTGGCACCCACCGCCCCAACTCCAGGGCGCAGTGCCTGCGACACCATCTGCTTCAGCCAGCCGCTGTCGATCACTTCAATATCGTTGTTTACTAGCCCAATCAGCTCACCAGTTGCAAGATTTGCTGCGCGGTTATTGATTGTAGAGTAATTGAATGGGTAAGGATGAGGCAGTACCTTCACTCCACGCGCGTTCAGCTCTGAGAGGTATTGAATCGTTTTGGGATCGGTGGACTGGTTATCAACAACGATGATTTCCAGATTGTCATAATCCGTGTCGTTCAATAGCCCTTCAATGCAGGTGTGAAGCAACTTGTACTGATCCCGCGTTGGCACTATGAGGCTCACTCGGGGTAGTTGCGCTGGCAGTGGCCAGTGGGCCCTGAGAAGTGCCGGGTAGTCGGCCACTTGGCTTACAGTTGCCCCAGGGGCCAACTTGCCGCTTAACCATTCAAGTGCGCGTTGGCGCTGCGCAGATGGCTGCGCTCGCTCCGGGCTTTCTGGTGCGGACGCTCCCCGGTGATAAAGTACGCGTGGGAGGTGCGCAACGAGCGCGCCAGACCGCTGGGTGGCCAGAGCAATACCAGCTGTGAGGTCGTGCCAATTTATGACCTTGTTGGCCTCGCGGGCTGTAAGCATCGCCAACGCTTGTTTGACGATGTCTGCGCCAAAGATTGCCCCAGGAGTGAATATATCAGCGCCGATGAACAGATCGATGTCCCATACCGGTTTCAGCCATGGGAGGCTGCGCTCACCCAGCTGGCCGTCGCGGTCGCAGTCCGCAAAGGCCCATGCGCTGCCGTCGTCTAGTAGAGCACTCAGATGCGGCAAGGCTAGCGACGCAAGGCGATCTCCCGCCCACAAGGGTAAGAAACGATCGCAGCCGTCTTCAAACAGTTCGGCCAGAGCGGGCAACAGGTTGCTAGGTGTGGAAATGGCCAATGCCCGCACACTGGTTTGGCAAGCATTTAGGCTGCGAAGGCTAATTTGTTCTAGTGCAACATCGCCATCGCTTAGTAGCAATACTCCCAAATTTCCTTGTAATTGCGGTACCGGCAGAGTATCGAGACGTTGGAACGCCTCGAACCATTGCGCATAGTGATCCCAGCCTACGCTTTTCGGCAGGCGCATGGTTTGCTCCTTGGCAACCTCAGTCAGAAGGGCCAGCGTTGCGGCGTCGTGTGACGGATCCAATTTCTGGAGCAGACCTTCAACGCCCTCCGGCCAGCAGCACAAGCGAATGGGGCTGCCTGCTAGTTGCTGGCCAAGATCATTCACGATCTCCAATACATGCACATTGCCATCGGCCAATTCCCAAGGCAGATCGATGGCGAAGCCATGGTCGCTGGTGGCGCGGTACGCCAAGGCTTGGTTGTGCTCATTACACACAGCTCGACCAACCACGTGATCGCCTTCCCGTACTGTAATCTCCACATGTCGATCAGGTGCTTTCGGATCCCAGCACCAACCACCGACACGCAGGCCGCCTGTATGCCAGACCTGGGACGCAATCGAGGCGCTGTCATCACTGGGATCTGCCGGAAGTGACAATTGCCCTTCCAATTCGAATGACTGGTTGGCGATGTATCCGGTAATCAACCGTGCGTCATCAAGCCAGCGCTGACGCAATTGCACGGCAAAGCCATGGTACTGGTCGCCCGCTGGTGCGTTAGGCTCATATTGGTCGGCGCGCGCTAGCGCAACGCTGACCCCATCAATGAATATCTCGATGACGGGGCGATTTTCCGGCTGCGTGTTGTCCATTGCCCAGCCGTGCAATACATCCCCCTGAAGACCAAGAATGGCACCGCTGAAGGCGGGCAGGGTGACGGGCTGAGCCGTTTTCGGTTGATCCAGAAGGTGTTCGGTCATCGGGCCAGGCTCGGGGTGAAAGGCAAAGAGGTAAGGGCTGCGGCCCCTGTTTCGCTTGCCAGCAAATTGGAAGGGGCGAACAGCGGTAAACCCAGCTGGGCTGCCAAACCAGGGGCCGCCCAGTCGCTGCCAGGGTTTTCAGCCAGGCTGAGCACAGCATCACATCCTGCGGCTTGGGCTCGCTCGACCAGGGTAAAGCCATCCAGGTCGGGTAGAACATGAACGGTTCCAGTGGCCTGGAACAGTTTGAGCAACGGGCCATCGCTTGGCGCAACCAGACGGGTAGACAATTTCGTGCGCTTGATATGCCTTGCAACTTCCAGCCAGCGGTGGGCAATGGTTGCATCGCGCAGGCTGTCACCAATTACGAGCGACTGAGGCGGAGGTGATGGTAGACCGATTGATACCGTGGCGGCTTTGGTTGCCAGCTTAGCATCGGGAAGCACACTGCTGTATCGGAGCCGCAACGCTGTCCACGGCAACTGAACGCTCGCAGCCTTCTGCGCAAAACGCCGCCAGTCGTAATCGCTCCCTTGATCAAGCAGACGATCGTCGTTGCACTGGATACTATACGGAATGTCCAGCATCGCCGGCAGGTCACATAAGCTCAGCGGGCAGTTGGTGAGGTTCTGGAACACGATTGCCTGCAGCGGTAGCCGCCCCAGGCATTCGACCAAGCGGTTGAAATCAGCTGGCAGTTCAAATTCCAGATTCAACGGCAATGGGTGCAGTGGGGCAGTGAGTGATACAAAGGTGCGATGGCTGCTCTGATGATAAGTAAGGCTGAAGTCAGCATCGTCGTTAAAGCCATCGTGGATGTAGAGCGTAGTATCCGTAACCGTTTGCCAACTTGATCGTTGCTCGCTCGTCGGCTTGGTTGCCAGATGCTCAAGCCGCGCCCGTTGTAATGCTTGACGTGCAGGTTTAATAGGGTCGCGTAAACAAAACGCTTTATAGCGGCTGGATGCGTCTGGGTACCGTTTGCGCAATGTCGCGTTGTTGACGGCCACCCTCATCACTTTCTCGGCACCGAACGAAATACCACCCTGGTGCGCCACAAACACGTTAGGCGCTCCCATGTGACGCCAGCCGTGGCTGCGGGCGCGCAGGCACCAGTCGGTTTCTTCGCCGTAGCCTCGAGCCAGGTGCACTTCGTCCAGGTAGCCTATCTGGTCCAATGCAGCCCGTTTGATGTATAGGCAAAAGCCGCAGCCAGTCTCGATTTCAACAGGCGGGCTTGCCACCTGCCGGGCGAGTTCATCCAGTTCAGCCTGGGCCTTGGCGCTGGGCATCTCATGGCAGATCTGGCTGCGGGGGAAGCTCATCAGCTCGCCGTTATTGGTGAACGGCGTTACCGACGCGATGTGTTCGTCGCTATAAGCCACTTCACGCAACCGATCCAGCCAAGCGCCGTGCACGCGGGTGTCAGCGTTGAGCCATACCACGTCTTTGTTCGGGCTAAGTGCCATGGCGCGGTTAATTGTACGGATGAAACCGAGGTTAACCGCGTTGTTGATCAACGTGATCTTGCCCTTGGCAGCAAGCACCTTAAGTGCCTTTACCAGGGCGGGGACGGGCGTCTTGTCTTCGATGACTACCAGACGATGCGGCGTGCGATTCAGCTTGCGGGCGTCTAGTGCGCTATTGATGCACTCCAGGGTTTCCTCAATGCCGTTGTAGACCGGAATAAGTACGTCCACTGGGTTGTTTTCGCCGCCACCTACGCTGGCAGGTGGAATGAAAACCGGCATTGCGTAAACCGGGCTGCCAAGCAGAGGCGTCCCGTTGGCAAACTGAAGGTGCACCGCAGTAGTGGGGTTCGGCACACTCACTCGCAAACCGCCGTGGGTAGCTGGCAGCCCCGCAGCGCTAAGCAGCGGATGGGCGCTGTTGGCCGCTGCATTGATGCGCGCCCCATTGGCTTCGATAACAAGTGCTGCGGGTGCTTGTAGGTTTTGCAAATCAATCGCCCAGCCTTGTATTTCCTTCTGCTCAGGCAGGTAGCGCACGACGCCGATGGTACCTGCAGCGTCGGATTGCGCCGCCAGCAGTTTGAGTACCAACCCAAGCTCTTTCCCAGTCTGGATATCGGGCAGGTGGGCCAGAACCATGCGCCGCAACTCAGCGGGCGTCTCGGAGCGGCTACGGGCCTCCCAAAGGGTCAGCCGCAGGGCAAGGTCGTTGGGTTGAAGTTTCCAGGCATTGGTGAGGTAGCGCGTAGCCATCCCCCATTTGCCTTGCGCTAGTAGGCTGCGCCCTACCAAAGCGTGAACGTCAGCCCGATCGGGCAATGCCTTGGAGGCATTGGCAAAAAATAAAAAAGCTAGCTCAGGCGTTTGCGGTAAGGCCGCAATGCCTTTCCATACGAGTGCTTCGGCCCGGTACTCGGGAATCTGCAACGCACGTTCGAGTGCAGTTGCCGCCGCGTCGTGCTCGTTGGCCTGACGGTGGCGGTGGAAGATGTCCATGAGCGTTTCTCGCCCATGGTCGAGTTGTCTGGACATAAGCTTGGCTTGGCTACAAAAAATAAAAAGAAGGGCGACTCGAAAGCCGCCCCCTTTGGCATACGCCCGGCCTTGCGGCCGGGTGTACGTTTCGCTACGACAGGGCTAGTTACACCTGGCCGTGCAGTACAACGACGTTGTCGATGTGGTCTGCAGCTTCGGCGGAACCAACGATGCCCAGGGCGACGTCGGCGTGCGATACGCCTGCAGCCAGAGCTTCGGTCCATGCAGCCTTGCCACCTGCGTCGGCTTCGCGACCCAGAGCGGACTGGTACAGGGAGTCGACGAAGTCGCTGTTGGACTTGTCGGTAGCTTCAGCCGAACCAACGATGGCCTTGGCAACTTCTGCGCGGCTTGCGCCGTTGAACAGAGCTTCTACCCAAGCGTTCAGGCCAGCTTCTTCGGCATCGCGGCCCAGTACGTTGGAGTACAGGTCGTTGACGAAGGTAGCGTTGGAAGCGTCCAGCTCCTGAGCTTCAGCCGATACTGCGATGGCAGCAGCGACGTCAGACAGCGAACCGCCGGCAGCCAGCACTTCTTGCCATACCTGAGTACCGCCTTCTTCAGCGTCACGACCCAGCAGAGCGTTGTACAGCTCGTTGATGTCGGTAGCGTTGTTGGCGCCAGCGAACTCGGAGGAGTTCAGGAAGGTGTTGGCGATGTCAGTCAGCGAAACGCCGGCGTTGACAGCTTCAACGAAGTTCTTGGCGCCGCCAAGGTCAGCGTCGCGACCCAGGATGCCTTGGTACAGACGCAGGGCAGCTGCTTCTTCGTCGCTGTGAGCCAGGGCTACAGTTTCGGTGGTGTCACCGTTCACGAAGGTCAGGAACTCAGCGTCGGTGATGGCGGCAGTTTGGTTGCCGGTCAGGTTGACGTTGAAGTTGTTGCCAACGGTGAAGGTGTAGTCATCGCGCGAACCGTCCAGCTGGACTACGTCGTAGCCAGCACCGGCGTTGACGACATCAGCGTGGTTGCTGCCGCTCAGGATGATGGTGTCATCGCCCGAACCGGTGGTCACGTTGTTGTTGCCCAGGCCAGCGATAACGGTGTTGTTGCCGTTGCCGGTCACGATGGTGTCGTTGCCGTCGCCAGCGTCGATCAGGGTGTTCTGGTCGCCTTTGACAGTGATGACGTCGTCACCGTTGCCAGTTGCAACTACCAGCTCGATGGCCGAGGTATCAACGGCTGGAGCCAGGGCAGCAGCGAAGGTTTGAACGTCGCCAGCAGCTGCTTGACCTTGCAGGTCAACAACCAGGTTGGCATCGCTCTGCAGCACGTAGGCGCTGACACCAGCGGCTTCGGCAGCAGCCAGGTCGACAACAACTTGGTCGCCTTGGGCGCCTTCGACTTCGCCGAGAACGATGTCAGCTTGGCCGGAGGTTGGCAGCTGAACGGTGTTGCCGGTGATGCCGGCGATACCGACGGTGTCAACGGTGTCCAGGTTCAGCAGGCTGTTGATGGCCGCCAGGGTCACGTTGGAAAGGTTGGCGCTGTCTGCGCTCAGGGTAGCTTGCAGATCGCTGCTCGATTGAGGGCTATCGTATTGCATGATGTCTTCCTGTTACTTCAAGCCGTTTGGCCTGCTGCAATAGTATTCTGCTGTGACGCAGAGTTTTCCCACGGAGACTTAAGGCGGGCAGCGTTCATCTTCGTTACGGGGGTTACGGCGAGGTGCAACGCCACCAGCGGCTCATTGCCGGTGGGGCCGTGCATCATCTGATTGGTTACCAGGCGCTGAGGTTCCGCACTTCCAAATGCGAGCAGGCCGGTTAATTCGTAATGCTTGCGCAGAGGGCCTACGAGGCTGAAGCCTACGCATATCAGGGGCAGCCCCTGGCCACGAGCACCCACGGTGGTGCCCGTGGATACATTACGGCTGGGGCCGGAGCCGGCCACCATACAGGTATAAAGCAGGTCGACCCCGACAGGCTTGTTCGGCAGGTCGATTGCAAAGCATTCAATAAATTCGTTGCTGTTAGGTGCCCCTACATAGCCATGCGCCGACACAACTTCGCCCGTTTGCTGCATATGTGCAGTAATAGTGACGGGAAGCGGGGTTGCGTCGGTGGGTAGCGCCTGGGCGGGTTCGGTGGCAACCACGGCGAACGTACGCATGATGGCCGGCGAGGTGTCGATGCGATCAATGCGCAAGTCAACCGGGTCAATCACTGCGTCGAACATGTGGTATTCAGTGATCAGCACAGTAGTTACGCCGGCTTTGACGCGCGCAACAATGGTGTCGCCCAGCTTGGTCAGCATGTTCTTGCTGACGCCCTCGGCGGGGAAGAAATCGATAGAGCCTTTGCCCAGGGGGGCTTGCTGAAGGGCTATGCAAACGGGCTTGTCTGCTGGGGGCTGCGAGGCGTACCTGAAGATATACATACCCGGTTCGAGCAGTGTGACCCGAGAGCTGATCTTCAAGCCATCAAGGGTGTGCGAAGGCATAGACATGGCGTTGTTAAGCTCCTTTTAAGCAGTGACACTGGTAGCTAACATGCTCAAACCCGTGCATACACTAAACGGCCATTGAAGGCTCCCTGAGAGAGGCGAAGATGCCGCCCAGAGGAGGGGATGTCAACCAAGAAATCTAAAAAAATTTTCATATGTATGCGGAACTTAGCTATAGCCGCGATGATCGGTAGCGCAGTTTTGGCTATGCCTGCTCGTTTCGGTTCGAGGGCTTAGCACTCCAAAAAGTTCTGCGGAGTCAGAGCATTATCTTCAGGTGGTGGTTTTTTTTTGGTGATCGTGGTTTTTTTGGCGCCAGTTTCAGGCATCTTAGGTGAGCGTCACCGTTTGTCGCCTGATCAAGCTTTAGTCGTAGTCGTAGTCGTAGTCGTAGTCGTAGTCGGTAAGCGGTCACGATCCTGTTCGGCAAATTTCATCTAAAAGGTGCAGTTCGTCGCTGAACGAAGTGGCCAGGGGAGCAATCTGACACGCTGCCCTCCTGGCCGGGTGGTACACTGCCCGCCGCTTTCGCCATTCTTAGTACGGACGCCATGAGTTATCAATCCGAAAACAATCTGCAAGCCGCCCTCAAAGCCTGCAAAAGCAGCTTCCTTTCGGTAGGCTTTTTCAGTTTCTTCGTCAACGCGCTGATGCTGGTGCCCACCTTCTTCATGATTCAGGTGTCTGGCCGCGTGGTTCCTTCCAGTAGCACCTCTACGCTACTCATGCTCACCCTAATAATGACCGTGCTTGTCATCACCATGGGTGCGCTGGAGTGGGTGAGGTCTCGGATCATGGTACGAATCAGTAATCGACTTTCTGTTTTGCTGAGCCGTGATGTTTACAGAGCAAGCTTTAAGCGTGCGCTCAAAAGTAGCGGTTCAGATCCGACTGCTCAGTCCCTTAACGACCTCACATCGTTGCGCCAGTTTTTCACTGGATCTGCGCTTTTCGCCTTTTTCGATGCGCCTTGGTTCCCCATCTATACGGTGGTCATGTTCTTGTTTCACCCTTGGTTTGGATGGGCAACACTTGGCTGTGGACTGGTGCTTACTGTGTTAGCGGTCGTGAATCACAAGGTAACTGGCACCGCCTTGTCGACCGCAAACAAGGAAAACGTCGCGTCCAATGTGGTCACCACCAAGACCTTGCGCAATGCCGAAGCCATAGAGTCTATGGGGATGCTTGAAACGCTCATGGACCGTTGGGCTAAGCGCCAACGTTACATCATGCTTCTCCAGTCCGACGCAAGCGATAAAGGCGGCGCTGTGAGCTCGGTGTCCAAGACCTTTCGCATCTGGTCACAGTCCATCATGTTAGCAATGGGCGCTTATCTTGTGGTCACCCATCAGATAAATCCTGGTCTGATGATGGCTGGTTCGTTGCTGCTAGGTCGCGCGCTATCCCCCATCGATCAGATGATCGGAAGTTGGAAAGGCTATGTCGCTGCTAAGGTTCAGTACGACCGCTTAAACAAAGTGATGGATGATTTAAATAACGAGCCGGAGCGCATGCCCCTGCCGGCGCCGGAAGGTCATATCCAGGTTGAGAATCTGATCGTTGCGCCTCCAGGTGCCAAGGCGCCGGTGATACGCAGCATCAGCTTCGTAGTCCCGGCGGGGTCCATAGTTGGGATCGTTGGTCCAAGCGCTGCGGGTAAATCCACCTTGGTGCGCGCGCTGATGGGTATCTGGCCACCGCAGCACGGCGTAGTGCGTCTTGATGGGGCTGATATCGCCAGCTGGGACAAGCAAGCGCTGGGCCCGTATGTTGGTTACTTGCCTCAGGATATTGAGCTGTTTGAAGGCAGCATCAGCGAAAATATTGCTCGCTTTGACAAGGTGGACCCGGAGAAGGTGGTAGAGGCCGCGCAAATGGCTGGCGTGCATGAAATGATTCTGATGCTGCCGGACGGCTATGACACGGTCATCGGTAGCGAGGGTATCAATCTGTCAGGCGGGCAGCGCCAGCGTATTGGTCTTGCTCGCGCGATTTACGGTAACCCACGCCTGATCGTGCTTGATGAGCCAAACTCGAACCTGGACGATATCGGTGAGCGTGCCTTGGGCGTGGCGCTGCAAAAACTGAAAGAAACCGGCGCCACGGTGTTTATCGTTTCGCACCGCCCTAACATCCTCACGCGTCTTGATCGCATTCTGGTGATGGCCGGTGGCACCATTTCGCTGTATGGCGAACGCGACCGGGTTATCGCAGAGCTGGCGGCCCAACAGGCCAAGGCCCAGCAGCGTGTAGCTCAGCCAGCCGCGCCGCAGCCCCCTGCTGCCCGTAACGCGGCGCCACCTGCGGCACCGGCTCCTGCTCCTGCCCCTTCGACTAGCACCGGCGCTTGAAAGGAATCCTAGATGAGCAGTAAAGCGATTAACGCGTTTGACCATAACTTCGATGACATGCCTACCTCTGATCGAGGCATTCGCCGTATTGGCCTGACGATCGTATTTGTCACCTTCGGTATTTTTGGCAGCTGGGCGGCGTTTGCGCCGTTGAGCAGCGCCGTGCACGGTTCAGGCGTAGTCACCGTCCAGAACTACCGTAAGACCGTTCAGCATCTGGAGGGGGGCATCGTTAAAGAGCTGCTGGCTCGTGATGGTGACCTAGTCAAGAAAGGTGACCCACTGGTTGTGTTGGATGAGTCCCAGCTGAGTGCTGAGTACGAGTCCACCCGTAACCAGTTGATCGTGGCTCGGTATAAAGAAGCGCGGCTGCGCGCCGAACGTGATGGGCTGGATTCGATCCCGCTGGTCACTATGGAGGGTACTGATACTGATCGCGCCCAAGAAGCTATGGCGGGCGAACAGCAGGTATTCATGGCCCGTCGCAACTCCCTGCAGGGTGAGATATCGGTTAACCGCGAACGCATTCAGCAGATGAAACAGCAAATTGCTGGGCTTAACGACATGATCGGTACGAAAAGCGGGCTGGAAAAATCGTATACCGGTGAAATCAAGCAGCTCAAAGAGCTGTTGGCTGAAGGTTTTGTGGATAACCAGCGCATGCTTGAGCAGGAACGCAAGCTGGACATGCTCAAAACTGAAGTGGCCGATCACCGCTCGGGCATCACTCAGACTAAATTGCAGATTGGTGAAGCCGAGCTGCAGATCGTGCAACTGAAGAAGAAATTCGATTCCGACGTGGCCAAGGAACTGTCGGACGTACAGGCCCAGGTATTCGACCTTCAGGAGAAAGAAGCCGCCTTGCGTGATCGCCTATCTCGTGTGGTGATTCGTGCACCAGAAAGCGGGATGGTGCTTGATATGAAAGTGCATACGATCGGGGGTGTTATCAGTGCTGCTACGCCGATTCTGGATATTGTGCCAGCACAGTCCGAGCTGGTGGTCGAAGCGAAAGTTGCCACACATGACATTGATCGGCTTGAGCTTGGGGAAAAAACTGACATTCGTTTCTCTGCGTTCAACCAAGCGACTACCCCGGTTATTGAGGGCACGTTGGTCCGCATTTCGGCAGATAGCCTTACGGAAGAACGTACAGGCGATGCTTATTACTTGGTGCGTGTACAAGTGACTCAAGATGGCATGAAAAAGCTCGGTGACCGCAAGCTGCATCCCGGCATGCCAGCGGAGGTTCTCATAAATGCCGGTGATCGAACCATGCTGCAATACTTGCTGAAACCAGTCCGCAACATGTTCGCCGAATCGCTGATCGAGGAATGATTGTGCCGCGTTTGCTACCTGGAATGCTGATGTGCATGATCGCCTTGCAGGCGGTTGCTTCTGATGGAAAGCGCTCAACTAGCGAGCGCCCAAAGGCGGTGTCGGCTTCAACCTATGCACTGGACCTAGCAGGCCTATATCGTGAGGCGAGACTAGAGGACCCTCGAGTACTTGCTGCCTATGCCCGCGCTCGTACTGCCACCGCCCAGCAGCGCGAAGCCCTAGGCGGCCTGCTGCCGCAGGTGTCTGCCAACGCGAACACCAGCCGCGTCCTGCGCAAGAATGAAACCGCCCGTGACATCTATAACAACGAAACCTACTCCCTAAGCCTTACCCAGTACCTGTACAACAAGCCGGCCTGGGAGCGTTACCAAAAGTCCAAAAGCGTCAACGAGCAGAAAGGCCAGCAAGCCGAAGACACACTGGCCGAAGCGACGGTTGATCTTGCCAAGCGCTACTTCGTGGCCCTCGCTGCCGACGACGAACTGGCCTTGGTCCAAGCCGAACGCCGTGCCACCCAGAAAAACCTGGATCGGGTTAGCAGCATGTTCGACCGCCAGATGGCCAAGATCACCGACAAGCTCGACATGCAGGCGCGGGTCGATTTTCTTGCCGCTCAGGAAGTAGATGCGCGCAATCAGGTGCAGGTCAGCCGCGAGGCGTTGGCCGAGGTAGTAGGCCGGCCTATCACTGAACCCCTTAGCCGTGTACGTAACGATGTGGCACTACAGGCGCCCACGCGCCCCCTACAACAGTGGATCACCCAGGCAGTTGAGGCCAACCCGCAGCTCAAGGCTTCCAAAAGTGGTGCCGAAGCTGCCATGGCTGCAGTCCGCGAAGGGAAGGGCGAACATTACCCGCAGCTGTCCCTGAGCCTCAGCGCTCAGCAGAGCGACCAGGGTTACGACAATAGTCAGGCTCCTCGCACCGATAGCTATGTGGCTACTTTAGGGGTAAAGATTCCGATCTATAGCGGGGGCTCTGCGTCTGCGCGGGTACGGGGGTTATATGACGAACAACTGGCAGCGGAAGAGCAGCTTGAAGGCGTGCGCCGTCAGGTGGTGAAAGAAACCACCACTGCCTACCTCACCGCCCAGGCTGCCGTAGAGAAAATCCGCGCCAACCGCAATGCACTGTCTTCTGCGCAGCAATCCAGCGTCGCGGCGCAAAAGGCGTTCAGTTTTGGCGTTGTGAACGCGGTGGATGTGTTGACCAGCGTGCAGAACGAATTCAAGGCTCGGCGCGACCTGCTTAAAACCCAGTATGACTTCATCACTAACCTGTTTCTTCTAAACCGCTGGGCGGGGGAGTTGAATCAGGAAAGTGTGGACAACGTGAATGCGTGGCTGAGCCCCGTGCCAGAGCCGACCTTACCGGGCGGTGACGTGGCGCAGTTGGATGCGCGTCGCTGATTGGACGTGTGGGGTGTAGCCTGGGCGGTTGAAAGGGGTCGCTGGGCAGACGCCTGATACTGTTCCTAAGAGCCTTACGCGTTCCCCGTGTGGGAGCGGCCTTGCGCCGCGATGGGGCGCGCAGCGGCCCCGGCACTATCAACTGCGAAGCTGGAATCCTAGGGCTGCTGCGCAGCCCATCGCGGCCGGTCCGGCGCCCCGGCAAGGCCGCTCCCACACGGGATATGGCCAGCCTTCAGAACCCGCCCAAATTCAGACCATTCCTACAGGCCAATCACTGGCCATTCCCCCCCCCTGGAACTTATTCTCCCGCGCCGGTTCCTAACCCCTTCAATAAGGCCTGACCGGCAGCTGGCCGCGCGCCAGTACTTTGTGAGTCGAGTACTCCCCCCGACCTATGTATACTGCCGCATGCAAGCGAGTACGCGCGGCTCGGAGCTGCCGCGTCAAGCCCCAATAATCACACATGCCCGCACGGCACTATCGGAGTTGGTTAAGTCGCATGAAAGCAATCGTTACTGGGATCACTGGTCAAGACGGCGCCTACCTGGCGGAACTGCTGCTGGAAAAGGGCTATACGGTCTACGGCACCTACCGTCGTACCAGCTCGGTTAACTTCTGGCGCATCGAGGAGTTGGGTATCCACACCAACCCTAACCTGCACCTGGTCGAGTACGACCTCACCGACCTGTCGGCCAGCATCCGCCTGCTGCAAACCACCGAAGCCACCGAGGTGTACAACCTCGCCGCACAAAGCTTCGTGGGTGTGTCCTTCGAGCAGCCTTTGACCACCGCCGAAATCACCGGCCTGGGCGCTGTCAACCTGCTCGAAGCCATCCGCATCGTCAACCCGAAGGTACGCTTCTACCAGGCCTCCACCTCCGAAATGTTCGGCAAGGTGCAGGAAATCCCTCAGGTCGAAACCACCCCGTTCTACCCGCGTAGCCCCTACGGTGTGGCCAAGCTGTACGCCCACTGGATGACCATCAACTACCGCGAGTCGTACAACATCTTCGCCACCAGCGGCATCCTGTTCAACCACGAGTCGCCCCTGCGTGGCCGTGAGTTCGTGACCCGCAAGATCACCGACTCGGTCGCCAAGATCAAGCTGGGCCTGCTGGACAAGCTGGAGCTGGGCAACCTCGACGCCAAGCGCGACTGGGGCTTTGCCAAGGAGTACGTCGAAGGCATGTGGCGCATGCTGCAGGCTGACGAGCCGGACACCTTCGTGCTGGCCACCAACCGCACCGAAACCGTGCGTGACTTCGTCACCATGGCCTTCAAGGCCGCTGGTATCGAGATCAACTGGAGCGGCAAGGAAGAAGCCGAGCAAGGCACCTGCGCTGCAACCGGCAAGGTACTGGTCGTCATCAACCCGAAATTCTACCGCCCAGCCGAAGTCGAGCTGCTCATCGGCAACCCGGCCAAGGCCAAGCAGGTACTGGGCTGGGAGCCAAAAACCAGCCTCGAAGAGCTGTGCCGCATGATGGTCGAAGCCGACCTGCGTCGTAACGAAAAAGGGTTCTCGTTCTGATGCAAATGGCCAGCAAACGCGCACTCGTCACCGGGATCAATGGTTTCACAGGTCGCTACATGGCGGCCGAATTGCGGGCCAATGGTTATGAAGTGATCGGTACCGGGAGCCAGCCCTCGGCGGCACCCGACTACCACCAGGTCGACCTGGCCGATGGGCCGGGCCTGCGTGCGTTGCTGGCCGAACTGCAGCCGGATGTGATCGTGCATCTGGCTGCCATTGCGTTTGTCGGGCACGGCGCTGCCGATGCCTTCTATCAGGTCAACCTGATCGGCACGCGCAACCTGCTCGAAGCCATTGCGGCCTGCGGCAAGGCGCCCGAGTGCGTGCTCATTGCCAGCAGTGCCAATGTCTACGGCAATGTTTCCGAAGGGATGCTGGACGAGCAGACCCCGCCTGCACCTGCCAACGACTACGCCGTCAGCAAGCTGGCGATGGAGTACATGGCAAGGCTGTGGTGCGACCGGCTGCCGATCGTCATTACGCGTCCGTTCAACTACACAGGTGTTGGGCAGGCCGAGAACTTCCTGCTGCCCAAGATCGTTTCGCACTTCCAGCGCAAGGCCCCTGCCATCGAGCTGGGCAACCTGGATGTGTGGCGTGACTTCAGCGACGTGCGCGCCGTGGTGCGCGCCTACCGCGGCCTGATTGAGGCGCGGGCAGTGGGCCAGACCGTGAACGTGAGTTCCGGCATCACCCATTCGCTGCGCGAAGTCATTGCCAAGTGCTCGGCCATCACCGGGCACACGCTTGAGGTGCAGGTAAACCCTGCGTTCGTGCGCGCCAACGAGGTCAAGACCTTGTGCGGCGACAACGCCCGCCTGCGGGCGCTGGTGCCCGGTTGGCACACACCCGATCTGGATGAAACGCTGGGTTGGATGCTTGCCGGTCAATGAAGGTCATTCTTTCTGTCGAGCCAGTTCGGTTTCCGCTAACGGGCATCGGCCGCTACACCTACGAGCTGGCCAGTCGCCTGCAACGCAGTGACGCGATCACCGATCTGCGCCTGTTTGCCGGGCGCCGGTTCCTGCCGGGGCTGCCCACGCCTTCGGAGCAATCCGACGCGGTGCATGGGCTCAAACGCTTCGTGCAAAAGAATGCCGTTGCCGTGGAGGCTTACCGCCGCCTAATGCCGCTGCTGCGCAAGCGCGCCCTGAGAGGGCATGAGGACTTCGTTTACCACAGCCCCAATTATTACCTGCCGCCTTTTGCCGGGCGCAGCGTGGCCACGTTCCATGACCTGTCGCCGTTCACTTGGGCGCACTGCCATACCCCGCAGCTGGCGCGCTACCTGCAGAAGGAGCTGACGCTCACGCTTGAACGTGCGGACGCCTTGATCACCGATTCGGCGTATACCCGGCAGGAGCTGGCTGACTATTTCAACTGGCCACTTGAACGCATTCACACGGTGCCACTGGCCAGCTCGCCTGAATTCCACCCTCGGGCGCCCGCGCTGCTACGCGCGGCGCTGGGCCGTCATGGTCTCGAACCTGGCGGCTACAGCCTGTTCGTGGGCACCATCGAGCCGCGCAAGAACATCGAGAACCTGCTCGACGCTTATGGCCGCCTACCGCTTGCCCTGCGCCAACGCTGGCCGCTGATCCTCACCGGCTACCAAGGCTGGCGCAGCGAGGCCATCCACGCCCGCATCGCCCAGGCGCAGCAGCAGGGCTGGGCCCGCTACCTGGGCTTCGCCCCCAGCGAAGACTTGCCGTTGCTGTTCGCCGGCGCCCGCCTGTTCACCTTCCCGTCGCACTACGAAGGCTTTGGCCTGCCCGTGCTCGAAGCCATGAGCTCCGGCGTGCCGGTGGTGTGCTCCAACAGCTCTTCACTGCCGGAAGTCGCCGGCAATGCAGCGCTCATGTGCGCGCCCGACGACGTCGATGGCCTGACCGCATTGCTACAACGCGGCCTGGAAGACGAAGCCTGGCGCGCCACGGCCATCGCCCAGGGCTTGCAGCATGCCGGTGGTTTCTCGTGGGAGCGGTGTGCCCAAGGCACCCTTGAGGTGTATCAAGCGGTCAAGCAACGATGATCAAGGTCCTGCATTTTTTCAAAACCTATTACCCCGATTCCATGGGCGGTATCGAGCAGGTGATCTTCCAGATCGCCGAAGGCACCCAGGCCCACGGTATCGAGCCCGAGGTGCTGTACCTGAGCTCACGCGGCGCTGCCCGCAACGAGCCGGTGGCCAACCACCTCACGCACCGCGCCAAGCTCGACCTGCATGTCGCCTCCACCGGCTTTTCGCTGTCGGCGTTCAAGGACTTTGCCGAACTGGCCCGTCAGGCCGATATCGTGCATTTCCACTTCCCCTGGCCGTATATGGACCTGGTGCACTTCGCTACCCGGCTGAACAAGCCGACCGTGGTCAGCTACCACTCCGACATCGTCAAGCAGAAGTGGCTGCTCAAGCTGTACCAGCCGCTGATGACCCGCTTTTTCTCCAGCGTCGACCGGATAGTGGCGTCCTCGCCCAACTATGCGGCGCACAGCCCGGTATTGACCCAGTTCAAGGACAAGGTGTCGATCATCCCGTATGGTCTGGACCGGTCCACGTACCCCAAGGCCAGCGCCGAAAAGCTGGCGTACTGGCGGCAACGGTTAGGCGAGCGGTTCTTCCTGTTCGTCGGGGCGCTGCGTTATTACAAGGGGCTGGACTACCTGCTGGAGGCCGCACGCATCAGCGGCTTGCCCGTGGTCATCATGGGTGGGGGTTTTCTGGAGCAGCAGCTGCGCCAGCAGGCCAGCGACGCGGGCCTGAGCCAGGTGCAGTTCCTGGGTGGCTTGCCAGACGAAGACAAGGTGGCACTGCTGGAACTGTGCTATGCCTTTACTTTCCCGTCGCACCTGCGCTCGGAGTCCTTCGGCATCTCGCTGCTGGAAGCGGCCATGTACGGCAAGCCGCTGATCTCCTGCGAAATGGGCTCCGGCACCACCTTCATCAACCTGGCTGACCAGACCGGGCTGGTGGTACCGCCGCGCGATGCACCGGCACTGGCCCAGGCCATGCAGCGGCTGTGGGACGACCCGGCCCAGGCCCAGGCCATGGGTGCCGCCGCCCAGCAGCGCTTCGAGGATGTCTTTACCGCATCGGCCATGGCCAATGCCTACGCCGAGCTTTATCGCAGCCTCTTGTAGCCCGGTCAGTCAGGCACAACGGGGGCGAAGATCGCCGCATGCCGGCCTTGCCGGCGTGAACCGAGAACGGATTTCATGGAACGACGCACGCTATTGATCACTGGAGCCTCGGGCTTTGTCGGCAGCGCCCTGTGCCAGCGCCTGGCGACGGTCGAAGGCCTTACGCCCCGCGCCGCCTTGCGCCGCGGCAGCCCATTGTCTTTGGCGGGCATTGACGCGGTCACCGTTGCGGACCTTGGCGCCGATACTGACTGGCAAGCGGCCCTTATCGATGTAGACGTCGTGGTGCACGCGGCGGCGCGCGTGCACGTGATGAAGGAAACCGCCACCGACAGCCTGGCCGAATTTCGCCGTGTGAACGTGCAGGGTACGCTCAACCTGGCCCGCCAGGCGGCGGCTGCGGGCGTGCGCCGTTTCATATTCATCAGCTCGATCAAGGTCAATGGCGAAACCAGCCAGCCGGGCCAGCCCCTGCATGCCGACGATACCCCCGCGCCTCAGGACGCCTATGGCGTTTCCAAGCACGAGGCCGAGCAGGGGTTGCAGGTGGTGGCAGCCGAAACGGGCCTAGAGGTCGTCGTCATCCGCCCGGTGCTGGTCTACGGCCCAGGCGTCAAGGCCAACTTTCTCAGCATGATGCGCTGGCTGGAGCGCGGCGTGCCCCTGCCGCTGGGGGCGGTACACAACCGTCGCAGCCTGGTCTCGCTGGGTAACCTGGTCGACTTGATCATCACCTGCGTGGATCACCCAGCGGCCGCGGGCCAGACGTTCCTGGCCAGCGACGGTGAGGATGTATCACTCAGCGAGTTGCTGCGGGCCCTTGGCCAGACGTTGGGCCGTCCAGCCCGCCTAGTGCCGGTGCCAGCCGCGCTGTTGCAAACGGGCGCCGCGCTGCTGGGGCGCCGTGACCTGGCCCAGCGCCTGCTGGGCTCCCTCCAAGTGGACATCACCAAGAACCACCAGCTGCTGGGCTGGCGACCGCCCTACACCCTGGAGCAAGGCCTGGCCGCCACCGCCCGCGCCTTCAAGGAGAACCACCGCCCATGACCGCCATCCTCATCGTGGCAGGCATCGCCACCTGGCTGATGACGGCCGCACTGCGCCGCTACGCGTTGTCGCGCAGCCTGCTGGACATTCCCAATGCCCGCAGCTCACACACCTTGCCCACACCCCGTGGCGGCGGCGTCGCCTTCGTCGTGGCCTTCATGGTCGGGGTACTGGTGCTGGGCTGGGCCGGGTACGTTGCGCCGTCGGTGCTGGTGGGCATTCTCGGGGCAGGGGGCCTGGTGGCCGTGATCGGGTTCATGGACGACCACGGCCACATCGCGGCGCGCTGGCGCCTGCTGGGCCACTTTGCCGCAGCCGCCTGGGGGCTGGCCTGGCTGGGCGGCCTGCCGCCAATCAGCGTGTTTGGCTGGCCGTTGCATGCCCTGTGGCTAGCCGCGCCGCTGGGGCTGCTGTACCTGGTCTGGCTGCTGAACCTCTACAACTTCATGGACGGCATCGATGGCATTGCCAGCATCGAAGCCATTTGTGTGTGCCTGGGCGGCACCGTGCTGTTCTGGCTGGCGGGTGCGCCGGGTGCTGCGTGGCTACCACTGCTGCTGGCCGCCACCGTCACCGGTTTCCTGATCTGGAACTTCCCGCCGGCGCGTATCTTCATGGGCGATGCCGGCAGCGGTTTTCTCGGCATCGTGCTGGGTTTGCTGGCGATCGTGGCAGGTTGGATAGATCCGCTACTCTTCTGGGGGTGGTTAATACTTTTGGGCGTATTCGTGGTGGATGCTACCTTCACCTTGGCGCGCCGTTTGCTACGCGGTGAAAGGGTCTACGAAGCACACCGCAGCCATGCCTACCAGTACGCCTCGCGGCGCCACGGTCGTCACCGGCCGGTGAGCCTGGCGGTAGCGGTCATCAACCTGGGCTGGCTGCTGCCCGTCGCGTTGGTCGTAATGGTGCTCAAACTGGATGGGGCAACCGGAACCTTGGTGGCTTATGCCCCTCTGATACTGTTGGCAATTGCCTACCGGGCAGGGGAGAAGGAATAGCATGCTCCAGCAAGGGAGGCGCAATCAGGGTAGTACAGGGCTGTATGTTCGGCAGTCGCTCTGGTCATGTTCACAAAGTGGCGTAGCCATGAGGAAAACCGGATGAGCAATGCGAAGAACGACAGGCTGCGGCAATTTCTGGTCACCCTGTCACGCCGGCAAAAACGCCTGATCCAGGTGTGTGCCGACATTGCCCTCATCTGGTTCGCCCTGTGGCTGTCGTTCATCGTGCGCCTGGGCGTGGAGGAAATGTACAACCCCATCGTCGAGCACACCTGGCTGTTCATGGCCGCGCCGTGCGTGGCTATTCCCTTGTTCATCCGCTTTGGCATGTACCGGGCGGTGATGCGCTACTTCGGCAACGATGCGCTGGTGGCGATCATCAAGGCGGTGACCCTGTCTTCGCTGATCCTGGCGGTGGTGGTGTACTGGTACAGCAACCACGAGGTGGTGGTACCGCGCTCGATCATCTTCAACTACTGGTGGTTGAGCATGGTGATCATCGGTGGCTTGCGCCTGATCATGCGCCAGTACTTTCTGGGCGACTGGTTCACGGGTGCTCATCAGATCCCTTTCGCCAACCGCGACGACGGGCAAATCAAGGTAGCCATTTATGGCGCAGGCACCGCCGGCAACCAGCTGCTGGCGGCGCTGCGCATGGGCCGGGTGATGCGCCCAGTGGCCTTCCTTGACGATGACGGCGACCTGGCCAACCGGGTCATTTCCGGCTTGCAGGTGTACAAGCCCAAGCACTTGCAGCAGATGCTCAAGGAAACCGGCGCCCAGGAGGTGTTGCTGGCACTGCCCTCGGCCACCCGCGCGCGGCGCCGGGAAATTCTCGCCCTGCTCGAACCGTACCCGCTGCACGTGCGAAGCGTGCCGGCCTTTGCCGACCTGGCCACTGGCCGGGTGAAGGTGGACGATATCCAGGACGTGGACATTGCCGACTTGCTGGGCCGCGACCCGGTCCCCGCGCAGGAAGGCTTGCTGGAGCGCTGCATTCACAAGCAGGTGGTGCTGGTGACCGGTGCCGGTGGCTCCATTGGCGCCGAGCTGTGCCGGCAGATCATCGGCCTTGGGCCCAAGACCTTGCTGCTGCTGGACCATGCCGAGTTCAACCTGTACAGCATCCTCAGCGAGCTGGAGCAGCGCGTGGCCCGGGAGTCGCTGTCGGTGCAGCTGCTGCCGATCCTGGGCTCGGTGCGCAACCAGCAGCACCTGGTCGATGTGATGAGCACCTGGCGCGTGGACACTGTCTACCATGCCGCCGCTTACAAACATGTGCCAATGGTCGAGCACAACATCGCCGAAGGCATTCTCAACAATGTCTACGGCACCTTGTGCACGGCCCAGGCGGCGTTGCAGACCGGGGTGGCCAACTTCGTGCTGATCTCCACCGACAAGGCCGTGCGCCCGACCAATGTGATGGGCAGCACCAAGCGTTTGTCCGAGTTGATCCTGCAGGCGCTTAGCCGGGAAGCGGCGCCGGTGCTGTATGGCGATTGCAACAAGATCGCGCGGGTGAACAAGACCCGCTTCACCATGGTGCGTTTCGGCAATGTGCTGGGCTCGTCCGGGTCGGTGATCCCGCTGTTCCACCAGCAGATCAAGACGGGTGGCCCGCTGACGGTTACCCACCCGAAGATCACGCGTTACTTCATGACCATCCCGGAGGCGGCGCAACTGGTGGTGCAGGCCGGGGCCATGGGGCAGGGTGGGGATGTGTTCGTGCTGGACATGGGCGAGCCTGTGCGCATTGTCGAGCTGGCGGAGAAGATGATTCACCTCTCGGGCTTGAGCGTGCGCAGCTCCTCCAACCCACAGGGCGACATCGCCATCGAATTCACGGGGTTGCGGCCGGGTGAGAAGTTGTACGAGGAGCTGCTGATCGGCGACGACGTATCGCCCACCGCGCACCCGATGATCATGGCGGCCAATGAGGACTACCTGGCGTGGGAGCGGTTGCGCGAAGGGCTGACGCTGCTGTTGGCGGCGGTGGCCGAAGACGACTTCACCCGCGTGCGGCAGTTGCTGCGCGAGATGGTGAATGGCTATTCGCCCCAGGGCGATATCGTGGACTGGGTTTACCTGCAGCGCCGCCAGGGGCCGGTGGAGCGGTAAGTGTTTGAGCCGTCGATTGGGCTTGGCGCCCCGGGGCCGCTTTGCGGCCCATCGCGGCACGAGGCCGCTCCCACCCGGGGAGGCGTTAGCCTTCAGACGCGGTGCTAGGCAGGCGATAACACGGCGTGAAGCACAGGCCTACTCGCACCTGTGGGAGCGGCCTCGCGCCGCGATGGGCCGCGCAGCGGCCCCAAGATCTAAAGCGCGCCACCAGCTCTGCGGCTCTTACCCCGGTAGGGTATCCAGCACCCCCGCATTCAGCACCACATCACACACCCTAACCCTCAAGCGACTACCCCGACCCTCTTGTCAGACTCAGGCCTCCAGCACGTCAGCCCCATTTCCCATTAATCACCTCTCCCCCAATAAACCCTGCTACACCTCACCAAACCAACCGACCCCACCTCTGCAATCTCCCCCCACCCCAAGCCCATCCCCGACCAATCCAGTAACCATTACCCCACCTCCAACCCTGTTCCACCCCCATCTACAGCGCTAGGGTTAACCCCGCAGCCCAAGGAACAGGCTGCCAGAAATGACTAACCCTAGGAGTCTTCATCATGCGTAAAAACCTGCTCACCGCGCTGCTGCTCCCACTCGTCGCCAGCCTTTCGTTCACCGTAAACGCAGCACCTTCCAACACCACGACAATAGTCGAACCCATGGCGATGGTTGCCCAGGCAAGCCAGCAAGCCACCCCGCTGGTTGACCTCAACAGCGCAGATGCCCTGACCCTTCAGAAAGAACTCAACGGCATCGGCAAAACCAAGGCCGAGGCAATCGTCGCCTACCGCGAAGCCCACGGCCCCTTCGCGTCAGTCGATGAATTGCTCGAGATAAAAGGCATCGGCAATGCGCTGCTGGAACGCAATCGCGACAAGCTGAAAGTGCAATAAGCACAGAGGGCGGGCCTATCGACAGGCCCGCTCATTGAAGGGGCGTTAACCGCACTCAGCGGTCTTGAGCATCCCGGGCGTCAGCCTCGGCATTGCGTTCATGAACCTTGCGCAACTGCTCGTCAGTCAACGGCAGCTTCTTGGCCGTGTCGCGCAGCATCATCAAACCGCCGACGATCGAGCCAATGGCAACGATGAGTATCAGCCAGGCATACCAAGGCATTTTCCTTCTCCTGTTGCGAATGTAAGCGGCTTGCTTACCTGTTTTGAGCCAGGCGCCGCTTTGTTGGTTCAATGGTACAGCGCCTCACCCCGGCCCAGCACCCAACGCCCACATCCTGGCTCACCGTCCGACCAATTCCTCGGCCAGCGGCCCCCCAGCCTGCGTCACATCGTTTACAATGCGCGCCGTTTCCGACTTGCCAAGAGACCCTGCCATGCCCGCTTGCCAGACGCCCCTGATCGTCGCCCTGGACTTCCCCACCCGCGAAGCCGCCCTCAAGCTGGCTGACCAGCTGGACCCTGCGCTGTGCCGCGTCAAAGTGGGCAAGGAGCTGTTCACCAGCAGCGCGTCGGGCATTGTCGAAACCCTGTGTGACAAAGGCTTCGAAGTGTTCCTGGACCTGAAATTCCACGACATCCCCAACACCACGGCCATGGCCGTCAAGGCCGCTGCCGAGATGGGCGTATGGATGGTGAACGTGCATTGCTCCGGCGGTCTGCGCATGATGGCGGCTTGCCGTGAGGAACTGGCCAAGCGTAGCGGCCCGCAGCCCCTGCTGATCGGTGTGACTGTGCTGACCAGCATGGAGCGTGAAGACCTGGCCGGTATCGGCCTGGATGTAGACCCGCAAGAGCAGGTGCTGCGCCTGGCGGCGCTGGCCGAGAAGGCCGGCATGGACGGGCTGGTGTGCTCGGCGCTGGAAGCCCCGGCGCTGAAGGCTGCGCACCCAGGCCTGCAGTTGGTCACCCCGGGCATTCGCCCAGCAGGCAGTGCTCAGGATGATCAGCGTCGCATCCTCACGCCGCGCCAGGCCCTGGATGCTGGCTCGGACTACCTGGTAATCGGCCGCCCCATCAGCCAGGCCGCCGACCCAGCCCAGGCCTTGGCAGCGGTGGTGGCCGAGATTCGCGGCTGAGCCTGAACCGCACGCCTGTCAGGCTCCGGTATTGAATCGGAACCTGATAGGCGTGCGTCTAGTGCGTCATTACACCTTCAACACCAGCTTGCCAAAGTTCTGCCCGTTGAACAGTTTCAACAGGGTGTCTGGGAAGGTTTCCAGGCCGTCCACCACGTCTTCCTTGCTCTTGACCTGCCCATTGGCCAGCCAGCCGGCCATTTCTTTGGCCGCTTTGCCGTAATCCTTGGCGTGGTCCATCACCACGAAGCCTTCCATGCGCGCACGGTTGACCAGCAGCGCCAGGTAGTTGGCCGGGCCTTTGACCGCTTCCTTGTTGTTGTACTGGCTGATCGCGCCACAGATCACGATGCGCGCCTTGAAGTTGATGCGGGTCAGCACCGCATCCAGGATCTCGCCCCCAACGTTGTCAAAGTACACGTCCACACCTTTCGGGCATTCGCGCTTAAGCCCCGCCTGTACGTCCTCGGCCTTGTAGTCGATGACGCCGTCAAAGCCCAGTTCATCCTTCAGGTACTGGCATTTCTCGGCACCGCCAGCGATACCCACAACGCGGCAGCCCTTGATCTTGGCAATCTGCCCGGCAATGCTGCCCACCGCCCCCGCGGCGCCGGAGATCACCACGGTGTCGCCGGCTTTGGGCTGGCCCACTTCCAGCAAGGCAAAGTACGCCGTCATGCCGGTCATGCCCAAGGCCGACAGGTAGCGGGGCAGGGGGGCAAGGCTCGGGTCGATTTTCTGCAGGTTCTGGGGCTCGCCGGTGAAGTAGTCCTGCACACCCAATGCGCCGTTCACATGGTCGCCAGGCTTGAAGTCCGGGTGGTTGGACGCAACCACTTCACCCACGCCCAGGGCGCGCATCACCTGCCCCAAGGCAACCGGCGGGATGTAGGACTTGCCCTCGTTCATCCAGCCGCGCATGGCCGGGTCAAGGGAAAGGTACAGGTTGCGCACCAGCACTTGCCCTTCACCGGGTTGTTCGGCAGGCACGGTCTCGAACTTGAAGTCTTCACGCGTTACCGCCCCAACCGGGCGTTTGACGAGCAGGAAGCGGCGATTGGTCTGGGTCATGACGGGTCCTTGGAGAATGGAAAAGGCACAAGAGGATAAATCTACCTTGTTGATGAAAGCAGGTCCTCAACATCACTGACAAGCATGGTCCTATAAATGTCCATGTGATGATGCTGCCGGCCTTACCAGCGGCTGGCTATGCTCGTGTGCCTCACAGGCCCTGACAGGAGCGCGGCATGAGCATGAGTTTTTCGGGCCAGGTAGCACTGGTCACCGGGGGCGGGGCAGGCATCGGCCGGGCAACGGCGCTGGCCTTTGCCTGCGAGGGCCTGAAGGTGGTGGTCGCCGACCTTGATGCAGTGGGTGGCGAGGCCACGGTCGGGCAGATTCGGGCCGCTGGCGGCGAGGCGTTGTTCATCGCTTGCGATGTGACCTGTGACGACCAGGTCCGCCAACTGCACGAGCACCTGATCGCCGCCTATGGCCGCCTGGACTATGCCTTCAACAATGCGGGTATCGAGATCGAGCAGGGCAAGATGGCCGATGGCAGCGAGGCGCAGTTCGACGCCATCATGGGCGTTAACGTCAAGGGTGTGTGGCTGTGCATGAAATATCAGCTGCCGCTGCTGCTGGCCCAGGGTGGCGGCGCTATCGTCAATACCGCCTCGGTGGCGGGGTTGGGCGCGGCGCCTAAGATGAGCATCTACAGCGCGTCCAAGCATGCCGTGATCGGGTTGACCAAGTCGGCCGCCATCGAATATGCCCGCAAAGGCATCAGGGTCAATGCCGTGTGCCCGGCCGTGATTGATACGGACATGTTCCGCCGGGCCTATGAAGCCGACCCCCGCAAAGCCGAATTCGCGGCCGCCATGCACCCGGTAGGACGCATCGGCACCGTGGCCGAAATCGCCAGCGCGGTGTTGTACCTGTGCAGCGATGGTGCGGCGTTTACCACTGGGCATTGTCTGACGGTGGATGGAGGGGCTACGGCGATTTGAATGGGTGAGGTTGTGGTGGATGAAGCCCAAAGGCTGTCAGGATCTGAGCACTCGTTCTGAACAGGCATTATCACGCTGACATCCTGGGGCCGCTGCGCGGCCCATCGCGGCACAAGGACCGCTCCCACAAAAGCGAAATCTACAGGCCACCGAGCCCCGTGTGCGGCCTTGCGCCGCGCTGGACGCACTCATGCAATTACCCAATCTACCAGCCCCCGCGTCCCCCCCCCGGGTGGGAGCGGCCTTGCGCCGCGATGGGCCGCGCAGCGGCCCCAAGTTCTCCGCCCCGAGCCGCAAATCTTGACCCCCTCGCGCACCTCCAGCCTGCCACTGTCATCCCCCTCCACCAACCACCGTCGTTGCCAGACAACATCCCGCCACTCATCCCTCCCTTTCACACGTAAGACGACTCCTACAAACCCATTACCGACACCCTCATAGCTATTTGACACTATTCTGACGTCAGGCCCTTGTTCAGGGGTTGGCAACGTTGCCACCCTTGGCTATCGGGATAACCTGACACCCACAAGGGGAATCGGCATGGGCGCGAGCAAGCACGGTGTGTTGGCCAACCTGGGCATGGCCCGCAAACTCGCGCTGGGTTTCACCCTGGTGTTGCTGCTGACCCTGGCGGTGGCTGCCATCGGCATCGCGGCGTTGCACAGTGTCGGGCAGCGCTTTGACAGCCTGCGCGAGCTGGCACAATTCAACACCGACCTGTTGCGCTTGCGCCAGCACGAACAGGCGTTCGCACTGCGCTCCGACATCAAACAAGCCGAAGCCTTGCGCGCCGGGTTGCAAGGGTTGCTCGAGCGCGCCCGTGCACTGCCGGCCCTGGCCGCAGCCGAACCTGAGCTGGCCGCCTATGGCCAGGCATTCGAAGCATTCGTCGGCGCGGTGCAGGCTAAGGAACTGGCGCTCGACACCGCCAGCTGGTCGGTCTCAAGCGTTGCCAACAACCTCGACGTGCTGCAGTCCGGCCTGACTGATGACGGGGTGTATACCCTCAAGCAATCGCAAGGCCAGCAGGGCGGTGAGTTCCTGGAACAGTCCGCGCAGGTGGCGCAGGTCTCGCGGTTGATGCTCCAGGCCATGGATGAAGCCCGGGTACGCCTTGAGAAAAGCCGCAAGGGCGAAGACGATGTCAGCCAGGCGCGCATCGCGCAAACGGTCGAGGCTGCCAGCCTGGTGGGCCAGTTGCAGGCGGCGGTCACCGACAGTGGCTATCAGAGCGTACTCAACGAGGTAGCGGGGCACATTGGCAGCTTCTCCGAAAAACTCAATGAATACACCGACCAACTGGCCAGCGAACAAGGGCTCAAGGCACAGTTGCAGGCCTCGGCCGAGCACGTCACCAGCCGCGTCGATCAGGCCTACCTCAGTGAAGAGCACATGCTGCAAGGTGACCTGCAGCGCAACACGGTGGCCATCGCCATCGCCACCGCGCTGGCCTTGCTGGTGGGCGTGCTGGCCGCCTGGCTGATCACCCGCGCCGTGGTTGGCCCGCTCAAGCACGTGATTGCCCGTGCACAACGCATTGCCGACGGCGAACTGGCCTTCGAACCCGTCGCCCCGCGCCGCGATGAAGTAGGGCAACTGACGCAGGCCATGCAGCAGATGGCCGCAGGCCTGTCAGGCATCGTCAGCGGTTTGCAACAAGGCATCGAGCAATTGGCCGGCAACGCCCAGGCGCTGTCGGCCGTGACCGAGCAGACCAACCGCGAAGTCGGCAGCCAGAAGGAAGAGACCGAGCAAGTGGCTACGGCGATGCAACAGATGACGGCCACCGTGCACGATGTGGCGCGCAACGCCGAGGAGGCCGCGCAAGCGGCGCAGGCTGCCGACGAGAAGGTCGACTCAGGCCAGCATGTGGTGCGCCAGAGCATGCAGCGCATCGAGCAGTTGGCCGTCGCGGCCGAAACCGCCAGCGCGAGCATTGAAAGCCTCAGCTCTGAGATCCATACCATTGGCGATGTGCTCGAAGTCATCAAGAGCGTGGCCGAGCAAACCAACCTGCTGGCCCTCAACGCGGCCATCGAAGCGGCCCGTGCCGGCGAGCAGGGACGCGGCTTTGCGGTAGTGGCCGATGAGGTGCGTGCACTGGCCAGGCGCACGCGCCAGTCCACCGAGCAGATCGAAACCCTGGTGGCCAGCCTGCGCGGCAATGCGCAGCAGTCCGTCGCGCAGATTCGCGGCAGCACCGAGCTGGTGCGCCTGGCCGTGGCCGATGCCCTGCACACCGAAAGCGCACTGGGCAGTATTGCCGCCGCAGTGTCGTTGATTCAGCAGATGAACCAGCAAATCGCTGCCGCCGCCGAACAGCAAAGCTCGGTCGCTGAAGAAATCAGCCGCAGCGTCACCCAGATTCGTGGCAGTGCCGACCAGGCCGCACTGGCCATGCAGGACAGCGCCCGGTCCAGCGTCGAGCTGGCGCAGTTGGGCACCGACCTCAAGGGCATGGTCGGCCATTTCAGGCTGTGATCGGGCCAGCCTGGCAGGGCGCCGCCAGCGCGGCGCCTGCCATCGGCGGTTGTCTTACGCTTTGCGTGGGTTGAGGATCAGCAGGGCCAGTACACCGGCCACAATGCCCCAGAAGGCCGAACCGATGGAGAACAGCGTCAGCCCCGAGGCCGTGACCATGAAAGTGATGACGGCCGCTTCCCGCTCGCGCGCTTCACTCATGGCTACCGTCAGGCCATTCATGATCGAACCAAACAGGGCCAGGGCCGCGATCGACAGCACCAGTTCCTTGGGCAAGGCCGCAAACAGCGCTGCCAGCGTCGCCCCGAACACGCCGGCAACTCCGTAGAACACGCCGCACCATACGGCCGCGGTGTAGCGCTTGCTTGGGTCTTCATGGGCATGCGGCCCGGTGCAGATGGCCGCGCTGATGGCAGCCAGGTTCACCCCGTGCGAGCCAAACGGGGCCAGCAGCAACGAAGCCAGGCCGGTGGCTGAAATCAATGGAGAGGCCGGCACCTGGTAGCCGTCAGCCCGCAGCACAGCAATGCCCGGCATGTTCTGCGAGGTCATTGCCACCACAAACAGCGGAATGCCGATGCTGATGGTGGCTGCCAGCGAAAAGTGCGGCGTGGTCCACACCGGCGTTGCCATTTCCAGTGCGAAGCCACTGAAGTCCAGCAGCCCCAGGGCGCCGGACAATGCCGTGCCCACCAGCAGCGCGGCCAGCACGCAGTAGCGCGGCGACAGGCGCTTGACCAGCAGATAGCTGAAGAACATGCCCAGCACCAGCAAGGTACGGTGCTGGGCGGCAACGAAGATCTCGCTGCCGATCTTGAACAGAATGCCGGCCAGCAGCGCCGATGCCAGCGAGGCAGGAATACGCTTGACCAGGCGCTCGAAGCTGCCGGTCAGCCCACAGACCAGCACCAGCGCTGCACAGGTGATGTAGGCGCCAATGGCCTCCCCGTAGCTCACCCCGCCCAGACTGGTGATCAGCAGCGCCGCGCCGGGCGTGGACCAGGCCACCGTCACGGGCGTGCGGTAGCGCAGGGACAGGCCGATGCTGCAGACCGCCATGCCGATCGACAGCGCCCAGATCCACGAGGATATCTGCGCAGTGGTCAGGCCAGCCGCTTGCCCGGCCTGAAACATCAGCACCAGCGAGGAGGTGTAGCCGGTGAGCATGGCGATGAAGCCTGCGACCACCGCCGAGGGCGAGGTATCTGCCAGGGGGCGAAGGCGAGCGGAGGTGGCATCGGTCATGAAAAAATCCTTGTAAGGGTATACGCCGTGGTTACCAGACTAACGCCAGGCGAGGTGACAGCAGCGATACAGCGATCATTGCTTTTAACCGTACAGTCGTTAACTATCAGGCGCTCTGATATGACGGCATTGCAGGGGTAGGGGTGATGTACAAGGTTTACGGCGATTATCAATCGGGTAACTGCTACAAGGTCAAGTTGATGCTCAGCCTGTTGGGGCGGCCTTATGAGTGGCACCCGGTGGACATCCTCAAGGGCGAGACCGAGACGCCCGAGTTCCTGGCCATGAACCCCAACGGCAAGGTGCCGGTGTTGCAGCTCGAGGACGGCAGTTACCTGTGGGAATCCAATGCCATCCTCAACTACCTGGCCGACGGCAGCGAGTTCCTGCCCGCCGAGCCGCGCCTGCGCACCCAGGTGCTGCAGTGGCAGTTCTTCGAGCAATACAGCCATGAGCCGTATATCGCCGTGGCCCGCTTCATTCAGTTCTACCTGGGGCTACCGGATGATCGCGTCGAGGAGTACCGCAAGTTGCACAAGGGCGGCTACAAGGCGCTGCGTGTGATGGAGCGGCAGTTGCTGGTGACCCCGTATCTGGTGGGTGACCAGTATTCCATTGCCGATGTGGCGTTGTATGCCTACACCCATGTGGCGCAGCAAGGCGGTTTCGACCTGACGGATTACCCGGCCGTGCGCGCCTGGCTGGAGCGGGTGAGCAGCCATCCGCGGCATGTGCCGATGGTAGCGTGAACCACGAGGTCCGGGTAGGAGCGGCCTTGCGCCGCGATGGGGCGCGTAGCGGCCCCCGGCAATATGAGTTGCGGAGCTGAAATCCTGGGGCTGCTACGCAGCCCATCGCGGCACAAGGCCGCTCCTACCCGGACCTCGCTGGCTTGCGGGTGCCAAGGCAGCACCCGCCACTGTGGCTCAATGCTTACCAAACCGCTCATCCAGGTAAGCAATGATGGCCTTGGACTCATACATCCAGGTCACCTTGCCCGCTTCCTCGATGCGCAGGCATGGCACTTTGATCCGGCCACCGCCTTGCTCCAGGGCCTGACGGTGCACAGGGTCGTTCTTGGCGTCGCGCAACGCCACCGGCACGTTCAGGCGGTGCAAGGTGCGGCGGGTCTTGACGCAGAATGGGCAGGCATGGAACTGGTAGAGCGCCAGGCCCTTGGCCGCCTCGTCCACGCCGGCCTGGGCCGCCGGGTCGCGCTTGCGCTTGGCCGGGCGGCTGACCCAGTCGCCGAATACGATAAGCTGGCCGAGGCCAACCCGCAGGGCTTTGACGATCATCTACAAACTCCTGAAATGAAAAAGGCCGACCGGCAGGGGTCGGCCTGGGTGACGCAGCCGGTTACTTGATCAGGCTGAGGAACTCGCTGCGGGTGGCCGCGTTGGCACGGAACTCACCCAGCATCACCGACGTGATCATGCTCGAATTCTGTTTCTCCACACCGCGCATCATCATGCACATGTGCTTGGCCTCGATGACCACGGCAACGCCGGCGGCACCGGTGACCTGCTGTACGGCATCGGCGATCTGGCGGCTGAGGTTTTCCTGGATCTGCAGGCGACGGGCGTACATGTCGACGATACGCGCCACTTTCGACAGGCCCAGCACCTTGCCCTTGGGCAGGTAGGCCACATGGGCCTTGCCGATGAAGGGCAGCATGTGATGCTCGCACATCGAATACAGCTCGATGTCCCGGACCAGCACCATTTCGCTGTTGTCGGAACTGAACAACGCGTTGTTGGTCACTTCTTCCAGTGTTTGCTCATAACCGCGGCAAAGATACTTCATCGCCTTTGCAGCCCGCTTGGGCGTGTCGAGCAGGCCCTCACGGGAGACGTCCTCGCCAATCTGGCTGAGGATCTCGGTGTAGTTCTGTTCCAGGGACATGGATCTACCTGTGGGAAAAATCGCAAAAACGAAGGTTACGGCGGCAAGGGCGGCGCTGCAAGCGCGGCGTTACTCGTCGCGGCCTTCGAGCATGGTTCGCTTGAGCATCACATAGACGGCGCCGGTGCCCCCGTGGCGGGCACTGCAGGAGGCAAAGCCGAGCACTTGCGGGTGCTGGCGCAGCCAGGTGTTGACGTGGCTCTTGATCATGGGGCGCTTGCCATCCAGGCGTGCCGCCTTGCCGTGGGTGACCCGCACGCAGCGTACTTCCAGGCGGGTCGCTTCGGCGATGAAATCCCAAAGTGTCTCGCGCGCCTTTTCCACGGTCATGCCGTGCAGGTCCAGGCTGCCTTCGAACGGTATCTGCCCAAGCTTGAGCTTGCGCAGCTGGGTTTCCTGAACGCCGTCCCGGCGCCACATCAATTCGTCTTCGGCGCCCACGTCGATGACGAACTGGTCGGACATGCCATCGATGACCAATGCCTTGTCGCTGGACACGGTCGCCGACTGGCGCAGGCCGGCCAGCTTCTGGCGATCGGCCTTGGGCTTGCCGACCTCGGCACGGTCGTGCGTGATCGGCTTGACGCCGCGCACTTCGGCCTTGAACAGGGAAAAATCGTCGTCTTGCATGATGCCTCCACGTGGGCGGCGTAGTTTACGCGAGTGCGCGGCGGTGTGCAGCCATGGTGGTCGGGTGGAGTGGGCAGGCTGGCGATGGGCGACCCCAGGCAATAAGGTGCAATGCTGTCCACCTGTAGGAGCGGCCTCGTGCCGCGATGGGGCGCGCAGCGGCCCCGGCGATCTAGGCTGCTACGCTGAAACCCTGGGGCCGCTGCGCGCCCCATCGCGGCACGAGGCCGCTCCTACAGGGGGCAGCTCAGTTTGCAGGAACCTCACTCATGCTTTTTCATCAAGTGAGGCGACATGTTCAGCTCCCGAGCCCGGCGCAGGCGGATGCGGCTCAGACGCCAGAAGCGTACGCCGAGCCATAGCATCAACAGCCCCACCACCGTCAAGGTGGCGGCAAGCGGCTTGTTGGCGTTGAGTTCGGCCAGGGCAGGGTAGTTGCCCAACAGCCCGGCCACGCCGGCCATGGCCAGCAACACACCGAGGGTGGCCAGCAGCGCGGAAAGCGCAGCACCCAGGCGTGCGCCCCAGCTGCGCGGTTCGCGCGGGCGCAGGCGCTTGGCGTCGATACTGCCTTTGAGCTTCATCCTGCTCTCCTGTAGGGGTATGGGCCCTTCGACCCACAATCACACCTCCGGTTCCTGCCTGCCGCCACCCACCTGATCGAGTCAGATCAGGCTGGCCGTCGGCGCCACGCACGCGAAGTTGTCGGCCATCACGGCCATTTCACACCGGTGGATCTGCGCCGCTGGAATCACCTGGTCGTTGAAAGCCAGGTCACGGGTGGCCGACGCATCTTCCACCAGGGTGCACCGGTAACCATAGTCCTTGGCACGGCGCACGGTGGTGCTGACGCTGGAGTGGCTCATGAAGCCGCAGACGATCAGGTCGAGATGGCCGAGTGCCTGCAACGTCTCGTGCAGTTTGGTGTTCTTGAAGGCATTGGGCATGCGTTTTTCGATGACGGTCTCGCCTTCCAGCGGTTCGAGCCCCGGAATGAACTGACCTGCAGGGCCCTGGGGGTCGAAGCGCCCGCCAACGGTGCCCAGATGGCGAACATGGATGATCGGACGGCCGCTCTTGCGCGCGGCATCGAGCAACCTGGCGATGTTGGCCACGGCCTCATCCATGCCCGACAGCGCCAGGGGCCCGGTCAGGTACTCCTTCTGCGCATCAATGATGATCAGGCTGGCTTGGCTCAGCTTGGCCGGCGGGTAATCGCGGCCAGTGAGGCGGAACATCGTGGTTGGAACGGACATCAAGGGCTCCTTGGTACAGGGCTTTTGTGCGCCTATTCTCCCCTGCCTTGGCGACAATGGGAATGGTTGACAACGCAAGTGGCGTGGTTGCTGGCTTGTGGCTACCGTACAGGCGATTGCAGGGAACAAATCCGGGGCCTGGGCTGTTAGACTTTCGGCCAGTCTGAATTAGGAGTTTCCCGTGATCACATCCCGTCTGCGCACGCTGCGCGACTATATCCGTTGGGCGGTCAGCCGCTTCCATGAGCACGACCTGTTCTTCGGCCATGGTGCCGACAACGCCTGGGATGAAGCCCGGTTGCTGGTGCTGGGGGCGGTCCACCTGCCGTTTGAGGTGGCCGACAGCTACCTGGACTGCATGCTCGAGGATGCCGAGCGCGTACAGCTGCAGCACTTGCTCAAGCGCCGCATCGAAGAACGGGTGCCCACCGCCTACCTGCTGGGCGAGGCCTGGTTCTGTGGCATGTCGTTCATCGTCGATGAGCGCGTGCTGGTGCCGCGCTCTCCCATTGGCGAGCTCCTGGAAAAGCGCCTTGAGCCGTGGCTGGGCGCTGAGCCAGGCCGCATTCTGGACCTGTGCACCGGCTCCGGCTGCATCGGGATCGTCGCCGCCGACGTCTTCCCGCAGGCCGAGGTGGTGCTGGCCGACCTGTCGTTCGAAGCGCTCGAAGTAGCCAACCAGAACATCGAGCGCCATGGCCTCGATGGCCGGGTGTACACCGTGCAGGGCGACGGTTTCGAAGGGCTGCCGGGCCAGCGCTTCGACCTGATCCTGTCCAACCCGCCGTACGTGGACGCCGAAGACTTCGACGACATGCCGGCCGAATACCACCACGAACCGGAGCTGGGCTTGGCTTGCGGTGCTGATGGTCTGGACCTGGTACGGCGCATGCTGGCCGATGCGGCCGACCACCTGACCGAAAAGGGCTTGCTGATCGTGGAGGTGGGCAACAGCCAGGTTCACGTCGAGGCGCTGTACCCGGAAGTCGATTTCGCCTGGCTCGAATTCGAGCGCGGCGGGCATGGGGTATTCATGCTCACCGCCGAGCAGTGCCGTCAGCATCAGGCGTTGTTCAAAGGCCGCGTCTGAGGGCGCGTGGGCGTAACGGGTGTCAGGCGCCCGTGTCGCCCAACCCGTTTTCAAAACACCTGAGGCCCATGAAACGCCAGGCCCAGGGTTTCAGCGCGTGGCGATCCAGATCAGCAGCCCGGCTTGAAACAGTGCAAAGGCCACCAGGCAGGTGATGGTGAACCGCAAGCCGCTGTCTTCGCGCTGGTACTTGGCCACACGCTCATCACGCTCGCGCAAGCGGGCCTCGCCTTCCTGCAACTGCTGGTCTGCCTGCTGCAACAACTGCGCGGCATCGAGAAGGCCCAGGCGCTGCACGCGCTCGCTGTTCCAGCCTACCTCCAGCTGGTCTACCCGGGTCTCGGCCGTTCGGCCCTTGAGCACCTGCCCGTCTTCGTACTGCACCTCAAGGCCTGCCCCGCGCAGGCACTGGTCCCGGCGCAGGCGCGAGTCCTCCTCCAGCGCATCCTTGCTCGGCAGCGCAAAGGCCTCTACCCGGTAATTCGGCCATTTGCGCTGCAGCCACTGGGCGGCCTGGGCCAGCAGGAAGCGGCCCAGGCCGCGATTGACCGGCTCCAGTTGCAGGCCATGCTCATCCCCAAGGCGCACGCACCGCGCCTGGTGATCTACGCGTATGTCCACCTGGTTATGGCCCTTGTGCACCTTCTGGCCGGGCAACGCAATCTGCATGCGCAGCAGGCTGTGGGCCGGGTCGTGGCGCTCGGCATAGCCGAACTGCACGAAACGCAGGGGGCGGGCGCCGGTTACGCGGTCGCCAGGCAGCGGCGCCAGGCGCAGCAACTGGTGATGCTCGACGGCCAGGTCCGCCCAGGGCAGGGCGGGAGTGTTTTGAGGCTCTTCAGCCGGCTCTGTGGCAGCAGGTGGTGTGGTCATCAGGGCATGTCCTTGGCTATGCACGCTGTATCGGCCGCCGCTGCCCAGACCTGAGCCCGTCGATCAGGCCGGTGGCAACTGGCGAATGAACGCGACGATCTGCTCGCCCAGCTCCCGTGCCAACGGCAACTGCGGGTTCTGGTAGCTCTCACGCTGTTCGCTCATGTCCTTGGGGCTGATGCGCAGCATGTGGTTCATGCCCTCGATCAGCACCAGGTGGGCATCGGGTTTGGCGTCCTTGAGCTTCTGCGCATCGGCCACGTCCACCTGCACGTCGTTGCGCCCCTGCACGATCAGCGCCGGCATGGGCAGCCGCGCAAACGCGGCTGCCGGGTCCTGCCGGAACAAGGTGATCAGGTAGGGCTGCACGCTGGGGCGGAACACCTGTCGCAGCGGTGCGGGTACGTCCAGGCTGGTCTGGCCGGCTTCCAGGCGGTCAAGCAGGGCACTGCCACGGGCCAGCTGCGCAGGCGGCAGGCGCTCGGCAAGCTGCTCGCGCACCACTTCGGCCATGGGCCTGCCGCTGCCGGCCAGGCTGATCACCGCACTGGCCCCGGCCTGCTCGGCGGCCAGGCTGGCGATCAGCGCACCTTCGCTGTGGCCGATCAGGATCAACGGGCCGAAGCGGGGGTCGGCCTTGAGCTTATGGCCCCAGGCCACTACGTCGGCGACATAACGCTCCACGCTCAAGTCGCGCTCATCGGGCGTAGCCGGTTGGCTGGCGGCCACGCCGCGCTTGTCGTAGCGCACGCTGGCGATATTCGCATTGGCCAGCAGCAAGGCTAGGCGCTTCAAGTTGTCCACGCGCCCGCCAGCCGGGTTGTTGCCGTCGCGGTCAGTGGGCCCGGAGCCTGCGATGATCAGCACCACCGGCGGCGGGGTGTCCTGCTGGGGTAACAACAGGCTGCCGTGCAATACGCCCTGACCGGTGTCCAGGTCGATGGGGCGGTGCAGGACGGTGGGGGTGGCGGCATGGCAAAGGCTGGTCAACAGCAGGCAAAGCAGGGCAATGAAACGCGGCATCGTGCGCAACTACACAGGGGGAGATAGCACTTTGACCTACAGTGGCCGAGGAAGGTTCTAGGCCAGGCCCAAGGCCCCGCATCGCCCGGAACGACGCGGTCGCCAACCGGCCCGCACACGCGGGCAATCCACCTGTATACTGCCGCTTTCCTTCATTTCAGGCAGATCTCGCGGAGCGTCCATGTCCGGCAATACCTACGGCAAGCTGTTCACTGTCACCACCGCTGGCGAAAGCCATGGCCCGGCGTTGGTCGCCATTGTCGATGGGTGCCCGCCAGGCCTTGAGATCTCCCTTGCCGACCTGCAGCGCGACCTGGACCGGCGCAAGCCCGGCACCAGCCGCCATACCACCCAGCGCCAGGAACCCGATGAGGTGGAAATCCTCTCAGGCGTGTTCGAAGGGCGCACCACCGGTTGCTCCATTGGCCTGCTGATCCGCAACACCGACCAGAAGTCCAAGGACTACTCGGCCATCAAGGACCTGTTCCGCCCGGCCCACGCCGACTACACCTATCACCACAAATACGGCACCCGCGACTACCGTGGCGGCGGGCGTAGTTCGGCCCGCGAAACCGCCATGCGCGTGGCTGCCGGCGCCATCGCCAAGAAGTACCTGGCCACCCAGGGCATCACCGTGCGCGGCTACATGAGCCAGCTGGGCCCGATCCAGATCCCTTTCAAGACCTGGGACTCGGTAGAGCAGAACGCTTTCTTCAGCCCCGACCCAAGCAAGGTGCCGGAGCTTGAGGCGTACATGGATCAGCTGCGCCGGGATCAGGATTCGGTAGGCGCCAAGATCACCGTGGTGGCCGAAGGTGTCATGCCGGGCCTGGGCGAGCCGATTTTCGATCGCCTGGACGCCGAGCTGGCCCACGCGCTGATGAGCATCAATGCCGTGAAAGGCGTGGAAATCGGTGCAGGCTTTGCCAGCGTCGCGCAGCGCGGCACCGAGCACCGCGACGAGATGACCCCGCAGGGTTTTCTCAGCAACAACGCAGGCGGCATTCTGGGTGGTATCTCCTCGGGCCAGCCGATCGTTGCCCACCTGGCATTGAAGCCTACCTCGAGCATCACCGTGCCGGGCCGCTCGGTGGACGTTGACGGCAACCCTGTGGACGTCATCACCAAAGGCCGGCATGACCCCTGCGTAGGCATTCGCGCCACCCCGATCGCCGAGGCGATGATGGCCATTACGCTGATGGACCACCTGTTGCGCCACCGTGCCCAGAACGCCGAGGTGAAGGTGAACACGCCGGTGCTGGGCCAGCTCTGACTCATCTGGGCCTGTTTTCTCGCGGCGGTAGCTCGCGCAGCTGAGTCACCGCCGACAGGCCCTGCTTCCCAAGGCAACCCCATGCAGCCGATACCCTACTGGCGATTGTCCAGTTTCTACCTGTTCTATTTCGCCTTGCTGGGGTCCACGGCGCCGTTCCTGGCGCTGTACTTCGACCACCTGGGCTTTGCGCCCGCGCGCATCGGCGAACTGGTGGCCATTCCCATGCTGATGCGCTGCATAGCGCCCAATCTGTGGGGCTGGCTGGGGGACCGGACCGGGCAGCGCTTACTGATCGTGCGGCTTGGGGCGTTGTGCACGCTGGCCACCTTCAGCCTGATCTTCTTCGGCAAGAGCTACGCCTGGCTGGCGATGGTCATGGCCTTGCATGCGTTCTTCTGGCACGCGGTGCTGCCGCAGTTCGAGGTGATTACGCTGGCGCACCTGCATGGCCAGACGTCGCGCTACAGCCAGGTCCGGCTGTGGGGGTCGATTGGGTTCATCCTCACCGTGGTGGGGCTTGGGCGCCTGCTCGAATGGCTGAGCCTGGACATCTATCCCGTGGCCCTGGTCCTGGTCATGGCCGGTATCGTGGCCGCCAGCCTCTGGGTACCCAATGCCCAGCCCGTCGAGCACGGTGAGCGACACGGGGCCGGAGGTTTTCTCAAGCAGCTGCGAGCCCCTGGAGTCCTGGCGTTCTACGTCTGTGTGGCGCTGATGCAATTGAGCCATGGGCCGTACTACACCTTCCTCACCCTGCACCTGGAGCACCTGGGTTACAGCCGAACGGCCATTGGCCTGCTGTGGGCGCTCGGGGTGGTGGCGGAAGTGGTGATGTTCATGCTCATGAGTCGCCTGTTCGCACGGTTCAGCGTCCGCCGGGTGCTGCTCGCAAGCTTCGTGCTGGCCGCCGTGCGCTGGCTGTTGCTGGGCAATCTGGCAGCGCAGCCGGGCGTACTGGTGGGCGCGCAGTTGCTGCATGCGGCCACTTTCGGCTGCTTTCACGCGGCCAGCATCGCCTTCGTGCAGAGCAGTTTCGGCGCCAGGCAGCAGGGGCAGGGCCAGGCCCTGTACGCTGCGCTGTCGGGTACCGGTGGTGCCCTGGGCGCGTTGTACGCCGGCTATAGCTGGAACATGCTCGGCCCCGGGCTCACCTTTGGTATGGCCAGCGTCGCAGCACTGGCGGCAGCCGTTATCATGGCCTTTCATTCGCAACCCAACAGGACCTTACGATGAGCATCCTCTGCGTATTCGACCCTTCCACCCCGCAGTTGCCCAACAAGGTGCTGACCCATGCCGAAGACATCACGGCAGCACTGGCCGAGCATGGGGTGTCGCTCATGCAGGCCGAGCACGGGCTGCGGGTGCGTCCGGGCACCTTGCACGATGAGATGATGGATGCCTGCCAGGCCCATCTCGATCACATGATGACCACCCACGGTTGCCAGGCCCATGGGGTGATCAACCGTGACGGGGTCGAGGATCAAGGCCCGGACCTGCGCGATGAGCATGTGCTTGATACCGACGAAGTGATCGTCGTGGTGAGCGGACGCGTGCAGGTTGGCCTGCGCCTAGGCGCCGAGGTGTATTCGGTGATGTGCGAGAAGGGCGACCAGTTGCGCGTGCCTGCGGGGACGCGGCGCTGGCTTGAGCTGGGGGAGGCGCCGTTTTGCCTGGCGTTCAGGCTATTTGCAACTGAAGCGGGGAGTCAGCTGGCATTTACCGGCGACGCGAGTGCGCGGGCGTTTCTGGGGATAGACGAGTTGTGACCTTGCGCCCGAGGCATGTAATGCCCCTGTAGGAGCGGCCTCGTGCCGCGATGGGCCGCGCAGCGGCCCCAAGATTTCAGCTTCACAGCTCATATCGTTGGGGCCGCTGCGCGGCCCATCGCGGCACGAGGCCGCTCCCACCTTGAATTTGGTCGCTTTCGGGGGCAGTGCAGGAATCAGCGATAAGTCGGCAATGCAAAACGCTGCTGGCTCTGCAACATCGAGATCACTGGCAACTCGCTGGCTTGTTCGGCCAAGTCGCGGCGAATGGCGCTGATGGCCCAGGACAATTGCTCGGCGCTGTGCAGTTGGGTGTAGGTCAGTACACGGCGGGTAACCTTGCCGTCGGCCGCACGCAGAGTCAGCAAGATGCCGCCGTCAGGACGTGATTGAGTCGCTACTTGGTAAGCAGGGAACACCGAGACGAATTTTTCCTGGATAAGGTTCATGACTACTCCTGACAAGGTGTGTGGCAATCGATGTCTAGATAGATTGCAGCGACCGTGCCAGAAACAGCGTGTAGGAAAAATCCAGGTAAATCAGGGGCTTGGACTGCTTTTAGAGAATGCCTTCCGTGCAAGCTGCAAGGTCATGCATTTTGCACAGTGCATTTTGCACGGCAAGCCGATCAACGCTATGGGCTCGATAGAAACGGAACCTTTGACGCGCAGGAAGAGCCTGACAAACACTTGGGCAACGATTTCTACCAGGAGGTTCCTTATGTCCACCCAGACTGCGTCCGCTCAGCCTGCTCAAATGTCTTCCGATGAAACGGCTGCCTTTGCCGCACAAGTGTTCGACAAGGCCCGTCAAGGCGATGCCCAGATGCTGGAGCGCCTGCTGCAAAGCGGTCTGCCGGTGAACCTGCGTAATCACAAGGGCGACACCCTGCTGATGCTGGCCAGCTACCACGGCCACCATGACGCCGTTCAGGTGTTGCTCAACCACGGGGCCGATCCGCTCATTGCCAACGACAACGGCCAGCTCCCCATCGCCGGTGCCGCTTTCAAAGGGGACATGGCCATGATCCGCCTGTTGCTGGAAAACGGTGTACCGGTCGATGCCGCTGCCCAGGATGGACGCACGGCCCTGATGTTGGCCGCCATGTTCAACCGTGTAGAGATCCTTGAGTACCTGCTGGCCCAGGGTGCCAACCCTGCCTTGCAGGATGTGCGCGGTGCAAACGCACTGATGGCAGCCCAGACCATGGGCGCCGTGGACGCCACCGCACGCCTGCAAGCGCTGGCAGGCTAACCGGCAGGGGGCGTTTGCGGCTATCCTTGGCGACTTTGCCATCGCCACAGGCCCCCCTTCATGAAAACTCAGTTGCTCGAATTCATCCGCCTTATCAGCGCAGGCTGCCTGCGCGAAGAAGACATCGAGCGCATTGCCGACGAGGCTGCCCAGGCCTACGCCGACCCCGCCGCTTTCCTGGCCGCCAACCCCGACATCAACTACGACGACAGCTTTCCCATCCCGCTGGGCGAGTGGGTAGTACTCGGCAGCCTGCCTGACACCGTGGTATTCCAGGCCGGCACCTATCAGGAGCTGTTCCAGCAGATCAGCGACTCGTTCGACAAGAGCGTGCCGTTGACCCTCAAGCCCAAGCAGCTGGCACGCACCGAGCCGCTCGTGGCGCTCAACCGTATCCAGGTGCAGATGGGGGCGCTCAACAAGGAAGCCGGTGGCTACGTGCTGCTCGATTTCAGCCAATTGCTCGATGATGAGCTGCAGATGGTCATGGTTGGCCAGCATGACCTGGAACGGGTCCAGGCGCTGGCCGCTGAACTTGGCATCAAGGCCGAGCCCGCCCTGGAGGCCCTGAAGGTCGCCCTGCACGTCTGAGCGCTTCGCACAGGCCGGGTAACGGCGCTGTCAGCCCAATGCGGTGTCCAGGAACATCATCACCGCAAAACCGCCCATCAAGCCGAGCGTGGCGGAGGTCTGGTGGCCGTGACGGTGGGTTTCGGGAATGACCTCGTGGCTTACCACGAAGATCATCGCCCCCGCCGCCAGCCCCATGCTGATAGGGTAGGCCACGGCAAAGCCGGTGGAAATGCCCAGCCCGATGACCGCGCCCAAGGGCTCCATTACTCCTGAACCAATGGCCACCAGTGCGGCCTTCAGGTTGGACAGCCCGGTCGCCCGCAGCGCCAGCGCCACGGCCAGGCCCTCCGGGATGTCCTGAATGGCGATGGCGGTGGTCAGCGGCAGGCCGATGTTCATGTCGCCGTTGGTGAAGCTCACCCCAATGGCCATGCCCTCGGGCAAGTTGTGCAGGGTAATGGCCAGCACGAACAGCCAGACTCGGCTGAACCGTTCGGTTTCCGGCCCTACAACGCCGACGCGTTCATGTTCGTGCGGCGTGAAACGGTCCAGGCCCAGCATCAGCAGCACGCCCAGCCCCATGCCGACGACTACGATGAAGGCCGCACCCGGCCCACTGCCGGTGATCTCCCGCGCCGCGTCCAGACCCGGCAGGATCAGCGAAAACGAACTGGCTGCCAGCATCATGCCGGCAGCGAACCCCAGCATCACGTCCTGGTTACGGCTACTGACATCACGCAACACCACAGCCAGCACAGCACCCAGCGCGGTGGCGCCAAAGCCGGACAGGCCCCCGAGCGCGGCCAGGTGCAGGTTTTCGGAGTGATCGCCGTTGACCGCATTCCACAGGCTCGCACCCAGCAGAATCACGACGGCCAGCAGGCTCAGCGCAAGGCCTGCACCGACCCAGGGGTTATTGGCTATCTGTTGCCGCCACACGCTGAACGGCGAGGGCGGGGTGGCGCTGTGGCTGTGGGCAGGTGGCATGCAGAACCTCTGATCGGAATGACGATGCATCATAGGCAGTGACCTGCAGGCGGCGCCAAGGATTCCCTTCTATTGAACCGATAGGGGGCTATGCTATGCAGCAATACACTCATCAACTGGGGTACGCGGTATGGGATCGATATTCAACAGCCTGGTAGGTCTGATCATTCTTGCCCTGGATATCTGGGCCATCATCAACGTCTACAAGAGCGACCGCGAAGTGGGAGTCAAGGTGTTGTGGATTCTCCTGATTGCCCTGCTGCCGGTCGTGGGGCTGGTGATTTGGGCCATTGCCGGGCCGCGCGGTACAGGCCGGCTATGAACCCAGCACCAAGGTGCCTCCGTGGCGCCACAGGCGCATCCAGGCCGTGACAAAATTTTCACAATGAATTAAACAGAATCCGCACCCGCACAATGCTGCGCTGGTCTTGCGCCAGCGCCTTCTTCGCAAACCGCATTTCTAGGACCTTCCTGTTCATGGCCAACCCGGACGCCTTGAAGCAATGGCGCGCGCGAGCGCCGTTCTCGCCGACCCTCAAATCCCACCTGGCCTATACGCTGCTCAGCGCGCTGGTCATCATGCTGATGCTCAGCCTCGTGCGCCTTGCACTGCTGGTCTACAACAGCGACATGGTTGGCGACACGCCAGCGGCCACGGTCGCCGAAGGGTTCGTCAACGGCCTGCGCTTCGACCTTCGGGTGGTGGTGTACATCAGCATTCCGCTGCTGCTGGCGCTGCTCAGCCCTTGGGCCATGGCCCGGCGGGGCGTATTCCGTTTCTGGCTGACGCTCACCGCCAGCGTGGTGATGTTCCTGGGCCTGATGGAGCTGGACTTCTATCGCGAGTTCCACCAGCGCTTGAACGGCCTGGTGTTCCAGTACATCAAGGAAGACCCCAAGACCGTCATGAGCATGCTCTGGTACGGCTTCCCAGTGGTGCGCTACCTGCTGGCGTGGGTGTTCGGGACCTGGCTGCTCAGCCTACTGTTCAAGGGTGTCGACCGGCTGACCAGGGGCATCGGCACCCAGCCGGTGGCCGCTTGGTATTACCGCCTGGCGGTGTTCATGGTGATCCTGTTGGTGGCCGTGATCGCCGCCCGTGGCACCCTGCGTCAAGGCCCGCCCATGCGCTGGGGTGATGCGTTCACCACCGATTCGAACTTCGTTAACCAGTTGGGCCTCAACGGCACCCTGACCCTGATCGACGCCGCCAAGAGCCGCTTCGGCGAGGACCGCGCCAACATCTGGAAACCGGTGCTGGAGCAGAACCTGGCGACCCAGACCGTGCGCCAGCAACTGCTGACCCCCCATGACACCTTGGTCGATGCCGACGAAGCGGCCGTGCGCCGCGACTTCATGCCGCCGGCCGAGGGCACCCTGCCCATCAAGAATGTGGTGGTGATCCTGATGGAGAGCTTCGCGGGCCATTCGGTCGGCGCGCTGGGCAGCCCCAACAACATCACCCCTTACTTCGACAAGCTGGCCAAGGAAGGGCTGCTGTTCGATCGCTTCTTCTCCAACGGCACCCACACCCACCAGGGCATGTTCGCCACCATGGCGTGCTTCCCCAACCTGCCCGGCTTCGAGTACCTGATGCAGACGCCGGAGGGCGGTCACAAGCTGTCCGGGCTGCCGGCCTTGCTCAGCGCCCGCGACTACGACGACGTGTACGTCTACAACGGCGACTTCGCCTGGGACAACCAGTCCGGGTTCTTCGGCAACCAGGGCATGACCACCTTCATCGGCCGGCAGGACTTCGTCGACCCGGTGTTCTCCGACCCGACCTGGGGCGTGTCCGACCAGGACATGTTCGACCGCGGCAACCAGGAACTGGCCAAGCACGATGGCAGCAAGCCGATCTATGCCTTGCTCCAGACCCTGTCCAACCACACGCCGTACGCCCTGCCCAAGGACCTGCCGGTGGAGAAGGTCACCGGGCAAGGCCGCCTGGATGAACACCTGACGGCCATGCGCTACTCGGACTGGGCCTTGGGCCAGTTCTTCGAGAAGGCGCGCAAGGAGCCCTATTTCAAGGACACCTTGTTCGTGATCGTGGGGGACCATGGTTTCGGCAACCATCAACAGGTCACCGAACTGGACCTGGGACGGTTCAACGTACCGCTGCTGCTGATTGCCCCGGGCATCCAGGAGAAATTCGGTGCGGTCAACCACACCGTGGGCACCCAGGTCGATATCGTGCCGACCATCATGGGTCGCCTGGGCGGCCAGACGCGCCATCAGTGCTGGGGGCGCGACTTGCTCAACCTGCCTGAGGGCGACCCAGGCATCGGCATGATCAAGCCTTCGGGTAGCGAGCAGATCGTGGGGCTGGTACAGGGCGACCGTATCCTGATCGAGTCCAAGGACATGACCCCGCGCCTGTACCGCTATCAGTTGGGTCGCGAGTTCAAGGCCGAGCTCATCGAAAGCCCCGACCAGCCGCAGCTGCTCAAGCAGCTCGAAGCCTACATCCAGACGGCCACCAAGAGCTTGCTGGACAACACGGCAGGGGTGGTGCACGGCACGCCGAAGTAACCCTGTTTACACCCCGGCCTGAGCCGCTACCTGGCGGCTCAGGTCGACGAGTGTTCAACTTTCTGAACATTCCCCGAGGGCCAAGGTCATTTATTCAGGCATCGCATTAAGGTGTCGTTTGATTGAGAGGGCTCGTTCGATGAAAGAGTGGGAAGTCATCTTTGCCGACCAGAAAGGCGCACCGACCTCGATTGTGCTGCAGGCCGAACATCGCCCCAGCGAGGAAGACGCCGCCCGTGCCATCCGCACGCGGTTGTTCCCGGTCATGGATGAGCTGGACCTCAACGATTTTCAGGATCGCGCGGTGTCCCCCACGGCGCGCTGGCTGAAAGAACACAGCGGCGTCACCATCACCAGCATCGAAGAGGCGCCCTGATTCACGGTTTGCGTAGCGTCCGCCTGGGCACTACGCTGCATGAAGGTGCCCGCCGGCTGCGCAGGCGGCACCGTTCCCACCCGCGTCTTGTATCAGCTCGAACTGCCCGACGATTTGGGGCAGGTGCCCGTGCACGGAAAGTCTATCCACTGCGTTATTCAGGAGGACGATTCATGAGCAGCCAACACGACGATATCAGCAGCAACGTCCTGCGCCAGATGAAGGCAGGTGGCTTCGATTTCACCCAGATCCACCCCATCGAGTTCTATGCCGTTTTTCCGGATGAAGCCGCTGCGCGCCGCGCAGCCGGGGAGTTTCGTGGCGAGTCGCTCAACGCTCAGGTGACCGAACTCGACGACGGTGCCTGGCACCTGGAACTCAGTAAAATCATGTTCGCCACCCACGGTGGCATTGGCGACTTCGAGGAGGCCTTCGAACAGGTTGTCACGCCTTATGGCGGCGAAGTAGAGGGGTGGGGGGTCAAGCACGAGCGCCTCACGGCCTAGGCCATTGGGCCGCCCTGCGGCCCGATTTTCTCAGGATTTGCGCGTGGCCATGTGCCGCAGGTAGGCCAACAGCGCATCGAGTTCCTGATCACTCAGCACGCTTGGGGCAAAGCCCGGCATTTTCGCCTGGGGCCATTGCCGCAAGCGTTGTGGGTCCCGAATCAGCATGCGCAGGTAACCCGGCTGGAAATACTCGGTCGGGTTGTGCGGCACATTCAAATCAGGCCCTACCTGCGCATCCCCTGCACCGTTCAGACGGTGGCAGGCCAGGCAGTTCTGCTGGAACAATGCAAAGCCTTGTCGCACGGGGCTGCCGCCCGGCAGGTCGGGGTCCGGCAGCAACGCCGGGAAGCGCTGCTCGACAGACGCTAGCTTACGTATCGTGGAGATCTGAAAGGGCCATTGTTCGGGGCGAATGCCGCTTGCTTGCGGCGCCGTCCACACCAAATAAAACGGCCCTGCACTCGGTTTTCCCTTACCTAGGGGCGGCCAAGGGGCGGCTGGGTCTTCGACGGCTAGCCAGGCCTGCGCCGGGCCGGGTTGAAGCAGAGGGCCAGCGGGCATTTCTGCCGCAAAGCCATCGGCTGCAATGGCCTGCAGGTGGTCCTCAGGCTGCACACCGTTGAGCAGCGCCGCGAGGGGCACTGCGCGATAGCGCATGGGGCGCTTATAGGAAACGTCCTCACTAATGTCCACCGCCTTGGCTTGGGGATGTGCGAGCAACTGTTCGCTGCTCCACTGCTTTTGGCCAGTGCCAAGTTCAAGGTGCAGTTGGGCCGCCGAAAGCGGCAGGCACGACAGCAAGGCTGCCAAGGCAATGCATGGGCGCATGGGATACTCCGGCCATCAGGGCCAGCAGGTTACCGCTATGCCGCCTGCTACCGCCACCACCCGCCTTAGCCGAACAGGCGTGTCAGGTTTGGCACTATCAGCAACAGCGTGGTTGCGAAAAGAATGAGCCCAGCTTGGCGAAGTTTCGATTGTCTGAACATGGCGGACCGCCTTCTTGTTGTTATTCCTAAATACCCGTTGGCTTCCTTGTCACACGTCGGGTCGATCGCAATGGCCCCTACTGGCGCCGGCACGGCTTGCCTCATGAATGTGGACATACTGCAACAGTAGGGCGTACATCATTCAATATTGAGAACCCTTTGTTCTAACTACCTGCGGCCTATAACATTTCGTTTTAAAGCATTAAGCCATCGCGCTGATAGGCTTCACCTAGACAGGCTGGGTGTTTTTGTGCCGTTTCAGCCCAAAGCGCACCGTTCGTCTGCGCGACCCTCTTGCTTGTACGTGCCTTTCGCGTCACGCTCTATAGCTGTTTTCCATCCATGTCGTTCAGGACTATCCCTATGTCGTTACGCATCTGCATCCTTGAAACCGATGTTCTGCGACCGGAATTGACGGCGCAGTACGAAGGCTACGGCAGGATGTTCGAGCAGCTCTTCGCCCGTCAGCCGATCACAGCACAGTTCAGTGTCTATAACGTCATGAACGGTGAATATCCCGCAGATGACCTTAAGTTCGATGCTTACCTTGTGACGGGCAGCAAGGCCGATTCGTTCGGTTCCGATCCTTGGATCCAGACGCTCAAGGCTTATCTGCTCAAGCTGTATGACCGGGGTGAGAAGCTGCTGGGTGTGTGTTTCGGTCACCAGCTGCTGGCGTTGACCTTGGGCGGCAAAGCGGAGCGAGCGGAGCAGGGCTGGGGCGTTGGCGTACACCGTTATTCACTGGCAGCGCGTGCACCATGGATGCAACCTCAAGTATCGGAGCTGACCTTGCTGATCAGTCACCAGGACCAGGTGACCGAATTGCCCAAAGGCGCCACGGTCATTGCGTCCAGTGATTTCTGCCCCAATGCCGCGTATTGCATCGGCGATCAGGTGCTGTGTTTCCAAGGCCACCCGGAGTTCGTACACGACTACTCCCGGGCCTTGCTCGACGCACGCCAGGCGCATCTAGGCGATGAGGTCTACCAGCAGGCCGTCGCCAGCCTCGCCACCGAACATCAGGGTGACGTGGTAGGCGAATGGATGTTGCGTTTCATCCAGCAACCGGCTAGCAAGCACAACGCGGCCTGACAGGGCAGGGGTCGCCCGGTGACCCCTATCCTGGTTACAACCAGCCGGATTTCTTGAAGCTGGCGAACAGGCCTGTGCACCCGGCCGCGATCACTCCCAGGACCACGTAATAGCCGTAGTGCCAGCTCAGCTCGGGCATGTTCTGGAAGTTCATCCCGTAGATGCCGGCGATGGCAGTGGGGAAGGCCAGAATGGCCGCCCAGGCGGCGAACTTGCGCTGCACGATGCTCTGGCGAGACGCTTCGAGCAGCATGCCGATCTCGATGGTCTGGCTGGCAATGTCGCGAATCCCGGCCAGGTCTTCCATCTGCCGGGTCACGTGGATCTGGACGTCACGAAAGTACGGGCGCATGTTCTTGTCGATGAAGGGAAAGCTCAGGCGCTGCAGTTCTTCGCTCACTTCCACCATGGGCGCCACATAGCGGCGCAGGCGCAGCAGATCGCGCCGCAGGCTGTGCAGGCGACGGATGTCGGCTTCAAGCAGCGAACCGCCCAGCACGCTCTGCTCCAGCGCTTCGATCTCCCCGTGAATCGCCTCGCTGACTGGCTGGTAGTTTTCGGTAACGAAGTCCAGCAGCGCATACAACACGAAGTCCTCCCCGTGTTCGAGCAGCAACGGCCGTGCTTCGCAGCGCTCGCGCACCAGGGCATAGGATTTGGAATGGCCATTGCGACAGGTAATCACGTAGCCAGTGCCGGCGAAGATGTGGGTTTCGATGAACTCCAGCCGACCCTGCTGGCGCACTGGTGAATAGGTGACGATGAACAAGGCGTCGCCGAAGGTTTCCAGCTTCGGCCGGCTGTGCTTCTCCAGGGCGTCTTCGATGGCCAGTTCGTGCAGGTTGAACTGGCGCTGCAGGTTGGCCAGCGCTTCGGCGTCGGGCTCCTCCAGCCCGATCCACACGAAGTGGCCCGGTTTGCGTGCCCACTCGCTGCCTTCATCGATACTGATGTTGGTGACCTTCCTACCGGCGCTGTATACCGCCGCTGCCACGACTCGCCCCATGACTGCCCGCTTTCTTGTGGTTGAACACGCCTTACAGCTTGGGCTGTAGCGGGCGCGAGAGCAACGGGTCAGGACAGTTCGTTTTCCATCCGGTCGATGCACTGCTGCATTTGCGTGCGGCACTGCTCGATCAGCGCAGGCAGGTCTTGTTGCGTCATGCCGGTGGTGGCAATGGGGGGCAAGGAGCGCACGATCACCGTCCGGCGGCGCCAGCTGTTGAGGTCCAGCCGGTGTGCATAGCGGCTCACGCACACCGGTACGATGGGTACCCCGGCCTCGATGGCCATGTGAAATGCGCCTTTCTTGAACGCCAGTAGCTGTTCACCGGCGTTGCGTGTGCCTTCAGGGAATATCCAGATGGAGGTGTCGTTCTGCAGGACGCGGGTGGTCTTTTGCAGCGCCTTGCGGGCCTGATAGGCGTTCTTGCGGTCGACCAGCACGTTGCCGCCCAGCCAGAACAACTGCCCGAACAGCGGAATCCAGCCCAGGCTTTTCTTGCCGATGGCCACGGTGCGTTGCGGAACCACCTGGCCCAGGACGAACAGGTCGAAGTTGGATTGGTGGTTGGCGATGATGACGCAGCCAGGCGGCTGATCCCACAAAGGCCCCACCTGAGCCTGGACCTTCAGGCGCATCAGCCAGGTGGCCGGCACGCTGTAGAGCCGGGCGAACACGCGGCTGTTATCGGGGTTGAACGGGCGGCACAGGCCGATGATCAGCCCCACGGCGCCAACGGCGAGAAAATGCAGCGCCAGCAGGAACATGCGAAGAACGTAAAGCATGGTACGACTCACACCAGACAGTCGCCCGGCAGTGTACGACTGTGCACTGGCCGGGGCAAACCTTGGTGTAGGTTGGGTGGGCGATCTGTGCAGGTGATGGGGTCACCCCATGTGTTGCTGGTCTTGCTCGATAGCCTTGTCCAAGGCTTCGAGCAGGCCCTTGCGGACCTTGAGCTTGGTGTTCTTGTGGGCCAGCATGTTCAGCTGCTTGAGCGCTTGTGCTGCAGCCAAGGCGGTATCCATCAGTTGCTCGGCGGGCACGACCTTGTCCAGAAAGCCTGCATCCACCGCCCCTTGGGGATCGAACACTTCGGCGTTGATCACCGAGCGGTGGAAGGCCGAGCGGCGCAGGCGGTCACGGGCCAGTTCGATGCCCGCGTGGTGCATGGTCATGCCGATCTGCACTTCGTTCAGGCACACCTTGTATGGGCCCTCGACGCCAATGCGGTAGTCGGCCGACAGCAGCAGGAACGCCCCTTTGGCCACGGCGTTGCCCGGGCAGGCCACCACCACTGGAAACGGATGCGACAACAGACGGCGCGCCAGGGTGGAGCCTGCGGTGACCAACTCGATGGCTTCTTTGGGGCCGCGGGTCATGACTTTCAGGTCGTAGCCGCCCGACAGAATGCCTGGTTGCCCAGTAATGATCACCACCGCCCGGGCCTCGAGGGCGCGATCAAGTGCTGCATTGAACGCGTCGATGACCTCCGGCGAGATGGCATTGACCTTGCCATTGTTCAGGGTCAGGGTGGCGATGCCGTCTTCGGCATGGTAGGTGATCAGCTCGCTCATGGCAGAGTCCTTTTGTTGGCGTGGCGCTGACGTTACCCAGCGGCGCAGGCCAGGTAAAGCAGCAAGGCTGACCGGCCAGTCAGCCGCTGACGACGGCCGGATGCAAATGCATGAAAAAACTGAAAAAAATGCTTGCCAAAGGAAACGTCTTTCACTAAATTAGCGCACCTCGACAGGCCGTACGGCTTGAAGAGAAACGGTGAAGTGTCCGAGTGGTCGAAGGAGCACGCCTGGAAAGTGTGTATACGAGAAATCGTATCAAGGGTTCAAATCCCTTCTTCACCGCCACATTCTACGAAGAGCCCCTGTGCTGAAAAGCACGGGGGCTTTTTGTTTTTGGGATAGCTGTTGGGGTTGCCGGTGGTGTGTGAGGCACGGGCTGCAGCTTTGGAGCAGGTATTGCCGGGGCCGCGCTGCGGCCCATCGCGGCACAAGGCCGCTCCTACGCTGGATTCAATAGCCTTCGGGTGTGGTGCAGGGTCGTTAATACGCAGGTACAGCGTGAACTCAGGGGGCACGCGGTATCCCTGTAGGAGCGGCCTGGTGCCGCGATGGGCCGCGCCGCGGCCCCCGGCAATGCCTGCTGCGAAGCTAGTAATCCCACTCACCCCACTACAACTCAAAAACTCACCGAAGCCGATAACCGTGCCGTACGCGGCGCCCCCTGGAACAGGTAGTTATCCCCCAGATAATCCCCCACATCCCGCCAATAACGTTTGTCGAAGACGTTGTCCACTGTCAGCCGCAGGGCCGTGTCATACCCCCCGACGCGCGTCTGGTAGCGCCCGCCCAGGTCGAACACGGTATACCCGCCCACCGCCACGTTGCCTGCATGGTCGGCGTACTTGCGGGCGCTGTAGCGGACCCCGCCCAAGAGCGCCAGCCCTGGCACCGGCAGGCTGTACTGCGCCTGCAGGGCTACCCGGAACCTTGGCACGTTGATGGCCTGATGCCCCTCACGCTCAGCGATGCCGCTGCCCACCACCCGCGCACGAATGGCGGCCGCGCTGGCCTGCAATTGTAAGTTGGCTGTCACCCAACCGCTGGCCCCGAGTTCCAGCCCCGTGTTTTTCTGCTGGCCTTGCTGCACATAGGTGAAGACGCCGTCGCCGTCAGGGCGCGCGTACTGGTACGCCTGACGAATCTGGAACAACGCAGCGCTCACGCTCAGTGCCTCCCAGTCATGCTTGAGGCCCACTTCCAGCTGTCGCGAGAGGGTAGGGGCAAGGATTTGCGCAGCGTTTTGGGTAAACCAAGGTGCAGTGCCGCCCGCCGAAAGCCCTTTGGCATAACTGGCATAAAGGGTGGTGTCTGGCGCAGGTTTGTAGACCAGCGCTGCGTTGGGCAGCAGTTGATACTGGCGAGTGTGCCTCCCGGCAGTGCCGGTTTCGTCCCAGGTGCGTTCATCCAGACGCACTTCCCGGGCGCCCAGTATGGCTTGCCAGTGTTCATTGAACGTCACCCGGTCAGTGACGAAGAGCCCGTACTGGCGGCTGTCCAGGCGCCTTTCGCTGGCGCCGACGGGTTGATCTGAGGGGGGAAGGGCAGGCGCGGCTTCGCCCAGGGTGCCGGTGCCGAGCCACACGTTGTAGTACGGGCGCAGGTCCAGTGTACGGCGCTGGGCGCTGGTGCCCAGGGTCAACGCGTGGCCTAGGCCCAGCGCATCGAAGCGCCCATCGAGCGTGGCCAGGGCTTCGTCGATACGCCGGGTGTCGTCGGGGCTGCGAAAATCATAGATGTCGTAGTCGCCGGCACTGCTGAAAAAGGCGCCTTCGCCCGACCCCCAGGCAAAGGCACTGTAGTCGTCGATCACCGCCTGGCTGCGTGAGGCGCTGACGGTGCCTGTCCAGGCCTCGCTGAAGCGGTACTCCAGGCGCCCGCCCAGGTTCAGCGAATCGGTTTGCACAGGCTTGGCCCACTGCTGGTAGGCCAGGCGGTCCTTGGGGTCCACGTCGTGAGGCAGGCGCGTACCGCCCAGCAACTGATAACCCGGTACCGAGCGTTGCTGGCGGTGCTGGTAATCGGCATCCAATTGCAAGGTGGCGTCCGGGCTGATCTGCCAGTCAAACGCCAGCGCCGCGAAATCACGCTGGCCGTCGGCATGCGCGACATAGGAGCGGATGTCCTCATGCGCCAGGTTCACCCGCAGGCCAAACTGCTGCTGGTCGCCGAACCAGCCGCCGACGTCGGTGGCCAGGTAACGTTCGCCCTGCTCGTTGGTGGACACCGTGACCCGGCGCACGGGCTCGGCCCGCTTGGTCACATAGTTGACCAGGCCGCCTGGCGACGACACGCCGCTTTGCAGCCCCGACAGACCCTTGAGCAGTTCCACCTGCTGCTTGTTCTCCAGGGCCACGTTCTGCTCGCCGACGAGGGTGTGGCCGTTGAGGCGGTAGCTGGTGGCGGCGTTGAGCTCGAAGCCGCGCACGTTGAAGTTCTCGTAGTACCCGACCGGTGCGTAGCTTTCCCCCACCGAAGCGTCGCCTTGCAGCACTTCGCTGAGCAGGCGTACCTGCCGATCCTCCAGCAAAGGCTGGCTGAAAACGCTGATCGATGCCGGGGTGTCAAGCAGCGGTGCAGCCTGGAAGCTGCCCACGGCAGCTTCACGTGCCTGATAGCCATCGTTGCCGTAGGTATCGGATACCTCAAGCGGGTCCAGTTGCACCCCTTGGGCTGCGAACGCCGTAGGGCATTGCAGAGCCAAGCCCAGGCTCAAAAGGCCAAGGGGCAAGCGAGGATGACGCGGGGGCATGCATGGAGCTCCTGAAGGCGCGGCACAGGCCGTGAAAAAGGCCGCATAGTATCAGTCGCTTCAGGTAATGGGCGCAGACAAAAGCCTTAGGGGCCGTCTTAGGGCGGGGCTGCGCGCCAAGCAGCCCCCGTAGGCACGGCTACTGGCGCACCAAGGCTTCGGGTTTGGCTTTACGCGCGGCTACCCACCAAACGATCAACGCCAACGCACCAATCACCAGGCCTGCCAGCACGATGCCTGGCCAGCCCTGGCGCTGGAACAGTTGCGTGCCCAGCAGCGACCCCAGGGCGCCACCGATGAAATAGCATGTGATATAGCCCGCGTTCAGACGGGTCCGCGCTTCGGGGCGTAGGGCGATAACCGCGTTCTGGTTGCTCACATGCACCAGCTGCACGGCCAGGTCGAGCATCAGCACGCCCAGCAGCAAGGCCAGCAAGGACTGCTCGGCAAAGCCCAGCGGTACCCAGGACAGCAGCAAGACCACCAGCCCCACCGTAGTCCCCAGCGAGCCCTTGCCATGGTCAGCCAGCCGCCCGGCCCAGTTGGCCGAAAGCGCCCCGGCCGCACCCGCCAGGCCGAACAGGCCGATCACCGCGTCGGAGTAGTGATAAGGCTCGTTGGCCAGCAGAAATGCCAGGGGCGTCCAGAACAGCGCGAACAGGCTGAACGCCAGCAGGCCCAGCAGCGAGCGCAGGCGCAGCACCGGCTCTTCGATGAACAGGCGGAACACGGAGCCGATCAGGGCCGGATACCGCAGGCCTGCATGGCTGTGATGCTCCGGCAGGCTACGGTGCAGGGCCAGGGCCGTGATCCCCATCAGCACCGCAGCCAGCACGTAGATGCTGCGCCACCCGCCCAGTTCGGCCATGAAGCCTGCGGCCGTACGCGCCAGCAAGATGCCCAGCAACAGCCCGCTCATCAGGGTGCCGATGGCACGTCCCCGTTGATTGGGCTCGCTCAGCGAGGCGGCCATGGGCACCAGGATCTGCGCCACCACGGAAAACAACCCGGTCAACGTGGTGCCCAGGATCAACCAGGGCAGGCTGGGGGCACAGGCACTGATCACCAGGCCAAGCGTGGCGATCACGGTCATCACGGTGATCAGCCGGCGTTGTTCGAACAGATCGCCCAGCGGTGCCAGCAGCAACAGGCCGGCCCCGTAGCTGAGCTGCGCGGCAATCACGATGCTGCCGGCGCTGGCAGTGCTCAGGCCGAACTGCTGGGCGATGCTGTGCAGCAGGGGTTGAGCGTAGTAATTGCTGGCCACGGCCAGGCCAGTGGCCGTGGCCATCAGCAGAATCAGGGCACGGCTGAGGGTTGGGGTGTGCATTGGGGGTCTCGTGACAGGCAGTGAAGTGGAGAAGATTATCGCCATCCGATACGCATGACACCAATGTATAGTTCTCACGCCATCGATCGTGAAAGCAGATAGATCCATGAACCTCAAACAGCTCGAATACGCCTTGGCCGTGGCCGAGACCGGCAGTTTTACCCGTGCCGCCGAGCGCTGCCATGTGGTGCAGTCGGCCCTCAGTCATCAGGTGGCCAGGCTGGAAGGCCAGCTGGGCGTGAGCCTGTTCGAGCGCACCTCGCGCCGGGTGTGCCTGACCCCGGCAGGCGAGGCGTTCGTGCTCAGCGCCCGGCCAGCCGTGGAGGCAGCGCGACGCATCGCCGACGATGTGGCCGCCGCCTGTGGCCAGGTTCGCGGTCGACTAACCATTGGCGAAATCAGCTCGCTGACGGCCCTGGACCTGGTCGATCTGCTTGCCGATTTTCACGGGCACTATCCGGATGTCGACGTGCGTTGGCTCACGGCCAAGAGCGAACTGCTGGTCGCCGATGTGCTCGAACGCCGCCTGGATGTGGGTTTCATCGGCTTGTGGGAAGGCGAGGGCGTGCAGGGTGTGCAGCATCGCCTGCTGGCTCGGGAAGCACTCGTCGCCGTGCTTCCACCCACCCACCGCCTGGCCGGACACGGGCAACTGACGCTCGCCGACCTGGTCCGGGAGGTGCTGGTGGATTTCCCGGAAGGCACGGGTGCACGCCGGCAGACCGACGAGGCTTTCCAGGCGGCAGGGCTGCACCGTCGGGTGCAGTTCGAGATCGGTCATGTGCGCCTGGTGGAGAAGTTCGTGCAGCGCGGCATGGCCATCGGCCTGGTGCCGGAGCGGGTGGCCCAGGGCTTTGACGGCGTGGCCGTGGTGCAACTGCTCGATGCGCCAGTGCGGCACCTGTACGCGATCTGGTCCGCCCATCCGACACCCGCCGCCCGGGCCTTTCTAGAGCTTATGGAGCAGCGCTTGGGGGCGATTGAGGGCAGGCGCTAGATCACCTCGACGACTGTCCAGCGTGTGGCATTGAGACAGACCTCGTCGTCAATGTGCTTGCCCATCAGTTGTTGCCCCAAAGGTGAGCGCGGCGTGATCACCATGACCACCCCATCGCCCGTGCCGATTTTCAGCCCGGCCGCCTCTGGCCCGATGATCAGCCTGCGGCATTGGCCCTGTTCATCTTCCAAGGTGACCACCTGGCTTACCTGCACCCCTTGCTGAGGGTCGTAGTCACGCAGCTTCAGTTGCCGGTAGGTGTGCAGTGCCTGGCGGATTTCGGCGCTGCGCCGGGCCTGGCCGGTGGCCAGGTAGGAGGCTTCCAGCCCCAGCGTGTCGTACTTGTTCTCGGCGATGTTTTCTTCGGCAGTCGCAGCTTCATAGGCGCTCTGCGCTGCCCGGGTTACCACATCCAGGTCGTGTTCAAGGGCCGTGATGATCTGCGCTATCAGGTGGGGCTTGTTCATGATCAGTAACAGAACTCCAGCACGTTGGCCTGGCTTTTGTCTGTGGGGGCCGTGCGATTCTGCTGCAACCAGAACTGGCACTTGGGGCTGTTGAGGTTGCGCGGATTGCCTTGGGCGGCTTCGGCAGCCTGTTCCAGTTGCTGCTTGTGCAGCATGTCTTTGTAACGCTCGAACATTTCGCCCTGGGCGTCCGGTGGCTGGGTGACGGTCGGGGGCGTAGTGACGTGGGGGGCGTCTTGCGTGGTGGCTGACGCCGGTGCTTCGGCCGGGGTGGGCATAAGCTGGTCTGCAAGCCACAGGCTGGCAGCAATGGCCAGGGCGCCCAGCCATAGCCCCAGCGCAATGCTCAGTATCAGCGGCAAGGGTTTGAGTGTGATCGTCAATTCGCGGCGACGGGGCATGGTTGCTTCCTGGCAAGGTGGGCACTGGCGCATTGTTGCATGCAAGCCGGCCTTTTTTCGCCCACGGCTGTCTTTGGTGACAATTTATGCGCAGAATCCGCAGCTTTGGCACGGGTTAGGGAGCCCAGCATGACAGCCACTTGGGACATCTTTTGCAGCGTCGTGGACAACTACGGCGATATCGGTGTGACCTGGCGCCTGGCCCGGCAACTGGTGGCCGAGCACGAGGTGGCCGTACGCTTGTGGGTTGATGACCTCAATGCCTTCGTGCCCATGTGCCCTGGCGCAGACGCCACGGCGGCGCAGCAATGGCTGCGGGGTGTGGAGGTGCGTCAGTGGTCGCCTACCTGGGTGCCGGTGGAGCCGGGTGATGTGGTGATCGGCGCATTCGCCTGCCAACTGCCCGACGCTTTTATCCAGGCCATGCGACTACGCAACAACCCGCCTGTGTGGCTGAACCTTGAATACCTGAGTGCTGAGCCTTGGGTGGAGGGTTGTCACGGGCTGCCTTCACCGCAGCCAAATGGGCTGCGCAAGGTGTTTTTCTTCCCAGGCTTCACCGAAAAGACCGGTGGACTGCTTCGCGAGCATGACCTGCTGCCCAGGCGTGATGCCTTCGAGTCGTCCAGCCGATCGCGCGCGACGTTCCTTGAGGCCTTGGGGGTGGCGCCTGCGCAGAATGCCCTGTTGATCATGCTATTTGCCTACGAGAACCCGCAGCTTGCCAACTGGCTGGAAGCGCTGGCCACCGACCCGCAGGCGTGCCATGTGCTGGTACCGCAAGGGCGGAGCATCGCCGGGCTTGCGCAGTGGCTGGGGGTAAAGCAGCTGGAGGCAGGCGATGTGCATGTGCGCGGGTCATTGACGGTGCAGGTGTTGCCTTTCGTCAGTCAGGACGACTTTGACCGGCTGTTGTGGAGCTGCGATTTCAACGCCGTACGGGGCGAAGATTCCTTCGTTCGCGCCCAGTGGGCCGCCAAGCCCATGCTTTGGCACATCTACGTGCAGGAAGAAAACGCTCACTGGGAAAAACTCGAGGCGTTCCTGGCGCTTTATCGACGTGGCTTGTCGGACGAGGCGCAAGCTGCCCTGCTCGGGCTGTGGCGCGCCTGGAACATGGACCAGGACATGGCGCAGGCCTGGCGCGCAGCCCGCCCGTATTGGGCGCAATTGCAGCAGCATGCCCGCTGTTGGGCTGCTCAGCAGGCCGCTGGGCCGGACCTTGCCAAGGCGCTAGTACACTTTTGTGGAAATTCGCTATGATATGCGGCCTCGATTTTTATAAATCCATCCAGATTCGGATACTGCGTAATGAAAACTGGTAAAGAACTGAAACCCGGTACCGTCCTGCGGATCGACAACGACCCGTGGCTGGTTCAGAAAGCTGAGTTCACCAAGTCGGGCCGTAACAGCGCGATCATGAAGACCAAGCTCAAGAACCTGCTGACCGGCTACAAGACCGAAACCGTATACGGTGCGGACGACAAGCTGGACGACGTGATCCTGGACCGCAAGGAAGCCACGCTGTCGTTCATCAACGGTGATGAATACACCTTCATGGACACCACCGACTACACCATGTACGAGCTGAACGCCGAAGACATCGAAGCCGTTCTGCCGTACATCGAAGAAGGCATGGAAGATGTCTGTGAAGCCGTCTTCTTCGAAGGCCGCCTGGTATCGGTAGAACTGCCGACCACCATCAGCCGTAAAGTTGTCTACACCGAGAACGCTGCGCGCGGCGACACCTCGGGCAAGGTCATGAAGCCTGCCAAGCTGAGCAACGGTACCGAGATCTCGGTGGCGGACTTCATTCAGATCGACGAGTGGATCGACATCGACACCCGCGACAACAGCTTCAAGGGTCGCTCCAAGAAGTAATGCTTCCTGGGTAGCCTGAAGCACCGCTACTGCCTGGTGCTTATCTGGGGCCGCGAAGCGGCCCCAACTGTTAATCCCACGCAAAACTGGGTTTTACAGCACCGCCTCTGCTCAGCGCCGCTCCAACCCAAGGTCCCCCCTTACAACGTCCTCTGCAAGTTCTCGCGCAGTGCCAGCAAATCTGCCTGCAGCTTTTGCAGCCCCTCATGGGTACGCCCACTGGCCTTGAGAATCAGCTGAGGCACTTCTTCAGCCTGCTTCTGCAACTTGCGCCCTTTGTCTGTCAGCTGCACCAGCACAACCCGCTCATCTTCACGGCTGCGGGTGCGCTTGAGCAGGCCTTCGCTTTCCAGGCGCTTGAGCAACGGTGTCAGTGAACCTGGGTCAGTGAGCAGGTGCTGGCTGATTTCGCCCACGGTCAAACCATCGTGCTCCCACAACACCAGCATCGCCAGGTATTGCGGGTAAGTCAGGTTTAGGGCCTGAAGCAAGGGCTTGTACACCTTCGTCATCAGTAACGAGGTGGAATGCAGCGCGAAGCAGACCTGGTTCTCCAGTAGCAGTTCGGCGCCAGAGGCTTTGTTATCGGCGTTCATGCAGGTCCTTGAATTCGTTGAATAAGAAACTAGCACGCTGATGGTGGGTACGCTTACTACCAGCGTAATTCACTGCGCAGTGCCAGATCCCACGGCGGGACCGGGCTAAAGCGGCTCTTGAGGAATTCGAGCAGCAATCGGCTGCGAGAGTTCGTTTCATGTTCAAGGCGAAGTGCATAAATGCCGCTCGTCTCCGGTTGCGGCAAGCCAGCGTCGCAAAAAAGCGCGATCAATTCCCCGCGCAGCAGGTATTCACTGGTCAACCACGTCGGCAAATGGGCGATTCCCAGCCCGGCCAAGGCACCGAACAGAAGGGTTTCGGCATTGTTGGCAACCATGCGCATGCGCGAGGGCCGGTACAGACGTGTCTGGCCGTCCACCTCGAATCGCCAGGCGAACGGGGGGGCCAGGCCGTCCCAGTCCAGGCCGTCATGCCCAGGCAATTGGCTGGGGCACTTGGGCAAGCCCCGTGCCGCCAGGTAGGCGGGGCTGGCGCAGGCGATGCGCACCATGTCGGCAAGGGGTGTCGCCACCAGGCGTGTATCGGCCAGCGGACCTGCCCGTAACACCAGGTCGACTTCCCCCAAATGGCTACCGTGCATGTCGACGAAGCTGTCGATCAAGCGCAACTGCACGTCAAGGCCAGGGTAGGCCACCAGAAAATCGGCGATCGCCGGTGCCAGATGACGGCGCCCGAAGGCCGCCGGTGCATCCATGCGTATCAAGCCTTCCGGGGCATTGCTCAGCGACACCGCTTCGGCCCGGGCCAGGCGCAATTCATTGATGACATGCCTGGCGCGTTCGGCAAACGCATTGCCTGCAGGCGTTGGCCGCACGGCGTGCGTGCTGCGGCTGAACAGGCGGCTGCCTAGGGCTCGCTCCAGGTTGTCGATACGCCGGGCAACTGCTGAAGGCGTCAGCGGGTGACGCCGGGCCGCGCCAGAAAAGCTCCCTGTTTCCAGTACATCCAGAAACAGGCTCAATTGATCGATCAATGCATCGGGGTTCATGGAAAAATTCGCTTATGCAGGAAACGCACAGCCATTGTGCGTGGCTGTGCGTTTCGCTGCCAGCGTGCAGCCGCTAGCATGACGATCCCTGTGCACGATAAAAGTAGAAGGCTGATGATCGAGTGGGTGCTGTACGGCGTATTGGGTGTCGCCCTGGGAACCGTGGGTGGGCTTTTCGGCATCGGTGGCGGCCTGATTGCCATCCCGGCCCTTGGCGTGTTGTTCGGGCTTGACCAGCAATTGGCGCAGGGCACGGCGTTGGTCATGGTCGTGCCCAACGTGCTATTGGCGTTATGGCGCTATCACCAACGCAACCGCATCGAGCTGCGGCATGCCTTGCCGCTGTCCTTGTGTAGCTTTGTGTTCGCGTGGTTGGGGTCGATCTGGGCGGTGGGGTTGGACGCACATGCCATGCGCTTGGGCTTCGTGGGCTTTCTGGTGGCGCTGGCGATCTGGAACCTGGCCAGGATGTTCATGAAAGTCAGCCCTGCCAGTACCGAGCTGCGTCACCCCTGGCCTTGGCTTGGCGTTCTCGGCTGCTTCGCCGGGACCATGGGCGGGTTGTTCGGCGTCGGTGGCGCGGTCGTCGCCACGCCCATATTGACCAGCGTGTTCGGTGCCACTCAGGTGGTGGCGCAAGGGTTGTCGCTGGCCCTGGCCGCGCCGAGTACGTTGGTCACCTTGGTGACCTACGCCGTGCACCACAGTGTGGACTGGGGCGTGGGTATCCCGCTTGCGGTAGGCGGGCTGTTGAGCATCAGCTGGGGCGTGAAGTTGGCCCACGCCTTACCGGAAAAGGCGCTGCGGGCGATGTTCTGCGTTTTCCTGGTGGCCTGCGCGGTCATGCTGGGTTTCGAACTGTAGCCGCAGGCGTGTCACTTGAACCCTTCGATGATGTACTGCGCCATGCAGTCGGTAATGGGAGAGGGTGACTGACCGCCACGTACCAGCATGACGTTGGCCAGCGGCAATTCAGGCAAGCCTTCGGCTTCGCCGAGTACCCGCAGATTGCCGCCGATCAGGCTCTGCAGCTGGGCGGTCACCGCAAGCCCTGCGGTGACCACGGCAAAAATCGCTGAGAGGCTGGGGCTTGTGTAGGCCACTCGGTAGTCGATGCCCTGGGTTTCCAGTGCGTTACAGGTCCAGGCGCGGCAGAAGCATTCGGTGTTGAACAATGCCAGTGGCATGGGGCGCTGCTCGTGCGGGCAGAAGCCCTCGGCCGCGGCCCATACCAGCCGCTCCTGGCGTAGCAATTGGCCGATCTCGTTACCGGGCTCGCGGGTGACGATGGTCAGGTCCAGGTCCTTGCGCAGCATCAGTTGGCGTGAAGTATCGCAGTGCACCTCCACCTGAACCAAGGGGTAGGCTTTGGCGAAGCTGGACAAGATGCTCGGCAGAAAACGCATGGCGTAGTCGTCCGGCGTACCGATACGCACCAGGCCCACCATGTGCGGCATGCGCAGCGTGTTGAAGACTTCGCCGTGCAGCTTGAGGATGCGCCGGGCATACCCCAGCAATACCTGACCTTCGGCGGTCAGGCGCACCTGCCGCCCCTCGCGCTCGAACAAGGGCCGCTGAAGGATATCTTCTTCCAGGCGCTTCATCTGCATGCTGACGGCCGATTGGGTGCGGTTGACCACTTCACCAGCCCGGGTAAAGCCACCTTGCTCGGCAATGGCAACGAAGGTGCGTAACACGTCGGCGTCAAGGCTCTGGTACTGGGACATTGCATCAATCTCCGAGATGCATGGCATCAGAAACATTCGTTGGATTGATCTTAATCGGCGCGTGAGACTGAAGCCATCGATAACGGAGGGCTTCACGATGAAAGGTACGATCAGCAGCGCAGAGGCTTCGGTGATTTCGTTCAGGCCGCTGTGGCGGGCGACCTGGGGGCGAGTGACCCGGTGGTTGGAGCTGCACCGCCAGCGTCAGCAGCTTGCCAGCCTGAGCGATGCCATGCTTCACGACCTGGGTTTGAGCAGGGCCGATACTCATCAGGAAAGCGAGCGGCACTTCTGGGACGACCCGCTGTGCAAGTGAGCCCAGCGGTGTCCTTGCCTGGCGTTTCGGGGCTGTCGTTTAGCGCCGCACCTGTTTCAATGTTTCAGCGATCAGGAACGCCAATTCCAGCGACTGGTCGGCGTTCATTCGCGGGTCGCAGTGGGTATGGTAGCGATCCGACAGGGCATCCTCGGTGATCGGGCGAGCCCCACCGATGCATTCGGTGACGTTCTGCCCGGTCATCTCGATATGAATACCGCCCGCATGGCTGCCTTCGGCCTGGTGCACCTGGAAGAACTGCTTGACCTCGTCCAGGATCTGGGCGAAGTCGCGGGTCTTGTAGCCGCTGCTGGCCTTGATGGTATTGCCGTGCATCGGGTCCGAACTCCACAGCACCTTGCGACCCTCTCGCTCGACGGTGCGGATCAGCCCCGGCAAATGGTCCCCGACCTTGCCCGCGCCCATGCGCACGATCAGGTTCAGGCGCCCTGGGTCGTTGCCGGGGTTGAGGATGTCGATCAGGCGGATGAGCGCCTCTGGGTCCATGCTCGGGCCCACCTTGACCCCAATCGGGTTGTGCACCCCACGCAAGAACTCCACGTGTGCGCCATCGAGCTGGCGGGTGCGATCGCCGATCCAGAGCATGTGCGCGGAGCAGTCGTAGTAGTCGCCGGTCAGGCTGTCCTGGCGCACGAAGGCCTGTTCGTAGTTCAGCAGCAGGGCTTCGTGGGCCGTGAAGAAGCTGGTCTCGCGCAGCTGGGGTGCGCTGTCCAGGCCACAGGCGCGCATGAACGCCAGGGTTTCGTCGATGCGGTTGGCCAACTGGTGGTATTTGTCGGCCAGCGCCGAATTGGCGATGAAGTCCAGGTTCCACTTGTGCACTTGGTGCAGGTCGGCAAAGCCGCCCTGGGCAAAGGCGCGCAGCAGGTTCAGGCTGGCCGTGGACTGGTGGTAGGCCTGCAGCAAGCGCTCTGGGTCGGGGATGCGGCTCTTGGCATCGAAGCCGATACCATTGACGATGTCGCCACGGTAGGCGGGCAGGGTAACGCTCCCCAGGGTCTCATCACCGGCCGAACGAGGCTTGGCGAATTGCCCGGCCATGCGCCCTACCTTGACCACGGGGCAACCGGCGGCAAAGGTCATGACGATGGCCATTTGCAGCAGCACCTTGAAGGTGTCGCGAATCTTGGCCGCGGAAAATTCCGCGAAGCTCTCGGCACAATCGCCACCTTGCAGGAGAAACGCCCGGCCTTCGGTCACCTCGGCGAACTGGCGTCGCAACTCGCGGGCTTCGCCCGCGAACACCAACGGCGGGTAACTGGCCAGGGTTTGCTCGACCTTGTGCAGGTGCGCAGCGTCAGGGTAGACGGGTTGTTGCTGGATCGGCAGGGCACGCCAGCTGTCAGGGCTCCACGTTTGGGTCATTTCAGGCTCGGTCATGTAGGTTGCAGGCTGGCAGCCATAGTAACAGCTGGCACCGTGCTTGTTGCAGCACGGGCGTTGACGGACAATGCAGCTTTTGCGGGGTGATTGGCACATGGTGGCGCAACGGCAGGAACGGTTGCTGGCACGCGTGGAGGATGCCTTTGGCGTTATCAGCGTGTACGAGGTGGATGATTACCGTTTCCTCGAATTCGGCGACGCCATCGAGCAGAGCTGCGTGTTCACGGCGGACCCCAGCTGGCTGGAGTACGACTATACCCGCGCCATGCTGGTAGGGGCGCTCTGCCATGAGCAGCCGGAAAGTGCGCTGTTCCTGGGGCTGGGCGCCGGAACCCTGACCCAGGCGTGCATGAAGTTTCTGCCCCTCGAAGACATCGAGGCCATCGAGCTGCGCCCGGATGTGCCACGTCTGGCCATGGAGCACCTTGGCCTGGACGATGACCCACGGCTGTACGTGCGCATTGGCGATGCTGTCGAACTGCTGCCAACCACGGAAAAGACCGACTTGCTGTTCGTCGACCTTTATACCGACCATGGCCCTGGCGTGGGGCATCTGGCTTGGAAGTTTCTGGAGGGCTGCCAGCAACGCCTCAATCCCGGCGGCTGGCTGGTGATCAATCAGTGGGCCACCGACGAGGGCAAGCCGCTTGGGGCGGCATTGCTGCGCGGGTTGTACCACCGCCATTACTGGGAGTTGCCGGTCAAGGAGGGCAACGTGATCGTGCTGGTGCCAGCCGACCTGGAGCAGACTCTGGACCTGGCGGGGCTGCGGGCTCGGGCCGAGGCATTGGCACCACGCCTGGGGTATAACCTTGAAGGGTTGATCAAGGAAATTCGCCCGGCCAGTTGAGCCGGGCAGTTGGGATGAGCTTGCAGGGCCCGCTGCGCAGTCATGCAGAGGTCCCGAGCATCAAGTCCGTAGCGTTTCAGCTGCTTGGCGATAACCCAAACCACGACCCTTGAGGTGCAAAAGATGTATCGTTTCAGCCACCTTCAGCCGACATCCTCCCCAAACCCCGCGCCCTGAAAAAATTCCTCCCGTCCCGTTCGATTTCAGGTATAGTACGCGCCGGTCTTTTAGCGGGCCTCAAAAATCAGGCGGTGCAAATCCTCCGAGTCCAGCTTCGGCTGCACGTCCGCTAGGCGGACCTTCCCAAGTATCTTTTTCAATCGTTTTCGCAAATCCCCGCCGCCAAAGCTGCCTGGGTGACCTGTCGGTCTTTCATGGCTTGTGCAGCTTTGGAGCATGGGTCTTTGCGGATGCACTCTAGAGGCAGACCCATGACCCAGGAAATCGCCGGCTTCGCCGCTCTCGATCTCAATCCGAACATTGTTGCCGCTGTCGTGGCCACCGGCTATGAAGAGCCGTCGGCCATTCAGCAGCAATCGATCCCGATCATCCTCGCCGGTCACGACATGATCGGCCAGGCGCAGACGGGCACCGGCAAGACCGCTGCCTTTGCTCTGCCGATCCTCAACAAAATCGATGTGAGCAAGCGCGAGCCGCAAGCCCTGATCCTGGCACCAACCCGTGAGTTGGCGCTGCAAGTTGCAACCGCTTTCGAAACCTACGCCAAGCAGATGCCGGGCGTGAACGTCGTGGCCGTCTACGGTGGTGCCCCGATGGGCCCGCAGTTGCGCGCCATCCGCAACGGCGCGCAAATCGTCGTCGCCACCCCAGGCCGTCTGTGCGACCACTTGCGTCGTGACGAGAAGGTCCTGTCGACCGTGCAGTACCTGGTACTGGACGAAGCCGACGAGATGCTCAAGCTGGGCTTCATGGACGACCTCGAAGTGATCTTCGATGCCATCCCGGCTACGCGTCAGACCGTACTGTTCTCCGCGACCCTGCCGTCGTCGATCCGCTCGATCGCCGAACGTCACCTGCGTGAGCCCAAGCACGTCAAGATCCAGAGCAAGACCCAGACCGTCACCGCGATCGATCAGGCTCACCTGATGGTACATGCCGACCAGAAGATCCCGGCCGTGCTGCGTCTGCTGGAAGTCGAAGAGTTCGACGCGCTGATCGCCTTCGTGCGCACCAAGCAGGCTACCCTGGACCTGGCTGCCGCATTGGAAGCCAAGGGTTACAAGGCTGCTGCGCTGAACGGCGACATCGCCCAGAACCAGCGTGAGCGTGTGATCGACTCGCTCAAGGATGGCCGCCTGGACATCGTCGTCGCCACCGACGTCGCTGCCCGTGGCCTGGACGTGCCGCGCATCACCCACGTGTTCAACGTCGACATGCCGTACGATCCAGAGTCCTACGTGCACCGTATTGGCCGTACCGGCCGTGCGGGTCGCGAAGGTCGCGCACTGCTGCTGGTGACGCCCCGTGAGCGCCGCATGCTGCAGGTGATCGAGCGCGTGACTGGTCAGAAAGTTGCCGAAGCGCGCCTGCCCAACGGCCAGGCGGTGCTCGATGCCCGTATCAAGAAGCTGACCAACAGCCTGGCGCCGCTGGTTGCCGAAGCCGAAGCCACCCACGGTGAGCTGTTCGACCGCCTGACCGCCGACCTGGGCTGCAGCGCTCGCGCGCTGGCTTCTGCCCTGCTGCGCAAGGCCACCAATGGCCAAGCCCTGGACCTGGCAGCGGTAGAACGCGAACAGCCGCTGGTGCCAAGCTTCGCACCGCGTGGCGAGCGCACCGAACGTGGCGAGCGCCCGGACCGTGGCGAGCGCGAGCGTCGTGCGCCACTGCCGCTGGCAGAAGGCCGCGTACGCTGCCGTACCGCCCTGGGCGCACGTGACGGTATCGCCGCCAAGAACCTGCTGGGCGCCATCCTCAACGAAGGTGGCCTGGCGCGTGATGCCATTGGTCGCATCCAGGTGCGTGATAGCTTCAGCCTGGTCGAGCTGCCGGAAGATGGCCTCGAGAAGCTGCTGACCAAGCTCAAGGACACTCGCGTCGCTGGCAAGCAGCTCAAGCTGCGTCGCTACCGCGAAGACTGATCCCCAAGCAGTGAAAAATCCCCGGCCTAGGTCGGGGATTTTTTTTGCAAGCAATCAGACGCTGCCTAATCGAATCGGTAGATATCCATCCCCAGCGCACCCAAGGCAAAGCCTTGGTGCACCACACCAAAAGCCCCGCCCGCGCCTAGGGCGAAGAACAGCGGCAGCAGATGCTCATCGCTTGGATGGTTGCGCACTGCAAACGGCGCCTGCGCCCTGTAGTCGAGCAGGGCCTGGGAGTCGTCGATCTGCAACTTCTCTACCATCCAGTTCCTGAAGGCCAGCGCCCACGGTGCCATCTTGTCTGGTCCAGCCTGCCAGTCCAGTTCTCCAAGATTATGCGTGATGCTGCCAGAGCCAATCAGCAGGACACCCTCTTCGCGCAGCCCGGCCAGGGCCTGGCCAATGCGTACCTGCACCGTGGGGCCCAAATGGCTGGGCAAGGACACCTGCACCAGCGGGATCTGTGCCTGCGGATACATCAGCGATAACGGTACCCAGGCGCCATGATCGAATGGCCGCTCGGCGTCTGGGTGAGCGGGTAGCCCGGCCGCCTGCAAACGCTCACAGATACGTCGCGCCAGGTCCGGATCGCCCGGTGCTGGGTACTGCACGGCGTACAGCGCTGCAGGAAAGCCAGCAAAGTCATGCCAGGTGTCCGGCCTTGCGCCGCTCGTTACCGCCAGATCGCGGCTTTCCCAGTGGGCCGATACCACGACAATCGCACGTGGCGTAGACAGCTGTTTGGCCAAGCGCGCCAGTGCAGGCCCGCTGGCGCCGGGTTGCAATGCCAACATGGGTGAGCCGTGGGAGATGAACAAGCTGGGCAGCATGGCAGGGTCCTGAGGGTTAAGATGCACGCATCTTCGGCCAAGCCTTGATCGAATCCAAATCAAGTTATGGCTATGAACCATCGAATAATCGGGAGCAAACATGGAACCTGCATTCTGGCAGCAGCGGTGGGCCGACAATCAGATTGGCTTTCATCAAGCCCAAGTTAACCCCTACCTGCAGGCCTATTGGCCTGGCTTGCATCTGGCAGCCAACAGCAAGGTACTGGTGCCCTTGTGTGGCAAGAGTTTGGACGTACTGTGGCTGGCCGGGCAGGGGCACCGCGTGATGGGTGTCGAGTTGTCTCGTCGGGCAGTGGAAGATTTCTTCCGTGAGCAGGGGCTTGAGGCACAGGTTTCACACACAGGTGCATTCGAAGTCTGGCGCCATGGGCCGATAGAGCTGTGGTGCGGCGACTTTTTTGCGTTGTCGCGCAGCGACGTGGGTGACTGTACTGCGCTCTACGACCGAGCGGCCTTGATCGCCTTGCCCTCGGCGATGCGGGAGCAGTATGTCCGAGCGCTAACGGTTTTGTTGCCTGCCGGCACCCAGGGGTTGGTGGTGACCTTGGACTATGACCAGGCGTTGGTGGCCGGGCCGCCGTTCTCGGTGAGCGACGACGCGTTGCGGCAAGGGTTCGCCGGCTGGCAAGTGGATGAGCTCGAGGCGGTGCAGGTGATCGAGCAGAGCCCGAAGTTCGTGCAGGCGGGGGCCTCGAGCTTGTGGGAGAGGGTCTATCGGGTCAGCCGTTGAAACCGTTACCCAGCCTTGCCGCGTTATCGAGCACTCACAAAAAAGGCGACCGAGGTCGCCTTTTGCAGGGTGGGGCGGATCAACCGCGGCGGCGCAGGGCGTCGATGCGGTCTTCCAGCGGCGGGTGGCTCATCAGCAGGCCGGCCAGGCCCTGCTTGAGGCCGCCATTGATGCCAAAGGCCTTGAGCGTATCGGGCATGTGGACCGGCAGGCCCTGCTCCACACGCAGGCGCTGCAGGGCGCCGATCATGGCCGATGTGCCAGCCAGGCGAGCGCCGGCTTCGTCTGCGCGATACTCGCGGCGGCGCGAGAACCACATGACGATGATGCTGGCCAGAATGCCCAGAATCAGTTCGGCCACGATGGTCGCGACGTAGTAGGCGATACCCTGGCCTTCCTCGTTCTTGAAGATGACCTTGTCGACAAAGTTGCCGATGATCCGGGCGAAGAACATCACGAAGGTGTTCACCACGCCCTGGACCAGCGCCAGGGTGACCATGTCGCCGTTGGCAACGTGGCCGATCTCGTGCGCCAGCACCGCGCGCACTTCATCGGGCGAGAAACGCTCCAGCAGGCCTTGAGAGACCGCTACCAGCGCATCGTTACGGTTCCAGCCGGTGGCGAAGGCGTTGGCTTCATAGGCCGGGAAAATACCCACTTCCGGCATCTTGATGCCTGCCTCGCGGGACAACTCCTCGACCGTTTGCAGCAGCCACTGCTCATGACGGGTACGCGGCTGGCTGATGATCTGGGTGCCGGTGCTCATCTTCGCCATCCACTTGGAGATGAACAGCGAAACCAGCGAGCCGGCGAAACCGAACACCGCACAGAACACGAGCAGGCTGCCAAGGTCGAGGTCGACCCCGTTGGCCGCCATGAACCCGTTGAAACCGAACAGGCTCAGGGTAATGCTTGCAACCAGCACCACCGCAAGGTTGGTGGCCACAAACAACAGAATGCGCATCATGGTTGTTACGTTCTCCTGACGGATGAATTGTCGCTTACTGCGGGGTATATAAGGGGCCTGCCGCCGGGATTCAATCGACGGACTATTTCAAACTGTGTAAGCCGCAGTATGGCAGAGGAGGGGAAGCCGGCTGTGGGATAGAGCATTGCAGAATGTAAGAAACATGCTACGGCGCGCGTAAGGCTGCTCTTTTTCCTATGGCGGGCTCGCCAGCGCTCACAGCTTCAACCACGATTTCAGCCAACTGTGAGCGCCCGCGACGCGTGTGCTTACTGCGAATAGGTCCTGAGGAAATTACCGATTCGTCCGATGGCCGCTTCCAGGTCATCTACGCGGGGCAGTGTCACCACACGGAAATGGTCCGGCCAAGGCCAATTGAACGCAGTGCCCTGGACGATGAGCAGCTTCTCGGACAGCAGCAGGTCCAAGGCAAATTTCTCGTCGTTGAGGATCGGGCAGACCTTCGGGTCGATCTTCGGGAACGCATACAGCGCGCCCATAGGCTTGACGCAGCTCACGCCAGGGATGTCGTTTAGCAGCTCGTAAGTGCGGTTGCGCTGCTCCAGCAGGCGCCCTGGCGGCAGCACCAGGTCGTTGATGCTCTGGTAGCCACCCAGTGCTGTCTGAATGGCGTGCTGGGCCGGTACGTTGGCGCACAAGCGCATGTTGGCCAGCATGTCGATGCCTTCGATGTAGCTCAGGGCATGGTGCTTGGGACCGGAAATGATCAGCCAGCCGGAGCGAAAGCCTGCCACGCGGTAGGACTTGGACAGGCCGTTGAAGGTCAGGCACAGCAAGTCCGGTGCCAGGGAGGCCGTGCTGATGTGCACCGCTTCGTCATAAAGAATCTTGTCGTAGATTTCGTCTGAGAACACCACCAGGTTGTGCTGGCGAGCCAGTTCCAGCATGCCCCGCAACAGCTCCGTGGAGTAGACCGCGCCCGTTGGGTTGTTGGGGTTGATGATGACCAGTGCCTTGGTGTTGGGGGTGATCTTGGCCTTGATGTCCTCCAGGTCCGGGAACCAGTCGGCTTGCTCGTCGCACAGGTAGTGCACCGGTTTACCACCGGCCAGGCTTACGGCTGCCGTCCACAGGGGGTAGTCGGGGGCGGGGATGAGCACCTCGTCACCGTTGTTCAGCAGGGCCTGCATCGACATGACGATCAACTCGGACACGCCGTTGCCCAGGTAGATGTCTTCGATGCCGACGCCTTCGATGCCCTTTTGCTGGCAGTACTGCATCACCGCCTTGCGTGCGCTGAACAGGCCTTTGGAATCGCTGTAGCCCTGCGCGGTAGGCAGGTTGCGGATCACGTCCTGCAGAATTTCATCGGGCGCCTCGAAACCGAACGGCGCCGGGTTGCCGATGTTCAGCTTGAGGATGCGGTGGCCTTCCTCTTCCAGGCGCTTGGCGTGCTTGAGCACAGGGCCGCGAATGTCGTAGCACACATTGGCGAGCTTGTTCGATTTGCTGAACTGCATGATGGAATCCCGATTGAGAAAACGCGCTATGCCCGGCCGAAAGGTTTGTAAGGGCACAAAGCGGGTGCGAGACTGAACGCCTTGCACACGAAGCCAACTAATATACGTGCCACCCGCGCCCCGGAAAAGACGGCGCAGGGTGAAATTGAGCCTGCCGAGGTAGCCCCATGCAAAAGATCGAGAAAACCCTGGAACAGTGGCGGTCGATGCTCGACCCCGAGCAGTACCAGGTGTGCCGCCTAAAAGGCACTGAGCGCCCGTTCAGCGGCAAGTACAACAGCGAGCGCCGCGACGGCATCTATCACTGCATCTGCTGCGGGCTGGCGCTGTTCGATGCCCAGACCAAGTTCGATTCGGGCTGTGGTTGGCCAAGCTTCTACGCCCCCATCGAGGACAGCGCGATGATCGAGATCCGCGACACGTCCCACGGCATGATCCGCACCGAGGTGACCTGTGCCCGCTGCGATGCTCACCTGGGCCACGTGTTTCCCGACGGGCCGCCACCGACCGGGCTGCGCTACTGCATCAACTCGGTGTGCATCGACTTGCGCCCCCGTGACTGACCGGAGCTCGAACATGGCCGCATCGCTGCTGGATATTCCCTGTGTCACCATTACAGGCGAGCACAAGAAGCTGGGCGACTTCCCAGGCAAGGCCGTGCTGGTGGTCAACACCGCCAGCCAGTGCGGTTTCACGCCGCAATACGCCGGGTTGGAACAGCTGTGGCAGAGGTACCGTGATCGGGGGCTGATGGTGCTGGGCTTTCCCTGCAACCAGTTCGGCAAGCAGGAGCCTGGTGAGGCGCGTGATATCGCGCAGTTCTGCCAGCGCAATTTCGGCGTGAGCTTTGCGCTGTTTCGCAAGGTGGAGGTCAACGGCCCAGGTACCCATCCCTTGTTCGCCGAGCTCAAACAGCGGGCGCCCGGCATTCTGGGTAGCCAGAAGATCAAGTGGAATTTCACCAAGTTCCTGCTCGACCCAGTCAGCGGCCAGGTGGTGCGTTATGCGCCGACCACCAAGCCGCAGGCATTGGAGGCGGACATCGAGCGCCTGCTCAGCCGCTGACCGGTACCCAGCGATCGACCACGGCCAGCAGATCCTCGCGCCGGAACGGCTTGGCCAGGTAATCGTCCATGCCGGCCGCCCGGCATCGCTCGCGCTCCTCGGGCATTGCATTGGCGGTGAGTGCGACAATCGGCAGCCCTGGCCAACGGCCGCGCTCACGGATCCGCCGGGTGGCCTCGTAGCCATCCATCACCGGCATGTTGCAGTCCATCAGCACCAGGTCGAAGGCCTGCTCCTCGAGCCGCGCCAGGGCTTCGACACCTTGCGTGGCCAATTCGACCTGACACCCCAGCTTTGCCAGCATGCCCTTGGCCACCAGTTGATTGACGGGGTTGTCCTCCACCAGAAGGATGCGTGCCCGGCCTTTGGCTGTAGCGGTGGGCGGGGTTGCCAATGGATGCTCGGCATCGTGCCCTTGCAATACCCGATGCAGCGTCTGGTACAGCGCCCCCCGGGTCAGCGGGCGTGCGAGCTGATGCAGAGGAGCCATGGCCAACGCCTGTTCGCTGGGCAGGAAATTGCCGTAGGCAGTGACCAGCAGAATGGGTATCTGCGAAACCCTGCGCACTTCGGCCAGCGCTTGCACATCGTCAAGGATCAGCAGGTCGGTTGTGCCAGCCACGGTCTCAATGCCGTCGTGACGTGCATACGCCAGGCCCAAGGCCGGTAGCAGGCCAAGCATCAGCTCATGCAGGCCGCTGCCCGCTGCGGTCAGTGCAGCCACGCTGGCGTGCAAAGGCTCGGGCGCATCGGCCTTGGCGTAGGGGTTGAGGGGCAGCTCTGCGGTGAAGCGGCTGCCAAAACCGGGCTGGGACCGGATATGCAGATGCCCGTGCATGGCCTTGCACAGGTTACGGGTCAGGGCCAGGCCCAGGCCGGTACCGCCGTACTGACGCGTGATGCCTGCGCCGGCCTGGGTGAAGGGCTGGAAGATACGCGCTTGCGCATCTTCAGGGATGCCGATGCCGGTATCCCGGACTTCCAGGCGCACGCCGCCGATCATTGGCTCAAGCCTTACGTCCACCCGCCCGAAGCGCGTGAATTTCAAGGCATTGGATAACAGGTTGCCGACGATCTGGCGCACCCGCGTGGGGTCGCCCAACACGCTTGCCGGGAAGTCATGGGCAATCAGGCAGGTCAGTTCGACCCCTTGGGCCACGTTCTGCGACAGCAGGCTGGCGGTATCCTCGACCAAGGTCGCCATGTCGAAAGGGATGTGTTCGAGTTCAAGCTGGCCTGCATCGAATTTCGACAGATCGAGGATATCGTTGAGCAATTCGACCAAAACTTTGCCGGAATCATGGGCAATGGTCAGCTGCTGGCGCTGCTCGCCGGGCAGTGGGTTGTCCAGCGCCAGGGCGATCATGCCGAGCATCCCGTTGAGGGGCGTGCGGATTTCGTGGCTCATGTTGGCCAGGAACGCCGCCCGTGCATGGGCCATGTCCAGCGCCCGCCGCCGGGCCTGTTCAAGCTCCTGGTTGGTCAGGCTGAGGTTGTCGTTGCTCGCCTTGAGTTCGTCGGTGCGGGCCGCAACGATATTCTCCAGCTCGTTGAGGTACTGGGTGAGCCGATTCTCGGCCGTACGGCGCTGCTCGATCTCGGTGGACATGCTGACGAACTGCTGGTTGGCCACCTTCACCAGCACACCGATTTCATCGTGCTCATGACCGGGCGGGCATTGCAGTCGTCCCTGCATGGGCTTGCGCGCATCGCCGCCGCTCAGCGCACCGATTACCGTGACCAACGGCTTGGTCAGCATCATGTAGAACAGTGCCAGCAACAGGCCTGTCAGCACCAGGCTGCGGGCAAAGCCGTTGAGCAGGGTGAGGCCGGCGCGGTCGAGAAAACGCCGGCCGAAGGGGTAGGTGTCCACGTCCAGGTACAGCGTGCCCAGGTACTCGTCGGGCATGTGGGTGAGAAACAGGGGGTCGCGCAGTTGGCGATGATCGCCGAAGAGAAAGTCGCTGATCGGCCTGTAGCGGTCTTCGAGTCGCGGTCGCTCCACGTCGGCCAGCACCGTCTCGTTGTTGTCGATCAACCGTGCACGCACGATGGCAGGCGACTCCAGAAGCCCCCGGGTCAACTCCAGTGCCAGTTCCGAGTCGATGTTGTAGGCAATGCGCGAGGCCGGGTTGTGGCTGATTTGCAGCAGCGCACGCACTTCGCGGTTGATCGAGGCGTCTTCGCTGGCATAATCGATGCCGATCTGGACAAGACTGAGCAATGTTCCCAGGATGAAGCCAACCAGGACTGTCAACCGGGCTTGCTTGTATGACAGGCGATTGGTGAACTTGATATCCATGAGTCCCGAGCCGGTTCCACATTCCTTGCGCTGCGCAAGCATAGCCGATCGATCGCGGCTGCTGGCGGGTCTGTCACATATTCAGCCCTGATCAGGCTGACCGCCTGGGCTGGCCGTTTCATCGCCCAATAGCCTTGTACGCCATGGCACGGTGCTACGTGCCGTTGCGACTGTACGGGGCGGTGCAAGGATAACGGGCCACCCGCCAACCCGAATTCGAATGTGTAGGAGTCGTCATGGACGCCCGCTTGATTGCTTTTCTGGACCGCGCCGAAACGGTGCTGGCCCGTCTCGAACCGCTGCTGCCGGCACCGCGTCCGGAGATCGACTGGTCCGCGACCCTGGCTGCCCGTTGGCAGCGCGACGGCCGCAGTGGCTACCTGATGCCGCTGGAGGTCAGCCTGGATATCCGCCTGAGCGACCTGATCGGGGTCGACCAGCAGCGTGACCAGCTTGGCCGCAATACCCATCAGTTCATCAATGGCCTGCCGGCCAACCACGCGTTGCTGTGGGGCTCGCGCGGCACGGGCAAGTCTTCGCTGGTGCGCGCGTTGCTGGCCGAGCACGCCAAGGCGGGGCTGCGCTTGATCGAAATCGAGCGCGACCATTTGGCCGACCTGCCGCGGGTGGTCGAGCAACTGCAGAAATTGCCGCAGCGCTTCATCCTGTTCTGCGACGACCTGTCGTTCGAGGCAGGCGAGGGCGACTACCGAGTGCTCAAGAGCGTACTCGATGGCTCCCTGGAGCAGGCCCCGGACAACGTCCTGTTGTACGCCACGTCCAACCGCCGCCACCTGGTGCCGGAAAAACAGAGCGACAACGAAAACTGGCAGATGGTCGATGGCGAGTTGCATCCCAACGAAGCCGTGGAAGACAAGATCGCCTTGTCCGACCGCTTCGGGTTGTGGCTGTCGTTCTACCCCTTCAGCCAGGAGCACTTCCTCAATGTGGTCGAGCACTGGATCGGCCAGCTCGCGCGCCCGGCCGGGCTGCGCTGGCAGCGTGACGAAGCCCTGGACATACTCGCCGTGCGCTGGGCTACTGGCCGCGGTAATCGTAATGGCCGATGTGCCTATCAGTTCGCCCGCTATTGGGTCGGGCTGCAATTGCTGGAGCAAACCCGATGATCGATCTTAATGCCAGTGGTGCTGGCCTGGACGGCTACGCCCTGCTGGCGGCGCAAGTCCAGGCGCTGTTCGCCGACGAGCGTGACTTCACCGCCAACGCCGCGCAGTTCTCGGCCTTCGTCTATCACCAGATCGAAGACCTGAACTGGGCGGGGTTCTACATCAATCGCGATGAACAGCTGGTGCTCGGCCCGTTCCAGGGCCAGGTGGCTTGCGTGCGCATTCCCTTTGGCAAAGGCGTATGCGGCACCGCAGCAGCCACGCGGCAAACCCAGCGGGTAGAGGACGTGCATGCCTTTGCCGGGCACATAGCCTGCGACAGCGCGTCCAACAGCGAGTTGGTGATTCCACTGATCAAGGAGGGCAGGCTGGTGGGCGTGCTGGATCTGGACAGCCCTACGGTTGGGCGTTTCAGTGAAGCCGATCAGGCGGGGCTTGAGCAGCTGGCGGCGATTTTCCTGCAACTGACTGACTGCTGATCGCCCTGAGCCTGTACCGGCGGCATGCCTGAGCCGCCGGTACAGGCAAGATGTTCAGTCGTACATCGCCTTCTTCTTCCAGGTTTCCTCGTCGTCGGTCTTCAAGCCTTCGGTCAGCTCGTTTTCTTCGTCTTCGGTCGGCGCCAGCTGATCCAGCACTTGGGCGTTCACCCGCGCCAGCAGTTTTTCAAGGTACGTCAGCTGCTCTTCATAGACCTTCGGTTCGGGCTGCTTGCGCAGGTATTGCACGCCCCGTTCGAAGGCCAGGCGGGCCTGGCCGGGCTGTTCGTTCTGCAAGGCCTGCTGGCCGAGGTTGTTGAAGAACTCGATATGCAGTAATACCAGGATGTGGCGAATTTCCTTGAGCCAGTGCTTGGCTTCCAGAGCAGGTAAAAAGCCTTCCTGCGCGGCGCGGGTGATCTGGTTGTGCAAGGCTTCGAGCAGAAACCGCACGTCCTTGGCCTTGGCTTCGGTCAGAATCGGGTTGGGTGGGTTGTTGACCGGTATCTGCTCGCCCTTGGCGATCAGCGCTTCTACTTCAGCGATGCGCGCCTTGATGTCGGCATTGTGCTTGTCCAGGGCAAGCTGGCGCTGGTTCACGTTGAGTTCCAGCCGGGTCAGCAGCAATTTCAGCCCAGGGGTCATGTACTGCCCGGGGAAGGTTTCACTGATTTCGCCACAGCGACGCAGGCGATCGGCCAGTTCGATCTTCAATCGAGCGCGCTCGAGCTTGCCGTTCTCGACCACGTTATTGAGGTAGCCAATCAGAATCAGCAGTGCGATACCCGCCACGACGAGCAGGGTGATCAGTAGTGGTGTCACCGTGAATGCCTCATGAAATGGATTGCATCATTGAGTGTAGGGGCGAGGTTGCATAATCCCTGACAGCCTGTGTTCATTATCGGCCGTTTGCCCAGTGGCTGAATGCTGGCACATTTATGCGGCGCTGACGTCAGAAATTCAGCTCGGGCTTCGTATAACGCAGGGGCGAGTTGGGACGGCAGGGCGGGAAGTCATTGATTTAAATAAATTTCTACAAAAGGGTTGACGGCTTATCCATCCCTCCCTAGAATGCGCGCCACTTGCAGCGTAAAGCACACAGCAGAACGCAGCAGGAAGTGAAAGCAGGCAGTAATGCCAGCAGCGTGTCCCCTTCGTCTAGTGGCCTAGGACACCGCCCTTTCACGGCGGTAACAGGGGTTCGAGTCCCCTAGGGGACGCCATATTGCGGGAATAGCTCAGTTGGTAGAGCACGACCTTGCCAAGGTCGGGGTCGCGAGTTCGAGTCTCGTTTCCCGCTCCAAGTTCTCCGGCAACGCTTAACGGCGGTGCGGGAAATAAAAATCCAGTCTGAATCGTGAGGTTCAGGTGCTGGTGCACTGAAAAGTGTTGTGTGTCCCCTTCGTCTAGTGGCCTAGGACACCGCCCTTTCACGGCGGTAACAGGGGTTCGAGTCCCCTAGGGGACGCCATTGCGGGAATAGCTCAGTTGGTAGAGCACGACCTTGCCAAGGTCGGGGTCGCGAGTTCGAGTCTCGTTTCCCGCTCCAGTTTGAATACTGTGGCGTTCGCACGGTGCAGTGGTGGTGAAGGCTGTAAAGGCGCTTCACGCCGATTAGCGGTAAAGCTTCAAATTGCGGGAATAGCTCAGTTGGTAGAGCACGACCTTGCCAAGGTCGGGGTCGCGAGTTCGAGTCTCGTTTCCCGCTCCAAATATAGATTTACAGAGTTCCATGGAGGTCTGTAAGTCGTTGAAATCAGACGCTTCGGCGTCTTTTTTCGTTCTAGCCAAAGCCACTCCGATTCATGGGCATTCGGACTTTTTAGTCCAGAAATTAGTCCATGAAATGCGGACTCCCACCGTGGCGCAGCCGGCGACCGCTCAATGGCGCGGTCTTGCTGGTGGACATGACCAAGCTGTTCGCGCAAACCGAAAAAGAGCGCCGTGACCTGCCCTTCGTGCTGCGCGCTCGCCTCACGGAACTGGGTGGCGAGTTAGGCACTCGCCTGCCGTTGTACGTGGTGATGAGCAAGTTCGACCTGTTGGACGGCTTTGAAGAACTGTTTGCCAAACTCCCGGCGCGCGAGCGCAAAGAGGTGCAGGGCTTCACCTTCACGCTGGCGTCAGTGAAGGATTTCGATACCTGGCTGGAGGAACTCGGCGAGGCTTACCAGCGCTTCATCGAGCAGCTTGACGTTTTTCGAATTGCTGTGTGAGAGCGTCAAGTTCATCCTGCCCAACTGCGCGCAGGTGGTTGATCTCGTACTAAACTGCTGCAACGTCCAGGCGGCCAACGTACCTGCTTCGGTGGCCTTGAACAAGAAGCGTCAGTCGAAAGGGAAGCAGCCCTTCTTTGGGTACCAGGTGTTGCAGGTTGGCGCGCCGCGAGGTAGGAATTCTAACGTTCCTTTGGTGCGTTTTTTTCTGGAAAATGGCCCGGCCATGGCAATTCACACCATGGCCTGCCCTTTAGCGGTACTCGATGGTGAAGGTCAGTGCACCTTTGGCCTCGCCAGGGGTAACCGTCGCTTCAGTCTGGTAATACCGTGCGCGAAGATCAAGGCGCACCGTGCCAGGGGCAAGGGCCACCATATCCACGAACTCTTCCAGTTGCAGTGGGGTGTTGTCGCTGCGCAGTACCTGGATGCCGAGGCCGCTGGCGGTCGAGTCTGTGGTCAGGCTGAACAATCCAATGCTGCGGTCTATCGAGACGGAACCGTCTACGCCGTCCAGGCGCATGAAGGCGCGAGCGACGCTGCCGGCCGGATCATCCTCGCAGTCGCTGAGCGCGATAAAGAAGTCCACCGGGGCGGTGGTGCTGCCCGGGCCTGTGAGGTCGGCGATGTCGTGAGTGCCAAGTTGTACCGGGTTTGCACTGACTGCGTCGGCCTTTACTGTGCACTGGGCCTGCTGGACTTGCCCGACCAGGGTAAGCCTTACGGCATCTCCGACATCGCTGACTACACCCCTGACAACCTCTTGGTTGAACGAGCTGACGCCAGCTGGAATGGGGCCGGTCTTGATCAGGGCCATGTATTTGATGGTGAGGTTGCTCATCAGCATTGAGGTGGGCTGCATGTTCTGCTGGTTTACACCCACATAGGGAACGGCACCGACGCCCCCATCGTCGGCAAGGAACGCGTTGGTGGCCGAACCATTGAGGAAACCGCCCAGTTCCAGGTACAAGCCTACGCCCGGAATGTTGGTTTGCAGCACTTTGCCCGTCACATCTTTACCGTCGACAGGGGGGAAGGTGCCGGGGGCGATAGGTAATGGCGTACCCATATTGGCCGTGAGGGTTAGCGTGCCGTTGTTGTCGCATGCCAATCCAAAGCCGGGGCCCACTACGCCGGTAGTGGTGGTTGAGTAGATCTTGCTACCCACGGGTGCCTCGCGTGCCACCCACTTTACACCAGTCAGAGTATGGGTGAACTGCATGGGGCCTGTGACCGTTGGCCATTCGCAGCCCAGCGCATGGGCCTGGTTCGACATTGCCATCATCGTCGCCGCCGCAGCGATGCCGATGAAATAACGTGATAAAGAGGGCATGGTCGGTTCCTGTTGCAAGCATGCGGCTTCGTCGCACGGACTGAATCATGGGATAGGGCAGCGCAAGGTTTGCAAGTGGTAGCCTTGCTCTTGTGGCATGGTTGACGGGTCGATCTTCAGCAGGCAGCGCTGCTCGGCACGGTCGCCCCAGCGCACCTCCAGGGTTTGGGCCTCGGCACCGGTTGCAACCAGCGCCTGACCGGCCTGGCCCACTATTGCCAGGTGCTGGCCTTGCTGGTCATTAACCTGGGCGCCGAAGGGCAGTGGGCGGCCGTCGTTATGCTGTAGGGTGAGGATCAGGCGGGTAACCTGGCGCGCTTTGAAGGTTGCCAGGGCGACAGCGCCTCGGCGGGGTACAACCTGGGTGGCACCGTTTTCGATTTCCACATCAGGGCCGAGCTGATCGGTTTGCAGGGTTACTTGGTTGACCCGATAAGGGCGCATGTGCGGGGCCAGGATGTAACCATTGCTGTCGGTGCTGCCACCAGGCACGTTATCGACGCCAACACCGGGCACGTCCGGCACGTGCACCAAGGCAGTGGTCTCCCCCAGGTATTGCCCCAGCACGACGCCGCCCGCGTGCGCCAGCACCGCACCACTGGCGTTGACCGAGAGGCTACGGAAATCATCCGCTTCGGTATAGCCGGCACCCAGGTTCACTTTCTGTGTCTGGTAGCCCACCGAGACCGAGGCCGTCTTGTTCTGCTGTTGGTCGTTGGCCAGCGATGCCAGGTAGCTTAGGCGGTTGTCCTGCGAACCGCCGTTCAAGGTGGCGCGTTCACTGAAGTGGCCGTTGCTTTCCTGTACATCGAAACTTGCAGTGGTTGAGGTGCCCCAGCCCAGCGGAATGGTGACCCCCAGGCCAACGATGCGGTCACTGCCGCTGGTGTCGCTCAGCGACTGCGAGGCATACAGATTGATGCTGACGCGACGGTATTGGGTATTGAACTGGAACTGGTATTGGCGACGCTGGCGGTTGGTGTGCCAGTAATCGTCCTGGGACAGGGTCAGGCTCAGTGAGTTGCGGTTGTTGAACGTTTGGTAGATCGAGCCCTCCACGCGGCTGCGACGGTTGCCCTGGTAGCGGCTGGAGGCGTTGCGCTGCTGCACGGCTTCGTCGAATTCGCGATAACCCTCAGTGGAGTAGCGGTAGCCGGCGAAGCGCAGGCTGGTGCCGGTCTGAAAGGCTTTACCATAGCGTACGGAGTAACTCTGCCCCTGCACCTGGCCGCCTTGTTCGCCCAGGTCGGTACGGGCCTGGGTCACATCCAGCGATACTGCGCCAAGGGGGCCGAAGTCGCGAGCGATGCCAAGGTTGGCAGCATCGTAGTACTCGCTGCCCAGCAGCCCGCCATACAGTGTGGTGCCCCACTTGCCGCCGCGGGCCAGGGTGGCTTGCCACAATGCCGGGTTGTCGATGCCGTCGGCGCCATCATAGCGCCCGGCCACCAGGTTGTAGCGCCACACCCCTTCACGCAGCAGGTTGCTGAGCGTGGAATAAGGCTGGATGAAGCGGCGCACCTGGCCGTCGGCCTCGGTGAGGACGATTTCAAGGTCACCGCTGCTGCCACCAATGCCCAGGTCATTGATTTCGTATGGGCCAGGGGCAACGTAAGTGGTGTAGATCGGGTAGCCGTTCTGCAGCACCTCCAGTTTGGCGCGGGTCTGAGCCACGCCACGGATCACGGGTGCGTAGCTTTGCATCACGTCGGGCAGCATGCCCATGTCGGTGGCCAGTTGTACCCCTTTGATGGGCAGGCTGCGAAATACGTCGCCACTGCTGAAGGTTTCACCCAGGGTCAGTGTGCCCCATTGGCCGGGCAGGTCATGCTGGGCATAGGTGTTGAAGTGCACCCAGTCCTGCCCTTCGCCGTCGTCGCGCCAGCTTTGACTGCTGCGCAGGCGCCAGCCGCCCAGGTTGATGCCACCGTTGAGGTTCAGGTCCTGGCTGCTGTTGGACGTGCCGGCGCGGCCGCTGAAATGCTGTGCGGAGGCCTGATAGCTGACGAATGCGGCATTGATGCCGCTGTCCCAGCGCTCTGGTGCGACGCTGCCGGCCACATCTCGGCGCAGGGCGATCTGCGGAATGGACAGTGCCAACTGCAGTTGGCCGGGGTCCAGGTCGTAGGTGGTATCGGGTACCAGCGCGGGTAGGTCCACGCAGCGCTCGTCACTGGGCAAGGGCTCGGCCAGGCCCTGTTCGCGCAGGCCCAGCTCGCGCAACAGGTTGGCGCTGAGGCACGGCTCCAGGCCCTTGCCGTCGTTGCGTGCACGGAAGTCGATTTCGTGCTTGCCTGCCGGGGCCAGGTTGACCATGACTTCAACCTGGTAGCGGCCTGGCGCCAGCGACGCTTGATTGGCCAGCGTGCGCAGGGCGGCCACGCTGGCGTCGCTGGACTGGCCTGGGGTTTGGCGCATGAAGTTGGGGTTGAACTGCAGGGGGCGTTCTTCTGCTTGGGCCGGATCAGCAAGTAAAAAAGACAGGACGTAACCTGCCATGGGTAGACCCAAGGACAAGTAAGAAAGCGTAAGTTTTTGCCGATGGTGAGTCAGTTGGAACATATTAGGCACCGCTGATGTATGCCGCACATTGACTTTGGCGATCCGTCGGGGGTGGTGGTAGGGCGACGAGGCTACGGCAATATACGATAAGGTCGTGTAGGAAAAAGCTGATATAAAGTCAGAAAATCCTACACGTTGCCCTCTATATTCATAGGCATGAGGGCAACCCGTTTGTGGATTGTCCTTATGCGTGTATTACGATTTGATTGTTGGGGCGTATCCCTCTAGTTGAACTTCGGATTTTTAGGAGGAACGTAGCTGTATTTGGTTCGGCTTGGCCAGTGGAGTGTCCCTTCTTTTATTGCGCCGATCGCACTTCCACTCCAATCTCGAGTGGGCGCCGGAGGTACGACTTGAGCGGGCTCGGTAAACAGATTTTCTAACTGGTAGGAGCCAGTTGAATTACCAGATGCAGTCGACGCCGTGGACGCTGTAGACGCCGTGCTGCGAATCGAGTGTTGTGGCGTCATGGAAGTGGCCGCCTCAGCGAATGTTGTAGGGGCCATCTGCGTGCCTGCGTCAACGCCTATACCTGTTGCCACTGTTTGGGTTGAAATATTATTGTTGAATGGCGTTGTCACTTTGCGCCAGAGGAGTCGTTTGGGAGCATTGAATCTAGGCCCGAAGAAAACATCACCTTCTCTGGGGAGCACTTGCGGTCCGCTCAGCGAAGAGGCGCTGTCAGTTTGGGTGCCAATACTGGCGGCCTTGCCCGCTCCCTTCGCCGCCAACCTGCTGTAACCTATGATCCCCAACGTACTCAGTGCACTGGCAATCCCAAGCCCGAATGCCCAGTCATTAACCGTTTCGTTCATTGTCACCAGTCCTACCACAGAAACAACTGTGGCAGCCACGTCAATTGCCAGGCTGGCTGCGCCGAGCGAGAACGCCATGGTTAAGCCCACCGGCGGCAACAGCATGAAACTGACCACAGCGAAAACAGCACCCAGCGCTACACCAAGCCAGGAGCGCCAGTCGGCCTTGGGCTTGGGTTGTGCAACGGGGGGCACGTACGGGTACTCGGTGCTGTTACGCATGCCGTAATGGCCGCTTGGGTCGTACCAATTGACTGGGTTGCCGCCGCAGTACACATACGGGTTGATACCGGCATTTTCTGGTGACGCCGAGTCCGGGCTGTGGAAGCGCATCAGCCCTGGGTTATAGGCGCGGTAGCCGCGCCCCAGCAGCGACCAGCCTAGGGCGCGCTCGCGGACTTCGCCGTTGAAGCCAAGCAGGCCCACCAATGGGTCGTTGTCCGGTGAGTCGCCATAGGCGCTGTAAGTATTAGCGTGCAGTTCGTCTTTGCTGCATTCACCAATCACGCTGTTCGCCGCGTCGGTCATGAACAAGCGGTTGTCTGCTGTGCTGGCAGGGCGTTGCAGCCCCAGGGGGCGCTCGCCTGCGTACAGGTACTCGGTGAGCAAGTCGGCGTCGCGTGTACTGGTTAACCGGTAGCCCTGGTAACGGCGCGTCACTTCCGCGGCTTGCTCATGGCGCACACCTATCAGGTCGTTGTGGCCGTCATAGCGGTAGCGGTAGAGGGGTAGCCCATCGCTGGAACGTTGTACTTCCTGCAGGCGACCGCGGTCGTCGTATACCAGCTTGTTGCCCTGCTCATCGTTCAGCAAGTTGCCCTCGGCATCGTGCTCGAAGGCCTGGCTGGCTGGGTAATCTGGCTGCAGCGAGTGCTCTGCCAGTTTCAGGATGAAACCGTCGTAGGTGTAGAAAGCCTCGTCCGATGTGCCATCGGCAAAATCGGTGTAGCACTCGGTCAGGTTGTTCAGTTCGTCGTAGACGAAAAACTGATTCTTGATAAACCGCCCAGCCCCGTTTTGTGGCAAGGCAGTGCCTTGGCAGTTGTGCTGCTCCAAGCGGTCGAGCGTATCGTAGTCAAAGGTTTCCAGTAAGAGTTGCTTGCCGTCACGGGTAAGGGTGCGGCTACGTAGCTGGTCATCTTCCTGCCATGTCAGGGCGATGCTTTGGCTGAGGGTGGTGCCATCTTGCCGTGTGAGGGTTTGCTCGCGATTTATTTCCCTACCCAGTTCATCGTAAGTCTGCAGGCACACCAATACCTGGGTGTTGCTCAGGTCTTGGGTGGTGGTTTTCCATAGCCGTCCGAGAGCGTCATACTCGAACTGGGCAACCAGGTTGCCCTGGCAGGTCTTTTCAAGTTGGCCCAGGTCGTTGTAGGTGTGGTCCACCTGAACGCCGTCACTTTCCCGATAGCCTAACTGCAAGCCCTGCAGCGAACTGCGGTAGTCGCAATGGTGGCCGATGGCGCCCTCGCCCCCCCATTGGGTTCTCAGCAGGTAGCCTTGATCGGTGTAGGTATAGCTATGCGTGCCTTGGACGTCGCTGGCCGAGCTGATGGACGAGGTCCTGGCGTCGTAATCGAACGTAGCGCTCTTAACTGTGTTGACGTCGATCTGGCTGGGTTGGGCAGAGCGCGTAGGGCGGTAGTGGTAGGTAAAGGTCCGCTGCGCTGTTGTGCGGGTTTCTACCAGCGAGGTGTTGCGCTTGTAGGTATAGGTTTCCTTTTGTTTGCCGGCCGTCAGGGACTTCAAGCGCTCCAGGCCATCGTAGTCCCGTTGCCAGGCAAGGGTGGGTTCAAGGTCTTTACGCCGCTCGACCAGCAGCTGTTCGGCCAACGGGGCGGCACTGTGCAGCGCGAAGCGGCTGAGCACGGCCGACTGGTCGGGCCGTTCGCTACGGGTCACCCGGCCTTCGGTGTCGTAGGTGTATTTGCTGATCCGGCTGACCGGCTTGTCGTTCCGTTTGAAGGTGTGTTCTTCAAGGGTGCAGCGGCCAAGGCCGTCGTAGCTGAAATCCCGGCGGCCAACGATATTGCCTGCGTCGTCCAAGCGGTATTGAGCTGCCGGTTTGTCGAAGCGATTGCTTTCGGCAACCTGCTGCTGCTGACGCACACCAGGGTTGCCCGGTGTTTCGACCCATTGGGTGACGATGTCGCCTGCTTCGCCGAACGGGGAGAATTCGCTGTGCTGGGTAACGCCGTGGGGCAAGGTGGTCTTGCACAGCTTGCCCCAGGCATCGTATTCGAAGGTGGTTTGCAGCGTCAGGGTCTTGTCGTCGAAGTAGTCGAAAAAGGTTTCGTCTTTCAACTGGCCCAGTTCATCGTAGTTGCGCTGTGCTACCCGCTCACGCTTGCGTGGTTTCTCATCGCCCGCTGCGGTGTCTGGGTCTTGTGCAACTTCCGCTTCGCGTTCTTCGGTCACCATGCGGCTGCAGCCATCGAAGGTGAGCACGGTGATCACGCCGGTACTGCTGGTGACCGACTGCGTGGCCAGCCCGGCAGCGCCTTCTTCGGGATGGTTCACTAGCCCGTACTGATAGTGCTGCTTGGACTCCTCCATGCCCTGGCCCGGCGCTAGGGTTTCCTCCACCACGCGGGCCAGGGCGTCGTAGCGGCGGCGAATGCTGTTGCCGGTGTCATCTTCTTCGTAAACGTTCTGACCATGCAGGCTAGATACGGCCATGCTGGTGGTCTTTTGCACCAGATCGAAGCCGAGCATGGTTTCATCGGTCCAGTACTCCAGGCCATAGACGTCGTCGACGACCTTGCGGTACCCCCATTCGATACGTGAACTGCGGCTTTCAATGGCCCGGCGCACCGTGTCGGTACTGTCGTCACCATAGCGGGTGGTTACCTGGTAGTCGGGGCGGCCGTGCAGGAAGGCATTGTCAGGCAGGTTCAGGTAGCCCCGTTCCACCTTCAGCAGCAGCTGTTCGCGCTCATCGGGCTGGCTGGGATTGAACACTTGCAGCACTTGTTCTTCACAAGGCGCAAGCCACTGGCTCGCCTGGCCAAGGCTGGCTAGCGCCGGGAAGGCTTTGTAGGTTAGCCGCGTACGTTGCACGGGGGCGTCGTTGGGCATATTGGGCACGGGGTAAACCGTCTTGCATTTCAAATTGCGCACAAAGCCCTGCGGGTCAGGCGGACAGGCCCAGGTGTCTCCGTCTTTTTCGCCTTCCTTGTCATAGTACTCGTAGGTGGTGCGTACACCGGTGGGGGCTTGCTCCTCGGTGACGTTGCCGTAATCGTCGAAATGGGTGATCGCGGTTTCCAAGTGCAACTTGCTGGCGTCATCACGCAGCTTCCAGCGTTTGGTGATGGTCTTGGGCAATTGGAAGTAGCGCGGCTGATCGTCGAAGCCGATGCCGGGGCGTTCATGGAAAACAGTTTCGGTTTCTTCGATATGGCCATCCTGTTCGAGCGTTTGCCTGGTCATCAGGTGGTAGCGGTTGAACGTCTGTGTCTGCTTGCGTGCGACCTTGCCTGCTTTCCAGTAATGGGCGGTGACGCTGTAGCGGTAGGAGGATTGTGCGCGGTACAGGTTGTCTTCGCCGTCGTCACGCCAGCTGATACCGCTGTTGCTGCCGACAAAGCTGTGTGCCACTTCGATGTTGTTTTCCTCGTCGAAGTGCTTGTAGGTGTAGGTCGTCCTCATCGGTGGCTGATCGGCGCGGGGCTTGACTTCATGGCTGGTTACCCGTGGCCAAGCCCTTTGAGGGTTTGTCCCGGGCAGCAGATGGCCAGGGTCGTCATTCTCACCGTAGCGGATTTCCTCCACGGTGCCCGAGGGTGCGGATACTTTGGCAAGGCAGGTTAGACCGCGGGCGGTGGTGTAGCCGAAGCGCCAGTTGCCGCCCACTTCAGGAGGCAGCTTTACCTCAACCAGTACTCGGTTTTTAAGTTCCAGCATGTAGCGCATGAACGGAAGGCCTTCAGGACCGGCCCCAGGGTGAACATCAATGGTTACCCTGCCATCGGTGTACTTCAACGCCAGCAGCTGTGCGCCATAGTCATCAACGATTTTTTCCAGCCGGCGGTTTTCAGGGACGTAGCTGAGGGTTATCCCGTGGCCGGAGGGCGCCCTGACTTTGCTGGGCAGCGCAATAGGGTTGAGCACATCGTGCAGGGTCAGTATTTCCACAAGGCCAGACTTGTGCTCCACCCGGTACGAGCCATTTTCGCCGTCGTCGTAAAAGTGAAAGCTATGAATTTTCTTTTCACGCATAGCCGGTTGCGGACCACTGCCTGTGACCTTGTAGCTTTCCCCCGTGTGCAAGGTAAGCATCTGGGTTGCGGGGTCGTATCGGGTCAATGCTAACTGCCAGCCGGTGCCAAACCCCGAGTCTTGTGTGTTGAACGGGCTGTACGACAGGCGCAAGGGCAGGTTGGGGCCGGTCAGGTCATTGCCGGCCGGCATTTGCAAGTCGATCGCCAGGTTGTATTGGCCCGTGCGCTGGTCGATCTGGTTTTGTACAGCGCTCTTGAAGTTGGTGGCGTTGCTGTGAGCACCCGCAGAACTGGCCATGTTCAATTACCCCTCTCGGCAAAGGTGACTACGACACAGGCGAGCTCTCCTTGCTTGATTGGGTCACCTTTGCCGGTCACCCTGAAGCCACGGCTTGGCGCATTGCTATCGATGCCGTTGTTGGTCAGGTAGCCCGGTTTCTCGGGGCTACCGGCGTAGGTCCATAATTTGTCGATGCCTATTTTTTCCAGCGAAGCGTTGGCTCGGCTTGTATCGAGTTCAACCCAGGCGCTGTTGACCTTTTCACAACGCTCGTTATTAGTGAGCAGAAGCGTCGATTTGATCGGTACGTTCCGAATGCGGATGGCATGCGGCGCTATGACGCTACCGTCTACTTCCGCGCACTCTTTTTTGGGGAGCAGTTTCTGGGGTAAGCCGCCAGGTATTGCCGTCAGTTCCAGCCCGCAAGCAGGCTCGGTGTTGTTATCCACTGTCTGGTACAGCGCGAGCATAGGCGTTGGGTCGGCCTGGGGTGAATCTGCGGTGCCAGCACCCAAGGCGGCTGTGCCATACACAAGCACGGGTGCGGCCAACATCAACTGTTTCATGGCCGATGGGATGGCTAGGCGCCAGCAGTTTAATGGTCTCATATTTAGGCTCCCTGTTCGTTCAGGTGACTTGAACAGTTAGAAGAAACGTATTTACGTCGTTGGGTGAATAAGGCGGTGTGTTCGGAGCTTATTGAACTTGTTGGGGTGTGACACCTATTAGAATTAACAGGTGCGCTAAAGGTGCCTGCGTGGGCATCGAGGGGCATGCAGTTATTTGAAGGGTTGTCACCTGGTAGATTTATCAGGTGCAAGCGTGCCTTGAGCGGGCGTGCTACCTGTTATTTCTGCCAGTAGCCAGCCATGGGCAGTAGTCTGAAAACTAGGGGCATCTCAACCCGCCTGGAGCCTGTTCATGGTGCCTCAACGCCCAGTGAAAAATAGGGGACAACAGTCCCAGCGTAACCCCGCACCTGAAATCCCCGCGCAAAATGCGTTGGGTGAAATTGATCTCAATGAATTAAATGGCCAGCCGTTGAAGTTTTTGATCAAGGATGCGGACTTAAAGTTCGGTCAGTATATCTACCCAGTCTGGCGAGGCCTCGCCGCAGACGGCACGCCTTTTGATGAACTGGGTGCGCAATGTGAAGTGCCTGTGGACTACGACACTACAAAAATGATGGTGGCCGACGTTTCTAATCGTTATGTTGAACCCTTTGATGGTGGGTGGGCATTTTTATCATACAAGGTTGACAACGCGGCAGAGAGCACCCCGGATTCCCAGCGCATCTTTTGTTACTTGGGTTTGCGCGACCGTGGCGATGTTGCCGAAACCCTGGCGGTTGCTCAGGCGCGAGAGTCGCATGACCGTGTGATTGTCGCAGCAGACCTAGAAACAGAAGGTGTGCGTTTGCTGGCGCCAAGTTACCGGGCCATGCAGGCCGGCGACCGCATCGAACTGGTGGTGCGCAAGTTCAATGCGGCAGGCGACGAGGTAACGCCACCGGCGAGCGAGTTGTTTGAGGTGACCGAGGCCAATGTGGGCGAACCTTTGCAATGGCAGGTGGCCAAGTCGCATTTTATTCGCGTGCAGGAGGGCAGGGTAGCGTTTCAGTACACCGTCACGCTGGTCGGTAACGGCGAAGAAGTTGCTTCCCCTGTGCAGGAAATGGCAGTAGCCAGGGCTTCGAGCCCCGTTGACCTGTTGCCAGAGGCTAAGCTCGATGGTTTTACGGGGGCGCCGCTTGACCCCGGCAAGTTTCCCGGCGGGGTAACTGTGCGTGTGCCGGTAAACCCCGATTTGCAAGCGGGGGACTACTTGCTTCTGCACTGGAAAACACCTCTCAAGACCGAGCCTGAGGTGCAGTTTGCGCGTATGGATGCCAGCAGCCTGGAAAGCGATGAAACCGTGTTTCGAGTTGACGCGGCGTTGCTTGTGCCGGGTGATCACCAGGTGTTCTACCAAATTGCGCGTGCGGGCCATGCGCTGACTTCGCACCGCCTGGATGTCGAGTTCGAAACGGCACGCAACCTTGCTGCGCCAGGCATCGAGCGCGCTAGCGACGATGGCAGTGGCAAGCAAGTGCTATTGGCGGACAGCGCGATTTTAGGGGCTTACGTCACGGTGCCTGATGTGTCTTTGCGCCCCGGCGAACACCTTGAGGTTCACTGGGACGGTTATGAGCACAACGGCAAGCAGATTACCACCACGCCGGTGGAGGAAGGCGGCCGACGCTTCAAGATTGACCCCAGCGTGGTGGCTGCGAACATGCACCAGCCCGGCGCGGACAACAGCAGGCGTTTTAAAGTGTTCTACCACATCGTCGATGACGAGGGGGGGCGCTCGGCGGCTTCCCAAGCTGTGGACTTGCGTGTTCAGCCGCTGACTTTCGATAACAATATCAAGGGCCTGCAAGCCCAGACCAACGGCGAACTTTGGCGGTCCAAACTTGTTGCGAACGGTGCAATGCTCGAAGTGTCCGGCGCGTTACTTTGGCCGTTCGCTGCGCCAGACCAACTGTTCACACTGGCCATTCAAGACGGCGTCATATTACGGGATCGAGTGCCGGTCACACCTGTCGAATTCGCTAACAAGCGGATACAGCAATGGTTGAGTGTTGCAGTTTATAACGGCTTGGACGAAGGCAAACAGTACACCATCAGCGGGACTGTCAGCTTCGACAAGGGCGACAGTTGGCATAAACTTCTGCCGCTATTAATCATTCCTAGAAAGTCAAAGTAAACGAAGCCGGCGTTGGCCTAAATCCGTCTGACGGTCGGGTTGGCGTCGCACCAATCAATGCATGGGACGTGGAGACTAAAGCGATGAAAATTGAAAGTGCTGTAGTGGCTCAAGCGCCAGAAAATCCACTTGAAGCATTTTATAAAGCAATGGATGCGGGCCCTAAAACATGGGGTTGGGACGCGCTGTTAGTGTTTTCCAGGAGCGCTACAAACGCGCTGCTCTCGCAGGAGTACATTGATCGGGCGCATATTCCGGATTTGTTCTTTCCCCCTTTACCCGATGGCAATGTCGACTCCGGGAATGGTATCGAGCATGTCTTGCTCGGGCTGCGTCTCGACAAGGCGAGGCTGTCGTTCGAAAATGCAAACTTGAAGGACCCGAAAGCTAAGTTGCAAATGCGTCTGGTCGGGGGGAAGCATCTTGAAGTGATCGAAACATTTCTGGATGGCAACCCGGTCAGGAGCGTGCAAGCCCTGATCCTCTACAACGCCGCTGCGCACGCTGTGCTGGATATGAACATTACGTTAGACGCCGTGGCCGGTACCGTTGATGAAAGCGGTAAAGTTTTACTTGATATCAATCAAGGTTATGACCATCTGTTCAGTGGTGGCGGCACTGGGCCTGAGCGCGTTCGCTTGGGCTTGTATTTCAGAGATCTGTTTGAAACCTGGGCGAGGGAAAATAAAGAAATGCTGCAGTTCCCGCTCAGCGAGCTGGCCGTTGACGATACTTCGCTGCTCAATCCCGGCGTCTTTATGTTAGGGACTCATGCAGAACCCGGTGCGAAAGTGTTGGGTAGTGCGAATCAGGGGGACGGTGCAGTGGTGGTATTCGTGGCCATGCGCGGAAATCAATCAGGTGGTTATCCTCCAGAGGATAAAGATTTGTTGTACATGCTGCCTGATTCGCCTAACCCGTACACCAGTAATTTAGTGTTGTCGCACAAGCTGGTTGCGCAGCACGTCGTGAAGCTGGGCTTTGACCAGTTTGACTGGATGAAAGGAAAGTTTGACCTGGTGGCGTTGAAAGACGACCTCAACCAAGTGGACGAAAACCGCTACAAATTGGTGGCCAACGCCGTGAGCGGCGGTGGAACCTATGCCGAGTTCAATTACTCTGATGACAACTCTGGTGGGTCACATAACACGTGGCGCTGGAAATTGAGAATGGACGGCGCCACCATCAACCTTTTTGACAAGGGCAGCGAAGTCGTTTTCGATAAAAGAATGCTGAAGATAAACTGGTCCTCCGCTATGCCAGTGGGTACTTTGGTGTATTGGCTTCAGACCAATGATTCCGTCGGCGACACCATTCCTCTGCAGGTCTCTGCGAAGGTAGAAATTCGTGCAGATTGTAAGTTTGATGTTTCGCGGGAGGACAATAAAACCACGCTTAAGTTTTCGGTGAGCAACTTTGAATCGAGTATAGAGATTTCTATTGAAGACGGCTTCCGTTCTGGGGATGCTGGCAACGATGCCAGAGCAAAATCCGAAAATCTAAAAGCGCCACTGGCGGCTGCATTGAGTGAGGCTGCCAAGGCTAAACTTGATAGCCTTAAGGTCATGACGTTCGAAATTGATGCGTTGCGCCTGAACCAATTGCTATTCCGAGGCGATAATGTCGTTGACCCGCGCGACGTGGCGGTGCCGAACGACTTGACCCTGCTCGGTAACTTGGCGCCCAAGCGCACCGCGATGTCCATCACGCCTCTGGAACCGATCGTGGCAAGCGGTGGGTTTATTGATTTCAGCGCCTCGTCTACAAGCGGTATCACCTGGACAGTGGAAAATCTCCCTGGCGAAACTGGAGAAACTGGGAAGTTCGCTACACCGTCGGTGGGGCGATATACGGCGCCATCCGATGACGCCTTGGTTACAGAAGGCCAGCGCCGAGTGATTGTGACGGCCACCAGTGGGGACCAGGTCAGCCGCGCGCTGGTCAGTATTGTACCTAGCCATGTCTCGGTGAACCCTTGGGTGGCGGTGGTAAACCTGGGCAAAAGCTATGCATTGTCGGCAGGCACTCCCGATAATGCCGAGCTGAAGTGGAATCAGCCAGAACTGGGTAAAGTCGATGAGGATACCGACCCGCTTAACCCAGGGGGTCAAAAGTACACCGCGCCAACCTCATTGCCTAAGCGTGAATCAACCCAGCCGAACCATTACAGAGTGCTGCGCCTGGACGAGGTCACCGTTGAGCCGGCTGCAGGTGGCACGCCCGCGACCATCGACATGCTGGTCGTTGGGGCCAAGAGCCCCAACTACTGGATTGAGCCGGCAGTCAATGCCGATGGCTCCGTGGCGCTGCCTTTCTATAGGCTTAGTATGGACATGGAAAAGGTCAAGGTACCTGAGCCAATCGAGTGGCACGTGCTGCGCGGTAGTGGGACCATTGACAGCAACACCCAAACCTATAAGCCCGCACCCGGTTCTGACGACCAGTACGTCATCATATCGGCCTTCTACGTCAACGACTCCCCCGATACCCACGACTATGTGATTTTGCCACTGCCATTCGTACCGGTGCGCAATTACGCCGAGATTCTCAGCCCAACCATCAAGGAGGTTTGAGATGAATACTAAGGCTACTTCGCATGAAAAACAGGAAACATCGGCACGCATAGGCTGGGGTGGCATGCTTGCCTTGGACCGCAGCCTCCTTGACCTTGTGCTACGTGAGCAGTATCTCGATGCGCTTGCTAACTTTGGTGCGATGGACCCTATCCATCTGGAGGCCTATCTTGACGAGGGCGAGCGCATCAGCGTTTCGGTGCAAGGGATGGTGCTGGGCGCGCCCCAGGTAGGCTTCCAGAATGCAACAGGGTTCAGCTCGGACTTGACGCTGCGGATGAACATCATTGCCGGGGAGTACATGCGAATTCTGCATCTTCCTGGCAGGCCTAAGCGCGTCGTGGAAAGCTTCACCATCACCGAAGGCATGGGCTATCGTGTCGAAGCACCGCTGGCCCTGGAGTGTAGCCGGCCAAAGACGAGCCGGTTCGCCTCGCTGGAGTTAAACCTTGCTCGTGCGGTCGAGTTTTCCACCAATCTGGGGCCAACCGAGTATGCCGGGGTCATGATTGGCCGGCGCTTGCAGGAATCGATCAGCTATATGCGGGCTTACCAGCTCACCTATTCCCTGGGCCGTTTCGTCATGGACGACTACCATCCGCTGAGCCCGGATCAATTCATGGTGCGCACCATGCTCGCACCTTGGGGAAAAAGTGAAGGTAGCCCCCGGTACGGGGACGGGGCAGCGCTGGTCTTCATGAAACTGGGGATCGACCTGCGCGCAGGGGGGCAGCCAACCCCGGGTACCGAAATCCCATATCCGATCGCAGAGAGTGCTACCAATTTGCCGGGTACCCTGATCCTTGTTCCGGATATCGCAGAGCTCGGGGCTGGTGGGGTGAAGGATGTGCTGAGTACCTTCAGCCTGCCCAACGGTTACGACTTCGTTACTGGTACACCGCAACCAGGCATCGACCTTGTGGTGCCCGGACAGTGGACAAAAACGCAGAACGCCGCAACGGTAGAGCCTGCTTTGGCGAGCGTGGTATCCGGGCGCACCATCGCCTTCACTGTTGATGGCGCGCCTGGCCCGGTGCAGTGGTCGGCCACCAACCTGAAACGCCCGGCGGCGGTCGGCACATTCAATGGTGCCATCTATAGTCCGCGTCCTGCAGGCAGTTTCGTCGAGGACCAGCAGATGGTGCTGGTGACTGCCACTTCGGCTGAAGGCGGTGACGCAATGCGCAGTCATGCCTTTGTCATGGAAACCGCGCGAGCGGTGCAGGTCGTGCCTCGCGTTGCCACCTGGGTGCAAGGTGAAGAGCCGATCGAGCTGCGCGCCTCTAGTGTCGATGCCGGTAGCCTGCAATGGAGCCTAGTGGAGGCAGTATTGCTGTCGGAGGGGGAGCAGCGAGTTCAGACGCTTGCCGAACCTATAGGGAAACTCGAAGACAAGGGGGGCGGCCGGGCCATTTTCACCCCCGACCCGCCTGGCAGCGACCGCGATTTGTTCAAGGTCCAGCGAATCCGTTGCACCAACCGGCAGAACGGGGACAGTGCTGAAGCTTCGGTGGTGGTGATCAGGTGGCATGCGGGCCTGAATGTGGTGCCGTTCCACGTGGTGCAAGGGCTTTCGGTTCAATCCATACCCTTCACGGTAATGCCTGACGAGCCTGAGCTAGACCTTCGCCGCGATATAACGTGGACTGTGAATGGCGAAGGAGTGTTCGTTGGCAACGTTTACACGCCTCCGGAAGATCCCCGATCACCCATTGCGGTGGTGACTGCGTTCGATGGCGTTGAGCGCACCGGCTACGCCATCGTCGAGTTCAGCGAAAGTCGGCAGGAAACCGCTGGCCTGTTGTCATGGGAGAGCCTTAGCACCTTTGAACTTAAAGCCATCAGCGCGCCGCAGTGCTTCGCCAATGGCTGGCAGCAGATAGAAGTTGAGGTGACCGTTGCTGCGAGTAACGATCACAACGATCAACCGGTCGAGATCTCCGACGCCGATTTGGCAACGTTGAAGTTCTTGAATGTGGACAGCAACAACGAGCTACCTTTCCTGGCGCCGGATGAAGAAGCCTTGGCCGTTGGCAAGGCGGATGAAGAAGAGGAGGACTGGGCGGTAAACAGGGAGGCGAACAACATCAACCGGCAAGCAACAGCGCCCGCTGGGGGGAGCGCGCCGTTGGCGGCCAGAACCCGCCGATTCTACCTGCACTCCCGTAAGGCGGGGGTGATCAACGTGATTGCGTCGATACAGAACACCTTGACGGGCAAGACGGTCACGTCTGCAGCCACCGGCGAGAAAGGTAAGCTCGAGTTGCGCGGGCTGGTCACCCCGTCCTTCACGCAGGAACTGTATTCCTTCAAGCGCACGCGTGTGGCGGGGGATGCGTCACCGTCCGAGGGCGATGAATTCGCTTATGTCGATACCAGTACCGACAACTGGTTGCTTGAGCACGTCCTCAGAGAGGGCCGAGTGATCAAGTTCGCTCGCCTGTTCATCAAGGATACCGAACGAAAATCGGCTGTACGTTGGTCGTGGGAGCCCGGGACGTCGCCGGGGCCAGTCCTGGACGATGATTTCGTCAGCTTCACTGGGTTCTCCTTCCAGTCGGTTGATGGCCGAGTGAAGGACGATGTGCTGTTCGACGGACTTCTTTACCGCATGGCCAAGCATCGAACGTATGCACTGCCGACGCAGGTGCAAGGCACCAAGCCCGGTGCCGGGCAACTGATGATCGTCCTGCAGCGGGATACGGGGTTTGTTCTCTCGAGTAAAAGCGAGGAGTCGGGATATCGCCAGGCGCTTGAAAAAAACTTGGAGTTCACGCTGCTGGATGTGGAAGGTAACGAACATCCCCTGACATTTTCTTTTGCTGTCACGGCTGACGAAGAGAGGCAGGGCATCACCCACCGCGATGTTCTGAAACTTTCAATTCGCTGAGCAACGGCTCACCTGGGTGCATGGGTGTGCCGAGGTGAGCCCACCATTCTTTTTCGGATGATAAACAAGATGGCCATTGAAACCGTACTTCACTCCAATGCACTGAATGCGCTCCCCGTTGAGCAAAAAGTCGACCCACGTACTGGCCAGTATGCGCTAAGTATCAACTTGCCGTCCCTTGTTGGTAATTACCAGGTCGGTCCAGAGCTGCCCATTCGCCTGGTGTTCAATACATTCAGCGACAAGAATGTCGGCTTTGGCCGGGGGTGGTATATCGACCTTACTCAATACGTGCCGGCTACGCGCATGTTGCGGCTTCACACCGGAGAAAGTTTCAAGGTGACCGGGTCTGGTGCAGAGCCGGGCATCAAGGAAAGAAAACTCGAAAGCTTTCGTTTTTTCGACGACAGTGAAGGGGGCAAGAAACAATACCGTGTGGTGCACAAGTCCTATATGGAAGAAGTGCTGAGCGAGTACGGTACCGGGGATAATCTTGTTGCACTGCCGTCTGAGGTTCGCGCCGCTTCGGGCCACCGGATTCTGTTGAGCTACACCGCCAACCAAAGGCTGGAGCGCATTGTCGACGGCACGGGTCAGGCGTTGCTGGAAATCAGCTATGGCAGCACGGTAACACTCAAGCTGCATCCTGGGGCCAATGGCGGCAAGCCGGTCGCCGAATACAAGCTCAGCCTGGTCAATGAGCAGTTGCGTCAGGTCGACTTGCCGGCCGAAGTGGGTGGCAACTGGCGGTTCGAATACACCACGTCTTTTGGTCTGACCTGCCTGGCCAAGGTTTCGACACCCTACGGTAGTGTGGAAGATATCCACTACGGTGAGGACGGTGATACAGGCCATCTGCTGCCAGGCGGTGGAACCCGTGCGGCGATACCGCGTGTGACCTCGCATACGGTCCACCCTGGCGGCGGCCAGCCGTCGATGAAAACCAGCTACACCTACACCGTTCTGCAAGACAGCATTGAGGCGCCGAACAACTTCGTCGGTAACGGCAGCGGTGTCAGCTGGCGTGACGATGGTGAGGACAACCTCTATCGCGCCCGCTCCACCTACCTGTATGGCAGCACGGCGTCTCAATGGGGTAAAGGTGCGGATGGCAAGGACCAGGTATTGCGCACCACCCATCGCACGTACAACCGTTTTCACTTGCAGGTGGGTGAGGTCGTGGTGCAAGGCAAGAACCAACTTGTCAACAGCACGACGTATCACGGCAATGTAACGACTGAGTTCGAGAATCAGCCGCGTAACTTCCAGTTACCGCTGGAGCAGACCCAGGCGTGGTCACTGCTGGGGGATGCTTCCAGGTTTCGCCAAGAGCCTGCCACAAGGACCGTATATGACCTGCATGGCAATTTGGTCGAGCAGATCCTGCCCTCCGGGCAGCGCACCGTGATCGCGTATTACCCTGCCGAAGACGACCCGGACGGCTTCGTACGCAACCAGAAGAGCGTGACGGAACATCCCGCAGCGGTTGGCGACGAGCCTGCGCCGGTACTGCGAAAAAGCTTCCAGTACAAGGCGCTCGCTCGGGTAGCTTATCCGGGTGCCTCGATCAAACAGTCGGCGTCCGGTTGGCTGGTCCTCACGCAGGAAAGCCTGTGTGAAGTCGTTGGCGAGGTAGAGCAGGCAGCGTTGAAAGTGACCACCATGACCCCGGTCGATGACCCTGCCGACTTGCTGCGCCATGGGCGTTCCTCGCTGGAAACCCTGGTCATGGGCGGTAAAACTACCACGACCGGTTTTACGTACAGCTTGGACGATCTCAACGGGCACCCTGTGCTGGTCACTGAGCAGCAGGTGACCGGCTTTGATCATGGGAGTATCGACCAAGAAACTGGCGAGCCGCGCCATGTTTGCAAGGTGATCACGCTGAAGCATTCGATGCTCATTGGCGAGCCGTTGCTCAATCGCGATGACAACGATGTTGAAATCGAGTACGCCTACGATGCGTTACGCCGTGTGGTTCGTGAGACGGTGTCACCCAATGACGGTGCGTATACGGCATCTCGCATCTACAGGTACGGGCTTGTGAGCGCACCGGGTGGTCAGGCCGTGCAAACCCGCATAGACGTCAAGGGAGTTGCCATCAACTCATACATTGATGGCCTGGGGCGAGTGGTCTGCGAAGAGCGGCACGATGCTGACGTCGACGCAGAAGATGTCCGCCTGCGTCAAGTCTTTCGCCCACGCAGCTCGTTTACCTACGATGAACTTGGCCAGTTGACCGAGGCAATTGAATACGACTGGAAAGGCGACCAGCAAATGCCGTTGGCGACCCAGTATGCCTACGACGATTGGGGCGTACAGCGTTGCGAGACAGGGCCGGACGGGGTCAAGCGGTTCCAGGAGCATGACCCGATCGGGTCCAACCCTTACGGGACCGACCCCGAGGGCAATCTGCCCACCCAAACCGAGTGGAGCGAGTCTGCAGATGGCAAGCTGAGCCTGGGCAAGACCATCACCTGGTTGAACCTGTTCGAGCAGCCTGCCCAAGTGCAGCGCTTTGACCTGGCGGATAAAATGTACGCCACGCATGAGTACTTCTATGACGGCTTGGGGCGCAATGTACGGGAGATCGATGCGCGTAAAGCCGTTACCCGCTCCAGCTATGACGCTTTCGGCCGCCTGGTGGACCAGACACTGGCGGACAGGTCGGTGGTGCATCGCGACTATGCCGTGCACAGCAGTGAAGACTTGCCGATCAGTATCAGTGTCAAGGGTGTCCTGCTAGGCGAGCAGGTTTTCGACGGTCTGAACCGTATGATCACCTCTGTTACCGGCGGACGGGCGCGACACATGCACTATGAGCCTGGCCAGATCAAACCGAGCAAGGTGCGGACAGCCGCTGGCAATGTCATCGAGTATGAATACCTTCCTCAACTGGGTGAGGAGCCTCAACTACGGCGCATTCCGGGTAAGCAGGCCGACTATACATTCGACCCGCTCAACGCCCGGCTTACCCACTGCAAGGAGGAGGGAGAGGAATTGAGCCGCGTCTATTTCAGTACCGGCGAAATCAAGCAGGAAACCCGCGTGATCGGCGACGAAACCTATACCATGGAGTACGGCACCAGCCTGTTGGGGCGCCAGTTGTTCTATAAGGACGTTCTCGGCCAGACGCAGACCTACGATTATTATCCCAGCGGCCTGTTGGAGTTTACTGCACTGGGGAGCACAAGCAGTTGGTTCTTCTATGACGGGCTGAGCAATTCCCAATGCATACTCACCCTGGATGGCACTCAAGGACTAGCCACCGAGCTGGAGTACGATCACCAAGGGCGCGAATGCCTGCGTCGGTTTGTGTTCCTCAGTAGCGTGGCTGAAGCGCCGATCGAAGGCTTTAAGTTCGCCAATGAACGTGTGCAGGCGCTGGTTGCAGAGGCCGGGCTTTTGGTGCAGGGAGTACAGGAGCTGGCGCAGGAATACAGCGTGCTCGACCAGATCACGTCAAAACGCTTGAGTGATAATGGCACTGTCTTGCGTGAGGAAACATTCAAGTACGACCTGCGTGGTCGGCTGGAGGAATACAGTTGCGATGGGCTGGTTTCCCATAGCCCGACCGACCCGGCTGGGAAGACTATTCGTCAGCAGTATTTCGAATTTGATGCGCTCGATAACATCACCTGGGTGCTGACCGAATTCGAGGAAGAGGACGGCAGCAAGGGCAGTAACGAGGCTACCTATCTATTCGACAATGAAGACCCTGCGCAATTGAGTGGCGTGCGGAATACCCATTCCGACTATGCAGACTTCACATTGCAATACGACAAGGACGGCAATATGAGCCTCGATGACAAGGGCAAGACGCTGAAGTACGACGCCCTGGGCCGCCTGAGCAGCTATGACGGCAGTGGTTACAGTTACGATCCTTTGGACAGGTTGTCAGGCCAGGAGGTATAAGGGCAGATGAAGTGAAGATCGGGCCGAGGAGCTGGTGCCCCTGAGAGTGTCAGTTTTTTTGTGTGCGGGCCGATAACGGCCTGCCGTCAGGCGGGCCATGCTTTTATTAGGTCGGCCTGATAAACCGATCTCCGTACAGAATCGCGAATTGATTCATCGCACTTTTCCAGTCATGAGCCGCCGAGCCTCAGTTTGCCGTGATGTTACGCAGCCCAAGCCAGATCAGCTTGGTCGCTGCGTCATCCGTCGGGAAGTGGCCCTGGGTCTTGATGATCTTGCGTAGCTGAGCGTTGATGCTTTCGATAGCGTTGGTCGTATGGATCACTTTTCGAATGGCAGGCGGGAAGACAAAGAATGCAATCACCCGATCCCAGGCGCGTCTCCAGGCCGCCCCCACCGTTGGGTACTGCTTACCCCAAGGGCCTTTTTCAAAGTCATCCAGTGCTTGCTTAGCCGCTTCTGCGTTGATGGCTTGATAGACCGGTTTAAGCGCCTTGGCCAGCTCACGGCGCTTGTCCCACGCCGCGTAATCGAGGCTGTTGCGGATCAAGCGGACGATGCATGTTTGCAGCGTTGTCGCCGGAAACACTGCGCTTAGCGCCTCTGGCATGCCTTTGAGACCGTCGGTCACGGCAATCAGCACGTCCTCTATGGCCGCGGGTCTTGAGGTCATTGAAGCCCTTCATCCAGAACTTCGTACCCTCGGTGTTTTCGATCCAGATGCCAAGAATATCGCGCGTTCCATCGGGTAAAACACCCAGCGCCAAGTAAATCGCCTTGTTGCGGACAAGGCCTTCTTCTCGGATCTTGACCCGCAGCGCATCGAAGAAAATAACTGGGTACATCGGCTCAAGCGGTCGCTGTTGCCACGCACCAATTTCCTCCATCACCTCGTCTGTGACTGAGCTGATGAAGTCATGGGAAACGTCCGTCCCGTATTGCTCAAAGAGGAAAGCTCGGATTTCGCGAACGGTCATGCCACGGGCATACATGGCGATGATTTTGTCATCAATACCGGTGGAACGCCGCTCATGCTTGGGGATCAGAATAGGGGCAAAACTGCCATCCCGATTGCGGGGAATCTCCAGCCGCAGCGAGCCATCACCCCTTAGAACCGTCTTGCCCATTTTGCCGTTGCGCTGGTTGGTTTCATCCTCTGGGCGCTGCGCGCCCGGCGGATACCCCAAGTGGCGACCGAGCTCAGCACTCAATGCTCGCTCGATCAAAGCCTTCTTGAAGGCCGCAGAAGCGTCTTCGATAGCCTCTGCGGTCATCAGCCCCTCACCGAACTGCTCGAGCAGCTCCTTGGGAATTTTTGGTAGGTCACGCAGGGGTTTCTTTTTGGTGGGCATACATGCACCTCTTACGCATGTTATGACCGAACACAAAATTTCTGACACCCCCGTGCCCCCTCGGTTAAGCGAATACTCAAGCAAATTGACCCCAGTAACGCTTACGGTATGTCCACCCTGAACTGCACATCACTGTTGGCAAAGCCGGCGGTTACCTGCCTATCGATCGCTTTGTAGGCAGCAGAAAACAGCATGTCGGTGGGTTTGGTGTCATACAGGGGGTACTGTTTGGAGGCTATTCCGTTGTCTACTGGTGTGCCTGTGTTGTCCTTGATGATCAAGGCCAAACCCGTAGCACCACCTGGTTCCAGAGCATACAGTGTACCGCTGGCGCCAGCGCCGCCATAGTTCCCGGTAAAGGTCACGCGGGCATTGGCCCCTGGCAGCAGTATACAGCCACCGCCCGGTGTAAGGCGCAAGCCGAAGGCGCGGTTGGCGGCCTCGTCATCTGCTTGCTTGAATTGGGCTGTGCGCACTGTGCCCATGTAGATTCTGGAAGCAGGCAGACCTGTCGAAGGGTCGATGACTTCAATCGCACAGGTCCCGCTGCTCACCTGGCCGAAGAAGTTGATCGAGCCGCTGTTCGCAAACGCCTGTTGACAGGCCATTGCGAGCGCAAAGGCAATGACGAGAGGCTTCATGGAAAGCTCCTTGATTTCTTGAGTCACAATGGCAAACGAGCCCATAGGGCTCGCTTGCAGGTGTCGGGTGGGAGTGCTCAGGGGCGGCTGGACAGCGCCTTCTGCATCACCGGAGTAGCGACCCCGTAGTCATTGATGGTGGTAAAGGTCAACTGCAAGCCTCTGAGCGATTTGATCCGGGCAAGGTCATAGACCTGCTGGCCAAACGGTGGCGCCATGGCCATGGCCTGTATAGCCTCTGTCGCACCTGCAGCGCTGACTTCCAGGCGGCCGAACGTGTAATGGAAGGGTGTCGGGTTATCGACTACCAGCTGGACACGTCCAGGGCCTTGACGTACGGACCATTTTAGCTCGCCGATGCGGTCGGCGGGCCGGTCAGTCAATTGGCTGGGGCGATAGAAGAGCTTGAGGCGCGTACGCAGTGCGATATTGAGGACGTTCACATCATCAGGGATGACCTCGGGGATTTCCTGAACATTGAGGTAGAACAGTGTTTCCCTGTCATTAGGCAGCGCGTTGGGCAGGTGGTTGATCTGCACCATCTGCTCTTTGCTCGGGTCCAGACGGAACAAACCGGGAGAGGTCACCAGCGGGACGGGTGTGTCTGTATCGTCCTTGGCGGTGTTGACCCAGCTTTGCACCGCGTAGGGGCGAGGGCTGGGATTGGCTATCACCACCGAGGTGCTGCGTTTGTCGCTGTCGAACACGACTCGCGTGGTATTGACGGTGAGCGCTGCCTGAGTAGTCTGCAGGGTGGCTGCCAAGTAAATACCCAATGCGAGGCGGCGCGGGTGAATCTTCATCTGAAGATACCTTCTGAATGATATGAGGAAGCCTCAGGCGGTATCAGCTCGCCTGAGGCGCGTTCTCATGGAATATCGACCAGAAATTGCACATCGGTGTTAGCCGTCCCGGCCGTCACGGCGGTACCTATGGATTTATAGGCCGCAGAGAAGATCATGGTGGTAGGGTTCGTGGCATCCAGTGGGTAATCCTTGGAGGCCAGGCCGTTATCCACGGGGGTGCCGGCATTGTCCTTGATGATCAAGGCCAGGTTGTTGGCTCCGCCTGGTTCCAATGCATACAACGTACCACCTGTGCCGGCGCCGCCATAGGCGGCAGTAAAGGTGACAGTGGCATTGCTACCAGGGGCAACGACGCAACCAGCGCCTGGGGTGACACGCATGCCGAAGGCGCGAGATGCCGCTTCATCGCCAACGGCGGTGAACTGCGAAACACTGACGTTGCCCATGTTGACGCGGGCTACCGGCAGGCCTGTCGACGGGTCGATGATTTCGATCGGGCACGTCCCGGCATGCACCTGGCCGTAGAAGTTGATCGAGCCAGTGTTGGCTAATGCGGCGTTGCTGGCCAGGCCAAGTGTTAAGGCCAGGAGAGTTTTTTTCATTGGGAGCTCCAGGTTAGAGTGTGTCAGGTGGATATTGAGTAAGGCTGCCAAGCATCGCTAAATGCGACGGTGCACAGCGTGCGAGTTTGTTTGTGGTTCGTATGTAGGAAAAATCTGAAGTCCGATTGGCTTGCGCCGATGTTCTCTCCCGGTTCTACAGCAGTTGTTCGATGGAAGGTGGTGCTGTTTCCATGGTCTGTTTCATAGAGCGTGGAAGGGCCGTGTGGTTGCGTCAACTGATAGAAATACCAGTTGCCAAACCGTAAAGGCTATGTAGGCGGGGCAGCACAGTTGCACTGTGAGACTAAACTTTGTCTGGCGACTGATAAAAATGCCAGTTGACTCGATTTTTTTGGAGTGGGGTAATTGGCGCTCATACCAGGCAGGGGGCTCTGAGGTGAAAAAAAACAAAAATGATGAAGCGACTGGCGTCGGCTCACCGTCTACGGAGGCGGTGTGCACAATGTTCACGAATGCATTTTGGATTAATGCGCTGTGGCTAACAGACGCTAATAGTGATTTTCTGATTGAGTCGTTTGTAAAGACTCGGCCGCCTGCTTTAATGGGGCGCGAGGGGGCAGAGGCGTTGCTGAGGAAGTTTTCCAAAATCGAAATACTGTCATGGGGTGATTACAATAAGTTGATTATTCATTCATCCCATGAATACCTCATGTTTACGAAGAGACTCTCCAACTTGGGCGCGGAACAGATCCTGCGCTTGACGGAGATCAACTTTGGCGCCTCCGTGAGATTCTCAGCCACGTTACCAGTGCTAGAGTGCTACCTCCGGTACCGGGCGCAAGGTCAAAGTGTGCTGAGTTTCGAATGGACGGGTGGGGCCGACTATGGCTTTTACGACACGAAGGACTCAACTGTCGAGACTGCAGCGCCTCCCGAGTATATTGAATATTATGACCAGAGAAAGAAAATTGACATTGCGATCATGCCGCGCCCTGAAAGTGCGAAGCTGCAAGATCTTTATATCTACATGATTCCAGACGAAAACCGGTCCGTCCGGCATTTTATTTTTCAGCAGCGGCCCGTTGCCTATGACAGTTTGGTAAGCGGGGTGCAGCAACCCATCGCGCTCGCTCCCGCATCAGATGCAGCCTTGTTTGGCTATTTTCCAGAAAAAAATTTCCCAGAGATGGGGGCAGGTAGAGCACCTGTGGACAGCACATTCGTTGGCGATTTGGTGACCCCACCGGGGTCGACTGAATTGGTTGGCGTAATGGATGACGGGGAGTCGATATTCGTCGGCTACAGGAGTGTCGACAAGAAGTCATTGAAGCCCGCTGAGTCGGCTATCTCAGCCGTGACGTACAAAATTTCACCGTACTCACAAGTTTTCCATGCAGGGGATGCAAAGGAGCGGCTTGGTTTCGTCTATCTACCAATGCCTGGTGTCAATTGGAGTGTGACGGGTGATGCAGGCGGTACCCTTGTCAAAGAGGGTACTGATCACTTCTACGTACCTGCCCTCAAGCCACCCGGTGTCGCCTTCAGTGTACCGGGAGAAACCTTGATCCCAGCCGCTACCAGGGCTAGTTTTCCCCGGGTGCCAGCACGTACCGATGTGCTGACGGCGGCGGGAGATGGGATGAGTGACTCGGTATCTTTCGTCACGACATTCGTGTATCCGACGCATTTCATCCGATTTACCCTTGCAGGCAATGCGTTGCAACTGAACTGCTGGTATTTCAACCTCGACATGGAAGAAACCGCAGTGCCGGCCGAGGATGTTGAGTGGCACATCCTTGCAGGCAACGGTGTGGTATCGGCGCAAGGTGTGTTCACGCCTGCGTCGACAGCGCCGAGTGATGTCACGGTGGTGATGGCTCTGGATACGCGCAATGTTGTTGAGTGGCGCTTCGCGGTGACGATCATTCCATTGCCATTGCTGTCTGCGTACGACGCGTTGCGGCTACAGCAAGCGTGACCAGGGCTGCCCGAGGCGCATCGCCCCAAGCGGATAAAGTCAGTGAGGAGGGCCGGGCTGCAGGCTCAGCATCTGTTTTTCCTGGTTCCAGTCGAACGGTTCATCGTTCTGCTCGGCTTCGTAGCGGCGCTCTTCAAGACGTTGATACAGGTCCAGTTCGTCATCGGGCATGAAATGCAAGCAGTCGCCGCCAAAGAACCACAGTAGATCCCTGGGTACAAGATGAGCGATCTGTGGGTAACGCTGGATCACCTGGCAGATCAGGTCTTGCCCCAGGTATTGACTTTTCAGCGGGTTTTGCGGCAGCAGGGTCAGTAGTTCGTCGAAGCGTTCGAGGAACAGGGCGTGGCTTTCCTCGGGTACCTGCTCGGCTTCGCCCAAAGCCACCAGGATGGTACGCAGGTGGTTAAGCAGTTGCAGGTTGTAATCCAGGTGGGAATTGGCCATGGGGCGGTCCTCGGGGTGATTGAAACGGAGGCGGAGTATACGCCGGTTGGGGATGGGGAGGCAGAGCGCCCCCATCAATCAACGCACCTTGCCAGGTGCTGGCAGCAATTGCTCCTTGTCGAAGGCATCCACATCGATCACTGCCCGGCGTGCCTGTTCCGCTGCGTGCAGCCGTTGCCCTTCGTCAGGCTGCAGCACACCGCTTTCGATGGCCGCATCAATCACCGACTGCCCAGGTGCCGGCCGTACCTTGCCGTCCTTGATCCCCAGGTGCAGCGCCTTGTGCAGTGGCACTGCCTCATCAAGCAAGTCGCAAGCCCGTTGCAGTGCCGCCACTGGGTCACCGTCCGCCTGTGGCCGGAAGCAGCCCGCGAGCAGCTCTTCCAGCGCTGGGTCACCCTTGTTACGCCCAATCAGCGCCGCTACCTCTGCATCCAGTTCATCGCTCGGCCCGGTATGACGACGGCCGAAGGGGAACACCAGGGCCCTCAGTGCACAGCCGACAAAGCGGTTGGGGAAGTTGTCGAGTAACCTATCCAGGGCCTTTTCCGCCTGCCCCATGCTTTCTTCCATGGCCCAGCGTAGCAATGGCTGCATCTGCTCGGGCGAGCCCAAGTCGTGATAACGCTTGAGCGCCGCACTGGACAAGTACAGATAACTCAGCACATCGCCTAGCCGGGCACTCAGGCGCTCGCGGCGCTTGAGGGTGCCGCCCAGCAGCATCATCGACAGGTCCGCCAGCAATGCAAAGGCTGAGGCCTGGCGGTTCAGGGCGCGGAAGTAGCCTTGGCTGAGGGTATCGCCTGGTACGCTTTCCAGGCGGCCCAGTCCCAGATTGAACACCAGTGTGCTAGCCGCATTGCCGGCGGCGAACATGATGTGCTTCATCAACAGGTCATCGAACTCTCTTAGCGCCTGGTCGCGGTCCTCACGGTGGGCCAGAGCCATTTCCTTGAGTACGAACGGGTGGCAGCGAATGGCGCCCTGACCGAAGATCATCAGGTTGCGTGAGAGGATGTTGGCGCCCTCGACCGTGATGAAGATCGGTGCCCCTTGCCAGTTACGCCCCAGGTAGTTGTTCGGGCCCATGATGATGCCCTTGCCGCCGTGCACATCCATGGCATGCTGGATGCATTCGCGGCCGCGCTCGGTCAGGTGGTACTTGAGGATCGCCGACAGCACCGAGGGCTTCTCGCCCAGGTCCACCGCTTTGGCCGTCAGCAGGCGCGCGCTGTCCATCAACCAGGCGTTGCCGCCGATGCGTGCCAGCGATTCCTGGATACCTTCGAATGCGGCCAGCGGCACGTTGAATTGCTCGCGGATGTTGGCGTACTGGCCGGTGACCAGGCTGGTGTACTTGGCGGCGCCGGTGCCCACGGCGGGCAGGGAGATGGAACGGCCCACCGACAGGCAGTTCATCAACATCATCCAGCCTTTGCCGAGCATGGCCTGGCCACCGATAAGGAAGCTCAGTGGCACGAACACGTCCTTGCCGCTATTGGGGCCATTCATGAAGGCGGCGCCCAGCGGCAGGTGGCGTTTGCCGATGTCCACGCCGGGGGTGTCGGTGGGGATCAGCGCCAGGCTGATGCCCAGTTCTTCCTCCTCGCCTAGCAGGTGGTCCGGGTCGTAGGCCTTGAATGCAAGGCCCAGCAGCGTGGCAACCGGGCCTAGGGTGATATAGCGCTTTTCCCAGTTCAGGCGTAGGCCGACGACTTCCTCGCCTTGCCACTGGCTCTTGCACACCACACCAGTGTCGGGCATGGCGCCGGCGTCGGAGCCGGCCAGCGGGCCGGTGAGTGCGAAGCAAGGAATGTCGTCGCCACGGGCCAGGCGTGGCAGGTAGTGGTCGCGTTGCTCATCGGTGCCGTAGTGCAACAGCAATTCGGCCGGGCCGAGCGAGTTGGGAACCATCACCGTGGAAGCCAGATCGCCGCTGCGGGTGGCCAATTTCATCGCTACCTGGGAGTGGGCGTAAGCGGAAAAACCCTTGCCACCGTACTGCTTGGGGATGATCAGGGCAAAGAAGCCATTCTGTTTGATATGCGCCCAGGCCGCGGGTGGTAGGTCCATGTCCTGGCCGATCTGCCAGTCGCTGACCATGGCGCACAGTTGTTCGGTAGGGCCGTCAATGAAGGCCTGCTCTTCGTCGGTCAGCTTGGGTGCCGGGTAGGCCAGCAAGGTGCGCCAGTCGGGGCGCCCGCTGAACAGTTCGCCGTCCCACCATACGGTACCGGCGTCGATGGCTTCACGCTCGGTTTGCGACATGGGCGGCAGGGTGCGCTGAAACCAGTTGAAAACCGGGCCGGTGAACACCTTGCGGCGCCAGTTGGGCAGCGCCAACAAGGCGCCTTTCAGTGCCAGCACGAGCCAGATCAGTGCTAGCAGCCAGCCGGGAGCGCTGCTGAAAATGCCCATCAGCAGCACATAGGCGGCCATGATGCCGAGAATCTGCAAGGGTGCCAGGCGCCTGTGCGTGAGGTACGCCGCGCCTATCACCAGCACTACCAACCACAACAGCAACATAATCGGTCCTCCTTGGAACCAGGGGGCTTGAGCCGTTCCGGACAGCTTAGACGCAACGCCGGGAAAGGCAGGGTCAGAACAGTGACAGGGTGTGGCGGTGGGAGTTTCAGTCCGGTGATTGCCTGTACTGGCCCTTTCGCGGGCGTGCCCGCTCCTACAGGGGGGGGCACCGTTCCCAGATAAGCCCCGATTCTTGTAGGAGCGGGCACGCCCGCGAAAGGGCCGGTACAGGCAACAAAACTCTGGAGTAGACTGTGCAACATCCGCATTCATAAGGACGTTGCCATGCTGAAGATCTGGGGCCGCAAGAATTCGAGCAATGTGCGCAAAGCGCTGTGGATCGCCCAGGAACTGGGCCTGGACTTCGAATCGATCGACGCCGGCGGCGCCTTCGGCGTGGTCAACGAGCCGCACTACCGCGCCCGCAATCCCAATGGCCTGGTACCCATGCTTGAAGACGGTGACCTGACCCTGTGGGAGTCCAACACCATTGTCCGCTACCTGTGCGCCGAATATGGCACCGAGCAAGGTTGGTACCTGGAAGACCCGCGCCAACGCGCTTTGGCCGACAAATGGATGGACTGGGCCACCTCATCCTTCGCAGCGCCGTTCCGCCCGCTGTTCTGGGGCCTGGTGCGCACCCCCGAAGACCAGCGCGACTGGGTGGCGATCAACGCTGCGCACAAGCAGTGCGCCCAGTTGCTGGCCATTGCCGACGAAACCCTGGCCACACAGCCCTATCTTTCCGGTGACCAGATCGGCATGGGCGACATCCCACTGGGTTGTTTCGTCTATGCCTGGTTCGAAATGCCCATCGAGCGCCCGGCCATGCACCACCTGGAGGCCTGGTACGAACGCCTCAAGGCCCGCCCGGCCTACCAGGCTGCAGTAATGACTGCGCTGACCTGATCGAACACTACGGCTGTTTCGATAGTCACTATCAATACACATGACTGTACTTGTGCGGCCGCGCCTTGCACCATTGGCCGCACTCACTGCGCCAGTGACCTTATCTGGCGTGTCCTGCACCTTATTTTTCGGTAAGTGACCCGCTATGAGTTCTGCCCTGTCCATTCGACAGCTGACCAAAACCTACGGCAACGGCTTTCAGGCCCTCAAAGGCATCGACCTTGATGTCGCCGAAGGGGACTTCTTCGCCTTGCTCGGCCCCAACGGCGCCGGCAAATCCACCACCATCGGCATCCTCTCCACCTTGGTGAACAAAACCAGCGGCACGGTCAATGTGTTCGGCCACGACCTCGACCGCGAGCCCTCGGCGCTGAAGCGTTGCCTGGGCGTGGTGCCACAGGAGTTCAATTTCAACCAGTTCGAGAAGTGCTTCGACATTGTCGTGACCCAGGCTGGCTACTATGGCATCCCGCCAAAGATCGCCAAGGCGCGTGCCGAGCAGTACTTGACCCAACTGGGCCTGTGGGACAAGCGCGACGTGCCATCGCGTTCGCTGTCCGGCGGCATGAAGCGCCGGCTGATGATTGCCCGTGCGCTGATCCACGAGCCGCGTTTGCTGATTCTCGACGAGCCGACCGCCGGCGTGGACATCGAGCTGCGCCGTTCGATGTGGAGCTTCCTCACCGAGCTGAACCAGAAAGGTATCACCATCATCCTCACCACCCATTACCTGGAAGAGGCTGAGCAGCTGTGCCGTAATATCGGCATCATCGACCACGGCACTATCGTCGAGAACACCAGCATGCGCCAACTGCTGGGCAAGCTGCATGTCGAAACCTTTGTCCTCGACATCAAGCAGGGCCTGGCCACGGCGCCGGTGTTGCAGGGTTACCCGTGCCGGCTGCTGACCCCGCACACCCTGGAAGTACAGGTAGAGAAAGACATCGGCATCACCGCCCTGTTCGGCCAGTTGGCCCTGCAGAACATCGAAGTGCAAAGCCTGCGCAACAAGACCAACCGACTCGAGGAGCTGTTCGTGGCCCTGGTGGAAAAAAACCTGTCGAAGGTGGCCGTATGAGCGTGGAGCTGCGCACCAACTGGGTCGCCCTGAATACCATCGTCTATCGCGAAGTGCGGCGCTTCCTGCGCATCTGGCCGCAGACCCTGTTGCCGCCGGCAATCACCATGGTCCTGTATTTCGTCATTTTCGGGAACCTGATTGGCCGGCAGATTGGCGACATGGGCGGGTTCACCTACATGCAGTACATCGTGCCGGGGCTGATCATGATGTCGGTGATCACCAACTCCTATGGCAACGTGGTATCGAGCTTCTTCGGTAGCAAGTTCCAGCGCTCGATCGAAGAGCTGATGGTCTCACCGGTATCGCCGCACACCATCCTGGTGGGTTATGCCCTGGGTGGCGTGCTGCGTGGCTTGGCGGTAGGGGTGATCGTCACCATCCTGTCGATGTTCTTCACCGACCTGCAAGTGCACCACCTGGGTGTGACCGTGGTAGTAGTACTACTGACGGCGACCATCTTCTCGTTGCTGGGGTTCGTCAACGCGGTGTTCGCTCGCAATTTCGACGACATTTCGATCATCCCAACGTTCGTGCTGACTCCACTGACCTACCTGGGCGGCGTGTTCTACTCGATCACCCTGTTGCCACCGTTCTGGCAGACCGTATCGCTGGCCAACCCTGTGCTGCACATGGTCAATTCGTTCCGCTACGGCATTCTAGGGGTGTCGGACATCAGCATCGGCACGGCGATCACGTTCATGTTGGTGGCCACCGCCGTGCTCTACCTGTTGTGCGTGCGGCTGCTGGTCAGCGGCCGGGGCATGCGTGCCTGAAACCTTGCACCGGCATTGGCGACGACGCCATTGCCGGCCTACCCACCAGCGCCAGTACATCAGGGTACTGAAATAGCCGAGCAGACCCAGCAGTACGGCGCACACGATTGAACCGAGCAGGAAGGGTTGCCAGACCGTCGACAGTTGTTCAGTGATCCACTGGAAGGTCAACGCGTCGGGCAGCGCGCGTGGCGGTACCTGCATCAGCCAGGCACCGACCATGTAGGTAACGAAGAACACCGGCGGCATGGTCAGCGGGTTGGTCAGCCATACCAGGCTGACGGCAATCGGCAGGTTACCCCGCAGCGGGATGGCCAACGCAGCGGCCAGCAGCATCTGTGCGGGCATCGGGATCAATGCGGCGAACAGGCCGACGCCCATGGCTCGCGCTACCGAATGACGGTTCAGGTGCCACAGGTTCGGGTCATGCAGCAACTTGCCGAAAAAGCGTAAGGACTTGTGTTCCCGAATACTGCTCGGGTCCGGCATGAAGCGTTTGAATAGTCGGCGCGGCATGGGGGCTCCCGGGGCGTTGACCGGGGCAGTATGCCCTGATTCGCGTTCAGCCTCGTTCAGAGTTTGTGACAATTGTTGAGCAAACAGCGCCGGCAAGTGGGCTATGCCTCAGAGGTTGATTCACCTTCTGGAGCTCTACCTCATGCGCACAGGGATGTTGGCGCTCGCCCTTGGTCTGCTCAGTCTTTGCCTGGTACCTCAATTGCCATCGGTCGGATGGCTGCTGATGCTTGCAGCGGGCGCCGTCGTCAGTCTGTTCACCCGGGGTTGGTTATTGGGTTTGTTCCTGCTGGGCTTCTGCTGGGCCTGCTGGTCTGCCAAGCAGGCCGTGGAGGATCGTCTGGCGCCAGGGCTCGATGGTCGCACCTTATGGCTGGAAGGGCGGGTGGCCGGTCTGCCGGCGCGCACTGCACAAGGCGTTCGCTTCGAGCTTGAGGGCGCGTATTCCCGGCGTGTCGATTTGCCGCAACGACTGCAATTGAGCTGGTTTGACGGGCCGCCACTGCGTGCCGGCGAGCAGTGGCGCCTGGCCGTCACCCTGCAGCGGCCGACCGGCCTTCTGAACCCCCACGGGCCCGACCGGGAGGCGCAGCTGCTGGCACGTCGGGTCGGCGCCAGCGGAGCGGTGAAAGCCGGGCAGTTACTGACGCCCGCGGCAGTCGGGTGGCGCGATGGCCTGCGCGAGCGTCTGCTGGCGGTCGAGGCCCATGGTCGGCAAGCCGCGTTGGTGGCGTTGGTGCTGGGCGATGGGACCGGCCTGGCGCGCGAAGACTGGCAGGCGCTTCAGGCCACCGGCACCGTGCACCTGCTGGTGATTTCAGGCCAGCACATTGGCCTGGTGGCGGGTCTGCTCTATGCCGTGGTCGCGTGGTTAGCCCGCTGGGGGCTGTGGCCCACCCGGCTGCCGTGGCTGCCTTGGGCCTGTGTGCTAGCCATGAGTGCGGCGCTGGCTTACGGCTGGCTGGCCGGGGCAGGGGTGCCAGTACAGCGCGCCTGTCTGATGCTGGCCGTGGTGCTGTTGTGGCGCCTGCGCTTTCGTCACCTTGGCGCGTTCCACCCCTTGTTACTTGCCTTGGTTGCCGTTTTGCTGTTCGAGCCGTTGGCGGCGCTGCTTCCAGGCTTCTGGCTGTCATTCGGCGCCGTGGCCACGCTCATCTACAGCTTCAGTGCTCGGCTAGGGGCCTGGCGACCCTGGCAGGCATGGACGCGAGCGCAGTGGGTCATCGCCGTCGGGTTGCTCCCGGTGCTGCTGGCCGTGGGCTTGCCGGTGAGCCTGAGTGCCCCGTTGGCCAACCTGGTGGCGGTGCCGTGGGTGAGCCTGGCGGTATTGCCGCTGGCGCTGTTGGGCACTTTGTTGCTGCCGCTGGGCGACGCAGGTGAGGCATTGCTGTGGCTGGCAGGCGGCCTGCTGGATGTCTTGTTTCGCGCGCTAGCACTGGTCGCCCAGCAGCGCCCGGCATGGGTGCCTCCGGCACCGCCGTTGTGGGCCTGGCTGCTGGTATGCCTGGGTGCACTGCTGCTGTTGCTGCCACGGGGTGTGCCCCTGCGTGGGTTGGGCGCGGTGATGCTTTTGGCGCTCTGGGTGCCTAGGGAGCCGGTCTCGCACGGCCAGGTCGAGGTCTGGCAGCTGGACGTGGGCCAAGGCTTGGCGGTGTTGCTGCGCACCCGGCAGCACAGTCTGCTCTATGACGCCGGGCCGGCCAGGGGCGAAAGCGATCTGGGTGAGCGGGTCGTGTTGCCCACCTTGGGCAAGTTGGGGGTCGACAGCCTGGATGTGCTGCTGGTCAGTCACGCCCATGCCGATCACGCCGGCGGTGCAGGTGCGATCCAGCGCGGGCTGCCAGTCAGACGGGCGATTGGCGGTGAGCCGCTGGAAGAGGTTCAGTTACAGCCTTGCGTCAGTGGCGAGTCCTGGGAGTGGGACGGGGTTCGCTTTTCCCTGTGGCGCTGGGCGGATGCGCGCACCAGCAATGACCGCTCCTGCGTGTTGCTGGTCGAGGCGTCGGGGGAGCGGTTGCTGCTGGCCGGTGACATGGAGGCGGGAGCCGAACGTGCGTGGCTGGCTGCCATGGATTCACCACGCATCGACTGGCTGCAGTCGCCGCACCACGGTAGCCGCAGTTCGTCGACCGAAGCCTTCATCCGCGCTGCGGCCCCGCGTGGGGTACTGATTTCCCGCGGGCGCAACAACAGCTTCGGGCATCCCCATGCACAGGTGGTCGAACGCTATCGCAGGCATGGCATGACCCTGCACGACACGGCAGTGGAGGGGGCGTTGCGTCTGGTGCTCGGTGCGCAAGGCGAGGTCGAGGGTATGCGCAGCCAGCGCCGCTTCTGGCGCGACGCCAGGGGTGGTTAATGCTGATGAGCGCCTGCCGCGCCTATGGTAAAGTGGCGACCTTTTCCAGAGGGCTTCTACTGTGTGGGAATTGGTCAAGTCCGGCGGTTGGATGATGCTGCCGATCATTCTGAGTTCCATCGCCGCCATGGCTATCGTCGTCGAACGCCTGTGGACCCTGCGCGCCAGTCGGGTCAGCCCGCCCCACCTGCTGGGCCAGGTGTGGATGTGGATCAAGGACAAGCAACTGACCAGTGACAAGCTCAAGGCCCTGCGTGCCGACTCGCCCTTGGGCGAAATCCTCGCGGCGGGGCTGGCCAACTCGCGTCATGGTCGCGAAATCATGAAAGAGTGCATCGAGGAAGCCGCCTCACGCGTTATCCACGAGCTCGAGCGCTACATCAGCACGCTGGGCACCATCGCCGCCATGGCGCCGCTGCTGGGCCTGCTGGGCACCGTGCTGGGCATGATCGACATCTTCAGCGCGTTCATGGGGTCGCAGATGACCGCCAACGCCGCGGTGCTGGCGGGTGGCATTTCTAAGGCGCTGGTAACCACGGCGGCCGGGCTGATGGTGGGTATCCCGGCGGTGTTCTTCCACCGCTTTCTGCTGCGCCGTATCGACGAGCTGGTGGTCGGTATGGAGCAGGAGGCAATCAAGCTGGTGGAAGTGATTCAGGGTGACCGCGAGGTGGAAGTGGCTGGAGGCAAGGCGTGAAGTTTCGGCGCAATCGCCAGCGCGAGAATATCGACATCAACCTGGCGTCGTTGATCGACGTGGTGTTCGTGCTGTTGCTGTTCTTCGTGGTCACCACCACGTTCACCCGCGAAACCCAGCTACGCGTCGAGTTGCCCGAAGCGGCCAGCGCCGAGCGTGCACCGGGCGATGAGGGCAAGCTGGTAGAAATCACCATCAGTGCCGAAGGGGTGTACTCGGTCAACAACCATCTGCTGCCCAAGAGCGATCTGGCCACCCTCAGCGAGGCCATCGAGCGTGAATCAGGTGGCGACAACAAGCTGCCCCTGGCCATCAGTGCCGACGGCAAGACCCCGCACCAGGCTGTGGTCACCGCAATGGATGCTGCCGGCAAGCTCGGCTTCAGCCAATTGCGCATGACCACCGTCGAGGCGGCCCAGAGCACACCCTGATGACACTAGCCGATCGCCTGCTTGCTGCCTGGTACACCGGCCACCCGGCACTGGCATTGCTGCGTCCGCTGGAAGCGCTGTACCGCTGGGTGGTCAAACGCAAGCGCAGGCGTTTTCTCAATGACAAACGCGCCAGCTATCGCCCTCCGGTGCCCGTCGTCGTGGTGGGAAACATCACCGTTGGCGGTACCGGCAAGACCCCTATGATTCTCTGGCTGATCGAGCACTGCCGCCAGCGGGGGTTGAGGGTGGGAGTGGTCAGCCGTGGCTATGGCGCCAAGCCGCCGCAGTTCCCTTGGCGGGTGGCGGCCGATCAGGCGGCCGAACAGGCAGGCGACGAGCCGCTGTTGATCGTGCAACGTACCGGTGTGCCGCTGATGATCGATCCGGACCGCGCACGTGCGGTGCAGGCCCTGCTGGTCAGCGAACCCCTGGACTTGATTCTGTGTGACGACGGCATGCAGCACTACCGCCTGGCGCGAGACCTGGAATTGGTATTGATCGACGCAGCCCGCGGCCTGGGCAATCGCCGATGCCTACCGGCCGGCCCCTTGCGCGAGCCTGTCGAGCGTCTGAAAGCGGCCGACGCGGCATTGTTCAATGGTGCAGCACAAGACAGTGCTGAGGGCTTCGGTTTTCGCCTGCAGCCCAGCGCGTTGGTCAACCTGCGCACGGGCGAGCGCCGTGCACTCGACCATTTTCCCGCAGGCCAGCGCCTGCATGCGGTGGCCGGCATTGGTAACCCGCAGCGTTTTTTCAATACCTTGCAGGGCCTAGGCTGGCAGCCGCTGCCGCATCCCTTTGCCGACCACGCGCAATTCAATGCCCGAAACCTTGCCTTCACACCGCCACTGCCGCTGATCATGACCGAGAAGGATGCGGTGAAGTGCCGCTCTTTTGCCGCCGAGAACTGGTGGTACCTGGCTGTAGAAGCACAACCCACGCCGGCATTTGGCACTTGGTTCGACCTGCAGTTGCAACGTTTGCTACCCAAGCCCTGATCCCGTTTTCAATTTCGGCCTTCTGGCCTAGAGGAAGCCTTCAATGGACACCAAACTGCTCGATATCCTGGCCTGCCCGATCACCAAGGGCCCGCTCAAGCTCAGCGCCGACAAGACCGAGCTGATCAGCAAGGGCGCCGGCCTTGCCTATCCCATTCGCGACGGTATCCCGGTAATGCTGGAAAGCGAGGCACGTACCCTGACCGATGATGAGCGCCTGGACAAATGAACCTGGACTTCACCGTCGTCATTCCAGCCCGCCTGCGCTCCACACGCCTGCCAGGCAAGCCCCTGCTGCCCATCGCCGGTAAGCCAATGGTGCAACACGTATGGGAACAGGCGCGCAGGAGTGCCGCCAGTCGCGTTGTCATCGCAACCGACGATGCCAGTATCTTTGAGGCTTGCCAGGCATTTGGCGCTGAAGTGCTGATGACCCGCGTTGACCATGAGTCCGGCACCGACCGTCTGGCCGAAGTGGCCGTGCAGCTCGGCCTGCCCAGCGAGGCCATCGTGGTCAACGTGCAAGGTGACGAGCCGCTGATCCCGCCGGTGATCATCGACCAAGTAGCCGCCAACCTGGCGGCTAATCCGCACGCCGGTATCGCGACTTTGGCCGAGCCCATCCATGAGCCGCAAGCGGTGTTCAACCCCAACGCAGTCAAGGTAGTGAGCGACAAGAACGGCCTGGCCCTGAGCTTTAGCCGTGCGCCGCTGCCGTGGGCGCGCGATGCGTTTGCCAAAGGCCAGGAGCTGCCGGCCGGTGTGCCTTACCGCCGCCATATTGGCATGTACGCCTACCGGGTTGGTTTCCTCCATGATTTCGTCGGTTGGGGCCCATGCTGGCTGGAGCAGACCGAAGCGCTGGAGCAGCTGCGTGCGTTGTGGCACGGCGTGCGTATCCATGTGGAGGATGCCATCGAGGCACCTGCCGTGGGCGTGGACACCCCTGAAGACCTGGAGCGCGTACGGCGCTTGCTGGAGGCCTGATGCGCGTTCTGTTCGTGTGCCTGGGTAACATCTGTCGCTCGCCGACTGCCGAAGGCGTACTGCGTCATCAACTGCAGGCCGCCGGGCTTGCCGATCAGGTGCAGGTGGCCTCGGCCGGCACGGGCGACTGGCACGTTGGCAAGGCGCCCGACGGGCGCAGCCTCAAGGCCGCACTGGCACGTGGCTATGACCTGTCGAAACAGCGCGCCCAGCAAGTCAAAGTGGAGCACTTTGCCGAGTTCGACCTGGTACTGGCGATGGATCAGAGCAACCTGCGCGATTTGCGTGCCCTGCGCCCGCCCACGGCGGTAGGCGAGCTCGACCTGTTTTTGCGCCGCTACGGTTCTGCGCTCGATGAAGTCCCAGACCCGTACTATGGCGGTGCCGATGGTTTCGAGCAGGTGCTCGACCTGATCGAAACCGCCTGCCAAGCGCTGGTCGTGGAAATCAAGGGGCGGTTATGACCGGGCAATGGCAAGAGCAGGTCTCGCTCAAGCCGTACAACACGTTTGGCATCGACGTGAAAGCGCGCTACTTCAGCCAAGCCAAAGACGACCTGCAGGTGCGTCAGGCGCTGGACGCTGCGCAGCAGCAGGGTGTACCCGTGCTGGTGATCGGCGGGGGCAGCAACCTGCTGCTGACCCGCGATGTCGATGCCCTGGTGCTGCACGTCTCAAGCCAGGGCCGCCACGTGGTCAGCGACGATGGTGAGCGCGTTGTGGTCGAGGCCGAGGCGGGTGAAGCCTGGCACCCGTTCGTGCAGTGGACGCTTGCGCAGGGCTTTTGCGGGTTGGAGAACCTCAGCCTGATTCCCGGCACAGTGGGTGCTGCCCCCATGCAGAACGTGGGCGCTTATGGCGTAGAGATCAAGGATGTCTTCGCCGGCCTGACCGCGCTGGACCGCAAGACGGGTGACGTCCGTGACTTCGCCTTGGCCGACTGCGCGTTCGGCTACCGTGACAGCGTGTTCAAGCGTAACCCTGGTCGCTGGCTGATCCTGCGTGTGCGCTTCGCCTTGAGTCGCACCTTGCAGGCGCGCTTGGATTACGGCCCGGTGCGTCAGCGCCTGGCCGAGCAGGGCACCACCGCGCTCACTGCGCAGGCCATCAGCGATGCCATCTGTAGCATTCGTCGTGAGAAATTGCCTGATCCGGCCGAGCTGGGTAATGCCGGGAGCTTTTTCAAGAACCCCGTGGTTGCGGCGCAGGTGGTTGAGCGTATCCGTACGCAATATCCAGATGTCATTGCTTACCCGCAGGCCGATGGCCAGGCGAAGCTGGCAGCGGGCTGGCTGATCGAACAGGCGGGCTGGAAGGGTTATCGAGAAGGCGATGCCGGGGTGCATCGCCTGCAGTCGCTGGTGCTGGTCAACTATGGCCAGGCGAGCGGGGCGCAAATGCACGCCCTGGCGCGGCGGATCCAGGTCGACATTCATGAGCGGTTCGGGGTTGAGCTTGAGATGGAGCCCAATCTCTATTGATGCTCCCTACGGCGACTTCTAGGCGCCGTGTCCGCCCACTAACGTAAACGCCCGACCAAGAAAAAGCCCCGCCAGTTCGCACTGGCGGGGCTTTTTCATTCAGCCTTGGCTATCAACCCTGGTGGGTTTTTTGCTCGTCGGCGGTCTCTGGTGTTGGCTCGTCGGTAGCAGCGGCAGCCTGAGCTGCTTTGGCGGCAGCCTCGGCTTCACGCTTGCGGCGCCGCACTTCACGTGGATCGTTTGGTGCGCGGCCGTTGGACAGCATGACGGTGGCAGGCTCTGCCGCGGCAGCGGGGGCTGGCTCAGGCTCAGGCTCAGGCGCAACCGTTTCAGGCGCGGCCAAAACCTCTGGCTGTGCCTCTACCGCCGGGGCAGGCTGTTCGGCAACCGGGGCGACCTCGATCACAGAGGGTGCCTGCTCGATTTCGCCGGCTTCGATGGCCGGGGCTTCTGCAGGCACTTCGGTGATTAGCGCTTCGGGTGCCTGAACGTCTGCCGGGGCTTCAACGACTGCGGTTTCGGTGGTCGCGGCTGGCTCAGCAATGGGCGCCTGTTCGATTACCGGCTGCGGGGCGACTTCGACCACTGGCACGGCCGAGGCCTCGACAAATGGCGCTGGCTCGCTGATCGGTTGCTCGACCACTGGGGCCACGGCGACCGCTTCTGCTGGAACTACAGTTTCAGCTTGCTCGGCCGGTTGAGCGATTTCGCTGCTGTCGGTTGGGGCAACAGCGGCGACTTCGGCAGTAGCGCGCTCGGCCTGCTGATTGGCCTGGGCTTCGGCGTCGGTGCTGATGTTGCTGGTTGCAACCGCAGCGGTCACTGCAATACCTGCGGCCAGCTCTGCGCCCAGCTCGGTGGCCTGGCGCTGTTGAGGCTGCTCTTCGCTGCCTTCTTCTTCGCCGTCGATCAGCTCACCGTTGGCGTTGCGCTGGCGCTCGCGACGGTTGCTGCGGCGACGCTGGCCACGCGACCGGCGGCGCGGACGCTCGCCATCGTTGCCGTCCTGCTCGTCCTGTAGCTGCTCTTCGTTCGGCAGTTGCTCTTCGGCCATTTCGGCAGCGTGTTCGGCAGCTTCCTCGGTCGCGCGTGGCTGACGTTCTTCACGAGGTTGGCGCGGGGCGCGTTCTTCCCGGGCGGCACGCTCTTCGCGAGGCGCTCGGTCTTCACGTGGAGCACGCTCTTCGCGAGGCGCGCGGTCTTCACGTGGAGCGCGTTCTTCTCGAGGCGCGCGATCTTCACGCGGAGCACGCTCTTCGCGAGGTGCGCGGTCTTCACGTGGAGCCCGTTCTTCGCGAGGCGCACGCTCTTCACGTGGAGTACGTTCTTCGCGAGCTACACGCTCTTCACGGGGCTGACGCTCCTCGCGTTCTACTGGCGGTGTAGCGTCCAACGGCTCGCGCAGTTCACGCACGCGCTCTTCGCCACGGTTGCCGCGACGGTCTTCGCGAGACTGGCGTGGTGCACGCTCTTCGCGCGGTGCGCGTTCTTCTCGTGGGACGCGTTCTTCACGCGCAGCACGCTCCTCGCGTGGCTGGCGATCCTCGCGCGGGGTACGTTCGGCACGTTCTTCACGCGACTTGCGCTCTTCATCGCGGCGACCGTTGCGGTTACGGCTCTGCTGGCGTCCGTTACGGCGTTCCTCGTTACGCGGGCTGCGTTCGGTAGTCGGCTTTTCAGCAGCAGGGGCGACAGGGGCGGCAGCAGGTTCTTCCTTGCCAGCGAACAGGCTCACCAGCGACTTCACCAGGCCCTTGAACAGGCTTGGCTCCGGGGCGCTTGGGGCAGGGGCGGCGGCTGGCGCAGGCTGTGGCACCTCGCTGGCTGGCACGGGTGCATTCGCACGGGCCGGGGCGGTTTTCACGGCGGCTTCCTGGCGAACCAGGGTGCGGGTGGCGGTTGGCTGTGGCGCTTCTTCGGTCTCGCTGGCAGCGATTTCGTAGCTGGACTGGTTGTTCAACACCTCGGGATTGTCGTCGCGCAGGCGCTGGACTTCGAAGTGTGGGGTTTCCAGGTGATCGTTTGGCAGGATGATGATGCGCGCACGGGTGCGCAGCTCGATCTTGGTGATGGAGTTGCGCTTCTCGTTGAGCAGGAAGGCGGCCACCGGGATCGGCACCTGGGCACGGACTTCGGCAGTGCGATCCTTCAATGCCTCTTCTTCGATCAGACGCAGGATAGCCAGCGACAGCGATTCCACGTCACGGATGATGCCGGTGCCCGAGCAGCGCGGGCAGACGATGCCGCTGCTTTCGCCCAGCGACGGACGCAGGCGTTGACGGGACATTTCCAACAGGCCGAAGCGCGAGATGCGGCCAACCTGCACGCGAGCGCGGTCGGCCTCGAGGCATTCACGCACACGCTCTTCCACGGCGCGCTGGTTCTTGGCAGGGGTCATGTCGATGAAGTCGATGACGATCAGGCCGCCGATGTCGCGCAGACGCAGCTGACGGGCGATTTCCTCAGCCGCTTCCAGGTTGGTCTGCAGGGCGGTTTCCTCGATGTCGCTGCCCTTGGTGGCGCGCGCCGAGTTGATGTCGATGGACACCAGCGCTTCGGTCGGATCGATCACGATCGAGCCGCCCGATGGCAGCTCGACCACGCGCTGGAAAGCAGTCTCGATCTGGCTTTCGATCTGGAAGCGGTTGAACAGCGGGACGCTGTCTTCGTACAGCTTGACCTTGCTGGCGTATTGCGGCATGACCTGGCGAATGAAGGTCAGGGCTTCTTCCTGGGCATCAATGCTGTCGATCAGCACTTCGCCGATGTCCTGGCGCAGGTAGTCGCGGATGGCGCGGATGATGACGTTGCTTTCCTGGTAGATCAGGAACGGCGCGGCGCGGTCCAGCGAGGCTTCCTTGATGGCGGTCCACAGCTGCAGCAGGTAGTCCAGGTCCCACTGCATCTCTTCGCTGCTGCGGCCAAGGCCCGCGGTGCGAACGATCAGGCCCATGTCGCCTGGTACGGTCAGGCCATTGAGCGCTTCGCGCAACTCGTTGCGCTCTTCACCTTCGATGCGACGGGAAATGCCACCGGCGCGCGGGTTGTTGGGCATCAGCACCAGGTAGCGGCCGGCCAGGCTGATGAAGGTGGTGAGGGCCGCGCCTTTGTTGCCGCGCTCTTCCTTCTCGACCTGGACGATGACTTCCTGGCCTTCGCTGAGCACTTCCTTGATGTTGACGCGGCCTTCAGGGGCCTTCTTGAAGTATTCGCGGGAGATTTCTTTCAACGGCAGGAAGCCGTGACGTTCGGAGCCGAAGTCGACGAAGGCGGCTTCGAGGCTGGGTTCGATGCGAGTGATCTTGCCTTTGTAGATGTTGGCCTTTTTCTGCTCACGTGCACCGGATTCGATATCCAGGTCGTAGAGGCGTTGGCCGTCCACCAGGGCTACGCGCAACTCTTCGGGTTGAGTGGCGTTAATCAGCATTCTTTTCATGTTGTACCGTCGGTTTCCGGGCTGCCGGAAACGGCGTTCGGCACACACGACGTCTCATGGTCGGTGCCAAGGTGCGCAAAGGGTGGCTAACCACCCCCGTGTCGAGCAACGTTCGGCACCAGCCGGTTGCCCAGCCTGCCGTTGTCGCGACGACGCGTCCTGTTTTGCTGCGGTGCCAACAAGGCCCCGGAGGCTTCGAATTGTTATCCGAATCAACCAAGCGGGCCTGGTGCACTCAGTCAGGAGGAGGAATCAACCTTCAGCCGTGGACGCCCAGGGGCATCTGTTCAGGACCTTATCCGCTCGCCAGCCGTACGATGGGGCTGGTGGCCGGACGCGGTGCTACACGGTCCGAGGGCTGTGCATCTCCACCCTGCACGTATCCCTGATAATTCGGGTGCTGCCGCGCGCTGAATCCGCAACGGGTTGCATTTTTCGCCAGCGCGATTCTGCGCTGGCGCCATTCATGTCCAAGGCAGGTATTTCCGAGGCATTCGCCATGGGTTGCGTGGAAGCGACGGGCGGGCAGAGGTACTGCGAAAAGAAGCGTGTAAGCAGGTTGGACACCGCACTTGTCGTTTATTTTCGGTCTTCTCTACACGGCGCTGGTGGCGATTCCAGGCAATTCGGTAAACTGGCGAACCCCCGTAGGACGGCCTCGCGTCCTGGAGAATTGCGAAGGTCAGTGACTGGCGCACAGCCTGATTCCACTGGCCTGCCGCTTATGGCGGCGTTCGCGACTATAGCAGCAATGATTAAGTGCTTCAATTCCATAAAAATTGTATGATTGCGCCATGACAACCAATACCTCTCCGACTTCCGGCGTTCAGCTGATTGAAGTCGCGCCGGAACTTGCCGGCCAGCGTATCGACAACTTTCTCATCACAGCCCTCAAGGGTGTGCCCAAGACCTTGGTCTATCGCATCCTGCGCAAGGGCGAGGTGCGGGTGAACAAGGGTCGGGTCAAGCCCGAGTACAAGATCCAGGCAGGCGACATCGTGCGGGTGCCGCCCGTGCGACTGCCTGAGCGCGACGAGCCGGCCCCGGTGGCCCAGGGGCTGCTGCAGCGGCTCGAAGCTGCCATCGTTCACGAAGACAAGGCGTTGATCGTGATGAACAAGCCTGCCGGGATCGCCGTGCATGGCGGTAGCGGGCTGAGCTTTGGCGTGATCGAGGCGCTGCGTCAGTTGCGCCCCGATGCCAAGGAGCTGGAGCTGGTGCATCGCCTGGACCGGGACACCTCAGGCCTGCTGATGATTGCCAAGAAGCGCAGCATGCTGCGCCACCTGCATGCTGCGCTGCGCGGGGATGGCGTGGACAAGCGCTACATGGCCCTGGTGCGCGGCCACTGGCCAACTGCGAAGAAGCAAGTCAATGCACCACTGCTCAAGAGCAACCTGCGCTCAGGCGAGCGTATGGTCGAAGTCAACGACGAAGGCAAGGAAGCGCTGACCCTGTTCCGTGTACTGCGCCGCTTCGGCGACTTCGCCACCCTCGTGGAGGCGCGCCCGATCACGGGGCGTACCCACCAGATTCGCGTGCACGCCCTGCATGCCGGGCACATGATCGCGGGCGACAGCAAGTATGGCGACGAGGATTTCAGTCGCGAAATCCGCGACCTGGGCGGCAAGCGGCTTTTCCTGCACGCCTACGCACTGACGGTGCCGCTTCCGGACGGTGGGGAGCTCAAGCTGGAGGCGCCCGTGGATGAAATGTGGGCCAAGACCGTGGAGCGTTTGAGTGCGCCGTGACTACACGCTGCTGATCTTCGACTGGGACGGCACCCTGGCCGACTCCGTCGGGCGCATTGTCGAGGCCATGCAGGTCGCTGCCAAGCGTGCCGGCCAAGCGCCCAGTCAGGAACAGGCCATCAAGGGGATCATCGGGCTGTCGCTGGCTGAGGCGATCCACACCCTTTATCCGCACCTGACGCATGAGCAGGTGGAGCGCTTTCGTCAGCATTATGCCGATGTCTACACGGCACTCGATCAGCAGCCTTCGCCGCTGTTCGACGACGTCGCCGAATCGCTGGCCGCCTTTCGCGCCGAGGGCTATCGAATGGCGGTGGCTACCGGCAAGGCGCGCCGCGGCCTTGACAGGGTGCTCAAGGCCAATGGCCTTGAGCGGTTTTTCGATATCACGCGTGCGGCGGATGAGACGCGCGGCAAGCCGCACCCCTTGATGCTCGAACAAATACTTGATCATTGCGGTGTCGAACCGGGTCGGGCGCTGATGGTCGGAGATTCTGCGTTCGATCTGCAGATGGCCAGCAACGCGGGGATGCACTGCGTGGCTGTAGGTTATGGCGCGATGTCACTCCAGGCGCTGGCTGAGTTCGGGCCGCAGGTTTGCATCGATCACTTTGGCCAGCTGCGTCAGTGGCTGTCCGGTTCCACAGGTCCATTTTCGAGGTAGGTGAGCATGGCAGGCGAATGGAAGGCTCCCGAGGCCGAGCCCGAGGAGCGCGAGGAGCGCGAGGAGCGCAAAAGTTGGAAGCTGCTGGAAAAGACCTTGCTGGCGGGTATCCAGGAGCAGCGCCGGTCGCGACGCTGGGGTATCTTTTTCAAGCTGCTGACGTTCATCTACCTCTTTGGCATCCTGGCGCTGTTCCTGCCCTGGACCGACATGGACAAGGCTGCCTCGCGCAGTGCCAGTCATACGGCCCTTGTGGAAGTGCGCGGGGTCATCGCCGACCAGGAGGCTGCCAGTGCCGACAACATCGTCAAAGGCCTGCGCGATGCCTTCAAGGATGGCAAGACCAAGGCCGTGGTCCTGCGCATCAACAGCCCAGGCGGCAGCCCTGTTCAGGCGGGCTATGTGTATGACGAGATTCGCCGCCTGCGTGGCGAGCACCCCGGCGTCAAGCTGTACGCCGTCATTACCGACCTGGGTGCGTCAGGAGCCTATTACATCGCCAGTGCGGCCGATGAGATCTATGCCGACAAGGCCAGTCTGGTCGGGTCGATCGGCGTGACGGCTGCGGGCTACGGTTTCGTAGGTGCCATGGACAAGCTCGGCGTGGAGCGCCGGCTCTATACGTCCGGTGAGCACAAGGCATTTCTCGATCCGTTCTCGCCGCAGAAGCCTGAAGAAACTCAATTCTGGCAGGGTGTGCTGGACACCACCCACAACCAGTTCATCGCCATGGTCAAGCAAGGGCGGGGCGAGCGACTCAAGGACAAGGATCACCCGGAGCTGTTCAGCGGCCTGGTCTGGTCCGGCGAGCAGGCCAAGGCGCTTGGTCTGATCGATGGCCTGGGCAGCGCCAGCTATGTGGCGCGTGAGGTGGTGGGCGAAAAGGATCTGGTTGATTTCACCGTGCAGGAATCGCCATTTGACCGTTTCTCCAAGCGCATGGGTGCCAGCGTGGCAGAGCGCCTGGCCATGTGGATGGGTTTCCGGGGCCCGCAACTGCGCTAAGGCCAGTCGCCTTTGTGGGGGCGGTGCACGCCCCCTGGTCTGGCTACGGGACGCGCACCCCTTCCAGGGCCAGCATGTCGACGAGCCGTATCAGTGGGAGCCCCACCAGGCTGGTCGCATCGCGTCCCTCGGTGCTTTCGAACAGGCTCACCCCAAGCCCTTCGGCCTTGAAGCTTCCGGCGCAGTCGAGGGGCATTTCCGCTGCCACGTAGCGTTCGATGCGTTCACGGTCCAGCACCCGCAGCTTCACGGTAAACGGCACGCAGTCCACCTGGCACTGCCCGGTGGCGCTGTTGAGCAGCGCCACTGCGGTAAGAAACGTCACCTGTTGGCCGCTGCAGGCGAGCAACTGTTCGCAGGCTCGCTCGACCGTGTGGGGTTTGCCCAGAATGTGCTCGCCTAGCACTGCGACCTGGTCCGAGCCGATGATCAAGTGGTTTGGGTGGCTGCCTGCAAGGGCTTGGGCTTTTTGCATGGCCAGGCGCCGGACCAGGTCGATTGCAGGCTCTGCTGGCTGGCGCGTTTCGTCTATGTCAGGGCTTGCCCAGGTAAACGGAAGCTGCAAGCGCGCGAGCAGCTCGCGACGGTAAAGGGAACTGGAAGCCAGTAACAGTGCAAGCATGGTAAGCTCCTGATTCGGTTGAACCCATCCTATCACGCACGATGCCACCAAATTCCTTTGACAGGGACGGGGGGCATCCCTAGAATGCTGCGCCTATGTTGAATGACCCGATTCCACCTCACGTTGACCCGCGCAAATTGGCTGATCGTGGCGTAACCCTTAGCGGTTCGCTACCACTCGCTGATTTGGAAAGACTCTGCGACCCGCTTTCCGACGATGTCGGTACGGTGCAGGCGAAGTTCGATTTTGAACGAGACGAACAGCATACTGTGGTTATCCACAGCGAGCTGGATGTCGAGGTCAAGATGGTTTGCCAGCGTTGTCTTGAGCTGGTCACCCTGCCGATCCACAGCGAGTGTACCTACGCCGTGGTGAAGGAGGGTGCGAATACCCAGTCGTTGCCGAAAGGCTATGACGTGCTGGAACTGGGCGAAGATCCTTTGGATCTGCAGGCGCTGATCGAGGAAGAGCTGTTGCTCGCCTTGCCCATCGTGCCTGCTCATCATCCGGAAGAATGCCAGCAGCCGGCGGGCGCAGACGAGCCCGACTCGAGCAAGGACGAGGTATCGCGGTCCAACCCGTTCAGTGTTTTGGCGCAGTTAAAGCGTGACCCAAACGTTTAGGAGTTAATCAATTATGGCTGTTCAGCAGAACAAAAAATCCCGCTCTGCCCGTGACATGCGTCGTTCGCACGATGCCCTGTCGGAAAACGCGCTGTCGGTAGAGAAGTCCACCGGCGAAGTGCACCTGCGCCACCACGTTTCGCCAGAAGGCGTATACCGTGGTCGCAAAGTGATCGATAAGGGCGCTGACGAGTAATCCTTGTCCGCTCAGATCATCGCGATCGACGCAATGGGCGGGGACTTCGGTCCCCGCAGCATTGTCCAGGCTAGCATCGCCTGCCTGTCGGCTACCCCCTCGCTTCACCTGACCCTCGTCGGTCAATCCTCCCTCTTGGAAGAACTTGTCAGCGGCTTTTCAGCTGCCGATCGCGCGCGCCTGCAGATTCTCAATGCCGCAGAAGTGATCGGTATGGACGAGCGGCCTTCACAGGCATTGCGCGGCAAACCCGATTCATCCATGCGTGTTGCCTTGGAATTGGTGCGTGACGGCAAGGCCCAGGCCTGTGTCAGCGCCGGTAATACCGGGGCCCTGATGGCGCTGTCTCGCGCCGTGCTCAAGACGTTGCCAGGCATTGATCGTCCAGCCATGGTGGCTGCCATCCCGACACGCACCGGCTACTGCCAGCTGCTTGACCTTGGCGCCAATGTCGACTGCACGGCCGAGCAGCTTCACCAGTTTGCGGTCATGGGGTCGGTGGCGGCGCAGGCGCTGGGCGTGCAGCGCCCGCGTGTGGCTCTGCTGAACGTGGGTACCGAAGACATAAAGGGTAACCAGCAAGTCAGGCTGGCGGCGAACCTTTTGCAAGGGGCTCGCGGCCTCAATTACGTCGGCTTCATCGAAGGTGACGGCTTGTACAGAGGGGCCGCGGACGTGGTGGTCTGCGACGGCTTCGTTGGCAATATCCTGCTCAAGTCCAGCGAAGGGTTGGCCACCATGGTTGCGCAGCGTATCGAGCAGACCTTCAGGCGCGGCCTGTTGTCGCGCCTGGCGGGCGCTGTGGCCATGCCGCTGCTCAAACGCGTGCAGGCCGATCTGGCCCCGGCGCGGCACAACGGTGCCAGCTTTCTGGGGTTGCAGGGCATCGTCGTCAAAAGCCACGGCGCGGCAGGCGTTGAGGGGTTTCAGAGTGCGATCCAGCGCGCCCTGATCGAAATTCAGGAGAATTTGCCCAGGCGCCTTCATGGTCGCCTGGAGGATTTACTCAAGTAATGTGATGCGAGCCCGCGCTTAGCGGTCTTGCCGACGAAATGCTTAAATGTGACCGCAGGGTTTCGGTCTTCATCCAAATGTTCAGATTCCGCGCCTGGCATGCGCCAGGCGCCTCTATCCGACGACAAGATCATAAGGGCTTGTTCAATGTCTGCATCTCTCGCATTCGTCTTTCCAGGTCAAGGTTCCCAGTCGCTGGGCATGCTCGCAGAACTCGGTGCCGAGAAGCCGGTGATCATCGAGACCTTCAAGGAAGCTTCCAAGGCGCTGGGTTACGACCTCTGGAAACTGGTTCAGGAAGGTCCGCAAGAGCAACTCGATCAGACTGATAAGACCCAGCCAGCCATTCTGACAGCCTCCATTGCGCTGTGGCGCCTGTGGCTCGAGGAGGGCGGCGCCAAGCCTGCATTCGTCTCGGGTCATAGCCTGGGCGAGTACAGTGCTTTGGTCGCAGCGGGCAGCATCAGCCTCAAGGACGCCGTTCGCCTGGTCGAGCGCCGCGGCCAACTGATGCAGGAAGCCGTGCCTGCTGGGCACGGTGCCATGGCCGCAATCCTGGGGCTGGACGACGCCGTCGTGGTGCAGATCTGCACCGAAGCGGCTGAAGACGAGGTCGTCAGCGCGGTCAATTTCAATTCGCCGGGCCAAGTGGTGATTGCCGGTAACAAAGCCGCAGTGGACCGGGCCATGGAGCTGTGCAAGGCAAAGGGCGCCAAGCGCGCCTTGCCGCTGGCAGTCAGCGTACCGTCGCACTGCGCGCTGATGAAGCCTGCGGCCGAACGATTTGCCGCCGCGGTCAATGCCATCGATTGGCAGGCGCCACAGATTCCGGTTGTGCAGAACGTGACAGCCGCCATCGCACCCGATCTGGATGCGCTCAAGCGTGATCTGCTGGCGCAGTTGTATCAGCCCGTGCGCTGGGTCGAGTGCGTCCAGGCGCTGGCTGCCAACGGTGCGGTCAACCTGGTCGAGTGCGGTCCGGGCAAGGTCCTGGCTGGCCTCAACAAGCGCTGCGCCGATGGCGTAACCACCTACAACCTCAACACCCCTGACGCCGTTGCCGCCACGCGTGCGGCACTGGCCTGATTTGGAGAAGCTTGCATGAGCCTGCAAGGTAAAGTTGCACTGGTCACTGGCGCCAGCCGTGGCATTGGCCAGGCCATCGCCCTGGAACTGGGTCGCCAAGGCGCCACCGTCATCGGTACTGCGACCTCGGCCTCCGGTGCCGAGCGTATCGCCGCGACCCTGAAGGAGCATGGCATTGCCGGTACCGGCATGGAGCTGAACGTGACCAGCGCCGAATCGGTTGATTCGGTACTGTCGGCCATTGGCGAGCAGTTCGGTGCGCCGACCATTCTGGTGAACAATGCGGGTATCACGCGTGACAACCTGATGCTGCGCATGAAGGACGACGAGTGGTTCGATGTCATCGATACCAACCTCAACAGCCTCTACCGTCTGTCCAAGGGCGTGTTGCGCGGCATGACCAAGGCGCGCTGGGGCCGTATCATCAGCATCGGCTCGGTGGTCGGCGCCATGGGTAACGCTGGCCAGGCCAACTATGCGGCGGCCAAGGCCGGTCTCGAAGGCTTCAGTCGCGCCCTGGCGCGTGAAGTGGGCTCGCGCGGTATCACCGTCAACTCGGTCACGCCGGGCTTCATCGATACCGACATGACCCGCGAGCTGCCAGAAGCGCAGCGCGAAGCCCTGCAGACCCAGATTCCGCTGGGCCGCCTGGGTCATGCAGATGAAATCGCCAAGGTGGTTTCGTTCCTGGCCTCTGACGGTGCAGCGTACGTGACGGGCGCAACCGTGCCCGTCAACGGCGGGATGTACATGTAATATCGCCGGTCAATGTGACGGATTTCGTAAAAAAAGAGTCATACTGCGAGCCTAAAATCCGTTATAAAGCTGCAATCAGATTCCAGGCGGCTGGTCGTGGGACTAGGCTGAAGGCGCGTTGAGCTTGAAAAGCGAACGTTCTTCTATAAAATTAGCCACCGGCCAGCTGCCTGACATATATCCATTAGGAGTGAAAACTAGGTATGAGCACCATCGAAGAACGCGTCAAGAAAATCGTCGCCGAGCAACTGGGCGTCAAGGAAGAAGAAGTGACCAACGAGAAGTCCTTCGTCGATGACCTGGGTGCCGATTCGCTTGACACCGTTGAGCTGGTGATGGCTCTGGAAGAGGAATTCGAGACCGAGATTCCTGACGAAGAAGCCGAGAAGATCACTACCGTTCAAGCTGCCATCGACTACGTCAACAGCCACCAGGCCTAAGACGCTGTAGTCGACGCTTCTTGTCGGGAAAAACCGCACTGCCTTGACTGGCGTGCGGTTTTTTCTTTGCAAGCTTCGGCTGTCGCCGTGTCGGCTGCCAAGCCCCGCATCAAGAGCTTGTTGCCATTTCATTCCGTCCAACTGGATGCAATGGCAAGAAACTCTGTCATTAGAAAAGGAGAGTACTGTGTCGCGTAGACGCGTCGTGGTCACCGGTATGGGCATGCTGTCGCCACTGGGTACGGATGTACCGAGCACGTGGCAGGGCATTCTGGCTGGCCGCAGTGGCATCGGTCCGATCGAGCATACGGATCTTTCTGCCTACTCCACCCGTTTTGGTGGCTCGGTGAAGGGCTTCGAGGTTGAGCAATACTTGTCGGCCAAAGAGGCTCGCAAGCTGGACCTGTTCATTCAGTACGGCTTGGCAGCCGGTTTTCAGGCAGTGCGCAACGCTGGCCTGGAAGTGACCGACGCCAACCGTGAGCGCATCGGCGTGGCCATGGGCTCGGGCATCGGTGGCCTGACCAATATCGAGGAGACCAGCCGTACATTGCACGACGCAGGCCCTCGGCGTATCTCGCCGTTCTTCGTCCCTGGCTCGATCATCAACATGATCTCCGGCTTCCTGTCGATCCACCTGGGTCTGCAAGGGCCGAACTACGCCATCGCCACCGCCTGTACCACCGGTACCCATTGCATCGGCATGGCTGCGCGCAATATTGCGCACGGTGAGGCCGATGTCATGATCGCCGGCGGCGCTGAAATGGCCGCCTGTGGGCTGGGCATGGGTGGGTTTGGCGCATCGCGCGCGCTTTCTACCCGCAACGATGAGCCTGCGCGGGCCAGTCGTCCCTGGGACAAAGGCCGTGACGGCTTCGTCCTGTCCGACGGGGCCGGTGCATTGGTGCTCGAAGAGCTTGAGCACGCCAAGGCGCGGGGTGCAACGATCTACGCCGAGCTCGCAGGGTTTGGCATGAGCGGCGATGCCTATCACATGACGTCGCCGCCCGAATCGGGTGAAGGTGCAGCCCGTTGCATGGTCAATGCCCTGCGCGATGCCGGCGTGCAGCCTCAGGAGGTCAGCTACATCAACGCCCACGGCACCTCGACACCGGCTGGAGACCTGGCCGAAGTGGCAGCCATCAAGCGCGTGTTCGGCGAGCATGCCTATAAGCTGGCCGTCAGCTCCACCAAGTCGATGACCGGGCACCTGCTGGGGGCTGCCGGTGCGGTGGAGGCGATCTTCAGCGTGTTGGCGATCAACAGCCAGATGGCGCCGCCGACCATAAACCTGGATGAGCCAGACGAAGGCTGTGACCTGGACTTCGTGCCGCACCAGGCCCGCAGCATGCCAATCGATGTCGTGCTGTCCAATTCGTTCGGCTTTGGTGGCACCAACGGCTCCCTGGTGTTCCGCCGGTTCGCCGAGTGATGCAAAGCTGGGTCGATGGCACGCCTGCGGCTGCGATCAACCTGCACAATCGCGGGTTGGCCTACGGGGATGGTCTGTTCGAGACGTTCGCTGTACGCCATGGGCGGCCCTTGCTGCTGGATGAGCACATGGCGCGTCTGGCACTGGGCTGTCAGCGCCTGTCCATCGCCACTGACGTGGCCCTGGCGGCCGATGAGGTAAGGCGCTATGCCGCTCAGCTGGGTGAGGGCGTGGCCAAGCTGATCCTGATCCGCGGCGACAGCCAGCGCGGATATGCACCCGCGGCCGGTGTCGCGGCGCGGCGTATCCTGCAAGCCAGCCCGTTGCCCAGCTACCCAGCCGAACACGCCGACGTGGGCGTGCGCCTGTTCATGTGCCAGACCCGGCTTGGGGAACAACCCTTGCTGGCAGGGCTCAAACACCTCAACCGCCTCGAGCAGGTGCTGGCACGTTCCGAATGGCAGGACGGCGAACATGCCGAAGGCCTGATGCGTGACGGGCAGGGCAGGCTGATCGAAGGTGTCTACAGCAACCTGTTTCTGATTAAGCAAGGCACGCTTCTTACTGCCAGGCTTGATCGTTGCGGGGTGGCAGGCGTGATGCGCGCCGCACTGCTGGCGCGGGCGGAGATGATGAACATCCCGGTGCAAGTGCGTGACCTGGCGTACGATGAGCTCGCACAAGCTGATGAAGTATTCGTTTGCAATAGTGTCTACGGCATCTGGCCCGTCCGCGCCGCAGGCGCGCTAAACTGGCGGCCTGGCCCGCTCACCCGTACGTTGCAGGCCGTTGCCCGTACGTTACTGGAAACCTGAATTCGTGAGACGTAAATTCCTGCTGCTGCTGGAAATGTGCCTGATCGTCATGGGCCTGGCCCTTGGCTGGTCGGCATGGAAGGTCCATTCGGTGCTGGATCAGCCTGTGCATGTGGCACAGGAACGCCTGCTGGATGTGCCCAATGGCGCTACGCCCAATCGCATGTTCTACCGCATGCAACAAGAGGGGCTGTTAGACGACGCGCTATGGCTCAGGTTGTACTGGCGCTTCAACATGGCCGGCGTGCCACTGCATACGGGCGAGTATCGCCTGACGCCCGGCATGACCGTGAAACAGCTTTTCGACGCCTGGCAGCGGGCCGACGTGGTGCAATACAACCTGACCCTGGTCGAAGGCTGGACGTTTCGCCAAGTGCGCGCGGCCGTGGCCAAGCACGAAAAGATCAAGCAGACCCTTGATGGCCTCTCCGATGCCCAAGTCATGGAAAAGCTGGGTCACGCTGGCGTTTTCCCGGAAGGCCGTTTCTTTCCGGACACCTATCGCTTCGTGCGCGGCATGAGTGATGTGGAGCTTTTGCAGCAAGCCTACATGCGCCTGGAAGAGGTGCTGGCGCGTGAGTGGGCCGAGCGCGCCCGCGACCTGCCGTACCGCGATCCCTACCAGGCACTGATCATGGCCTCGCTGGTGGAAAAGGAAACCGGTATTCCACAGGAGCGCGGGCAAATCGCTGGCGTATTCGTCCGCCGCCTGCGGCTGGGCATGATGCTGCAGACCGATCCGACGGTCATCTATGGCATGGGCGAGCGCTACAACGGCCGCATTACACGCGCTGATTTGCGCCAGCCAACGCCTTACAACACCTACACCATGACGGGGCTGCCGCCAACGCCTATTGCGATGGTCGGGCGTGAGGCCATCCATGCGGCGTTGAACCCGGCAGATGGCACCAGCCTTTATTTCGTTGCGCGCGGTGATGGTAGCCACGTTTTTTCCGATGACCTGGACGACCACAACTCTGCTGTGCGCGAGTTTCAGCTCAAGCGTCGGGCCGATTACCGTTCAAGCCCTGGCACCGCTCAGCCGACCCCCTCGGACGATGCAGCGCCGTCCGGTTCATCTCAAGTGCCTGGGGCGGGAGCATCGGATGATCCATCTGCTCCAGCCGCTGCGCCTGAACAGGGCAAGATCGAGAGCGATCGGGCAACCGAACCGTCGGCGCTCGACGCCCCCCAATAAGGACTGTTTGTGAGCGGCTTGTTTATTACATTGGAAGGCCCCGAAGGCGCGGGCAAAAGCACCAACCGGGAATACTTGGCTGCCCGGCTGCGCGAGCAAGGGCTGGACGTGGTGCTGACCCGCGAGCCAGGCGGCACGCCACTGGCTGAAAAGATTCGTGAGCTGTTGTTGTCGCCGAGCGATGAAGTCATGCACGCCGATACTGAGCTTTTGTTGGTGTTCGCTGCACGCGCTCAACACCTTGCACAAGTGATCCGCCCGGCGTTGGCGGGTGGGGCGGTGGTGCTGTGTGACCGGTTCACAGACGCTACTTACGCCTATCAAGGGGGCGGGCGCAGCTTGCCCGTCGAGCGTATCGCGACGCTTGAGCAGTTCGTGCAGGACGACCTTCGTCCTGACCTGACCCTGGTGTTCGATCTGCCCGTCGAAGTAGGCCTGGCCCGCGCTGCAGCGCGAGGGCGGCTGGACCGGTTCGAGCAGGAAGGGCAGGCGTTTTTCGAAGCGGTCCGCCGCGCCTACCTGGAACGCGCAGCCGCGGCGCCACAACGCTACACGCTGCTGGATGCATCGCAGCCGCTGGCGGACGTTCAGCAAGCGTTGGACAGGCTGCTACCAGGTATCGTGGAGCGCTGCCGTGGCTGATGCCTACCCTTGGCAGCAGACACTGTGGGAGCAACTGGCTGGCCGCGCCCAGCATGCCCATGCCTATCTGCTGCACGGCCCGAAGGGGATAGGTAAGCGTGATCTGGCCGAGCGCCTGATGGCGCGGCTGCTGTGCCAGCGCCCTAATGGCACCCTGGCTTGCGGACAGTGCAAGTCCTGCCACCTGCTCAAGGCCGGTAGTCACCCCGACAACTTCATGCTTGAACCTGAAGAGCTGGACAAGCCGATCAAGGTGGACCAGGTCCGCGAACTGGTTGCCTTCGTCGCTCAGACCGCGCAGTTGGGTGGGCGCAAGGTGGTCATGATCGAGCCTGTCGAATCCATGAACGTCAACGCGTCCAATGCGCTTCTCAAAAGCCTTGAGGAGCCTTCCGGCGACACGGTGCTGCTGCTGGTGACCCACCAACCCAGCCGCTTGCTGCCTACCATCAAGAGCCGGTGCCAGCAGGTAACCTGTCCACTGCCGACCAAGGCCCAGAGCCATGCCTGGTTGGCCAGCGCCTTGCCGGAGACCGATCAGGCCCGGCGCGACGATCTGTTGACCTTGTCTGCCGGTTCGCCGCTGTTGGCCCTGAGTCTTCATCAGCAAGGCGTGCATGAACAGCGCGCCTTGGTGACCGAAGGCGTAAAGAAGCTGCTCAAGCAGCAACAATCGCCCAGCCAGTTGGCCGACGCATGGACAGCCGTGCCGTTGTTGATAGTGTTCGATTGGTTTTTCGACTGGGCCCAGTTGATCCTGCGCTACCAGTTGACCGAGGACGACGATGAGCTCGGCATGGCCGACATGCGCAAGGTGGTGCAATACCTTGCGCAAAAGAGCCGTCCGGCCAAGGTCCTCGAGGCCCAGGCCTGGATCCTTGAGCAGCGTCAGAAAGTGCTGGGCAAGGCAAACCTGAATCGTGCTTTGCTGATCGAATCGTTGCTGGCCCATTGGCTACAATTGCCAACTGGGCGCTGACTTTAATTCTTATCCGTGTGGGTACCCATGCTTGTAGATTCCCATTGCCATCTTGATCGCCTTGACCTCAGCGCCCATGGGGGTTCGCTCGATGCTGCCTTGCAGGCGGCGCGCGCTCGTGGTGTCGGGCACTTCCTGTGCATCGGTGTCAGTGCCGAAAATGCAGGCGCAGTCAAAGCCTTGACCGAGCAATACAGCGATGTGGATTGCTCGGTAGGCGTTCACCCGCTGGACCTGACGCCGGGTGCGGCGCCTGCTTTGGACTGGCTGTTGACCGAATTGGCTCATCCCCATGTGGTGGCGATCGGTGAAACCGGCCTGGATTACCATTACGAGCCGGAAGCTGCCGAGTTGCAGCAGGCCTCATTTCGCTTGCACCTGGAAGCTTCGCGGCAGACGGGAAAACCGGTGATCGTGCATACCCGAGCGGCCCGTGCCGATACCTTGGCGCTATTGCGTGAGGCGAACTTGCCCCAGGCAGGCGTTCTGCACTGCTTTACCGAAGACTGGGAAATGGCCAAGGCGGCTTTGGATCTTGGGTATTACATTTCGCTTTCGGGGATCGTCACATTCCGTAATGCCGAGGCGTTGCGGGACGTGGCGCGGCAAGTGCCGGCGGATCGGCTCTTGGTGGAAACCGACTCGCCCTATCTGGCGCCTATTCCTTATCGGGGTAAACCCAACCTGCCCCAATATGTGCGGGAAGTGGCTGAATATGTGGCCTCATTGCGGTGTGTCAGTTATGAACAGTTGGCTGAGCAGACCACCACAAACTTCAAGCGGTTATTTCCGTTGGCAAGGGTTCACTAGGGCGCGCACCCTAAGTTAACGTTGCAGTTGCAGTTGCAGTTGCAGTTGCAGTTGCAGTTGCAGTTGCAGTTGCAGTTGCAGTTGCTTTGGCTTTTGCTTCTAAGCGCACGGTAGCTCAGGCGTCGCAGATCGCGACTTCAGGAGGCCGAGCGCAGGGCTTGCGGAGGGAGGTGACAGGCATGGATGCCTGTCAAGCGCTGGGCCCCAGGATGGGGCCTGCAGCGCGGTCCTCCCGGGAGCAAGCCCGGAGCGAGGGAACCCCGGAGCGCAGCGTAGGGGCCGGATGATAGGAGCAGGCGGTTTTTGCTTACTTTTTGACAAGACAAAAAGTGAGCCGCCGTAAGGGCGGAAAGGTGACTGTGCGCCACCCGCGCCAATGAATACCAACTTGCTGTGCACGCCCACGCTTTCAAGTTTCAAGTTTCAAGTTTCAAGTTTCAAGTTTCAAGTTTCAAGTTTCAAGTTTCAAGTTTTAAGTTTCAAGTTTCAAGTTTGAAGTTTCAGGTTTGGTTGCGTTGGTGTGGGTGTCGAAAGAGAGCATAGTCCATTTGCGATGGCGACGCTTAGTCACCTTTTCGCCATTACGGCGAGTCACTTTTTGTCAAACGCGACAAAAAGTAACCAAAAAACGCTGTGCTCCATTCATACGGCCCCTACGCTACGCTTCGGGGTTCCCTCACTCCGGTCTTGCTCCCGGGAGGACCGCGCTGTAGGCCCCATCCTGGGGCCCAGCGCTTGACAGGCATCCATGCCTGTCACCTCCCTCCGCAAGACCTGCGTTCGGCCTTCTGAAGTCGCGAAGATCAAAAGCAAGATCAAGATCAAGAGCAAGAGCAAGAGCAAGAGCAAGAGCAAGAGCAAGAGCAAGAGCAAGAGCAAGAGCAAGAGCAAGAGCAAGAGCAAGAGCAAGAGCAAGAGCAAGAGCAAGAGCAAGAGCAAGAGCAAGAGCAAGAGCAAGAGCAAGAGCAAGATCAAGATCAAGAGCAAGAGCAAGATCAAGAGCAAGAGCAAGAGCAAGATCAAGAGCAAGAGCAAGAGCAAGAGCAAGAGCAAGAGCAAGAGCAAGAGCAAGAGCAAGAGCCAAAGCAAGAGCAGAGGGGTAGCGGGGAGATGGCGGGACCTGCTCAAACACCTTACCCAAAAAAAACCCGGCTTCTGGGGGAGGAATCCGGGTTAAGACCATTAGGAGTAGAACAAAGGTACGCGGTCCCTGAGTACCTTTATCGCCGCGTCACTCGGGGGGATGCGCCGCGCCGACCCTTTGAGTATCGCCCAGGCTACGCACAATGCCAGCCAAAACTGATCGTTTTTTAAACAGATTTGGAATACCCCAGGCCAAGCTGCCAACGATCGAGACCCCCTGCACACCAGTACAAACCGAGATGACCACGGATGATCCGTGCAATTTCGCGCAAGTTAGGCATAATAATCCGCTTCGATCGTCAGCCAGTCCTTCCCATGCAGAAAGAACCTCGTAAGGTCCGTGAGTTTCGCCGTCGCGAACAGGAAATCCTAGACACCGCCCTCAAGCTGTTCCTCGAGCAAGGCGAGGACAGCGTCACCGTCGAAATGATCGCCGACGCCGTGGGTATCGGCAAAGGCACGATCTACAAGCATTTCAAGTCCAAGGCAGAAATCTACCTGCGCCTGATGCTGGACTATGAGCGCGACCTCAACGAGCTGCTGCACTCGGCCGATGTGGACCGCGACAAGGAAGCCCTGTCGCGCGCCTACTTCGAATTTCGCATGCGCGACCCGCAACGCTACAGGCTCTTTGATCGTCTGGAGGAGAAGGTCGTCAAGGGTAACCAGGTGCCGGAACTGGTCGAGCAATTACATAGCATTCGCGCCTCCAACTTCGATCGCCTTACGCAACTGATCAAAGGCCGCATCAGTGAGGGCAAGCTTGAAGATGTACCCCCTTATTTCCACTATTGCGCCGCCTGGGCACTGGTCCATGGGGCTGTAGCGCTCTATCACTCCCCGTTCTGGAGCAATGTGCTGGAAGATCAGGAAGGCTTCTTCCAGTTCCTGATGGACATCGGCGTACGCATGGGCAATAAACGCAAGCGCGACCCCGACCCCGACCCCGCCAGTTGAGTCAGCACCGGCCCACGCTGGCGATCAAATCAAAGCTGGCGCAAAAGCTGCATTCGTCAGCCATTCGCCGGCTTTTTTGACGCCGGCCACTGGAGGAATGATGCGGAGCCTGGTCTTGGTGCTGACGCTTGCGGCGTTGGGCGGGTGCATGAAAGTGAGTGATATGGGGGAAGGTGTTCGCTATCACATGAGCGATGCCGGCCTGCTGGATCACAGCGATACCCGTCGTACACTGTCGATTCGACTGCAGCCCGATTCCTTCATCTTCATTGGGCAAGGCGCATTCGTGCCGCCCGGCAAAGGCCCTGTTCCGCAGCACAATGCAGTGGCCGAAGAGGCCTTCAAAAGCTTCGTCGAGTATTTCCCGATGGTACGCCGTGCCGAGGCACCGCTGGGTCTGGAAGAGGCGATCGCGCAGGCACGTTCATTTGGGGCCGACTACGTGCTCTATACCCGTTTCGCTCGCACCGATGACCGCATCGGCAATGGGGACGAGTGGTATGACGAACAGGCCGTGGACCGACTGGGTTGGGATAGCGGCGTGGTTCAGATGATGCTCATCGAAACCAGTACCCGCTACCTGATAGACACGGTCCGTATCAAAAGCCGTGGCGGTTTGTTGACGTTCCATGACCAGACGCCCAGGGATTTGCTTGCGGCGCCCATGCGCGAGTACGCTCGTAGCCTTCTTGGCATGAGTCGGTGAGGCACTGCGATGAATGAGACGGGCAAGGCCAATGACCTGCTGACGCAGCTACCAACGTCCAAGGGCTTGCCGCCTGTGCACCTCTGGAATCCCGATTTCTGCGGCAACATCGACATGCGTATCGCACGGGACGGGACGTGGTACTACCTGGGCACGCCTATCGGCCGCAAACCGATGGTAAAGCTCTTTTCTTCGATCATCCGCCGCGACGGTGATGATTACTTTCTGGTGACGCCGGTCGAGAAGGTCGGCATCAAAGTGGATGACGCGCCGTTCGTGGCCGTGGCCCTGGATGTGACGGGGGAGGGGGAGCAGCAGGTGTTGCGCTTTACCAACAATGTGGATGATCAGGTTGAAGCAGGGCCTGACCATCCGCTGCGGGTAGTAACTGACCCCGTCACCCGAGCGCCTTCACCTTATGTGCTGATGCGCAGCAATCTTGAGGCGTTGATTCACCGCAATGTCTTCTATCAACTGGTCGAGTTGGCCGTTACCCGGCAAATCGCAGATCAGCAATGGCTGGGCGTGTGGAGCCGAGGTGAGTTCTACCCCATAGGGCAGGTGGATCACTCCTGACTTACGCTTCACCGCACGTTTCACGGAGGATGAAGGCCGTGTGGAAGGTGGTTGATAACTAGCGCTCAACAAACACTGTAACGGCTCAACCTCACGGCTTCATACACCGTGAGGAACCTTGCCATGGGCCTGCAGATTCTGACCCCGCACGCCGAATCCGAGCTACGCGCCATCGCCGCCCCACTCGTGGCAGCCTGCCCCGATATGCGCCAGTCGGCCCGAGACACCGCTGCGGCGCTGTTGAGAAAACACAACTTGTCGCACTTAGACCCTGACCAGGTCTACCTCAACCGTTTCGATGCCGCCCAGAGCAGCCCTCGCACCTTCAGCGGCTGGCAGCACCTGGACCCGCCTGTCCAATCCTTCACACTGCCGCAGTTGGTCATGCACCGTTTCGACGTTCATGACCAGGACAACAGCGACCTGCTCAGTTATCTGACCGGCTTTTACAGTAATGGCCCTGGCCCTGGTTTCTATGACGAGCACAATGAGATCCGTTTGGAGCCCCAGGCTGTGCTCGAGGATTTCTGGCAAATCGACTTCAGTACCCAGTTCCACCATAGGCTCCAGGCGTTCTGGCAAAAACATGCTGAGCATTTTCGCGTACTGGCGAAGGTCAACTTCCTCGCCAAGGTGATCGAGATGTGCGCGGCCGACAGCAGTACCGCGTTGGCCCACCTCGTTCGCCGCGTCGCCACGGCGCTGACGGGTCTTGATATCGCATCACCCACGTTGGAGCAACTTCAGGCAGTTGTACCGCCAGCCGCGGGTTATCGCGTGTGTACCTTCGACATTGGCGGGCACGTTGCCAGCGACTTTCTGCGCATTGTGCTGGAGGATGGTTCGCAACTGCTGTACACCCCAGGTGAAACGGAGGCCCTGCACTTTTTCCCAACGCGTCAGGACCTTTACTGGTGGGTATTGAACAATACCAACGAAGCCGAAAACCGGACGCGCTTCATGGCGCACTTCCCATTGTCCAGCCGTGCGCAAAAAGACGATCGCCTCGGCCTCAATCACCTGATCGATCTACTGTTCTTCAATTGGGGTGGTGATGATCACAAGTGCCTCAATCAGCTCGATTCGACCCTGTCGGGCGATGCGTTCAGCCACCTGCGCGATGCCGCGCACCAGCGCATGATCGACGACGCACAGTTCGCCCTGCGCAGCAACGCTGACCTGCGTAAACAACTGTGGATCGGCTACCTCAAGGCCTTCGGCCAGGTAGCAGGGCCCATGGCAGCGGTCGACTGGCCGATTGCACTGGCGGTGGTCGGCGCAGGCCTTGCGGATATGGGGCTGAACATCGACCAGGCTGTCAACGGTCACACTACGAGCGAGCGACAGGCCGGTGTGACCGGCGCAATCTTCGCCGCCATTGATACCTTGTTCAACGCCGCCATGCTGGCCGGTGCCGTAGGCGTAGGTGACGAGCAAATGCTGATTGATCCACAGGTGCCTGAGGGCGACACCCTGGCCACGCCGGAAGAGGAGGTGGCCTGCGCGACACCCGCCGAGATTGAAACCTGGGTACCTGAACCGTTCCGACCGGTTGACCAGCACGACCTGCTGGCGCCTTTTGAAACCAACATCATCCTCAGCGCTGAGCCTGGGAGTGGCGGGCAGGAGGGTATCTATCTTCAGAATGGCAAGTTCTATGCGCTGATTGACGAGCGACCCTTCGAGGTCCGTTTTGTGCAGCAGATGGGCATCTGGGTGGTCATCGACCCGCAGAATCCATACTCGTTCTATCGCAACCTGCCCATCCGCATGACAGCAGACGGCCAGTGGCAGCCTCTACAGCGCTCGGGTTTACAGGGTGGCGGGCTGCCCCGCAAATTGCTCGGGGCATGGGGGCGGCGAAGCGATGCGCCTGCCGTGCAGCCTCTGCCTGCAACGCCCTACGAGATTCCGAGCGAAACGCGTCCTCTGCTTGAGGCCGCCGCCAATGCCCCGGGGGAGGGGCGCGCGCTGAGTGGAATCATGGGCAGCTTAGACCCTCAGGTAGAAGCAAGCTACCGGGCATTCCGTGCCAGCCGCGACGCGCTTGCCACCGACGCCGTCGGCTATCTTGAAAATGTCATACCGCCCGCGCGGCCTGCAATACCGACTCTGCCTCGTGATGCCAGTGCCAAGCTGACCATCCGCAGCCTCTACCAGAACAGCGGAGGGCTGGTCATCGGTGAAAGCCATTCGGGGCTGGGCAGCAAGCAGTTTCTGATAGACAACATGCCTGTGCTCAAGCGCGAAAAAATCAAGGTGCTCTACGTTGAGCATTTCATGACCGACTTCCATCAGGCTGACCTTGATGTATTCAACCGCTCGGGCAAGATGCCCGCCCAGTTGAGCACCTATGTGAATAATCTGGATGAAGGTCACGGGGTCGATCTGGCCAGCCGCTATTCGTTTCGCAACGTGCTGATTGCGGCGCAGAAGTCCGGCATCCGTATCCAGTCCATCGACTGCATGGCCAGTTATCGCCAGGCTTGGGCCAACCCGCCATCGGCGGTGATCCGCCAGCAAATGATGAACTTTTACGCGCATGAAATCATCGAGGCGGACCAGGCGGTGCGAGGCCCGAGCCGGTGGGTTGCGCTGATGGGAAATAGCCACGCCAGCGATTTCGAAGGCGTGCGCGGCGTAAGCGAACTTCAGGGGGCAATCAGCTTGCGCGTCGAGGATATTGAGGTGGGTCTGCCCGGCGGCATTGGTGCCGATCCTGGGCTGGCGGCCATTGATGAGGCCATGGAGGTACGACGGGTCCAGAGCGATCTTCGCCTGCAGGTACCGATTAAAGCGGCGAAGCCGGCCAGCGAGGAACTGTCGGTCATGCTCAGGCATACCGGCGCATTCACGTTCGAGAGCACCGATGGGCAGTTGCAGTTGGTGCATCGCAGCCGCACGTGCGGGTTGGTGTCTACGCCCATCGTCCAAGAAGGCGAGCGTTTTCATATCCGGCGGCCCGAGTGGCCATGGATCAGTGAGCGACGGCTAGCTAGCCTGCGAGAAATGCGGACCCTGCTGGAGCAGCATGGATTACGGTATGTGTTGACGTGATGCGTCGATGGGCTGGCACGTGGATATGGCCTACGCCTCATTGAGCGTTTGAACGGCACCCGTGCCGTGCTGACCAAACGATGAGCATTGGCCCAGGCATATCGACGTCAGGCACAAAAAAGCCGCTTTGGGTATGCCTGTTTCGACAGCATTCCTCAAAGCGGCGTTTCTGGATTTGCTACAAAACCCTGTGAAGGATCTTGATTATCTGGCTCCGCGACCTGGACTCGAACCAGGGACCCAATGATTAACAGTCATTTGCTCTACCGACTGAGCTATCGCGGAATGTGCACGTATCTTACTCAACAGCTGGGGTAAGTCAAGTCACCCCAGCGAAATCAATCAGTTACAGCACTTCAACGATGGCTTTGGTCACCACATGGATATTGCTCTGGTTCAGCGCAGCCACGGCTATGCGGCCAGTGTCCAGTGCGTAGATGCCGAACTCGTTCTTCAGCCGGGCCACTTGCTCCACGGTCAGGCCCGAGTAGGAGAACATGCCGACCTGGCGACCCACGAAGCTGAAGTCGCGCTTGGCACCATAATGGGCCAGCAACTCGACCATCTGCTTGCGCATGCCATGAATGCGCTCGCGCATTTCTGCCAGCTCGGTTTCCCACATCTGCCGCAACTCTGTGCTGTTGAGCACCGTCGCCACGATCGTGGCGCCATGGGTAGGCGGGTTGGAGTAGGTGGTACGGATGACCCGCTTGACCTGGGACAGGACGCGGGTGCTTTCGTCTTTGGACGCCGTCACGATCGACAATGCGCCCACGCGCTCACCGTACAAGGAGAACGATTTGGAGAACGAGCTGGAGACGAAGAACTCAAGGCCCGACTCGGCAAACAGGCGTACGGCAAAGGCGTCCTCGGCGATGCCGTCTCCGAAGCCTTGGTAGGCCATGTCCAGGAAGGGCACATGACCTTTGGCCTTGACCACTTGCAGGACGTTCTTCCAGTCTTCCAGGTCCAGGTCCACCCCGGTCGGGTTGTGGCAGCAGGCGTGGAGCACCACGATGGAGCCAGCGGGCAACGCTTCGAGGTCCTCGAGCATGCCAGCCCGATTCACGCCGTTGGTCGGGGCGTCATAGTAACGATAGGTATGAACCGGGAAGCCCGCTGACTCGAACAGCGCGCGGTGGTTTTCCCAGCTAGGATCGCTGATGGCTACCACGGCCTCGGGGGATACGCGCTTGAGGAAGTCGGCGCCGATCTTCAGTGCGCCCGTACCGCCCACTGCCTGGACGGTGACTACACGGCCATCGGCCAGCAATGGGGACTGGGCACCGAACAACAGTTTCTGCACCGCTTGGTCATAGGTCGCGATGCCGTCGATCGGCAGGTAGCCACGCGAGGCGTGCTGGGCGGCACGCTGGGTCTCGGCTTCGATCACGGCCCGCAGCAGCGGAATGCGGCCTTCCTCATTGCAGTAGACGCCCACCCCAAGGTTCACCTTGTCGGTGCGTGGGTCGGCATTGAATGCTTCGTTGAGGCCCAGGATAGGGTCGCGGGGTGCCAGCTCGACAGCGGAAAACAGGCTCATTGTTACCTTGGCTCGGATAGGAGTGTAAGGGGAGTATCCGCTCCAGCCGAATGCACTGAAGCGGGGCACAAACGGGGAGTCAGTATAGTGATCCGGCACGGTCACTGCGACACTGCGACGCCGCTTTTACGACTATTTGCGCAAAAAATTTTCGACCCTTGCAGCCTTTGCCCTGCCCACCGTAACACGGGGTCACCGTTGGGCCTTCAAAGCGTCCCCCAGCGTGCCCATTTGGGTATAGACTACTGGCTAAATTTACAGTGCAGCACCGCGAGGTTCGACATGTCCGAGTTCCAGCTCGTCACCCGGTTCCAGCCAGCAGGCGATCAGCCAGAGGCCATTCGGCAAATGGTCGAGGGCATCGAGGCGGGGTTGGCACACCAGACTTTGCTGGGCGTGACCGGCTCTGGCAAGACCTTCAGCATCGCCAACGTCATCCAGCAGGTGCAGCGCCCCACGTTGGTCCTGGCACCGAACAAGACGCTGGCGGCGCAGTTGTACGGCGAATTCAAGGCCTTCTTCCCCAACAATGCGGTGGAGTACTTCGTCTCCTACTACGACTACTACCAGCCCGAAGCCTATGTGCCCTCATCGGACACCTTCATCGAGAAGGATGCCTCGATCAACGACCATATCGAGCAGATGCGCCTTTCCGCCACCAAGGCGCTGCTCGAGCGGCGCGACGCGATCATCGTCACCACCGTGTCCTGCATCTACGGCCTGGGCAGCCCTGAAACCTACCTCAAGATGGTGCTGCACATCGACCGGGGCGATAAGCTCGACCAGCGCGCGCTGCTACGCCGGCTGGCCGACTTGCAGTACACCCGCAATGAAATGGACTTCGCCCGTGCCACCTTCCGTGTGCGTGGGGATGTCATCGATATCTACCCGGCCGAATCGGACCTCGAAGCCATCCGCGTCGAGCTGTTCGACGACGAGGTGGAAAACATCGCCGCATTCGATCCGCTGACGGGCGAAATCCTGCGCAAGTTGCCAAGGTTCACGTTCTACCCCAAGAGCCACTACGTGACGCCGCGAGAAACGCTGCTTCAGGCGGTGGAAGGCATCAAGGAAGAATTAGCCGACCGGCTTGAGTACCTGCACAAGGCCAACAAGCTCGTGGAGGCCCAGCGTCTTGAGCAGCGTACCCGCTTTGATCTGGAAATGATCATGGAGCTGGGTTACTGCAACGGTATCGAAAACTATTCTCGCTATTTGTCCGGTCGTCCTGCAGGTGCACCACCACCTACGCTGTATGACTACCTGCCCGCCGACGCGCTGCTGGTCATCGATGAGTCGCACGTCAGCGTTCCCCAGGTGGGTGCCATGTACAAAGGGGACCGTTCGCGCAAGGAAACGCTGGTGGAGTACGGGTTTCGTCTGCCGTCGGCGCTGGACAACCGCCCCATGCGCTTCGACGAATGGGAGAGCGTCAGTCCGCAGACCATCTTCGTATCCGCAACGCCCGGCCCTTACGAAGAGGCCCATGCTGGGCGCGTCGTCGAGCAGGTAGTGCGTCCGACAGGTCTGGTCGACCCGCAGATCGAAGTACGCCCTGCGCTGACCCAGGTAGACGACCTGTTGTCGGAGATCCGCAAGCGTGTGGCCCTGGGCGAGCGTGTGCTGGCCACCACATTGACCAAGCGCATGTCCGAGGACTTGACCGATTACCTGGCAGACCATGACGTAAGGGTCCGTTACCTGCACTCAGACATCGACACCGTGGAACGTGTCGAGATCATCCGCGACTTGCGGCTGGGCACGTTCGATGTACTGGTCGGCATCAACCTGTTGCGCGAAGGCCTGGACATGCCCGAGGTTTCGCTGGTTGCCATTCTGGATGCGGACAAGGAAGGCTTCCTGCGCTCCGAACGTTCACTGATCCAGACCATTGGCCGCGCTGCGCGCAACCTCAATGGCCGGGCGATTCTGTACGCCGACGCCATCACCGGTTCGATGCAGCGGGCCATTGACGAGACCGAGCGGCGTCGAGAAAAACAGATCGCCTTCAACCAAGCGCACGGTATCGTGCCCAAGAGTGTGGTCAAGGACATCACCGATATTCTTGAGGGTGCAACCGTCCCGGGCGCTCGCAGCAAAAAACGCAAGGGGATGGCCAAGGCGGCAGAGGAGAGCGCGCGCTACGAAGCCGAGTTGCGCACCCCAGGCGAGATCACCAAGCGTATCAAGCAGCTCGAAGACAAGATGATGCAGTATGCCCGTGACCTGGAGTTCGAAGCCGCTGCCCAATTGCGTGATGAGATCACCCAGCTGCGAGATCGCCTGATCGCAAGTTGATGCCTGGTGGCCTGCATGAGCAGGCGACATCGCCCTCCACGCAAGCCGCCCCACGGTAGGCCATACCGAGGGCGCGGCATCATGAGGGCAGGCTCAGGTTAACGGCATCGCTGGAGCCCGGTGCCCACCACCTGCTAACATCGAGGCTTTGTTTCATCTTCCGTTCGAGACTCCCATGACCACCGTACGCACGCGTATCGCGCCATCGCCTACCGGCGACCCCCATGTCGGCACCGCTTACATCGCCCTGTTCAACTACTGCTTCGCCAAGCAGCACGGCGGCGAGTTCATCCTGCGCATCGAAGACACCGATCAGCTGCGCTCCACGCGCGAGTCAGAGCAGCAGATCTTCGATGCGTTGCGTTGGCTGGGTATCGAATGGAACGAGGGCCCGGACGTGGGTGGTCCGCATGGCCCGTATCGGCAGAGCGAGCGCGGTGAAATCTACGCCCAGTATGCCAAGCAGCTGGTCGACGCCGGTCATGCGTTCTACTGCTTCTGCACCGCCGAGGAGCTGGAGCAGATGCGCGCCGAACAGCAGGCCCGCGGCGAGACGCCTCGTTACGACGGGCGTGCACTGCTGCTGAGCGCCGATGAAGTGCAGCGCCGCCTGGACGCAGGCGAGCCCCATGTGATCCGTATGAAAGTGCCCACCGAGGGTGTGTGCGTGGTGCCGGACATGCTGCGCGGCGACGTGGAGATCCCGTGGGATCGCATGGACATGCAAGTGTTGATGAAAAACGATGGCCTGCCCACGTACTTCCTCGCCAATGTGGTCGATGATCACCTGATGGGCATCACACACGTACTGCGCGGTGAAGAGTGGCTGCCGTCGGCGCCCAAGTTGATCAAGTTGTACGAGTACTTCGGTTGGGAGCAACCCAAGCTGTGCTACATGCCCCTGCTGCGTAACCCGGACAAGTCCAAGCTTTCCAAGCGCAAGAACCCGACGTCGGTGACCTTCTACGAGCGCATGGGCTTCATGCCCGAGGCCATGCTCAACTACCTGGGCCGGATGGGTTGGTCCATGCCCGATGAGCGCGAGAAGTTCTCGCTGGCCGAGATGGTCGAGCATTTCGACCTGTCTCGCGTTTCGCTGGGCGGGCCGATCTTCGACATCGAGAAGCTTTCCTGGCTCAACGGGCAATGGCTGCGTGAGCTCCCGGTGGAAGTCTTTGCCCAGCGCCTGCAGAAGTGGGCGTTCAACAGCGACTACATGATGAAGATCGCGCCGCATGTGCAGGGCCGGGTTGAAACGTTCAGTCAGGTGGTGCCCCTGGGCGGGTTCTTCTTCGAAGGCGCACTGAAGCTTGACGCCAAGCTGTTCGAAAGCAAGAAGTTGTCGGCCGATCAAGTGCGCCAGGTCCTGCAATTGATCCTGTGGAAGCTAGAGAGTCTGCGTCAATGGGAAAAAGAGCGCATCACCGGTTGCATCCAGTGCGTGGTCGATGCATTGGAACTGAAGCTGCGTGACGCCATGCCCTTGATGTTCGCCGCCATTACCGGGCAGGCAAGCTCGGTGTCGGTGCTCGATGCCATGGAAATCCTCGGCCCTGACTTGACCCGCTATCGTCTGCGTCAGGCATTGGATTTGCTGGGCGGTGTTTCCAAGAAAGAAAACAAGGAGTGGGAAAAGCAGCTGGCTACCATCGCTTGAGATGAGGAAGGCGGGCAGGCTGTCGTTGCCATGACGGTCTGCCGGTCTCGCGCGCAATGATCCAAGGCTGCAGGCTCTTCTGACCCTGCTGATCGGCCGATATTGCGGGGCAGGGCGGTAAGTGATTGTTATCTGTGAAAAAACTTTTGGTTTTTTTGAAGATTTAGTTTGACAGGCCTGCACCTGGATCTTAATATGCGCCCCGTCCACAGCGATGAACATAAACGAAATGCCAGGCACCCAGCCAGCGTATCGGTTCAGCGTGACTCTGTGGGGCTATAGCTCAGCTGGGAGAGCGCCTGCATGGCATGCAGGAGGTCAGCGGTTCGATCCCGCTTAGCTCCACCAAATTCCTGTTGTCAGCCAGTGGCTGGCACGTAGAACGGGCACCAGCAGCACGTTCTTGAAGGTAAGAAGGTTCGTCCCCTTCGTCTAGTGGCCTAGGACACCGCCCTTTCACGGCGGTAACAGGGGTTCGAGTCCCCTAGGGGACGCCAGTTTTATACAAGCAGTGTTTCGACAGTGCTGGGCCGCGAGGCTAAAAATCTGGGGCTATAGCTCAGCTGGGAGAGCGCCTGCATGGCATGCAGGAGGTCAGCGGTTCGATCCCGCTTAGCTCCACCAATTACTGCCAGGGTTTGCATTGCAGACTTTTGCGAAGGTTATGTCCCCTTCGTCTAGTGGCCTAGGACACCGCCCTTTCACGGCGGTAACAGGGGTTCGAGTCCCCTAGGGGACGCCAGTTTTACACAAGCAGTGTTTCGACAGTGCTGGGCCGCGAGGCTAAAAATCTGGGGCTATAGCTCAGCTGGGAGAGCGCCTGCATGGCATGCAGGAGGTCAGCGGTTCGATCCCGCTTAGCTCCACCAATTACTGCCAGGGTTTGCATTGCAGACTTTTGCGAAGGTTACGTCCCCTTCGTCTAGTGGCCTAGGACACCGCCCTTTCACGGCGGTAACAGGGGTTCGAGTCCCCTAGGGGACGCCACGTTTACCCGCGTTTTGCGGGACTTTAAAGGCTCATTCGCATATTGAATGGGCCTTTTGTTTTTTCTACCGAAAAAAATCCCAACGCCGCCCTCCGTTCTGGGGTAGACATTTTTCGTTCGCTCACTGCTAAATCCCTTTTTTGCCCTTGGGACATCAACATGAGCTGGGACCTGCCCACACCTTTCATCATCGACGTGCATGTCGGCAGCGAAGACATCGATGGCCTGGGGCATGCCAACAATGCCGTCTACGTCACCTGGCTGGAGCGGTGCGCCTGGCGGCATTCCCAACGCCTGGGGTTGGACCTGGCGGCGTATCGCCGGCTTGATCGCGCCATGGCGGTGGTCCGTCACGAAATCGATTACCTCGCCGCCGCTTACGAAGGTGACGAATTGGAATTAGCCACCTGGATCGTCGACTGGGACCAGCGTCTGCGCATGACCCGACGCTTTCAGCTGCGCCGTGCGCGCGATGGGGTGGTATTGCTCCGCGCCCGGACCACCTTTGCCTGTATCGAGCTCTCTACTGGCAAACCCAAGCGCATGCCTGCCGAATTTCTGGAAGGCTACGCGCCAGCGCTGATCCCGGCCTGAAGCATGCGCAAATTTTGCTAGACTGCCGCCTTTTGCGCCGAGAACATTCCATGCAAATTGCCCTGGCCCCGATGGAGGGGCTGGTCGACAACATTCTGCGAGACGTGCTGACCCGTGTAGGCGGCGTCGATTGGTGCGTCAGCGAATTCATCCGCGTCTGTGATCGTCTGCTGCCAGCTTCTTCGTTCCATAAACTGGCCCCCGAGCTGAGCAGCGGCGCGCACACGGCGGCAGGGGTGCCCATGCGTGTGCAACTGCTGGGGTCTGACCCGGCGTGCCTTGCCGATAACGCTGCATTGGCCTGCGAGCTGGGCGCCCCGGTAATCGACCTCAACTTTGGCTGCCCTGCCAAGACGGTAAACAAGTCGCGGGGCGGGGCGGTGCTGCTCAAGGAGCCTGAGCTGCTTCACGCCATTGTCCGCGAGGTCCGGCGCGCGGTGCCTGCCTCGATCCCCGTCACCGCCAAGATGCGCCTGGGTTTTGACAGCCCGGACGGGGCGCTGGACTGTGGCGTGGCCCTGGCCGAGGGCGGGGCGGCCCATTTGGTGGTGCATGCGCGGACCAAGGTTGAAGGCTACAAGCCACCCGCGCACTGGGAATGGGTGGCGCGCGTGCAGGACGTGGTCAAGGTGCCGGTGTTTGCCAATGGCGAGATCTGGACAGTCGAGGACTGGCGCCGTTGCCGGGAAGTCAGCGGCGCCGAGCACATCATGCTAGGGCGTGGCCTGGTTTCTCGCCCTGACCTGGGTGTGCAGATCGCCGCCGCCAATGCCGGGACGCCCTACCAGGCCATGTGCTGGGAGCAACTGCTGCCGCTACTTCAGGCGTTCTGGCGCCAGGCCCAGGCCAAACTGTCACCCCGTTACGCCCCGGGACGCATGAAGCAGTGGGTCGCCATGTTGACGCGCAGCTACCCCGAGGCCGTACTTCTGTTCGCCGAGCTGCGCCGCGAAGATGACTGCGCGCGCATCGGGCGCTTGCTTGGCCTGACGCCGACGGCGGATGAAGCACAGGTAGCGTGACCGCCTGGCACCGCCGAAATTTTTTTTGGCACTGCCCTTGAAAGGACATTGATGGGCCATATCTCTTGAGTACGCGATGCCGAATTCGGGTCGCGTAATGACTTACTTGCTGATATCTCAGGAGTTATGACCATGACTACCGCTTTCTCTCTTGCACCACTGTTCCGCCACTCCGTGGGTTTCGACCGCTTCAATGACCTGTTCGAATCCGCGGCCCGTAATGAGGCCGGTAGCAGCTACCCGCCCTACAATGTGGAAAAGCACGGTGATGATCAGTACCGCATCGTGGTTGCTGCGGCTGGTTTCCAGGAAGAGGATCTCGACCTTCAAGTCGAAAAAGGCGTGCTCACCGTAACCGGTGGCAAGCGTGACAATGGCTCGGCAGAAGTGACATACCTGCACCAGGGCATTGCCCAGCGCGCCTTCAAGCTCTCCTTCCGCCTAGCGGACCACATCGAGGTCAAGGCTGCGGGCTTGGCCAACGGTCTGCTCAGCATTGATCTGCTGCGTATCGTGCCCGAAGAAGCCAAGGCCAAGCGCATCCCGATCAACGGCGAGCACCCCGCGCTGAATTAATCCAGCGCACCTCCAAGAAGGGCACCCCAGGGTGCCCTTCTTGCGTTGTGCTGACACGCAGCCACTTCAGGGCGCTTGCAACAGTTGCCGAAACGCCTGCAGCGGCAAAGGCCGGCTGTGCAGGTAGCCCTGGTACAGGTGACACCCCAGTTTTTCCAGAAACGCCAGCTGTTCGGCCAGCTCTACACCCTCGGCGATTACCGCAAGACCAAGGCTAAGCGCCATGGCCACGATGGCGCGGACGATTTCAGCATCGTTGGGGTCTATCGTCACGTCACGGACGAACGTCTGGTCGATCTTCAGGGCGTCGACTGGAAGGCGTTTGAGGTAGGTCAGCGAGGAGTACCCTGTGCCGAAGTCGTCCATGGCAAACGTTACCCCGTGCCTTTGCAACTCCCGCATCTTGGCGATGGTGTCTTCCAGGTTCTGGATGACGATACCTTCGGTGATCTCGAGCTTGAGCAGTTTCCTGGGCAGTTGACTGTCGTCGAGGCTGCGCAAGACGCGGCCAACAAAATCTTTCTGGCGAAATTGCCGCGGGCTGATGTTGACGCACAGGCTGAAATCGTCGACATCGATCAAGCCGTCGGCCAGCAGGTGGGCGCAGGCAACGCACGCCTCATCGAGTACCCAGTTGCCCACCTCCAGAATCAACCCGCTTTCCTCCAGGACCTGGATGAACTGGCCCGGCGACTGCTGGCCGAGTTGAGGGTGGTGCCAGCGTAGCAGCACCTCGGCACCGACGATCCGTTTGTCGCGCGCGTCGACCTGCGGTTGGTAATGCAGGGCCATTTCGCCACGGGCCAGTGCCAGGCGTAGATCACTCTCCATGCGCAGGCGTTCGCTGGCCGCCTTCTGCATGGTGGCGTGAAACAGTTGAGTCGTATTGCGCCCGGAGTCCTTGGCGCGGTAAAGCGCGATGTCGGCGCGTTTGAGCAGATCGGCTGGGGTTGTGCCGTGGTCCGGGATCAAGGCCACGCCAATGCTGGGGGTCACCTGCAGGCGCTGGCCGTCGAGTGACATGGGCTGGGCCAACAGGGCGCGTACGGTGTCAGCCAGCTGGCGAACCGTATCCTCCACCTCATCACGATTGCCTTCCAGGCCGCTGAGCAGTACCACGAACTCGTCACCACCCAGCCGTGCCACGGTGTCCTCCACACGTACACTGGCCTCAAGCCTGGCCGTAATGATCTTGAGCACGGCATCACCGACCGGGTGGCCCAGCGAGTCGTTGATGTGCTTGAAATGATCCAGGTCGAGGAAAAGCAGGGCGCCACGCAAGTCGCGCCGCTTGAGCAGGGCAATCTGCTGACCCAGCCGCTCCATCAGCAGGGCACGGTTTGGGAGATTGGTCAGCGGGTCATGGTAGGCAAGGTGACGGATCTGTGCCTGGGCTTGTTTCAGTTGGCTGACGTCCCGGGCGGTCATCAGCAGGCACTCTACATCGTTGAGCATGATCTGCTCTACGGACACCTCTACCGTCAGGAGATCGCCGCGCTTGTTGCGCCCCAGCATTTCCCGATGATGTACCCGGCCATGCTCGCGCAGTTCAGTCAGCAAGGCGGTTCGCTGTTGCGCATCGGTCCAGATTCCGATGTCGAATACGGTGCGCCCGACGACGTCGCCCACCGAGTATCCAGTCAGCCGGCAGAAACCGTCGTTGATTTCCAGGTAGCGCCCGGTTAGGCATTCGGTAATGGTGATGGCGTCCGGGCTTGAGTGAAACGCCTTGGCGAATTTCTCTTCGCTGGATTTGAGCGCTGCCTCTGCCCGCTGTTGTTGAGTGATGTCGCGCAGCGTGGTGACGCTGCAGGGTTGGTTGTCCACGGTGATGAGGCGGCTGGAGATCAGGCAGGTCAAGGCTTCGCCACTGCGGTGGTGGACGACCAACGCCACGTTGGTCAAGGCCTGCTCGCGGATGACCCGCTCGATGCGGTGGGCTCGCAGGGCAGATTCGGCCCACAGGCCTATCTCCTGGGCCGTGCGGCCGATCAACTGCTCGGTCGTCCAGCCGAAGGTGTGGGTAAAGGCGGGGTTGATCTCGATGAACTGTCCTGTGTCCTGACGCGTCACGCAGATCGGGTCGGGGCTGACCTGAAACAGACTGGCAAATTTTTCTTCCGAGGCACTGAGGCGAAGCTCGCGTTCAACCTGGTCGGTGATGTCGAGCAGGGTGCCCGCCATGCGCAGAGGGTTGCTGTGCTCGTCGCGATACAAGCGCGCACGGCTTTCGATATACCGCGAGACGCCGTTCTCCAACTGTACTCGGTACGTGAACTGATAATTGCCGGCCGGCCCTTCGCGCAGGCTGCTGTAGGCCTTGCGCATGGAGAGGCGCTCCTGTTCCGGAACGCCTTCGAAAAACGCATCGAAGGATTCGTGAAAGGCTACTGGCGGCAACCCGTGCAGTTGTGCAGCCCGGGCCGAACCGTAGAGCATGCCGCTGGGAATGTGCCAGTCCCACGTGCCCAGCTGCGCCGAGTCCAGCGCCAGGTCCAGACGCTCCTGGCTGTCCTTGAGGGCAAGGTCCGCGCGCTTGCGCTCGGTGGTGTCGACGAAGGTACTGAGCTGATAGGTGGTGCCTTCGAGCTCGATGCCCTGGGTGCAAAGGATGCCATCATGGACCTTGCCGTCGCTGCCGCGGAACTGCACCTCCATGGTCAGCGGGCCGCCGCTCAGGCGAGAAGAATCGAGCATGTGCTGGCGTTGTGCGGCGTCGGCCCACAACCCCAGCGCCACGCTGGTGCGGCCGATGACCTGGCTGGCGGACCAGGCGAATATATCTTCGAAGTGCTGATTGACTTCGAAGATCATGCCGTCATGACGACGGGTCAACAAAATGGCGTTGGGGCTCAGGTGGAAGAGGGTAGCAAGGCGCTTTTCAGAGTTCATCAGCGCAGTTTCCCGCTCGCGCTGGCGTGTGATCTCGCGCACTACCCCAATCATCTGCGGTCTGCCGTGCGGGTCGCAGGTCAGGCTGCCATTGATCTCCAGCCAATGCAGGCTGCCGTCTGGCCAGCGAATGCGGTGGCGCATGGCTCGCCCCACCGGTTCGCCATCGAACACCGCCTGAAACGCCTTGCGTGTTCGCGCGCGGTCCTCCTCGGCCAGCAGGTCCAGGTAATCGATGTCTCCGGGCAGGGCGCGCAGCGGGTCGAAACCGAACAGGGCCTGGGTGCTCCGGGACCAACTGACCCGGCCGCTTTCGATATCCCAAAGCCACGCACCCAGGCGTGCACCGTTCAGGGCAGCCAACAGCTGCGGCGCACTCTGCCAAGCCTGCTCCGCCGCCTCGGGCTCTGCCGCATGGATTCGCGGCAGGCGCATCAAGCGATTTGCTGATTTGGGCATGATTACCAGACCTTTGGCATGGGACACATCCTTGAAGGGGCCGGGCTGACGGCTATTCAGGCGCTTGCCGCATGGCCATCGAGCAGGGCCATGAACGCCTTGGCAGCGTTGGACAGGGTGCGCTCGGTGTGCAGAATGTAGCCTAGCTGGCGGGACAACCCAATGCCGGGCAAGACGATGGGCGCCACCTGCTCGTCAAGCATCGTGCGCGGCAGCACGCTCCAGGCCAAGCCGATCGATACCATCATCTTGATGGTTTCCAGGTAGTTGGTGCTCATGGCGATGTTCGGTGTCAGGCCTTGGCTCTCGAACAGACGCTGGACAATGTGGTGGGTGAACGTATTGCCCCCTGGAAACACGGCGGGGTGGCACGCCACATCAGCAAGGGTAACGGCGTCGTTGTTGGCCAATGGGTGCTCCGGGGCGGCTACGAAATCCAGCGCGTCCTGCCATACCGGTACAGCGTTGATCAGGGGATGAGGTTCAGGTGCCAGGGTGATGACGGCGAGTTCGGCTCGACCATGCAGAATCTCATCGTAGGCCTGTTCCGAATCCAGGAACTGAATATCCAGCGCCACTGCCGGGTATTGGCGGGTGAAAGCCCGCAGCAGTGGGGGGAGGCGGTGCAGGCCGATGTGATGGCTTGTTGCCAGGGTCAGGCGCCCCCCCACTTCCCCTGACAGATTGGTCAGCGCCCGTCGGGTATCCTCCAGTACGTTGAGAATCTGGTAGGCCCTGGGCAACAGTGCCCGCCCGGCTTCGGTCAAGGTTACCTCGCGCCCCAGGCGGTCGAATAACCGTGTGCTCAACTGCTGCTCCAGGCCAGCAATGCGCTTGCTGACAGCGGGCTGGGTCAGGTACAGGCGTTCTGCCGCACTGGAAAAGCTGCCAGTTTCCGCAATGGCGATGAATGCGCTGAGATTGGCCAAGTCCATTTACTGAATTCCTTTTGGTTATCCAAAGGATAAAAAATATGAATTTGAGTTATTCAATCTAACCCCCTAGCATCGCCCATACAAGCCAAGTGGTCTTTGGCATAGAAAGACGCTGATGAGGAACAGTCCGATGGCTGGCAAAACGCTCTACGACAAACTCTGGGAAGCCCACGAGGTCAAGCGCCGTGATGATGGCTCGTCCTTGATCTACATCGACCGTCACATCATCCATGAAGTGACCTCGCCGCAGGCTTTCGAAGGGCTGCGCCTGGCCAAGCGCAAGCCATGGCGTATCGATGCCAACATCGCCACGCCCGACCACAACGTGCCGACCACCCCCGAGCGCAAGGGCGGGATCGAGGCCATCGTCGACCAGGTGTCGCGCCTGCAGGTGCAGACCCTCGACGAGAACTGTGACGAATACGGCATCGTCGAATTCAAGATGAACGACGAGCGCCAGGGCATCGTTCACGTCATCAGCCCCGAACAAGGCGCTACCTTGCCAGGCATGACCGTGGTCTGCGGCGACTCGCATACCTCAACCCACGGCGCCTTCGGTGCGCTGGCCCACGGCATCGGCACCTCCGAGGTCGAGCACGTACTGGCTACCCAGTGCCTGGTGGCCAAGAAGATGAAGAACATGCTGGTGCGGGTCGAGGGGCAACTGTCGCCGGGTGTCACGGCCAAGGACATCGTCCTGGCGGTAATCGGCAAGATCGGCACTGCCGGTGGCAACGGTCACGCGATGGAGTTCGCCGGCAGTGCCATTCGCGAGTTGTCGATGGAAGGCCGCATGACCATCTGCAACATGTCCATCGAAGCCGGTGCCCGTGTCGGGTTGGTGGCCACTGACGCCACCACCATCGCTTACGTTGAAGGCCGCCCGTACTCGCCCAAGGGCGAGCAGTGGACCCGTGCTGTCCAGGCCTGGAAAGACCTGGTCTCCGATGAGGATGCCGTTTTCGATACCGTGGTCGAACTCGATGCCACGCAGATCAAGCCGCAGGTCAGCTGGGGTACCTCGCCAGAAATGGTGCTTGCCGTCGACCAGCGTGTGCCGGACCCGGCTGCCGAAGCCGACCTGGTCAAGCGTGGCTCCATTGAGCGCGCCTTGAAGTACATGGGCTTGAAGGCCAACCAGGCGATCACCGATATCCACCTGGATCGCGTGTTCATAGGCTCGTGCACCAATTCGCGCATCGAAGACCTGCGCGCGGCAGCAGAGATCGCCAAGGGCCGCAAGGTGGCGAGCAGCGTCAAGCAAGCCATCGTCGTACCCGGCTCGGGCCTGGTGAAGGCTCAGGCCGAGCGCGAAGGCCTGGACAAGATATTCGTCGAAGCCGGCTTCGAGTGGCGCGAGCCAGGTTGCTCGATGTGCCTGGCCATGAACCCCGATCGGTTGGAAAGCGGCGAGCACTGCGCATCCACCTCCAACCGTAACTTCGAAGGGCGTCAGGGCGCAGGTGGCCGCACACACCTGGTGAGCCCGGCCATGGCCGCCGCAGCCGCCGTCACCGGCCACTTCATCGATGTCCGCGAGTTGATCCAAGGGAGCGCAGCATGAAAGCTTTCACTCAGCACATTGGCCTGGTTGCGCCGTTGGACCGTGCCAACGTCGATACCGACCAGATCATCCCCAAGCAGTTCTTGAAGTCGATCAAGCGCACAGGCTTCGGCCCCAACCTGTTCGACGAGTGGCGCTACCTGGACGTAGGTCAACCCTATCAGGACAACAGCAAGCGGCCGGTAAACGAGGAATTCGTGCTTAATCACCAGCGCTACCAAGGCGCCAGCGTGTTGTTGGCGCGGGAGAACTTCGGTTGCGGATCCAGCCGTGAGCATGCCCCTTGGGCGCTGGATGAGTACGGTTTTCGGAGCATCATCGCGCCCAGCTTTGCCGACATCTTCTTCAACAACAGCTTCAAGAATGGCTTGTTGCCGATCATCCTCAGCGATGAAGACGTCGATGAGCTGTTCAAGCAGGTGGAAGCTGCGCCAGGTTACCAGCTGACCATCGACTTGCAGGCCCAGGCTGTCACACGCCCAGATGGCAAGGTGCTGCACTTCGAGATAGACGCATTCCGCAAGCATTGCCTGCTCAATGGCCTGGACGACATTGGCCTGACCCTGCAGGACAGCGATGCGATCAAGGCGTTCGAGGACAAGCACCGTGCTGCGCAACCCTGGCTGTTTCGCGACGCCTGACTAAACCCTGCGCGCTCGCCGGCCTGCTTGCCAGCAGGTCGGTGCAAGCGGCGTCACCCACGCACCTTGGCTCAAGCCAGTACCACTGGCGCAATGGCCGATCCCATATCGGCGACTACTCCAACACCAGGACATTCCAATGACGCGTACTCAGCATACCGATGTGGTTCAGCGCCAGTTCGGCGATCAGGCTGGGGCCTACCTCAGCAGCGCCGTGCATGCTCAAGGCAGCGAGTTCGCGCTATTGCAGGCCCAGTTGCAGGGGCAGGTCGACGCACGCGTGCTGGACCTGGGCTGCGGGGCAGGTCACGTCAGCTTCCAGATTGCGCCGTTGGTGGCGCAGGTAGTCGCGTACGACCTTTCCCAGTCCATGCTGGACGTCGTCGCCAACGCTGCCGCCGATCGTGCGCTGACCAATATCATGACCGAGCGTGGCGCGGCAGAATCCCTGCCGTTTGCCGATGCTTCGTTCGATTATGTGTTCAGCCGCTACTCAGCCCATCACTGGAGCGACCTGGGCCTGGCGCTGCGCGAAGTGCGCCGCGTGCTCAAGCCAGGCGGTGTGGCTGCATTCATTGATGTCATGTCGCCGGGTAGCCCGCTGCTGGACACGTATCTGCAAGCAGTAGAGGTGTTGCGCGACACCAGTCACGTTCGCAATTACTCTGCTGCCCAGTGGCAGCGCTTGGTCAGCGAGGCCGGCCTGCGTGTTCGCAGTCATGCCCGGCAGTCACTGCGCCTGGAGTTCAGCAGTTGGGTCGAGCGCATGCGCACCCCTGAGCTGATGCGCATGGCCATCCGCGAACTGCAGCAAGCCATGGGCGAAGAAGTACGGCAGTATTACCAGATCGAGGCCGATGGCTCGTTCAGCACGGATGTGCTGGTGCTGTGGGCAGAACGTTAAGCCTTTTTCGGCGCGGCCCCATTCGCCGCGCTGCGTGAATGCATAGAGGAAAGCATGAGCAAGCAGATTTTGATTCTTCCGGGTGATGGCATTGGTCCTGAAATCATGGCCGAAGCCGTCAAGGTGCTGGAGCTGGCCAATGACAAGTTCCAGCTCGACCTGAGCCTGGCCCATGACGTGATCGGTGGCGCAGCCATCGACAAGCACGGGGTGCCGTTGGCCGATGAAACCCTGGAGCGTGCCCGCCAGGCCGATGCCGTGCTGCTCGGCGCCGTGGGCGGTCCCAAGTGGGACAAGATCGAGCGTGACATTCGCCCTGAGCGCGGCCTGCTGAAGATCCGCTCGCAGCTGGGGCTGTTTGCCAACTTGCGCCCGGCCATTCTCTACCCGCAGCTGGCCGATGCGTCCTCGCTCAAGCCGGAAATCGTCTCTGGCCTGGACATCCTCATCGTGCGCGAGCTGACCGGCGGCATCTACTTCGGTGCCCCACGTGGTCAGCGCGAGCTTGACGGTGGCGAGCGCCAGGCCTATGACACCTTGCCCTACAGCGAAAGCGAAGTGCGGCGCATCGCCCGCGTGGGTTTCGACATGGCGCGGGTGCGTGGCAAGAAGCTGTGCTCGGTGGACAAAGCCAACGTTCTGGCTTCCAGCCAGCTGTGGCGTGAAGTGGTCGAGAGCGTGGCACAGGATTACCCGGATGTGGAACTGAGCCACATGTATGTCGACAACGCGGCGATGCAGCTGGTGCGCGCGCCGAAGCAGTTCGACGTCATGGTGACCGACAACATGTTCGGCGACATTCTGTCGGATGAAGCTTCCATGCTGACCGGTTCCATCGGCATGCTGCCTTCGGCGTCGCTCGATGCCAACAACAAGGGCATGTACGAGCCTTGCCACGGCTCGGCGCCAGACATTGCCGGTGCAGGGATCGCCAACCCGTTGGCCACCATCCTGTCCGTGTCGATGATGCTGCGCTACAGCTTCGACCAGTCGGCTGCCGCCGAGGCCATCGAGCAGGCGGTCAGCCTGGTGCTTGACCAGGGCTTGCGCACTGGCGACATCTTCTCCGAAGGCTGCCGCAAAGTTGGTACGCAGGAAATGGGCGACGCAGTAGTCGCAGCGCTGCGGAATCTGTAATCTCTCTGGCCCGCCATCCCCAATCCCGATGGCGGCCCACTTTTAGCAAAGGTGTAGTTGCGATGAAACGTGTAGGTCTGATCGGTTGGCGCGGCATGGTTGGTTCCGTGCTCATGCAGCGAATGCTGGAGGAGCAGGATTTCGACCTTATCGAGCCCGTGTTCTTCACCACCTCCAATATTGGTGGCCAAGGCCCGAACGTGGGCAAGGATACCGCGCCGCTCAAGGACGCGTATTCCATCGAAGAGCTCAAGACCCTCGACGTGATCCTGACTTGCCAGGGCGGCGACTACACCAATGAAGTGTTCCCCAAGCTGCGCGAAGCAGGCTGGCAGGGGTACTGGATCGATGCGGCCTCGTCTTTGCGCATGCAGGATGATGCAGTCATCGTGCTCGACCCGGTCAACCGCAAGGTCATCGATCACCAGCTCGACGCCGGTACCCGCAACTTCATCGGCGGCAATTGCACGGTCAGCCTGATGCTGATGGGCCTTGGCGGATTGTTCGAGGCCGGTCTGGTGGACTGGATGAGCGCCATGACCTACCAGGCAGCGTCCGGTGCAGGGGCGCAGAACATGCGCGAGCTGATCAAGCAGATGGGCGCCACCCATGCGGCGGTCGCCGATGACCTGGCCAACCCGGCCAGCGCCATCCTCGACATCGACCGCAAAGTGGCCGAGACAATGCGCAGCGAGGCCTATCCGGCTGAAAACTTCGGCGTCCCCCTGGCCGGCAGCCTGATCCCCTGGATCGACAAGGAATTGCCCAACGGCCAGAGCCGTGAAGAATGGAAAGCGCAGGCCGAAACCAACAAGATTCTGGGTCGCTTCAAGAACCCGATTCCGGTGGATGGCATCTGCGTGCGCATCGGTGCCATGCGTTGCCACAGCCAGGCGCTGACCATCAAGCTGAACAAGGATGTGCCGATCGCCGACATCGAAGGCATGATCAGCCAGCACAATCCTTGGGTGAAGCTGGTGCCCAACCAGCGTGAAATCAGCATGCAGGAACTGACCCCTACCAAGGTGACCGGCACGCTGAATATCCCGGTTGGACGTTTGCGCAAGCTGAACATGGGTTCCCAGTACCTGGGGGCGTTCACGGTAGGCGATCAACTGCTGTGGGGCGCTGCCGAACCGCTGCGTCGCATGTTGCGGATCCTGCTAGAACGTTGATACGGCCATCTGTACCCGAACCCGCGCTGCTTCCAGCGCGGGTTTTTTATTTTGGGGCGCGCAGTGCAGGTAGCAGGGGGAACCTGCGCACAGGCAGGTGGCGACTGCCTGCCACGGGTCGGCGTTGGCCTCGGTTGTGTAATGCGGGTAAAGTGCCGCTCCCGTTTCGCCAGAGGCAGCCTGCATTATGAAACCATCATTCGATATCGCCGTCGTCGGTGCCACCGGCAGCGTCGGTGAGGCGTTGGTCCAGATTCTCGAAGAACTGGATTTCCCGGTCGCCACCCTGCACCTGCTCGCCAGCATCGAGTCGGCGGGCAGTAGCGTGATGTTCGCCGGCAAGAAGCTCAAGGTACGTGAGGTCGAGGGGTTCGATTTTGCGCAGGTCAAGCTGGCGTTCTTTGCAGCCAGTGCCGCGGTCAGTCGCAGCTTCGCCACCCAGGCTGTGCAAGCGGGCTGCACCGTCATCGACCTGTCCGGTGCCTTGGACAACGCACTGGCTGTCGTTCCAGAAGCCAACGCCGATCAAGTGGCTGGGCTGAAGCTGCCCGCGCTGATCACCAGCCCCTGTTCAGGCGCCGTGGCCGCCGCCGCCGCCCTGGCCCCGATCAAGCATTTGCTGGACATCGAGCATGTTCAGGTGGTGGCGTCTTTGGCAGTGTCGGCTCAAGGCCGTGAGGCGGTCAACGAGCTTGCGCGGCAAACGGCCGAGTTGCTCAATGCCCGCCCGTTGGAACCGCACTTCTTCGACCGCCAGGTCGCCTTCAACGTGTTGGCCCAGGTCGGCAAGGTCGACGAGCAGGGCCATACCACCGTGGAGCGGCGCATGGTGCAGGAGCTGCGCGAGCTGTTGGGCCAGCCTGAACTGAGTATTTCAACAAGCTGCATTCAAGTCCCGGTCTTTTTCGGCGATAGCTTCAATGTGGCCGTGCAGTGCCGCCACGCCGTGGATCTGGCGGCCGTCAACCAGGCGTTGGAGGTGGCGCCTGGCATCGAACGGGTAGACCTAGACGACTATCCAACGCCGGTGGGCGACGCAGTCGGGCAGGACGTGGTCTATGTTGGACGTGTACGCCATGGTGTTGATCAAGCGCAGCAGCTCAACCTTTGGCTGACCACCGACAATGTGCGCAAGGGCGCGGCGCTAAACGCTGTGCAGGTGGCGCAATTGTTGATTAAACACGGTCTGTAAAAGATACTGGCAGGCACTTTTGTCCTGCTCTGCCTGCACGTTTCGGGACGATCCATACAAGGGAAGAGTTCATGCTTCGAATCCGCAAACTGGTTCTGGCCATGGCAGCAGCCTCGGCGCTGTCCTCGGGCATGGCCAATGCTCTGGGCCTGGGAGAGCTGACCCTCAAGTCGGCGCAGAACCAGCCCCTGGAGGCCGAGATCGAACTGCTCGATGTGCGAGACCTGACCGCGGCGCAGTTGGCACCGAGCCTGGCCCCGCCTGAGGAATTCGCCAAGGCAGGCGTGAACTTCTCGAGCGCCTTGCAGGACTTGCGCTTCACGCCCGTGATCAACCCCAATGGCCGAAGCGTGCTTCGCGTGACCTCCAGCCAGCCCATGCCGGGGCCAGTGGTCAAGTTCCTGGTGCAGGTAATGTGGCCTCAAGGCCGCCTGTTGCGTGACTACAACGGCCTGCTGGATCAGGCCAAGGCCCAGGGCCCAGAAGCCGCAACAGGCAATGTCGCCGCTGCGACCACCGGCCCTGGCAGCTACACGACCCAGCGCCGCGATACCCTGTGGCAGATCGCAGCGCGTAATGCCCAGGGTGGATCGATCCAGCAAACGATGATCGCGATCCAGGCGCTGAACCCGGATGCGTTCATCGGCAACAACATCAACCAGCTCAAGGTTGGCCAGGTACTGCGCCTGCCCGATCAGCAACAGATCCAGAGCATTGCCCAAGGCGAAGCCAATCGCGAGGTCGCTGAGCAGTACGCGGCTTGGCGCGAGGGTCGTCGCCTGGGGCCGCGTGCCCGCCAGCTCGACGCCACCCGGCGTGGTGCCGCAGACGCCGCGCCCGCTGCCATCGCCCAAGGCGACAACCTGCGTCTGGTCAGCCCCGGCAACCAGCCTGGTGCTGGGCAGGCCAAGGCGCTGAACGACAAGTTGGCAGTGGCGCAGGAAAGCCTGGACACCAGTCGCCGCGACAACGAAGAACTCAAAAGCCGCATGTCCGACCTGCAGAGCCAGTTGGACAAGCTGCAGCGCCTGATCGAGCTCAAGAACGATCAGTTGGCCCGGCTGGAAGCGCAAGGCGCGGCTACCCCTGCGCCAGCAGCGACTGTCCCTGGCGAACCCGGTCAGCAGGCCCCGGCGCCGTCCCAGGCGGCTGTGCCTGTGACCGATCCGGTGCCGACGGCGAGCCAGCCGACCGTTCCCGATCAACCCGTGATCGCGCCAGCGCCCTCGGTTGCGCCAGACGCTCAACCCGCCGCACAAGCTCCGTCGGGCAGCACTCTGGACGACGTGCTCGCAAGCCGCTGGTTGCTATGGCTGATCGCCGGTTCTACCGTCTTGGTCCTGGCGCTGCTGCTCTGGCTGCTGGCGCGTAAGCGCAGGGCCCAACAGGAAGCCGAAAAGCATTTGCGCATGGCGCGCGCTTTGGAGGAGGAGCAGATCGAGGGTTTCGATCCAGAGGACGACAGCCTTGATGGCGTCGAAGTCGTGTCCCCGACCGTTACGCTGTCGCCAGCCGCAGTCGCCGCCTCAGCGGCAGCCGCAGCGGCCTCTGAAAAACCGGCTGCACAGCCTGTGCGTGAGCCTGCGGCAGACCCTTATGGGCCATTGTTGGCACAGGCGGACACGTGCATTGCCGAAGGCCGCCTGAACCGCGCCACCGAGCTGCTGGAGCCTGCAGTTGCCAGCGCGCCCAGGCGCGATGACCTGCGCTTGAAGTTGATGGAGGTCTATGCCCGCCAAGGTGATCAAAGCGCATTCGCCGAGCAGGAGCGCCAGTTGCCGGCGACGGCCGGGAACACGGCAGAAGTGGCCAGCCTTCGCGAGCGTTACCCGGCGATGTTGGCCCTCGCCGCGGCCGGCGTGGGTGCTGCTGCCTTGGCAGCCAAGCTAGACGAGCAGTATGTGCAAGGGTTGCTCGATGATCAGCCGGGTTCACCGCATGCAGAGCCAGCAGAGTCGGACACACAGGCCGCCGCCGGGCCGGACGCCTTCGACGATATTCCGACGCTCGACACTGCGGCGCTGGATGATCAGGCGCTGGAGGACAACTTCGACTTGAGCCTGGACGACCCTTCTCCCGAGCCCGCGACATCGGCTGCCGACCCGGCCGATGAGGCGCTCTCTGCAGGAGGACAGATACAAGACCCGGCCGATGCAGACTTCGAAACCTTGCTGGCGCAGGCCAGTGCTGAAGCTCAACCAGCCCAGGACCTGTCCGATTTCGACCTGGACATCGGGGAGCCCGAGGGGGCGGGTGGTCGGGATGACGCTGCGCCAAGTACGGTCGATCCGGTACCGGCTTTCGATCCGGCCACCGATTTCGACCTGCCGGCGGACTTCGACCTGTCCCTGCAGGACGACTCGCCAGGCGCGCAGCAGTTCGCCTCCGAGCTCGATGACGTCAACGCCGAGCTGGACAAGCTCTCGCAAAGCCTGGAGTCGCCCTCCCTGGAGCCTCACTTCACTGCCGAGGACGCCGCTGCGCAACCTGAGCTCGAACCGATCGACGACCTGGATTTCGACTTCTTTTCCGGAGCCGACGAAGTGGCCACCAAGCTCGATCTGGCCCGCGCCTACATCGATATGGGTGATCACCAGGGCGCCCGCGACATCCTCGATGAAGTGGTCAAGGATGGCGATGAGCGTCAGCGCGAAGAAGCAGAGGACATGCTTTCGCGTCTGGTCTAGGCCCTCGCGTGAAGCCCTTGGGTTGTAACGCGTGAACCTGATGGCAGCCCTGAACGGCTGCCATTGTCGTTATAATCTCCGGCATTTGGTTCACCAACAGGTTGCAGATTCTTGGACATCATCGACACCGCCTCGGCCGAATCCGCTGCCGAAGGCTGCACGCGCATCGCCCTGGGTGTGGAATACAAGGGCGCCCGCTACCGCGGCTGGCAACGTCAGGCCAGCGGCGTGCCCAGCGTTCAGCAAGCGTTGGAACAGGCACTTTCCAAAGTGGCCAACGAACCCATTTCAGTCGTTTGTGCAGGGCGTACCGACGCTGGCGTGCATGGCTGTGGGCAGGTCGTGCATTTCGACACCCGAGCGGTGCGTGATGAACGTGCCTGGACCATGGGCACCAATTTCAACTTGCCCCATGACATCAGCGTCGTATGGTCCAGGCCCATGCCTGCCGATTTTCATGCGCGGTTCAAGGCGTGTGCCAGGCGCTATCGCTACGTGATCTACAACGACCCGATTCGGCCTGCTCACCTGGCCGAAGAGGTGACCTGGAATCACCGCCCGCTCGACGTCGAGCGCATGGCCCAGGCTGCCTCAAGTTTGCTTGGCACCCATGATTTCAGCGCATTCCGCGCTAGCCAGTGTCAGGCCAAGTCGCCGATCAAGCACATTTACCACCTGCGGGTGACGCGTCACGGGCAGATGATCGTGCTGGATGTCCGGGCTACCGCCTTTCTGCATCACATGGTGCGCAACATTGCTGGCGTGCTGATGGCTATCGGCGCGGGGGAACGGCCGGTTGAGTGGGCGCGCCAGGTGCTGGAGGGACGGGACCGCCGCGAAGGGGGCGTCACGGCCCACCCCTACGGGCTTTACCTGGTCCAGGTGGAGTACCCGGAGGCGTTTGCGCTGCCTGAGCGTTACATTGGCCCACACTTTCTGACGGGCTACGATGCATTGGCGGACTGACGCACGAAGCGCCATTTGCTAAGATTCCGCCTTTGACCGCGCAAACAGGTGGCTGTCCATGAGCATCGTTCGCAGTAAAATCTGCGGGATCACCCGCATCGAAGACGCTCTGGCAGCTGCCGAGGCCGGCGCCGATGCCATCGGGCTGGTCTTCTATGCCAAGAGTCCGCGTGCCGTGAGCGTACAGCAGGCGCGTGCCATCATTGCCGCGCTTCCGCCCTTCGTGACCACGGTCGGGTTGTTCGTCAATGCCACGCGTTGCGAGCTGAGCGAAATACTCGAAGCGGTGCCCCTGGATCTTTTGCAGTTCCATGGTGATGAAACACCGCACGATTGCGCAGGCCATCACCGGCCGTGGATCAAGGCTCTGCGAGTACGTCCGGATGACGACCTGAAGCTTGCGTGCCGGCAATATGCTGGCGCATCCGGTATCTTGCTGGACACCTTCGTGCCGGGAGTGCCTGGGGGCACGGGCGAAGCGTTCGACTGGTCACTGGTGCCTGCCGACCTGGGCAAGCCGATCATCCTGGCCGGTGGCCTGTCGGCGGACAACGTCGGGCAGGCGATCGCCCAGGTGCGCCCGTACGCGGTCGATGTCAGCGGCGGTGTCGAGCAAGCCAAGGGCATCAAGGATGCGGCCAGAATAGAAGCATTCGTACGCGCGGTGAAACAGGCTTGAGCAGATGTGACGGCAGGCAGCGTGCCATCGTCCATAGCTATCTCAGCCCGTGGGCCGGCTGGCCCCGCGTGGGGCGGTCAACCGAATTGTTCAGGGTGGCGCGGCAGGGGTACTGAACCCGGATCGCCGTTTCACCCACGTTTTAAGCATTTGAGCTCAAAAGGGCAGGGCAGGCCGGCTACGCTGGTCCCCTCCCGCCGATACTGGAGAAAGAAAGCATGAGCAACTGGTTAGTCGACAAACTGATCCCTTCCATCATGCGTTCCGAGGTGAAGAAGAGCTCGGTACCTGAAGGCCTGTGGCACAAATGCCCGTCCTGTGAGGCCGTGCTGTACCGTCCGGAGCTGGAAAAGACCCTGGACGTATGCCCCAAGTGCAACCACCACATGCGCATCGGCGCACGTGCTCGCATCGATATCTTCCTGGATGCCGAGGGCCGTGCCGAGCTGGGTGCCGACCTGGAGCCGGTCGACCGGTTGAAGTTCCGCGACGGCAAGAAGTACAAGGACCGCCTGACCGGCGCGCAGAAGCAGACCGGTGAAAAGGACGCCCTGATCTCCATGAGCGGCACCCTGATGGGCATGCCGATCGTGGTCAGTGCGTTCGAATTCTCCTTCATGGGCGGTTCCATGGGTGCCATCGTCGGCGAGCGCTTCGTGCGCGCAGCCAACTATGCCCTGGAGCATCGCTGCCCAATGGTGTGTTTCTCGGCTTCCGGCGGTGCCCGCATGCAGGAAGCGCTGATCTCGCTGATGCAGATGGCCAAGACCTCTGCCGTGCTGGCGCGTCTGCGTGAAGAAGGCATCCCGTTCATCTCGGTACTGACCGACCCGGTCTACGGTGGCGTGTCCGCCAGCCTGGCGATGCTGGGCGATGTCATCGTTGGCGAACCCAAGGCCCTGATCGGCTTTGCCGGCCCGCGCGTCATCGAGCAGACCGTTCGCGAGAAGCTGCCTGAAGGCTTCCAGCGCAGCGAATTCCTGCTGGAGCACGGTGCCATCGACCTGATCATCTCTCGTGGCGACCTGCGTCCACGGCTGGCGCGCCTGCTGGCCCAGATGACCGGCCAGCAGACACCGGTCGAAGCCCTCGAGGCGGCTGCGGTCGCGTGATGACCCAACGGACCCTTGGCGAGTGGCTCGCCTATCTTGAGCAGTTGCACCCCTCGGCCATCGACATGGGGTTGGAGCGTTCGCAGGCGGTGCTGGCGCGCCTGGCGTTGGGCAAGCTTGCCCCGCGTGTGGTGACGGTAACGGGCACCAACGGCAAGGGGTCGACCTGCGCGTTCCTCGCTTCGCTGCTGCGTGCCCAGGGGTTGAAGGTCGGCGTGTACAGCTCGCCGCACCTGCTGCGCTACAACGAGCGGGTGATCATCGACGGCGTTGAAGCCAGCGATGCGCAGTTGTGCGAAGCGTTCGCAGCGGTCGACGCGGCACGCGGCGAAATCTCCCTGACCTATTTCGAGATGGGTACCCTGGCCGCGTTCTGGCTGTTCGAGCGTTCGCAGCTCGACGCAGTGGTGCTGGAAGTCGGGCTGGGCGGGCGGCTGGACACGGTGAATGTCGTGGACGCCGACATCGCGCTGGTGACCAGCATCGGGGTCGACCACATCGATTACCTGGGCGATACCCGCGAGCAGGTAGCCTTCGAGAAGGCCGGTATCTTCCGTGCCGGCAAGCCTGCGCTCTGTGGCGACCTCGATCCGCCCCAGCCGCTGCTGGACAAGGCCCGCGAACTGGCGGCCCCGCTGCGGTTGCGGGGTCGCGACTTCGACCTTCAGGTGGCCGAGCATGGCTGGAGCTGGTACGGGACGTCCGGCGAAGGTGAAAAAGTCGCCTTGATGGACCTGCCCCTGCTGGACCTGCCCATGGAAAACGCAGCCTTGGCCCTGCAAGCCTACCTGCTGAGCGGCCTGCCCTGGAGCCCTGCGCAGCTGAGCCAGGCATTGGCCCAGACGCGCATCACAGGTCGTCTCGACCGGCGCGTGATCCACTGGCGTGGCGTCGCGGTGGAGCTGCTGCTGGATGTAGGGCATAACCCACATGCAGCGCATTACCTGGCCCGGCGTCTGGCATCCCGGCCATTGGTCGGCCGGCGTCTGGCCGTGTTCGGCTTGCTTTGCGACAAGGACCTCGAGGGTGTGATTGCGCCCTTGCACGCCCTGGTCGATGAGTGGGCCGTCACGCCGCTTGCCACCCCGCGTAGCCGGCCTGCCGCTGAATTGGCAGAGGCCCTGACGAACCTCGGCGCCACGGTGAAGTCTTATGCCAGCGTCGACGCTGCCCTGGAGGGGCAGTGCGCGAACGCCACGGCAGATGATCAGATCCTGCTGTTCGGTTCGTTTTTCTGTGTCGCTCAGGCGCTGGAATGGTTGCAGCGGCATCCCCAGGAGGGTGGGATAGATGGCAGTGCTGGATAAAGGAATGAAGCAGCGCATGATCGGTGCGCTGGTGCTGGTGGCGCTGGCGGTGATTTTCCTGCCGATGCTGTTTTCGCGGCAGGATGAAATGCGTGAGGTGCACGTCGATGCCCCAAAAGCGCCTGCTGCACCGTCGCTGCCTGAAGTAAAGGTCGACCCTGTTGCCGTGCCAGAACCCCAGGCCTTGCCGGAGCAAGCGGACCCGTCGCCGGTGGTGGTAGACGAGTCATCAGCGCCTGCGCGTGCGCCCAGCCAACCCATCACGCCGTCGCCGCAGACACAGCAGGCCCAGCCTGCTCCGGCGGCCGTGGCCAAGGCCGAGCCCAAGGCGCCGGCCGCTTCTGCGCCAAATGCGACGTCGACCAAAGCTGCCGCGTCGTCCAAACTCGACGCCAACGGCCTTCCGGTCAGTTGGTCGATCCAGTTGGCGAGCTTGTCCAACCGGGCAGGCGCCGAGAAGCTCCAGCAGACCTTGCGTAGCCAAGGCTACAACGCCTATATCCGTGCTGCCGGTGGCATGAACCGGGTGTATGTCGGCCCGCTTATCGAGCGTGCCGACGCCGAGCGCACCCGCGATGCCATCAACCGCCAGAACAGCCTCAAGGGCTTTGTCGTGCGCTTCCAGCCGGAACGCAGCTGAAGGCGAGGGTCGGCACCGCCGTCCCGTGCCAGGCAGCGAGCCTGCGGGCGGTGCCCAGCAGGCTTGCTGTGCGGGCTGGATCATCCACTGACATTCCGCTTACCCAAGCCCTCGTCGCTCTGGTAAAATCCGCCGCCTCAACGATCTGCAGGCAGCACCGTGGCATTTACCCTGGTTGATTGGGCGATCATTGCGATCATCGCCGTCTCCACACTGATCAGTCTCAAACGCGGCTTCGTCAAGGAAGCCCTGTCCTTGCTCATCTGGATCATTGCCGGTGCGGTGGCGTGGATGTTCGGTGGCTCGCTTTCGGTGTACCTGGAAAGCTATATCCAGACGCCCTCCATGCGCGTGATCGCAGGCTGCGGTATCTTGTTCGTCGCCACCTTGCTGGTGGGGGCGATGCTCAACTTTCTCATCGGCGAACTGATTCGTGTCACCGGCCTGTCGGGCACCGATCGTTTTCTGGGCATGGTCTTCGGCGCCGCCAGGGGCGGCCTGCTGGTGGTCGTGGCACTCGGGCTGCTGAGCCTGGGGCCGGTTCAACAAGACGCGTGGTGGCAGGAGTCTCGCCTGATACCTCGGTTTCTACTGGTAGCCGACTGGTCTAAAAACCTGGTTGTGGGCTTCACCAGCCAATGGATGTCCGGCGGAGCGATCAGTACACCGTCTGATCTTCCGTTCAAGGAGCAGCTGCTCGGGCCGACCCGGCCTTGAGCGCTATTCACTCAAGTTTCATCAAAGTAGGGGTTGCGTCGCATGTGTGGCATCGTCGGTATCGTCGGTAAGTCGAACGTCAATCAGGCGCTGTATGACGCGCTTACGGTCCTCCAGCACCGCGGCCAGGACGCTGCCGGTATCGTGACCAGCCATGACGGCCGGTTGTTCCTGCGCAAGGATAATGGCCTGGTGCGCGATGTGTTCCAGCAGCGCCACATGCAACGCCTGGTGGGCAGCATCGGCATCGGCCATGTGCGCTACCCGACGGCGGGCAGCTCGACCTCCGCCGAGGCCCAGCCGTTCTACGTCAACTCGCCATACGGCATCACCCTGGCCCACAACGGCAACCTCACCAACGTCGAGCAGTTGGCCAAGGAGATCTACGAGTCGGACCTGCGTCACGTCAACACCAACTCCGATTCCGAAGTGCTGCTAAACGTATTCGCCCATGAGCTGGCCGTGCGCGGCAAGTTGCAGCCTACCGAAGAGGACGTGTTCGCCGCGGTCTCCCATGTACACAGCCGTTGCGTCGGCGGTTACGCTGTCGTTGCCATGATCACCGGCTACGGCATCGTCGGTTTCCGCGATCCCAACGGTATCCGCCCGGTCGTCTTCGGTCAGCGCCACACCGACGAAGGCGTGGAGTACATGATTGCTTCGGAAAGCGTTGCGCTCGACGTGCTCGGCTTCACCCTGATTCGCGACCTGGCGCCAGGCGAAGCGGTCTACATCACCGAAGAAGGTCAGCTGTACACCAAGCAGTGTGCCGAGGCCCCGAAACTGCAACCCTGCATTTTCGAACACGTCTACCTGGCCCGCCCGGACTCGATCATGGACGGTGTCTCGGTGTACAAGGCGCGTCTGCGCATGGGCGAGAAGCTCGCCGACAAGATCCAGCGCGAACGCCCGGACCACGGCATCGACGTGGTCATCCCTATTCCGGACACCAGCCGCACTGCCGCGCTTGAGTTGGCCAACCACCTGGGCGTGAAATTCCGCGAAGGTTTCGTCAAGAACCGCTACATCGGCCGTACCTTCATCATGCCGGGCCAGGCTGCCCGCAAGAAGTCGGTCCGCCAGAAGCTCAATGCCATCGAGCTTGAGTTCCGTGGCAAGAACGTCATGCTGGTTGACGACTCGATCGTGCGCGGCACCACCTGCAAGCAGATCATCCAGATGGCGCGCGAGGCCGGCGCCAAGAATGTCTATTTCTGCTCCGCAGCCCCTGCAGTGCGCTACCCTAACGTCTACGGCATCGACATGCCGAGCGCTCACGAACTGATCGCCCACAACCGTACCACTGAGCAGGTGGCCGAGTTGATCGGCGCCGACTGGCTGGTCTATCAGGACCTGCCTGACCTGATCGATTCGGTCGGCGGCGGCAAGATCAAGATCGAGCATTTCGATTGCGCAGTATTCAACGGTGAGTACGTCACTGGCGATATCGACGAAGCCTACCTTGACCGCATCGAGCAGGCCCGCAATGACCTGGCCAAGGTCAAGACGCAGGCGGTCAGCGCAATCATCGACCTCTACAACAACTGATTTCAGGGAGCGATGGCATGACCGATCAATGGGATGCCGGGCGACTGGACAGCGACCTGGAGGGTGTCGGCTTCGATACCCTGGCAGTGCGCGCCGGTCAGTGCCGTTCACCGGAGGCCGAGCACAGCGAAGCGCTGTTCCTGACCTCCAGCTACGTGTTCCGTACAGCTGCCGATGCGGCTGCGCGTTTTGCCGGTGAAACCCCGGGCAATGTCTATTCGCGCTATACCAACCCGACCGTACGGGCATTCGAAGAGCGCCTGGCGGCGATGGAAGGTGCCGAGCAGGCCGTGGCCACCTCCACCGGCATGGCGTCGATTCTGGCCGTGGTCATGTCCCTGTGCAGTGCAGGCGACCACGTACTGGTCTCTCAGAGCGTGTTCGGGTCGACCATCAGCCTGTTCGAGAAGTATTTCAAGCGCTTCGGCTTGCAGGTGGACTACGTGCCGTTGGTCGATCTTGCCGGCTGGGAGCAGGCCATCCAGGCCAATACCAAGCTGCTGATCGTCGAGTCGCCGTCCAACCCACTGGCCGAATTGGTCGATATCGCTGCGCTCAGCGAAATCGCCCATGCCCGTGGGGCCATGCTGGTGGTCGACAACTGCTTCAGCACACCGGCCTTGCAGCAACCGCTCAAGCTCGGCGCCGACATCGTCTTCCACTCCGCCACCAAGTTCATCGATGGCCAAGGCCGCTGCATGGGCGGTGCAGTGGCAGGCCGTGCCGAACAGATGAAGGAAGTGGTCGGTTTCCTGCGCACGGCAGGCCCGACGCTCAGCCCATTCAACGCGTGGGTATTCACCAAGGGCCTGGAGACGCTGCGCCTGCGTATGCGGGCTCACTGCGAGAGTGCTCAGGCACTGGCGCAATGGCTGGAACAGCAGGACGGCATTGAAAAAGTACATTACGCCGGCCTACCAAGCCATCCGCAGCACGAATTGGCCAAGCGCCAGATGAGTGGCTTCGGCGCTGTGGTGAGCTTCGAAGTCAAGGGCGGCAAGGAAGGGGCCTGGCGCTTCATCGATGCTACCCGGGTCGTTTCGATCACCACCAACCTGGGTGACAGCAAGACCACCATCGCTCATCCGGCCACCACCTCCCACGGCCGCCTGACGCCCCAGGAACGTGCGGCTGCCGGCATCCGCGATAGCCTGATTCGTGTGGCCGTGGGCTTGGAGGACGTGGCGGATCTGCAGGCCGACCTGGCGCGTGGACTGGCGGCATTGTGATCGAAATCGGTCTCAACACGCCCGGTCACAACGGCCGGGTCGCTTTGGTCACCGGTGCTGCGCGCGGTATCGGCCTTGGCATCGCCGCCTGGCTGATCTGCGAAGGTTGGCAGGTGGTGCTCAGTGACCTCGACCGCCAGCGGGGAGCGAAAGCGGCCAAGGCCCTGGGGGATAACGCCTGGTTCATCACCATGGATGTGGCAGATGAGTCCCAGGTCAGTGCCGGGGTGTCCGAGGTGCTCGGGCAATTCGGCAGGCTTGACGCGCTGGTGTGCAATGCTGCGATTGCCAACCCCCACAGCCAGACGCTTGAAAGCCTGAGCCTGGCTCAATGGAACCGCGTGCTGGCCGTCAATCTCAATGGCCCGATGCTGCTGGCCAAGCACTGTGCGCCTTACCTGCGCGCGCACAATGGCGCCATCGTCAACCTGACGTCCACGCGGGCGCGGCAGTCCGAGCCTGACACTGAAGCTTATGCCGCCAGCAAAGGGGGCCTTGTGGCACTCACCCATGCGCTGGCCATCAGCCTGGGCCCGGAGATTCGTGTCAACGCCGTGAGCCCGGGGTGGATCGATGCCCGGGATCCCTCTCAGCGCCGTGCCGAGCCGTTGAGCAATGCTGACCACGCCCAGCACCCCACCGGTCGCGTGGGCACCGTCGAGGACGTTGCAGCGATGGTCGCCTGGCTGCTGTCCCGGCAAGCAGCGTTCGTGACCGGTCAGGAGTTTGTGGTCGACGGCGGCATGACACGCAAGATGATCTACACCTGAAGGCCCTGTTGGACAGACCAGAAGAGGAGGGGACCGCAAGGTCCCTTTTTCGTGCCCGGGCTTGGCTGGGCACTAATCAAGGTGTGCTCGGCTTTGCACTGGGTAGCGTTAGCCGCACCTGCGAGTTGGAAAAAAACTCAACAGGGCTATTGACTTAGCGTCGTCACCTGCGTAAATTTCGCGGCCTCAGCGAAGCAAACGCAACACGTTACATCGCGAGGGTGATTAGCTCAGCCGGGAGAGCATCTGCCTTACAAGCAGAGGGTCGGCGGTTCGATCCCGTCATCACCCACCACTTCCTGAGATGTTCCTGACGCTCAAGGCTTCGCAAGAAGCTAACAGCCAGAGAGGAATGCACTGCGCAGCGGTAGTTCAGTCGGTTAGAATACCGGCCTGTCACGCCGGGGGTCGCGGGTTCGAGTCCCGTCCGCTGCGCCATTTTGATTAACAGATGGGTGCTTGTTGCCGGTCTGAAGCCACAAGGTCCAGCACCTTGGGCTGACCCAGTTTCAATCGGGCGCAAGCCTGAACGATACGCAGCGGTAGTTCAGTCGGTTAGAATACCGGCCTGTCACGCCGGGGGTCGCGGGTTCGAGTCCCGTCCGCTGCGCCATCTTCGCTCCAAGGTCCCTAGAACACCTTGAGGCAACCATGAACGAATGGTCATTGCACCGTTTTTCATGCCTTCCCCCAGCTTATCTGGTGGGTAGACCCAAGTTTCAATCGGGCGCAAGCCTGAATGATACGCAGCGGTAGTTCAGTCGGTTAGAATACCGGCCTGTCACGCCGGGGGTCGCGGGTTCGAGTCCCGTCCGCTGCGCCATCTTCGCTCCAAGGGCCTTTGAACACCTTGGCGCTACGTGAAAGCGACCTTCGGGTCGCTTTTTGCGTTTTTGGCGTTTGCCGTATTTACCTTGCCGCCTGCATGAAACCTTGCGGGTACTTCACCGACCAGTGGTTCCTGTACCTGGCTGCTGTGTTGCACAATAGGCACCTTCTTGAAATACCCGGAATCCTCGATGACAAGATCTTCCGTTTCTGGTGCGCTCGTGCTGGCCGCCCTGTTGGCCGTACTGAGCGGTTGTGCGTCCAAGAAACCTGCGGTGTACGAGCATGAGAACTTCGATGACTCAGGCACGTTCTCGCGCAGCTTTCCCGTAGGTGATGCCAACTCCTGCGAAGCGGCCCGCCGTGCGTTGCTCAGCCAAGGCTATATCATCACCAGCAGCGGCCCCAACCAGGTGGTCGGCAACAAGAGCTTCCAGCAGAACAGCGATAACCACCTGCAGATCAGCTTCAACGTCACGTGTGCCCCGGATGCGAGCGACGAACAGCACTCGACCATGTTCGCCAATGCCCTGCAGGACCGCTATGCCCTGAAAAAGTCCAATACATCGGCAAGCTTGGGCGTAGGGGTGCTGGGTTCGGTGTCGATGCCGATTGGCTCGAGCGATGACTCGATGGTGAAAGTCGCCAGTGAGACAGTTACGGCCGCGCAGTTTTACGACCGCTACTTCGCGTTGGTGGAAAGTTACCTGCCCAAGCCCAAGCCCAAGCCCAAGGCGCAATCGTTGAGCCAGCCCAAGGCCGAACAACCCGCGCCGAAGATCGAGAAGCCTTCGGTGGAACTGGGCTTGCCGGAGCAGTCTGCGGCCAGCCCGGCGCCGGTACCGGTCGAGGCTGCAGCTGCACCGGCTGCGCCAGACACGGCCCCCAAGGACGGTGCCTCACCCGCCGCGTTCGCGCCCGACCAGCAGACTGTCCAGGCACCTGCCAGTGGGGATCAACTGAGCTCGCAGCCCGTCGCGCCTCCCGCCGATGCAGCGCCCATCGAGGTGCAGCAGGCTGAGCCGGTCACGCCAGCCCCGCAGGATCAAACGGCCCCTCAAGGCCAGCCCTCAACGCCATGAGTCTGCAGGGCCGGTGCCGCCACGATTCAGGCGTCGAGGCGGCCAGGCCCTAGCCAGGTTTGACAGACCGGTCGATCAGCGGCACGCCGCTGAGTTCTTGCAGCGCTTGGAACGTGATTTGCGCGCAAATCTCGACCACTTCGAGCCCCGCCGGTGTCACGTCCATTACCGCGAGGTCCGTGTAGATGCGGCTCACGCAACCAATGCCCGTCAGCGGGTAGGTGCATTCGCTCACCAGTTTGCTTTCGCCGGTTTTGGTCAGATGGTCCATCATCACGAACACCTGTCGGGCGCCGGTGGCCAGGTCCATCGCGCCGCCCACTGCCGGGATCGACCCCTCGGCGCCGGTGTGCCAGTTAGCCAGGTCGCCGTTTACGGAAACCTGGAAAGCGCCGAGCACGGCGATGTCCAGGTGCCCACCGCGCATCATCGAAAATGAATCGGCATGGTGGAAATAGGCGCCACCGGTCAGCAGCGTCACATGCTGCTTGCCAGCGTTGATCAAGTCATCGTCCTCCTCGCCTGGCGCAGGGCTTGGGCCCATGCCCAGCACACCATTTTCACTGTGCAGGAACACTTCCTTGTCGCCCAGGTAGTTGGCGACCAGGGTGGGTGCGCCGATACCCAGGTTGACGTAGGCACCTTCCTCGATGTCGGCTGCAACGCGCTGGGCCATTGCCTCACGCGAGCGTCGTTGGGTGATGGTCATGGACGGGCCTCAGAATGGGTGGTTGGATGGGCGGCGTCGGGGACCGCCACCACGCGTTGCACGAAGATGCCCGGTGTGACGATATGCTCCGGGTCCAACTCACCTAGCGCGACGATCTGGTCGACCTGGACGATTGCAGTCTTGGCAGCCATGGCCATGATCGGCCCGAAGTTGCGGGCGGCCTTGCGGTAGACCAGGTTGCCCCAGCGATCACCCTTGTGCGCCTTGATCAAGGCGAAATCGGCATGCAACGGCATCTCCAGTACGTACTGGCGACCGTCGATCTCCCGCGTTTCCTTGCCTTTGGCGAGCAAGGTGCCATAGCCGGTGGGTGAAAAGAAGGCGCCGATGCCAGAGCCTGCCGCGCGAATGCGCTCGGCCAGGTTACCTTGCGGTACGACCTCCAGCTCGATCTTGCCAGCCCGGTACAAGGCGTCGAAAACATACGAGTCGGATTGGCGCGGGAACGAACAGATGATCTTGCGCACGCGTGCGGCCTTGAGCAATGCAGCGAGGCCGGTGTCGCCGTTGCCAGCATTGTTGCTGATGATGGTCAGGTCGCGTGCACCAGTGGCGATCAACCCGTCGATGAGCTCAGAGGGCATGCCAGCGGTACCGAAGCCGCCGACTAGCAGGGTCGAGCCATCGGCGATGCCCGCCACGGCGCTGGCAATGGTTGCATGGGTCTTGTCGATCAAGGCGTAGCTCCCGTCGATGCTTTTAAAAATGCCATCGTGCAGTGCACGATGCGCCCAGCACTGGCTGGCGCTTGATGGGGGATGAACGTGAGCTAGCTTGCCGCAAGCCGGGCCATGGGCGCAGTGGTCAAGGCAAGTTCTGGGCGATTACCGAACCATTGTTGCAAGCGCGCGCCGCGTCGGTCCGTGTTAGGGACGTATTGGATTAAACGAACGCGCCCGTCCACAGGTCCATGTTCCTGATACGAGAGGGCGCACTGCGCGAAAAGCATCGTCACGTCACCCCCATGTCATGTCACCGCTAAGGTGCCGACGAACTCAGCAACCCGTATTCGGATAAGGACGCAGGAAGATGGACGATTACCAGGAAGAGCTGTTGGAGTTTCAGGCCCACGAGATGGACACGCCCGAGCCGGCAGAAGACGCAACCGAACTCTAGTCCCCGCGTCGCTGCGTGCGGCGGTACGCGCCAGGCGTAAGGCCAGTCCAGCGCTTGAACGCGCGCTGGAAGGCCTCTGCCGAAGCGAACCCCAGCAGGTAGGCGATTTCGCCGAAGCTCAACTGGGTATCGCGGATGTAGGTCTCGGCCAGGTCACGCCGCGTGCCGTTCAACAGGTCACGAAAACGCGTGCCTTCTTCTGCCAGCCTGCGCCGCAGCGTCCAGGGCGGCAGTTGAAGCTGCAGGGCAATTTCGTCGAGCTCCGGTTCACGTCCCCCATTGAGCAGCGGCCCGAGCAGGTGGGTGATGCGTTCGCCCAGGCTGCGCACGCGCGTCAGCTGATGCATGTGTGCCTCGCTTAAGGTCAGCAGTTGATGCCAGGTGCTGGGGCAATGCCTGGGGTTTGGCAGTTGCAGCGTGGCGCGGCTCAGGCGCAACTGGTTGCACTCGGCGGCAAAGCGGACCGGCGCGCTGCACAGGGGCTGATAGAGGGGGGCGTAGCTTGGGGCTGCAAACTCGATATCCACGCGCTCGGCCACCACTGGCGTACCGACCAGGTCGCCCAGCTGGGCCAGCCAGCCGGCGAGCAGCGAGTCGACCACAAAGCGGTTATAGGCGTTGTACGGGCTGATGGAGTAAAAACGCAGCCAGGCGCCTTCGCCATCTTCGCAGTAAGTGGAGTGGCCTCGATAGTTGGAGGCGTACAGCGGCTCGAAGCGCAGCAAGGTGCGCGCCGCCTCGCCCAGGGTTGGCGCTTGCGCTGCCGTGACCCCGGCCAGCCCGGTATGGGCCAGCCGGCTCAACTGGCCAATCTGCAAACCCAGTGCAGGTTCGGCGCACAATGCGATGGCGGCGTGGCCCAGGTGCATGTAGCGCGGTATCGACAGGCGCGCATTGGCCTGGGCCAGCCGCGCCGTGTCCAGGCCATAGCGTTCGAGCAAGGGTGCAGGGTCGTGGCCCTGCCGTCGAATTGCGTCCGCCAAGGGTTGCACGAAGCCTACCGACAGGTCGCCCAGCCTTACCTGCGGGCGGCTCATGGTGCTAGAGCCATATATTCAGCAAGCGGGCACCTGGGCTGGGTGGCCCGGTCAACAGGTCGCCGGCTTGCCAGGCAAATCCTTGCCCGTCGGCGCCTTGCTCCCAGAACTGGCCGCGCATGAAGACGCTCACACTGCTCACCTGATGACCGACAGCCGCGGTCAGCCGGTGCCAGGCCTCTTGCTCGCTGGCCTCGCCACGCTTGACGGGCAAGCGCGTGCTGACAGGCTGGTGGCGATTGCCGCGCCAGGGTGTCAACCAGCTGTGCCTGCCGCTCAGAAAGGCAGGAATGGCCACCAGTTCGACCGATTGGGCCAGCAGCTGCTGGTGATTCTCCGGATACCAGCTGTCGCTCCCCACCAATACCCCAAGCCGCCCCGCAGGCGTGTGCAGCACCTGCAGAGGCTGGTCCACACCAGGGTGGATGAACCGCCTGTTCTCGCTGTCCGGATAGTGCTGGCGCTGGGGTTGGCCCAGGATGCTACCGTCACCGGCGAATACCACGCTGCTGTTGAAAAGCGGCCCGCGCCCGGGGTGCAATGCACCCTCGCTGACATAGGGCTGCGGAAGCACGATCGAGCCAGCTACCAGGGTGACGCCGAATTCCTTGGCCAAGCCGCCGAACACCTGCTGGTAATCGGCGGCCATCTGATCGGCCTTCATGCGCAGATGGGCATCGGCCCGTCGGTCATCGCCCTGGGCCGCAAGCATGGCCCAGCCATAGCGGAGCGGGTTACTCAGTTCGAACCATTGCAGTGCTTCACGCTGCTGGGTCACCTGGTAGAACGCGTTTTTCTCGCCACGTGCCCACAGCCAGGTACCGATGTGCTCAGGCAATACCACCACGGTGCGAGGCGTGATCAGGCCTAGCGTGCGCGCCTGCTCGAGGTAGGCGGCAAGTTTGCGGTGCAGGCGTTGCAGGTCCTGGTAGTCCCCTGGGTACAGCAGCGGCTCGACGCCCAGCAGGTTGCCATGCTCGCCGGGTTGCCCGTGGTTGACTGCCAGCTCGATGCGCAGGTCGGACAGGTAGTGCCCCTGTGGGCGCTGTTGGGTCCAGAAGGCGTAACCACACAGGGCGGCGAACACCCCCAGCAGCAGGGCACTTGTCAGAAATTTTTTCATGAAACGCTACAAGGCAATGGGCATGAAGGAGCCCTAGGGTAGACGCGCTGTTCGGGATGATCAATAACTTGTCAGTTCTGGTCATTGAGCCGGTTCAAACGGCTGTTTACTGTCTGCTTCATATAACGACAGGGCCGCCTCAGGGCGAATGCCCGTTTACCGTGATCACCAGAGAAGCCGAACCATGACCGACACTCGCTACCCGCACCTGCTGGCCCCGCTGGACCTGGGCTTCACCACGTTGCGCAACCGTACTCTGATGGGCTCCATGCACACGGGTCTTGAGGAACGTCCAGGCGGGTTCGAGCGCATGGCTGCCTATTTTGCCGAACGGGCACACGGCGGCGTAGGCCTGATGGTCACCGGTGGCATTGCACCCAACGATGAAGGCGGCGTTTACGCAGGCGCCGCCAAACTCAGCACCGAAGCCGAAGCCGAGCAGCACCGTATCGTCACCGAGGCGGTGCACGCCGCAGGGGGCAAGATTTGCCTGCAGATCCTTCACGCCGGGCGCTATGCCTACAGCCCGCGCCAGGTGGCGCCAAGCGCCATTCAAGCGCCGATCAACCCGTTCAAACCGCGGGAATTGGACGAGGCGGGGATCGAAAAGCAGATTGCCGACTTCGCCCACTGCGCGCTGCTTGCGCAGAAAGCTGGTTACGACGGTGTCGAGGTCATGGGCTCGGAAGGCTATTTCATCAACCAGTTCCTCGCCGCCCACACCAACCATCGCACCGACCGTTGGGGCGGCAGCTACGACAATCGCATGCGCCTGGCCGTGGAAATCGTCAGCCGGGTGCGCCGCGCGGTGGGCCCTAACTTCATTATCATCTTCCGCCTTTCGATGCTCGACCTGGTCGAAGGCGGCAGCACCTGGGACGAGATCCAGACCCTGGCCAAGGCCATCGAGCAGGCGGGGGCAACGTTGATCAATACCGGTATTGGCTGGCACGAGGCGCGCATTCCCACCATCGCCACCAAGGTGCCGCGTGCAGCCTTCAGCAAGGTCACCGCCAAGTTGCGCGGTGTAGTGGGTATTCCTTTGATCACCACCAACCGTATCAATACGCCAGAAGTGGCCGAGGCGGTGCTGGCCGAAGGGGATGCGGACATGGTGTCCATGGCCCGTCCGTTCCTGGCCGATCCTGCCTTCGTCAACAAGGCTGCCGCCGGGCGTGCTGATGAAATCAATACCTGTATCGGCTGCAACCAGGCGTGCCTGGACCATACGTTTGGCGGCAAGCTGACTAGTTGCCTGGTAAACCCAAGGGCCTGCCATGAAACCGAACTCAACTACCTGCCCGTGCGCATGGCCAAGCGCATTGCCGTCGTGGGCGCCGGCCCAGCAGGCCTTGCCGCTGCAACGGTGGCTGCCGAGCGTGGCCATGTGGTGACCTTGTTCGAATCGGCTAGCGAAATTGGCGGTCAGTTCAATGTTGCCAAGCGCGTGCCAGGCAAGGAGGAATTCAACGAGACCCTGCGGTATTTTCGCAACAAGCTGCGCAGCACTGGCGTTGACGTGCGCTTGAACACGCGCGTCGACGTGCCAGCGCTTGTGGCCGGCGGTTATGACGACATCATCCTCGCGACCGGCATCCTGCCCCGTGCACCGGCGATCCCGGGGATCGCGCACCCCAAGGTGCTCAGCTACCTGGATGTGCTGCTCGAGCGTAAGCCTGTGGGCAAGACAGTGGCTGTGATCGGCGCAGGGGGCATCGGTTTCGATGTATCCGAATACCTGGTGCATCAGGGCGTGTCCACCAGCCTGGACCGCGAAGCGTTCTGGAAGGAGTGGGGTATCGACACCCACCTCCAAGCCCGCGGCGGTGTGGCCGGTATCACGCCCCAGCCCCACGCACCTGCCCGGCAGGTGTACCTGATGCAGCGCAAGACCTCCAAGGTGGGGGACGGCCTGGGCAAGACCACTGGCTGGATCCACCGTACCGGCTTGAAGAACAAGCAGGTGAAGATGCTCAATGGGGTCGAGTACCTGGCCATTGATGACGCAGGCCTGCACGTGCGCATTGGCGGCGGCGAGCCGCAGGTGCTGGCGGTGGACAACGTGGTGATCTGCGCAGGCCAGGACCCGCTGCGCGAATTGCAGGACGGGCTGGTGGCTGCGCGGCAGTCGGTACACCTGATCGGCGGTGCTGACGTGGCGGCAGAGCTCGACGCCAAGCGGGCGATCGACCAGGGGTCGAGGTTGGCGGCGCAGCTTTGATTCACCGCCCGCGCCAGATGCTCTGCTGATAGACTGGCGCCCATGCCTGTCGAACTCCCCTTGGCCCCTCTGCAACGCCTGACATTGCCCTGGCTGGCGAGGGCCCAGGTCGAGGCTGCCATCCTGCGCCTTGACCTGATCGACCCCCTGGTCAGCGGCAACAAGTGGTTCAAGCTGCGCCACCATCTGGAAAAGGCGCTCGATGCCAAGGCCCCCGGCCTGGTGAGCCTGGGCGGCAACCATTCCAACCACCTCCATGCGCTGGCCGCTGCCGGCAAGCGCTTGGGCCTGGCCACGGCCGGCCTGCTGCGGGGTCATCCACGCCAAACACCCACCGTGCAGGATTTGCAGGCCATGGGCATGCAACTGCACTGGCTGGGCTACGAGGGCTACCGTGGTCGTAACGAGGCGGGTTTCTGGACGCCTTGGCACACGCACTATCCCGGCTGGCACTGCATCCCCGAAGGCGGAGGCGGGCAGGCCGGTGCGCAGGGGTGCGCGTCGATCGTGACTCAACTGCACGCGCAGCTTGCGACGCTGGGCTGGTCGGACTATGACGCCTGGTGGTTGGCCGCTGGCACGGGCACCACGCTGGCGGGCCTGGTGCTGGCCGAATCAGGGGCCCATGCCGTGCATGGGGCGCTGGCCGTACCCGAGCACTATGGCGTGGCCGAGACCGTGGCGGCACTTGCCGGCACGCAGGGCTACCGCCTGCACAGCGCCAGCCGGGGCGGCTTCGGCAAGTTCGACGATCAACTGCTGGCCTTCATCGCCGATTGCGAGCAGCAGGCCGGCGTTCCTTTCGAGGCGCTCTACACCGGCAAGGCATTGCTTGCGCTCAAGGCTCAGGTCGAAGCCGGGCTGTTCGCGCCCGGCACTCGCCTGGTGTTCGTCCATACCGGCGGTTTGCAGGGCCGCCGGGGTTACTTGTAAGGCAGCATGCGCAACAACGTATTGTCGCGTTTGACATAGTGATGATAAAGGCCGGCCAGTGCATGCAGTCCGATCAGCCAGTAGCCCCAGGTGCCGATACGCTCATGCCAGCCCTTGATGAACTTGGCCAGGTCCAGATCAGGGCCGATCAGGTGCGGCAACTCCAGGCCATAGAACGGCACCGGTTTGTCGGCGGCGCTGAGTATCAACCAGCCGGCCAGCGGCATGCCGATCATCAGCAGGTAGAGCAGCAGGTGAACCAGATGGGCCAGCCCGGTTTGCCAGGCAGGGGGGTTAGGGGATATGGGCGGCGCGCGATGAAGCACGCGCATGGCCAGGCGCAGCCACACCAGCACGAATACGCTCAGGCCCAACATGAAATGCAGGTCTTTCATCAGGTTGCGCTCTGCACTGTCGCGCGGGAAGATTCCGCGAAACTCGATACAGGCATAGACAGCGGCCAGCAGCACCAGCATCAGCCAGTGCAGGACAATGGACATGCGTGCGTAATGGCGCGCCGGGGTGCTCGAAACCATGCTTGTTCCTCATCGGTCGGTGGGGTGGCGCTCTTGGTGGCGCTCAGCTCCAGTTTACTGGGTACCTGCGCAGCATCATTGCTCCAGGTCGGTGAAAAAATGGTTGTCATCCCTGAGCAAGCGCTGCGGTCAGAGAGCCAAGGCGCCCGGCCACTGATCGGCAACCAGAAATATCCGCTCTAGCTCTTGCCAGCTGCCGTCGTGCTGGCGTTGCATGTTCACCAGCAATTGCGCAGGCGCATCGGGTGGCAGCAGGTGCAGCCACGCGGCGAACTGAGCAGCGCTCCAGACCTCGCATGCCGCGCACCGTGCAGGGGCAAGCCAGGCGCTGCGCGCCAGCGGCTGCCAATGCGCGCCGGGTGCGCTGATCCAGTCCTTGCGATGCAACCAGCGGCCACGCAGGTGCAGGGGGTGTACACCCAGTGGCGCCTCGCTCGGGGCCAGCGCCGGATAGAACAGGTAGCCCCCCATCCACATGCTGGCCTGCACCGGGGGCAGGTCGAGCCGCTCAAGGGCGGTACGGCCCTGGGTGCTGGCCGACATGGGCAACTGGTGGCGGCGGATGTGTTCCAGCTTGGCTTGCAGGCGATCGTGGCAGCCAGGCCCTAGCCAGCCGCCCGGGTCGGTACCAAAGCGCTCGGGGCCCAGGTACAGCTTGATGGCCAGCTCCAGGTGATGCACCCCGTCGCGATCACGCAGCACCACATCCAGCTCGCCCAGGGTCCGGCCGTCTTCACGGATAGCCAAGTTGGCCGCCAACAGTTCCACGCCGGGCGCCTGTTGCAACGCAAATTGCCACAGGCGCTCGTAATACAGCCCAAGGCGGCGACTGCCAAGGCCCTTGAGCCAGTGCTGCAAGGGCGTGTCATCAATGTCCAGCCCGTACAACCAGGCCTGCAATGCCTGCGGCCGTTCGATCCAGAGGCTGCCTGCCAGCGGGTGGCGCTGGGGGCAGCCTGCGCGCTCGAGCAGCGGCGGCGAGAGCAGGGTCCAGGCAAGGTCACGCACCGCAGGGCGCTGTAATAGCCGGGGCAGGTGCACGAGCGAAGGAAATGGCATCATCCTGCGAGCATAGCCGGTTTGCCGCTGCTTCGTGGTTCGCCCATAATCGCTGCATCGTCACCCGTCGCAGAGCCTTGCAGGAGCCCCATGGAGCAATTTCGCAATATCGGTATCATCGGTCGTCTCGGCAGCTCGCAGGTGCTGGACACCATCCGCCGACTGAAAAAATTCCTCCTCGAGCGCCACTTGCACGTGATCCTCGAAGACACCATCGGTGAAGTCCTGCCGGGCCATGGGCTGCAGACCTCCACCCGCAAGCTGCTGGGCGAGGTCTGTGACCTGGTCATCGTGGTCGGCGGCGACGGCAGCCTGCTGGGCGCTGCGCGTGCCCTGGCGCGGCATAATATCCCGGTACTGGGCATCAACCGGGGCAACCTGGGCTTTCTGACCGACATCCGTCCGGATGAGTTGGAAGAGAAAGTCTCCGAAGTGCTCGATGGTCACTACCTGGTCGAGAACCGTTTCCTGCTGCAAGCCGAAGTGCGCCGTCACCAGGAGGCGATCGGCCAGGGCGATGCGCTAAACGACGTGGTCCTGCACCCAGGCAAGTCCACCCGCATGATCGAATTCGAGATCTACATCGACGGCCAGTTCGTCTGCAGCCAGAAGGCCGACGGCCTGATCGTCGCCACCCCGACCGGCTCCACGGCCTACGCCTTGTCCGCCGGCGGCCCGATCATGCACCCCAAGCTCGATGCAATCGTCATCGTGCCCATGTACCCGCACACCTTGTCTGGGCGGCCGATCGTCGTCGATGGCAACAGCGAACTGAAGATCGTGGTGGCCAAGGACCTGCAGATCTACCCGCAGGTGTCGTGCGACGGTCAGAACCACTTCACCTGCGCACCCGGTGACACCATCACGGTGAGCAAGAAGCCCCAGAAGCTGCGCCTGATCCACCCGCTGGACCACAACTACTACGAAGTCTGCCGCACCAAGCTTGGCTGGGGCAGCCGCCTGGGGGGCAGGGACGACTGATGCTGGATCCGGCGCGCAGTTTCGACATCATCGGTGACGTTCACGGCTGTGCCTTGACCCTTGAGCGCTTGCTCGATGCCCTCGGTTACCAGCGCATTGCCGGCGTCTGGCGCCACCCTCGGCGGCAGGCGCTGTTCTTGGGCGATATCGTGGACCGCGGCCCGCGTATCCGCCAAGCCCTGCACATCGTTCACGACATGGTCGCCGCCGGGCAGGCGCACTGCATCATGGGCAATCACGAATACAGTGCACTGGGCTGGGTGACGCCGGCACTGCCGGGCAGCGGCAAGGCCTTCGTGCGCGAACATACCCCTCGCCACGCCAGGCTCATCGACGAAACCCTCACCCAGTTCGCCAATCACCCTGCGGACTGGCAGGCGTTTCTCGACTGGTTCCAGACGCTGCCACTGTTCATCGATGCCGGTCGATTCCGCCTGGTGCACGCCTGCTGGGATGCAAGCCTGATCGAGCCGCTGCGGCGCCAGTACCCCGATGGGCGCGTCGATCGCCACTTCGTCCAAGCCTCGGCGGTGAGCGGCAGCTTTGCCGCCAACGTTTGCAACCGCTTGCTGCGTGGCACCGACATGCGCCTGCCCGATGGCCTCACCCTGACCGGTGGCGATGGCCTGACCCGCGCCTTCTTCCGTACCAAGTTCTGGGAAGATGATCCGCAGACCTATGGCGATATCGTCTTCCAGCCCGATGCGCTGCCGGCGGAGGTGGCCAACACACCGCTCAGCCACAGCCAGAAAAGCGCGTTGCTGCGCTATGCCGAGGACGAGCCCATGCTGTTCGTTGGCCATTACTGGCGCAGCGGCCGGCCCGCCCCGATTCGCAGCAACCTGGCCTGCCTGGACTACAGCGCCGTGCTGTACGGCAAGCTTGTCGCCTACAGGCTGGACGATGAAACCCGTATCGACCCCCGCAAGTTCGTCTGGGTGGATGTCGACCGACCACAGGCTAGCCAATGAACATTATCCAAGTGATGCGCCTGCCGCTGACGGTAGACCTCAGCGGTTTCGTGCAGATGTTGCAACGCTTGCAGGTGCCGCACCGGGTCAGCGAAGAGGGCGAGGACCAGGTACTCTGGGCGCCTGAGGCCCTGGCTGACGAGGTGTTGCACCTCTACCAGCGCTACCCCGATGGCAACGCCGACCTGCAGGCCGAGCCTGACGCCGCGCTGCCCGACCAGCAGGGCCAGGACATGCCACAGCCGTCGCTGCTGGCCCAGGCCAAGGCCTGCAAGGTCACCGCCCTGACGCTGTTGCTGACGTTCGTGGTCGCCGGGCTTACGGGCTTGGGCGACAACTTCACCACCATCGGCTGGTTCACGTTTCTCGATTTTCACGTGCAGGGCGATTACCTGTACTTCACGCCGCTGGCCGAGGGTCTGGCGCACGGGCAATGGTGGCGGCTGGTCTCGCCGATGCTGCTGCATTTCGGTGCGCTGCACCTGGCCATGAACAGCCTGTGGTTCTGGGAGCTGGGCAAGCGCATCGAATTGCGCCAGGGCCCATGGACGCTGCTGGGGCTTACCGCGCTGTTCAGCCTGGTATCGAACCTGGCCCAGCACTACACCACAGGGCCTGGCCTGTTCGGTGGGCTTTCAGGCGTGCTCTATGGCCTGCTCGGGCACATCTGGCTGTACCAATGGCGGGCACCGAACCCGCACTTCAACCTGCCCAAGGGCGTGCTGGTGATGATGCTCCTCTGGCTGGTGGTGTGCCTGACCGGCGTCGTCGGCACGCTGGGCCTGGGCCAGATCGCCAACGCCGCGCACGTCGGTGGGTTGCTTATCGGATGCCTGACCGGGCTCTTGGGTGGGGCGCTCGCCCGGCGTAAACTGTCGGCTTGAATCAGGAGACAACATGTCCACTTTCGCGCAAATGATCGAAAACATCACCCCGGAAATCTACGAGAGCCTGAAGCTGGCCGTGGAAATCGGCAAATGGTCGGACGGCCGCAAGCTGACTGCCGAGCAGAAAGAGCTGTCCCTGCAAGCGGTCATCGCCTGGGAGATGAAAAACCTGCCCGAGGACCAGCGCACCGGTTACATGGGCCCGCAGGAATGCGCGTCCAAATCCGCCCCCGTCCCCAACATCCTGTTCAAGTCGGACTCGGTACATTGATCGAACTCGCTCGTGGCTCGTTGAGCAAGATGGCCGTCAGCCTGGCCGACCCCGTGGTGCAATACAGCTTTCGCCTAGGCGATACCCTGGTGCCGGTCAACCCCCTGATCGGCAAGCCGCTGCGCCTGCAATACCTCGGTGCCATCCACTGCAGCCACTGCGGCAAGCGCACCAAGAGCAGCTACAGCCAGGGTTACTGCTACCCCTGCATGACCAAGCTGGCCCAGTGCGACATGTGCATCATGGCTCCGGAGCGCTGCCACTACGACGCAGGCACCTGCCGTGATCCGTCCTGGGGCGAGCAGTTCTGCATGACCGATCACGTGGTCTACCTGGCCAACTCCTCCGGTATCAAGGTCGGTATCACCCGCGCCACCCAGCTGCCCACCCGCTGGCTCGATCAGGGGGCCAGCCAGGCCTTGCCTATCCTCAGGGTGGCCACTCGGCAGCAGTCCGGGCTGGTCGAAGACCTGCTGCGCAGTCAGGTGCCGGACCGCACCAATTGGCGCGCCCTGCTCAAGGGTGACGCCCAACTGCTCGACCTGCCGGCATTGCGCGATCAGGTGCTGGAGGCATGTGCCGAAGGGCTTGGCCAGCTGCAGGCGCGCTTCGGCCTGCAGGCGATTCAGCCTCTGACCGACGCCGAGGTCGTGCACATGACATACCCGGTCCAGGCTTACCCGACCAAAGTGGTCAGCTTCAACCTGGACAAGAACCCGGTCGTGGAGGGTACGCTGCTGGGCATCAAGGGCCAGTACCTGATCTTCGACACCGGTGTGATCAATATTCGCAAGTACACTGCCTATCAGTTGGCCGTGCTCCAGTAAAAGGGACCTGCAGATGCGTACCGAACAACCGCAAGTGATCCATCTCAAGGACTACAAGGCGCCTGAGTACCTGATCGACGAGACGCACCTGACCTTCGAGCTGTTCGAAGACCACACCCTGGTCCACGCGCAACTGATCATGCGCCGCAACCCGGTGCACGGGGGCGGCCTGCCTGCGCTGGTGCTCGACGGTCAGCAACTCGAACTGGTGCGCGCCGCCCTGGACGATGAACCCTTGCAGGAAGGCGACTACCAGATCGACGCAAGCAGCCTGACCGTTCAGCCACGGGCAGAGCACTTCACCCTCGACACCACCGTCAGGATCCATCCCGAAACCAACACGGCGCTCGAGGGCTTGTACAAGTCCGGCAAGATGTTCTGCACCCAGTGCGAGGCCGAGGGTTTCCGCAAGATCACCTACTACCTCGACCGCCCCGATGTGATGAGCATCTTCACCACCACGGTGATCGCTGAACAGCACCGCTACCCGGTGCTGCTCTCCAACGGCAACCCGGTAGGCAGCGGCCCTGCCGAGGACGGCCGTCACTGGGCGACCTGGGAAGACCCGTTCATGAAGCCGGCCTACCTGTTCGCCCTGGTCGCAGGCGACCTGTGGTGCGTGGAAGACACCTTCACCCGCCAATCGGGCCGTGATGTGACCCTGCGCATCTATGTGGAGCCGGAGAACATCGACAAGTGCGACCACGCCATGGTCAGTCTGAAAAAGTCCATGCGTTGGGATGAAGAGGTCTACGGCCGCGAGTACGACCTGGACATCTTCATGATCGTCGCGGTCAACGACTTCAACATGGGGGCCATGGAGAACAAAGGCCTGAACATCTTCAACTCCAGCTGCGTGCTGGCGCGCGCCGAGACGGCCACCGATGCCGCGCACCAGCGGGTCGAAGCCGTGGTAGCCCATGAATACTTCCACAACTGGTCGGGCAACCGCGTCACCTGCCGCGACTGGTTCCAGTTGTCGCTCAAGGAAGGCTTCACGGTGTTCCGCGATGCCGAGTTCAGTGCCGACATGAATTCACGCACCGTCAAACGCATCGAGGACGTTGCCTACCTGCGCACCCATCAGTTCGCCGAGGATGCGGGCCCCATGGCCCATCCGGTGCGCCCGGACAGCTTCATCGAGATTTCCAACTTCTACACCCTGACCGTGTACGAGAAAGGCTCGGAAGTGGTACGCATGGTGCGCACGCTGCTGGGGGCCGAGGGCTTCCGCCAGGGCAGCGACCTGTATTTCGAGCGTCACGATGGGCAGGCGGTCACCACCGACGACTTCATCAAGGCCATGGAAGACGCCAACGGCGTGGACCTGACGCAGTTCAAGCGCTGGTACAGCCAGGCCGGTACGCCGCGCCTGGAAGTGACCGACGCCTACGACGAAGCGGCGCTCACCTATAGCCTGACGTTCCGCCAGAGCTGCCCACCCACCCCGGACAAGGCCGAGAAGCTGCCCTTCGTGATCCCCGTCGAACTGGGCCTGCTCGATGCCCAGGGCAACGACCTGCCGCTGCAATTGGCGGGCGAGTCCTCGGCAGTGGGCAGCACCCGGGTGCTGTCGGTGACCGAGGCCGAGCAGACTTTCGTCTTCCAGGGCATCCAGGCGCGGCCGTTGCCGTCGCTGCTGCGCGGTTTCAGTGCCCCGGTCAAGCTGAGCTTCCCGTACGACCGCGACCAGTTGATGTTCCTGATGCAGCACGACAGCGATGGTTTCAACCGCTGGGAAGCTGGTCAGCAACTGGCCGTGCAGGTGCTGCAGGAGCTGATCGGTCAGCACCAGCGTGGCCAGGCGCTGCACCTGGACCCGCGTCTGGTCAGGGCGTTGGCTACGGTACTGGGCGACACTTCGCTCGATGCTGCCATGGTGGCCGAAATGCTCTCGCTGCCAGGGGAGGGCTACCTGACCGAGATCAGCCAGGTGGCCGATGTGGACGCCATCCACGCAGCCCGCGAGTTCGCCCGCCGGCAAATTGCCGAGCAATTGTTCGAGCCGCTCTGGACGCGTTACCAGGCCAACCGCGCGGTCTCGCGTAACACCGCGTACGTTGCCTCTGCCGAGCACTTTGCCCGCCGCAGCCTGCAGAACATCGCCCTGTCGTACCTGATGCTCAGCGCTAAACCGCAGGTGCTGCAAGCGACCCTGGAGCAGTTCGAGCAGTGCGACAACATGACCGAGCGCCTCACGGCCCTGGCGGTGCTGGTGAACTCACCCTTCGAGGCCGAGCGCGCCAAGGCCCTGGAAAGCTTTGCAGAGCACTTCAAGGACAACCCCCTGGTCATGGACCAATGGTTCAGCGTGCAGGCGGCCAGTACCTTGCCAGGGGGCCTGGCACGGGTGAAGGCGTTGATGCAGCACCCCGCGTTCACCCTGAAGAACCCGAACAAGGTGCGCGCGGTGGTCGGTGCCTTTGCCGGCCAGAACCTGGTCAACTTCCATGCCGCCGATGGCTCCGGTTATCGCTTCCTGGCGGATCTGGTGATCGAGCTCAATGCCCTTAACCCGCAGATCGCCTCCCGGCAGTTGGCGCCGCTGACCCGCTGGCGCAAATACGACGCCGCCCGCCAGGCCCTGATGAAGGGTGAGCTGGAGCGGATTCTGGCTTCTGGTGAGCTCTCCAGCGACGTCTATGAAGTGGTGAGTAAAAGCCTGGCATGACGCCGGGGCCCGCTTGAGGGCCCCGCTTTCAACTGCCGACGTTGTTACGCTGCACAGGCAGCGCCTGCGGGTGAGTCGTGTTCGCCCGCAGGCGCTGCATCCTCTGCGCGCGAACGGCTCGTCCTGCGCCGATAACAAAACATAACACCCCGCCCGTTGTGCTCCGCCAAATCCTCCCGTTACGATCACCGCACGCCCTTGCAGGCCTCTATTGCGGGCATTTGTGCGTCCTGCAAGGTATTGACCCACCCAACAAAAATACAATCGGGGGCAGTCATGAGGAAATGGAGCAGGCGCGCTGGATGGCCGGTAGCGGCCGCTGCAGCGCTCACCCTTGCACTGAGTGGATGGCAAGGCGCGCAGGCTGCGTCAGCCGATGAATACTCCACCGAATCGGCCAAGGCCAGTCAAAGGCTGTTGATCGACGCTGCCCATGCAGGCACGCGTGTGGTCGTGGTCGGCGACCGGGGCCATATCCTGTTCTCTGACGACCAGGGCAGCACCTGGACCCAGGCCCGTGTGCCAACCCGCCAGCTGCTGACGGCCGTTTTTTTCCTTGATGACAAGCGCGGTTGGGCCGTCGGCCACGATGCGCAGATCCTCGCCACTGGCGACGGCGGGGCGACCTGGAGCAAACAGTTCGAAGACCTGTCACGCGAAGCACCCTTGCTCGACATCGTGTTCCTCGACGCCCAGCACGGCCTGGCCGTGGGCGCCTACGGCGCTTTGCTCGAAACCACGGACGGGGGCCAGCATTGGCAGGACGTGGCCGAGCGCCTCGACAACCCCGATCAGTTGCACCTCAATGCCATCGCCAAGGTGCGTGACGCTGGCTTGTTCATCGTTGGGGAGCAGGGCGGCATGTTCCGCTCCGAGGACAATGGGCAGCACTGGCAGAAAGTCGAAGGGCCTTACCAGGGGTCGCTGTTCGGCGTGATCGGCACTGCCCAGCCGCGTACCTTGCTGGCGTTCGGCTTGCGCGGCAACCTGCTGCGCTCCACCGACTTCGGCGACACCTGGCAATCCATCCCCTTGCAGGCTGCGCGAGGCGAGCTCGAGTTCGGCCTGGCCGGTGCCACGCTGCTCGACGATGGCACTGTCGTGGTGGTCGGCAACGGCGGCAGCGTGCTGCGCAGCACCGATGCCGGCCAGACCTTCAGCGTCCACAACCGCCCGGACCGCATCGCCCTGTCCGGTGTCAGCGCCCTGCCCAACGGCGAGCTCCTGCTGGTAGGGCAGGGCGGCGCCCACATCGCCAATGCCAAGGGGCTCGACGCCGCCGACAGTGAGGCACAGCCATGAGCAGCCAGGAGCACCTTCCCATGCAGCCGCATCATCAGGACAAAGCCACACTGCTCGAACGCCTGATCTTCAACAACCGGCCGGCGGTCATCATCCTCTGTGTGCTGGTCAGCCTCTTCCTGTTCTGGCAGGCCACACAAATTCGCCCCTCCACCAGCTTCGAGAAGATGATCCCGTTGCAGCACCCCTTCATCGAACAGATGATGGAGCACCGCAACGATCTGGCCAACCTGGGCAACACCGTGCGTATCTCGGTCGAGGCGGTCAAAGGCGACATCTTCGACAAAAACTACATGGAGACTCTGCGCCAGATCCACGACGAGGTGTTCTACATCCCAGGCGTCGATCGGGCCGGGCTCAAGTCCCTGTGGAGCCCGAGCGTGCGCTGGAGCGAAGTCACCGAGGAGGGGTTTTCCGGTGGCGAGGTGATTCCCAACACCTATGACGGCTCGCAGGCCAGCCTCGATACCCTGCGCGACAACGTGCTGAGGTCCGGGCAAATAGGCCGGCTGGTGGGCAACAACTTCAAATCCAGCATCATCGACGTGCCACTGCTGGAAAGTTACCCCGACCCGCAGGACCCGGGGCGGGTGGTCAAGCTCGACTACCAGCAGTTCTCCCACTTGCTCGAAGAAAAGATCCGCGACAAGTTCCAGGCCCAGAACCCCAATGTGAAGGTGCATATCGTCGGGTTCGCGAAGAAGGTCGGTGACCTCATCGACGGGCTGGTCATGGTGGTGATGTTCTTCGGCATCGCCCTGCTGATCACCTGGGTGTTGTTGTACTGGTTCACCTGGTGCATCCGCAGCACCATCGCGGTGCTGATTACCACTTTGGTGGCGGTGGTGTGGCAACTGGGGCTGATGCACGCGGTCGGCTTCGGCCTGGATCCGTATTCGATGCTGGTGCCGTTTCTGATCTTTGCCATCGGTATTTCCCACGGTGTGCAGAAGATCAACGGCATCGCCCTGCAATCGAGCGATGCAGACAACGCCCTGACGGCGGCCAGGCGCACGTTCCGGCAGCTGTTCCTGCCGGGCATGATTGCCATCCTCGCCGATGCAGTGGGCTTCATCACCCTGTTGATCATCGACATCGGCGTGATCCGCGAACTGGCCATCGGTGCCTCCATCGGCGTCGCGGTGATCGTCTTCACCAACCTCATCCTGTTGCCGGTGGCCATCTCCTATGTGGGTATCAGCAAGAAAGCCATCGAGCGCAGCAAGCGCGATGCCACGCGCGAGCATCCGTTCTGGCGTCTGTTGTCGCGCTTTGCCAGCCCCAGGGTGGCGCCTGTTTCCATTGCCCTGGCCCTGGTCGCCTTCGCCGGGGGGCTGTGGTACAGCCAGAACCTGAAGATCGGCGACCTCGACCAAGGGGCACCGGAGTTGCGGCCCGACTCACGCTACAATCAGGACAACAACTTCATCATCAGCAACTATTCCACCAGCTCCGATGTGCTGGTGATCATGGTCAAGACGGCCGCCGAGCAGTGTTCGGTGCATTCGACCCTGGCGCCGATCGACGAGCTGATGTGGACCATGGAAAACACGCCTGGGGTGCAGTCGGCCATTTCCCTGGTCAGCGTGTCCAAACAGGTGATCAAGGGCATGAACGAGGGTAGCCTCAAGTGGGAAACCCTCTCGCGCAACCCCGATGTCCTCAACAACTCCATCGCACGGGCCGATGGCCTGTACAACGGCGATTGCTCGCTGGCGCCGGTGCTGGTGTTTCTCAATGACCACAAGGCCGAGACCCTCGAACGGGTGACGGCAGCTGCCAAGGCGTTTGCCGACAGCCACGACAGGGAAGGTTTGCAGTTCCTGCTGGCTGCCGGCAATGCCGGTATCGAAGCGGCCACCAACGAGGTGATCAAGTCGGCCGAGCTGACCATCCTGATCCTGGTCTACCTGTGTGTGGCGATCATGTGCCTGATCACCTTCCGCTCCTTCGCCGCAACCCTGTGCATCGTGCTGCCCTTGGTGTTGACCTCGGTGCTGGGCAACGCGCTGATGGCGTACATGGGCATCGGCGTCAAGGTGGCGACGCTGCCGGTGGTTGCGCTGGGCGTGGGTATTGGCGTGGACTATGGCATCTACATCTACAGCCGCCTGGAGAGCTTCCTGCGCGCTGGGCTGCCGTTGCAGGAGGCCTATTACCAGACCCTGCGCTCCACCGGCAAGGCTGTGCTGTTCACCGGCCTGTGCCTGGCCATCGGGGTGTGTACCTGGATCTTCTCGGCCATCAAGTTCCAGGCGGATATGGGCCTGATGCTGACCTTCATGCTGTTGTGGAACATGTTCGGTGCGCTGTGGCTGCTGCCGGCGCTGGCGCGGTTCCTGATCAAGCCCGAGAAGATGGCAGGCAAGGCGGGGGGCTCGATTTTCGCCCATTGAAACGACCGGGTGTTGTGCGTCCATGGGGGTATAATGCGGGGCTTTTCCACACGCAATGTCCCGTACAGGTACCCCCATGTCCCCTCTCGCCAGCGCCTTGCAACACTGCGACATGCTTTTGATAGACGGCCTTCACGCGTTCGATTTCACCTGCGACGAGCAGGGCCTTGCCATCGAATGCATGGACGGCCGCCAACTGCGCCGTTGGGTATTCACCGCCGCGCAGGTCGAAGCAGCCAGTAAAGAAGTGAACGACTGGCGCATCTGCACTGCCGAAAGTGAGCACCGACTCATCTGTCTGGATGCATTTCGCCCCCCGGAAGAAGACCATGAACCGGACCTGGAAGACCCTGCTAACCGCTAGTTGCATGACCCTGACCTACACTGCCCAGGCTGCCACCTTGCTGGTTGGCACCTACACAGACGGTGCCAGCCAAGGCATCTACCGCTACGCCTTCGACAGCGAAGCAGGCACAATCCGCCCCGAGCCGCTGCAGGTGGTAGAGAGCGTCAGCCCCTCGTGGCTGGTGCTTGCCGAAGACAAGCGCCTGCTGTTTGCCGTCAATGAAACCGCAGACGGTCACGTCAGCGCATTCAACATTGCCTGTGATGGGAATGTACGCCTGATCGATCAACTGCCTAGCCAGGGCGACGAGCCAACCCACGCCAGCCTTAGCCAGGACCAGCGTTACCTGTTCGTGGCCAACTACGCGGTCGACCCCGACCCAGGCGGCAGCCTTTCGGTATTGCCGGTTGACAGGCAAGATCCCTTGCAGCCGGTGGTTCAGCAGGCGCGCCACCAGGCCAGCGGGGTCAACCCCGAGCGGCAGGCCAGCGCCCATGTCCATTCGGTGGTGCCGTCCCCGGACGGCCAGCATGTCTATGCCAGCGACCTGGGTGCTGACAAGGTGTTCGTCTACCGCTATGACGGGGCGAGCACGAACAAGCCACTGACCCCGTCGCAGCCTGCCTCGGTTTCGTTGCCTGCGGGCAGTGGACCACGCCACTTGTTGTTCGACGCCAGCGGCAAGCATGCCTACTTGACCTTGGAGATGCATGCCGAGGTGGTGATGTTCGATGTCCGGGAGGGCAACCTGATCGAACGCCAGCGCCTGCCACTGACCGAGCGCCAGGAGGCGGCTGCCAAGGCAGGCGCGGGCTTGCACCTGTCGGCAGACGGTCGCTTTCTGTACGTCAGCAACCGCGGCACGGCCAACGAGATCGTCGTGTTCAGCGTAGGCAAGCAGGATGGACGGTTGGCATTGGTGCAACGTCGGTCGGTCGAAGGTGACCACCCCCGTGAATTCGCGCTGGACCCCAGTGACAGGTTCCTGCTGGTCGCCAATCAGAAGAGCAACCAGATCAAAGTCATGCGCCGCGACCCGCTCACGGGCAAGCTGGGGGAAACGGTACAGACCTTCGATCAGCCGGCGCCGTCGGATCTGAAGTTCATGCGCTGACCTTCGCGTGCGATGACAGCTGTTGTCACCTGGCCATAATGGCTCTGAATAAGTCCGAGCCCAACCAGCCCTGCAGCCAGCCACGCACCCTCGGGTAAGGAGCCGTGGCGAACCAGTCGGGCTGGACTGCGGCGAACTGCCGGATCAGCGGCAACAGTGCAGCATCGGCGATACTTGGGTGCTCGGCCAGCAGGTAGGGCCGGTCCTGGAGCAGGTGCTCCAGACGTTCCAACCAGTGTTGCGCAGCTTCGCGGTAGTCGTGCCGTGAGTGCTGTGGATAGCGCTCGGCATACTTGTACAGGTTCACCTGGGCCTTGAAGGTGGTGTCGTTGACGGCAATCAGCGCTTCGGCTTGCTGCGCCGCTTCGGGCGAGCTCAACAGGCGCCAGTCTTGCGGGTCGTTCTGCGCCAGTGCCCAGCGCATGATATCCAGGCTTTCATCGAGCACCTGGTTCCCGGTGTCCAGCACCGGAACGGTGCCCTTGGGTGACAGCGCCAGCAGGGCGGCGGGCTTGTGCTTCATTGCCACCTCCTGCACGGTCACCTCACAGCCGGCATAGCGCAATGCGAGCCGGGCACGCATGGCCCAGGGGCAGCGGCGAAACGAATAAAGGATCAACCGCACACCTCGACGTCACTCAAGCCGTTGCCCAGGCGCCGGACCTGAATTTGCACCGGTATGCGCTCGTGCATTTCCTGCACGTGGGAAATCACTGCGACCTTGCGACCCTGGGCCTGCAAGCCGTCCAACGCGTCCATGGCCAGTTGCAAGGACTCGGGGTCGAGGCTGCCGAAACCTTCGTCGATAAACAGCGACTCGATGCGCAACGTGCTCGATGCCATCGAGGCGAGCCCCAAGGCCAAAGCCAGGGAAACCAGGAAGGTCTCACCCCCGGACAGCGAGTGCACCGAGCGCAGTTCATCGCCCATTTCGGTGTCCAGTACCAGCAACCCCAGCGCGCTGCCGCCGCGCTTGAGCCGATAGCGCCGCGCCAGTTGACGCAGCTGGGCATTGGCATGGTGCAACAGCAGATCGAGGTTGTAGCCTTGGGCGATCTTGCGGAACACATCACCCGAGGCCGAGCCGATCAGTCCGCTGAGCCGAGCCCAGCGCTGCCACTGCTGACGGGCCTGCTCGATCTGCTCGGCCAGGGCCTGCGAGGCGTGCTGACGTCGCTGGTCATCGGCCTGTTGGGCCCGCAGTTCGGCGCAGGTCTGCTCGTGAACGACCAGACGCTCGCGCAGTTCGAGCAGCGCCTGGTCCACATCCTGGACCGAGGTGTCGAGCGTCATCAGCGCCGCGTGCTGGCGCAGGCGCTGCTCGCGCTCCTGAAGCAGCACACGGCTCTGCTCGAGGGCTTTTTCCGCGCCCTGCAGGCGCTGGCGCAGTTCACTGGCCTGGGTGTCGTCCATGGCCAGCAGGCGATCAAGCCCTGCATCGTCCAGCTCCGGGTGCGCGGCGCGCCACTGGGCGATCTGATCCTGCAGCTGCTCGGCTTCTTGCTCCAGCGCCTGCAACTGCTCGGTGCTGGCCTTCAGTTCACCGGCCACCTGCACAGCCTGGGTGTGCAAGCCTTGCAGGCGCTGGGCGAGATCCGCTTCGACCGCGCGCGCTTGCTCCAGCGCCGCGTCCATGTGCTGTTGCCAGGCCTCGGCACTGACGTGCTCGCCCAGTAACTGCGCGAGCATGGCCTGGGCATGCTCGCGCTGCTCCTCCAGGGCTTTGAGCTGCTGGTCACGCTGGGCGAGGCTTTGCACACGCACCTGCTGTTGATCGTGCAGTTTGTCCAGCTGGACCTGGCGAGCTTGCTGTTCTTCCAGCTCATCCTTGCGCTGGTCGAGCTGTTGCAGGCGCTGGGCGATCTGTTGGTCAAGGGCAAGAAACGCGTTGGCCGGATCGTCTCGCAGCGCCTTGAGCGCTTCGTCGGGCATGACCCCAGCCAAGTCCGCGAGCCCTTGCTGCAGGAGGCGCTCGTCGTTTTCCAGGGCCAGGTGTTGTTGCTCCAGGTGCCGCTGCGCTTGTTGGTGCGCGTCTTGGGCGGCTTGCAGTTGCTGGTTGAGACGCGCGGCCTCTTTCTGCAGGCTGAGCAAGGCCCGCTGGCGCTTTTCGTCGTTGCCGATCTCTGTATCCAGGCGCCGTAATTGGCCGTCGAGCCAACCGCTACGGGCATGGTCGTCCTGGGGCGCCAGAGCAGGCCAGAGGGCATGTTCATGAAGCTGCGCAACCAAAGGCTGCAACTGCTCGTCCAGCGCCGGCAGTTGTTGCTGAAAGTCCTTGAGCTGAGCATTGACCACACCTAGCTGGGTGCGCAGCTCTACCAGGCGCGTGTTGAGCGCTGCCACCTGACGCTGGGCGGCCTCTTCTTCGGCCTGGTCATGTTCACCCAGGCTTTGCAGCAACACCTCGGGCTGATGGAACGGGTGTTCGGCGCTGCCGCACACAGGGCAGGGCTCGCCGTCGCGCAGTTGCTCGCGCAGAGCTTGAACCGTGGTGTTGCGGGCCAGCCGCTGGCGCTCCAGCAGTTGACGCGTCAGGTTCAGCGCCTGCTCGGCCTTTTCCAGTTCAGCCTTGGCGGCGGTGCCTTCGCCAATCAGGCGCTGGCGCTCGACCATGGCGTGTTGCTGGCGATCACGCAGGGTGGCCTGTTGCTGAATCAACTCGAGCACGCGGGCGTGTACACGCGTCAATTGCTCCACGGCGCGATGCTGCTTGCGGTTGTCCTGCAGCATGCTGCCGAGCAGGTCGATCTGTTCTGCCAGGGCGTCGGGCTGCGCCTTGGCTTCGCGGAACAGGGCGTCATGGGCGTCGCGCTCGGCCTGCAGGTGGGCAGTGGCCTGGCTGGCTTGAGCCTGCAGGCCGGGCAGTTCCTCGCGGCCTTTGCCCAGCCGGCCGCCGATCAGCATCACCTGCTTGAGCTGCGGCAGATAGGCATGCCACGCACCGGCCAGCCCGGCCAGGTGCTGGTTCTCGGCCAACGCCGTGTCGATCTGGGCCAGTTGCTGTTGACTGCGTTCTTGGCTGGCTTGCAGTTGCTGCAACTGCTGTTGGCCCTCAGCCACTTCATGTTCGGCCTGCTGGCTGTCGCTGCGCTGGACGGCCAGTTGCTGATCGAGGCGGGCCAGATTGTCCTGGGCCGTATAGGCTTGGCGCAGCAGCGGGCCGGCGTCGCTATGGGCGGCCTGGGCGGCGGTCAATGCAAGATGTGCTGTTTCCAACGCCTGCTGCTGCTCGGCTATCCGCTGTTGCAGCTCGGCGTGATGCCGGGTGTGTTCGGCAAGCCTGGCGATGATCGGCGCGCGCTGCGCCGCCAGTGCCTGCTGGCGGTGAAACTGATGGCGCTGCGGGGCAAGACGCTCCAGGCGCGCCAGGTCCAGGCGCGGCTCGGCCAAGGCTTGCCAGTCCTGCTCGGCAGCCTCCAGGGCAGTGCGAGCCTGCGCCTGCTGGGCTTGCAACTGGTCATGTTCGATCAACCCACTGCGCTGCTGCTCCAGCTGTCGCTCGCCAGCCTGGGCGGTTTTGAGCTCGCGTTGCGCCTGTTCTAGGCGTTGGTCCAGTTCGGCGCGGGCATCCGCGGCCATGGGCAGCAGGTGGGTGGCTCGCTCTTTCAAGGCGGCATGCGCCTCGCCCGCCTCGCGGGCTCGGGCAAAGGCCCGTTGGCCCAGGCGCGAATAGATCGCGGTATTGGTCAGTTTTTCCAGCAGTTCGCTGCGCTCGCGGTCGTCGGCCTTGAGGAACGCCCCGAACTCGCTTTGCGCCAGCATCACGGCGCGGGTGAACTGTTCGAAGTTAAGGCCCAGGCGCGTCTCGATCAGCTGCTTGTATTCGTTCTTGCCGCTGCCCAGCACCTGCTCGCTGTCCAGGTCGTAGAAGCTCTGGCGGCTGAGCTGGAGCTTGCCGTTGGCCTTGTCGCGAGCACGGTTCGCCTCCCAGCGCGCCCGGTAGCGGCGCCCGTCGACGCCGACGAAATCCACCTCGGCAAAGCCACTGCCGGTACCGCGACGCAACAGGTTGCGCGGGTCCGAAGTGGGGATCTCGCCATCGCCGTCCGGCACCTTGGCCTCACGGCCGATGTCATTCAGACGTGGCACCGTACCGAACAGCGCCAGGCACAGCGCGTCGAGCAGGGTGCTTTTACCTGCCCCGGTGGGGCCGGTGATGGCGAACAGACCCGCGCCTGCCAGGGGTTCCTGGGTGAAGTCGATATCGATCGGGCCCGCCAGCGATGCCAGGTTCTTCAGGCGAATGGCAAGAATCTTCATGGTTGCTCTTCTTCGTGCTGTACGTCCTGCAGCAGCAGGGCGAAATCGGCCAGCGTCTGCTCATCGGCAGGGTCGCCATAGGCTTGCGCCCAGGCACGGCTGAACAGGTCTTGCGGGGTCATCTGGGCCAGTTCGACGAACGCCGGGCCTTCGTCGTCGGCCGTTCGACCGGCGTACTCGGCACCAATGCGAATCAACCGCACGGCTTTGTCGTGCAGCGCGGTTTCGATCTGCTGGCGCAGGTCGGGCTGCGGCTCGTTCAGCACGACGCGCACCTCCAGCCAAGGCTGGCGGTTGGGGTCATCGAGCAGGTCCACCACGGGCAGGTCGGCCAGTTGCGTCAAGACCTCGTTCAGTGGGGCCGGCCCTATGCGTTGCAGCGGCACCGCACGCGGAACTGGGCGAGCCTCGACAGTGGCCAGCGCCGCGCCGTCGAAAGTGACTTCCAGCACCTGGTGGGGGTAGTTGACCTCCGCGAACGACAACGGAATGGGCGACCCGCTGTAGCGGATACGGTCTTCGCGGTTGACCTTCTGGGGCTTGTGCAGGTGGCCCAGGGCGACGTAGCTGATGGCCTTGTCGAAGAGCTTGGCCGGCAATGCCTCGGCGTTGCCGATGATCAGGCTGCGCTCGGAGTCTTCGGAGACCGCACCGCCGGCCATGTGCGCATGGCTGATGGCGATCAGCGCTTGGTCCTTGCGCTGCCTGGCCTGGGCGGCGGCGATCAGTTGCTGGTGGACCCGCGTGATGCCTTGCAGGTAGTCGTCGCCCAGTTGCAGGCCGGTCACCTCCGCCGGCCGCAGGAACGGCAAGGCCAGGCACCAGGCGGTCACTTTGCCGCGCGCGTTGGTCAGCGGAATCAGCAGCCGCTCGACATCCAGTTGCCCATCGTCCAGCCAGTGCACGCGGCCCAGTGCGTGGGTGCGCAGGCGGCGCATCAACGGCGCAGGCAGCTCGATGCGCGAGCCGGAGTCGTGGTTACCGGCGATCATCACGATATCCAGTTTCGGCTGCTGTTCGTGGGCCCTGACGATGAAATCGTACAATCGCTCCTGGGCTTTGACCGGCGGGTTGACGGTGTCGAAGACGTCGCCTGCGATCAACAGCGCATCAGGCTGGCGCAGGTGCAGTTGGCCGAGCAGCCAGTCGAGGAAGCAGGCGTGTTCGAAGTCGCGTTCCTGGCCATGGAGACTTTGGCCCAGGTGCCAATCGGAAGTGTGAAACAGACGCATGGATGACCTGTGGGTATGAAGGTGCACGGGCGGGCAAGGGCGTTATGGTACCCCATGGACGCGGCGCTGTGCGGGCTGGTAAAGCCGGTCACTACGCGGCGCTACGCCGGTCGACGACGTGCGGCGCTACCGGCTCACTTGGGGTACAGCGGTGGCAGGCTGCCGCTCTCGCCAGTGGGCAGCAGCACCTGTTCGGCCGGTGGAATGGTGCCGATCGCCCGCCACAGGTCTTCGCCTTGCCAGTGCTGGCCGCTTTCGCTGTACAGCGCACCGTTCAATCCATCCAGGGCGTCGGACAAGGGCACGAAGCGCGCTGCCATTTCGGCCAGGGTCTGCGGTTGTTGCCGCGCCCAGGCATCCAGGGCCTGGCGCGTGGCCTGGGGGTCGTTGGCCAGGCAGGCACGCTTGAGGTCGTCCAGCAGGGTCCGAGGGCTGGGCCCTGTCTGTGCCGCACGCAGCACCGCTGGCTGCGAACGGGCGCGCCACCACAGGGTGAAGCCCAGTAGCGTGGTCAACGCAAGCACAAGGGTCGCCACCTGCCAAGGCCACAGCAGCGCGCTGCTGCCATTGCCCACCACCGGAGTCTCGGCCACCAGGGCGGGGTTGTCCTGCACGGTGATCGAGCGTGCAGGCAGGCCACTGTGCTCGAGGTGATCTTCGCGTGTGTTCCACCAGGTCACTTCCAGCGCAGGTAAGGCCAGCGGGCCGCTGTGGGTAGGGATGAGCGCCTCGCGTTCCTCGCGGGTGGCTGTCATGCCCCGTTCGCTGATCTCGTTGCGCAACAACGGCTGGTCGGGGTAGCGGCGCAGGCCGTTGGCCTCAGTGGGCGGCACTGGCGGCAACTGAGCACTGGACAGCCCTTCGGCGCGCAGGGTGACGGTGCGGGTCAACGAGTCGCCGATCTGGGTCTGCTGGGCGGCAGGATCGGGGCTCCAGCGTTCCTCCAGGGTCAGGCTGCGCGCGGGCAGCCAGGGCAGTCCGGCTGGCCACTGGGCCGGGACGGGCCGTACCGTCAGGCGCAGCGGCAGTGAGCTGACCTGTATCTGGCGGCCGGCACGTGCAGCGCCGTTGCCGTTCTGCTCGGCCTGGCTGCTGGCCGCAGCCGTGGCGGTGAAGGTCAGTGAAGGAATGTCCAGGGTGCCGCTTTGCTGGGCATAGACCGCATAGCGCGTCTCGATCACGCCATGGCGCACACCCTGGATTTCCTTTTCGTAGGTGCGCGATTCGCCCAAGGGCTCGACCTTGGCGTTGTCCAGTTGCAGCGGGCTAAGGCTGCTGTCGTCATACAGCGCCACCGAATGGTAGATGCGCAGGGTCAGTACAGCCTGGGCTTGCACGTAGACATCGGTGCTGTCCAGGGTTGCCTCGATGAACACCTGGGCGTTGTCCTCGCGGTTGGCATCGGCCTGCAGCACTTGCAGGTCCACCGGCTGGCTGAACGATTGCCCCAGTTGCAGGGCAGGAATCTGCAGGCTGCCGCTGCGCCGGGGCAGGAGCGTGATGATCCAGCGGGTGCTGGCGCGGGTTTCGCCATCGAGGGTGTGCAAGCTGTTCAGCTGCCGGGTGCTGCGCACCTCGAAGTCGCCTTCCAGGGCCCGCAGGTCAGGCTTGCCGAACTCGGTCACATCCTGGCTTTCGAGGGTCAGCTCCAGGCTCTCGCCAGCTTCCAGGCGGGTACGGTCGACACTGGCCTTGAGCGACGGCTCGGCATGAGCCAGCAGGTTCCAGAGCAGCATGAGGAGAAAGACGCCGCAGCGACTCATCGTGGGGTTTCCTGTTGCAATTGCTGTTCGTACCAGAATTTGCGCCGGAGCAACTGCGCGGGATTGTCGGGGATTTCTCGTAGCCATTGTTCAAGCGCCTGGCGTTGCTCGGCATCCAGCGCGGTGGTGACAGGCGTGTGGGGTGGTTCGACCACATCGTCATCCTCGCCTGGCGGGTTGCCAGGTGCACCCTGGTCACTGCCGTCGCCTTGCGCCGAGGCGCCGTCCCCCGCCTGCTCGTCGGAACCGGGCGCAGGCTCTGCCGGGCTGCCTTGTGCGCTGCTGTTCCCCTCGGTTTCACGGCCTGGCGAACCCTGGGCTTCGGTGCTGCCGGGCTGTTCGGCAGCTTTGCCCTGGCGCTGGGCCAGCATTTGCTCGACCAGGGCCTGATTGTCCAGCGCCGCCTGCAAGTCCGGCTGACGCTCCAGGGCTTGATCATACGCGTCCAGCGCGGCTTCCAGTTCACCACTGTACGCCAGGGCATTGCCACGATTGTAGTGGGCGGCGGCGGTGTCCACCTGCAGAAAGGCCTCGGCGGCGCCGGCATAGTCACCCGCCTGGTACAGGGCCATGCCCCGCCATTGGGGGTCACGGAAGCGGCCGGCGGCTTCGGCCGCTCGACCCTGTTCAAGCAGGCGCTGGCCTTGCTGGTCGGGGCGCAGCCACAGATCCTCGAGTTCGAACGCCTGGCCGGGCTGGGGCAGGGCGAGCAACAGGGGCAGGCAGAATAGCCAACCCCGCCGACCGGCGCAGGCTGCCAGCAACAGCAATGGAATCAGCAGCCAGTACCCCTGGTCGGCCCAGCTGTCCAGTTGCAAGGTCTGGCCCTCGCTGCGTGTGCTGCGCGGGTTGTCGAACAGCCCGAGGCCGCGCAGGTCCAGGTCATCGATGCGGGCATGCCGGTAGCGCCCGCCGGTGCCGTTGATGAAGCCTCTAAGGGCTGCACTGTCCAGCCTTGGCAACAGGATCGCGCCCTGGTCGTCCTTGAGAAATTCGCCGTTGGCCTGGCGCACTGGCGCCCCGTCGCGGCTGCCGATGCCCAGCATCAGCAGGCTCGGACCGTGGCGACCCAGTGCCTGGCTGATGCCTTGGCGCTCGGCGACGCTGAGCGAGGACCCGACCAGCAGCAATCGCCCCTGGCCAAGGCCGCTCTGGGCGAGCAGCGCCAAGCCCTTGTGCACGGCAAGGTCTGCCCGTTGGCCGGGCTTGGGCATGATCGAGGGGTCGAGCGCTTCGAGCAGGTTGCGGGTGGTGGCCAGGTCATCGGACAGCGGCACCAGGGTATGCGCCGACCCCGCGTAGACCACCAGTGCGGTCTGGCTGTCACGACGGTGCTCAAGTACGTCGAGGACCTTGCGGCGCGCCTGCTCAAGACGATTGGGCGGGCTGTCCTCGGCCAGCATCTGCGGGGTCAGTTCCAGCAGAATGACCAGAGGGTCGGCAGGCCGCTGGTGGTTTTCCTCCACGCGTTGCCAACTCGGGCCCAGCAGGGCCAGCACCACCAGCAGCCAGGCCAGGCCCAGGGCTATCCAGGGTAGCTTGCTGGTGGTGCCGCTGCCGCCACCGAGCAGCACGTTGTGGAAGGCCGGGGGCAGGATCATTTGCCAACGCCCGGCGCGCCTGCGCCGGTGCCATAGCTTGAACAGCAACCAGCCGAGCACGGGCACGCTCAACAACCACAGCGGGCGCAGCCATTGGGGCCACAGATCAATCATCGCGGCCTCCTCAGGCGCAGGCGTTTGAGGCGCTGCCGCCATTGTGGGTGCGGTTGCAGAAAGCGCGGCTTGCGCAGCTGGCGCTGCAGCGGGTTGTCCGGCCACTGTACGCTGATCACCAGCAGCACGCTCAGCAGCAGCGCCAGGGCCAGCGGCCAGGCATACAGGGCCTCGGTGGTACGCGCCTGGGTCGGCTGTTGCGCCACAGGTTCCAGCCGGTCCAGCGTGTCGCCGATGGCGTCGAGTTCGGCGCCATCATGGGCGCGGAAATACGCGCCCTGGGTGGTCTCGGCGATTTCGCGCAAGGACGCTTCATCCAGGTCCAGGCTGGGGTTCAGGCCCAGCAGGCCAGGGGTGCCGGTGGCTTGCGGGTCGGCGCCAATGCCGATGGTGTAGATGCGCACGCCCTCCTGAGCGGCCAGACGCGCGGCGGTGAGGGGGTGGATCAGCCCGCCATTGTTGGCCCCGTCGGTGATCAGCACCAGTACCCGGCTCTGCGAGGGCCGCTGGCGCAGCCGCTTGACGGCCAGGCCGATGGCGTCGCCGATGGCGGTGTTCTTGCCGGCGATGCCGATCTGGGCTTCATCGAGAAAGGTGCGCACCGTGCGCCGGTCGAAGGTCAGCGGGGCCTGCAGGTAGGCCTGGCTGCCGAACAGGATCAGCCCCACTCGGTCACCTTCACGGTCCTGCAAAAAGTCGCCCAGCAGGGCCTTCACCAGGTCGAGCCGGCTGATGTCCTCGCCTTGCCACTGCATGTCCGGGAAGTCCATCGAGCCAGACACGTCCACCGCCACCAGTAGATCGCGTCCACTGGCTGCCACCGGCATCGGCTCGCCCAGCCATTGGGGGCGAGCGGCGGCGCACAGCAACAGCAGCCAGATCACGACGAACGGCGCCTGCTGGCGCCAGGTTGGCAGGTTCAGACGGGCGCGGCGCCCCGCCAGGCTCTCGAGCTCGTGCAGGAAGCCGACTTTCAGCACGGGCTCGCCACTGTCGGCGGCAGGCAGGACGAGCCGTGCCAGCCAAGGCAGGGGCAGCAAGGCGAATATCCACGGCCAGGCCAGTTCAAACATGCTTGCGAATCCAGGTTTCCACCGCTTGGCTGAGCCCGGCGATGGCCTTGTCGTCCAGGCGGCATTCGGGCTTGTAGGCCCCTTCGACCAACACCATCCAGCGGGTCAGGCCTGCCGCCGGGCAGCGGTTGTCAAGAAACGCCAGCCACTGCCGGCCATTGAGCGTGTGGCTGTTGGCCAAGGGGTAGTGACTGCGACACAGCCGTTTGAGCAGGGCGTTGATCTGCTGCAGCCAGGCGCCGGCAGGCGCTTTGTCATAAGGGCGGGGCAGGCGCGCCAGTTCCTCGAGGGCGGCCACGCGCACCGGGTCCAGCGGCTGCTCGGTGCGGGGTACGGGCCGTTTGCGGGGGCGCCAGTGACGCACGCGCCACAGGCCCCAGGCCAGCACGGGCATCAATGCCAGCAACAGCCACCAGCCAGGCGCCGGCGGCCATGGGCTGATCGGCGGGGGCGCGATCAATGGCTGCAACTGGTCAAGCGGGTTCACGAGGCGCTGCCCAGGCGTTGTGCGCTCAGGTAATCGCGCAATTGCTCGATCATCTCGCTTTGCGTAGTCAGGGGCATCAGCAGCACCCTGAGCTTTTGCGCCATCAATTCCCAGCGCTCGATGCGCGCCTCGGCCTGTTGCCGGTAGGCCTGGCGCAGCCCTTCGTCCAGCGTGTCCAGTTCCAGCTGCGCACCCCGTTGCGCGAACCTCAGCAAGCCGGCTGCCGGCAGGGCGTGGTCCAGTGGGTCCGATACCGGCATCAGCAACAGGTCGCAGTGACGGGAGAGCATGGCCAGGTGCTGTTCGCACTGGGGCGTCAACGAGCGCTCATCGCAAATCACGATGGCCAGGCTGCCAGGCCTCAATACTTCCCGCGCCCTGCGCAGCGCAAGGCCGAGGCTATCGGCCTGGGCCACGCCTTCGGTGTGCAGCGACTGGTTGACCTTGGCCAGGCGATTGAGCAGTTGCAGCAGGCTTTGCTTGCTGCGCCTGGGTTTGATCTCGTGGGGATCGTTGTCACCGAACACCAGCCCCCCGATCCGGTCGTTGTGCCCCAGCGCGGCCCAGCCGAACAGGGCAGCTGCCTGAGCCGCCAGTACCGACTTGAACACCAGCCCGGAGCCGAAGAACAGCCGCTGGCTCTGCTCCACGAGAATGAAGATCGGCCGCTCGCGTTCTTCGTGGAACAGCTTGGTGTGCGGCTCTTGGGTACGGGCAGTGACCCGCCAGTCGATATTGCGCACATCGTCACCGGCCTGGTACACCCGCACCTGATCGAAGTCCACACCCCGGCCCCGCAGCTTGGAATGGTGCAGGCCCACCAGCGGGCTGCGTTGGCCGGGGTTGGAGAACAGTTGGATTTCGCGCACGCGGTGGCGCATGTCGATCAGTTCGGCAAGGGTGATGCGAATGCCGGGTTCGATCAGCGGGGCGCTGGACATGGGGTCAGGCAACGGCCACGACGTCGAGGATACGCTGCACGACCCGGTCCTGGTCGACCCCCGCCGCCTCGGCTTCGAACGACAGGATGATGCGGTGGCGCAACACGTCGAACAGTACTGCCTGAATGTCCTCGGGGCTGACGAAATCGCGCCCGGCAAGCCACGCGTGGGCCCGTGCGCAGCGGTCCAGGGAAATCGAACCGCGCGGGCTGGCGCCGTAGGCAATCCAGTCGGCCAGTTCGTTGTCGAATTTGGCCGGCGTACGCGTGGCCATGACCAGTTGCACCAGGTACTCCTCCACCGCGTCCGCCATGTACAGACCGAGGATTTCCTTGCGTGCTGCGAAGATCGCCTGCTGGCTGACCCGCCGTTCGGGCTTGGTCTCACCCCCCAGCGCCTCGCCACGGGCCTGGGCCAGGATGCGGCGCTCCACGGCGGCGTCGGGGAAGCCGATCTTGACATGCATCAGGAAACGGTCGAGCTGCGCTTCGGGCAGGGGATAGGTGCCTTCCTGCTCGATCGGGTTCTGCGTGGCCATGACCAGGAACAGCGGCGACAGGTCGTAGGTACTGCGCCCCACACTGACCTGACGCTCGGCCATGGCTTCGAGCAGCGCCGATTGCACCTTCGCCGGCGCCCGGTTGATTTCGTCCGCCAGCACCAGGTTGTGAAAGATCGGCCCCTGCTGGAACACGAAGCTCCCCGTCTCGGGCCGATAGATCTCGGTGCCGGTGATGTCGGCGGGCAGCAGGTCAGGGGTGAACTGGATACGGTGAAATTGCGCCTCGATGCCCTCGGCCAGTTCCTTGATGGCCTTGGTTTTGGCCAGGCCCGGTGCACCTTCCACCAGCATGTGGCCATCGGCCAACAGCACGATCAGCAGCCGCTCGACCAGCTTTTCCTGGCCAAGGATCTGGGAAGAGAGAAAGGTGCGCAGCGCGATCAGCGCCTCACGGTGTTCCATCGGCGACGGTTCCTGATAGAGGACCAGGCGGCTGATGGCAGCGGCCCGGCAAGGGTTGATACTTTAATCCATCCGAGGGGGTGGCGACCAATGGCGGCTTGGAAATTTATCCATCCTCGGCTGCCTGGCACCCGGAAATGTCCTGCCCGATGATCGCCATTGCCTGATGGTTCGGCATCGTGCCGTGGCGCTTGCTTGTGCTTTTCAGCCAGGCAGGTAGCACTACAATGCAGACGCACATCACCGGCAGCCAAAGGGCAGACGCTATCGAAATACGTCTGGGCCTATTCTTCGACGGCACGGGCAACAATCAGCACAACACCACGGTATCGCACGGCAAGGGTGCAAGTTATGACAATGCCTTGAGCAACGTCGCACTGCTGCATGACCTCTATGCGCAGCAACCGGAAGACGATGGGCAGCGCGTCGTGCTCAAGCACTATGTCCAGGGGATTGGCACCCAGGCTGGGGAAGCCGATGAAATCTATGCTTCGGCCACCGGTCGCGGGCGTACGGGCATCGAGGCGCGTGTGGAGCAAGCGCTGGCCGATATCGCCGCGCTGTTGCGCGACTGGCAGCAAGGCCATCGGCAAACGCGCATCGAGCGGATAAGTGTGGACCTGTTCGGTTTCAGCCGCGGTGCAGCGGCGGCCAGGCATATGGCCAATGTGTTGCGCAACGAGCCCGCGCGTTTGTTTCCACACTGCCCGATCGTCATCCATTTCATCGGCTTGTTCGACACGGTGGCAGCCATCGTTGCACCCCTGCAAGGGGATTTCGACCCCGCCGATACCCGTCAGGGTGGGCTGCAGCTTGGGTTGCCCGAAGGCATTGCCAGCCATGTCGTGCAACTGGTGGCCGGGGATGAGCAGCGCCACAACTTTCCCCTGATAGGCAGTGGGCACGACATCGTGCTGCCGGGTGTGCATTCGAATATCGGTGGTGGCTATCAAGATGTGGTCGACGAAGACGTGCTGTTGTGCAAGCCCCAGTCCCAGCGGGTAGCGGCTGAGGTACCTGCACAACAGACCGGCGTCTACGCAGCCGTCGCCGCATTGAGGGTCACCGCGTTCAAGGACCTTGGCCAACCGCCTGCGCATGTGGTCAGTTGGGAACACCCGGTGCCTGGTGGGGAGCCCCGTGAACCGCAGAAACAGGTCTATGCCGCCATTGGTCGAAGGCGACAGGTAGCCGGGCAGCTGTCACGGGTCTACTTGAGCATCATGCGCGAGTACGCAGCGCGCGCGGGCGTGCCCTTTGCACCGCTGGGCTGCCACAGGCAGCACGCTGTACCGGAGGAGCTGCGTGGCATCAGCGACAAGTTGCATGCCTATGCGTTGGGGGCCTGCCCATCGCTGGAACTGACCGAGCCGGAGCAAACCCTGTTGCGCGAGCGCTACATCCATACCTCGGCGCACTGGAACGCCGTCAAGGGCATGCGCAGCAGTTCGCTGGACGTGCTGTTCATTGACCGGCCGGGCGTAGCGGGGCGGGTGGTGCATCCTAATCCTGTCTAGGGTGTTCGGGTGCAGAGTGGGGCTGCCTTGCACCAAATCCGGAGGCTATCGGATTTCCCGGGGGGGCAGCCTAGCCGCGATGGGCCGCAAAGTGGCCCCCCGACACTCTCGGCTGCAAAGCTGAAATGTTGGGGCCGCTTCGCGCCCATCGCGGTCAGTCCGGCGCCCCGGCAAGCCCGCTCCCACAAAGAATCCCGCACACCTCGGTATCCTGAGCCCTGCACGCTATCGATCACAGCGATAACCACTATCGAGCGGCCGGCCTCTCGCCTGGCAGCCCTTGCTCTTATACTCGCGGCCTGATTTAGCCTCTCGTGCGCCTGTCTCAGGCGCCCTGTCATGGAATTGTGCACAATGCCAAGCGTCAGCCCGGCCCCTCGTGGTCTGCCCGAACACCAACAGCAAAGCCTGCTCCAGCAATGGCTGGCCATTCTCTCCGTGGCCGTGGGCGCGTTCGCCCTGGTGACCAGCGAGTTTCTCCCAGTAGGCGTGCTGAACGACGTCGCCAACGATCTGGGCATCAGCGCAGGGCTTGCCGGGCTGATGGTCACCTTGCCCGGCATCATGGCGGCCCTGGCGGCGCCGACCATTTCTGTCGGTGTCGGCAACCTGGACCGGCGCTACCTGCTGATTGGCCTGACCCTGATCATGATCCTGGCCAACGCCATCGTCGCCTTTGCCGGTAACTTCCACCTGTTGCTGCTCGGGCGCGTGCTGCTGGGGGTGAGTATCGGTGGCTTCTGGGCGACCGCCATCGCCTTGAGCAGCCGCCTGGCGCCCGAGGGCGTCGGGGTGGCCAAGGCCAATTCGATCATCATGGCCGGCGTCACCCTGGCCACGGTCATCGGCGTGCCGGTGGGTACCTGGCTCAGCGGGTTGATGGGCTGGCGGATGACGTTCCTGGTCACCGCTGTGGTAGGGGTGCCGGTACTGCTGGCGCAGGTCATGCTGCTGCCCCGGTTGATGCCGGAAAAGGCGATCCGCATCAGCGACCTGCCGGCGTTGTTCATCAACCCGCAAGCGCGCGTGGGCCTGATTGCCGTGTTGCTGATCGGCCTGGCACATTTTGCGGCCTACACCTACGTGGCCCCTTTTTTCAAGCAAAGCGCCGGCTTCGATGGCCCAACCATTGGCTCATTGCTGCTGCTCTACGGCGTGGCAGGCTTCATGGGCAACATCTTCGCCGGCTTCGCGGCCAACCGCAGTGTGCGGCATACCCTCCTGCTGGTGGCATTGCTGATAGCCACCAGCACGGCGCTGTTCCCGCACTTTGCCACCGGCATGACGGGCGCTGCCATGCTCATCGCGTTATGGGGCTTTGCCTTCGGGGCGTTTCCTGCCTGCGCGAACATCTGGATGTTCGTGGTCGCGCCCAAGGATGTGGAGCGGGGCATGCCGCTGTTCGTGGCCATGTTCCAGGTCATCATCGCCGTGGGCTCGTTCTTCGGTGGTCAGGTGGTCGATCACTTGGGCACCGGCGTGCTGCTGAGCGCGGCTACGGCACTGGTAGGTTGCGGTTTCGTGACGGTGCTGGTGCTCGGGCGGAGTGTCAGCAATGCGATGGTCAGCCAGCCGGGTTGAGCCTGGCACTGATCCACCCGCGTCCGGGCGGTGTGGGGGGATTGGAATGAACGCGGCGCACCGACTAAGGGTCGCATGTTCACACCCTCCAAGAAGGAAACCTGCAATGAAAGCGATGACTCGACTGTTCACTGGCCTGGCCCTGGTTGGCGCGATGGGCGCTTCTGTTGCCTGGGCCGATCAGCCCGGCGCCGACTGGAAAGTGAACAAGGATCAGGCCGAAGCTGCCCTCAAAGGCGCCGGTTACACCCAGATCACCAAGATCGAAGCCGATGACGGTCACTGGGAAGGCGAGGGGATGAAAGCTGACGGCAAGCAGTACGAGTTCAAGGTCGACCCGCACGATGGCCGTATCGTCAAGGATGAACTGGATAACTGAGTTCAGCCTGCATTCAAAGCCCATCAGGCCCACGCAACAGCGTGGGCCTGATGCATTGGGTCAGCGGCGCAGCAGGCGCGAGACCACCATGGCCAGCGCGGCACCGATGGCTACAGCTGCAAACGGCTTTTCCTTGACGAACGACGAGACGCAGTTCACGGCATCACCGTAAGTCTTGGTCACTTGGCCTGCTGCCTGGCGGCCTTCGCCTTCGGCTTCCAGGGCCGGATCGTCGATCAGACGACCTACAGCGCTCTGGGCTTTACCGGCAATGTTCTCTGCTACACCTTCGATCTGTTCGCGTTTCATGGTTCGGTCATCCTTTCGCTAACGGGATTGGTTAAATAGCAAAAGATTAGGGCGTTAGCGCCGCCTATTGGTTCCAACGAAAGCGGTCCCAAATACTGCCGCGCCGTGCACCTGCCGCTGCTACGTGCCCTCACGCACGTGCCGTTCCAGGATCCTCGGCCCGCTGCCTTCCTCGCCCAGTACATCCTGTGGGTTACGTAGCGGGCATTGCTCCAGCGACAGGCAGCCGCAGCCGATGCAGTTGTCCAGGTTGTCGCGCAACGCCTGGAGCAGACGGATGCGCTGGTTCAGGTCTTCTCGCCACGCGCTGGACATTTCGCCCCACTGAGCCGCCGTGAGCTTGCTGTTGGGCGGGTAGCGCCCCAGCGCCTGCTTGATGTCATCCAGGGCAATACCGGTACGCTGGGCCACCTTGATGATCGCCAGGGTGCGCAGCACCAGCGACGGATAGCGGCGTTGGTTGCCAGCTGTGCGCGTGCTGGCGATCAGACCTTTGCTTTCATAGAAATGCAGTGCCGATACTGCGATACCGCTGCGGCGAGCCACCTCACCTACGGTAAGCATCCGTGTCGAATCTGCTGCCATGCGGGTCGATCTCCAATGAATGGCTGTGGTGCGTCAGAACGCTGGGGGGAAAGCAGCGGCGCTGGCGGGCATGCGGTCGCGGCGTAGCTGGTTGACCAGGCTGTAGCGATCAGCGGGGTAAAGGTTTTCGCAGACCGCCATCAGGTCGCCGTTTTCCTCGCGGTAGTGGCGCACCACGCACAGCGCCGGTGAGCCCGGCTCGGCACTCAATACCTGTGCCTGTTGCAGGGTGAGCGACTGTGCCTGAATGTGCTGGTCGATCACCGCGATGACTCGCCCGTAATGCTGCTCGATCAGGCGGGCGATCAACTGCTCGGGATGTGCCTGGGCCAGCTCGATCACCTGCACGTAGTCGGATTGGGCATAGACGGCGCTTGCACACAGCGCCAAGGCGTGCCCGGCAGAGGTACGGTGCAGCGCCTCGATGCAGAAGTACTGTTCCCCTGGCACCAGTCCCAGGCGCTCGGCCTCTTCAGGGGCGGCCACGAATTGGCGGATATCGCGAATCTGACGCAAGGGCGCCTGAAGATGATGGGAGAGCTCTGCCAGGTTCGTGATCGATTGCCGGTAGCCAATCTGGGGGTGGCGCGCCTCGACACGTGTCCCAACGCGCTTGCGCCGGGACACCAGGCCCAGGCTCTGTAACTGCTCGACCGCCGCGCGAACCGTGTGCCGGCTTACACCATACAGCGCGCACAGCTCCATTTCAGTGGGCAACAGGCCCCCGACCGGGTAGCGGCTGCTGGCGATTGCCTCGATCAAGTCCTTGGCCACGATGGCATAGCGGGCTTGGTGCATGGGTCGAACCTGTCTGGATGTTGTACAAAGGCGCCAGTGTACCAGCCGTCGGTCGCTCCCGAGCCAAGCTCCCCGCCATGGCCTCATTGCCCCTTGTGCGACCTCAGTACCAACGCTGCCACCGCACAGCCGAGCAACGCCAGGCAAGCCAGGTAGAACGCATCGCTGTAGGCCATCAGGTAGGCTTCGCGGCCGATGGTGCCCGACAACCCTTCAACCCACTGCTGTGAGTGCCAGAGCCACGTCTGCACGGTCGGGTCCAGGCGCACGTGCAGCTGCGGCTCGAACACGGTCACGTGCTCATGGATGCGCGCACTGTGCAGGCGTTCGCGCGTGGCCACCAGCTGGGTCAGGCCGGCCGTGCCGATGGCGCCACCCAAGTTACGCAGCATCGAGAACACCGCCGAGGCGGACCCGGCCTCGCGCTTGTCCAGCCCGGCCACTGCCAGCACCGACAACGCGACCATGATGAAAGGCTGGCCGATGCCCCGCACCACGGTGGAAGGGATGATCACATTGTCGGCACTGTCGGCAGTCAGGCTGGCGCCCATCCAGCAGCCCAGCGCCATGATCATGAACCCGCTGGCCACCATGAACTTTGCGCTGGTCCACCTCATCAGGCGCGGCATCAACGGCGCCAGCAGCAGCTGCACGAGCCCGTAGGCGATCAACGCCACACCCACGTCTCGTGCACTGAAGCCCTGCAGTTGCGACAGGTAGTTGGGCACCAGAAACACCAGCCCGAAGGTGGCGGCGCCGAATATGAACATCGCCAGGCTGGCCACGCCGAAGTTGTAACGGCCCAGCAACCGCAGGTTGATGAACGCGCGCGGGCTGAACAGCTGGGTCGTCACGAACAGCACCAGGGCCAATGCCGACACCACGGTCATGCCGGTGATGAACGAAGACCCGAACCAATCCAACCGGCCGCCTTCTTCCAGCACGATCTGCAGCCCGCCCAGGCCGATCACCATGGCGGCGATGCCCAGCCAGTCACCGTGGCGCAGCAGCTGCAACTTCATCGGCCTGGCCTCGATGGACCAGGCAATGGCGCACAGCAACGCGATACCAGGAAACAGCTGCAGGTAGAAGATCCAGCGCCAGGAATAGGCATCGGTCAACCAGCCGCCGATCGAAGGGCCTGCGGCCTGCGCCACGCTGTTGGCCAGGCTGAACAAGGCCATGCCCATGGCCATCCGGCTGGCCGGCAATTCGGTGATGATCAGCTGGAACGACAGCGGAATCAGGACGGCGCCGGCGGCGCCCTGAATTACCCGGATCACGATCATGGTTTCAAGGTTCGGCGCCCACGAACAGGCCACCGACGCGATCAGAAAGACCAGCGAGCCCGTCCACATCACCCGGCGCAGGGAGAACACCTCCACCAGCCAGGCCGTCAAGGGGATCATCACGATCTCTGCCACCAGGTAGGCAGTGGATATCCATGAGCCTTCCTCGAAGCTGGCGCCTAGCGAGCCGCGTATCTCGGGCAGTGCGGCGCTGGTGACGTGCACGTTCATGCCGGCCATGAAACAGCCGAACAGCCCGCCCAGCACGGCCACCCAGGCGCGCAGGGATACCGGTTGTTCAGTGCGCATCGGCAGGCTCCGGCGTGCGCGTGTCGACGGTGGTCACCACCGACATGCCGGGCAGTATCTGCGGCCCGTTTGCAGGCAGGTCGAGCAGGATGCGCACCGGAAAACGCTGGACGATCTTGGTGAAGTTGCCCGTGGCATTGTCCGACGGCAGCAGCGCGAAGACATTGCCCGAGGCCGGCGAGAAGCTCGCCACCTGACCTTTGAATGCATGGCCAGGGAAGCTGTCCACCTGAACCTGCACAGGCTGCCCTGGGCGCATCCGAGCCAACTGGGTTTCCTTGTAGTTGGCCACGACATAGGCCTGCGCCACCGGCACCACCGCCAGCAACGGCTGGCCCGGCACCACGTATTGCCCTGCACGCACGCGGCGCTGGCCCACTACGCCTGCCACCGGTGCGCGCAGCACGGTGTCCTCGGCGTCCTGTTCGGCCAGCCGACGTTCGGCGCTGGCGCTTTCTAAGGCGGCTTGACGCCGCTGCAGATCGGCCTCGGCCTGGGCAGCGCCGGCCTTGGCCATCCGTTGCTGTGCCTGTTGTTCACGCCATGCTGCCTTGGCCCCTTGCTCGACAGCCTTGGCCTGGTTGGCAGCGGCCAGTGCCTGCTCCAGTCGCTGAGTCGTGGCGGCCTCGTCGCGTACCAAGCCCTGGTAGCGCTGCAGGTCCAGCTGGCTGCGACGACGTTCGGCGCTGGCACTGTGCACGGCGGCTTCGGCCTTGAGGGTTGCTTGGGCCTGCTGCTCGATGCGCTGCACGGCCAGCTCGCGGTGAGCCTGCGCCGCGTCTATGGCCGCCTGCGCCTGGCGTTCGGCAGCGCGCGCGCGATCCCTGCGAGCCTGGTAATCGCGATCCTGCAACCGCACCAGCACAGCGCCGGCTTGAACCGGCTGGTCATCTTCGACCTCTACCGTCGCCACATAGCCTGCCACGCGCGAACTCAATGCCACCCAATCGGCGCGGATGTAGGCGTCATCGGTACTTTCCAGGTAGCGCCCGGTGGTGAACCAGTAGCCAGCGAGCGCCAGTAGCGCCAGCACGCCCAGGCCTGCGCCGCCGATATAGACCAACCGCCGTCGTGTGCGAATGGTTGCATGCTCGGTAGTCGGGGTTGGGGTGGGCGTTTCTACAGCAGCGTTCATGGTAGGGTTCCATTGTCGAGTGAAGGCAGTTGCGCTTTGCGAGCGGTGGGCGTTGGGTGGAGAGCGGTGCCTGGGGCGTGGCGGATTCACCATCCCCCGCCCAGCGCGCGAAACAGGTCGATCTGCGCCCTGGCCACCTTGCCGCGCGCCTCGAGGAGCTGGTCATGCAGGGCAATCAGCTCGCGCTCGCTGTCAAGCAGGGCCAGCCCGTCCTGGGTGCCCGCACGGTAGCTGGCCTCTGCCAGGGCGAAGCCACGCTGGCTGTGCTCAAGCGCGGCCTGCAGCGAAGACAGGTGCTGCTGCTCACCGGCATGACGGGCCAAGGCCTGGCGCACATCCTTCAGGGCCTTGAGCGCGACGCTGCGATAGTGAGCGCGCTGGGCCTGCTGCAAAGCCTGGGCCTTGCCCAACCGGGCACGATTGGCTTGCAGGTTGGGAAATTCCCAGCTGATCAGCGGGCCGACGCCGAACGTGATGGCGCGGCTGGCACCCAGGCCATTGATGTGGCGATCAGCACTAGCCAGCTGGGCGCCAAAGCGAACCTTGGGGTACAGGTCGGCGCGCACGATGTCCGTTTCCAGGCCGGCGGCTTGCAACTCTCTTTCAGCCTGGCGTACGTCGGGGCGCCGTTCGAGCAGGTGCCAGCCATCGCCTGTGGGCAGCGCTGCCGTGAGCGACGGGATGGCAGCGCAAGGTTGGGTGTGATCGACCGTGGCCTCACCCGCCAGCGTGCTCAGCTCGAACAGTGCCACCTGGCGCCGCGCCTCGAAAACGGGTATCCGGGCGCGAACCTGCTCACGCAGGCCAAGCAGCCGCTCACCGTCCAGCGCCGTAGCGATGCCGGCCTGACGCTGGCGGTCGCTCAACAGCAGGCTGCGATCAAGGGTGCGCAGGGCTTGCCTGGCTTGACTCAGGCGAGCGGTGTAGACGCATTGTTCGATGTAGGCACGGCTGGTCTGGGCTGCCACCTGCAGCCCCACGGCATCGTGTGCGGCAGCCGCGGCCTGCGCTTGCGCCTTGGCGCGATCGATTTGGGTTTGCACCTGCCCCCACAGGTCCACCTGATAGGCCAGCTCCATGCCCGGATTGAACTGCCATGAGGAAGAAGCATGGCTGTCGCGCGCCTGGGCCAGGGTCTGATCGTCACTGTCCCTGCCGTAGGTCGCAGCAATGCCCAGCGAGGTGGCAGGCAGGCGCTGCGCCTGGAACTCGCCAATGCCGGCCAGCAGTGCGCGCACGTTGGCTTGGGCCTGCGCCAGGTCCTGGTTATTGGCCAGTGCGCGCTCCACCCAGCGCTCGAGTTGCGGGTCCTGGTACAGCTGCCACCAGCGCTGGGGCAAAGGCTGTGCGCTTACCCCGGCCTGGGTCTTGGCCAAAGGATTGACCCGCATGGCCGCGGGGGGCTGTTCGCAGGCGACAGGGTGCGTGCAACCTGCCAGCAGGCTGAGCGTCAGCACAGCGCAAAGGCGTACGGGGGAGGGGATCATCGACAAAGTGGGCATCATGAGCATCGCTTGGCAGTCATGATGCAACGTTAACGAGACCAGTCAGGCCAAGGCTGCCGCAAGCGGGACAACCGTGCGCGCCAGCCGGACAATCCGAGCCGTTTCAGCGGGGGCGTGCGCTACCGTCCTGCCAGTCGCTGGGCGCGTACCCCAAGATGCGCTTGAACATGGCTGCAAAGGCGCTGGGGCTCTGGTAGCCGTGTTCGAGCGCCACATTGATGATCGGCCGACCTGCCGCCAGGCACTGCTGGCTCAACATCACCCGCGCCCGAGCGCGCCATTGGCCGTGGGACATGCCCAGCTCGCGCTGGAACAGCCGGGCCACATTGCGTGTGCTCATGTTCAGCGCCGTGGCGCACTGTTCAAGGGCATGTTCCTCGGCCGGTGCCTGCAGCATGCGCTCGCACCAGGTCCTCAGGCGTGGGTGCGTCGGCAGTGCTATGAACGTGTCGATGCGCCTTGCATAGGCGAGCTCGCCCAGAATGAGCGCCCGTACGTGCTCCCCCTCCCGGATACCGAGCATGCGCGAGGCAGCCAGGATCAACTCACGCAACAACCCTGTCACCACGATCACCTGGCAGTGGTCGACGTGGGGCGCCAGCAGCAGGGAGCGCATGCTGACGACGCCTTCCATGACAATCTCATGGCTGACGCCGGCCGGCACCCACAGCGCATTGCCCCCATGAATCACCCAGCTTCCCGAATCGGTCTTCACATGCACAGTGCCACTAGCTGCGTAGATCAGCTGGTCGTGGGCGTGGCAGTGGCTGGCCACGTGATCGCCGGGGGCGTAGTCCATTTCGAGTGTTTGCATGGCGGGATCCATTATGGGAATGGATCCAATTGTAAGGGGGGATTGTGTGTAGATGTTGCAAAGCGTGGGGTAGTGCGCGGGCTAAGTGCGATTGAATTGCTTGATCTGCTTAAAAGTTGAGGTGTGATTGCGGATTATGTGTTTTTTGCAGTTGTAATTGTGTTGCCGAGCGGAGTGTCTGGGGAGCGCTCAACGGTCTATCCCGAGCATGCCGGCTGTCGATGGAGGTCGGCATGCAGAAATTGGACGTTACAAGCCTTCCTCAAGCGCGAGCAGTGCTTCGATCGTCTGCCGACGTCGGATCAAGCGCACGGCCTGGCCTTCGATCATCACCTCTGGCAGCAAGGGCCGGCTGTTGTAGTTGGACGACATGGAGGCACCGTAGGCACCGGCATCGTGAATCACCAGCAAGTCGCCGACCTGGGCCTGGGGCAAGTCCTGAGGGCAGAGCGCCTGGTCATCCTGAGTGAACACGTCGCCCGATTCGCACAGTGGGCCGGCCACTACGGTCGGTTGCCGCGGGCGGTCCACCGGGTGGCCATCGGCATCGAGCAGGGTCATGGCATGGTAGGCCCCGTACATCGCAGGGCGCATGAGGTCGTTGAAGCCAGCATCGACCAGCACGAACGTGTTGCGGCCCACCTGCTTGACGGCACGGACTTCGGTCACCAGATAGCCCGACTCGGCCACCAGAAAACGCCCTGGCTCGATCTCCATGCGCACCGGGTGGCCCAGCAGCGCTTCGATTTCCTGGCGTGCCACTGCCCAGGTTTGCGCGTAGCGCTGCAGGTTCACCGGCGTGTCGGTAGTGCGGTACGGCGTCGAGAGCCCACCGCCGATCGAGAACGCTTCGATATCGGTGTCCAGGCGCGCGATCAGCTCGATCATGGCGCGAGCCACCTGCTCCAGATGGGTGTAGTCCACGCCGGAGCCGATGTGCATGTGCACGCCCACCAGGTGCAGGCGATGGGCCCTGATGCAGGCGAGCGCCTGCGGCAAGTCTTCATGCCAGATGCCATGCTTGCTGTTCTCGCCCCCGGTATTGGTCTTGCGGCTGTGGCCATGGCCGAACCCCGGGTTGATGCGCAGCCAGACACGGTGCCCTGGCGAGTGCTCGCCCAACTGGCGCAGCATGTCGATGGAGCCTGCGTTGACTTCGATCTTTTCCGCGACCACGCGTGCCAGGGTAGCGCGGTCCAGCACGTCGCAGGTCAGCACCACCCCCGCAGGCTCGCCCGCCACACTGGCGCCGGCTGCAAAGGCGCGTTCCATTTCCCCAAGCGATACCGCATCGAGCACCAGGCCGTGCTCGCGCATCAAGCGCAACACCTGCAGATTGGGATTGGCTTTCTGGGCGAAGCGTACGGTATCGAATGGCTTGAGCTGTTCTATCCGTCTGAGGATGGTGGCGGCGTCGTAGGCCCACAGGGGTGAACCGTACTGGCGAACGGCGTTGGCTAGGACAGAGAAGGGAATGGTCATGATCGAATGGCTCGGCACAGGTGGAAGCCGACAGCATGGCCCGTAGACTCGATTCAGAAAAATAGCTATTTTTGCGCCGTCCATTCATCTCTGATATGCCCTGAGAATGCAGTCGGTGCTCCCATGAAACTCTCCGCCCGCCACATCGAAGTGTTCCGCGCCATCATGGCCTCAGGTAGCGTCACAGGCGCGGCGCGTCTGCTGTTCACCTCGCAGCCGACCATCAGCCGTGAGCTGGCGCGGTTGGAGCACGTGACGGGCCTGCATCTGTTCGAGCGCACGGCCGGTCGGTTGGAAGCCACCGCCCAGGCGTTGCTGCTGATCGAGGAGGTAGAGCGGGCGTATGTGGGGCTTGAGCGCATCGAGCGTTTTGCCCAGGCCATTCGCAACTTCCAGCAGGGCCAGTTGGCCGTCACCTGCCTGCCGTTGTTTTCGCAGACCCTGCTGCCCAAGGTCTGCCAGCGTTTTCATAAGCAGCACCCTGGGGTGAGCGTAAGCATCAAAGCCCAGGAGTCGCCGCTGCTGGAGGAGTCCCTGGCCACCCAGCAGCATGACCTGGGCCTGACGGAAGTCGCGCAGATACCCCGTGGGGCGAGCGGGGAATTGCTGTTCAGCGCCGACATGGTCTGCGTGCTCCCTGAGCAACACCCGTTGCAGGCCAGGTCACGGCTGAGCCTAGCGGATTTCCATGAGGTCGATTTCATCAACCTGGCCAGCCTGGACACCTATCGCCAGCGTCTGGACCACCATTTTCGCGCGGCTGGGGTGAACCGTCGCACGGTCATCGAGACCACCAGCGCCGCCTCGGTGTGCGCCATGGTCAGGCAGGGCCTGGGCGTAGCCATCATCAACCCCTTGAGCGGGCTGGAGGCCGCCCAGAGTGGCTTGCTCATCAGGCCGCTGGAGATCTCGATCGCCTACCAGGTGATGCTGGTCAGGCCAGACCATCGGCCGGCCTCGGCGGCAGTCGAGCCGTTCTGCCAGACACTGCGCGAGCAGGCGCAGGCGATGCAGCGCGCCCTGGCCTAGCCTCCGTGGCCCGCGGCACGCCTGCCCAGTGATCGACGGATCAAAGCTCGCAGACGAAAGTGCCGGTGCCGCTCAGGATGTTCTCCAAGGTTTGCCTGATCTCGTCCAGGTCGCTCAGCGTGCTGGTCAGGTTGATCTGAAGCACCTCATCACCGCGCAAGGCGTCCCGGTCACCTGCTGCCACTTCGATCAACAGGCTCGTTGCCTTCAAGGTCACTTTCAAGCCGTCCAGGGTCGAGGGCTCATCGTCCAGGGTCAGATCAACCGTGTCTTCGTCAGGGTAGCGGGTCAGCAAGAACATCTGACCTTTGTCACTGTGGCAGCACAGGGTTGCCATGTTGTCCTCCTCTTCATCGCAGGGGGTGGCGAACAGCACGGCGGTGTCGATTTGCATGGCAAGCTCGGATCTAAGGAAACGGAAGGGAATTCTGACAGTCTTGCTTACATGCATAAACGTAAAGTTACCGCCCCTTGAACGAAATTGTCGCAGCGCTGCAAGCCTTGATGACCGGTCAGTCGTTAAGCTTCGCCCAGTCCTGGGCGTGCATGCACACGCTCAACGCCTGGTTTTCATCGTTCGCCCTGCCCGCGATCGTCTATCGTTGACCCCGGCACGGCGCACGCAGCGACGCTTCAACTATTACAAAGCCCAAGCGGAGTACCACAGATGGCGTTCTTCACCGCGGCCAGCAAAGCCGACTTCCAGCATCAACTGCAAGCGGCCCTGGCGCAGCACATCAGCGAACAGTCCCTGCCACAAGTGGCGCTGTTCGCCGAGCAGTTCTTCGGCATCATCTCTCTGGACGAACTCACCCAGCGCAGGCTTTCCGACCTGGCCGGCTGCACCCTGTCGGCCTGGCGCATCGTCGAGCGTTTCGACCCCGAGCACCCGCAGGTGCGCGTGTACAACCCCGATTACGAGCGCAACGGCTGGCAGTCGACCCACACGGTCGTCGAGGTGCTGCACCATGACCTGCCGTTTCTGGTGGACTCGGTCCGCACCGAACTGAACCGCCGCGGCTACAGCATTCACACCCTGCAGACCACGGTATTGAGCGTGCGCCGCAACGCCAAGGGCGAGTTGCTGGAACTGCTGCCCAAGGGCACCCACGGTGAAGGGGTGGGGCACGAGTCGCTGATGTACCTGGAAATCGACCGCTGCGCCAACGCTGCGGAGTTGAGCGTGCTGGCCCGGGAAATCGAGCAGGTGCTGGCCGAGGTCCGCGTGGCGGTCGATGATTTCGAACCGATGAAGGACAAGCTGCGGGAGGTCGTGGCGCTGGTCGAGCAGACCCCGTACGGGCCGGCCCAGCATGAAAAGGGCGAGGTCAAGGCATTCCTTGAGTGGTTGTTGGACAACCACTTCACCTTCCTGGGCTATGAAGAGTTCACCGTCCAGGCCGATCAGGCCGGCGGGCAGATGGTCTACGACGAGCAGTCGTTCCTTGGCCTGCCGCGTCGCCTGCGCGTTGGCTTGACCCCTGAAGAGCTGCGCATCGAAGATTACGCCGTGGCCTACCTGGCCGAGCCACTGCTGCTCTCCTTCGCCAAGGCTGCGCTGCCAAGCCGCGTACACCGCCCGGGCTACCCTGATTACGTGTCCATCCGCCAGCTCGATGCCTCGGGTAACGTGCTCAAGGAACACCGCTTCATGGGCCTGTACACCTCCACGGTGTACGGCGAAAGCGTTCATGCCATCCCTTACATCCGGGTCAAGGTCGCTGAAGTCGAGCGCCGTTCCGGCTTCGATACCAAGGCTCACCTGGGCAAGGAACTGGCGCAGGTGCTCGAAGTGCTGCCGCGCGACGACCTGTTCCAGACCCCGGTGGATGAGCTGTTCAGCACGGTCATGTCCATCGTGCAGATTCAGGAGCGCAACAAGATTCGCGTCTTCCTGCGCAAGGACCCGTACGGACGCTTCTGCTATTGCCTGGCCTATGTACCGCGTGAAATCTATTCCACCGAGGTTCGCCAGAAAATCCAGCAGGTGTTGATGGAGCGCCTGAAGGCCAGCGATTGCGAATTCTGGACCTTCTTCTCCGAGTCGGTACTGGCCCGTGTGCAGCTGATTCTGCGGGTGGACCCGAAGAACCGCATCGACATCGACCCACAGCAGCTCGAGCGTGAGGTCATCCAGGCCTGCCGCTCCTGGCAGGACGATTTCTCGGCGTTGGTCGTGGAGAACTTCGGCGAGGCACAGGGCACCAACATCCTGGCCGATTTCCCCAAAGGCTTCCCAGCCGGCTACCGCGAGCGCTTCGCCGCCCATTCGGCGGTGGTGGACCTGCAGCATGTGCTGGCCCTGTCGGAAAGCAAGCCACTGGCCATGAGTTTCTACCAGCCACTGACGCGGGTTGGCGAGCGCACCCTGCACTGCAAGCTGTACCACGCCGACACCCCCCTGGCGCTGTCGGACGTGCTGCCAATCCTCGAAAACCTCGGCCTGCGCGTGCTGGGCGAGTTCCCGTATCGCCTGCGCCACGCCAATGGCCGCGAATACTGGATTCACGACTTCGCCTTCACCTACAGCGAAGGCCTGAGCCTGAACATTCAAGAGCTCAATGACACCTTCCAGGATGCGTTCATCCACATCGTCGGCGGCGATGCCGAAAACGATGCCTTCAACCGTCTGGTGCTGACAGCGGGCCTGCCATGGCGTGACGTGGCGTTGCTGCGTGCCTATGCACGCTACCTGAAACAAATCCGCCTGGGCTTCGACCTGGGCTACATCGCCAGTACGCTGAACAACCATACCGACATCGCGCGCGAGCTGACCCGCCTGTTCAAGACGCGTTTCTACCTGGCCCGCAAGCTGACCCAGGATGACCTGGAGGACAAGCAGCAGCGGCTTGAGCAAGCGATCCTCAATGCGCTGGACGAGGTGCAGGTACTCAACGAAGACCGCATCCTGCGGCGCTACCTGGACCTGATCAAGGCCACCCTGCGCACCAACTTCTATCAGCTCGATGCCAACGGCCAGAACAAGTCGTATTTCAGCTTCAAGTTCAACCCCAAGCTTGTGCCCGAACTGCCCAAGCCGGTGCCCAAGTTCGAGATCTTCGTCTACTCACCCCGGGTCGAAGGGGTGCACCTGCGCTTCGGCAACGTTGCGCGCGGTGGCCTGCGCTGGTCGGACCGCGAGGAAGACTATCGCACCGAGGTGCTGGGCCTGGTCAAGGCGCAGCAGGTCAAGAACTCGGTAATCGTGCCGGTCGGCGCCAAGGGCGGTTTCCTGCCACGGCGCCTGCCATTGGGCGGTACGCGTGACGAGATCGCGGCAGAGGGCGTGGCGTGCTACCGCATCTTCATCTCGGGCTTGCTCGACATTACCGACAACCTCAAGGACGGTGGCGTGGTGCCGCCGGTCGGCGTGGTGCGTCACGACGATGACGACCCGTACCTGGTGGTGGCGGCTGACAAAGGCACGGCCACGTTCTCGGACATCGCCAACGGCATCGCCATCGACTATGGCTTCTGGCTGGGTGATGCCTTCGCATCGGGTGGCTCGGCAGGCTACGACCACAAGAAGATGGGCATCACCGCCCGTGGGGCCTGGGTCGGCGTCCAGCGTCACTTCCGTGAGCGCGGCATCAATGTGCAAGAAGACCCGATCACCGTGATTGGTGTGGGCGACATGGCAGGCGACGTCTTCGGCAACGGCCTGTTGATGTCCGACAAGCTCCAGCTGGTAGCGGCCTTCAACCACCTGCATATCTTCATCGACCCCAACCCGGAGCCGGCCTCCAGCTTTGCCGAGCGCAAGCGCCTGTTCGACTTGCCACGTTCGGCATGGACCGACTACGACACCAGCATCATGTCCGAAGGCGGCGGCATTTTCCCGCGTAGCGCCAAGAGCATCGCCATCACGGCGCAGATGAAGGAACGCTTTGCCATCGAGGCCGACCGCCTGACGCCCACCGAGCTGCTCAATGCCCTGCTCAAGGCGCCTGTGGACCTGCTCTGGAACGGTGGCATCGGCACCTACGTCAAGGCCAGTGGCGAAAGCCACGCCGACGTGGGCGACAAGGCCAACGACGCCTTGCGTGTCAACGGCAACGAGCTGCGCTGCAAGGTGGTAGGCGAGGGCGGCAACCTGGGCATGACCCAGCTTGGCCGGGTGGAATTCGGCCTGCACGGCGGCGCCACCAACACCGACTTCATCGACAACGCCGGCGGCGTGGACTGCTCCGACCACGAGGTCAACATCAAGATCCTGCTCAACGAGGTGGTGCAGGGTGGCGACATGACCGAGAAGCAGCGCAACCAGTTGCTCGGCAGCATGACCGAGGAAGTGTCTGGCCTGGTGCTGGGCAACAACTACAAGCAGACCCAGGCGCTGTCGCTGGCAGCGCGACGCGTGCGCGAGCGCATTGCCGAGTACAAGCGCCTGATGGCCGACCTCGAGGCCCGCGGCAAGCTTGACCGGGCCATCGAGTTCCTGCCTTCCGAGGAACAGCTGGCCGAGCGCCTCGCCGCAGGCCAGGGCCTGACCCGTGCAGAGCTCTCGGTGCTGATCTCCTACAGCAAGATCGACTTGAAAGAGCAGCTGCTCAAGTCCCAGGTGCCGGACGACGACTACCTGACCCGCGACATGGAAACCGCGTTCCCGCCGTCGCTGGTCAGCAAGTTCGCCGACTCCATGCGCCGCCACCGCCTCAAGCGCGAGATCGTCAGCACCCAGATCGCCAACGACCTGGTCAACAACATGGGCATCACCTTCGTGCAGCGGTTGAAGGAATCGACCGGCATGAGCCCTGCCAACGTAGCCGGGGCCTACGTGATCGTGCGTGACATCTTCCACCTGCCGCACTGGTTCCGTCAGATCGAGGCGCTGGACTACCAGGTTCCCGCCGAGATCCAGCTGACCCTGATGGACGAACTGATGCGCCTGGGCCGCCGTGCCACGCGCTGGTTCCTGCGCAGCCGTCGCAATGAGCAGGACGCTGGCCGTGATTGCGCCCACTTCGGGCCGAAGATCGCCCAGCTTGGGCTCAAGCTCGACGAATTGCTCGAAGGCCCAACCCGCGAACGCTGGATGGTGCGTTACCAGAGCTTCGTCGAAGCGGGGGTGCCAGAGCTGTTGGCACGTATGGTGGCTGGCACCAGCCATCTGTACACCTTGCTGCCGATCATCGAGGCAGCTGATGTGACAGGTCACGAGCCAGCGCAGGTGGCCAAGGCGTTCTTCGCCGTGGGCAGCGCGCTTGACCTGACCTGGTACTTGCAGGAAATCAGCAACCTGCCGGTGGAGAACAACTGGCAGGCCCTGGCCCGGGAAGCCTTCCGCGACGACATCGACCTGCAACAACGCGCGATCACCATCTCGGTATTGCAGATGGCCGATGCTCCGCAGGACATGGATGCACGGGTCGCGCTATGGGCCGAGCAGCATCGGGTGATGGTGGAGCGCTGGCGCGCCATGCTCGATGACCTGCGCAGCGCTTCGGGCCATGACTACGCGATGTATGCAGTGGCCAACCGCGAACTGGTCGATCTGGCCATGAGCGGGCAGGCGACTGTGATGCCGTCTTGAGTCAATGCTGAACTGAAAAAGCCCCGGCAGTGATGCCGGGGCTTTTTTATTGTTGGGTGCTGTTCACGATGTTGGCGCTCAAAACCCACGGCATCATCAGGCAAACCCACTACTGCGTCATTTGAAACGCCGCTCCACACCTTTCTCGACCAGAATCTTGGCCGAGATCTCTTCCACCGAAAAATGCGTGGAATTGATGTTTGGGATGTTCTCACGGCGGAACAGGCTCTCGACTTCTCGCACCTCGAATTCGCACTGGGCAAAGCTCGAATAACGGCTATTGGGCTTGCGCTCGTGGCGAATGGCGGTCAGCCGGTCGGGGTCGATGGTCAGGCCGAACAGCTTGCTGTGGTGCTTTTTCAATACCGCCGGCAGTTGCAGGCGCTCCATGTCGTCCTCGGTCAACGGGTAATTGGCCGCGCGGATGCCGAACTGCATGGCCATGTACAGGCACGTCGGCGTCTTGCCGCAACGGGACACACCCACCAGGATCAGGTCAGCCTTGTCGTAGTAATGGGTGCGGGCGCCGTCATCGTTGTCCAGGGCGAAGTTCACCGCCTCGATGCGCTCCATGTAGTTGGAGTTGCCACCAATGGAGTGGGATTTGCCCACCGAATACGAGGAATGGGCGGTCAGCTCCTGCTCCAGCGGTGACAGGAACGAGGAGAAGATGTCGATCATGAACCCATTGGAGGTGGCCAAGATCTCGCGGATGTCCTGATTGACGATGGTGTCGAAGATGATCGGCCGCATGCCGTCGCGCTCGGCGGCCGCATTGATCTGCTGGACCATGTTGCGCGCTTTTTCAGGGGAGTCGATGTAGGGTCGGGTGAATTTGCTGAAAGGAATGCTCTCGAACTGCGCGAGCAGGCTCTGGCCCAGGGTCTCGGCAGTGATGCCGGTGCCGTCGGAGATGAAGAACGCGGTTCGTTTCATTTGCGATCGGGGCCTTAGTGATGATGACGTTTCTTGATTATGATAAGTTCGCTTTGCCGAATGCGGCTGTCGGCATTCTCACTTATTTTCCAGGTACAGGCCACATGCGTCCGGCCCAGTCAAGAAGACAGGCGGGCGCCGTTGAGCTTTTCCAATACAGCTAGTGGAGAGATCACCTTGGTAGAGTACGTAGTTTCCCTCGAAAAGCTCGGCGTCCATGATGTAGAGCATGTGGGGGGCAAGAACGCATCCCTGGGCGAGATGATCAGCAATCTTGCCGGTGCCGGCGTGTCCGTGCCGGGCGGCTTTGCCACTACGGCTCAGGCGTATCGTGATTTCCTCGAGCAAAGTGGGCTCAACGACCGCATCCATGCGGCGCTCGACGCCCTGGACGTGGACGATGTCAACGCCCTGGCCAAGACCGGCGCGCAGATTCGCCAGTGGGTGAAGGAAGCCGAGTTCCCGGCGCGTCTGGACGCCGAGATCCGCACCGCCTTCGCCGAAATGGCCAATGGCAACGACAATATGGCCGTGGCCGTGCGCTCTTCGGCCACCGCCGAAGACCTGCCGGACGCCTCGTTCGCCGGCCAGCAGGAAACCTTCCTCAACATCCGCGGCGTGGACAACGTGATCCGTGCGGCGAAGGAAGTGTTCGCCTCGCTGTTCAACGACCGTGCCATCTCCTACCGTGTGCACCAGGGCTTCGACCACAAGCTGGTCGCCCTGTCGGCCGGTGTGCAGCGCATGGTTCGCTCCGAAACTGGTACTGCCGGCGTCATGTTCACCCTCGACACCGAGTCGGGTTTCCGTGACGTCGTGTTCATCACCGGTGCCTACGGCCTGGGTGAAACCGTGGTCCAGGGTGCAGTCAACCCCGATGAATTCTACGTGCACAAGCACACCCTGCAAGCCGGCCGCCCCGCCATCCTGCGCCGTAACCTGGGCAGCAAGGCGATCAAGATGGTCTATGGCGAAGAAGCCAAGGCCGGTCGCTCGGTCAAGACGGTCGAAGTCGATCGCGCCGAGCGTGCCCGCTTCTGCCTGACCGACGAGGAAGTTAACGAACTGGCCAAGCAGGCGATGATCATCGAGCAGCATTACCAGCGCCCGATGGACATCGAGTGGGCCAAGGACGGTGACGATGGCAGGCTGTACATCGTCCAGGCCCGCCCTGAAACGGTGAAGAGCCGCGCCAGCGCCAACGTCATGGAGCGTTACCTGCTCAAGGAAAAAGGCACGGTCCTGGTCGAGGGCCGCGCCATCGGCCAGCGCATTGGCGCCGGCAAGGTCCGCGTGATCAACGACGTGTCCGAAATGGACAAGGTGCAGCCAGGCGACGTGCTGGTCTCGGACATGACCGACCCGGACTGGGAGCCGGTCATGAAGCGTGCCAGCGCCATCGTCACCAACCGCGGCGGGCGCACCTGCCATGCGGCCATCATCGCTCGTGAGCTGGGTATCCCGGCGGTTGTCGGTTGCGGCAACGCTACCCAGATTCTCAAGGATGGCCAGGGCGTGACCGTCTCCTGCGCCGAAGGCGATACAGGCTTCATCTTCGAGGGTGAACTGGGCTTCGACATCAAGCAGAACTCGGTGGACGCCATGCCCGAGCTGCCGTTCAAGATCATGATGAACGTCGGCAACCCGGACCGCGCCTTCGACTTCGCCCAATTGCCCAACGCCGGTGTAGGCCTGGCGCGCCTGGAATTCATCATCAATCGCATGATTGGCGTGCACCCCAAGGCTTTGCTCAACTACGCCGGCCTGCCGGCCGACCTGAAGGACAGCGTCGACAAGCGCATCGCTGGCTACGACGACCCAGTCGGCTTCTACGTGGAGAAGCTGGTCGAAGGCATCAGCACCCTTGCAGCGGCGTTCTATCCCAAGAAAGTGATCGTGCGCCTGTCGGACTTCAAGTCCAATGAGTACGCCAACCTGATCGGCGGCAAGCTGTACGAGCCGGAAGAAGAAAACCCGATGCTGGGCTTCCGTGGGGCCTCGCGCTACATCAGCGAAGCGTTCCGCGATTGTTTCGAGCTCGAATGCCGCGCCCTCAAGCGCGTGCGTAATGAAATGGGCCTGACCAACGTCGAAATCATGGTGCCGTTCGTGCGCACCCTCGGTGAGGCCAGCCAAGTCGTCGACCTGCTGGCTGAAAACGGCCTGGCCCGTGGCGACAACGGTCTGCGCGTCATCATGATGTGCGAACTGCCGTCCAACGCCATCCTGGCCGACGAGTTCCTCGAATACTTCGACGGTTTCTCGATCGGGTCGAACGACCTGACTCAGCTGACGTTGGGTCTGGACCGTGATTCGGGCATCATTGCCCACCTGTTCGATGAGCGAAATCCTGCGGTCAAGAAGCTGCTGGCCAACGCCATCGCAGCGTGCAACAAGGCCGGCAAGTACATCGGCATTTGCGGTCAGGGCCCTTCGGACCACCCAGACCTGGCCAAATGGCTGATGGAGCAGGGCATCGACAGCGTGTCGCTGAACCCGGACTCGGTGCTTGAAACCTGGTTCTACCTGGCCGAAGGCCAAAGCGCGACCTGATACCGAAAAATGCGAGGGGCGTCTGGCGCTCCTCGCCTGGTTTTTTCCAGGGCGAGTTCCAGCGATGGATTTCGCCCTTTTTTGTGCGACAAGCAACCGACCTATGCAAAGCAGCAGTACATTATTTCCCGTCGCCTTGCTCAGTGCCGAGCGCCGCGGCGACCTCAGTGAAGATGTCTATCGCATCAAGGCCGGCCTGGGTCCCGACCCCAGCGTGGAGCTGGCCGTGACTCGCCTGGGCCTGGCTGATCAGAGCAGCGCCCAGGGTATCCCGGTCATCCTGCTGCATGGCAGCTTTTCCAATCGGCGTTTCTGGTATTCACCCAAGGGGGGTGGCCTCGGGGCTTACCTGGCCCGGGCCGGCTTCGATGTGTGGATTCCCGAGATGCGTGGGCACGGGCTGTCGCCGCGCAATCGGGATTGGGCACAGAACACGGTGGCAGCCTATGCGCGTGATGACGTGCCGGCCATCGGTGCCTTCGTGCATGAGAAAGCAGGCAGGGCGCCACTGTGGATAGGGCATTCGTTGGGCGGCACCACGCTGGCGGTCGCCCTGGGTAGCGGCGCATTGGCTGCGCAGCATGTAGCGGGCGTGGCGCTGTTCGGTTCCCAGGTAAGCCGCAGTTACTGGCCGTTGAAAGTGCCTCCGGTGGTGTGGGGCGTGCGCTGGCTGCTTCGCCGCTGGGGGCACCTGTCTGGCGCGCGCTTTGGGCGCGGCCCAGAGGATGAACCCGTCGGCCTTGCCTTTGAACACATGCGCTGGCACGGCTTGTTTGGGCGTTTTGGCGACAAGCAGGGTGATTGGTGGGCAGGCCTTGCGCAAGTCGACGTGCCGACGCTTGCCGTGGCCGCCGCGGCCGACCCGCAGAGCCCTCCGTGGGCCTGCCGCATGTTGTTCGAGCAATTCGGGGGGGCACGCAAGCAGTTCCTCTGCCTTGGGCCTGCGGCGGGCTTCGATGCCTTTGGCCATGCGGACATGCTGGCCAGCCAGGCTGCCCACGTGCAGGTATGGCCGCTGGTAGAACGCTGGCTACGTGAGCCCGGGTTGCCGGTGCATGCCTCCATCGAGGTCTTGGCGCTTGTGCCAGCGGTATGAAAGGCGCTGACCGAGCGGTCTCGGGTGACTGCGGTGTGCTCCAAGGTGTAGCCTTGGCCCACAATCGCTTTCGTTGTGACTGACAGGAGCTTGCTATGCAGCATTACGTAACGCCCGACCTGTGTGACGCCTACCCGGACCTCGTGCAGGTGCTGGAGCCGATGTTCAGCAACTTTGGTGGCCGTGATTCGTTCGGCGGCCAGATCGTCACCATCAAGTGCTTCGAGGACAACTCGCTCGTGCGTGAGCAGGTCGAGCTCAATGGCCGGGGCAAGGTGTTGGTGGTCGACGGCGGCGGTTCGCTGCGTCGCGCCCTGTTGGGCGACATGCTCGCCGAGAAAGCGGCTAAAAACGGCTGGGAAGGCTTGGTGATCTACGGCTGCGTACGCGACGTCGATGCACTGATCCAGACCAACGTAGGTGTGCAGGCACTGGCCAGTCACCCGCTCAAGACCGACAAGCGTGGCATTGGCGACCTCAACGTCGTGGTGAATTTCGCGGGCGTTACTTTCAGGCCCGGTGAATACGTCTACGCCGACAACAACGGCGTACTGGTCTCGCCAAGCCCGCTGCAGATGCCGGAGTGACGCGCCGCAGGCGCTGATGGAGCTTTGATGTTCGAGGAAGACAACGCGCAGTGGGGGCTGGTGCATGCCCTGGTGCTCGACGGCAAGGGCGGGGCACGCGCCATCGCCCGTACCGAGCTGGGCGACTTGCAACTGCAGCCAGAGCAAAGCCTCTGGTTGCACTGGGATCGCAGTCATCCCCAAACCCGGTCTTGGCTGCTGAGCGAAAGTGGCCTCAGTGAATTCGCCTGTGAGCTGTTGCTTGAAGAGAACACGCGGCCGCGCTTGCTGCCGATGGCCGACGAGCAATTGCTGCTCTTTTTGCGCGGGGTCAACCTCAACCCTGGCGCCGAGCCTGAAGACATGGTTTCGGTACGCATCTTCGCCCAGGCCCAGCGCGTGATTTCCCTGCGCTTGCGCCCGCTGAGGGCCAGCGACGAAATCCTGCTGCAGCTGGAGCAGGGCAGGGGGCCCAAGACCGCTTCCGAGCTGCTGTTGCTGATGGGCGAGCTGCTAACCGAGAAAGTCCAGGGTTTGGTCAGCGACCTGTCCGAGCTGGTCGACCTCGAGGAAGAAAAGGTAGAGGCTGACGAGCGCCACCTACCTGACCAGGGCAGCTTGCAGCAGATCCGCCGCCGCGCGGCCGGGCTGCGACGCTTTTTGGCCCCGCAGCGCGACATCTATGCACATCTTTCACGCAGCAAGTGGAGCTGGTTTGCCGAGGTCGACGCCGATTACTGGAACGAGCTGAACAACAGCCTGATCCGCTACCTCGAGGAGCTCGAACTCACCCGCGAACGTGCGGCACTGGTGCTCGAGAGCGAAGACCGCCGCCGCAGCGAACGCATGAACCGCACCATGTACCGGTTCGGCATCATCACCTGCATCTTTTTGCCAATGAGCTTCATCACCGGGCTACTGGGCATCAACGTGGGTGGCATTCCTGGGGCGCAGAACCCTTATGGGTTTCTCCTGGCGTGCCTGGTGGTAGTGGGGCTGGCAGCAGGGCAGTGGTGGTTGTTCCGGCGCTTGCAGTGGGTATAGCCACCAGCGCGGCGGCGGCCTGGTCGACGCAAGGTGTGACCCGTCGCCAAGCCGTCTCGTCTCTTGCTGATACTACGCGAGGTGCCCATGCACGATCCGTTTGAACAATCCCTGCGTGACCTGCTCAAGGCATCCCCGTCCGGCAATGACCGCCATGACCAGGATGATGCCGCCTGCCTGGGTCGCGTGCTCAAGACCGCCAACCGCCAGGTTGGCGCCGGTGATCTGTTCAGCTTGCTTGGCCGTTGGAGCCAGGCGCTGATGATCGCCATCAACAATGGCTCGGCGCACGTCGCGCCGGTGCGTAGACATTCTTCCCGCAACGCTGCCGCTGGCAGCAAAGCTGATAAGGCCGACTGAATATGGAACTCGATCTCTGGACCCAGAGCCTGGTCACCGCCATGACCGCCCTATGGACCAAGGTGGCGAACTTCATCCCCAACCTGTTCGGCGCGTTGGTCGTGGTGCTGCTGGGCTTCGTGGTAGCCAAACTGCTCGATACCTTGCTCTCCAAACTGCTGGCCAAGCTTGGCCTCGATCGCCTGATGGCTGGTACGGGTCTGACTAAGATGCTGGGCCGGGTTGGCATTCAGGTACCGATTTCTACGCTGATTGGCAAGATCGTCTACTGGTTTGTGCTGCTGATCTTCCTGGTGTCGGCCGCCGAGTCGCTGGGCCTGGAGCGCGTCTCCGCCACGCTCGACATGCTGGCCTTGTATCTGCCCAAGGTATTCGGTGCCGCGTTGATATTGCTCGCGGGCGTTCTTCTGGCGCAGGTGGCCAACGGCCTGGTGCGCGGCGCCGCCGAAGGCGTAGGGCTTGAGTACGCCGCAGGGCTTGGGCGCATCGTTCAGGGCCTGGTGATCATCATCAGCATTTCAGTGGCTATCAGCCAGCTGGAGGTCAAGACTGACCTGCTCAACCATGTGATCGTCATCGGCCTGATTACCGTTGGTCTGGCCGTTGCGCTGGCCATGGGCCTGGGTAGCCGCGAAATCGCTGGTCAGATCCTGGCCGGCATTTATGTCCGCGAGTTGTTCCAGGTGGGCCAGCAGGTGCGCATTGGCGAGGTCGAAGGGCATATCGAGGAGATTGGCACGGTCAAGACGGTGATCCTCACCGACGATGACGAGCTGGTTTCCCTGTCCAACCGGGAATTGCTCGAGCAGCGGGTCAATAGCCGCTGACCGAACAAAGCTGTTAATGTATGTCGCCGCAAAAACCGGCCCCCCCCCCGGGGGCGCTTGCGGCGACATTGACCTGACTGTCGGCCAGATCCGTTTTGAATAAAGTTCCCACGCCGCCCATGCGCTACGACCCCCGCGAACTCACCGACGAAGAGTTGGTGGCGCGCTCGCATGAGGAGCTGTACCACGTCACTCGCGCGTATGAAGAGCTCATGCGTCGCTACCAGCGAACCCTGTTCAACGTGTGTGCACGTTATTTGGGGAACGACCGGGACGCGGACGATGTCTGTCAGGAAGTGATGTTGAAAGTGCTCTATGGCCTGAAGAATTTCGAGGGAAAATCCAAATTCAAGACCTGGCTTTACAGCATCACCTACAATGAATGCATCACCCAGTACCGCAAGGAGCGCCGCAAGCGCAGGTTGATGGATGCCCTGAGCCTGGACCCCGTCGAAGAGGCGTCCGAGGACAAGGCACCCAAGGCCGAAGAAAAGGGCGGGCTGGACAAGTGGCTGGTCCATGTGAACCCGATCGATCGGGAAATCCTGGTGCTGCGATTCGTCGCCGAACTGGAGTTTCAGGAGATCGCGGACATCATGCACATGGGGCTCAGCGCGACGAAAATGCGTTACAAGCGTGCGCTTGACAAGCTTCGGGAGAAATTTGCCGGTCTCGATGAAACTTAACGACCAGCAAATATCTCTAACGAACCGGCGAGTTCTGCTAGACTCGCCGACGAGTTGTCCCCCCGGTTTTGGTGGGACTGCTTAACTATCACCAGATGGGGATTTAACGGATGAAACTGAAAAACACCTTGGGCTTGGCCATTGGTTCGCTCGTAGCCGCCACCTCGATTGGCGCTATGGCACAAGGCCAAGGCGCCGTCGAAACTGAAATCTTCTACAAGAAAGAATTCTTCGACAGCCAGCGCGACTTCAAAAACGACGGTAACCTGTTCGGCGGCTCCATCGGTTACTTCCTGACCGACGACGTTGAACTGCGTCTGGGCTACGACGAAGTCCACAACGCTCGTGGCGACGACGGCAAGAACATCAAGGGCTCCAACACTGCCCTGGACGCCGTTTACCACTTCAACAACCCGTACGACGCCATCCGTCCGTACGTTTCCGCTGGTTTCTCGCACCAGTCGATCGGCCAGACCGGCCGCGGTGGTCGTAACCACTCCACCTTCGCCAACGTTGGCGCTGGCGCCAAGTGGTACATCACTGACATGTTCTACGCCCGTGCCGGCGTTGAAGCTCAGTACAACATCGACCAAGGCGACACCGAGTGGGCTCCAAGCGTTGGTGTTGGTCTGAACTTCGGCGGTAGCCCGAAGAACCAGGCTGCTCCTGCACCTGCTCCAGTTGCTGAAGTCTGCTCCGACTCCGACAACGACGGCGTTTGCGACAACGTCGACAAGTGCCCAGACACCCCGGCTAACGTCACTGTTGACGCCGACGGCTGCCCGGCTGTTGCCGAAGTCGTTCGCGTTGAGCTGGACGTCAAGTTCGACTTCGACAAGTCGGTCGTTAAGCCAAACAGCTACGGCGACATCAAGAACCTGGCTGACTTCATGAAGCAGTACCCACAGACCACCACCGTGGTTGAAGGTCACACTGACTCCGTAGGTCCAGACGCTTACAACCAGAAGCTGTCCGAGCGTCGTGCTAACGCTGTCAAGCAGGTTCTGACCCAGCAGTACGGCGTAGAATCCAGCCGTGTTGACTCGGTTGGCTACGGCGAAACCCGTCCGGTTGCCGACAACGCCACCGAAGAAGGCCGTGCTATCAACCGTCGCGTTGAAGCTCAGGTAGAAGCCCAGGCCAAGTAATTGGTTTGAAGCTTCATGAAAAACCCGGCCTCGGCCGGGTTTTTCTTTGCCTGCCTGACAGCATGTGATGTCTAGCAGGCAAGCACTGGTATAAGGCCCAACCAAGGCAGCGTTTGCCTGCTGCACATTTGTCTATACGTTCACCTGCAGCAAACCTGCAGGCCAACATCGGGCTGTCCTGTCCCGTCAGCGATGGCTATAATCGCCCCCTCACTCACCCCGAGTCTTGTCTGCCCATGTATAACCTGGCCCGCCAGCTGCTGTTCAAACTGTCACCGGAAACTTCTCATGATCTGTCGTTGGACCTGATCGGTGCCGGCGGCCGACTTGGCGTGAACGGCAAGCTGTGCAAGCGCCCGGCCTCATTGCCGGTCAAGGTCATGGGCCTTGATTTTGCAAATCCGGTAGGCCTGGCGGCCGGCCTGGACAAGAACGGTACGGCCATTGACGGCTTCGCCCAGCTGGGTTTCGGGTTCGTCGAGATCGGCACCGTCACGCCTCGCCCGCAACCGGGCAACCCCAAACCGCGCCTGTTCCGCTTGCCAGAGGCAACTGCCATCATCAACCGCATGGGTTTCAATAACCTGGGTGTTGATCATCTGCTGGGCCGTGTAAGCGCTGCCCGTTACAAGGGCGTGCTGGGTATCAATATCGGCAAGAACTTCGATACCCCCGTCGAGCGTGCGGTGGACGATTACCTGATCTGCCTGGACAAGGTCTACAGCGCGGCCAGCTATGTCACGGTCAATGTCAGCTCTCCAAACACACCGGGGCTGCGCAGCCTGCAGTTCGGAGATTCGCTCAAGCAATTGCTCGATGCCTTGGCAGAGCGGCGGGCGCAGCTGAGCGTGCGTCATGGCCGGCACGTTCCCTTGGCCATCAAGATTGCCCCTGACATGAGCGATGAAGAAACGGCACTGGTAGCCGCTGCGCTTGTGGATTCAGGCATGGACGCGGTCATCGCGACCAATACCACGCTCGGGCGTGAGGGCGTGGAGGCGCTGCCTTATGGCGGTGAAGCGGGCGGACTCTCAGGTGCGCCAGTGCGCCAGAAAAGCACGCGTATCGTCCAGGTATTGGCCGGTGAAATGGGCGGCAAGCTGCCGATCATCGCAGCTGGGGGCATCACGGAAGGAAAGCATGCGGCGGAAAAAATCGCCGCAGGTGCGAGCCTGGTGCAGATTTACTCAGGCTTCATCTACAAAGGGCCGGCACTCATTCGTGAAGCCGTGGACGCCATCGCCGCCATGCCCAAGCGGTAAGCCCGCCCATAAAAAAGGGCCCCTTGATGGGGCCCTTGGGCCTCAGCCCGCCGCCCTGGTGGGGCGTGCCTGGTAAATCGGATGAATGTCCTCTATCAGCCTACGGCGTGATTTTCGTTGAGCCTGTGGATACCGGCGGTGCCAGTCATACCGTCCCAGTTGTCACCACGGCCCTCCCGCCAGCCGTTGATCCAGGCTTGACGAACAGATGGCAGGGTAAAGGGGCAAAGCTCCCGGGATTTGCCGGTGACTCCATATTGGTAGCCACGTGAAAATGCTCTTTCCAACGGATCACGCTTAAGTCTTCTCATAGGGTGTTGCCCTCACTTGTTGACTGTAATGTCCCGTCGGCCTCCTGGAGGCCGGGCAGAATCGTTCTGCCGGTGTGGGCTCGCTGCCGGCGTCGCGAGCCTGAAGTGCCGCTTCGTTGCGATGCGGCCTGTGTTCAGTTCTAACCAATGCGGGTTACGGTGGGAATGATCGATTTGTCATAAGCACGTAACCTTTCCGAGGGTCAGGGGATAAGTAAATAAATGCGACTCATCCTTATTCCCGCTGTAAGCCCGCAGAATCAAGGGTTCGTCGAAGTTTGGCGCCATTTTGCCATCGCCCTTGCGAAGCGTTTGAAATAGCTCGAAATGCGACGAAGGGTCACATCGGCCCCGGCTTCGCAAGAATTTTATGTACTGCTCGATGATCTAAGCTGTCTGTGCCGTCAGGCAGAGATGGGTAAGTCGGGCGGCCCGGTCATTGCGCCTCCGCAAGGGGCAGATGGCCACTTGCACACCTGTTGAAAAGGCGTGCAGGTAAACAGGGCGTTGCGATGCGTCGCAGCGCCAGTCTAATAGCCCTAATGTGCTGGATAACTCATGTCGGACCGTTTCGAACTCTACCTCACTTGTCCCAAAGGCCTTGAAAGCCTGCTTGCAGAAGAGGCCCGCAGCCTGGGTCTGGACGAGGTCCGTGAACACACCTCGGCCATCCGCGGGGCTGCCGACATGGAGACAGCCTACCGCTTGTGCCTGTGGTCTCGGTTGGCAAACCGCGTATTGCTGGTACTCAAGCGTTTTTCCATGAAAAACGCCGACGACCTGTATGACGGTGTCAACGCCGTGGAGTGGGCTGATCACCTGGCCGCTGACGGTACCCTGGCAGTTGAGTTCAGCGGTCATGGGTCGGGGATCGACAATACCCATTTCGGCGCCCTCAAGGTCAAGGATGCCATTGTCGACAAACTGCGCAACCGTGACGGGCTACGCCCGTCGGTGGAGAAGATCGACCCGGATGTGCGCGTCCACCTGCGCCTTGACCGGGGCGAAGCGATCCTGTCGCTGGACCTTTCCGGCCATAGTCTGCATCAGCGGGGTTATCGCCTGCAGCAAGGTGCAGCACCGCTCAAGGAAAACCTCGCCGCCGCGGTGTTGATTCGCTCCGGCTGGCCACGCATCGCGGCCCAGGGCGGCGCACTGGCCGACCCCATGTGTGGTGTCGGCACCTTCCTGGTCGAGGCGGCCATGATCGCCGCGGACATCGCTCCCAACCTCAAGCGTGAGCGTTGGGGGTTCACGGCGTGGCTGGGCCATGTGCCCGCGCTCTGGCGCAAGGTGCATGAACAGGCGCAGGCGCGCGCCGAAGCTGGCCTGGCCAAACCTGCGTTGTGGATCCGCGGCTATGAAGCCGATCCTCGCTTGATTCAGCCAGGGCGCAACAACGTCGAGCGTGCAGGCCTGAGCGATTGGGTGAAGATCTATCAAGGCGAAGTGAGCACATTCGAGCCGCGCCCGGACCAGAACCAGAAAGGCTTGGTCATCAGCAACCCACCCTACGGGGAGCGTCTGGGTGACGAAGCCAGCCTGCTTTACCTTTACCAGAACCTTGGCGAACGCCTGCGTCAGGCATGCATGGGTTGGGAAGCTGCCGTCTTTACCGGCGCTGCGCAGCTGGGCAAGCGCATGGGTCTGCGTAGCCACAAGCAGTACGCATTCTGGAACGGTGCACTGCCCTGCAAACTGCTGTTGTTCAAGGTCCAGCCGGACCAGTTCGTCACCGGCGAGCGCCGGACCGAACAGGCGCAAGCACCGCAAGCACACGAGCCGGCGCCATTGGCCAGCGAGCCTGCACGCCTGTCCGAGGGTGCGCAGATGTTCGCTAACCGCCTGCAGAAAAACCTTCGGCAACTGGGCAAGTGGGCTCGCCGCGAACAGGTCAGCTGTTACCGTCTGTACGATGCGGATATGCCCGAATACGCCCTGGCTGTAGACGTGTATCAGGACTGGGTGCACGTGCAGGAATACGCGGCACCGCGTTCGATCGACCCCGACAAGGCACAGGGTCGTCTGCTCGACGCGCTGGCGGCCATCCCCCAGGCCCTTGGTATTTCGCCTCAACGCGTAGTGCTCAAGCGCCGGGAGCGTCAAAGCGGAACCCGCCAGTACGAGCGCCAGGGCACGGAAGGTCGTTTTCAGGAAGTGTCGGAAGCTGGGGTCAAGCTGCTGGTCAATCTTACCGACTACCTCGATACCGGCCTGTTTCTGGACCATCGGCCGATGCGCGTACGCATTCAGCGTGAGGCGGCCGGCAAGCGTTTCCTGAACTTGTTCTGCTATACCGCGACGGCGACTGTACATGCCGCCAAAGGCGGGGCGCGCAGCACCACCAGTGTCGACTTGTCGAAAACCTATCTGGACTGGGCGCGGCGCAACTTGGCGCTCAACGGCTTTTCAGAGCGCAATCGTCTGGAGCAGGGCGATGTCATGGCGTGGTTGGAGGCCGAACGTGAAAGCTACGACCTGATCTTCATCGACCCGCCCACGTTCTCCAACTCCAAGCGCATGGAAGGTGTGTTCGACGTCCAGCGCGACCACGTTCAGTTGCTGGACTTGGCGATGGCGCGTCTGGCCCCAGGTGGCGTGCTGTATTTTTCCAACAACTTCCGCAAGTTCCAGCTCGACGAGCACCTGTCTGCTCGTTACGCCGTGGAAGAAATCACCGCCCAGACGCTTGACCCGGACTTCGCCCGCAACAACCGCATCCACCGTGCCTGGAAGCTGCAGTTGCGTTGATGCGCCGTTGCCTGTGCCCTTGCGGGGCACAGGCCATGCAGGTCACTTGGCGGCTGTACTGGCGCCTGCGCTGGGCTGGCGGTAGAGGTCCAGCAGCACCTGGTCAAGCACTTGAGAGGCGCCCCACGGTTTGGGGTCGTTGAGGATGGCGGCCACTGCCCAGGTATGGCCGTTGCTGTCACGGCTGAAACCAGCGATTGCGCGTACGGTGTTGAGCGTACCGGTCTTGATGTGGCCCTCACCGGTCATGGCGGTACGCTTGAGCCGTTTGCGCATGGTGCCATCCATACCCACCAGCGGCAGCGAGCTCATGAACTCGGCAGCGTAAGGGCTTTTCCAGGCCGCTTGCAGCATGGCTGCCATCTCACGAGTGCTCACGCGCTCGGCCCGGGATAGGCCTGAGCCGTTTTCCATCACCAGATGCGGTGCAGTGATGCCTTTCTTGGCCAGCCACTGGCGCACGACACGCTGCGCGGCACGGGCGTCATCGCCATCGGCATCGGTCCGGAACTGGGCACCCAGGCTCAGGAACAGCTGCTGAGCCATGGTGTTGTTGCTGTACTTGTTGATGTCACGGATGATTTCAACCAAGTCCGGTGAGAATGCACGCGCAAGCAACCGGGCGCTTTTGGGCACGTTTTCGATGCGATCGGCACCTTGGATGGTACCCCCCAGCTCGCTCCAGATGGCACGTACCGCACCGGCGGCATAGGTCGGGTGATCGAGCAGCGAGAGGTAGGTCTGGGAGTTGCAGCCATCGCCCAGTTGACCACTGACAGTCACGGTGATGCCGTCCGGCTGTGGCACGGGGTTGTAGCGTACGTCGCCTGCGCAATTCTTGCTGTTGACAGCCTTGACCTGGTTGTCGATGCGAATGCTGGCAATCGGCGGCTCCACGGCAACGCTGACCCTGCCCCCATCGTTGCGAGCCACGAAGCGCAAGGCCTTGAGATTGACCAGCAATGCGTCAGGCTTCACCAGGAACGGCTTGTTCTGGTCACCTCCGTCGTCATTGAATTGCGGCAGGTTGGGCTGCACGAAATGGCTGCGGTCAAGCACCAGGTCACCTGTAATGGTGCGCACACCGTTGGCGCGCAGGTCACGCATCAGCAACCACAGCTTTTCCATGTTCAGCTTCGGATCGCCTCCACCTTTGAGATAGAGGTTGCCGTTGAGTACACCGTTGCTGAGCGTGCCGTCGGTGAAGAACTCGGTTTTCCACTGGTAGGTCGGCCCCAGCAGCTCCAGGGCAGCATAGGTGGTGACCAACTTCATGGTCGAGGCAGGGTTCACGGACACGTCGGCGTTGAACACCGTGGCTGTGCCGGGGCCATCCAAGGGCAGCATCACCAATGACAATGCCGTGTCTTGTAGCTTATTGGCCTTGAGTGCCTGCTGCACCTTGGGTGGAAGGCTTGTATTGACCGCAGCGGCCTGGCTGGTCAGGGCCAAAGGCAGCAACAGGCCGGCGAGTAGGATGGGGCGGAGCGTTTTGATCATGATCAACGGATACCCTGCAAAGAGGAGAAAGGGCATTGGGGCTGTAGAGGAATGATGGCCCCAGAACGAATGCACACGCATTATGCCCCAAGCCCCCCGGGGTTGCGCCAGTTCGATGCACATGGGTTTCACATCGGACCGCTACGGTGAGTGTGTTCTGCACTGCGGCTTGTGCGCAGACCCGAAAGTAAAAAGGCCACCCCTGGGGGTGGCCTTCTGCGAACGAACCCGACAGAGATTACTCCGCCTTGTTGATCGGCTTTTCCGGGTACCAGGCGTCGAGCAGTGGGCTGACTTCGACCTTGGTCAGTTCGCTGCGGCCTTTGAGCCAGCTTTCGACGGCAGCGCGCTGCTCTTCGGTGACCGAGCCACGCTTGACCGAGCACACCAGGCCGTAATCGTCACCGCCGACATAGTCGAGGCCGTTGGCATCCATGGCTTCGGCAAGGAACGCGTCGAGGAATGCATCGATTGCCTGGTCATCCAGATCCTCTTTGAATTCCAGGTTCAGCTCGAAGCCCAATTCCTGAAACTCGTCGACACACAGCTTCTTGCGCAGACGACGGGAGCGGTTTGTGGCCATGAAACAATCCTCTTAGGTAATAACGCCGCGCAGTCTATCAGTTAACACGCCCGGTTGCCCGCCTGCGTGCACGTGGTTGTCGACAAGTCCAGCGTCAGCGCTCGGTGCACACGGCGCATGTGCCTGCCCAAGGCTTGTCGTCGCACTCGCACTTGGGCAGGGGTGAGGTCCTCATTTTCAAGGGCGGCGCAGGCTCGCATCAGCGCTGCCGCTTCCAGCATGCGTGCTGCGCTCAGAATTTTATGCGCTTGGGCGGCGATGGCCTGTTGATCTTGATCAGGCTTCAGGTCCATCAAGAGCGTGAAGTCTGTCTCCAGGCTTTGTTGCAGCGTCTGGAGGAATCGCAGATGATCAGCCGGGTCATGCCCAACCACCGCGCTGAGCCCATCCAGGCAATAGGGTTTGCGTCGGTTCTTTTTTCGGCGCTGCATGTTCACTGCTGCAAGGTGCTGACTCAGGGTGCTGAGGCTGATGGGCTTGAGCAGGCAATCGTCCATGCCCGAGTCAAGGCATTTGCGCCGTACCTCGGGTTGTGCGTTGGCGGTATAGCCCAGGATCATGCAGCGCCTGCGTCCTGTTCGCTGCTCTTCGGCACGCACCGCAGTCGCCAGTTGGTAGCCGTTCATGTGGGGCATGTTGCAATCGAGCACCAGCACATCGAAGTCGCCTGCTCGCCATGCCGTCAGGCCTTCGCGACCGTCCTCGGCCGTCGCATGCTGCAGCCCGAGATAACCGAGCTGCTGCGCCATCAGTTGCAGGTTAGCAGGGTGATCATCGATCACCAGCACCTTGAGGTGGGGGTCGAGTGCCTTCAAGCGCTCGGCAGCCAGTACCGGTGCCGATTGCACTGCAGTGTCAGCCTGTTGCAGCGGCATCTTCACCCGGACTTGAGTGCCCAGGCCTTCCAGGCTCTTGATACTGAGGTCGGCCCCCATCATTTCGCACAGTGTTCGGCAGATGGTAAGGCCCAGCCCGGTGCCCGCGCGTGCGCCCTGACTGTGCGGGTTCGCCTGAACGAACGGATGGAACAGGCGTTCCATGTCGTCCGGGTGGATACCGATGCCGCTGTCGCGCACCTCCATGTCCAACAGCGAGCTGGCGCTGTCTTCCTTCTGTAGTAGCTTGGCGTGGATGCGTACCTGCCCATGCTCGGTGAACTTGATGGCGTTGCTTACCAGGTTGGAAAGCACTTGCTTGAAACGCAAGGGGTCCAGCAGGACATGACAACGTGCCGCGGGCTCGATGATGACTTCCAGCGCCAACCCTTTCTGCCTGGCCTGGCCTTCGAATATGCGCCCTACCGACTCGAGCAATTCAGCCAGATCGACCACTTCAGGGACCAGCGTGAGGTGCCCTGACTCTATGCGCACGATGTCCAGGATATCGCCAATCAAGCCAAGCAGGTCCTTGGCCGAATGGTGGGCCAGCTGAAGGGCGCCGCGATCGACCTGGCCCTGCTCGGCGCGCTTGACGGCGAGTTCGAGCATGCCGATGACCGCGTTCATGGGCGTGCGGATTTCATGACTGATGGTGGCCAGGAACGTGCTCTTGGCCCGGTTGGCGTCATCGGCCTGCTGCTTGGCTTGACGCAACTCGTTGACCAGCTGGCGACGGTCGCTGATATCGATCCATCCGCCAATGATGCCCTGTACCTCGCCCAACGAATCCCGGTAGGGCAGGATCCAGTGGTAGATGGTGATTTCCCGGGCCTTGATGCGCAAGGGACGGTCCATGATCAACGGCGTACCAGCCGCCATCACCTTGGCGTAGTCGTTCTGGATTTGTCGGGTCTGTTCGCAGTCGGCAAACAGGCTGCTCTCCAGTTGCTTGCCCAGGACCTCCTCGGCGCTGGCCTGAACCGCTTCGAGGTAGCTGTAGTTGCAGCTTTGCAGGCAGCCTTCTCGATCACGGACGTACATCGGGTGTGGCGTACCGTTGAGCAATGCGCGCATGAATGCCACCTGATCGTTCAGGGCGCGCTCTGCTTGCTGGCGTTGACGGATCTGCAAACGCAGGCGGGCATTCCACAACAGGGCCAGCAACAGCAATACCGCCGCACCCAGGGCTACCAATACCGTCAAGCGGCGCAACCCCTCGCCCTTGGCATCTTCGAACAGGGTGAAGCCTCGCCAGCGGTTGTTGATTACCCCCAGCTCTTCAGGTGAAATGCTCGAAAGTGCCTTGTCCAGAATTGAAATGAGGGTTTTGGAGGGGGTGCTGGTGGCCATTGCATAACTGGCAGGTTCGCTGCCCACTGTGGTGCGGATGATCAGGTCGGGATTGCTGGCCAAGGCGTGGTTGGCGTCGATCAGTGTGGTGATGACCGCATCCACTGCTCCGCTGTTGAGCAGGGCCATGGAGTAGTACGAGCTTTCCGTTTCTATCCAGCCAATTTGCGGGTGGTAGCGCGAGAGCATGGTGTCCAGGGCGCTGTAGCGCGTGATTGCGATCCGCTTCCCACGCAGATCGTCCAGCGAAGTGGCTGCCGCGTTGCCCTTGTGATTGACCAGCACGTAGGTGCTGTCCAGATATGCCTGACTGATCTGCAGATCGTTCTGGTCGATGCTGCCGCTTGCCAGTGCAGCGATCACATCGGCGCGCCCGTCCTTGACCCGGGCAATCATGTCCGCGATGCCACTGGCCCGTTGCACCTCGAAACGCAAGCCCGTACGCAGGCTGATCAGTTCCAGCAGGTCGGCGGTGATGCCGCGGAAATAGCCCGATTTGTCGAAGTAAGACAATGGCGCCGCCGTACCGTCGACAACGACACGCATGACCGGATGACGCTGCAACCACTGCTCTTCGGTACGCGTCAGTCGAAGCTTGCGGTCGGTCAGAAGCAAATCGCTGCCTGCGCTCCAGCGTTTGAATATGCTCGAACGCAGGGCGGGGGACTGACTGTCGAGCGCAGCATTGACCAGCGCGAGCAGTACCGTGTCTTGCTTGCGCAGGGCAAAGCCGAAGCCAAATGCTTCATGGTTGCCAAAGCTGGCCATACGCAGCCTTGGCAGGTGCCCGCGGTTGAGTTGATAGTGGGTGGAAATCGTGTCGCCGATGAAGACATCGGCCTGGCCGAACGCCACCGCATTCAAGGCTTCGCTGGATGATCCGAAGGCCAGGACCTTGGCATCGGGATAGACACTGAGTACTTCTTTCCTCGGCAGGTAGTGATACAGCATGCCAAGGCGCATGCCTGCCAGGCCAGTGTCCAGCGCCCGATGTTCGTCCTCTCGCGTGACCAGCACGGGTTGATCGATGGCGTAGGCGTGCGACAGCACCACGCCTTCATATTTGGCGTCATAGCCGTTGGCGCTGCCCAGCAGATCGATGTCGCCTTGTTTGAGCGCCTGCAGCGCCGCCTGGCGGCTTGGATAGCGCAGCACGCGTACCGGCAGGTCAAGCGCCTTGCCAAGCAGGCTGGCGTACTCTGCGGTAAGGCCTTGATAGTCGCGCCCCCCACTGCTGATGTCAAAAGGTGGATAATCCGGGGCAGAGGTGCCGACCACCAGTTCGTGGCGAGCATTCAGCCATTGCTGTTGTTCAGGGGTGATCGCAGGCATGGCGGGCCGTGCGGTGGAGCGAGCGACCAGGGACAGCTGGGACGCGCCTTGCTGCCCGGCGTTCGCCAGGTTGCCTGGCAGTGTGGCGACCAGGAGCAGGAGGGCGATAAAACGTGCCATGAAGCCCTCAGACCAGTGCGTTGCGCTTAGCCATGTCGATCAGATCGACCAACGTGCTGGCTTCGAGTTTGTGCATGAGGCGTTTCTTGTAGGTACTGACCGTCTTGCTGCTTAGAAACATGCCTTTTGCAATCTCCTTGTTGGTTCGCCCTTGTGCGAAAAGTTGAAGAACCATCAATTCCCGATCATTGACGGTACTTAGAAGTTGCAGGTCGTTGTCAACAGGTGCATGAGTCTGCATCGCCTGGCTGGGAAAGTAGTTATACCCAGCCAAAACCGCCTTGACCGCGCTGAGTAGTTCGCTCAGGTCTTCTTGCTTGCAGACATAGCCCGCTGCCCCTGATTGCATGCAGCGCACTGCGAACAGCGCTGGCGACTGCGCGGTCAGCACAAGGATTTTCTGTGACATTGCCATTGACTGAAACCGTGCCAGTACTTCCAGGCCATCGAGCTTGGGGATGCTGATGTCCAGGATGATCAGGTCTGGATTGGTTTCGCGAATCATCTGCATGGCATCCACGCCATTGTCCGATTCGCCAGCGATTTTGTAATTCTGATTTTCCAGAAGCATGCGCACTGCCAGCCGGATTACCGGATGGTCGTCGACGATGAATATGGAGTACATGTTCTACTTCCCTGCTATCAATGAGGGTGACAGTTGGCACCTTAACCCAGTTGAAAGCGGCAAGTAATGCGGGGGCGGCTCAATAACCGTATATAGGAAATGGCCTACAAATTTAACAAAAACTACTTACGTACGGTTGCATCAACAACCAAAGTCAAACCTTGTTTGTTAGCTGATGTTTATGGTTTGAACTCGGTATCCAAGGTTGGTTGAATTGGATGTAAGTCTTTCCTGATTCAACCGTTTGAAAGCGCAGACCGACAGATTTTCTGCGCATCTTCATGCAGAGCCGGAGCGCCCTGTCATCTCCCGTGCCATTTCGCTTGCGTAGCTGTCGGTCATACCGGCTATGAAATCGATCATGCGCAGAAAAGCCTGATAAAGCGAACCATGGGGGTCGGGGGCATTGTTGCCTAGCAGGTCCAATACCCTACGGCTTTTGAACGAGGGCGTGCGCCCCCCATGTTGCTCCAGTGCGGCGCCACAGAAGGTGTTCAACAGGATTTCCAGCGTGGTGTAGGCACCGATCTCGTGAAGCGTCTTGCGCTTGTCCTGAAAAATCTTGTTTCGCGCCATCGCCTTGGCATGCAGTACGCAACGTTTAGCGGGGCCGTGCATGTGCTCGACAAGATCACCGGTCAAATGGCCGGCGAGCAGTGCTTCCTGCTGTTCCACGAAGGCCTGCGCCGCCGCATTGGTCAGGTGTTCGATAGCCTTGCCGCGCAGGATCGCCAACTTGCGGCGCCTCGAGTCACTTGGACCGAGCTGCCTGTAGGTTTCCGGCAGGTCGCTGCCTACCAGATCGAGCAACAGCGCTTCAACTTCAGCGTACTGCAGAAGCTCCATTTCCAGGCCATCTTCCAGGTCGATCAGGCCATAGCAGATGTCATCGGCAGCCTCCATCAAATACACCAGGGGATGGCGTGCCCAGCGCTGATCGTCTACTTGGGGCAGGCCCAGGCGAGCTGCAATCTGTTCCAACAGCGGCAATTCGCTCTGGTAACTCCCGAACTTGTGCTTTTTGTAGCCCAAGGCATCGGCATGACGCGCGCTCCAGGGGTACTTGAGGTAGGTTCCGAGGGTGGCATAGGTCAAGCGGGTGCCCCCATCGAACTGGTGGTATTCCAGCTGCGTCAGTACCCGAAAGCCTTGCGCATTGCCCTCGAAATTGAGGAAGTCGGCACGTTCATCGTCGCGCATGTCGTCCAGCCAACCACGATTGGCGGCCTGCTGAAACCAATGACGGATGGCATCTTCACCGGAGTGTCCGAAGGGGGGATTACCGATGTCATGGGCAAGGCAGGCCGACTGCACCACCATGCCCAAGTCACTCGGTTCACACCAGTCAGGCAAGCTTGTACGCAGGGTTTCCCCAACGCGCATGCCAAGGGAGCGGCCTACGCAACTCACCTCCAGCGAGTGCGTCAGGCGCGTGTGAATGTGATCGTTGCTGGTGACAGGATGAACTTGCGTCTTGCGCCCCAGGCGACGAAATGCGCCGGAGAAAATAATGCGGTCATGGTCTTTGTGAAACGGGCTGCGTCCCAATTCTTCAGCACTGTACTGAGCTTTGCCCAAGCGTTCGCGGGTGAGCAGGGTATGCCAATCCAAGGCGCAGTCTCCAGAAGGGGTTGCAGCGAAGCATACGCCGTGTCAGTGGTTCTTGTCCGCGATCAACCACAGACACGGCGTGAGGTGAGGATCACCGGCGGCGACGGTTGCTCTGCATGAAAAGCTTGACCAAGGGAATCAGGCTGGCACCTAGGCGGACAAGGCGGGGAAGACCACCACTTCGAACGCCCTTGCCTGTCAAAAAGCCCATGGCCACTACCGCCCCTATGCCCCACAAGGGTGCATGCTTGATGCCAAGCCCGGCATGGAGCGAGCTCCCCATGCCGCGTATGCGCCGCACAGGCTCGAGCAATTGGCCGGTTTCATGGCGGATTTCCTGGCGGTGCATTTCCATGCGCAGGCGCAGCAGCGCTTTGCGCAGTTCACGCGGATTACGTGTATTGGGCAAGTCAGGCAGGTTCATGGCAGAAGGCGCTCCCGATCTTTGGCCAGTTCCTCAAGCGTGGAGTGGAAGGGCGAGGACTCGTCGAACACCGCGCCTTTCAGGCGCAGGCCACAGTACAGCGCTGCCAGTCCATAGAACACGCACAGACCAATTATGCCGGCCAGGCGATAAGTGTCCCAGAGCAGAACAAGCACCAACCCGGAAAGCGCTGTCAACAGCAGCAGCGCGAAAACCAGTGCCAGGCCTGCGAACAGCAACAGGCGCAGGGTTCGTCCTTTCTGCTCCTGCAGTTCGATGCCGAACAGTTCTATATGGCTGTGCAGCAGCCCAAGAACAGCTGCACCGAGCCGCTTGCCGGTGGCACCGGTGCCGATGGCGTCATTGTCCATGAAAACCCCTTAACGACGGTTCGCCAGCAGGCCGATGAACAGGCCAACGCCGGCGGCGATACCAATGGCATGCCAGGGTTTTTCCTGGACATACTGCTCGGCGCTGCCCAGTGCCTCCTGGCTGCGTTCGCGCAATGATTCCTGGGTGACTTCCAGCGCCTCGCGTGCCTGCGCCAGGCGCTCGTGCATCTGTTCGCGCAGCACTTGCGCCTGGTCACCTGCCAGGTTGGCGGTATCGGCCAGCAGCTTCTCCGTGTCGCGGACCAGTGCCTGGAAGTCAGCCATCAGTACATCTTGTGCATGCTTTGCCGAATTGCTGGCCATGTGTCTCTCCCTGTCGGTTGATGTTGGTACTTCGAGTGACGTGGCTACTGGAAGGTTCAAGTCAGCACACTGGTACAGGCTTTGCTTGGTTTATGCATCGTTGCAGGGCGCCCTCTCAACACGCTGCGCTGCTTCGGAGCGCGTGCCACCCGCCACGCCTAAACATTAACCCAAATTGCCCAGACTGCCAGATTGGGCTCCCGTCCATTCGTGGCAAGTGCCCATAACAGCCTTGCCAGGCACCGAAGCGGTGCAGCATGGGGGTCGACTGAGCATTGTTGGTGCCGCCGAAAGGTGCTGCTGCTTCATGGATATGACTTCAAGCGCGATTCAGTCTCAGGTAAACGGTTCAAATACGTTGTTCATCCTGGTAGGCGCCATTCTGGTGCTCGCCATGCATGCCGGCTTCGCGTTTCTTGAGGTCGGCACCGTACGCTACAAGAATCAGGTCAACGCCCTGTCCAAGATTCTGAGCGATTTCGCCGTGTCGGCGATCGCCTATTTCTTCGTCGGCTATTGGGTGGCCTACGGGGTTGCGTTTTTCCAGCCTGCCGCAACCCTGGCGGCCGATAATGGCTACGCCTTGGTCAAGTGCTTTTTCCTCCTGACGTTCGCAGCTGCCATACCGGCGATCATCTCTGGCGGGATTGCGGAGCGAGCGCGCTTTGCACCGCAACTGTGCGCCACGGCATTGATCGTGGCACTGGTGTATCCCTTTTTCGAGGGGATAGTGTGGAATGGCAACTTTGGCGTCCAAGCGTGGTTACAGGTGCATGTTGGTGCGCCGTTCCATGATTTTGCCGGCTCGGTGGTGGTACATGCCATGGGCGGCTGGCTGGCGCTGGCTGCGGTTGTGCTGCTGGGCCCCAGACGCGGGCGCTACCGTGAAGGGCGATTGGTCGCGTTCGCGCCCTCGAGCATCCCGTTTCTGGCCTTGGGCTCGTGGATACTGATCATCGGCTGGTTCGGCTTCAACGTGATGAGTGCGCAAACCTTGCAGGGCATCAGCGGCCTGGTCGCTATAAATTCATTAATGGCCATGGTTGGCGGCACGCTGGCCGCGCTGCTGGTGGGTCGCAACGACCCAGGGTTCCTGCACAACGGCCCGCTGGCAGGGCTGGTCGCCATTTGCGCAGGCTCCGACATCATGCATCCCGTGGGCGCGCTGGCTACGGGTCTGGTGGCCGGAGTTCTGTTCGTGTGGGCATTCACCGCCGCGCAGAACCGTTGGAAGATCGATGATGTTCTGGGTGTGTGGCCCCTGCATGGGTTGTGTGGGGTATGGGGCGGTGTCGCCTGCGGTATTTTTGGGCAGGTCTGGATGGGGGGGCTGGGTGGGGTCAGCGTTTACAGCCAACTGCTGGGAAGCCTGGCCGGTGCAGCCGTGGCGCTGCTGGGTGGCCTGGCCGTCTATGGCGTGATCCGCAAGGTACTTGGCTTGCGGCTCAGTCACGAACAAGAGTTTGAGGGGGCAGATTTGTCCTTGCACCGGATAGGCGCTACGAGCCAGGACTGATACTCAACAGATGCAGACGTCAGTAGGACGGCATAGTATAACGGCCTGTGCAACTGAGTGAGGATATGTGCCATGTTGCCTGAATGCCAGCTGTTCGGCACCTTGGGTTGTCATTTGTGCGAGGTGGCTGAGGCCATACTGATGCCTTTTGTCGATCATGGATTGCTCGTCGAACTGGTCGACATTGCCGAAAGCGATGCGCTGTTCGAGCGTTATGGCCTTGCAATCCCCGTGCTGAGACGTCGCGACAATGCGGCGGAATTGCTTTGGCCTTTCGATGCCGAACAAGTAGCGGCCTTTTTGAGGCACCCAAACCCCTAGTGGAGCTTTGACCCTGCTCCACTGCAGAAACATCAATACGATGATCCGATTCAGGCACTGGGCGCAGCCTGAGTGTCGACTCCGCCTTCTGTTATCGGATCTGAACGTCATGTTGCTCACCCCACATTTCACTCTCAACGAAATGACCGTCTCCCAGGTCGCGGCCCGGAACAGTGTTGATAACACGCCTTCCCAACTGATCATCGACAATCTTCGTCTGCTGTGCGAAACCCTTGAACAGGTGCGTGCCCTATGGAACGCGCCGATCATCATCAGCAGCGGATACCGCAGCGAGCAAGTCAACCGGTTGCTCGGCGGCGCCTCCAACAGCCAGCACATGCAGGGGCTCGCCGCTGACTTCACGATCATCGAGCGTTCTCCCAGGGAAACGGTGCACCGTATCAGCACAAGCCCGATCGCGTTCGATCAGCTCATACTGGAATTCGACCGCTGGGTGCACCTGTCTGTAACCCCTGGCGTTCCACGCCGACAGGTGCTCACCCTGCGCAAGGGAGGCGGTTACCTCGCGGGTCTGGTATGAGACGGATTGACGGCAACGGAAGGATGTTCGTATGCTGTACATAAATACAGTATCAAGGTGAGCCCATGCTCAACGTCGAGCAATTGAAGTACAGCGTCAATCGGATGCCCATCGACAGGGTGGCCGATGCTGTCCTGGAGCTTCGGCTTGAAGGCCTGGTCACCGACGACCGCACGCCTTTCGGCAAGGTGCACTTCAACACCTGCTTTGCAGAGGTGGAGGCGCTGTTCCAGCGGGCTGGCTACCACCGGGGGCTGGATGTGGTGGGTTATGAAGGGCTGGTGTATGCGCTGTACGACCCCAGCCGCTGGGAGCCCGTCCAGGTGCTGCGCTGGCTCAAGGCGCGCAGCGAGTCGCTGGCCCAGGCTGGCTGATCGGCGGGGCTTGAAGGATAATACGCCGCCAAGCCAGGTTCCGAGCCCGACGATGACTCCATTCGACCCCGCCCGACTGCAAGCCAGCACGGTATGTCTGCCTCCTGGTCAATGGGCTACGGTGCTCGATTGCTTGTGCGATCACTTCAAGGCCATTGACCGTAGCCAGTGGGTGGACCGTTTTGCCCGGGGACGGGTGCTGAGCGCGGACGGCCAGGCTATTTCGGCCGGTCATCCCTACAAGCGCGGTCTGCGTCTGCACTATTTTCGCGAAGTGCCGAACGAGCGAGTGATTCCCGTGCAGGAAGCGATATTGCATGTGGACGAACACCTGGTGGTAGCTGACAAACCCCATTTTCTGCCGGTCACCCCAGGGGGTGAGTACGTGGAGCAGACCTTGCTGCGCCGTCTCATCCATCGGCTGGACAATCCGCACCTGGTGCCCCTGCACCGCATCGATCGGCACACGGCGGGGCTGGTGCTGTTCTCGGCCAACCCTGAGTCACGCAGCGCTTACCAGCGCTTGTTTCCAGAGCGGCGGATCGAAAAACGCTATCAGGCCATTGCTGCAGCGCTTGGGCAACATACCTTCCCACTGGTACACCGCAGCCGCCTGGAACACGGGGAGCCGTTCTTTCGCATGCATGAGGTGCAAGGGCCGGCCAACAGTGAGACGCACGCCCGCGTATTGGAAAAGAACAAGGAGCAGTGGCGGTATGAGCTCTCGCCTGTCACGGGCAAGACGCATCAGCTGCGGGTGCACATGGCTGCTTTAGGGGCAGGCATCAGTAACGACCCGTTCTACCCGGCATTGCTTGATGTAGAGGATGACTATCAACGGCCGCTGAAGTTGCTGGCGCAAAGCCTGAGTTTCGATGATCCGTTGACCGGGCAGGCCCGTCATTTCGAAACCCGTCTGCGGCTTGACTGGTAGCGTTGATCATGCGAAGGGTCGACGATGCCGACCCCGCGCGGGCTATCCGATCTAGCGGTTGAACCGCTCCACCAGTGAATATTGGCTACCGGCCGTGCTGTTGAGGGCCTCACTCAGCACTGCCGAGTGCTGTGCCTGCTCGGCAGTTTGGTCGGCCAGGTCGGCAATAGTGCTGATGTTACGGCTGATCTCGTCGGCCACCGCAGTCTGCTCCTCTGTCGCAGCGGCAATTTGCGTGGCCATGTCGGTGATGTTCGCCACGGCTTCACTGATGCCCACTAGCGCCTCGTCAGCCTGCATGACCCGATCGACACCTTCCTGGGCCTGGCGGTGCCCACTTTCCATGGTCGTCACGGCGTTGCTGGCAGTTTGCTGGAGCTTGGCGATCAGGCCGTGAATCTGCCCGGTCGATTCGGCCGTGCGCTGGGCCAGCTGCCGCACTTCGTCGGCAACCACGGCGAAGCCCCGGCCCATTTCGCCTGCCCGTGCCGCTTCGATGGCGGCGTTCAACGCCAGCAAGTTGGTCTGGTCGGCAATGCCCTTGATGACATCGACCACACCGCCGATCTCGTCGCTGTCCTTGGCCAATTGCGTCACGGTCTGGCCAGTTTCTCCAACTGCGGCTGACAAGCGTTCGATGGCTGCCCGGGTTTCACCGGCAATTTGACGGCCCTGGCCTGTCAAGCGATTAGCCTGCTGGGTCGCATCGGCGGTGCGTTGTACATGGTTGGCCACCTCCTGGGTGGTGGCGGCCATCTGGTTCACTGCGGCAGCGACCTGTTCGGTTTCCACACGCTGGCGCTCCAGGCCTGATGAACTCATATGCGCCAGCTCGTCTGACTGACGCGCCTGATCGCTCAGGTGCTCGGCGCTGTCCTGCAACCGTGTCAGGCAGGTCTTCATCCGGGCATCCTGGCTGAGCATGGCCATTTCCAGGCGCGCCTGCACGCCACGGCTGTCGGTATACATCTGCGCAATCAGTGGATCGGACGTGGTCTGTTCGGCCAGGCGCAACAAGCGCTTGAGCCCACGTTGTTGCCAGGTCAGGCCGAGCAGGCCCAGGGGGACCGACAACGCTGCCGCCAAGGCAAAACCCCATGAGTGTCCGAGCCAGTTGCCGATGAGGAAGCCTATCTGGCTGATCAGGATGAATGGCAACCAGTCCTGCAACACGGGTAACCAACGATCACGGCGCGGCACAGCAGGCTTGCCTTGGTTGATACGCTGGTACAGGGCCTCGGCCCGGCGAATTTGCTCGGCAGTGGGCTTGACGCGCACTGACTCGAAGCCGACGACCTGATTGTTGTCGAAAATCGGTGTGACGTACGCATTGACCCAGTAGTGGTCACCCGACTTGCAACGGTTTTTGACGATGCCCATCCAGGGCAGCCCCTGCTTGAGGGTCTGCCACATGTGAGCAAACACGGCAGGCGGCACATCAGGATGACGCACCAGGTTGTGCGCTGCGCCCATCAATTCATCGCGGGTGAAACCACTGATTTCGATGAAGGCATCGTTGCAGTAAGTGATCACGCCTTTGGCATTGGTGGTGGAAATCAACCGCTGCTTGGCAGGGAAAGTCCGTTCTCTCTGGGTAATGGGCTGGTTGTTGCGCATGGCTAGGATGTCCGCAGGGCTTTGGACTGGTATCGGCACGGTGCGCGCTTTATTGAGGGAATATTTCCAGGAATTGACCCATGGCAGTGCATGGTAGATACGGGTGGGCTACTGGCATTTGTTCGCGGTCGGTTCCCACTGCGATCTTGATAGGTACTTTGGTGGAGGGGAGGCTAGCAAGGGCAGATTGGAAGAAGGAGGGTGCCAGCCTGCGCACAGACTGGCACCCGCGCGGGGCCTACGCGGCGATCAACTGACGCAGCACGTAGTGCAGGATCCCACCCGCCTTGAAGTACTCCACTTCATTGAGGGTGTCGATCCGGCAGAGCACGTCGATCTGCTCCTTCGTGCCATCTTCGCGGAGGATGGTCAGTGCCAGGCTCATGCCCGGCACAATGGCAGCCCCCTCCAGGCCAGTGATATCAATCTGCTCTCTACCCGTCAGGCCGAGTTGTTTACGGTCCTGGCCTGCCTTGAACTGCAACGGCAGTACGCCCATGCCAACCAGATTGGAGCGGTGAATACGCTCGAAGCTTTCGGCCAGCACTGCCTTTACGCCAAGCAAATTCGTGCCCTTGGCAGCCCAGTCGCGGCTGGAGCCTGTGCCGTATTCCTGGCCGGCGATCACCACCAGGGGCGTGCCTTGCTCTTGGTAGCGCATGGCGGCGTCGTAGATCGAGAGTTTCTCGCCGCTTGGCACATGCACGGTATTGCCGCCTTCTTCGCCTGCAAGCATCTCGTTGCGGATGCGAATATTGGCGAACGTACCGCGCATCATGACTTCATGGTTGCCGCGCCGTGACCCATAGGAATTGAAATCGCGAGGCTCCACACCCTTCTCGCGCAAATAACGACCCGCAGGGCTATCGGCCTTGATATTGCCGGCCGGAGAGATGTGGTCCGTTGTGACCGAGTCGCCCAGCAACGCCAGGATGCGGGCGTTGTGGATATCGGTGATCCGAGGCGCAGGTCCTTCGATACCTTCGAAGAAAGGGGGATGCTGAATGTAGGTCGAGTCCTCTTGCCATACATACGTGGCAGCCTCTGGCACTTCGATAGCCTGCCACTGCTCGTCGCCCGCGAACACTTCGGCATATTCGTTGTGGAACATGGCCGTGCTTACCTTGGCCACAGCCTCGGCGACTTCTTGCTGGCTAGGCCATATGTCCTTCAGATAGACCGGCTGCCCGTGCTTGTCGGTGCCCAATGGATCCTGGGTCAGGTCGAGTTTCACGCTACCAGCCAGTGCATAAGCCACGACCAGAGGCGGTGAGGCGAGCCAGTTTGTCTTGACCAGTGGATGCACGCGCCCTTCGAAATTACGGTTGCCAGACAACACCGAGGCGACGGTCAGGTCGGCGCTGCTGATGGCGTTTTCGATAGGCTCGTCCAAGGGACCTGAGTTGCCGATGCAGGTAGTGCAGCCATAACCGACCAGATCAAACCCGAGCTCATCAAGGTAGGGTGTGAGACCGGCCGCCTCGAAGTATTCGGTGACCACCTTGGACCCCGGTGCCAGCGAGCTTTTCACCCATGGCTTGCGCTGCAAACCTTTCTCGAGGGCTTTCTTGGCCACAAGCCCGGCCGCCATCATTACACTGGGGTTGGAGGTGTTGGTGCAGGAGGTGATGGCCGCAATGACCACGGCGCCGTCGCGCAGGGTGTGGGTCTGGCCTTGGTGACTGTAGTCGGCTTCGCCCGCCTGATCGGCATTGCCCACGGCAACGCCACCCCCGCCCTCGCTCTCAAGCCTGCCGACTTCCTTGGCGGCAGGTTTGGGTTGCAGCTCGATGAACTGTTCGAACGCCTGCTTGACCTGGGCTAGGGCAACCCGGTCTTGCGGACGTTTGGGGCCGGCCAGGCTGGACTCAACCTCATTCATGTCCAGCGCCAGCGTGTCGCTGAAGATGGGCTCCTGCCCAGGCAGGCGCCACAACCCCTGAGCCTTGCAGTAGGCCTCGACCAGTTGCACGGTTGCTTCAGGTCGACCCGACAGGCGCAGGTAATCCAGCGTCACTTGATCGACGGGGAAGAAGCCACAGGTCGCGCCGTACTCCGGAGCCATGTTGGCAATGGTGGCGCGGTCAGCCAAGGGCAGCTCGGCCAGACCGTCGCCATAGAACTCCACGAACTTACCTACTACGCCTTTCTTGCGCAGCATCTGGGTGACCGTCAGCACAAGATCGGTGGCCGTAATGCCTTCGCGCAGCTTGCCCGTGAGCTTGAAGCCGATGACCTGTGGGATCAGCATCGACACAGGCTGGCCAAGCATGGCGGCCTCCGCCTCGATGCCGCCCACGCCCCAGCCCAGCACGCCCAGGCCGTTGATCATGGTGGTGTGGGAGTCGGTGCCGACCAGCGTGTCCGGGAAGGCATAGGTGCGGCCGTCGGCTTCGCGGGTCCACACGGTACGCCCCAGGTATTCGAGGTTCACCTGGTGGCAAATGCCAGTGCCAGGCGGTACCACACTGAAGTTGTCGAAGGCACTCTGGCCCCAACGCAGGAACGCATAGCGCTCGCCGTTGCGTTGCATTTCGATGTCGACGTTCTCGCCAAAGGCCTGCGGTGTCCCGTATCGATCGACCATCACGGAGTGGTCGATCACCAGGTCCACAGGCGAGAGCGGGTTGATGCGCTGGGGATCGCCGCCAGCCTTGGCCATGGCCGCGCGCATGGCGGCGAGGTCCACCACGGCTGGCACGCCGGTGAAGTCTTGCATCAGCACCCGCGCGGGGCGGTACTGGATTTCGCGGTCCGAGCGCTTTTCAACGAGCCACTGGGCCAGTGCCTGCAAGTCTTCGCCGGTAACGGTCTTGCCGTCCTCCCAGCGCAGCAGGTTTTCCAGCAGCACCTTGAGCGACATGGGCAATTGCTGCAGGTCCCCGAGCTGCCGAGCAGCTGTCGGAAGGCTGAAGTAGTGATAGGTCTTGTCACCGACATCGAGCGACGTGAGGGTATTCAGGCTATCGAGCGAGGGCATTGCCAACTCCTTCTGAGCCGGTGCCCCGGCAACGTCTCGAAGGGCTGCCGGTGGCACCGCTGTGTACAGGCCCGCACGGCACGGGTCCGACTGAATGGTCAGGTTAGTCCTGTTTGCCTGACCTGACCCTTTTCTGGACCAGCGGGGCATGTCCCAGGTTCCGATCTTCCTTTATCATCGCCGCCCTGCCGGCGCCTGTGTCGCGCCAGCCGTCGTGGAGTGAGAGATGGAAACCCTGTTCATGCATTGCCGGCCCGGCTTCGAGGGTGAGGTGTGCGCCGAAATCAGTGAACATGCCGCCCGCCTGGGGATTGCCGGCTATGCCAAAGGCAAGCCTGGCAGCGCCAGCGCCGAGTTCGTCTGCAGCGAGCAAGGCGGTGCCGAGCGCTTGATGCAGGCGGTGCGGTTCAACCAGCTGATTTTCCCAAGGCAGTGGGCGCGTGGCGCGTTCATCGAGTTGCCCGAGAGCGATCGTATCAGCGTGTTATTGGCGCACCTTGCCGACCAGCCGGTGTTCGGCAGCCTGTGGCTGGAGGTGCTCGACAGCAACGAGGGCAAGGAACTGTCGACGTTCTGCCGCAAGTTCGACGCACCATTGCGCAAGGCGTTGGAGAAGGCCGGTCGCCTGGTGGCTGACCCGAATCGCCCACGACTGCTGTTGACGTTCATCAGTGGCCGCCGGGTGTTTGTCGGGCAGGCTTTTGCTGACAACAGTGCTTTATGGCCGATGGGCATTCCCCGCTTGAAATTCCCGCGTGAAGCGCCCAGTCGCTCGACCTTGAAGCTGGAGGAGGCCTGGCATCAGTTCATCCCACGCGAGCAGTGGGAGCAGCGGCTGGGCGATGACATGACCGGTGTCGACCTGGGGGCCTCACCGGGTGGGTGGACGTATCAGCTGGTACGGCGGGGCATGCTGGTGACGGCCATCGACAATGGTCCGATGGCCGAGAGCCTGATGGACACGGGGCTTGTCCAGCATTTGATGGCCGATGGCTTTACCTGGCAGCCCAGGCACCCGGTGGATTGGATGGTGTGCGACATCGTCGAGAAACCGGCGCGCACGACGGCCTTGATCGAGACGTGGTTAGGGGAAGGGCTGTGCCGCGAGGCGGTGGTGAACCTGAAGCTGCCGATGAAGCAGCGCTATGCTGAGGTGCGGCGGTTGCTCGATCGCATGGAGGCGACATTCAAGGCCCGGAAGGTGAGGGTGCTGATTGCGTGCAAGCAGCTGTATCACGATCGTGAAGAAGTGACGTGTCATTTGCGGCGGGTTGATTTGAAGGGGCGGTGAGGGTCTAACGAGGCCGAGCCAGGCGTGGCCTGTACTGCTTTGCGCTGAATCGGCCGCGATGCTCGAAATCAGGCCAAATCGATCCGTCGCCGTTGCCGTTGCCGTTGCCGTTGCCGTTGCCGTTGCCGTTGCTTTGGCTTTTGCTTCTAAGCGCACGGTAGCTCAGGCGCCGCAGATCGCGACTTCAGGAGGCCGAGCGCAGGGCTTGCGGAGGGAGGTGACAGGCATGGATGCCTGTCAAGCGCTGGGCCCCAGGATGGGGCCTGCAGCGCGGTCCTCCCGGGAGCAAGCCCGGAGCGAGGGAACCCCGGAGCGTAGCGTAGGGGCCGGATGATAGGAGCAGGCGGTTTTTGCTTACTTTTTGACAAGACAAAAAGTGAGCCGCCGTAAGGGCGGAAAGGTGACTGTGCGCCACCCGCGCCAACGAATACCAACTTGCTGTATGCGCCCACGCTTTGAAGTTTGAAGTCTGAAGTCTGAAGTTTGAAGTTTGAAGTTTGAAGTTTGAAGTTTTAGTGTTGGGTGTGGGTGTGGGTGTTGAAAGAGAGCATAGTCCATTTGCGATAGCGACGCTTAATCACCTTTTCGCCATTACGGCGAGTCACTTTTTGTCAAACGCGACAAAAAGTAACCAAAAAACGCTGTGCTCCATTCATACGGCCCCTACGCTGCGCTTCGGGGTTCCCTCACTCCGGTCTTGCTCCCGGGAGGACCGCGCTGTAGGCCCCATCCTGGGGCCCAGCGCTTGACAGGCATCCATGCCTGTCACCTCCCTCCGCAAGACCTGCGTTCGGCCTCCTGAAGTCGCGAAGATCAAGATCAAGGTCAAGGTCAAGATCAAGATCAAGATCAAGATCAAGATCAACAGCAACAGCAACAGCAACAGCAACAGCAACAGCAACAGCAACAGCAACAGCAACAGCAACAGCAACAGCAACAGCAACAGCAACAGCAACAGCAACAGCAACAGCAAGAGCAACAGCAAGAGCAACAGCAAGAGCAACAGCAAGAGCAACAGCAAGAGCAACAGCAAGAGCAACAGCAACAGCAAGAGCAACAGCAAGAGCAACAGCAAGAGCAACAGCAAGAGCAACAGCAACAGCAACAGCAAGAGCAACAGCAACAGCAACAGGCATCGAGCATCTTATACTGGCCGATACCACGAGCTGGAATGTCATGGTTATGTATTTTGAAAAGAAAGGGTGGTATGAACTAGCAATGCCACACAACTTGCATCTTATAGAGATTGGCAACCTGTCTCATTTGTATGGGGAAATTTGCCTTGCACCGCACTTAAAAGCCAACAGATGCCGGGTAGAGGCGGTCTTGCCGGTCCGGCGCCCCTGACCCAGCGGGTCCCCCAACAGCCCCACTTGGCCCGCATCCCTGGAATGCGCCACAATACCCATCATTTGCGGAGCCCTTCATGACCGACCTCACCCCCGATGCCACCCTCGACGCCACCGGCCTCAACTGCCCAGAGCCAGTGATGATGCTGCACCAACACGTGCGCGCCCTCGCCGCCGGCGGCCTGCTGAAAGTCATCGCCACCGACCCCTCGACCCAACGCGACATCCCCAAGTTCTGTACCTTCCTGGGCCACCAACTGCTGGAACAACAGGAAGCCGCCGGCACCTTCCTCTACTGGATCCGCAAGAAAGCTGACTGAGCCGCTCTGGAACACGCTCCGCGTTGAGCCTACACTGCGTTCCCCAGACAGGAGAGCGCCATGCTGATAGTTGCCGACGAAAACATCCCTTTGCTCGATGCCTTCTTCCGAGGGTTTGGCGAGATTCGTCGTTATCCTGGGCGTAGCCTCGACGCCGCCAGCGTCCGGGAGGCCGACATTCTGCTGGTCCGCTCCGTGACCAAGGTCGATCGGCAACTGCTAGAAGGCAGTCGCGTGCGGTTCGTGGGTACCTGCACCATCGGCACCGATCACCTCGACCTCGACTACTTCGAACAAGCGGGTGTCCGCTGGAGCAGTGCACCCGGTTGCAACGCCCGGGGTGTGGTGGACTATGTGCTGGGCAGCCTGCTGACCCTCGCTGACCTTGAGGGTGCATCACTGCCCGAGCGCGTCTACGGCGTGGTGGGTGCAGGCGAAGTAGGTGGGCGGCTGGTGGGCGTGCTACGCGCCCTGGGGTGGAAGGTGATGGTCTGCGATCCATTGCGCCAGGCCGCCGAAGGCGGTGACTACGTCGAGCTCGATACCCTGCTGCAAGCCTGCGATGTCATCAGCCTGCACACACCCCTCGAACGCGGTGGCCAGTACCCGACCTGGCACCTGCTAGGCCCTACAGAACTGGCGAAACTGCGCCCCGGCGCCTGGCTGATCAACGCCAGTCGAGGGGCAGTGGTGGATAATGGCGCATTGCGCACGCTCCTGCAGCAGCGCGATGACCTGCACGCGGTGCTGGACGTGTGGGAAGGCGAGCCCCAGGTCGATCTGCGGTTGGCCGACCTGTGTACCGTCGCCACCCCCCACATCGCCGGCTATAGCCTCGATGGCCGTCAGCGTGGCACCGCCCAGATCTATCGCGCGTTGTGTCAACACCTGGGCGTGGAGGAGCGCATTCAACTGGCCGACCTGTTGCCGCGCCCGCCAGTCGCGCAGATTGAATTGGACGCCGAGGCCGATCTGCAATGGGCACTGGCCATGCTATGCCGCGCCGTCTACGATCCGCGCCGCGATGATGCCGATTTGCGCCGCAGCCTGAGCGAAGACGCGCAGCAGCAACGTGCGGCTTTCGACCTATTGCGCAAACACTATCCGCCACGCCGTGAAATCGAAGGGCTATCCGTGCGCATCCGTGGTAACTCGCCCCAGCTTGCGCAGCTGATTGACGCTATCGGAGCAAAAAGGGTCTGACGCTCGGGGTTGCCCCAGGGCAAAGCAGCACGCATAAAAAACCCGGCGCTTGCGCCGGGTCAGGAATAAGGTGATCAGTTTTTCTGCGAGCGCTCGACCCGGCTTTCTTCCAAGGCCTTGCAGGCCTGCTGGATCATCTGCTCGGTGATCGGTACCTCCCGCCCTTGGGCGTCGATCAGCGCGCCGCTTGCCTGGGGGGACGGTGCGTGACGGGGCGTGTGGTGTTCGCGGTCATGGTGCAAGCTCATGCAGGGTCTCCTCTTCAGATGACGTCTGGTATCAACCTTGCGCCTGGCAGATCTTCGACGCGGGTGCGGCGCAACCTGAGGCTGGGCCATAGTCCACCAGAGATGGCGAACAAGTGCCAGAGCGCGGTTAGAACAATAGGCTATAGCCGCGCCAGACAGTTCCGTGCTGCGGCATGAATGGTAGGCTGCATGTTCCGCCTTCGAGAGCAGATCCATGGCCTCTACAACTCCGCGCCCCAGCCGCGCTTTGCGCCTCGGTTGGCATTTTCTTCGCCCATATCGGCGGCGCCTGGTGCTGGCCTTGCTGGCACTGGTGGTGACTGCCGGCATTACCCTGTCCATGGGACAAGGCATCCGCCTGCTGGTGGATCAGGGGTTCATGACCGGTTCCGTCCATCAGCTCAACCAGACCCTTGGCCTCTTCCTGCTGCTGGTGCTGGCCCTGGCGGTAGGGACCTTCAGCCGGTTCTACCTCGTCTCCTGGATAGGTGAGCGGTGCGTGGCGGACATTCGTCGCGCCGTTTTTGACCATCTGCTCGAGCTTCATCCGGGTTTTTTCGAAGACAACCGCAGCTCGGAAATACAGTCTCGGTTGACGGCCGACACCACGTTGCTGCAATCGGTGATTGGCTCGTCCCTGTCCATGTGCCTGCGTAATGCGCTGATGGTGGTGGGGGGTGTGGTCTTGCTGTTCATCACCAACCCGAAACTGACCAGCATCGTGGTCGTGGCATTGCCGGTGGTGCTGGCCCCGATCCTGCTGTTCGGTCGTCGTGTGCGCAGCCTCTCCCGCCAGAGCCAGGACCGGGTGGCAGATGTGGGTAGCTATGTGGCCGAAACCCTGGGCCAGATCAAGACCGTGCAGGCCTACACTCATCAAGCCCACGACCAGGCACTGTTCGCCGAGACGGTGGAGTCGGCATTTGCAGTGGCCCGCCAGCGCATTGCGCAGCGGGCCTGGCTGATTACCGTGGTGATTGTGCTGGTGCTAGGCGCTATCGGCGCAATGCTGTGGGTCGGCGGCCTGGACGTTATCGCCGGGCGTATGTCGGGGGGTGAGTTGGCGGCGTTCGTGTTCTACAGCCTGGTAGTGGGCAGTGCGTTCGGCACACTCAGCGAGGTGATTGGCGAGCTCCAGCGTGCTGCTGGAGCAGCAGAGCGCATAGCCGAATTACTGGCAGCGCAAAGCCAGATTCTGGCGCCATCCAGTGCGCGGCGGCTGGCGGGAGGCCGTGCACGGGGCTGCCTGACGTTGCAGCGCGTGGTGTTTGCCTATCCCTCGCGACCCGAGCACAAGGCTATCGATAACCTGAGCCTGGCCATCCAGGCAGGCCAGACGCTTGCATTGGTCGGTCCCTCCGGTGCGGGTAAATCCACCCTGTTCGACCTGCTTCTGCGCTTCTATGACCCTCAGCACGGGCAGATTCTGCTCGATGACCACCCCATCGACCAACTCGACCCCGACCACCTTCGCCAGCAGTTTGCATGGGTCGCACAGCAACCGGCACTGTTTCGAGGTACGGTGGCGGACAACATTGCCTACGGACGCCCTGGCGCTTGCCTGGCCGACATCGAAGCAGCCGCGCGCGCAGCCCATGCCGACGGGTTCATACGCCAGTTGCCGCAGGGCTACCAGACTTGCCTGGGGGAGGGCGGGGTGGGTTTATCCGGTGGGCAGCGCCAACGGTTGGCGATTGCCCGTGCGTTGCTGGTGGATGCCCCGATCCTGCTGCTTGACGAGGCGACCAGCGCGCTCGACGCTCACAGTGAGCACCTGATCCAGCAAGCTTTGCCGCGCCTGATGGCGGGGCGGACAACGGTGGTGATCGCGCACCGTTTGGCCACGGTACAACACGCCGACCGCATTGCCGTGGTCGACCAAGGCAAAGTGGTCGCCACTGGGACCCACAGTGAGCTGATTGAAGCCAGCCCGTTGTATGCACGGCTGGCAGCGCTGCAATTTACGTCCGCTTGAAAGGCTGGCCGGCTGGTGCGCGATGCAGGTATGAGCCTGAGTCGTGAACAACAAAAAACCCGCACAAGGCGGGTTTTTTGAAGGACTTGGTCGGAGAGACAGGATTCGAACCTGCGGCCTTCTCGTCCCGAACGAGACGCGCTACCTGGCTGCGCTACACTCCGATGAACAAAATCCTACTGCATCCGAAATTTGCCCGCAAGTCCTTGTAAAAGAACGAAGCTTTGGCCAACTCGGATGGGCTATCAGAGTTCTTTGACGGTGCGAATCTGGTCTTTATTCAGACGCATGCGCTTGCCATCGAGCTGCTCGAACTCGTAGAAGCCGGAATCTTCATCATAGGACGGCTTGTCCACCGCCTGGATTTCGCGACCGTCGTTCAAGGTGATGACAGTTGGGGTCGAGCAACCGGCCAGGGCAGCCAGGCCCAGGGCGAGCATAAAGGCGGGAAGGGTCCGTTTGATCATCGTGTTTCTCCAGTGCGATGGTGCAAGATGACTGTTAAGACGCGGGACGTTAGTGCAAGTTCCTTGCGCGTGCAGCATAACGGCATTCGCTCGGCGCGATCCAGTGAAGACAGCGCACCCCACGCCGGCGGGGGTGCCCTGTGATATAACTGCCGTCATTGCCATCACCAGTGACCGATACCTATGAAAGCCTCGGCAGACACCCCGTTCGTTCCTCTCAATATCGCCGTGCTCACGGTCAGCGACACCCGCACGTTCGACAACGATACATCGGGCCAGGTCTTCGTAGACCGGCTGACAGCGGCGGGCCACCGGCTCGCCCAACGCGCACTGCTCAAGGATGATCTCTACAAGATCCGTGCCCAGGTCGCGACCTGGATCGCCGATGACACCGTGCAGGTGGTGCTCATTACTGGCGGTACCGGTTTTACCGGACGTGACAGTACGCCCGAGGCGGTTATTTGCCTGCTCGACAAGCAGGTCGACGGCTTTGGCGAGCTGTTCAGGCAGATCTCCGTGGCGGATATCGGTACCTCGACCGTGCAATCGCGGGCACTGGCAGGGTTGGCCAACGGTACCCTGGTGTGTTGCCTGCCCGGCTCGACCAATGCGGTGCGCACCGGTTGGGACGGTATCCTGGCCGAACAGCTCGATGCACGGCACCGTCCCTGCAATTTCGTCGCCCATCTGAAGCAGGCGGCGGCCTGTGAAAGCCGTGGCTGAGGCCGTGCAGCCCAGGCCACTGATGCCGGTGGAACAGGCCCTCGAGCAATTGCTGGCCTTGGCAGATGCCGCGCCGATTCGCGACACCGAGCGCGTGGCGTTGGCCGAGGCACAAGGCCGAGTGCTGGCCAGTGCTCTGGTGGCTTCGCTCGATCTGCCGCCTTGGCCCAACAGCGCAATGGACGGCTATGCCCTGCGCCGGGCCGACTGGCAGGGGGCGCCGCTGCCGGTCAGCCAGAGAATCTTTGCCGGCCACGCACCTGGCCCACTGCAGCCTGGCACCTGTGCGCGGATCTTCACGGGTGCACCGGTTCCCGAAGGCGCCGACTGCGTGGAGATGCAGGAAAATACCCAGGTTCATGCCAATGGCCATGTGCAGTTCCTGCACCCCCTCAAGGCGCTGCAGAACATTCGCCCGCAAGGACAGGAAACCCGCAAGGGTGAGCAGGTGCTCGACGCCGGCACGCGTCTTGGGCCAATCGAGTTGGGCTTGGCCGCCACCCTGGGTCATGGTCAGCTCGATGTGGTACGCAGGGTGCGGGTGGCAGTGCTGTCTACCGGGGATGAACTGGTCGAGCCAGGGCTGCCGCTGGGGCCTGGGCAAATCTACAACAGCAATCGTCGCTTGCTGGTGAGTTGGTTGCAGCGCCTGGGATGCGACGTCACCGACGCCGGTATCCTGCCTGATGACTTGGCCCGTACCCGCGCGAGCCTGGCTCAGTTGCAAGGGGTGGACCTGATCCTCTCGACAGGTGGCGTCTCGGTGGGCGAGGCCGATTATCTGGGCGCGGCCCTGCGCGAGGCCGGTGAGCTGGCCTTGTGGAAACTGGCGATCAAACCCGGCAAACCGTTGACCTTCGGACACTTCCAGGGCGTGCCGGTGATCGGCCTGCCCGGTAACCCGGCCTCTACCCTGGTGACCTTCGGCCTGCTGGCGCGCCCCTACTTGTTGCGCCGTCAGGGTGTGATCGACGTCGCCCCGCTGCGCGTGTGCCTGCCCGCCGGTTTCGATTGGCCCAAAGCTGGGTCACGCCGTGAGTACCTGCGTGCGCGCATCGAGCAGGGCAAGGTGTGCCTTTACCCTAACCAGAGCTCTGGCGTGTTGCGCAGCGCAGTGTGGGCCGATGGGCTGGTCGAGGTGCAGGAGGGCACTACGCCTGGTCAAGGTGACCTCGTACCCTTCATTCCCTTCAGTGACCTACTCGGTTGACGCACGCCAGCGGCGCAGGCTCGCTCCAGTGCGCGAGCCCTGCGCCGCAATATTTGAACGACCGTGCAACAATTGGTAACGGCTAAGAGTCAAGATGCAGGTGGTCAATTATGGAGGCACCTACATGCAAGCGCGCAAGGCAATGCTGATTCTGCACGGCAAGCAAGCCATGAACGAAGACGTACGCACCGCCGTGCATGATCTGCGCGACACTGGCTGGGCATTGGACGTGCGCGTAACCTGGGAGGGCGGTGATGCCCAGCGCCTGGTCAAGGAGGCACTTGCCGCCGGTTACAGTCACATTGTCGCCGGCGGTGGTGACGGCACCTTGCGGGATGTGGCCGAAGCCATGGGCCTGGCGGGCACCGAAGCCAGCCTGGTGTTGCTGCCGCTTGGAACCGCCAACGACTTTGCCAAGGCGGCCGGTATTGCGCTGGAGCCTGCCCAGGCACTGGCGCTGCTCAATGAACCGGCGCAGGCAGTTGATCTTGGGCAAGTGGGCGAGCAACTGTTCCTTAACATGGCGACCGGCGGCTTTGGCAGCCAGGTCACAGCCAGTACATCCGAAGACCTGAAGAAGTTGATGGGGGCCGCCGCCTATGTGTTCACCGGCTTGTCGCTCGTCAGTAAACTGGAGGCAGCCTCGGTCAAGTTGAAAGGCCCGGATTTCCAATGGCAGGGTGAGTTGCTGGCGCTAGGGATCGGCAACGGCCGCCAAGCCGGGGGAGGGCAGGTGTTGTGTCCGGATGCGGTGGTAGATGACGGGTTGCTGGATGTTGCGATCCTGCCCAACCCGCAGGATGTGGTCGGCGCATTACGCGATTTGCTGGCAGGCAATGGGCTGTTCATTCGCACACGGTTGCCGTGGGTAGAGATCAACAGTCAACAGGGCCTTGATATCAACCTCGATGGCGAACCGCTCAAGGCGGACAGCCTGCGTTTCGAAGCGCGGCCCCAGGCTTTGCGCCTGCACCTGCCGCAAGGCTGTCCATTACTCAGTCATCGAGGCTGATGATCTTTTCGCGCACCGCGAACAGCACCAGCCCGGCGACGTCGTGAATTTGCAGACGTTTCATCACTTGCGAGCGATGGGTTTCGACTGTCTTGATCGACAGCCCCAGACCGTTGGCGATTTCGCGGGTGGACTTGCCGCGCACGATCAGGCGCAGAATCTCCAGCTGCCTGGCAGTCAGGTTGTGTCGCTCGCACGCCGGACGTCTGGCGGGTCTGGTATGACGCAAGGCCTGATTGATGACGGTGTGGGCAATGGCCGGGCTTAGGTAGCGCTCCCCGTTGCGCACCGCGCTAAGCGCCTGCTCAAGTTCAGAGGCGCTGGTGTCCTTGAGCAGATACCCATGGGCACCGCCCTCAAGGGCGCGCATGATTAACTCCGGGTCCGTGTGCATGGAGAGGATCAGCACCTTGCAGGCGCTGCCGCTGGTATTGAGCTGGGTCAGGGCGTCCAGCCCGCTGGTTGATCGCATGGAGAGGTCCAGCAGGATGATATCGGGCATCAACGTCCGCGCCTGATCCAGCAACTGCCCGCCATCGTCGGCCTCGCCGACTACCTCGTACCCGGGTATGTCACTGATGAGGGCGCGGACCCCCGCCCTGATCAACGAATGGTCATCCACCAGCAACAATCTACAGGTCATGGGTATCCACTCGGTCAGCGCGTTGCCGGCTACGGGGCGGCCAGGGGAACACGGCGTCGATGCGGGTGCCCTGGCCAACATCGCTGGTAATCTTCAAGCTGCCGTCAAGGGCAGTGACCCGCTCGAGCATGCCAGCCAGCCCACGCTGACTGGCAAGGTGCGGGTCTCTGGCAGGCTTGAAGCCGCAGCCATCGTCCTCGATCGACAATGCCAGGCCCAGCTCCGTACGCCGTAGGTGGATGACGAGATTGCGCGCCCCAGCGTGGCGCAACATGTTGGTCACCGCCTCCTGGGTGATGCGAAACACTGCCATTGCGACATTTTCGGCAATGCCCCCAAGGCGTTGCTTGCAAGACAGGCTCCATTGCACGCCGCTACCGTCCAAGGTGCGCAGCAAGTGCGCGCGCAGGCTGGCCTCAAGACCAAGGCTGGCCAGCTGACGGGGGTTGAGCAGGGCAGAAACGTCGCGCACAGCGCTCAACGTATCGTCCAGCGTGGCATGCAAAGCATCGCAATGCCCCTGCACATCCCCGGGCGTTCGTCGCTGCAGCCATTGCAGCTGCAATTTCGCAGCGGTCAGCAGCTGGCCGATGTCGTCATGAAGCTCCCGGCTCAGGTGCTGGCGTTCATCTTCTTGCACTTTTAGCAGGCGCTCGGCGAGTTCCGCAGGGCGCAAGCTGATCGAGCGCGCCCCCGTACGCAGTTGCACGGCAGCGACCAATACACCGGTCAGCTGCAGCACCACCAGGCTGATGGGTACGGGGCGCTCAGTCAGGTGCAACACCAGGCAGGCGATGCAGGAAACCACACTGATGCCTGCCGTGGCCCAGCACAGCCTGGTGTACGGGGGGCTACAACGAAAAGAGGTCATCAAGCGTGGGAACATAGGTAGGGGAGCCGCTGAAGTATTGCTGATGGAGGCCTTGCACATTACTGCTCAGAGGCTTTTGCGCCGTACTTTCGATGCTTTTTCGACCACGGTTCATTCAACCTTGTGTCAAGTTGAAGCGTTTCGGTGGGGCATACTACCACCTCGAATTCCCGAGGTCGCCGCCGAAGACGACTTCACCTAGATAATTCTTATTGTTGTAAATTACCCCATAGCGGCGCCTGACTTGATTGTCTGAGGCTATTTCCTACAAGTTTGTAAATTAAAGCTACAACTTTCCAGTTTCGCCAAAGTTGCACTTCTGGCATGCAACTGCAGGATGGCAAATTGCCCTACGATTTGTCGCCAAGGTCGGGCTGGTGGCGGTTATGCGCTGCGCCGTCACCTGCCACCCAGGCTTATGCCAGAGAAGATCGAACCGCCCTGGCCAGTTCGCCCAGCAACACAAATTGTTCTCCAGCGTCCAGGTCCAGCCGCCCAGTGTGTGCGTCCAGTAGCTCGAGCTGCCAGGCCAGCAGCCTCAGGCATGCAGCAGTAGTACGCAGCGTGTCAAGATGCAGGCACGCGCCTTTGCAGCAGGGTGCCAGTATCTGCTGAAGGGAAGTAGTGAAGTGGGCCACTTCAAGCAGCCCCAAACGCTGTGCGTCATGTGCCAAGTCGCTTAACGCAGCGTCCAGACACCTGCAGGCATCAGGGTCATTTTCGATGAGCTCAAGATGCTGCAAGCAGTCCTCTGCTCTGTGGAGGCGCTTCTGAGCCTTCTCGCGAAAACCTTCAACCGCCTCCGAGAAGGGTAAGGCACTGTCCATCATGGCGCCTCCATGGGCAGGACAGGCGATAGAGACGGGCACGCCGTTACGATAGCTAGCAAAGCCTGACTCCATTCATGCAGTGAGAATGGCGTCACATTAATGGCTAAAAGATAGAGCGAACATCAGGTTGTACCTGAGTGCCGCTAGGGGTTTCCCTGATAGGCAAGAAAAAAACGGAACTTTTCAGCCCATGGGAGTGGCATTAGGAAACCCGTTAAGCATGCTGTTAAAGTGACATCAAATAAGGGAGGGGGTGTAGCGTTTACTAGGGGTCAAGATGCTACGCCAACTGCCGATACACACACAATCGCGCATATTTTCGACATGAGCCTGGGGGCTTACCAATGGCTGGCATTCTCGACACGGTAGACCAACGCACACAACTGGTAGGTGAGAACCGGCTGGAAATCCTGATGTTCCGGCTGGCTGGGCGTCAGCTTTTCGCGATCAACGTCTTCAAGGTGCAGGAGGTGTTACAGCTGCCCAAGCTGACCCTGATGCCGCAGCGCCACGCGTTCGTCTGCGGTGTGGTCAACCTGAGAGGCCAGACCCTCCCGGTCATCGACCTGTCCCAGGCAATCGGCATGCGCCCCATTCAGCCAGGCCCTGACAGCACCATCATCGTCACTGAATACAACCGCTCGGTGCAGGCGTTTCTGGTGGGCGGGGTCGACCGCATCGTCAACCTCAACTGGGAGTCCATCATGCCGCCACCGACCAGTGCCGGCCGTCAGCATTACCTGACCGCCATCACCAAGGTGGACGACAAGCTGGTGGAGGTGATCGATGTGGAAAAGGTGCTCGCCGAAATCGTGCCTTACAACGCTCGCGTTTCGGGCGAGAAGTTGGCCGATCCGGTTCTGGCAAGGGCACGTGGTCGCGAGGTGCTGCTGGTGGACGATTCCAGCGTGGCCCTGGCCCAGTTGCGCGACACGCTCTCGCAGTTGGGGATGAAACTGCACGTTGCCAGTGATGGCCTCAAGGCGTTGCGCATGCTCAAGGCTTGGGCCGATGCCGGGGAGGACATGTGCGAAAAGCTATTGATGATCTTCACGGATGCTGAAATGCCGGAAATGGACGGTTATCGCCTGACAACCGAGATCCGCGAGGATGCGCGCCTGCGTAAGCTGTACGTCGTACTGCACACGTCGTTGTCGGGCAGCTTCAACGAATCCATGGTCAAGAAGGTGGGTTGCGACAATTTTCTGTCCAAGTTTCAGCCTGATCGCCTGGTCGATGTGGTCAAGCAGCGCCTGTTGCTGGACAACACCAACGCGTGATCGCGCCCCCTGCCGGGTATAAGCTGACGTTTTTGTGAATTATGAGGCGGCAGGGATGTTTCTCAGCGAGCTCTATCGGTATCCGGTCAAGTCAGGGCGGGCACAAAGCCTGCAAGCCTCTCCCGTGGGTCTGCTTGGACTGGAAGGAGACCGTCGCTGGATGCTGGTGGAGGAAGAAAACGGGCGCTTCCTGACCCAGCGTGCCTGGCCGCAGCTCGGGCAGCTCGAAGCAGTGCAGTCAGGCGGGGCACTGTTGCTGCGGGCGCCTGGGCAAGTGCCGCTGAATGTGGTGGCCCCAGCCGAGGATGCCGCGCTGCGAGGGGTGACCTTGTGGCGCGACACCTTGCGCGTGCCGGATGCCGGCGATGAGGTCGCCGCCTGGCTCAGTGGCTGGCTAGGCAAACCGGTGAGGTTGGTCTACTGCCCGCAGCAGCGGGCCAGGTACCTGCCCAATGGCTATGGCACCGACCGTGACCGTGCCGCCTTTCCCGACGGTTTCCCGTTGTTGCTCATTGGCCAAGGGTCGCTCGATGAGCTCGATCGCCGTATCGGCCGGCCCATGGACATGCTGCGGTTCAGGCCCAACCTGGTGGTTCAAGGGGCCGAGGCTTTTGCAGAGGATGGCTGGAAACGCATTCGCATCGGCACGGTGGAGTTTCGTGTTCTGAAGCCAAGCGTGCGCTGTATTTTCACCACCATCGACCCTGCCACCGGGGAGCGCAGCCCTGACCGGGAGCCCATGACCACGCTTCGCACGTTCCGGGAAAAGGAAGGGGACATACTGTTTGGGCAAAACCTGGCCGCCGATGGCAGCGGGCACCTGGAAGTTGGCATGAAGGTGCAGGTGCTCTGAGTCGCCGGGCAGCTGGACGCCGGTGTGGCCGGCGCCCAGGCTTGATCAGCTGGCAGTGGCCCTTACATGTCGTCGAAGTAGCGCTCGTGCCAGTCCACCAGAGGTTGTGGCATGTTGAGCTTCTGCCCGTAGATCACCGAGTAGGACAGCACGTTCTGAACGTACTGACGGGTTTCATCGAACGGAATGGACTCGACCCACACGTCGAAGCTCAGGTGCTTGGCACCTTTGAGCCATTGCCGCACGCGGCCTGGGCCTGCGTTGTAAGCCGCTGACGCCAGTACTCGGTTGCCGTTGAACTGGCTGTGCACTTGGCTGAGGTAGGCGGCCCCCAGCTGGATGTTCTTGTCCGGGTTCAGGACCTGTGCGGGCGATGCCAGTGGGATGCTGAACTTGCGCGCCGTTTCTTTGGCTGTAGCAGGCATCAACTGCATGAGCCCGCTGGCGCCCACGGGGGAGCGAGCATCTTCCATGAAGGCGCTTTCCTGACGGGTGATTGCGAACACCCAGCTTGAATGCAGGCCGCGCACCTTGGCTTCGCGTACCAGGGTGTCGCGGTGCGCCATGGGGAAGCGCACATCCAGGTCATCCCAGTACTTGGCCTGGCTGATGGTGCGAATGGCCGGGAAATACCAGCGCAACTCGTAACCCAGGCGCGCCTGGGCAACCATTTCGTCGCGGTTGAAGTGACGGCTAACGTGATACCACTCGCGGCGACCTTCGACGATCTGACCGCGAGCATGGAATTCAAGGGCGCGTCGGATGCCAGGGGTGTTGCGCACTTTCTTGACCAGCTGTGGGCTGAGCACCAGGGGCTTGTTGTTCAGCTGGTAAGGGGCTTGCGCACGGTCCGCAGCCAGGAAGCCATAGAAATCACGCTCGCGGGCAACGGCCTTGTACAGCTGCGGGACTTGCGGATTCTTCGGCTGTGCCAGCTCCAGGCTGCGCGCCTGCCAGTACTTCCAGCGACTGCTCTGGGCCAGGTCGCCGCTCAGGCGCTTGGTGAGCGCGTAGGCGTCTTCCCAGCGGCCCAGGCGCAGCAACAGGCGCAAGCGCCATTCACTGACGGTGTCGTCCCGCAGCTCCGGGTCGTAGCGGGTCATCAGGTCAAGCGCGCGCGGGTCATAGCGCCGGGCCAGGGTCAGGCCGATCTCGCGGGCGATGGCCACTTTTTCATCGCGGGAAAAGTGCATGCGCTGGGCATAGTCGTCAAGCAGCCCCATGGCGCGCTCCGGGTCCTGCCGTGCAAGGCGGCGCAGGCCGAGGCTGACGACGTCCGAGGTGGCCTCGTCGGCCTGGGTGAAGCGTGATGGCTGGTTGAGCAGTTCGGGTTTCTGCGCCACATCGATCAGCAGGCGGCCTTGTGGCGCCAGCGTGGTCAGGGTCTTGACCAGGTTCTCGGCCAGGCCGTAGTTGCGCGCCTGGGCAGCAAGCTTGGCCCGTTCCCAGCGTTTGCCCTCCGTGAGTTGCCCCTCTGCGGCCCACATGGCGAACAACGGGTCGCAGGCAGCAGGCTGGGACTTGCCCACCGACCACAGCTTGTCTGCCGTGGCAAAGCCTTCGGTGCGCATCCCGTGGCTAAGCTGGTACTGGCCGTTCAGGCAATCGAGCTCGGTGAAGTTGAGCTTGGGATCGTAGTAGTTGGCGAAGGTCTGCCACTCGCCGCGTTCGGCCAGCCAGCGCAACCAGCGCAGTTTCATCCAGTTGGCTTGCGGCAGATCGCCATGCTTGGCCAGGAAACCCTCGATCTCCTCGTTGCTGGCAGATTTCAGGCGCGCGGTCAGTTCGTCATAGGCCAGGTAGGGTGTCAGCGGATAGTCGCTCAACGCCTGGGCATAGCGCAGGTACGGGCCCTTGTCGCCCTTGGCCAGCGCACGCTTGGCTTCATCGTAGTATTGACGTTGCACGGTGATGTCGGTGGCCTGGGCCGCGCCGGTGGCAGCGGTGAGCAACAGGCATGAAGCAATTTGTAACAGGCGGCTGCGCATGATACGTCCGGGCAGTTGAACCATGGGAAAGTGGCGGCTGGGCCAGCACTGTTGGGAACGATGGCCCTAGCTTAGCCGTTTGCGGATGACAGGTGAAAGCACTGTGCTTGTATCGGGATATTAAGTTCGACCGGATGTCGCCGTGGGTGGCAGGCGCTGGCCTTGCGGATGTCGGCGCAGGGCCAACTCAGGTAGAATGCGCGCCCGATTTATGGAGACGAACATGACCCTGCTCAAATTCAGCGATGTGTCCCTCGCATTCGGCGCCATGCCGCTGCTGGACAAGGTGTCCTGGCAGATCGCTCGTGGCGAGCGGGTGTGCATCATCGGCCGCAACGGCACCGGCAAGTCGAGCATGCTGCGCCTGGTCAAGGGCGAGCAGAAAGGCGATGACGGCGACATCTGGCGCGCCCCTGGGCTGAAGATCGGCGAGTTGCCCCAGGAACTGCCATTGGCCGACGAGCGCACGGTGTTCGACGTGGTGGCGGCAGGCCTGGATGGCGTTGGCGAGCTGTTGGCACAGTTTCATCACCTGAGTCAGAACATCCAGGGCGATGAAGACCTGGAAAAGCTGATGCACGTGCAGCACGAGCTGGAGGCCCGCGATGGCTGGCGTCTGCAGCAGGTGGTTGAAAGCACCCTGAGCCGCCTGCAGTTGCCGGCGGACAAGACCCTGGCGGAGTTGTCCGGCGGCTGGCGCCGTCGTGTATTGCTGGCCCAGGCACTGGTGTCCGAGCCCGACCTGTTGCTGCTCGATGAACCGACCAACCACCTGGACATCGGTGCCATCGCCTGGCTTGAGGAAGCACTGCGCGGGTTCAACGGCGCTGTGTTGTTCATCACCCACGACCGATCCTTCCTGCAGAACCTGGCCACCCGCATCCTTGAGCTGGACCGGGGCGGCCTGATCGACTGGAACGGCGACTACGCCAGTTTCCTGGTGCACAAGGAGGCCGCGCTGGCCGCTGAGGAAACCGCCAACGCCTTGTTCGACAAGCGCCTGGCCCAGGAAGAGGTGTGGATCCGCCAAGGCATCAAGGCCCGTCGCACCCGTAACGAAGGCCGCGTGCGGGCGCTCAAGGCGCTGCGTGTGGAACGTGGCGAGCGCCGTGAGCGGCAGGGCAAGGCCAACATCCAGATCGAGGCGGCCGACAAGTCGGGCAAACAGGTCATGGTGCTCGAGCACGTCAGCTTCTCGCACCCGGACGGGCCGATGCTGGTCAAGGATTTTTCCATGGTGCTGCAGCGCCAGGACCGTATCGGTCTGCTGGGGGCCAACGGCACCGGCAAGACCACCTTGCTCAAGCTGATGCTGGGTGATCTGGAGCCCACGTCAGGCAAGATCGAGCGCGGCACCAAGCTTGAAGTTGCCTATTTCGACCAGATGCGCCATCAGCTGGACCTGGAAAAGACCGTCATCGACAACCTCGCCGAAGGCCGTGACTTCATCGAGATCGAGGGGCAGAACCGGCATGTGCTGAGCTACCTGGGTGACTTCCTGTTCAGCCCGCAGCGGGCCCGCACCCCGGTCAAGGCATTGTCCGGCGGCGAGCGTGCGCGTCTGCTGCTGGCCAAGCTGTTCAGTAAGCCGGCCAACCTCTTGGTGCTCGACGAACCCACCAACGACCTGGACGTGGAAACCCTCGAGTTGCTCGAAGAGGTGCTCTCCAACTACAAGGGTACCGTGCTGATGGTCAGCCACGATCGAGCGTTTCTCGACAACGTCGTGACCAGCACCCTGGTGTTCGAAGGCGATGGCCTGGTCCGCGAGTACGTGGGCGGTTACGAAGACTGGATTCGTCAGGGCGGTTCGCCAAAGCTGCTTGGGGTCACCGAGAGCAAGGGCGGCAAGTCGGCGCTCAACAGTGCGGTGGTGGAGAAGGTCGAGGCCAAGCCGCAAGCCGTCGCTGCGCCAGTGGTCGAGGAGTCGAAGAAAAAGCTCAGCTACAAGCTGCAGCGTGAGCTGGAGATGCTGCCAGGTCAGATCGACGCGCTGGAACAGCGCATGGCCCAGGCTCAGGAAGAGGTGAGCGCGGCCGGTTTCTACCAACGTCCGATCGCGGAGACGTCAGCGGTGCTGGCGAACATCGAGAAGCTGCAAGGTGAGCTCGATGCCCTGGTGGAACGCTGGGCCGAGCTGGAAGGCTAAGCAGACAGGACGCTTGGGGCCTGCGCGTGGCGGGCGAGCCCGCTACCAGGTGCCGGAGGGAGGGGACAACCCCGAGGCACCTGGCGTTGCGGCTTGACGTGCCGCGATGGACAGGTTCAGTCCTTTTTCTGCAGTCGCACTGCCAGCACATCGCAGGGTGCGCCATGCAAAACGTCATTGGCCGTGGAGCCCAGTAGCAGCGCCAGGCCGTGGCGACCGTGGCTGCCCACGACGATCAGGTCGCATTTCTGGTCTTTGGCCAATTGATGGATTTCCTGGCGGGGCTGTCCGTAGGTCAAGTGCGAGTCGCCGCGCTGAATGTCCGGATATTTGTTGAACAGGCGATCCATGCGTTCCTTGGCCTGGTCGAACTGCTGCTGTTGCAATTGCGACAGATCCATCGGCACGTCCCCGCCAAACGCCATGGCCATGGGTTCGACGATGTGCACCAGTGAGACCTTGGCGTTGGTTGGCTGGGCCAGCGCCATGGCGCGCTTGATCACAGGGTCGCATTCTTCCGTCAGGTCGACGGCGACCAGCAGATGTTGGTAGGTCATGAGCTGTACTCCAGGCAATCGCTATAGAAGAAGTATGGTCGCTTTCGGGCGGGTCATGCGTGAAAAATGGCTAACCAGCTCATTTGCAACGGTTTATGGGAACTACTGATATGACGGTATTGCTGGTGGTGTCAATCCTTGCGCTGATTCTCAGCCCGCTCTCCTGGCTGCGCAACTCGCGCAATCAGAGCGAGCAGATGCGCTTGCGCCTGGAGGCGCGGCGCATGGGTCTGGCCATGCAGCTGGCGCCTCAGCAGTGGCCGCACTGGTTGGAAAAGCAGCCGCCGAGCCCATGCCCGCAATATCACCGGGCCCGCAAGCGGGGGCATGTCGACAGCTTCAGCTTCTGGCAGATCAGCCCTGGCGTATGGTGGAACCAGTGGCGAGAGCCGTGCGAAGACCCACGCTTCATGCAGGCGCTGGCCCGTCTGCCGGCAAGCGCCTACAAGGTCGAGGCCGATGCGCGGATGATAGCGCTCTACTGGACGGAGCGCGGGGATACGGCTGTATTGCAGGATGTTGCCTATGTGCTGGAGACACTGGCCTGACCCCAAAGGCACTCGGCGGGCTTTCCAAGGCCCCCTGGAATGCGGCGCAACGACAAAGCGGCGATTCGGCGGTCCCCTGACAGGGCCTGCTCAATCGCCGCTTTGTCGTTGTGCCTCAAGCGAAGGCAGGGCAGGCCAGTGAATTCATTGCGTCATGCGGGGGCTGGCGCTTGTGCCCGGATCAGCCAGACTGCAGAGCACGCCAAGGCTGACAAGGTTTGAAAATTGCCAGCATGAATGGGCAGCGATCAGCCCCATGATCGGTCGTGCCCGGCCTGTGGAAAGTGACCGCAAAGTCGGCTTTTCTGCCGTGGGTGCAGCATTTGACAATGCAGATCTTTTCGGAGAATGTGTGCACACCCAAATCAAACGGGCGTATGAATTGAGCGTTTGCATTGCACGTCATTCATTCATGCGCTCGACTCGCGCGCTGACGGGTGTGCCTGGGGCAGGTGGCCATGATGGCTGCGGTGCCGCAGCGATCGGCGTGTACAGTTCAGCTTCCATATCTTGGAGATCAGTTGATGATTTACGAAGGTAAAGCCATCACGGTTAAGGCTCTTGAAAGTGGCATCGTCGAGCTCAAGTTCGACCTCAAGGGTGAGTCCGTCAATAAGTTCAACCGCCTGACCCTGAGCGAGCTGCGCCAGGCTGTAGACGCCATCCAGGCCGATGCGTCGGTCAAGGGTGTCATCGTCAGCAGCGGCAAGGACGTGTTCATCGTTGGTGCCGACATCACCGAGTTCGTCGACAACTTCAAGTTGCCCGAGGCCGAATTGGTCGCCGGCAGCCTGGAAGCCAACCGTATCTTCAACGCATTCGAAGACCTTCAGGTGCCCACGGTTGCGGCCATCAACGGTATCGCCCTGGGCGGTGGCCTGGAGATGTGCCTGGCAGCCGACTACCGCATCATGGCCACCACCGCGCGCATCGGCCTGCCCGAAGTGAAACTGGGCATCTACCCAGGCTTTGGTGGCACCGTGCGCCTGCCGCGCCTGATCGGCTCGGACAATGCCGTCGAGTGGATCGCCGCGGGCAAGGAAAACAGTGCCGAAGACGCCCTGAAAGTGGGTGCCGTCGATGCCGTGGTCGCGCCTGAGTTGCTCATGGCCGGTGCTCTGGACCTGATCAAGCGCGCCATCAGCGGCGAGCTGGACTACAAGGCCAAGCGCCAACCCAAGCTCGAAAAACTCAAGCTCAATGCCATCGAACAGATGATGGCCTTCGAAACCGCCAAAGGCTTCGTCGCTGGGCAGGCAGGCCCTAATTACCCAGCGCCTGTCGAGGCGATCAAGTCCATTCAGAAAGCGGCCAACTTCGGTCGTGACAAGGCGCTGGAAATCGAAGCGGCAGGCTTTGCCAAGCTGGCCAAGACGTCGGTCGCACAGAGCTTGATCGGCTTGTTCCTGAACGATCAGGAACTCAAGCGCAAGGCCAAGGCCCATGACGAGATTGCCCGTGACGTCAAGCAGGCGGCCGTGCTGGGCGCCGGTATCATGGGCGGTGGCATCGCCTATCAGTCGGCGGTCAAGGGCACCCCGATCCTGATGAAGGATATCCGCGAAGAGGCCATCGAGCTTGGGTTGAACGAAGCGTCCAAACTGCTGGGCAATCGGGTCGAGAAAGGTCGGCTGACACCGGCCAAGATGGCCGAGGCGCTCAACGCGATTCGCCCGACGCTGTCCTACGGTGATTTCGCCCACGTCGACATCGTGGTCGAGGCAGTGGTCGAAAACCCGAAGGTCAAGCAGGCCGTGCTTGCCGAGGTGGAAGGGCAGGTGAGGGAGGATGCGATCCTGGCATCCAATACCTCGACCATTTCCATCAATCTGCTGGCAAAAGCGTTGAAGCGCCCGGAAAACTTCGTGGGCATGCACTTCTTCAATCCGGTGCACATGATGCCGCTGGTGGAAGTGATTCGTGGCGAAAAATCCAGTGAAGCGGCAGTCGCCACCACCGTCGCCTACGCCAAGAAAATGGGCAAGAACCCGATCGTGGTCAACGACTGCCCAGGGTTTTTGGTCAACCGCGTCCTGTTCCCGTACTTCGGCGGCTTCGCCAGGCTGGTCAGCGCGGGGGTGGACTTCGTGCGCATCGACAAGGTCATGGAAAAATTCGGCTGGCCCATGGGCCCAGCGTACCTGATGGACGTGGTGGGCATCGACACCGGGCATCATGGCCGTGACGTCATGGCCGAGGGGTTCCCCGATCGTATGAAGGATGAGCGCCGCTCTGCCATCGACGCCTTGTACGATGCCAACCGCCTGGGCCAGAAAAACGGCAAGGGCTTCTACGCCTATGAAACCGATAAGCGCGGCAAGCCGAAAAAGGTCGCCGATGCCAGCGTGCTCGAGGTGCTCAAGCCCATCGTGTACGAGCAGCGTGAAGTCAGTGACGAGGACATCGTCAACTGGATGATGATCCCGCTGTGCCTGGAAACCGTGCGCTGCCTTGAAGATGGCATCGTCGAGACCGCCGCCGAGGCGGACATGGGCCTGGTCTACGGCATTGGCTTCCCACCCTTCCGCGGCGGTGCGCTGCGCTACATCGATACCCTGGGTGTAGCCGAATTCGTCGCCCTGGCCGATCGCTACGCCGACCTGGGGCCGCTGTACCACCCGACCGCCAAGCTGCGTGAGATGGCCAAGACGGGCCAGCGCTTCTTCAACTGAGCGGTCAACGAGCTAGAGCGAGAGATTTGATATGAGCCTTAATCCAAGAGACGTGGTGATCGTCGACTTCGGTCGCACGCCAATGGGCCGCTCCAAGGGTGGCATGCACCGTAATACCCGCGCCGAAGACATGTCGGCGCACCTGATCAGCAAGTTGCTTGAGCGCAACGACAAGGTCGATCCCAAGGAAGTCGAGGACGTGATCTGGGGCTGTGTGAACCAGACCCTGGAGCAGGGCTGGAACATCGCCCGCATGGCATCGCTGATGACCCAGATTCCGCACACGTCCGCGGCACAGACCGTCAGCCGGTTGTGCGGCTCGTCGATGAGCGCGCTGCACACCGCCGCCCAAGCGATCATGACCGGCAACGGCGACGTGTTCGTGGTAGGCGGCGTCGAGCACATGGGGCACGTGAGCATGATGCATGGCGTAGACCCCAACCCGCATCTGGCGCTGCATGCGGCCAAGGCTTCGGGCATGATGGGCCTGACGGCCGAGATGCTGGGCAAGATGCACGGCATTACGCGTGAGCAGCAGGACCAGTTCGGCCTGCGCTCGCACCAGCTGGCGCACAAGGCCACCGTGGAGGGCAAGTTCAAGGATGAGATCATCCCCATGCAGGGGTATGACGAGAATGGTTTCCTGAAAGTGTTCGACTTCGATGAAACCATTCGTCCGGAAACCACCCTCGAGGGCCTGGCGTCGCTCAAGCCGGCCTTCAACCCCAAAGGCGGAACCGTGACCGCAGGCACTTCTTCCCAGATCACCGACGGTGCGTCGTGCATGATCGTGATGTCGGGGCAGCGTGCAATGGACCTGGGTATCGAGCCTCTGGCGGTCATTCGTGCCATGGCTGTGGCTGGCGTCGACCCCGCGATCATGGGCTATGGCCCAGTGCCGGCCACCCAGAAAGCCCTCAAGCGCGCGGGCTTGAGCATGGCCGACATTGACTTCATCGAACTCAACGAGGCGTTCGCCGCACAAGCACTGCCTGTGTTGAAAGACTTGAAAGTGCTCGACAAGATGAATGAGAAGGTTAACCTGCACGGCGGTGCGATCGCCTTGGGCCACCCGTTTGGTTGCTCCGGGGCGCGTATTTCCGGCACCCTGCTCAACGTCATGAAGCAAAATGGCGGCACGCTGGGGATTGCGACCATGTGTGTCGGCCTTGGCCAAGGTATTACCACTGTATTCGAACGCGTCTAAGGCGCAGGAGAAGAACAGCGACCGGGGCCTTGTGCCCCGGTTTTGTTTTTTCGGTTTCAATCGAACCAGGAGGTAGTCCACATGCAGATCCAGCCAGGTGTGTACCGGCATTACAAGGGCCCGGAGTACCGTGTGTTCAGTGTTGCGCGGCACTCTGAGAGCGAGGAGTGGATGGTGTTCTACCAATGCCTGTATGGTGATTACAGCTTCTGGGTGCGCCCGCTGTCGATGTTCCGCGAGTCTGTGGAAGTCGACGGCGAACAGGTGCCACGCTTTGCGTTGATCAAGGCCGAAGAGGGGTTGTGCGGGACGTCGGCCAAGTCGCAGGCGTGATGTTCTGAACTTGACCTCGCAGTTTCGCCACTATATATAGCGGTGCCGCGTCTGGTACCTGACGTGTTTTCAATCTTCAGATTCAGGAATACTCCGATCCATGGGCAAATCGCTGGTCATTGTGGAATCCCCGGCCAAGGCCAAGACCATCAACAAGTACCTGGGCAACCAGTACGTGGTGAAGTCGAGTATCGGCCATATCCGAGACCTTCCCACCAGCGGTTCGGCGAGCGCGAGCAAAGAGCCGGCCGCCAAGCGTGGCAAGGCGGCGGGTGAGGCACCGGCCCTTTCGCCCAAAGAAAAGGCGCGCCGCCAATTGGTTGCACGCATGGGCGTCGACCCGGACCAGGGCTGGAAAGCCAAGTACGAGATCCTTCCTGGCAAGGAAAAGGTGATCGACGAGCTGCGCCGCCTGGCCAAGGATGCCGACACCATCTACCTCGCGACCGACTTGGACCGCGAAGGGGAGGCAATCGCCTGGCACCTGCGTGAGGCCATCGGTGGCGACGATACCCGCTACAAGCGCGTGGTGTTCAACGAAATCACCAAGAAGGCCATTCAGGAAGCGTTTTCGCAGCCTGGTGAGCTCGACATTGATCGGGTCAACGCGCAGCAGGCGCGTCGTTTTCTCGACCGTGTGGTGGGCTACATGGTGTCCCCGCTGCTGTGGTCCAAGATTGCCCGCGGCCTGTCGGCCGGGCGGGTGCAGTCGGTAGCCGTCAAGCTGGTGGTCGAGCGTGAACGCGAGATTCGCGCCTTCATTCCTCAGGAATACTGGGAAATTCATGCCGATCTCGGCACCGCCAAGAACGCCAAGGTTCGCTTCGAAGTCGCCCGTGAAAATGGCGAGGCCTTCAAGCCGCTGAACGAAACCCAGGCCATGGCCGCGCTGGAGAAGCTCAAGGCATCGAGCTACAGCGTCGTCAAGCGTGAAGACCGCCCGACTAGCAGCAAGCCATCGGCGCCCTTCATTACCTCGACCCTGCAACAGGCAGCGAGCAATCGCCTGGGGTTCGGCGTGAAGAAAACCATGATGATGGCCCAGCGTCTGTATGAAGCGGGTTACATCACCTACATGCGTACCGATTCGACCAACCTGTCGAGCGATGCGCTGGAAATGGCGCGCAGCTACATCGAGCGCGAATTCGGCAAGCAGTACCTGCCCGAAACGCCGCAGGTGTACGGCAGCAAGGAAGGGGCCCAGGAGGCGCACGAAGCCATCCGGCCGTCGGACGTGAGCACCCACCCGACCAAGCTCAGCGGTATGGAGCGCGATGCCGAGCGGTTGTACGAGCTGATCTGGCGTCAGTTCCTGGCCTGCCAGATGCCGCCGGCCCAGTACCTGTCCACCAGCGTGACCGTGGCAGCGGGCAGCTTCGAGCTGCGTGCCAAGGGCCGCATCCTGAAGTTCGACGGTTACACCCGCGTGTTGCCGCAGCAGAGCAAGCCTGGCGAAGACGACGTGCTGCCTGAGATGGTGCAGGGTGAAGCGCTCAAGCTGATGCAGCTTGACCCTAGCCAGCACTTCACCAAGCCGCCTGCCCGGTTCACCGAGGCCAGCCTGGTCAAGGAAATGGAAAAACGCGGCATTGGCCGACCATCGACCTATGCGGCGATCATCTCGACCATTCAGGACCGCGGCTATGTGACGTTGCACAACCGTCGTTTCTATTCGGAAAAGATGGGCGACATCGTGACCGAGCGGCTCTCCGAGAGTTTTTCCAATTTGATGGACTACGGTTTCACCGCCGGCATGGAGGAAAACCTCGACGACGTCGCCCACGGCGAGCGCGACTGGAAGAACGTGCTGGACGAGTTCTACGGCGACTTCAGCAAGAAATTGCAGACGGCCGAATCCAGCGAACATGGTATGCGCGCCAATCAGCCGACGATGACCAACATTCCTTGCAAGGAGTGCGGTCGCCCGATGATGATTCGTACAGCGTCCACGGGCGTGTTCCTGGGCTGCTCCGGTTACAGCCTACCACCTAAAGAGCGCTGCAAGTCCACGGTCAACCTCGTGCCTGGTGACGAGATCGCTGCTGACGATGAGGGCGAATCGGAGTCGCGCGTGCTGCTTGGCAAGCACCGCTGCCCAGTTTGCGCAACGGCGATGGACGCTTACCTGCTCGATGAAAAGCACAAGCTGCACATTTGCGGGAACAACCCTGATTGCCCGGGTTACGAGATCGAAGAGGGCAGCTATCGCATCAAGGGCTACGAAGGCCCAAGCCTTGAGTGCGACAAGTGCGGCAGCGAAATGCAGCTCAAGACCGGACGCTTCGGCAAGTTCTTCGGGTGCACCAACCCTGCGTGCAAGAACACCCGCAAGCTGCTCAAAAGCGGTGAAGCGGCGCCGCCGAAGATGGACAAAGTCGACATGCCCGAGCTTAAGTGCGAGAAGGTGGACGACACCTATGTGCTGCGCGATGGTGCTTCGGGGCTGTTCCTGGCTGCCAGCCAGTTCCCGAAGAACCGCGAAACACGTGCGCCCTTGGTGTGCGAGATTGTCCCGCACAAGCATGAAATCGATCCCAAGTACCATTTCTTGTGCGAAGCGCCGCAGAAAGATCCCGAGGGTCGACCAACCGTAATTCGCTACAGCCGCAAGACCAAGGAGCAGTACGTCCAGTCGGAAGTGGACGGCAAGCCCACGGGTTGGAAAGCGTTTTACGATGGTAAGGCCTGGAAAGTCGAAGACAAGCGCTGAGTTCCAGCGTCCAGGGATGGGGCCGTGCTGCGGTCTTTCGTGAGCTGATATCACGAAAGGCCGCAGCACGGCCCCTTTCATTTATGATGCAGCAATCCGCTAAGCCACTTGATGGGAGGGCAGCACATGGCCCAGGAGCTCTATACCCGCACTAATCAAAAACTGTACTTTGCCGGGCTGGCACTGGAATCGATGGCCAGGGCTGAACAGAGCCAGGCCATGAACGCCCAGGGGCTGGTGCAGGCTGAGCGGGAGTCGGCATTGTTTCATCTGCATGGTGCCTTGCTTGGCCTGTGTCACGAAATCAGTGGCTACTACCGCTTGCCTGCGCTGGCAAGCGTTGAGCAGGCTCTGGCGCAGGACGCCTTCAATGGCATCGCCATACCAGAAGTTGCCGAGCTCCTGGAGCTTGCCCGGCAGCGGGAAACCTGGCTGGCGCAGATGCTGGCTGCCTATGCTGACTTGTTCCGAGCGCCTGTGATGCGCAAACCACCCAAGACTGACGTCACCCAGCCGTTGATCCAGGCGGTCAGCCTCGATGAGCAGGTGCCTGCGCCGCTGTCCCGTGCCGAGCTTGAGGCCTGGCGCAGCGATCTCAAGGCACTCGTCAGGCGTTTTCGCGATGCGTTGAGTGAGTGCTGACAGCGTCGAGCGCTGGTACAATGCTCGCCTTTCGTGGAGAACCGCCCTTTATGTCTACGTCTTTTCTGGAAATTGTCGAGTTGCCTGATGGCCGCATCGAACTGCGTCGCGCCGAGGATGAAGGCTCACTGGTAACCCTGGATTTCTCAGAGGATGCCAAAGTATTCCTGCAGGGTCAGCACGTCGAGGTGGCCAAAGCCATGCTCAGCGTGGGTGTGCAGATGGCTGGACGACTCGTGGATGGCGAGCTCGAACGTGACGAAGGGCCGCGCGTTCTGCACTGAAACGCGCAGTCGTGAGATGGCTGCCACCGGCCTGGCCGGTGTCGGCGGCAAACGTATCGAACAGATGAGTGTGGGGGTGTCGGGAAAGCGTTGCGCTTTGTCGGCGCTCTTTACTCGTCATGGCGAGCATGGCCTGGAGCGGTCTGGCCGGTAGTACGAATGCCGCAGTGTCAGCCGAAACGAATGTTCAGGCTTTGCGCGTTCCCTACGCTTGCCGCACGCAACAGCAGCTGACGTGCGTTGGCATTGACGCTCCCCAACCAGCTGACCACGGTATGGCTACGGCCCAGGCGCAAGGCTTCGCACGCCAACTGCAAGGGAAGCTGGTTGCCCCGCGGATGAAGCAGCAGAATGCGTTCGCGGTTGAGCCCAGCCCTGCGCAGCCAGGCCTGTGTCAGGCTCGACGGTGGTGCAATGAGGGTCAACCAGCGTGTTTCGTCTTCTTCGCTGAGTTCGCGTAGCACAGGTGCCAGCAAGGTGTGACAGTGACTGGGGGCGCCGTGCAGTGACAATTCGCTGAACAGGTCGGGCATGTCGCTCTTGCGCGCCAGTTCGCTGGCCTTGAGGCCAGGCAGGACAGGCTGGGCGAGGAATGCTTCGAACAGCGGCAACTGGACTTGCTCGGTAGTATGGGTGAATGGCTGCATGACGCCTCCTGATTCAGCGGCGAATGACGCCGACGCTCAAGCCCTCGATCACCAGTTCCTGATCTTTCAGGTTGACTTCGATAGGGGCAAATTCCGGGTTTTCGGCCAGCAGCCAAACCTTGTTGCCTTCGCGCTTGAAGCGCTTGACGGTGACTTCGTCGCCGATGCGCGCCACGACGATCTGGCCGTTGCGGGCTTCGCGGCAGGTATGCACCGCCAACAGGTCGCCATCGAGGATGCCGACGTTCTTCATGCTCATGCCGTGCACACGCAACAGATAGTCGGCCTGGGGGTGGAAGAAGGCTGGGTTGATGTTGCAGGATTGCTCGATATGTTGCTCGGCAAGGATCGGGGCGCCGGCAGCAACGCGGCCGATGATCGGGAGCCCGGCTTCTTCGGCCTTGGCTTCGAGGCCGGGAATGCGAATGCCTCGGGAGGCGCCTGGCGTCATTTCGATAGCGCCTTTACGGGCCAGCGCCTTGAGATGCTCTTCGGCGGCATTGGGTGACTTGAAGCCCAGCTCCTGGGCAATCTCGGCACGAGTCGGCGGAAAGCCGTTGTCCTCGAGGCTGCGCTTGATGAAGGCGAGGATTTCGGCTTGGCGTGGCGTCAGTTTCAACATGATCAGCGCTCTGTCTTTTTGTACAGTGACTGGGATTATATACAGTATTCGGCGCGCCGCAAGCTCTGCCACTGCCCAGGCCAGCTGATCGCCACGGATTACACCGGATTCGCCGCCAAATGCCCTCGCAACGATATGGTTGACCGGCCGGTCACGAACGCTTGACAGATGGGGGGTTGAAACGTATGTTTCAAACACCTGTTTGTATGGCGGAGTGCTTGGAGTAGTCATGGCCCAATCGGAAACCGTTGAACGCATCCTCGATGCTGCCGAGCAGCTGTTCGCCGAGCGCGGGTTCGCCGAAACCTCGTTGCGGCTGATCACCAGCAAGGCCGGCGTTAACCTGGCGGCGGTGAATTACCACTTCGGTTCCAAGAAAGCGCTGATCCAGGCGGTATTCTCTCGTTTCCTGGGGCCATTCTGCGCCAGCCTCGAGCGCGAGCTGGAGCGGCGCCAGGCCCGCCCCGAGCACAAGCCCACCCTCGAAGAGTTACTGGAGATGCTGGTCGAGCAAGCCCTTGCCGTGCAGCCGCGCAGCAACAACGACCTGTCGATCTTCATGCGGCTGCTGGGCCTGGCGTTCAGCCAGAGCCAGGGCCACTTGCGCCGTTACCTCGAAGACATGTATGGCAAGGTCTTCCGCCGCTACATGTTGCTGGTCAACGAAGCCGCGCCACGCATTCCTCCGCTCGAATTGTTCTGGCGTGTGCATTTCATGCTCGGGGCTGCTGCGTTCAGCATGTCGGGCATCAAGGCGCTGCGAGCCATCGCCGAGACTGACTTTGGCATCAACACCTCCATCGAGCAGGTGATGCGCTTGATGGTGCCGTTCCTGGCTGCCGGCATGCGTGCCGATACCGGTGTCACCGATGCGGCCATGGCCAGCGCCCAGTTGCGCCCGCGCAGCAAGACCGTCAGCGGTGCAGCCCCCGCCAAGGCATGAGCTCGCCATTCGCCAGCCCTGAGCGGGCTTTCCCCTGTCTCTATTGAAGGATTTCTCATGACCGCCAGCCTGCAAGGCTCATTGATGGTGGATATCGCCGGTACCTGGCTGACCGCCGAAGACCGGCAGCTGTTGCGCCAGCCCGAAGTGGCGGGGTTGATCATCTTCGCCCGCAACATCGACAGCCCGCGCCAGGTGCGTGCGTTGTGCGCGTCCATTCGTGCGCTGCGCCCGGACCTGATCCTGGCCGTCGACCAGGAGGGCGGTCGGGTACAGCGTCTGCGCCAGGGTTTCGTGCGCCTGCCGGCGATGCGTGCCCTGGCCGACACTGCCAATGCCGAGTACCTGGCCGAACAATGTGGCTGGTTGATGGCGACCGAAGTCCTTGCCGTTGGCCTGGACCTGAGCTTCGCTCCGGTGCTGGACTTGGATCACCAGCGCAGCGCGGTGGTGGGCAGCCGCGCCTTCGAAGGTGATCCGCTGCGGGCTACGCAATTGGCCGGCGCGTTCATCCGCGGCATGAACGCGGCAGGCATGGCTGCTTGTGGCAAACATTTCCCAGGCCATGGTTGGGCAGAAGCCGATTCCCACGTGGCGATACCCACTGACGAGCGTAGCCTGGAGCAACTGCGTGCGGCAGACCTGGTGCCGTTCAGCCGCCTGAGCGGTCAACTGGCGGCAGTGATGCCTGCCCATGTGATCTACCCGCAGGTCGACAACCGTCCGGCAGGCTTTTCCCGCCGGTGGCTGCAAGATATTTTGCGCGGCGAGCTAGGTTTCGACGGGGTCATCTTCAGTGACGACCTGTCCATGGCCGGTGCTCATGTGGTCGGTGATGCGGCCAGCCGCATCGAGGCCGCGTTCAGTGCCGGGTGCGACATGGGGCTGGTTTGCAACGACCGTGCTGCGGCCGAACTGGCGCTGGGTGCTGCTCAGCGTATGCGAGTCACGCCGTCACCTCGGATCGCCAGCATGCGCGGCCAAGGCACCGCCTGCACCGATTATCGCCAGCATCCGCGTTGGCTGCAGGCGCTGCGTGCGCTCAAGGACGCGCAGTTGATCGACTAGCCGCTCATCGTCCAGCAGTCTGTCGGAACGCGTATACCCAGCGGGTACGCGTTCCGACAGCTGCTACCGACCGCGTTTGCCCGGCAACGGCGCAAACAGCGCCTCTATTTCCTCGTCCCCCAGTCGCCATTGCCCGGCCTTGGCACCGTCTAGCAGGCTGGCAGCCAGCGCCGCTTTTTCCTGCTGCAACAGCTGAATCTTTTCCTCCACCGTGCCGCGGGTGATCAGCTTGAACACGAACACGGGCTTGTCCTGGCCAATGCGGTAGGCCCGGTCGGTCGCCTGGTTTTCGCTGGCCGGGTTCCACCACGGGTCGTAATGGATGACGGTGTCGGCTGCCGTCAGGTTCAAGCCCACCCCGCCTGCCTTGAGGCTGATCAGAAAGACCTGGCTGTCCCCCTCCTGGAACTGCTGGACAGGGGTGCGGCGGTCGCGAGTGTCGCCGGTCAACAGGCTGTAACGGATGCTGCGCTTTTTCAGTTCCTGCTCGATCAACGCCAGCATCGAGGTGAACTGGGAGAACAGCAGCACGCGGCGGCCTTCGCCCATCAGCTCTTCGAGCATCTCCAGCAGCGCGCCCAGCTTGCCCTTGTCGCTCTGGTTGCCCTTGATGTCCACGCCCTTGACCAGGCGCAAGTCGCAACACACCTGGCGTAGCTTGAGCAGTGCATCGAGGATGACGATCTGGCTGCGTGCGGCACCGTTGCGGGCTACCTCGTCGCGGACCTTCTTGTCCATCGCCACCCGTACGGCCTCGTAGGTGTCACGCTGTGCGTCACTCAGTTCGACCCAGTGCACCAGCTCTGTCTTGGCTGGCAGCTCGGTGGCGACCTGCTCTTTCGTGCGGCGTAGCAGGAAGGGGCGAATGCGCGTGATCAGGTGGGTCAGGCGCTCGGTATTGCCCTGGCGCTCGATAGGCGTGCGGTAGTCCTGATTGAAGCGCTTGAGGTCACCCAGCCAGCCGGGCATCAGGAAGTGGAAGATCGACCACAGCTCGCCGAGATTGTTTTCCATCGGTGTACCGGTCAGGCACAGGCGCTGGGTAGCCTGCAGTTGGCACACGGCCATGGCTGCCTTGCTGGTGCTGCTCTTGATGTTCTGCGCCTCGTCGAGCAACAGCAGGTGCCATGGCTGCGCACGCAAATGCGCAAGATCGCGGGGCACCAGTGCATAGGTGGTCAGGATGAGGTCGTAATCGTGCAGGCGGGCGAAATGCTTGCTGCGGGCTGGCCCGTGCAGGGCCAGCACCCGAAGGCCGGGTGCGAAGCGCTGCGCCTCGTCCAGCCAGTTGGGTATCAGGCTGGTCGGCATGACAGCAAGTGCTGGCGCGCTCAAACGGCCCGCTTCTTTTTCCAGCAGCACATGGGCCAGGGCCTGCAAGGTCTTGCCCAGGCCCATGTCATCCCCAAGGATGCCACCGGTGCCCATTTCCCGCAGTGCTTGCAGCCAGTTGAGCCCCTGCTGCTGGTAGCCGCGCAGGCTGGCTTGCAAGCCGGCAGGTGGGGCGACCTGCAGATCCCTGGCATCGCGCAGGCGGCGACCCAGGTCGCGCACATGCTCACCACCTTCCCAATGCAGGGGCAGCGCCTCGATCCCGTTCAGGCGCGCAGCGTCTGCTCGGCTCATGCGCAGTGCCGTCCCGGCTTCAGGTTCGCTCAGGTACAGCTCGCCCAAGGTCGCCATCACGGCCTTGACCCGGCCATAAGGCAGAGCCACGCGCAGGGCAGGGGCATCGATCCGGCCGCGGTTGAGATCGATCAGCAGGTGCTCCTCGTCGTTGCGCTTGGCCAGTTCGCTGGGGCGTAGCAGCTCAGGGCTGTTGCGCAACAGTTGCAGGACGATGGGCAGCAGGCTGTGCCGCTGCCCTTCGACGACGATACCCAACTCAAGGTCGAACCATTCATGGCCGGGCGTTTCATCGACCGTGGCGTACCAGTCTTCTACCTCCTGCAAGTCGAACGCGAAGTCGCGGTTGACGTCCACCTGCCAGCCCGCTTCACGCAGCTGGGGCAGGTTGGTGCGCACGAATTGCAGCCAGGCCTCGTCGTCGGGAAGCAGGAACATTTCGCCGGCGCTGTCGGGCAGTGCCTTGCTCTGCCGGGTCGCGACTCTGAACCCTATGTCACGCAGGACATTGCGCAGGGCTTGCTCAGCCTTGGGCTGGCGGCTGATGCGCTGGCTCACGCTGCCCACCAGGCGCGTCAGCGGCTTGTCGGTATTGCCGCTGGCCGACAGGCCGTCGTAGTCGAACGACAGCGCGGCGCGGTGCTGCATCTGGCGCTGCATGCGACCGGTCTTGGGCATGTAGGCGGTGAACTCCAGGCTCCCAAGTACCAGGTGCGCGGAGGGCTGGATGTCATCGACGTGTTGCTCCTGGACCTCGGTCGGCGTCGGCACGGCATGGCTCAAGGCGTTGAGCTTGTGGCTGAGCGGCACGACCAGGTGCTCCGGCACCTCGGGTGCGAGGGTCAGTTGCATCGCAACGTGGGAGTTGAGCCCATGTTCCAGGACACCGATCTCATGGGTGACCAGGTCCAGGTAGTACAGCGGAAGCAATGGGATGACGCAGTTGGATTCATCTTCGCCGGTGAACCACAAGCCACGGTATGCACCGTTGTCCAGGCGCACCCAGCGAAACTCGCCCTGGCGCACCGGGCCAGGCCGCAGTTGTGGCTGAGTGTCTAGCAGGTACAGCCGGCCCGTGTCGATAATGCGCTGGAGCAACTCGCCGCCTTCGGCCCCGGTCAACCTGTAGCCCCGCTCTTGGCCGCCCCCCTGGTTGAGCGAGGAGAGCAGACGCAGGATGCGCGCGTCTTCTTCGGTCACGAATTTTGGCCGGTCATATAGGAAGTCGTAGACCGATTGCACCCGGCTGAAGCGAATGCCGTCTTCTGTTTCGGTGCCCTTGCGCACGACCACCGAGCAACTGGCATCGTCCTGGAGGTTCAGGTTGTAGCAGACCGAGCGCCCACGCTTGTCCTTGCCAGGTTCGGCCGGTGCGGGCGCTTGTTCGAGGTTGCTGAGCCAATGCTGGAGCTCGGCTGACATCTGCGCAGAGGTGGGCTTGGCTATCAGTGGCTTGTCGAAGGGATCGCTGATCAGCAGCAGCGCGGCTGCGCAGTGCTTGCAGTTGTGCGCAACAGGGCAACTGCACCGGCCTTCTACAAGGAGGCGCCCGGCATGCACGCTTACTTCGATGTCCTGCCGGTAGGTTTGTCCTGCACTGCCTTTGCACAGAGCGGAAAACCTTCGCCCGTTTAGGTGCTCCAGCTCGGCCATGCCCTCGCTCGCGTAAACCTCGCCTCGCCTCAGAGTGCCTGCGTCGAAACATTCGATCCAGTTGGGGTACTCGTTCAGCAGCTCGAAGGCATCAGGTCCGTTACGGCTCATGGGCTACTGCTCCAGCATGTCCAGCGATGGCATCTTGGGTGTGCCGGGTGGGGTTATCTTTAGGAGCATGGCCAGATGACCGCCGTCCAGGTAGGTCAGTTGTCCGCCTTTCATATTGCTGTTGGTCTGCCGAAATTGCTCGCTTTGCAGCACGCTGCCGTTGCCGTCGAGCTGGTTGACCCAAAGGTTGGCTTCGACCTGGATGAAGCGACCCTGGGTGATGCTCAGGTTGCCCTCGATCGGGAAATGGCCGAACTGCTCGGCACCTTCACCCAATGCGATGCGACTGGGCCCATCGCCTACCTGCTGTTGCCAGGCCCGGTGCATGAGCACCGTGTAGTCGGCCGTGGCGCTCAAGCGTGTGGCCTCGTCTTCGAGCGCCGGGCGCTGCTCTGCGGCTTTGTCCAGCCGTGGCGCGCCAGCGCTCCAGTCTTCAGGCGCGAATGGGCTGGTGAACGCGGGTACGTTGTTCTGCCTTACCAGGATCATTTCGACCTGATACGGGCCCTGGGCGAATGCCGCTGGGGCAAACGCCACCAGCAGCAGGGTCAGACAGCGGATGGCGCGCATGAATCTTCCTTAGGCAGGCTTTGGTGTCAGGCGCTCGAACAGCGCCTCAAGGGTGTTGAAACGCTCATCAGGCCGCTCCATCGGGACCATGAAGCGGAACTGGGTGGCGCCTTCGAACTTGTAGCGCTTGGGCTGACCCTGGATCAGCTTGATCAGGGTCAGAGGATCGACTGGCGTTTCGGCCTCGAACTCGAGCTTGCCGCCATTGGGGCCGGCGTCGACTTTCTTGATGCCCAGTTTCTCCGCCTGCAACTTGAGCAGCGTCAGGCGCATGAGGTTCTTGGTGGGCTCTGGCAGAAGGCCGAAGCGGTCGATCATCTCGACCTGCAGGTCCTTGAGGCCCTCCTCATCGGCCGCCGAGGCGATGCGCTTGTACAGGATCAGCCGCGCATGCACGTCCGGCAGGTAGTCCTCGGGGATCAGGGCTGGCAGGCGCAGGTTGATTTCCGGGCCGCCGCCCAGCGGTTGTTCCAGGTTGGGCTGGGTGCCCTTGCGGATCGCCTTGACGGCGCGCTCGAGCATTTCCATGTACAGGGTAAAGCCCACCGCCTGGATCTGACCGCTCTGGCCGTCCCCGAGCAACTCGCCAGCCCCGCGGATTTCCAGGTCGTTGGTCGCGAGCACGAACCCGGCGCCCAGGTCCTGGGTGTTGGCGATGGCTTCGAGGCGTTTTTCGGCGTCGCCGCTGACCTTCTGGCGCGTTGGCGTCAACAGGTAGGCATAGGCCTGGTGGTGGCTGCGACCGACCCGGCCACGCAATTGGTGCAACTGGGCCAGGCCGAACTTGTCGGCACGCTCGATGACGATGGTGTTGGCGCTGGGCACGTCGATGCCGGTTTCGATGATGGTCGAGGCCACCAGCACGTTGAAGCGCTTGTGATAAAAGTCGCTCATCACCTGCTCCAGCTCGCGCTCGCGCATCTGGCCGTGACCAATGCCGATGCGCGCCTCGGGGACCAGTTCGGCCAGGTCGGCGGCACATTTCTCGATGGTTTTCACATCGTTGTGCAGGTAATACACCTGGCCACCGCGCAGCAGTTCGCGCAGCAGCGCTTCCTTGACGGTGCTGTTGTTCTGTTCCATGACGAAGGTGCGTACCGACAGGCGCCGGGCCGGCGGCGTGGCGATGATCGACAGATCGCGCATGCCCGCCACGGCCATGTTCAAGGTGCGCGGGATGGGCGTGGCGGTCAGGGTCAGGATGTCCACTTCGCTGCGCAGCGCCTTGAGCTGCTCTTTCTGACGCACCCCGAAACGATGCTCTTCGTCGATGATGGCCAGGCCCAGGTCCTTGAAGCGCACGTCGTCCTGGAGCAGCTTGTGGGTGCCGATCAGGATGTCGATCTTGCCCTCGGCCAGCTCGGCCGCGGCGTTGGCCACTTCCTTGGCCGACTTGAAGCGGCTCATCACCTCGACGGTGACCGGCCAGTCCGCAAAACGGTCGCGGAAACTGTTGTAATGCTGCTGGGCCAGCAGGGTGGTGGGCACCAGCACAGCCACCTGGCGACCGCTGTGCACGGCGATGAACGCTGCACGCATGGCCACCTCGGTCTTGCCGAAGCCTACGTCGCCGCACACCAGGCGATCCATGGGCTTGGGCGCCAGCATATCGGCGCGTACCGCTTCGATGGCCGCTTGCTGGTCGGGGGTTTCTTCGAACGGGAAGCCTGCGCTGAACGTGGCGTAGTCGGCGGCCGGGTCGGCGAACGCGTAACCCTTGCGCGCTGCACGGCGGGCATAGATGTCGAGCAGCTCGGCGGCGACGTCGCGTACCTGTTCGGCGGCCTTGCGCTTGGCTTTCTGCCAGGTTTCCGAGCCCAGGCGGTGCAGGGGCGCCAGCGCGTCATCGCTGCCGGTGTAGCGGGCGATCAGGTGCAGGTTGGCAACCGGTACGTAGAGCTTGGCGCCCTCGGCGTATTGGAGGGTCAGGAACTCGGCGGCCTGGCCGTCGATTTCCAGCGTCGCCAGGCCCAGGTAGCGGCCCACGCCATGATCGATATGCACCACCGGCGCGCCTTCACGCAGCTCGGTCAGGTTCTTGATGACGGCATCGTTGGCGGTTTCACCGCGCTTGTCGCGGCGGCGGCGCTGCATCACCCGCTGACCGAACAGCGGGCTTTCGGCGATCAGGGCCATGGCCGGGTCGTCGAGCAGCAGGCCTTCGTCGAGCGGTGCGATGGTGATGTTCAGGCGTTCGCTACCGGTGACGAAGTCGGTCCAGCCTTCGACCGTGTTCGGGCGCAGCTTGAGCCGTTCGAGCAGCTCAAGCAGCACTTCGCGGCGTCCGGCCGATTCTGCGGTGAACAACACGCGCCCATCGAACTGGTCGAGAAACCCTGCCAATGCCGCCAGCGGCTGGTTGGCCTTGGCTTCGATGGCAAGGTCAGGCAGGGGGCGGGCGGCGAAGCGCTGGCGCCCGGCGCCTGGGTCCAGGTCATCGCGGCTGACCACCACCCGTGGCCACTGCTTGAGGCGCGCGAAACAGTCTTCAACCGGCATGAACAGCTCGGCCGGCGGCAGCAAGGGCCGGCTCAGGTCGCCCCGGCGGTCCTCGTAGCGCCCGCGTACGTCGTTCCAGAAGTGCTCGGCCGCTTGCTCCACGCCCGGCAGCGAAAACACCTGGGTATCGGCCGGCAGGTAGTCGAACAGGGTCGAGGTTTCTTCGAAGAACAGCGGTAGGTAGTACTCGATACCGGACGGGATGATGCCGCTGGCCAGGTCCTGGAAGATCGCGCTGCGGCGAAAATCCACGTCGAAACGCTCGCGAAAGCGTGCCTTGAACCGGGTGACTTCCTCTTTTTGCATCGGAAATTCGCGTGCCGGCAGCAGGCGAATGGAGTCGACCTTGTCGATCGAGCGCTGGGTCTCGGGGTCGAACGTGCGCAGCGTTTCGATTTCGTCGTCGAACAGGTCGATACGGTAGGGCAGCTTGCTGCCCATCGGGAACAGGTCGATCAAGGCCCCACGCACGGCGAACTCGCCATGCTCATAGACGGTGTCCACGCAGCGGTAACCACTGGCTTCCAGGCGGCTGCGCATCTGCTCCACATCGATGGTCTGGCCCACGTCCAGCACCAGGCTGCTGCCCAGCAGGAAGCGGGTAGGGGCCAGGCGATGCAAGGCCGTGGTGATGGGCACTACCAGGATGCCGTGGCTCAGCTCCGGCAGCCGGTACAGGCTGGCGATGCGCTGGGAGATGATGTCCTGGTGGGGCGAGAACAGGTCGTAGGGCAGGGTCTCCCAGTCGGGAAACGGCAGCACCGGCAACTCGGGCGCGAAGAACTTCAGTTCCTGCTCCAGGCGGTCGGCGGCCTGGCTGTCTGCCGTCAGCAGCAGGGTGAAGCGGCCAGCGCTGCTGGCGGCCTCGGCGATGGCAAGGCTGAGGGCGGCACCGGGCAGGTTGCCCCAGGTTTGTTTGCCGGCGGTAGCCGACAGTTGCGGTAGGCGCAGAACTGACACGGGAGATTGCACTCCAAGCGTTTCGGCAAAGAGACCGATTGTACCGGTGACGCTGGCGGCTGTCAGGCTCCAATGGGGCAGGATGATCGATGTGCGTGACCACGACAGGCGCTCATTGCCGGTTACGCATCGGGGCGTCATAATGTAGCCCCTTTTTTCTGTCCCTACATGTGGAAGGTTCCCGTGACTCAGAAGCCCGACCAGTGTCTTGGTGAGTGGATCGATCGTGAAGCCCTGGCTGAAGCGATGATCCCGCTTATCGGTCAGCTCTACCGCAACAACAATGTGGTGAGCTCGATCTATGGCCGCAGCCTGATCAACCGTTCGGTTATCTCGATCCTCAAGGCACACCGCTTTGCGCGTCATCGCCAGACCGACGAAACCGAACTGTCCGTTCACGAGACATTCCCCCTGCTCAAGGCCATGAGCGAGCTGAAACTGGGCGCCGCCTCGGTCGACCTGGGCAAGCTGGCCAACAAGTTCAAGCTCGAAGGCAACGGCCGCAGCGCCGAGCAGTTCGTGCGTGAAGAACTGGCTGACGTGGTGGGCCAGCAGAACGCCGCCGCGCGCAAAGGCACCGACGTCGTGCTGTATGGTTTCGGCCGTATCGGTCGCCTGCTGGCGCGTATCCTGATCGAGAAGACCGGTGGTGGCGACGGCCTGCGCCTTCGTGCCATCGTCGTGCGCAAAGGCGCCGAGAACGATCTGGTCAAGCGTGCCAGCCTGCTGCGTCGTGATTCGGTGCATGGGCCGTTCGATGGCACCATCACCATCGACGAAGCCAACAACACCTTGACGGCCAACGGCAACCTGATCCAGATCATCTACGCCAAGAACCCGAGCGAAGTCGACTACACCCAGTACGGCATCGACAACGCGCTGATCGTGGACAACACCGGCGTATGGCGTGATGCCGACGGCCTGGGCCAGCACCTGGCCTGCCCGGGTGCCAGCCGCGTGATCCTCACCGCACCTGGCAAGGGTGCCCTGAAGAACATCGTGCATGGCATCAACCACGGCGAGATCACGGCCGATGACAAGATCATCTCCGCCGCCTCCTGCACCACCAACGCCATCGTGCCGGTGCTCAAGGCCGTCAACGACCAGTACGGCATCGTCAACGGCCACGTCGAAACCGTTCACTCGTTCACCAACGACCAGAACCTGATCGACAACTTCCACAAGGGCAGCCGCCGTGGCCGCGCCGCGCCGCTGAACATGGTCATCACCGAAACCGGTGCTGCCACCGCCGCCGCCAAGGCCCTGCCCGTGCTCAAGGGCAAGTTGACCGGCAACGCCATTCGCGTGCCGACGCCGAACGTGTCGATGGCAATCCTCAACCTGAACCTGGAAAAGGCCACCAGCCGCGAGGAAATCAACGAGTACCTGCGCCAGACGGCCATGCACTCGGACCTGCACAAGCAGATCGACTATGTGAGCTCCCAGGAAGTGGTCTCCACCGACTTCGTGGGTTCGCGCCACGCCGGTGTGGTAGACGCCGAAGCCACCATCTGCAACGACAATCGCGTCGTGCTGTATGTGTGGTATGACAACGAGTTCGGCTACAGCTGCCAGGTCGTGCGCGTGATGGAAGACATGGCCGGGGTCAACCCACCTGCCTTTCCACGCTGATCGGCCAGTCAGACGCTGAACACACGGGAACCTTCGGGTTCCCGTTTTCGTTTGCGCTGCCGGGCAAGGGCGCTTGTCCTAGCAGAGCGCAGGGGGGCATCGAGTGACTCAGCGCAACATTTCAGGGACAATAACCGCCGTTTCGCAGGTGCCTGGGCGGTTTTTCCGTCTGAGCAGGCAGTGCAAGGTGGTCGAAAGCGTGGACAAGGATGATTGCCGCCAGGGAGACGGTGCTTTATGTAGTGCGGGCGAAATTGGCCTACGACGCGACCAAGGGTTAATGTGCGCGCCGTTCACGCTTGATTAGACTGCACCCGATTTTACTCATGGCGCCGAGGCGGCATGATCGTGCGCCGCAAGCGACCGTGGCTTGCGGGCCAGTTCTGAAGGAGTACGCATGGCTGTCTACAACTACGACGTAGTGGTGCTGGGTTCCGGCCCGGCCGGGGAAGGTGCGGCAATGAACGCCGCCAAAGCAGGGCGCAAGGTGGCAATGGTCGACACCCGTCGCCAGGTCGGGGGTAACTGCACCCACCTGGGTACCATCCCGTCCAAGGCGCTGCGTCACTCGGTGCGGCAGATCATGCAGTTCAACACCAACACCATGTTCCGCGCCATCGGCGAGCCGCGTTGGTTCTCTTTCCCGGACGTGCTCAAGAGCGCCGAAAAGGTCATCGCCAAGCAGGTGGCCTCGCGCACGGGCTACTACGCCCGCAACCGCGTCGACCTGTTCTTCGGCACCGGCAGCTTCGCTGACGAGCAGACCGTCGAAGTGGTCTGTCCCAATGGCGTGGTGGAAAAACTCAACGCCAAGCACATCATCATCGCCACCGGTTCGCGCCCCTATCGGCCAGCAGACATCGACTTCAACCACCCGCGTGTGTACGACAGCGACACCATCCTCAGCCTCAGCCACACCCCGCGCAAGCTGATTGTGTATGGCGCCGGCGTGATCGGGTGCGAGTACGCCTCGATCTTCAGCGGCCTTGGTGTGCTGGTCGAGCTGGTGGACAACCGTGGGCAACTGCTCAGCTTCCTGGATTCGGAAATCTCCCAGGCCTTGAGCTACCACTTCAGCAACAACAACATCACCGTGCGCCACAACGAAGATTATGAGCGGGTCGAGGGCCTGGACAACGGCGTCATCCTGCACCTGAAGTCGGGCAAGAAGATCAAGGCCGATGCCTTGCTCTGGTGCAACGGGCGGACCGGCAATACCGACAAGCTGGGGCTGGAGAACATCGGCATCAAGGTCAACAGCCGCGGCCAGATCGAAGTGGACGAGGCCTACCGCACCAGCGTGCCGAATATCTACGGCGCAGGCGACGTGATCGGCTGGCCGAGCCTGGCCAGTGCCGCGCACGACCAGGGCCGCTCGGCCGCAGGCAGTATCGTCGACAACGGCAGCTGGCGTTTCGTCAACGATGTGCCGACGGGCATCTACACCATTCCGGAGATCAGCTCGATCGGCAAGAACGAGCAGGAACTGACCCAGGCCAAGGTGCCCTATGAAGTGGGCAAGGCCTTCTTCAAGAGCATGGCCCGGGCGCAGATCGCCGGTGAGCCCCAGGGCATGCTGAAAATCCTGTTCCACCGCGAGACCCTGCAGGTGCTGGGTGTGCACTGCTTCGGCTACCAGGCATCCGAGATCGTGCATATCGGCCAGGCAGTGATGAATCAGCCAGGCGAGCTGAACAACCTCAAGTACTTCGTGAACACCACGTTCAACTACCCGACCATGGCAGAAGCCTATCGGGTAGCGGCCTATGACGGTCTGAACCGGCTTTTTTGAGCGGCTCCGACCGGTGGCCTGAGCCGGTCGGAGAGACCGAATTCAACCCTGCCCGAGGGTGGTCCTGGCCAAACCGGGAAAGTCTGTAATCAGGCTGTCCACGCCAAAATCAGCGAGCCTGCGCATCAGCGCCGGCTCGTTGACCGTCCATACCGATACGTGCAAACCCTGCTTCTGCGCCTTTTGCAGGCGTTCCGGGGTGCACAACGTCCAATTCAGTGCCAGCATCTGGCAACCATAATTCTGTGCAACCTTCAGCGGGTCGAGCCAGGCGTATTCGGCCACCAGGCCGCGTTGCACGTCCGGCACCAGTTCTTGAGCGGCGCCCAGTACTTCGCGTGAACTGGAGGTGATCGTCACCTTGTCCAGCAAGCCGAACTGCTGGGCCAGCTCGCGTATGGCCAGCACCGTAGTGGCTGCGCGGGTGCGCGAGGCGCTCTTGACTTCCAGCTGCCAGTGCTCGAACGGGCACTTCTCGAACAGCTCTTCCAGGCGTGGGATGGGGCAGGGCTGGACCCAGCCCGGGCCACCCTGACGTGCGTCGAGCTTGACCAGGTCTTCGGCCGGGTGCTCGACCACCTTGCCGCGCTTGCCGGTGGTGCGCTTGAGGGTAGGGTCATGGATCACCATCAGCTGGTTGTCGGCCGATAGGTGCAGATCCAGCTCGCAGCGCATGATGCCGTGGGACAGGCACTGGCGGAAGCTGTTCAGGGTGTTCTCGGGTGCTTCGCCCTTGGCGCCGCGATGGCCGTAGATCAGGGTCACGTTCGTTCCTTCAGTGAGAAAATGAGTCAGGGTGATGGGGCGTTCTGTTCCAGTTGCTGGCGTCTTTGCTGTTGCTGGCGTTGCAGAATGTAGCGGGCAAGCAGTTGGCGCTGGGCATCGACCATGTCGATGAATTCGATGCCGACCTCGAAGCCGCCCTGGGGCCTGGCGTCGCAATGGGTGATCTTGCCGCGCAACAGCAGGCCGTGGGCGCGCGGCATCAGCACCATTTGTACCTTCACCTGGGTACCCTGTGCAAAGGGCTCTGGCTGGATGCACTCCAGGCCACCTTCGGACACCACGACTGCCTGCGGCTGGCCTACCTCGCCCAGCAGGGTATGGGCGACCACGGCGCTGAGCACGTCCAGGCGCTTGTTTTGTACCCGCAAAAACGCTGCAAGGGTGCGGTCCTTGTCGCTGAGCTGGCGCAGCAGGTGCTGGGCCTCGAAGTCGGCCAGGTGCAGCTCGCTGAGCAGATTTAACAGCGGGGAATCATCCTGCAACACATCTGGATCCAGGGCTTCGGCCGCGCTCAATGGGCTGATTTGAAGTGCGATCCGATCGGCGATGCGGTAGTATTCGCGGCGATCTTCTTCGTCTAATGTCGTCATGGCGAACCCATGGTAGCGGCGGTGGTCCGAGTGTAAAGCCGCCATAGGCGCCTCGCCACAAGGACGTTCCCTTCCATCCGAACAAGCCCCGACATGTTCAGACCTCTTTTCGCATTCATCGGCACGCGTTATACCCGTGCCAAACGTCGCAATCACTTCGTCTCGTTCATTTCCCTGACCTCGATGATCGGCCTCGCCCTGGGCGTGGTAGTCATGATCGTGGTGCTGTCGGTGATGAACGGGTTCGACCACGAGATGCGCACCCGCGTGTTGGGCATGATCCCTCACGCCACCCTCGAGAGCGGCCAGCCCATCGCCGACTGGCCTGCCCTTGCCGAACAAGTAAAGCAGAATCGGCAGGTGGTGGCGGTCGCGCCCTTCACCCAGATGCAGGGTTTGCTCACCCATGACGGCAAGGTGCAGAAGGTCCTGCTCAACGGCATCGATCCGGCCCGGGAACGGGAGGTGTCGATCATCGACAACTTCGTCCAGCAGGGCCGGCTGGACCAGTTGGCGCCCGGCGAGTGGGGCATCATGATCGGTGACAAGGCCGCGGCCAAGTTGGGTGTGGCCGTGGGCGACAAACTCACCTTCGTGGCCCCGGAGGTCAGCGTCACGCCGGCCGGCATGTTCCCGCGCATGAAGCGCTTCACCGTGGTGGGCACCTTCCATGTGGGGGCCGGCGAGATCGACGGTTACCTGGGGCTGACCAACATCGCCGACCTGTCGCGCCTGCACCGCTGGAAGCCCGACCAGGTGCAGGGCCTGCGCTTGAAGTTCGATGACCTGTTCCAGGCCCCGCGCGTGGCCTACGACATCGCCCAACAACTGGGTGACCAGGATTTCTATAGCCGCGACTGGACCCGTACCCATGGCAATCTCTACCAGGCCATTCGCATGGAAAAAGCCATGATCGGCCTGCTGTTGCTGCTGATCGTCGCGGTTGCCGCGTTCAACATCATTTCCACACTGGTGATGGTGGTCAACGACAAGCGGGGGGACATCGCCATCCTGCGCACGTTGGGCGCCACCCCTGGGCAAATCATGCTCATCTTCATGGTGCAGGGCACTGTGATCGGTGTGGTGGGCACGTTGATCGGGGCCGTGGTGGGCATCATTGCGGCGCTCAACGTCAGCACGGTCATCGCCGGTATCGAGCACCTGATCGGCCACAAATTCCTCAACGCCGACGTGTATTTCATCGATTACCTGCCCTCGCAGATCCAGGCCCAGGATGTGTACATGGTCTGTGGTGCGGCATTGGTCCTGAGTTTCTTCGCCACCCTGTACCCTGCCTGGCGTGCGGCACGCACCCAGCCGGCAGAGGCGTTACGTTATGAGTGAGTCGCGCATGAGTGATAAAGCCGTTCTGAGTTGCCGCAACCTGGGCAAGTCCTACGATGAGGGCCCCGAGTCGGTGCAGGTCTTGTCTGGCCTGAACCTGGAACTGCACGCCGGCGAGCGTATCGCCATTGTAGGCAGTTCGGGGTCGGGCAAAAGCACCTTGCTCAACCTGCTGGGGGGCCTGGATCGCCCCACCCAGGGCAGTGTCTGGCTGGCCGGCGAAGAGCTGTCGGCGTTGGGCGAGCGCGCCCGGGGCCTGCTGCGCAACCGCGAGTTGGGCTTCGTGTACCAGTTTCATCACCTGCTGCCCGAATTCACGGCCCTCGAGAACGTGTGCATGCCACTGCTGATCGGCCGTACGGCTATTCCAGAGGCGCGTGAACGTGCCGAGGCGCTGCTCAAACGCGTTGGGCTGGGGCATCGCCTCAATCACAAGCCGGCCGAGCTGTCTGGCGGCGAGCGTCAGCGAGTGGCCATCGCACGTGCGCTGGTCAACCGCCCAGGCCTGGTGATGCTGGATGAACCCACCGGGAACCTCGATCACCATACTGCACAGGGCATCCAGGAGTTGATGCAGGAACTGTCCAGCGCTTCGCGCACGGCGTTCCTGGTGGTGACCCACGACCTGAGCCTTGCGCGTCAGATGGACCGTGTACTGAAACTCGACAATGGCCACCTGGTGGCGATCTGACCGACCGAGCGGGGTGACCCTTTCATCCCGCGACCTGTTTTGATTGGGTGTATCCGCACATGTTCAGACCCCTGCCCATCTTCATCGGCGCGCGCTATACCCGGGCCAAGCGTCGCAACCATTTCATCTCGTTCATCTCCATGACCTCGATGATCGGCCTGTCCCTGGGCGTGCTGGCCATGATCGTGGTGCTGTCGGTGATGAACGGCTTCCAGCGCGAAATGAGTTCGCGCATCCTGGGTCTGGTACCCCACGCGGCCATCCTGGGCCAGCAGCCGTTGGACAACTGGCAGCAAGTGGCCGATGCGGCCATGAAAAACCCTGCCGTGGTTGCCGCGGCCCCGATCACCGAAATGGAAGGCATGCTGTCCTACAAGGGCGCCATGCAGCCGATTCAGGTTGGCGGTATCGACCCGGCCGAGGAAAACAAGGTGTCGATCGTAGGACGGCACATCGTTCAGGGCCGCCTGCAGGACTTGCAGCCTGGCGAGTTCGGCGTGGTAATTGGCGAGCTGACGGCCCGCCGCTTTCGCCTGAATACCGGGGACAAACTGACCTTGATCGTGCCGGAGATCAGCAGCGAGCCTGGCGGGATCACCCCACGCATGCAGCGCTTGACCGTGGTGGGCATCTTCAAGGTGGGCGCCGAACTCGATGGCTCCCAAGCCTACATTCACATGGCTGATGCCGCGACGATGCAGCGTTGGGCGCCCGGCCAGGTGCAGGGGGTGCGGCTGAAACTGCATGACCTGTACGCCGCCCCGCAGGTGTCCAAGGCCATCGCAGCGCAGCTGGGTGAGGGCTATCGGGCAGATGACTGGTCCCATACCCAAGGTAGCCTGTTCAGTGCCATGAAGATGGAAAAGACCATGATCGGCCTGTTGCTGCTGATGATCATTGCCGTGGCCGCGTTCAACATCATCGCCACCTTGGTCATGGTGGTAAACGACAAAGGGCCGGATATCGCCATCCTGCGTACCCTCGGGGCAACGCCTGCGCAGATCATGGGTACGTTCATGGTCCAGGGCAGCTTGATTGGCGTGGTCGGCACGCTGATCGGCGGCGTGCTGGGGGTGATCGCCGCGCTCAACGTGAGCCAGATCGTGGGCTGGCTGGAGCGGATCAGCGGTCAGCATATCTTCACCTCCGACGTGTACTTCATCAGCAGCCTGCCATCGGAGCTGCAAGGCGGGGACGTGGTGATGATCTGCGCGGCAGGGCTGGTGATGAGCTTCCTGGCGACCCTCTACCCAGCCTACCGGGCTTCCCAAGTACAGCCGGCCATTGGCCTGGCGGTTTGACGGAGCCTTTACCGGCCTGTGAAGTCCAGCGTGAAGCGGGTCCAGCCAGCCTCGCACGCCACCTGAATCCGCCCGCCATGGGCCTGCACGATCGACCGCGTGATCGCCAGGCCCAGGCCGGCATGTTCGCCGCCGCCGTCATGCCTGGAAGGGTCCACCCGGTAGAAGCGATCGAACAGCCGTGGCAGTGCCGTCGCCTCGATGGCGCTGCCGGTGTTGGCCACGGTAATGCTCGGCCCTGCGGCCAGTGTGATCCGCACCTGTCCGCCCGCCGGCGTGAAGCGCAAGGCGTTGTCGAGCAAGTTGCAGAGCGCCCGGCGCAGCATAGTCCGGTCGCCGGGCAGCCACGCTTGCCCCTCGCGTGTCAGTTGCACGGCCGCCTCTTCAGCCGCCAGGGCGTAATACTCCAGCAGCGAATCCACTTCATCATGCAGCGCCAGTGGTGTGTCACCTGGTGCCAATAGCCCCTGGTCGGCCTTGGCCAGGAAGAGCATGTCATTGATCATCTGCGCCATTGCTTGCAGCTCTTCGAGATTGTCATGCAAGGCCTCCCGGTAGGCGTCGAGGCTGCGTGGGCGAGTCAGGGTGACCTGGGTGTGGGTCAGCAGATTGGACAGCGGCGTACGCAGTTCATGGGCGATATCGGCCGAAAACGCCGACAGGCGCTGAAACGCATCGTCCAGGCGCTGCAGCATGGCATTGAGGCTGTCAGCCAATTGGGCCAGTTCGGCAGGCATCTGCTCCACAGGTAGGCGAGTGGTGAGCGAGCGGGCAGAGACGCGTGCGGTGATGCGCCCCATCTGTCTCAAGGGGCGCAGGCCGCTACGCGCTGCCCAGGCGCCCAGCAGGGCGGTGACCAGCGCCGACAGCCCGACTGTCAGCCAGACCAGACGCTGCATGCCTTGCAGAAAATGCTGGTGATGGGTGATGTCAAGGTACAGCACAAGGTGCGGTGAGGCCGCGCTGCCGGGCATCAGCGCCACAGCAAGGCTACGGTAGTCAGTGCCCTGCGCGTGCAGCGTGTTCAAACCCGTGGAGGAGGGCGCAGGGGGGAGGCCGGCGCGGCTCTCGAACCAGGTGGCGCCACTGCCTGAGGTGACCCGCACGGACAGGTCGGCCTGATGACTCAGCTCCTCGTGCAGGGCAGGCAGGCGGGTTTGCAGATCGGCTTGTGTGCCGACGTCAGTGAGGTGACGGCGCAACAATGACAGGCGCGACGCCAGCAACTGCTGGTCGAGTTCGATGAAATGCTGCTCGCTGGCCTGATTGAACACAAGGCCCGCCCCTAGCGAAACAGCAGCTGTGCAGGCGGCGAACAGCAGCGCCAGGCGGCCGGTCAGCGAAATGCGGCGCCTCACGATGAACGCACTTCCAGCACATAACCCATGCCGCGCACCGTGTGGATCAGCTTGTCGTCGTAGGCATCGTCCACCTTGGCCCGCAGTCGCCGAATGGCCACTTCGATCACGTTGGTGTCGCTGGCAAAGTTCATGTCCCATACCTGGGACGCGATAAGCGCCTTGGACAGCACTTCACCCTGACGGCGCAACAGCAGCTCGAGCAAACCGAATTCTTTCGCGGTCAGGTCGATGCGCTGACCGCCGCGCTCGACACGCCGGCGAATCAGGTCAAGGCGCAGGTCCGCCACCGCCAGCGAGGTATCGGCACTGGGCGTGGCCCCGCGCCTGAGCAGGCTGCGCACACGCGCCAGCAGCTCCGAAAAGGCGAATGGCTTGATCAGGTAATCATCGGCGCCCAGTTCCAAGCCATGTACCCGGTCCTCGATGGCATCGCGGGCGGTCAGAAACAGCACAGGCGTATCGATACCGGCTTGTCGCACGGCCTTGAGGATCTGCCAGCCGTCGCGCCCTGGCAGCATCACATCCAGGATCAGCAGGTCGTGATCGCCCGTCAGCGCCAGAAACTGGCCTGTCTCGCCATCGGTGGCCAGCTCTACCGTGAAGCCGGCCTCGCTCAGGCCCTGATGCAGGTACTGGCCAGTACGGGCCTGGTCTTCGACGATCAACAGTTTCATTGAGGCAAGCTCCGGCTGGCGATGCGGCGCCGCGGTGTTGTCCAGCCGGCGCACAGGTGCCAGGATCATACGTGACCTGCGCGGCGTTCGGCCAAACTGACAGGCTTGTAATGCAGCGGTCAGGTTCATGGCAGTCGCATGGGCTTAACATCGCGCTGTTCAATCAAACGAATGGAAACCCCGATGTCTCGCTTTATCTTTGCCTGCGCACTGACGCTGGCCAGTAGTCTTGCTCAGGCAGGCACCGCCCACACACTGGCTTTCGGTGAGCCTGCGCCAGCCGAAAAAGCCACCCGTACGGTCGAGGTGAGGCTCAAGGACATCGCCTTCGAGCCCGCCAGCCTCACTGTCAAGGCGGGTGAGACGGTGCGCTTCGTGTTGATCAACGAAGGGCAATTGCCCCACGAGTTCAACCTGGGTGACAAGGCCATGCATGCCGAACACCAGAAGCAGATGGTTGCCATGCAAGGCGAGCTGTTCACTGCGGCCGTAGGCGAACAGGGCATGGGGCATGGCGCCATGAGCGAGCATGATCATGGTGCAGGCCATGGGCATGGCGGCGGTAACACGGTGCTGGTGATGCCTGGCCAGCGCGCCGAGTTGACCTGGACCTTCAAGGCCTCTGCACCCATCGAATTCGCCTGTAATGTGCCAGGTCATTACCAAGCGGGCATGGTGGGGCCGCTGATCATCGAATGAGTGGCGCTGCAAGGCGGCAAGCAAAAGGGTAGACTGGGCGCCCTACGCGTCATCCTGTACACGACACGATTGCCCCAGAATGGGGCGCGCACCGTACGAACGCTAGCGTCCACTCCACACTTTCAGGTCAGTTCCAATGCACCCTGCCGCCGAACACTCCCCGCTGGGCAAGTCCAGTGAATACGTCGCCACCTATTCCCCGGAGCTGTTGTTCCCGATCCCACGCACCGCCAAGTGGGCGGAGCTGGGTGTCACCGCGCAGACGCTACCGTGGCAAGGTGTGGATTACTGGAATTGCTTCGAGCTGTCCTGGCTGTTGCCCTCGGGTAAGCCGGTGGTTGCCATAGGCGAGTTCGCCATCCCGGCCGATTCGCCCAACATCATCGAATCGAAGTCATTCAAGCTTTACCTTAACTCGTTGAATCAGACGGTTTTCGCGGGCGTCGAGCCGTTGCAGGCGTGCCTTGAGAGGGATCTCTCGGCGGCCGCCGGCAAGGCGGTAGGGGTCAAGGTCAAAACGCTGGAAGAGGTTGAGGCCCAAGGCGTGGTCGCTTTGCCAGGCACCTGCATCGATGGGCTGGACGTGGCTATTTCCAACTATGCGCAGCCGCAACCGGAGCTGTTGCAATGCGACGCCCATCAGGTGGTCGAAGAGACGCTGCACAGCCATTTGCTCAAGTCCAACTGCCCGGTCACCGGACAGCCTGACTGGGGGAGTGTGGTAGTGACCTACAAAGGCAGCGCGCTTGATCACGCCAGCCTGCTGACCTACCTCATCAGCTTCCGCCAGCATGCGGACTTCCATGAGCAATGCGTGGAGCGCATCTACCTGGACCTGAAAAATCTGTTGCAGCCTGAGCACTTGACCGTTTATGCCCGGTATGTGCGCCGAGGTGGGCTGGACATCAACCCCTACCGCAGCATGGGGGAAATCGTCGTGAACAATGGGCGGCTGGCCAGGCAGTGACCGCCGCAGAGGTGCGCCTGCGTTGAATTGCAGCCGATCCTGACAGCAGGCCATGTGCTGTTCGCCTCTGGCCTGAGTGCGGGTCAAGGCAGGCCACTGCGCTGCGCTGGGCGCGCAGCAGCCCGAGCGGTATGTTTCAGATACCCATGCTGTGCAGCGAGTTGGCAATGCTGCGCAGGGTGGCCGTCAGGTCAGGGTGGTCGGCTTCAAATCGCTCCACGGCGAGGTTCACACCGTCGGCCAGGTTGTTGTCAGGCGTGGCGTTTTCCAGCTTCAGTTGCGCTTCGATCTGGCGCGCTTCTTCGTGGAGCGCAGCCAGCTCTTCGTCCGAAAGTGGCACGTTGCGATCCAGTTGCTCGCGCAGGCTGTTGAGGCGCTCTTGCAATTCGCGGGCAGGCATTGGCAATTCTCCATCATGGGTTTGGCAAGCCATGGACCTCAGCGAGGCGGCAAAGGTTCTGGCCTGTATTGAGCGTAAACCCTTCGCCTTGGATTTGCATGACTGGCAGCCGCTGGGCTGTGTCTGTATTTCTCGCTTATTAACTGCCAAGCGATGATTTTCATCCACAAGGCACGCGAGCAATGGCTTTTCCGCTGAATCTTGCAGCCATCGCGTAGCACGACTGACGCAACACTTGGTCACATTAAACTTCATGGCTGCCGAAAGCTGTCTATCGGCCTGCAAAACTCTATACTGCCGCACTACAGCAGCGCGCCCGTTGCGCTTGCGGCCGATAATCCTGATGGAGAAACACTATGCGTAGGATCGGTGCCAGTGTGATCGAACGAGTCACCCAGGCCTGTGTATGCGCCAGCATGCTGCTGGCGCCCGTGGCGGCTACCCAGGCCGCGACCGAAGAAGACCCCTGGGAAGCGGTCAATCGCCCGATCTTCCGCTTCAACGATACCCTCGATACCTACGCGCTCAAGCCGCTCGCCAAGGGCTACGACACCGTGACGCCGCAGTTTCTCGAAGACGGCATTCACAATATGTTCCGCAACCTGGGCGATGTGACCAACCTGGCCAACAACGTCCTGCAGCTCAAGCCCCATGCGGCAGGGGTGGACACGGCGCGCCTGATCGTCAACACCACCTTCGGCCTGGCGGGGTTCTTCGATGTCGGCACCAAGATGGGCCTGCAGCGCAGCGATGAAGACTTCGGTCAGACCCTGGGTTACTGGGGTGTACCCAGCGGCCCGTATGTGGTCATTCCGTTGCTCGGCCCCAGCACCGTGCGCGATGGTGTAGCCAAGTACCCGGACACCTTCACCCGGCCTTATCGCTACGTGGACCATGTCCCTACCCGCAACTCGGCTTTCGCCCTGGACGTGGTGGATACTCGTGCGAGCCTGCTGCCGGCCGAGAAGCTGATTCAGGGGGATAAATACATCTTCATTCGCAACGCCTACCTGCAGAACCGTGAGTTCAAGGTGCGCGACGGCGAAGTCGAGGACGATTTCTAACCCTACCGCATGGCCAGGATGCGCAGCCCGAACGTATGCTGCCCATCCGCCTGGGCCGCGATCCACACCACTTCCGCCGTGGCGTGCAAGCCTTCGAGCGACGGGTGATCAGACTCCAGGCGCACCTCCAGCCGATCCCCGACCTGGAACGGCTGAGGGGCTTGTACTTGCATCCCGCTACTGGACAGGTCGAGACACACGGCGGCGATGACGTTACCCTCGTGCACCAGGGTAACCGGCGTGTCGATGCGCATGCGGATGAAATCGCGTTTCTCGCTGTGGCTGGTGGCGGTATCGAGCATGCTGCATCCTTCCTGTGAGGTTACATCGTGAAGGTTTCTTATAACTCTCGGTGATTTGCCCTGTAAAGCCGCTCAAGCGTACCGTTCGATGCTTGAAACCCCTGGCGGATGGGAGTACCGTCTGCGCCTTACACCGCATATCTCGCAGTTGCCGGGTAGGCTTTCTTGCCCTACAACTGCAAAGAGCCTGCGACCTGTTCAGTATTCCCGCAGCTGTTGGTCTGCCTTACCGGCTCGCTGCACAAACCCCAATCGGCGCCGTTCGCCCACATGCAGAAAACCAGTGCAACGCTGCTGATCATCGATGACGACGACGTGGTCCGTGCAAGCCTCGCCGCGTATCTTGAAGACAGTGGCTTCAGCGTTCTCCAGGCTGGCAATGGCCAGCAGGGGCTTCAGGTCTTCGAAGAACACCAGCCTGATCTTGTGATCTGCGATTTGCGCATGCCGCAAATGGGCGGGCTCGAACTGATTCGTCAAATCAGCGCGCGTGCACCGCAGTTACCCGTGATCGTGGTGTCGGGTGCCGGTGTCATGGCCGATGCGGTGGATGCATTGCGCCTGGGCGCTGCGGACTACCTGATCAAGCCACTCGAAGACCTGGCGGTGCTGGAGCACTCGGTACGCCGTGCGCTGGATCGCGCCCACCTTGTGCTGGAAAACCAGCGCTACCGCGAGAAGCTCGAGGCTGCCAACCGCGAGCTGGAGGCCAGCCTGCACCTGTTGCAGGAAGACCAGACCGCCGGTCGGCAAGTGCAGATGAACATGTTGCCCCAGAGCCCTTGGCATGCGGGTAATTTTGCCTTCGAGCACCAGATCATCCCGTCGCTGTATCTGTCAGGTGACTTCGCCGACTACTTCCGTGTGGATGAGCGGCGCATTGTTTTTTACCTGGCCGACGTATCCGGGCACGGTGCTTCTTCGGCCTTTGTCACCGTGCTGCTGAAGTTCATGACCACCCGCCTTCTTTTCGAATTCAAGCGTGGCGGGAACATGCGCGAGTTCCAGCCTTCTGAAGTGCTCAGCCATATCAACCGTGGGTTGATCAACTGCAAGCTGGGCAAGCATGTGACCATGGTGGGCGGGGTGATCGATGAGGACACCGGGTTGCTGACCTATGCCGTAGGTGGGCACCTGCCGCTGCCGGTGCTGCACACGCCCGAGCACACCCGCTACCTTGAAGGCCGCGGCTTGCCAGTGGGGCTGTTCGAGGAGGCCCGCTACCAGGACCTGGTGATCGAACTGCCACCGCGTTTTAGCCTGAGCCTGATGTCCGATGGCATCCTGGACCTTTTGCCAGGTGATACGCTCAAAGATAAAGAAGCCGCGTTGCCTGAAATCGTCAGGGCGGCAGAGGGTAGCCTGGATGGGCTGCGTCAACGTTTTGGATTGGCTACGCTAGGGGAGATGCCGGATGATATCGCCCTATTGGTGTTGAGCAGGAACCTTCAATGAGTACCGGTAGAATCCAGTTCGCCGAGCAGGACGGTACCTTCGTACTGAAATTCGTCGGTGAAGTGCGCCTGACTTTGTGTTCGGCGCTCGATGCAACGATCGAGCGAATATTCACCGCGCTGAATTTCTCGACCATCGTGATCGACCTGACCGAAACCGAAAGCATCGACAGCACCACCCTTGGCTTGCTCGCCAAGCTGTCGATCCTGTCGCGACAGAAAGTGGGTCTGCTGCCGACCGTTGTGACCACCAACCCGGATATTTCCCGCCTATTGCAATCGATGGGGTTCGATCAGGTATTCAACATCGTCGACCGCCCCATCCCGTGCCCTGAATGCTTATCTGACCTGCCATCCCAGGACCAGAGCGAGGAGGTGGTGCGTTCCAAGGTGTTGGAAGCGCACCGCATTCTGATGGGGTTGAATGAGTCCAATCGCGAGGCGTTTCATGACCTGGTGAGTGCGCTGGAGCGCAGTTGACCCCTTCGCTGCATTGTGACGGGCCAATGGCCGCTTCACCAGAAGTGACCAACGACGCGGTAGCTGTAAGCGTGCGCTGATGGCAGTGCCATCAGGCAACATTGAGCAGGTGGCGCCTCTTTTTGACTGACAGCAGCCGGTGAACACGTGTCGTTTAGCTGCTGCGCTACCTGTATCCCGGTGCAAGCCTACGAGGCACAGGCTGCAGGCCAATGCCTGCGGCAGATCAAACCACCCTGAACCGGTGGGTGCCATCGCGGCCGAGCTGATCGACCAAGCCAAATTCCCAATCCAGATACCCCTGCATGGCCTCCCGCGGATTGTCCGTGCCTTCGTAAGGTCGTCGGTAGCGATCGCTACGCGGCACGGCAAGCCGTGACTCACCGCTCTCCAGCGGATTCCCGGCAGCGATCCACTGTGCAGTGCCGCCTTCAAGCAGGTAGACGGGCGTGCGCGTGAGGGCTTCGAGGTCATGGGCGGCGAAGCGTGCCAGCAGGCCGCTGCCGCAGGTCAGTACAAACCGGCTGCCTTGTGGCACGTTTTCCAGTACCTTCGGCAGTTGGGCACGGATGGCCCAATGGGCACCTGGGATGTGGCGATTGACGTAGTTGGCGCTGGTGGTGAAATCGAGCAATACGGTATCGCCTTCTTCCAACCAGGTTGCCAGTTGCTCCACCTCAACCGTGCTGACCGGTGGTAACGCTGGCAACGGTGGCTGCCACTGGCCGGTGGCGGTGAAGTCAGCAGCGTGCAAACCGTCGAGTACTGCCACCTGCCAGCCCATCTGTGCCAGCCACGAGGCCGTCATGTTCGCGCGCACGCCGTCGTCATCGACCAGCGCGACTCTCGCGCCACGTACACTGGCGACGTGGTCGGTTTCCTGTACCAGCTGGCCACCTGGCACCGAGCGGCTACCTGGCAGGTGGCCTGCGCCATATTCCTCGGGCGTGCGCACATCGAACAGGTAAGTGGTGCGGCTGGTATCAGCCTGCCATTGGGCAAGCCCGGCGCGGTCGATCCTCAGGACACCGGCACGGTCGGCCACTGCGCGAGCCTTGCCTCCAGCCTGGGCCTGGGTGCCTGCCTCGACTTCGCTGAAGCGTCGCTGCTGGCCGTGGGCCAACTGCTGGCCGGCCAGCGTCCAGCCGATGGTACCGTTGCGCAGCGCTGCCACGGGGTTGGGGATGCCCGCATTGACCAATGATTGAGTGCCGATGATGCTGCGAGTACGGCCAGCACAATTGACGATCACCTGGGTGCTCGGGTCCGGCGCCAGCTCAGCCACCCGCAGCACCAGCTCGGCGCCAGGTACGCTGACACTGCCAGGGATGCTCATGGTCTGGTATTCATCGAAGCGGCGCGCGTCCAGCACCACCACGTTGGCTTCTTGCTCCAGCAACGCCTGTACCTGCTCGGCGCTCAGCGATGGCGTGTGCCGCACACTTTCCACCAGTTCACCGAAGGCCTTGCTCGGTACATTCACGTCGCGGAACAGCTCCCCACCGGCAGCCTCCCAGCCAGCCAGTCCCCCTTCAAGAAGCGCCACGTCGCTGTAGCCCAGTGACCGTAGCCGCTGCAAGGCTTCTGCTGCCAGGCCCTCGCCGTTGTCGTATACGGTGATGGCGGTGTCTGCCCGCGGCACTCTGGCCAGCACTTCCAACTCCAGTTTTGACAGGGGAATGTTGGCGGCAAACAGGGGATGGGCTTGGGCAAAGGGGTCTTCTTCGCGCACGTCGATCAGGGCTAGCTCTTCTTGCGCCAGGAGGGCACGGCGGATGTCTTGGTAGTGGCGTGTGCTGACGGTGCTCATCGGGCAGGGTTCTCTTTGGACAGGTCCCAGATATTGGGCAGGTGGGCATTGGAGTAGCCGGAGATGAAGGGTTTTTCGCTTCCGTCCACGGCGTACACGGCGCGCGTGACGGCCCCGATGTTGGCGCCGTAGACGTGGATGCTGATCGACACCTGGTCGGCGAAGGCATTGCTGACTTGATGGATGTCCCCAATGGCCGGCGATACCGCTTCGACCTGGCCAGGCTCCAGGCGTACCGGCGCGCCCTCGGTCTGCAACGCACCGTTTGCCCCGCGCGCGAAGCCTTGAGCGAGCTCAGCGCCACGCAGCATGCCGATCAGGCCCCAGACGCGATGGTCATGGATGGGGGTACGCTGCCCGGGGCCCCAGACGAAGCTGACCACCGAGAAGCGTTGGCGTGAGTCACAGTGCAGCAGGTATTGCTGATAGCGCTCTGGATCGGGTTGGGCAAGATCGACTGGCAGCCAGTCGTCATGGGCTAACAGTTCAGCCAGCAGATGCTTGCCCCGATCAAGCAGGGTTATCTCGTCAGGCTGTTGGTCGAGCAATGTGGCGAATTGGTCGATAAAGCGGCGCAGGCGCTCCGGGCGAAGGGGGTGGGGCATGGGTCAGGCTCGGTGGTCCAGGATTTGAAAGACCCTAACAAATCGGTAATATATTCTCAAAATGCAAAATAGTAATAACCTAATATGTAAATTGAGAATATAAAGATTAGGGGTGTTGCGCTTGCGCAACAGATGAATCTTGCATGAGGTTATGCCTAAAGCGCATTTCACAAGCTGATATTTGCGCATTAGATTATAAAAAACTGAATGTTAATGCTTTGAAGCTATAACCTGACCATCGGCCAGACCGCACGCGCGGATCGCCTCACATCCCCTAATGGGTCTACGGAGACGAACGTGCGCTATCTCAAACACCTGGCAGCCACCGTGCTGGCCACAACCTTCAGCCTCGCCGCCGCTGCCCAGGCGCTGGTCGTGGGTGATCAAAGCTACAACGCCCGCGCCGTCATGGAAGCCGCAGGGGTGCTGGACAATCTGCCCTATTCACTGGAGTGGAAGCAGTTCACCGCAGGCTCGCCGGTGGCCGAGGCGCTCAATGTTGGCAGCCTGGACATCGGCTTGCTCGGCGATGCGCCGCCGCTGTTTCTGGGCGCCCTGGGGGCGCCGATCAAGGTGATCGCCGTCAGTCGGCAGAACCTTGCGGGCGTGGCCATCCTGGTGCGCAAGGGCTCGCCGATACATAGCCTCCAGGACCTGCGCGGCAAACGCGCCGCGATCTGGAAGGGCTCGTGGAGCCAGCAACTGCTGTTCAGCGCCTTGGACAAGGCCGGCGTGCCCCGCGATACCCTCCAGCTGCGCTACCTCAGTGCATTGGACGCCTCCCATGCGTTGGATGGCGGAGCCGTGGATGTGATCGCCACCTGGGAGCCCTATGTCACCCAGCAGGAGCGCCAAGGTGCTCGGGTACTGGCTACCGCCGAGGGTGTGATACCGGCGCAAAGTTTCGTGGTCGCCAATAGCCAGGCCGTGGAGCACAAGCGTGCGCAGATAGCCGACTTCCTCGAGCGCCTGAAAAAAGCCCGGGATTGGGCCCTGAGCGACCCTGCGCATACCGAAGCCTATGCCGACGCCTGGGCTCAGCGCACCCGCGCCGACCGAGACATCGCCCGCGCATGGTTCGCCCGCGCGCGCACTGACCTTGCGCCACTGGACCAGCAGGTGATCGCCGACGCGCAGAAGACCGTGGAGTTCTTCGCAGGATTGGGCCTGATCAAGGCCTATCCGGCGGCAGACCTGTTCGATACCTCGTTTGGTGCGGCCTTGGCGGGCCACGCTTCGACCGCAATTGACTGAAGGTTCCCCATGAGCAAACGACAGATCAAACTCGGCGCGCTGACCATGGGATGCGGTGGTCCGGGTCGGCATAACCTGTGGCTTGACCCCGAGCTGCCCGCAGACGCCAGCGTCAATATTGATTGGTACATCGACATCGCTCGTCAGGCAGAGGCCGCGCTGTTCGACCTGATGTTCATTGTCGACAGCCAGTTCATCACCGAAGGTTCACCCTCGCACTACCTCAATCGCCTGGAGCCGCTGACGCTTCTGTCCGCGCTGGCGGTCAGCACTCGCCACATCGGCCTGGTCGGCACGCTTACCACGTCCTACAACGCGCCATTCAACGTCGCCCGCCGGCTCGCCTCCCTGGATCTGATCAGCAAAGGCCGAGCCGGCTGGAACGTGGTCACCAGCGGCGATGCCGGCACGGCAGGCAACTACGGCCTGGATGAGCACTATGACTACGACACCCGCTACGCCCGCGCCCAGGAGCATGTAGAGGTGGTGCAAGGCCTGTGGCATTCCTATGAGGAGGATGCCTTCCCACGCGAGCGGGCCAGTGGTCGTTTTCTGGACCCCTCGAAGCTGCATCGTCTGGATCACAAAGGGGAACACTTCTCGGTCGAGGGCCCTTTGAACATTCAGCGCTCGCCCCAGGGGCAGCCGGTGATTTTCCAGGCGGGCGATTCCGAGCAGGGCCGCGACCTGGGCGCCGCCACTGCCGATGTGGTATTCACCCACGCCGCCAGCATCGAGCAGGGGCAGGCGTTCTACCGGGACATCAAGGGCCGTGCCCAGCGCTTGGGGCGGGACCCGGAGCAATTGCTGGTGTTGCCCGGGGCGGAGATCTACGTAGGTGATACCGACGAAGACGCCCGAGAGATCGAACGTCACTACCACCAAGTCGACCACAGCTTCGAACTGGCCCTCAAAGAGTTCGGGCGCAATTTCGGGTGGCATGATTTCAGTCAGTACGACCTGGACGCACCCTTCCCCCAGCAGAGTCTGGACTACGCGCGCAGCAGCTTTTATACCAACGCCAAGCGCATTGCCGACCAAGCCCGTGAAAAAGGCTTCAGCTTGCGCCAGGCGGTGGAATTCGGGCGTCAGCTGCGCCCGGGCGCGTTCGTGGGGTCGCCCTCGACCGTAGCCGCCAAGATGGCCGAGTGGTTCGAAGCCAGGGCCCTGGACGGTTTCAACATCTACATCGGGCACCCTGGGCAATTTCGCCGCTTTACCCAGCAGGTGGTGCCGTTGCTGCAAGAGCGCGGGATCTATCGCACGGCTTATGAAGGCAGCACGTTGCGCGAGAGCCTTGGGCTGACCATCCCGCGGTTCAACCGGTAGACCCCAGACACCCACACGCGGGTCTGGCATGACGCCCAGGCGGGTCGGGCACTGTTTGACAGCGCTCGAACCCGCGTACACCCTAGCCCAAGCGTGCCTGGCGCTGCGCCTCGAATCGCTCCACCTGCTGACGAATGCGCGGAATCAGGTCCTGGCCGTATTCCACTGCATCGCGCAGCTGCTCGAACCCCCGAAACAGGAACGTGCTCACGCCCAATTCGTAGTAGGCCAGCGCTGCTTCGGCCACTTGCTCGGCGGTGCCCACCAATGACGTGGAATTGCCGGCCCCGCCGCCCAGGGCTGCGATCTCGGTCCACAGCCGGGTGTCATGCACTTTGCGTTCCTTGGCGAGCTGAACCAGGCGCTCGGACCCTGCATTGCTCTTGCCGAAGTTCTTTTCGCGGCGGTTGCCTTGACGGATGCCGATGGTGTTCTGGGCGTCGGCCAGAATGCGCTCGGCACGCGCCCAGGCTTCTGCTTCCGTGGCGCCGAGGATCGGGCGCAGCGACAGGCTGAAACGAATGTGATGTTCTCGCCCGTAGCGGGCTGCAGCCTTGCGCACCTGTCTAATGCGCTCGCGCACTTGCGCCAGTGGCTCGCCCCACATCATGTACACATCGGCGTGCTTGGCCGCGACCTCCACCGCTGCCTCCGAGGCGCCCGAGAAGTAGACGGGCAATTTGCCGACGGGCTTGACTAGTGTGAGGTTGTCTTCAACTTGGTAATGGGTGCCGTGATGATCGAAGGCAGTGCGCTGCGTCCAGGTGTTGTGCATCACCTCCAGGTACTCGTCGGTGCGGGCGTAGCGGGCATCCTTGTCCAGATAGTCGCCGTCGCGCTGCAGGTCACCGCTGTCGCCGCCCGTGATCACGTTGATCGCGGCGCGGCCACCGCTCAACTGGTCGAGGGTGGCGAACTGCCGGGCGGCGAAGGTGGGCGCCTGAAAACCAGGCCGATGCGCCACCAGAAGGCCAATGCGGTCGGTCAGCGCAGCGACGTAGCTGGCCAGGATCATCGAGTCCGGCGCACTGGTGCTGACCGCCAGCAGCGCTTTGTCGAAACCGGCGTATTCCTGCGCCTGGGCGAATGCCTTGATAAACGCCAGATCGACAAGCGGGCCACGGGGCGCTTGCGATTCACTGCTTTCCTGAGGGCCGATCAGGCCGATGAATTCGAGGGTCATTGGGGTGATACTCCTGCTCCAGTGGGGGAAGACGCCAAGCCATGTGGCTTGACAGGCGTTAGGTAGTGCAGTGGACGGGCGCGGCGCAGTGGTCAGATCGCTACCGGCAGCACGCTGCGCGAGTGCCCTGGTATGGCCTGGATCAGTGCCCGCGTGTAGGCGCTGGCGGGTCGGCCGAACACCTCTGCGGCCGGGCCCTGTTCGACGACCTGCCCGTGTTGCAGCACCAGCACGTGGTCGGCCATGCTTGCCACCACTGCCAGGTCGTGAGAGACCAGCACGTAGGCCATGCCCAGGTCGCGCTGTAGTTCTGAGAGCAGGGCAAGAATCTGTGCCTGCACCGACACATCCAAGGCACTGACCGGTTCGTCCAGCAGCAGTAGATCCGGCTCCAGTGCCAGGGCTCGGGCAATGGCCACGCGCTGGCGCTGGCCACCTGACAGCTCATGCGGCAGGCGATCGAAGAAATGCACAGGCAGGTGCACCTTGGCGATCAACTCCCGCGCCCTGCGCTCCAGTGCCTCACCCTTGCCCAGGCCGAACGACACCAGCGGCTCGACGATGCTGTCGTACACGGTGAAGCGTGGATCCAGCGCGGCAAACGGGTTCTGTTGCACCAGCTGGATGCGCCTGCGTAAGGGACGCAACTGCTGCCAACTCAATGCGCTGACAGGTTGCCCTGCCAATTCCACATGGCCTTGGCTCGGCGTTTCCAGCCCCAAGGCAATACGCAGCGCTGTGCTTTTACCCGAGCCAGACTCGCCTACGATGGCCAAGGTCTGGCCCGCGTGCACGGTAAGGTTCAGGTCATGCAGGGCGGTGAACGGGCTGGGCTGCCCAGGCAAGACAAAGCGTTTGCAGATGTTGTGCAGACGAAGCAGGGGAGGCTTATCGGTTGGCAAGACGGCGCTGCGTCGCGCCACGAAGGCGGGCGCTGCCGCCAGCAGTTCACGGGTGTAGGGCTGCTGCGCACCCCAGAGGATCTGCCTGGGCGAGGCGTGCTCGATGAGCTTGCCGTGCTTCATTACCAGCAGGCGGTCAGCACGGTCGCACGCCATGCCCAGGTCATGGGTGATGATTAGCAGCGAGATGCCGCGCTCGGCCGTCAGGTGTTGCAGGTGGTCGAGGATCCGCCGCTGCACCGTGACATCCAGGGCGCTGGTGGGTTCGTCAGCCACGATCAACTTGGGCTCGCCGGCCAGCGCGATGGCAATCAGTACCCGCTGACGCATGCCACCGGACAACTCGTGGGGGTACTGGCGAGCGCGCAGCGCGGGCTGGTCCAGACCTACCTGGGCCAGCAGAGCCTGAATGTCTGTGGCCAGGCCGGGATAACGACGGCCTCGGGCCAACACCAGTGCTTCACCGATCTGCTGGCCGATGCGCAGGGTAGGGTTGAGGCTGACCATTGGATCCTGCGGCACCAAGGCAATGGTGCGCCCCCGCAAGCGGCGCCTGGTGCGCTCGTCAGCCTGGGCCACATCGACCCCGTCCACCCACAACTGACCTTGTTCGATCTGGGCGCTGATCGGCAGCAGACCGAGCAGGGCGTTGGCGAGGGTCGACTTGCCGGAGCCGGACTCCCCGACAATGGCCAGTGTTTCGCCTTTGGCCAGGCTGAACGAAAGCTGGCTCACGGCCTGGGTGCGCTGCCCTGCAACGGCGTAGCTGATGGTCAGGTTGCGCACCTTGACCAAGGGTTGCTGGTTCATCGGGCATGCTCCTCGGCGCTGCGCGCCAGGTGATTGAGGCTGAACACCACGGCCACCACGAACAGCCCCGGCAGCAGGGATACCCACGGCGCTGTGACGAGAAAATGGCGCCCGTTGGCGATCAGCGTGCCCCATTCAGCAGCGGGCGGCGCTGCGCCGAAGCCCAGAAAGCTGAGCCCAGCGGTGGCCAGGATCGCGGCGCCAAAGTCCAGGGTGGCCAGTACCGCCACCGGGCCCCACGCATTGGGCAGTACGTGGCGCATCAGGGTGCGCGACCAACTGGCGCCGGCTAGGCGCGCCGCTTCGACGTACGCCAGCGATTTGATGCGCAGCACCTCGGCGCGGGTCGTGCGGGCGAAGCCTGGAATGATCCCGACGCCCACCGCAACGGCCACGGGCACCGTGCCAAAGCCGATGGCCGTGACGATCGCCAGCGCCAACAGCAAGCCGGGTAAGGCAAGCAAGACGTCGATCAGGCGCATCAGGGCTGCATCCAGGTGCCCTCCGGCAAACCCCGCCAGTACGCCAAGGCCAAGGCCGCCCACCAGGGCGATGGCCACTGCCAGCAATGCCGCCATCACCGACAGGCGCGCGCCATACACCACCCGCGTGTACAGGTCGCGGCCCAACTCGTCGGTACCGAACCAATGCACCAGGTTTGGGGGGGTGAGCTTGTCGGCGGGTGCCGTGGCGTAGGGGTCGAAACTGGTGAGCAGCTGAGGTGCCAGTGCGGCGAATAAAGCGAACAAGACGATCAGCAGCGCCAGGCTGAAGCCAGGGCGGCGCAACAGCGGCGTCAAGGCGCGATGGACGCGCTGATACCGCGTGCGTCGTTTCCAGATGCGGGGTGTGCACGGCTCATCGCTGGTTGAGGCGGCGTCGGGTGCGATCAGGGGAATATCCATGGTCATCTCAGTTCACCTTGGCCGTAGGGGTGATGCGAGGGTCGAGGTAGGGGTAGAGCAGATCGACGATCAGGTTGACCAGCACGAAAGCGGCCGCCGATACCGCGACAATCGCCAGCACTACCGGTATGTCCTGACGCAGCACGGCTTCCTGGGCCAACCGGCCTACGCCATTGCGCGAGAAGATGGTCTCGACCAGCACGGCACCGGACACCGTGTTGCCGACCTGCAGGCCGATCAGGGTCAGCAGCGGCAGCGTGGCGTTGCGCAGGCCGTGGCGGGCCTGGACCTGGGCGCGGCTGAGCCCTTTGGCGAAGGCGGTGGTGATGTAGGGTTCCTGCCACACCCCTTGAAAGCCCCGCTGCAACACTTGGGCATACACAGCGGCGCTGGGGATCGCCAAGGTGATTGCCGGCAGCACCAAACTGGCGAAACCTTGGCTGCCAGTGGCCGGGAACCAGCCCAGCGCGAAGGCGAAGACCTGGATCAGCAACAGGCCCATCCAGAACACGGGGATGGAAAAGCCCAGCGAAGGCACCCGGGCGAGTGCTGTCTTGAGCGGTCGCCATTGCAGGTAGGCGGTCAGGTAGGCAAGGCCGACCCCACCCACCACCGACAGCACGATGGCAGAGCCCGCCAGCGCCAAGGTTTGCGGCAAGCGTTCGGCCAGCAGCGCGGTAACGGGTCGCCCCAGCGACAGCGACTGCCCCAGATCACCGTGCAGGGCACGCCACAGCAGATCGATGTATTGCTCGAACAGGCCTTTGTCTAGCCCATAGAAAGCACGGGCCTTGGCCAATGCTTCGGGTGACAGGCCATCGGCCTCCATGCCGGACGCACTGAGCATGATCGTCAGGGTGTCGCCAGGCAAAAGGTAGAGGATGAAATACGTGATGGTGTACGCGCCCCACAGTACCAGCAGCGCCTGACCCAAGCGGGTGATCAGATAGCGCTTCATGGCTGGCTGACCTCGATGTCGCTGAACAGCGCAAAGCCCTCGGCGGTCCAGCGGAAATCCCTGACCCGAGGTGCGGTGGCGGCTTGCCAGACGCGCTCGTACAGCGGGAAGGCGGAGGCTTCGTCGATCAGCAGGTCTTGCAGCTGCCCGTAGGCTTGGGCCCGTTGTGCATCGTTAGTCGCGGTGATGCCTGTGTCGAACAGCGCCTGTGCCCGGGTCAGGGTCTGCGGCTCGTAGGTATTGGTGGCCAGCGTGGCGCTGTTGGCCGAACGTGGGTCAAGAATCGTCTGCAAAATGATCGGGTCGGCACGGGTCATGTAGGTGGAAGTCAGGTCATAGCTGCCTGCTGCGTTACCCGCGACCCATTCGGCGCGGGTCAGTACATTGAGTTTCAGGTCGATGCCGACCTTGCGCAGTTGGTCCTGCACCAACACGTCACCGGCGCTTTCGGCCGGGGTGAGGTTGTAGCGCAATGTCAGGCGCTTGCCGTTCTTGTACCGGTAACCGTCTTCGCCCTTGGGCCAACCGGCAGCGTCGAGCAACTGTTCGGCGCCAGCCGGGTCATAGACGAGCTTGTTGGCCTGGGGCTTGAAGTACGGCGTGGTGACGTCGTACACGCCGCTAACGACGGGGAACTGCGCGTTGTACACGGTATGCGCATAGCTGGTGCGATCGATGGCTTTTTGCAGCGCAAGGCGAACCTGTCGGTCAGCCAGCAAGCGGTTGTCACGGGTGTTGGGGTAGAGGTTCAACGCGGGGCCTGGCAAGGACCGGCTCTGGATGGTGGCGCCCTTGGCCTGGAACAGTTTGAGATCGACTTCCGAGAAGGGGTTGCGCGGCCACAGGATGTCGGCCTTGCCCTGAAGGAACAGGCCATTTCGCACACTTTCTTCAGGGATGTAGCTGATGTTGATGGCGTCCACATGCGCAGCGCCCCGGTTATGTACGTTGGCCGAGGGCCATGCGTAGTCGCTGCGCTTGACCAGGCGGGCGCCCACTTCGGGTGTGTAGTGGTCGAGGGTGAACGGTCCCGTCCCGATGATGTTGCCCAATGAGCGCGCTTTGGCGGTCAGCTGGTACGAAGCTGGGGCGAGGATAGCCAGGTTGGTGGTGGACGTGGCCTGCAGAAAGCCTGCATTGGGTCGCGATAGCACCAGGCGCACGGTGAAGTCATCGACCACCTCGGCATGGTCGTAGCCTGCCAGGTAGGTAGCGCCGAAGGTGGCAGGCAACTGAGCCGCGAATGCCTTGTTGCTGTCGAAGGCTGCTTTGACGGCGTGCGCGTCAAAGCGCTCGCCATTGCTGAACGTGACGTCCCGACGCAGGTGGAAGGTGTAGCTCAAGGCGTCGGCACTGACTTCCCAGCTTTTGGCCAGCCAAGGGATGATCTGCCCGCTATCGGGGTCTTGATCCGTGAGGGACTCGGCCACGTTGCGCAGCAGCACACGGTGCTCCAACCAATAGACCTGGAAGGGATCGAGGCTGACCAGGGTGGTGTTGTCGCCCCAGAAGGCGATGTTGAGTGTTTTGCCAGCACTGGCTTCATTGCCGGGGGAGCAGGCAGTGAGGGCCAGGGTCAGGGCGCCGAAGGCAAACAGGTGGTGCAGTGGGGGCATTGCGTGGTCCTTCAAGGAGATGAGTGCGTCGGTGTCCGGCCACGCGCAAGGCGAGCCGGTCGCCACTGACAACGTGTCGATCGTCGGAACATGGAGGCGCCTGAGCGGGCGAGCTTGCCCCTAGCGCAGGCACATCCAGCCTGGAGCGTTCAGTTCTGGTAGTCGCGGCTCTCGCGATCCAGTTGCCGGATCAACGCGTCCCAATGCCGCTGGATGCCTTCCCCCTTGCCATCGGAAAAGCGCTTGGATTGCTCATGCACCTTGGCAATGGCCGCCTGCGATGCATGCAGCAATTGATCGTTGCCCCCGGCCTGGGCGGCCACCTGAATATTGCAGGCACGCTCTAGCCCATGCAGTTCGCGAAATGCATGTTCCACGCTGATGCCCCCGGTCAGCAGCCCGTGGTTGCGCAGGATGAGGATGTTGCTGTCACCGAGGTTGGCCACCAGTCGCTGCTGCTCGTCCAGGTCCAGGGCCACGCCCTCGTAATCGTGGTAAACCACCCGGCTGTAGTACGCCAGGGCATGCTGGGAAATGGGCAGCAGGCCGTCGCGCTGGGCTGACACCGCTGCGCCGTCACGGGTGTGGGTGTGCAGCACAGCCTTGAGGTCGGGCCGGGCGCGGTGAATGGCGCTGTGAATTACATAGCCGGCCTGGTTGATGCCCAGGCCTAGCGGGTCGTCGATAAGGGTGCCATCGACGTCCACCTTGACCAGGTTCGATGCGCTGATTTCGTCGAACAGCAAGCCAAAGGCATTGATCAGGAAATGTTCCTCCGGCCCCGGTACGCGGGCGGAGAAATGCGTGTAGATATGGTCAGTCCAGCGGAACAGGGCCGCCAGGCGGTAGGCGGCGGCCAGCTTGACACGCACCTCCCATTCTTCGGTGCTGACCCGGTCGCGCACGTTGTTGGCGGTGGGCTTGACGGCAGACAGTGAACTCATTGAGGTGTTCTCCGGTGATCAGTAACCACGGGCGGTGTCGACCAGATTGGTCAGGGGTGCTCGCTCGCGGTAGCGGTGGAAATTGGCGATGAAGGCTTCGAGAAACGCCGGGTAACCTTCATCGGAAATGGCCGAGGTGTGGGGCGACAGGAACACGCGTGGGTGGTGATAAAGCGGGTGGTCAGCGGGCAGCGGCTCGGGATCGGTCACATCCAGGCTGGCGCGGGCGATTACACCGCTGTCCAGCGCCTCCAGCAGCGCCTGCTGATCGACCAGCCCGCCACGGGCGACATTGATCAGGTGCAAGCCTGGGCGGGCCTCGTTCAGTACGTGCCGATCGATCAGCCCACGGGTGTCACGGGTGAGTGGGGCGGCCAGCACGAGGTGGTCGCTCTGTGCGAACAACTGTCGTAGATCGTTGGCGCGCTCCACGCCGCGCACCTGGGCAATGGGCTGTCCTGGGCGGCTCAGGGCCGTTACCCGCATGCCGAGCGCCACGGCCTTGTGAGCAAGGCTCTGGCCAATACTGCCGAAGCCCAGAATGCCTAAAGTGCGCCCGCGCAAAGGCGCCAGTGCAGTGAGGCGCCAGTCGGCGTCCTTGACCCAGAGGCTTGGCAATTGCTTTGCCGCGGCGAACATCAGTGCCAGCGCGAACTCGGCCACTTGTTCGGCATTGGCGCCCTTGCCGCTGGTGACAGGGGGCCCGCCAAAGATCCATTCGGGGTAAAGGTCGATGCCCGAAGACACCAGTTGCACCCACTTCAACCCCCAGGGCCACTGAACCGGCGGGCTGTCGATGCGCTGGCCGCGCACATTGATCGGGCGCAGGATGAACACGTCGGCGGCCACTTCAAGGCTCAGCTGACCGGGAGGAACATCGATGACTCGATGACCCGGTAACTGCTTGCGCAGGTAGTGATTGGCCTGGGCGTCGAGGTGGCTGGCAATCGTTGAATGGCTCATGCCTGCACCTGTGCCAGTGCGGCTCGGCCGGCCTGGCTGAAGACGACGTCGTCCTGGGGGGTGTGGATGCGGCTGCAGAGCACGTCGCGGTAGTGCCGTTCCAGGGCATTGTGCCGCGAAAGCCCAGGGTTGCCCGCCGCTTCGACCGCCAGCGTCACGGCCTCGATGGCATTGGCGCTGACCAGCTGCTTCAGTTGCCCGGCATGGTGGGCTGCGGTGTGCCCGGCGACAGCGCCATCGAGCAGGCTCTGGTTGGCAAAGAGCAGGGTATCGATGCGCCCGATCGTCTGCTGAAAACGCGGCAGACTCGCCAGAGGTGCACCCAGGTTCGACGGTGTGCGCTGCGTGAGAAATGCCACCAACCAATCGCGCGCCGCCTGTGCCACCGCGTCGTAGACCGCTGGCAGCAGTACGCTCATCCACAGCAGGCCGTCTTCATCGAGTTCGGCTTTCGGGGCGTTGGTCGGGCTGACGCTGACGGCATGATCAAGCGGGATCAGCACGTCCTCGAAATGCACCTGATGGCTGCAGGTGGCACGCATGCCCAAGTGGTCCCAGTCCTCGACGATGCTGATGCCGGGTGTGTCGCGGTGTACCAGAAAGCCGCCTACCAAAGGGACAGCGTCGTCGCTGCGGCCCCAGACCAGGAACCAGGTCAGACCATGGCTGCCCGTGGAGTAGATCTTGCGCCCGCTCAGGCGCCAGCCCTGCGCCGTGCGGCGCGCCACGGTGGCGGGCAAGCCGCCGCGGGTCGGGGTGCCGAGTTCGGGCTCGACGCGCAGCGCATTGATCAGTGCACCGTGTTCCACGGCGTCGCGGGCGATGCGGTGACGCAGGCGTTCCGGCCAGTCTGCTGCCCGATGCGCACGGACATGCTGCAAGTACTGCATCACCAGGATAAGCCCGGTGGCCGGGTCGCCCTTGGAAACTGCGCTGATCACGCGGCGCGCGCTCGCCAGGTCCGCACCGCCACCGCCAAGGTGGCGCGGCACTGTGTAGGCGAGCAGCCCGTGGCGGTGCAGCAGGTCGAAATTGTCCTGAGGGAACCGAGCGCTGCGGTCATAGCGCTCGGCATTGGCCGCAAGGGCCTGCGTCAGCTCGGCGAGCGCGCTGCCTGAGGGGTGACTCATGGGTTTCATCCCTGAATGACGGTGTGTTCCTTAAGACCGTATTCGTATGGATGAACGCTGTAAAAGTCTTTTTGGTTCTATGCTAATTATCAGATAATCGAATTTAATCCAAATTCAGTTATGCGATTTACGTATATCGTGCGCTGAGTTTCATCACCCTGATGATTCAGGTTTAGATCAGCCAGGGTGATAGCAGCCCTGCAAACGTTGCCCGGCCACGTTGCCGAACAACTCTACCGGCTCCTGAAGATTACCCAGGTAGCGAGGATGAAAAAGCCACAGGTCTACCTGTGGCTTGAAATCACTGACGGTGAGTACATCGAGCGCATCGCGGTGCCGGCTGGCTTGCAGCAAGGGCTCCGGAACCAGTCCCAGCCCCTGGCCATTGGCAACCAACCCCAGCTGTAACTCAGTGCCGAATGTCTCCAGGTTGATCGACAGGCTCAGCCCTTGCTCGCTCAGGGCGCGTTGCAGCCCCGCGCGAAAGCCGCAGCCATCGGGGTTAAGTACCCAGCCGCGGGTGTAACAATCCTTGAGTTTGTAACTGCGTTTGCCCGCGCTACCCTTGGCCGCCACCACCTTCAGCGGCATACGTGCGATGGATTGGCTGGCGATCCCGTCGGGAAAGATCTTGCCAGGGGGAAACAATGCGGCGGCGGCGTCCAGTTCGCCGTTGTCCATACGTGCGATCAGGCTGCTACCCCAGCCGCTGGTGACCTGGGTGCGCAGTTGTGGGTAGGCCTGGCGGATCTGCGCCAAGGCGTCGAGCAGCACCACGTCCCCCAGGGTCTGCGGAACGCCCAGGCGCAACGTCCCGGACGGGGCGCCGTCGTTGGCCACCAGTTCGCGCAACGAGTCGATCTCGCGCAGGATCGCTTTGCATTGTTCATAGACCCGCAGCCCCATGGGGGTAGGTTTGAGGGGCTTGGTGTTGCGGTCGAGCAGGGTCGCGCCAAGGTCTTGTTCGAAGTTCTGCACACGCCGGGTGATGGCCGGTTGGGTGACTTGCAGCGCCTCGGCAGCCAGGTTGGTCGACTGGCAACGCATGACGGCGACGAACGCGTCCATGTCATCGATTTTCATGATTCGGCTCTTGCCTGAACGGTAAAAAAATAAGGCATTAGCATAATCCCGATCAGCAGAAATGCCATGACCGACACTCAATAATCCAAAAATGCATATTAGGTTATTCCTAAAATCAATTTAAGTTATTAAAAAATAGTCGCTAGAGTCGTCCGCTCGGGCTGCACGACGCCGCCCCACAGGACGAAGAGGCGTTCCATGTCCATTCGAATGAAAGTATTGACCCTGGCGACAGCCATCCTGTTGATGGGCCAGGCCAGCGCCTCGGAGCGCCTGACCCTGCGCATCGGTGATCAAAAGGGCAACATGCGGGCCCAGCTGGAGGCGGCTGATGCGCTGCGCGATCTACCCTACGACATTCAGTGGGCGGAATTCCCCGCAGCTGCGCCCCTTGCCGAAGCGCTCAATGCCGGTGCGATCGATGCTGGCATCATTGGTGATGCGCCGCTGTTGTTCGTGCTCGCCTCAGGGGCGCCGGTCAAGGCGGTGGCGGTTGACAAGTCTGACCCTTACGGCACCGCGCTGCTGGTCAGGCCCGATTCGCCGGTGCGCACCGCGGCTGAACTCAAGGGCAAGCGCATTGCAACCGGGCGGGGTTCCATCGGGCATCATCTGGCACTCAAGGCCTTGGCCCAGGTCGGGCTGAGCGAAAAGGATGTGCAGTTGCGGTTTCTCGGGCCGGTGGATGCCAAGATCGCTCTGGCCAATGGGTCGGTAGACGCCTGGGCTACCTGGGAGCCTTACACCGCGCTGGCTGAACTCAGTGGGCAGGGAAGGGTGCTGGTCAACGGGCGGGGTCTTTCCAGTGGGAACAGCTTCCTCGCCGCTACCGACAAGGCGTTGAGCGAGCCTGCACGGCAGGCTGCATTGCAGGACTACCTCAACCGCCTGGCCGAGGCGCAGGTCTGGGCCAACCAGCACTTGGACAGTTACTCGAAAACCCTTGCCGCCATCATCGGCTTCCCCCAGGACGCGGCCCGTCTGCAATTTGAGCGTCGCCACTTGCGCTGGCAGGTGATCGACCCCCAAACCATCGCCACTCAGCAGGATACGGCCGATTTCTACCATGCCCACGGGCTGATGACTGAACGCCTTGAGGTGGCACCCACTTTCGCCAGCGGCTTTACCGTTCCCGAAAGCACCAAGCTGGCTGCGCAACCTTGACCCGGAGATATCCTGATGAGCGTGATCACACTACGCAGGCTTTGCCTGGCGCTATTGGCCAGCACGGTGCTGCCAAGCCTGGCTAACGCCGACCAAACGTTGCGCATCGGTTATCAGAAATCCTCGACCCTGCTGACACTGCTCAAGGCCCGTGGCAGCCTGGAGCAGCGCCTGCGGGCCGAGGGCATTCGCGTCACGTGGCATGAATTTCCAAGCGGACTGCCGCTTTTGGAAGCGCTGAACCTGGGCAATGTCGATATTTCGGCGGATGTTGCCGACACTGTGCCTGTGTTCACCCAGGCAGCAGGTGCAAAGCTTACGTACTTCGCCCGCGAGACACCGTCGCCGACCGCTCAGGCCATTCTGGTACCCGCCGATTCGACCCTCAAGACCTTGGCCGACCTCAAGGGCAAGCGCGTGGCCGTGACCAAGGCAGCAGGCAGCCATTACCTGCTGATCCAGGCGCTGGCCCAGGCGGGGCTCACGTTCAAGGACATCAGCCCCGCCTACCTGATACCGGCCGATGGCCGCGCCGCGTTCGAGAACCGCAAGGTCGATGCCTGGGTGACGTGGGACCCTTATGTGGCCAGCGCCCAACGTCAGCAAAATGCACGCATACTTGCCGATGGGAGTGAGTTGGCCAGCTATCAGCGCTACTACCTGGCGGGCAGCGACTATGCCAAGGCTCATCCTGAGGTGCTGCAGCAGGTGTACCTCGCCTTGCGTGAGGCCGGCACCTGGACCAAAGCCCACCCGGCCCAGGCCGCGCGCATTCTCGGCCCACTGTGGGGCAACCTGGACAGTGCCACGGTGCAACAGGCCAACGCCCGGCGCAGTTACGACGTACAGCCGGTCAAGCCAGAGAACCTGGGCGAGCAGCAGCGCATCGCCGATGCCTTCTATCGTGAAGGGCTGTTGCCGAAAAAGGTGGATGCGAGTGCCGTGAGCCTTTATGAGCCGGTTCAGAAGTAGTGCAAACAGGGCGGTAGCCCGATGGTAGGACCGCGACGTTGAAGTCCTGGGCCTGCTGCGCCGCCCAGCACGGCCGGGAATGCTCCCAGGCAAAACTCAAGCATCCAGATGCAGTGCAAGTGCTCCGAACGGCCAAAGCTGTCCTGAGCATTACGCGTTACCTGTAGGAGCGGTCTCGTGCCGCGATGGCCCGCGCAGCGGGCCCGGCGATATGAGCTCAAACGTATAAAGTTCGGGCTACCCCGCCGCATCGCGGCCCAGAGAGCCCCCGGCAAAGCTGTCTCGCCCCAACATGGCTGGATCAGCCTTTTTCAGCCATGACCTTCTCAAGCTTCTCCTGATCGCGCGCAAACTGGCGAATCCCCTCGGCCAGCTTCTCGGTAGCCATGGCGTCTTCGTTCATGTCCCAGCGGAACTCGCTCTCACTCAGTTGACGCTTGGGCTCCCCGGCATTGCCTGGCTTCAGTACCTGCGGCAGGTCGCCCTGGTCTTCACTCAACTGCTGCAGCAGCTCTGGGCTGATGGTCAGGCGATCGCAACCGGCGAGCTGTTCGATCTGGTTGGTGTTGCGGAAGCTGGCGCCCATGACCACGGTGTCGTAGCCGTTGGCCTTGTAGTAGTTGTAGATCCGCGTGACGGACTGTACGCCTGGATCATCGGCACCGGTGTACTCATTGCCCGTGCTTTTCTTGTACCAGTCGTAGATCCGGCCCACGAACGGCGAAATCAGGAACACACCGGCGTCGGCGCAGGCCTGGGCCTGGGCGAAGGAGAACAGCAAGGTCAGGTTGGTCTGGATGCCTTCCTTCTCCAGCTTTTCGGCGGCGCGAATACCTTCCCAGGTAGACGCCAGCTTGATCAGCACACGGTCACGGCCAACACCGGCCTTGTCGTACAGCTCGATCAGCGAGCGCGCCTTGGCCAGCAGGGCAGGCTCGTCGAACGACAGCCGCGCATCCACTTCGGTCGAGATACGCCCGGGGATGGCTTTCAAAATGCCCGAACCCACCGCCACCGCGAACATGTCGCAGGCCTGGTCCACATCACCGTTGGCCTCGCCCTTTACGCGCTTGAGCAACTCGGCATAGGCCGGGATGGCAGCAGCCTTGAGCAGCAGCGACGGGTTGGTGGTGGCATCTACCGGTTTCAGGCGCGTGATGGCGTCCAGGTCACCGGTGTCGGCGACCACGGTAGTGAACTGCTTGAGTTGTTCCAGCTTGGAAGTCATGGGCGTGCTCTGTCCTGTGCAATGGGCTCGACATTACCCCAGCCCCCACGGTCGCTCAAGGGCCCGGCTGTACGAGAGGTGAATGTTCGAGTACCCACCGTCTCCCAGGTTCCCTTCAAGCCGGGCCCTGCATCGTGTCGCGCAACCGGCAGGCGCTTGCGTGACACGCCAGCGCCCTCAACGACCCTGCAACAACTCGACGGCCTGGTCGAACACGGCCAGCGGCTCGGCCGCCTTGTGGATGTCTGCCGAAAGCAGCTGGCGGAACCGGCGAGCGCCCTTGAAGCCCTGGGCCAGGCCGAGAATATGCCGGGTCACGTGATGCATCGCACCCCCCGCCTGCATATGCGCCACGATGTAAGGCCGTAACTGCGCCAGCACTTCGGTGCGGGTGACCACCGGTGCAACGCTGCCGAACAGCTGTTGATCCACCTCGGCCAGCAGGTACGGGTTGTGATAGGCCTCGCGGCCCAGCATCACGCCATCGAAGGTCTGAAGGTGGGTATGGCAGTCGGCCAAGGTCTTGATACCGCCGTTGAGCACGATCTCAAGGTCCGGGAAATCAGCTTTCAGTTGCGCGGCGACGTCATAGCGCAGCGGCGGCACTTCGCGGTTTTCCTTGGGCGACAACCCTTCGAGAATGGCGATGCGTGCGTGCACGGTGAAACTGCGGCAACCCGCCTCGCGCACCTGCCCGACGAAGTCACACAGCTCTGCATAGCTGTCGCGGCCATTGATACCGATGCGGTGCTTGACCGTCACCGGTATCGAGACGGCGTCGCGCATGGCCTTCACGCAATCGGCCACCAGCGCCGGGTGCGCCATCAGGCAGGCACCGATCATGTTGTTCTGCACCCGGTCGCTGGGGCAGCCGACATTGAGGTTGACCTCATCATAGCCATCGGCCTCAGCCAGCCGCGCACATGCCGCCAGGTCCGCCGACACACTGCCGCCCAGTTGCAGGGCCAGCGGGTGCTCGGAGGCATCGTGGCGCAGGAAACGCTGGGCGTCGTTGTGCAGCAGGGCACCGGTGGTGACCATTTCGGTGTAGAGCAGGGTGTGCTTGGAGAGTAGGCGCAGGAAGAACCGGCAGTGGCGGTCTGTCCAGTCCATCATGGGGGCAACAGAAAACCGCCTCACTACCGTATCCATTGGGCGGGCCGCGTTTTCTGGCGTTTCGGGGGGCATTCGAAAATCTCTCGGTTACGGATGTTTAGCGCTTTCTGCTGACAGGTCACTGCCGTTACCGCCTCAGAGAGGAGGCCTAGTTAGCCAGGTCTAGTGCTCAGACCACGATCAAGCGCAAAAACGTGAATTCTATCAGGTCTGCTACTCCGTAAGTCCCTGTTGACTGCACCTCTCGGCCGGGAAACCTCTCGATCTGTTAAGCCAAATTACTTCTTGCCAAGTCACGACGAGCTTGACTGAACGCCATCCCCACAGGCGGCTCTGACTCTAAACATCCCGCAAGCTCAACTAGGTCAAGCCATGACGATCACCCTCAACAGCTACACCACCGTCAAAAGGCGCGAGCGCGTCCCACACGCCATCTTCGCCCACTACTGGCGAGACGTGCATGGGCCGCTGTGCTCCCGGTTACCAGGGCTGGGCTTGTACATCCAGCACCACTTCTCGCGCACCCAGGACGCACACCTCTGGCCATTGGCCGAGGGCGTGCGAGAGATCGCAGACTACGAACTCGATGGCGGTGTGGAGATCGGCTTCAAGTCCGCCGACCAGCAGGCGCGCTTCAAGCAAGCCAGCCCTATCCTGTTTTCTGACGAACAGAACATGTTCGACGAAACGCTGGCGTACGATCTCCCGCAAGGGTCAACGATGGTGGTCAATCGGCTGGCGGACGAGCGCCTCAATGGGCTCGATCATGCCGACCGGATTCATGTGCACATGAGCCCGCGACAAAGCCTTGAAGATCTGCAAGCGTATGTGCGCGACAAACTCGCGCCGACCCTGGCGCAGGATGCCTCGGTATTGAAAGTGCAAGTGCACCTGTGTGCCCCCTTCCAGAACGATGGGAATCATCCGCCGGCACCAGACGTTGCGCACACGGCCACGCAGGAGCGTGCCGAACTGGTAATCATGGAAGTCGCCTTCGGAAACCCTGTGGCCCGGCGCCGTTTTTTCGAGGGGCAGGTGTTCAAGGGGACGCTGGCGGATCAGGCCCGGCACATTGGAAGTTTGAAGGCGTTCGCGGTCAGTGGCGTGTACAGCTACGTGGTCGATGGGGAAATGACTACGGCCGGGCTGCGCGGCAGCCGGGCGGCGGAATTGATCGAGTACCTCGGCGCGATCAATCAACTGGAAAGTGAAGTAGAGGCAGTATTCAAAAACGTGGAAGCAGCAGGTTAAGCTGCTCCAACATCCAATACGTGCGGGGCATGCCTGCGGGAAAAGCGCGGCTCGGTCCAATCGCTGAGAGCCAGAGCGGGCCGTCGCTGATATTCCCGTTTGCTGCACAGTCGGCGCCCAAGGGGCGCCCCTGTTCAATGCAGCACCTGACTCAAGAACAACCGCCCTCGCTCACTCTGAGGCCGTTCGAAAAACACCGCCGGCGCGGCCTGCTCGACCACCTCGCCCTGGTCCATGAACACCACCCGGTGCGCCACGGTCCTGGCGAAGCCCATTTCATGGGTCACGCACACCATGGTCATGCCGTCCTCGGCCAGGCTGACCATGGTGTCGAGCACCTCCTTGACCATTTCCGGGTCCAGTGCCGAGGTGGGTTCGTCAAACAGCATGATCTTGGGTTTCATGCACAGCGCCCGGGCAATCGCCACGCGCTGCTGCTGGCCGCCGGACAATTGGCCAGGGTACTTGTGCGCCTGTTCGGGAATACGTACCCGCTCCAGGTAATGCATCGCCAAGGCTTGCGCTTCGTGGCGCGGCATCTTGCGCGCCCACGTGGGCGCCAAGGTGCAGTTCTGCAGGATGGTCAAATGCGGAAACAGATTGAAGTGCTGGAACACCATGCCGATTTCGCGGCGGATGGTCTCGACTTGCCTCGCGTCGTGGGTCAGCTCGACGCCCTCGACCACGATGCGGCCCTGCTGGTGTTCTTCAAGGCGGTTCAGGCAGCGAATGGTGGTCGACTTGCCTGAGCCGGACGGGCCGCACAGCACGATGCGCTCACCTGGCTGCACGCTGAGGTTGATGTTCTTGAGCACCTGGAAGTTGCCGTACCACTTGTTGACGTTCTCCATCTGGATCATGGGTTGGATGCCCGGTGTATCCAGGGCTTGGGTCGTTTCGTTCATCTGAAATACTCCTGGCTGACGCGCAGACACGCTCGGCCGGTGCAGCGGGCGCTGGCTGCGGGAAGATAGGGTTGAACACGCTGTTCGTTCAGTGCAGAACGCTTTGCAGAAACTGCCGGGTGCGAGCCTCTTTCGGCGCGCTGAAGAGCTGCGACGGCGGCCCGGTCTCGATGACCTTGCCGGCATCGAAGAACACCACGCGGTCGGCCACTTCGCGTGCGAAGCCCATTTCGTGGGTGACAACGATCATGGTCATGCCCTCGGCCGCCAGGCCCTTCATGACATTGAGCACGTCGCCAACGGTTTCCGGGTCGAGCGCAGAGGTGGGCTCGTCGAACAGCATCAACTTGGGTTTCATCGCCAAGGCGCGAACGATCGCCACCCGCTGCTGCTGGCCGCCTGACAGCTCGGCCGGGTAATGCCCGGCCTTGTGCCGCAGGCCGACGCGCTCGAGCAAGGCCAGGGCGTGGGCCTGGGCTTGCGCTTTGGTCGCGCGCTTGAGCTTGACCGGGGCGAGCATCATGTTGGCCAGCACCGTCATGTGCGGGAACAGCGTGTAGTCCTGGAACACCATGCCCACGTCCTCGCGTAGCCGGGCCAAGGCCTTGCGGTCTGCCGCACGCGCCTGATCGCCATCGCCAACCACCACGGTGCCCTTGGAGGGCGGTTCCAGGCTGTTCAGGCAGCGGATGAAGGTGGACTTGCCCGAGCCGCTGGGGCCGATGATGACCACCACCTCGCCTTGGCGCACGTCCATGTCGACGCCCTTGACCACTTCATGGGGGCCAAAGCTTTTGTGCAGGTCGCGAACCGTCAGGATTGTGCTCATAGGCCCGCCTGTGCCCGGGTCAGGGCTTGCAGGTTGAGGTCGGCCGCGCTCATGCGCTCGCGACGCTGCTGGTTGGCCGTACGCTCTGCGCCCAGGCGCTTGCTGGCGCGCGCCAGGCTCGGCATCAAGGACCCAAGCGAGGGGCCGCCGGCGGAGCTGCGGCCCTGCACGTTGCTGGCCGGGTCCAGGCAATCACGCACCTTCTGCTCGGGTAGGTGCAGGGCGTGGCCCAGCTGATCGAGGGCGCAGGCGTCGATCATCTGGGTGGTTATCCGATGGGCCGGCAGGCCCTGGTCCATGGCCATGCGCACCACGCCGCCGACCACATGGTGGGCTTCGCGGAACGACAGGTCGACCTCGCGCACCATCAGGTCGGCCAAGCCGGTGGCGGTGGAAAAATCCTCACCGGCGCGGCGTGCCGCCAGGTCACTGTTGGGGGTGGCGGTGCGCAACACCAGGTCCAGCAGTTTCAGGCAGCGCAGGCTTTCTTCGGCAGCCTCCCAGAAGCCCCGTGTCCCTTCGCGATTGCCGTCGCCGGTATGGGAAAAGTTGGTGCCTTTGATGGTCACGCTCGCACCCATCAGCAGGCCGACGATATGGCCACTGCGCCCCTTGAGGTACTCCAGCACGGTGGGGTTCTTCTTTTGCGGCATGATGCTGGAAGTGGCAGCGACGCTGTCGGGGAAGTCGATGAGGTTGAACTCATGGGTACTCCACACGAAGTAGTCCTGCGCCACGCGGCTCCAGAACACCGCCAGGTTGCTCAGGTGCGACAGGCTTTCGAGCAGAAAATCCCGCGAGCCTATGGCATCCAGGGCATTGTCCAGGTAGCCGTCGAAGCCCAGCAGCTCGGCGGTGCGCGCGCGGTCGATGTCGAACGGCGTGCCGGCGAAGGCGGCTGCTCCAAGCGGGCACTGGTTCATCGACTCCAGGGTCTGGGTCAGGCGTTTGCTGTCGCGCTCCAGGGCCTGTTCCACCGCACTCAGGTAATAGCCGTAGGTGATCGGCTGCGCCGGCTGAAGGTGCGTGTAGCCAGGCATCACCACTTCGGCGTACCGCTCGGCGCAGTCAAGGGCCGTGGCGCGTACCGTTGCCAACTCGTCGATCAGGTCCATCAGCAGGTCGCGGCAGCGCAGGCGGTCGAGGGTGGCCAGGATGTCGTTGCGGCTGCGACCGGTGTGCAGGCGACCGCCAATGTCAGCGCCAATCTGCTCGATCAGGTGCGCCTCGTAGTTGAAGTAGGCGTCCTCGCGCGAAGGGTCCAGCTCGACCGCATCCGGACCTGCCTGCTCCATGTCCAGCACACCCTTGGCCAGCACGCTGGCATGGTCGCCGCGGATCAGGCCTTGTTCGGCCAGCATCAGAATGTGCGCCTTGTTGACGTTACCCAGGTTCGCGAAGCCGCTGGCAAAGCCTTCCAGGCGCGGGCGGTAGATGTACTCGTTCACTTGCGGCGCGGTGCTTTCCTTCAGGCGCCGACTGACTTTGGATGCTTGCATGCTGGAACCTCTTCAGTGGAAGTACGTGCCGCCGGACGACCCAGACGACGTTCGAGATAACGGCTGAGCCAGGTCAGCGCCGAACAGATGACGAAGTACACCAACAGCACCACGCCGTAGACCGCGAAGGCGGGGCTCACGCCGGTCATGACGGTTTCCCGCTCGATGATGATCTGACCGACCTTGAGAAACTCCCCCACACCCACAAGGGCGCCCAGGGACGTGGCTTGCACCAGGATCGTCAGCAACCCGGTGTAGGCCGGCAGGATGGCTTTCATCGACTGCGGCACAACCACATGCAGGTAGATCTGCCAGGGGCGCAGGCCCAGGGCCCAGGCACTTTTCCACTGATGCCTGGACACCGACTCCAGCCCGCCACGCACGATCTCGATGCCGTTGGCGCTTCCCCACAAGGTCAGGCCCACGGTAACGGCGGCGAAAGGGCTCAGGTCCACACCGAACATCGGCGCACCGAAGAAGATGAAGAACACGTTGACGATCAGCGGAATGGAGCGAAATAGCTCCACGTAGCCATGGATCGTCCACCCCAACAGGCGGTTCTTGACCGTGGCCAGCACGCCGAGCACGGCCGAGATCAGCGTGGTGAACAGCAACACCACCAATGCCAGGTACAGGGTCATCAACAACCCTTTGCACACGAAGCTCCAGTTTTCGAGTAGGAAATTCATGGTCGCCTCACTGCCGGAAAGGGCGTTGCAGGTGGGCGGACAGCCGCGCAGTCATCAACGCGAGTACCCCCACCAGCACCAGGTACATGACGCAGATGGCCGTGAACATCTCGATGGCGCGAAAGTCCGTGGCGATGCGGTCCACTGCGACGAAGGTCAATTCCGCAAGGCCGATGGCCTGTAGGTAGGAAGAGTTCTTCAGCAGGGAAATCGCGGTGTTGAGCATCGCCGGCAGGCTGGTGCGAAACGCGATGGGCATGGCGATCAGGGCAAAGTACTGCACGGGCTTGAGGCTCAGTGCCAGGCTCGCCTCGCGCATGCCACGCTCCACCGTGGCCAGCCCGCCGCGGATGTTCTCGATCTGGTACGCACCGGCCCACAGCGACAGGCACACCACACCCGACCAGAACAGCGATAACCCAAGCCCAATGGCCGGCAGGCCGTAGAAGATGAAGAACAACTGCACCAGGATCGGCGTATTGCGGATCAGCTCCACGTACAGCGCCACTGCCTGGGACAGCACCGGGATCTTCATGACGCGCACCGCCCCGCCCAGCACCCCGATCAACAGCGAGCAGAGGATGGCCAGGGCTGTGATGCGCAGTGTCATCAGCACACCGTCGAGCAGGGCAGGCCATTGCTCGACCAGATAATGGACGTCGAACTCCATGATGGCGGCCGATCAAAGCGCTTCGGCAGGCTTGGCCTGCTCGAAGACGCTGATGTAGTAGCTTTGGATGTTTTCGGGTACGAACTGCTGCACCCAGTCTCGGAACAGGTGTTCCTCGCGCATGCGCAATACCGCCGCGCTCAGGAAGTCGCGCCACTGCGCTTCGTTCTTGCGCACGCCGATGGCCGCGTCAGAGATCTGGAACGGTTGGCCTATCAGGCGGGCATCCTGGTCGTTGTCGGCGACCACCACGAGGGTGGCGGCATCGTGGGTGTAGGCGTCGGCGCGGCCCTGGCGAAAGGCTTGCAAGGCATCGGCGGCGCTGTTCATGCGCAGGGTCTTGACGTCGGGCATGTGGTCTTCGAACCATTTGGCCTGCACCGACCCTTTGAGTGTGGCGAGGGTCTTGCCCTTGAGGTCGGCAATCGTGCGGGCCGGGCTGTCCTTCTTCACCACCACGTCACTGGCGCCCCACCGGTAGGGCGTGGTGAAGTCGATCACCCGTTGGCGTTCTGGAGTGACGCCCAGGGTGGCGATCAGCAAGTCCACCTTGCGCCCCAGCAGCTGCGGCACACGGTTTTCGGCGGTCACGCAGGTGAAGCTGACCTTGTCCTTCGAGCCCAGGGCCCATAGCGAAATCTGCTTGGCCATCTCGACCTCGACGCCGGCGAATTCACCCTTGTTGTCCTGGTAGCCATACGGTGGCTGGTCGCAGCGCACGCCAGCGCGCAGGTGGTCCGCCTCCTTGATGGCTGCGGGGACGGCGGGCAGATCGGTGGCCTGAACGGTGGATACCGCCGCCAACGATACGCACGCCAGGGCCAGTGCAGCACTTAGTTTTTTGTACGAGAACGACATGATGCCTCCTGATTACCGGGCTGCATCGCGCCACTGTGCGGGGGCGATGCGTGAGTACAAGGGCAGAGCTGAAGTGACGCTGGAGCACCGGTTTTTATGGGTGTTGTTGCCGGTAGGCGCTCGGGGGTATCGCGCTGCTTCGGGGCAGACGTCGATGTGGTTGTAGTTATAAAATCTGCGCGTCATGCAATCAAATGACAATACATCAACCCGTCATGCAGAAATGATATGGCCATCAATTTCAAGCAGATCGAAACCTTCCGCGCGGTCATGCTCAGCGGCTCCATGACAGCAGCGGCGCAGGCGCTGCATACCTCCCAGCCCAATGTCAGCCGGCTGATCGCGCAACTGGAACGGGCCAATGGATTCAAGTTGTTCGAACGGGTAGGGGGGCGTTTGCTGCCAACCGATGAGGGCGCGCAGTTCTTCGCCGACGTGGAGCGCGCCTTCATTGGGCTGCACAGCCTGGAAACCTCCGCAGAGCACCTCAAGCGCGGCGGTACCGGGCAGTTGCGGATCGGTGCGGTGCCGTCCCTGACCCATGGTCTGCTGCCCAAGATCATCCAGCGCTTTCGCCAGCAGAACCCGCACGTTCATATCTCCATCCACACCAACGACTCGCCGAACGTGGCGCATTGGGCCGCGACCCGGTTTTGTGATGTGTGCCTGGTGTCCTATGTGGCCGAGGACATGGCGGGCGTGCAGTCCCAGATCATCTGCGATGTACCTGGCGTGTGTATCTTCCCCAAGGGCCACCGGCTCGGTGCCTTGCAGGCCGTTACCCCCGCAGACCTCAAGGGCGAAGAATTCATTTCGCTGTCGCATACCGACGGCTCCCGCACGCGGCTCGACCGGCTGTTCGCCGAGGATGACCCGCGGGTGCTCAACCTGGACGCCACCCATGCCGCCACCGTGTGCTCACTTGTCGGGCTAGGGCTGGGGGTGAGCGTGGTCAGTCCGCTAGTGGCGGCAGAATACTTGCACACCGGCATCGACATACGGCCGTTTGCGCCGCAGTTGCGGTTCTACACGTATCTGCTGCTCTCATCCGACCGGCCTGAGAACGTGCTGACTCGACGGTTTCGGGTGTTGGCGGGAGAGATGTTGGGGGAGGCGGCGCAGGCGTGCATCGCGGGCGGCTATCGGCATTAAGCTGGTTGCCCGTGGCCAGGATCGACCCGCGGGCACTCGCTGTCAGGGCACAGGGCTCGCTGCGGCATTTGCCTGCAGCCTGGCATGTTCCTTGAGTTCCTGTTCAATGAATGCGCCGATCATGGAGCGGTAGACGCTTTCCACGACGTCAGGGCAAGCGCCGCTTTCGTGCGCCAGGTTCCGTACCTTGGTAATGACCTGCTCAACACGCGCCGGGGCGCGGACATCGGTGGAGGTTTTCTTGAAGGTGGCCGCCTGGGCCACGTAGTTACCACGACGTGCTACTAACGCAACGATTTGCCGGTCTATGTCATCTATGTGGGCGCGAACGTCTTCGATCGATGTACACCGTACTTCCATGTCATGCACCTCTTGCTGATGAACAGGCTGTTGGAGTGTTTGGCAGACCATGACCAGGGTCTTAGCCCCGTTCAGCGGGCTTGGGGCGACTATAACGTGATGAGGTCGCTACCGATGGTTTCTTTTTGGGGGGCGGTCTTGCGGGCACGCGTGACTACCGTCGGCACCAGAGCCGAAAGCGCGCGGCCGCTGAACTGGCTGGCAAAAGGGCGCAGGACGGCAAGCGTCCTTGATCGTTCCTGCTGATGTGACTGTATAGGTTGCCGGCGCAAGCGGCCTGCAGGGGGCTTGCCCAGCACCCTCCCATAACTGATATCGTAATGATGGCATTGTTGCGCAACCTTTGTCGTTGTGCCGCTGTCGTAGTACGCACTACCGGTCCGGCAGCAGTGGTCGCTCCCTGCGATTGCCGTGCGTGACCCGGTAGCGAAGCCAGGGATTGGTCTTTTTTGTCTTCCTCCGAGTACCGACCCATGCTTCATCTTTTTCGTAACCGCGGCGAGCGCCAGGCGCTCACACAGCTGGCTGCCTCCCTCCCGCAAACACATACTGACGGTGGCCGCACTGCCGCCAGTTGGATAAACGTGCAACGTGAATGGACCTCGCGTGAGTTGCATGCCACTGAGCGTGAAAGCCGTATAGCCGAGCTTGAGCGCGAGCTGGAAAACGCCCGGTTGATGCTGGCCGAAGCCGACGCCAATGCGCGCGCCTCGGAAACCCGCTTTGACCTGGTCAATCGTGCGTCCAGTGAAGGCCTGTGGGACATGGAAGTGGTGGCAGGTGACCCGGTCAACCCGCGCAACCGCTTCTGGTGGTCGCAGCAATTTCGCGAAATGCTGGGGTTTCGCGACGAGCGCGATTTTCCCAATGTCCTGGCCAGCTGGGCTGACCGCCTGCACCCGGAAGACAAGGCCGCTACGCTGGAGGCCTTCGCTCGCCACCTGAACGACAAATCAGGCATGACTCCTTACCGGGTGCGCAACCGTCTGGCCATGAAGGACGGCAGCTACCGCTGGTTCATCGCCCAGGGCGAAACCCTGCGCGATGCACGGGGCGTGCCTTTGCGCGTTGCAGGCGCCTTGCGCGACATCCACGACGAGTTGCAGCGCGAACAAGAGCACGACGTGATCATCACCCGTTTCGAACTGGCGCGGGAAATGCTCTCGGACGGGCTGTGGGACATGGAAGTGATCGCCGGTGACCCGGTCAATCCCAAGAACCCCTTCTGGTGGTCGCCGCAGTTCCGCCGTTTGCTGGGCTTCGAAACCGTCGAAGAATTCCCGGACGTGTTGGACAGCTGGGCCTCACGCCTGCACCCGGAGGACAAGGCCTATAGCCTGGAAGCCTTCCAGGCGCACCTGAACGACCGTACGGGCAAGACGCCGTTCGACATCGAGTACCGATTGAAAATGAAAAGCGGGGAGTACCGCTGGTTCCGCGCCCGTGGCCAGACCAAACGCGACCCCTACGGCGCGCCGTTACGTGTGGTCGGGGCATTGGTGGACGTTGATCTGGAGCACCAGCAGTCTGCCATGCGTGAGACCGAAGCTGCGCACCAGCGCACCCTGGAATCCAACATCACCAAGCTTACCCAGATCGTCGGCACCATTCAGAGCATTGCCAGCCAGACCAACCTGCTGGCGCTTAATGCCGCTATCGAGGCAGCACGTGCCGGGGAGGCGGGCAGGGGGTTTGCGGTGGTGGCCGATGAAGTACGCAAGTTGGCCACGCGCACGACGGAGGCCACCGAGCAGGCGGCCGACATGATGCGCGGCTGACAGCTGGTTTTTCTCTCACTTCGTTCCAGGGTTTAACTCATGAATTGGTTCTATGACGCCAGGTTGTCGGTCAAGCTGTACCTCGCTTTCGTGCTGTGCGCACTGATCACCTTGAGTGTAGGAGTTGTCGGTAGCCAAGGAATCGGCTCGCTCTCGTCCAGCTTGCAGCTGGTGTTTTCCAACAACCTCGTGTCAGTGGCACAAGTTGCAGAGGCGCGCTCCAGTGCCATTGCCCAGAGCCGGGACCTTTACCGGCTTGTAGCGGCTACCGCAATCAATGCGCCCGAAGCTGAACGCGCTGCCATTCTTGCGTCCATGAAAGAAAACCGGCAGAGCAGCGAGCAGGCATTCGCGATCTATCGAGCAACGCCCTTGGCCGATGATGAACGCCTTGCCGGCGATCGCATGGAAAAGGACTGGCCAGCCTACCAGGCCGTCATGGATCGGACGGTGGCCACCATCGCACGAGGTGACTTGGCCGAAGCCAGGCAATTGATGGCCGGCGAATTGCACCAGGCATTTCGTACCGTGCTCGACGAATTGACCACCATGGTCGAGTCCAATAACCGGCAGATCGATGAAGGTGCGCGAGCTGCAAAACACAACGAGGCGGCGGCCAAGTTCAACCTGTACCTGGGTATCGGTGCGGCGTTCGTAGCCGCCATTTTGCTGGGTATGTTCATTAGCCGGGTCATCAGCAAACCGATCGCGCTGGCGGTCAATACGGCCGAGCGCATCGCAGGCGGCGACCTGAGCAAACCCGTGGCGACAGGTCACGCCGACGAGACCGGCCAACTGCTAAACGCCCTGGGGGTCATGCAGCAAGGCCTCAAGCGCACCCTGGAGCAAATCGCCAACGCAGCGGATCAGCTCGCCTCCGCGGCCGAAGAGCTCAACGCCGTCACCGATGAAAGCACCCGCGGGCTCACGCGCCAGAATGATGAAATTCAGCTGGCCGCCACGGCTGTCACGCAAATGAGTGCGGCGGTCGAGGAAGTGGCACGCAACGCCACCTCCACCTCCGAAGCCTCCCGGCAGACGTCCGCGGAAGCGGCCAGTGGCCGTGACCAGACGCGCGAAGCCGTGCAGGCCATAACCAGCGTGAACAGCGAAATCGGACAGTCCACGGTCATCGTTGGGGAGTTGGCCGGTAGCGTGCGCGACATCGCCAAGGTGGTCGATGTGATCCGCGGCATTGCCGAACAGACCAATCTGCTGGCGCTCAACGCGGCCATCGAGGCGGCGCGGGCTGGCGAGCAGGGCCGAGGTTTTGCGGTGGTGGCAGACGAAGTGCGGGCATTGGCGGCGCGTACCCAGGCCTCAACGGGCGAGATCGAAGCCATGATCACAGGCGTTCAGGCCCGTGCCGACGATGCGGTCAAGGCCATGGGCAACAGCCGAAACCTGGCCGATAGCACCCAGGCCTTGGCCCAGGCGACCGGGGAATCGCTGGAGCGGATCGCCCGGAACATCGCCCAGATCAACGACCGCAACCTGCTGATCGCCACGGCGTCCGAAGAACAGGCCAATGTGGCCCGCGAGGTGGACCGCAACCTGATCAACATCCAGGACCTGTCGACCCAGACCTCGGCCGGTGCGCATCAAACCAGCGCATCCAGCCAGGAACTGTCCCGCCTGGCCATCTCGTTCAACGACATGGTCAGCACCTTCAAGCTCTGAACAGGGCTTAGACGGTCTGTAGCGTGTCATGCCCCGCCCACCGCAGTGGTGCACTTACCTGCGGAGGGCGGCGCGAGGGCTTTCAGTCGACGCGCACGAAGACGTTCTTGGCCATGTCGCTACCGCCGACGGCCTCCAGGCGCTTGCCGCCGTCGAGCACGCGTACGTTGATCAGCGCCATGCCATCTTTGTTGCGCGCGGTGACCACGTCATCCTTGCGCTCCCATTCATCCACCTTCAGCTTGTTGCCGTTGGTGATGATGTAGTCCTTGGAAAACTCCCAGGTCTGTTTCGGGCTCTGGATACCCATCACGGTCGTGGTTTGCTCGTAGGTGCCTTCCAGGGCGTCGTTCCCGCAACCGGCGATGACGAAGAACGGCAGGGCGGCGAGGGCGAGTTTGAGTTTACGCATTGGGCTTCCTTTTCAGTGGGTCGATCTCGTTCGACAGGGTCGATGGCAGGTGCCAGGGCGCCGCGACGTCGAGATGCAGGTGGGTATCACGTGTGGGTACGAAGGGGGTATCGAGCGTGCCAAGGGCGATTGAGATCCAATCGGCGTATTGGCCTGCATTGCGTGACCAGAACAGGCTCGAGCCGCAGGCTGCACAGAATTGCCGTAGGACCGTGGGGGACGAGGCATAGGCCGCAAGCTGGTCAGCGCCGCGCAGCATGCGCAGCGCCTCACGCGGCACACTGCCGTATGAGGCATAGGCAGCCCCATGGCCTTTGCGGCACTGGCTGCAATGACAGTGGCTGACGGCCCTGGGCGGGCCGAGCAGTTCATAACCGATTGCCGCGCAAAGGCAGCTTCCCTGGTATGTGCTAGACAAACGCGATTCCATGCGTAGGAAAAGGCGCCAGCTTAAACGTAGCGCCAAGGGGAGTCGAGCCGGTTCTGGCCACACGTGTCGGTGGCAGGTGCCTGGGAAGCGGTTTTCGCACGTCCTTGACCGTCAGGGGGCACAAGCGCGTGCTGGCGAGCCCGAAGCTCGATCAGCCCGTAAAGCCGTGGGACGTCGGTTTCAGAATGCGGCTGGTCGTTCGCGCGCAACCTTCCGGTGCAGCAAGTGCCATGCTTGCAGGATGCCATTGGACCCGCGCGCAGACGCATGGACGATGGCAAGGAGGCCGCCTGCTCCACGCAACCGTGACGTGGCTGGCGCGCCGCAGCAGAACACGCCGGAACCCGCCAATACAACAACAGGGGCGGGCCGTGATGCCGAGGTCCGCTGTATGCCTGATCAAATGCTCCACCTGCCCGCTGTCCAACGTATCGTGGCCGATCACCAAGAAACGCCTGGTGCGCTGCTACCGATACTGCACGCCATCCAGCATGCTGTCGGCTACATTCCCGATGCCGCCGTCGGCGAGGTCGCCCACGCACTCAACCTGAGCCGGGCCGAGGTCCATGGCGTCATCAGCTTCTATCATGATTTCCGCACTGCCGCGCCAGCCCGGCACACCCTGCGCCTGTGCCGGGCCGAGTCGTGCCAGAGCCGTGGCGCCGAGGCCCTGGCCGCGCAGCTGCGCGAGCAATTGGCGCTCGATGACCATGGCACCAGCGCCGACGGTGCCATCAGCCTGCGCCCGGTCTATTGCCTGGGCGCCTGTGCCTGTTCGCCAGCCCTTGAACTGGACGGTCAGGTGCACGCCCGGCTCACGCCCGAGCGGCTACGCGAGTTGGTCAAGGGTTGCCAGGAGGGCGCCACATGCTGAAGGTCCATGTCCCCCGCGATTCGGTGGCCCGTGCCGTCGGCGCAGACCAGGTGGTCGAGGCGTTGCAGCGCGAGGCCGAGCGGCGCAATGTGCAGCTGGACATTCGGCGTACCAGTTCCCGTGGCCTCTATTGGCTCGAGCCGCTGCTCGAGTGCGACAGCGAGCAGGGCCGGCAGGGTTTCGGGCCGGTGACGCCGCAGGATGTACCCGGCCTGCTGGACGCCATGATCGGTGGGCAGGCAGACCATCCGCTGGCGTTGGGGCCTGTGGAGGACATGCCTTACCTCAAGACCCAGCAGCGCCTGCTGTTCGCGCGTGCTGGCATTACTCGCCCCTTGTCCTTGGACGATTACCGTGCCCATGGCGGCTTTGCCGGCCTGGAAGCGGCCGTTGCCATGGACGGCGCCGAGGTGGTGGCTGCCGTGCTCGATTCCGGCCTGCGTGGTCGTGGCGGGGCTGCGTTTCCTGCCGGCATCAAGTGGCGCACCGTGCGCGACGCCAAGCCTGCCCAGAAGTACGTGGTGTGCAACGCCGACGAAGGCGACTCCGGCACCTTCGCCGACCGCATGTTGATGGAAGGCGACCCGTACCTGTTGATCGAGGGCATGATCATCGCTGGCCTGGCGGTGGGTGCCGACAAGGGCTACATCTATGTGCGCTCGGAGTACCCGGACGCCATCGCCACACTCGACCAGGCATTCGTCATCGCACGCCAGGCAGGCTACCTGGGTACCAATGTGGCCGGTAGCGGCAAGGCGTTCGACCTCGAAGTGCGCGTGGGCGCAGGCGCCTACATTTGCGGTGAAGAAACCGCGCTGCTCGAATCCATCGAAGGCAAGCGCGGCATCGTTCGCGCCAAGCCGCCGCTCCCGGCGCTGGAAGGCCTGTTCGGCCTGCCGACCTTGGTGCACAACGTGCTGACCCTGGCCTCGGTGCCTCTCATCCTGGCCAAGGGGGCGCCGTTCTACCGCGATTTCGGCATGGGCCGCTCGCTGGGCACCATGCCGTTCCAGCTGGCCGGCAATGTTCGCCACGGCGGCCTGGTGGAGCGCGCCTTCGGCTTGACGCTGCGTGAACTGGTGGAGGGCTACGGCGGCGGCACGGCCAGTGGCCGGCCGCTGAAGGCGGCCCAGGTGGGTGGGCCGTTGGGCGCCTGGGTACCCCCCAGCCATTTCGACACGCCGCTGGACTACGAGGCCTTCGCGGCCGTGGGCGCCATGCTCGGCCACGGCGGTGTGGTGGTGGCCGACGACACCTTGAACATGGCCAGCATGGCCCGCTTCGCCTTGCAGTTTTGTGCCGAGGAGTCCTGCGGCAAGTGCACCCCGTGCCGTATCGGCTCGACCCGTGGCATGGAAGTGGTGGACCGGCTGATTGCCAGCGATGACATCACCGAGCGCCATGACCAGGCACTGCTGCTTCGCGATTTGTGCGACACCATGCAGTACGGCTCGCTGTGCGCCATGGGCGGCATGACCGCTTACCCGGTCGCCAGCGCCCTCAAGTATTTCCCTGCCGATTTCGGGCTGACCCAAGCGGAGGCCGCGCAATGATCCATATCTTCGATCCGCAAACCGACCTGGGCACGCCAGCCCGTGACAGCGAAGTGCAGGTCAGCCTGAACATCGACGGCCGCGCGATCAGCGTTCCTGCTGGTACGTCGGTGATGCGTGCAGCCGCCCTGCTTGGCACGACCATTCCAAAGCTGTGCGCCACCGATAGCCTCGAAGCCTTCGGCTCCTGCCGCATGTGCATGGTGGAAATCGAGGGCATGCGCGGTTACCCGGCCTCCTGCACCACGCCCGTCACCGAAGGCATGGTCGTGCGCACCGAAACGCCGCGCCTGGCGGGCTTGCGTCGTAACGTGATGGAACTGTACATCTCCGATCACCCCCTCGATTGCCTGACCTGTTCGGCCAACGGCAACTGTGAACTGCAGAGCGTGGCCGGGCAGGTGGGGCTGCGCGAGGTGCGCTACGGCTATGACGGTGCCAACCATCTGGCCGAAAAGAAGGACATTTCCAACCCGTACTTCGACTACGAGCCCAGCAAGTGCATCGTCTGCAGCCGATGCGTGCGTGCCTGCGAAGACATCCAGGGCACCTTTGCCCTGACCATCACCGGACGTGGCTTCGAATCCCGGGTGGCGGCGGCAGGCGGCGATAATTTCCTGACGTCCGAGTGCGTGTCGTGCGGCGCCTGCGTGCAGGCCTGTCCGACCGCGACGCTGACCGAGAAAAGCCTGGTGCAACTGGGCCAGCCGGAACGTGCGGTGATCACCACTTGCGCCTATTGCGGGGTTGGCTGCTCGTTCCGTGCCGAAATGAAGGGCGACCAACTGGTGCGCATGGTCCCGGACAAGAACGGCGGAGCCAACCACGGCCATGCCTGTGTCAAGGGCCGCTTTGCCTGGGGCTACGCCACCCACCCGGACCGCATCACCAAGCCCATGATTCGCAAGCGCCTGGAAGATCCGTGGCAGGAAGTGAGCTGGGACGAGGCGGTGGCCTACGCCGCCAGCGAGTTGCGCCGCATCCAGCTCAAGTATGGCCGGGAATCCATTGGCGGTATCACCTCCAGCCGCTGCACCAACGAGGAGGCCTATCTGGTTCAGAAACTGGTGCGCACGGCCTTCGGCAACAACAACGTCGACACCTGCGCGCGTGTCTGCCATTCCCCCACCGGCTATGGCTTGAAACAGACGCTGGGCGAGTCGGCCGGTACGCAGAGCTTCGATTCGGTGATGAAGGCCGATGTGGTGCTGGTCATCGGCGCCAACCCGACCGATGCGCACCCGGTGTTCGGTTCACAGCTCAAGCGCCGTCTGCGCGAAGGTGCACGCCTGATCGTGATCGACCCTCGCCGCATCGACCTGGTGGATTCGCCCCATGCCCGGGCCGAGCTGCACCTGCAACTTCGTCCCGGCACCAACGTGGCCATGCTCAACGCCCTGGCCCATGTGATCGTGACCGAGGGGCTACTGGCCCAGGACTTTATCGACGAGCGCTGCGAAGCCGCAGAATTCGCCCGCTGGCGCGACTTCGTCAGCCTGCCGGAAAATGCCCCCGAAGTGCTGGGCGAGGTGTGTGGCGTTGCAGCGCAGCAGATTCGCGCCGCGGCCCGGTTGTATGCCACCGGCGGCAACGCGGCCATCTACTATGGCTTGGGCGTGACCGAGCACAGCCAAGGCAGCACCGCTGTAATGGGCATTGCCAACCTGGCCATGGCCACCGGCAACATTGGCCGTGAAGGGGTAGGGGTCAACCCGCTGCGTGGGCAGAACAACGTCCAGGGTTCCTGTGACATGGGCTCGTTCCCTCACGAGTTGCCGGGTTACCGGCACATTTCCAACGAAGGTGTACGGGCCGAGTTCGAGCAGGCCTGGGGTGTGACGCTGCACCCTGATCCGGGCCTGCGCATCCCCAACATGTTCGAAGCGGCCCTGGATGGCAGCTTCAAGGCGTTGTACTGCCAGGGCGAGGATATCGCCCAGAGCGATCCGAACACCCAGCACGTTACCGCCGCCCTGCTGGCCATGGAGTGCGTGGTGGTGCAGGACATTTTCCTCAACGAGACCGCCAAGTTCGCCCATGTGTTCCTGCCAGGTAGCTCGTTCCTGGAAAAGGACGGCACGTTCACCAACGCCGAGCGCCGTATCTCACGGGTTCGCAAGGTCATGGAGCCACTGGCGGGCAAGGCCGACTGGGAAGCGACCGTGGCATTGGCCAATGCGCTGGGCTACCCGATGAACTACCGTCACCCCGCCGAGATCATGGATGAGATCGCCCGCTTGACGCCGACCTTCCGCCGGGTGAGCTACGCCGAAATCGAGCGCCACGGCAGCCTGCAGTGGCCGTGCAACGATGCAGCGCCCGATGGCACGCCCACCATGCACATCGATCAGTTCGTCAGGGGCAAGGGGCGGTTCATGCTGACCGGGTACGTACCGACCGACGAGAAGGTCAACAGCCGCTATCCGCTGCTGCTGACCACCGGGCGCATTCTCAGCCAGTACAACGTCGGTGCCCAGACCCGGCGCACGGGCAACGTCGCCTGGCACGATGCCGATCGCCTCGAGATCCACCCGACCGATGCCGAAAGCCGTGGCATCCAGGACGGTGACTGGGTCGGTATCGGCAGCCGTGCCGGGCAGACCGTGCTGCGCGCCAAGGTCAGCAGCCGCGTGGCGCCAGGCGTCGTTTACACCACCTTCCACTTCCCGGAGTCGGGCGCGAACGTGATCACCACCGACAACTCCGACTGGGCGACCAACTGCCCCGAATACAAGGTAACGGCAGTGGAGGTGGTCAAAGTGTTCCAGCCGTCTGAGTGGCAAAAGCGTTACCAGGATTTCAGCGACGAACAGCGTCGGCTGTTGCAGGAGCGCCGATCCGCCGAGAAAGCCGAGGTACGCCAATGAGCCAGGACAGCTTGGTGAAGATGGCCAACCAGATTGCCCACTACTTCGACAGCGAGCCGAATCGGGACCTGGCTGTGCAGGGCGTTCGCCAGCATCTACACAACTTCTGGACGCCGGCCATGCGCCGGCAGCTGGGAGAATGGATCGAGGCCAATGCGGGGGAGGGGTTGGATCCTAAGGTGAAGGAGGCGTTGGGTTAGAAGGGGTTAGCTGTCATCTAGTACACGGCTGGCGAGGTGCCGTTTGGCGGCCTTGCTGGGGTACCGGACCGGCCGCGACAGGCTACGCAGCAGCCCCAGAATTTCAGCTTCGCAGCGCATATTGCCGGGGCCGCGCTGCGGCCCATCGCGGCACTAGGCCGCTCCTACAGGGGGCTGCATGCGGCTCACTACCGTGCTGCTTCCGCCAGATGCGCCATCGCCTCCTCACTCTTCAACACCAGTACATCCCCATCCAGTGCATCGAGTACCACCTCGCAGGTATTGCCAATCAACGCGCCGGTAAGCCCTGTGCGGCACACGGTACCGATCACCGTCACCACCGCATCCAGCTGTTTTTCGGTATGGGGAATCAGCACATCGGCCGGGCCTTCGGCCACGTGCAGGCAATCTTCGGCGATACCGTACTGTGCCTGGAAAGCCGCGCACGCCTGGCGATAACGCTGTTCGATGGTGTCGCTCAGTTGATAGACAGGGTCGGCCGCCGACAGCATCGGCGATGGGTGGGCGCTGATAACATGCAGCGCCCCCTTGGCCAGCCTGGCAATCTCGTAGCCGTGGTCGACGATGCTGGCATGCAGGCGCTGGTGGTCTTCGTCCTGGTTGCCCACATCCACCGCCGCCAGCACGTTGCCGCCGGTCCATGGGCGCTCGCTCTTGACCATCAGCACCGCGCACGGACAGGCGCGCAGCAGCTTCCAGTCGGCAGGGGTGAGCAGGGCCCTTTTGAGCGGATTGTCGGGGCGATGCTCCTTGATCACCAACTCGCAGCCTTCGCGCTGCTGCACGTGGATGATGGTGTGATGCAGGTTGTCTCGCCACGCCGCTTCATGGGTGACGTGGTCAAAGCCGTCTTCCTGCAACTGCTTGCTCAGCAGGCTCAACAGCGCACTGTGATCGCGGCGCTTGTGACACATCAACAAATGCAGGCGTGCGCCAGTGACGCTGGCGATCAGCTTGGCGCGCGTCAGCGCCCGGCTGTGGGCGTGCTCAGGGTCAAGGACGACGAGAATGCTGCGGACGGCTTGCATGGGCGTGTACTCCCTGGAACGTGGGCAGGCGGTGCCAGACTATAGGCCGCGCGCGTGGCGCTGACGCTTGATGCACATCAAGCATAGCCACTGACGCCGTTGCCTGCCGCCGCTATAATCGCCGCCCCTGTCTGTCTCTGTATGGTCGTATCGTTTATGTCCCTGATCCCTGAAATCGACGCCTTCCTGGGCTGCCCTACACCCGATGCCTGGATCGAGGCGGCGCTGGCCGATCAGGAAACACTGCTGATCGACCATAAGAATTGCGAGTTCAAGGCGGCCAGCACGGCATTGAGCCTGATCGCCAAGTACAACACCCATGTTGACCTGATCAACATGATGTCGCGCCTGGCGCGCGAGGAGCTGGTTCATCACGAACAGGTCTTGCGGCTGATGAAGCGCCGGGGCGTACCCCTGCGCCCTGTGTCGGCGGGTCGCTACGCCTCGGGCCTGCGTCGCCTGGTGCGTGCCCACGAGCCGGTCAAGCTGGTAGATACGCTGGTGGTCGGGGCATTCATCGAGGCACGCAGCTGCGAACGCTTCGCGGCCCTGGCGCCGCACCTGGATGAAGAACTGGGCCGTTTCTATCACGGCCTGCTCAAGAGTGAAGCGCGCCACTATCAGGGCTACCTCAAGTTGGCGCACCACTATGGCGATGAGGCGGACATCGCGCGCCGGGTTGAACTGGTACGCGCCGCTGAAGCGGAACTCATCGCCTCACCGGATCAAGAGCTGCGTTTCCACAGCGGTATACCGCTGGCACTGGCCGCCTGAGCGCAGCAGGCGGCAGGGTAGGTGTCAGTCGCGCCGGCCCAGCAGCAGGCCCACCACCAGGCCAACGCCCGCTGAAAGTGCCACGGTCTGCCACGGGTGGCCGCCAATGTAGTCCTGGGTGGCCGCGACCATGGGCTTTGCCTTGTCACGCAGGTTGCCGGCCGCTTCCCGGGCCTGACGCAGCTTGAGGCTGATCTGGGTGCGCAGGGTTTCGGCCTCTTCGCCAACCAGCGCAGCGCTGTCGTTGAGCAACCGCTCGGATTCTTCGATCAGCGCTTGCAGCTCGCTGAATACCTGGTCCTTGATCTGGTCGCTGTCGGGTACTGCGGCATTTTTACGGGCCATGCCATGCTCCTCTTGGACGGGTCGTTAGAACAATGGATACTCGTGCGCCAGAAAAGTTGCCTCGCAGTGGGCGCTGGCGCCTTGGTGTAAGATACCGGTCATTTCCATCAGGCAGGTGATTCATGAGTTTCAATCTGGCCAACATGAGCTACGAGGAACGGGCACAGATCGAGGCCGAGAAAGCCCGGCTGTTCGAGATGTGGCAGGCCAACCTGGGTAAGGCCAAGGGCGAGGCGGCCCGGCTTATCGCCGAAAAACCTCGGCGCAAGGGCAAGTGGGCCGAATGGGTGCGCAATGAGCTGGACAACATGACCCCGCCCGAATACGCCAGCATGGTGCGCAGCGAAGTCAACAAGCTGATGGCCGCTGCCAGCGCCGCTCGCTGAGCGGGTGCATGTGCCGCCTTACCACTCGCTGCCCTTGGGCAGGTCCAGCGTGCCTTTGTCACTGAACCGCACCGTGCCGAAAGGGCCGCTGGCCAGTTTACCGCGCAGCGTGTAGGGCAGGCCTTGCAGCGTGTTCAGCTTGCCTAGCCCATAGGCCTGGCGCAGAAACGCAAATGCGGTGATGCTCACCGGCACTTGGATCACCGCCTCGCCATACCGGCCAATCTGTCCGGCCTGGTCGCTGACGCCCGCTGCCAATGGCTGGCCGTTGACCTCCAGGTTCACTGCAATACCGTTGTACTCGATCGGTGTCTCATTGGGGTTCTGCACCCGTAGCTTTACCGCCATGCGCAACTCCAAGTCCTGTCCAGGCAAGGGCTCCAAGCCGATCACGCTGATTGAAACCGGATCCCGGGGTTGCAACAGCGCGCACGCGCTCAAGGTCGCCGACATCAGCAGGACAGTAAGCAGACGGGTGATGAGCAAAGGGCGAAGGGTCATGGGGCAAGGCCTTGGAAAGAATCGTCCGGCAGTGTGGCAAATGCTCGGCAGCGTTGAAAGTGTCGGTGGAGATGAAAGATACTGTTTCTCATTAACGCCCGATAATTCCTCTTACTGTGTAGTTGCCTAACCATGCTGACGTCTCACGTGCCGGGCCTGCTGGCAAGTTTCCAGGAACACTATGACGACTTGTTGCAGTTTCTGACCCGGCGCATGCGTGATCGCCAGCGCGCTGCGGACGTTGCCCACGAAACCTACTTGAGGCTTGCGCAGATCGATGCGCACGCTGTGCCGGTACTGCACCCGCGTAGCTTCATCTTTCGCGTGGCGGGAAACATTGCGATCGATGCCCTGCGTCGTGACCAGCGTCTTGCCGCCTGCCACGACGACAGTGAGGGCATGGTACACGTGGCCTGTGGCGCGCCGGCACCGGAGGCGGCGCTACTGGCCAGCGAGCGCCTGCAGATTCTCGATCAGGCTCTGCTACAACTGCCCCCCAAAGCGCGCCAGGCGCTGTTGCTCAATCGCGTGGAAGGGTTGACGCAAAGGCAGGTCGCGCAAAGGCTCGGCGTGTCCGAAAGCATGGTGGCCAAGTACATAGGACAGGCGCTGCGGCACTGCCGGGGATGGCTGCAGAAGGCCGGTGTCGCGGCGTGCATGGCGTTGATGCTGGGCAGTTGGTTGGCGTGGCAGCAGGCACCTGTATGGTTGTCCGACTATCACACCGGTACCGGCGAGCGGCGCATGCTCACCTTGCCCGATGGCACCCGCGTCACCCTCAACAGCGCCAGTGCCATAAAGGTGGAATTCGACGCGCACGCACGTCGGGTGGTGGTGGTGGCTGGCGAGGCGCTGTTCGAGACGTCCGCCGAGGCCCGTCCTTTCGTGGTCGAAACGGCAGGGCTGCCGGTAAACGGCACCGGGGCGAGGTTCAGCGTGCGGCGCGACGGGCATGTGGTCCTTGGCCAGGGTGCTGCGCGGCAGGGCGCTCAAGCCTTGAGCGTAGCGGCCGATGCCGATGCGCAGCTGGCCTGGCAACGGGGCAAGTTGATCTTCAATGGCAAGCCTCTAGGCCAGGTGCTGGCTGAGCTTGAGCGCTATCGCCTTGGGCGTATCGTGTTGTCGGATCAACAGCTAGCGGGCCTTGAGGTCAGTGGCGTGTTCGACCTGGATGATCCGCATGCCATGCTGCGCACCCTGGAGCAGCGGTATGGCCTGAAAGTCACCTACCTGCCGTGGCTCGCCGTGGTGTATTGATCTTCAAAGCGGCCCTGTCGAAACCTACCGAAAAAACTTTTCATCGGCACTGCAAGTTCTCGTGGGCTGGATCGTCGTAGTGGGGCTAAGCCGCAAACCATTCCCATTCACGACTCGCCTGGAAGCTTTCTCGTGCCTCTCATGCCCACGCTCTCGAATAGCCGCTGCCGTTTTCTGCCACCTGTGTTGATGTCGTGCGGCGCGTTGGCCGTATTGGCCGGCGCGCTGCCCGCTCACGTCGCTGCTGCAACACAGCAGGGATATGTGCAGACCTCGCAGGTACAGCTGGATGTCCCGGTGCAGCCGCTGGACCAGGCGTTGACGCGCTTTGCCGATCAGGCCGGCCTGCATTTGCTGTACACCACCGCTGACGTGGCTGGCCTGCAGAGCCCGACCCTGCAGGGCGCCTACAGTGTCGAGCAAGCCTTGCAGCGGTTGCTCGAAGGCAGCGGCTTGAGCTGGCAGTTCACCGATGCGCGTACGGTGACGCTGCGCAAGCACGATACCCCCCTGCAGGCCATCAACCTCAAGCCGATTGAAGTAAGCGTGGCCTCGCGCACCAGTACTGCCATCAGCGAGATCCCGGGCACCGTGTGGGTGGTCGATCAGCAGCAACTGCGCGAGCAGATCGACAGTGGCGTAAGCCTCAAGGAAGCCATCGGCAAACTGGTGCCTGGCCTTGACCTGGCGCCGGAGGGGCGCACCAACTACGGGCAGAACATGCGTGGGCGCAGCGTGCTGGTGATGATTGATGGCGTCAGCCAGAACAGCTCGCGAGGTCTGTCGCGCCAGTTCGACAGTATCTCGCCCTTCAACGTGCAGCGCGTCGAAGTGCTGTCCGGCGCCAGCGCCATCTACGGGGGCGGTGCGACCGGGGGCATCATCAACATCGTGACAAAAAAGGGCGAGGCGGGCCCTGCGCATTTCGAAACACAGCTGGGCGCCAGCAGCGGTTTCAACAACAGCGATGATCTGGCGACCCGCTTCGCCCAGTCGATCAGCGGTGGCAACGAGCGGTTCAATGCGCGTCTTGGTGTGTCCGGCGAGCAGAACGAGGCGTTCTACGATGGAGCAGGCGATCAGATCTTCATCGACAATACCCAGACCGACCTGCAATACAACCGCACCCTGGACCTGCTTGGCAGCCTGGGCATGCAGTTCGATGATCAACAGAGCCTTGACCTGCTGGCCCAGTACTACGATTCCGGCAACCATGGCAGCACCGGCATCTGGTTTCCCAACCTCAATTACAATGGCCCCTCCGACCTCGAAGAGGCCCAGTTGCGCAGTGGGTACTCGTCCGACCTGAACCCGCGCACCCGGCGCGTGCTGCTCAATGCCAATTACCACCACAATGATGTGCTGGGCCAGGATTTCTACCTGCAGGCTTCCTACCGCAAGGAAAACAACAACTTCTACCCGTTCCCGTACTACAACCGTGGTACACCGACCGGCTCGCGCGGTGTGTATTTTGCAGCCTCCCAGCAGAACTTCGAGGTCACCAGCCTCAAAGGGCTGTTCGCCAAGCAGTGGGACACGTTGAAATTCACCTATGGCGTAGACATTGACCGCGAACGTTTCAACGCTGACCAGACCGTGTTCGATGCGCGGGTGTCCTCTGAAAGCGGCGGGCTGGACCTGGACAAGGCCAGCAAGGCTGCGCGCTACCCCAGCTATGTGGTCGATGGGGTCTCGCTGTATGGCCAGCTTGAATGGCGCGCCACAGACAACCTGACGTTCTCCGGCGGCGCCCGGCGCCAGCAGATGGATGTGGAGGTGGGTGACTACAAGGGCGTTCCAGGTGGGAGTAACGACTATCAGGTCAATCTCTACAACCTGGGGGCGATCTACGACTTCAAGAACGGCCACCAGCTGTGGGCCAATTACGGCGAAGGCTTTGACCTGCCCGATCCGGCCAAGTACTACGGCAAGCCCGGCCTTAGTGTCGGGGACAACCCGCTGGCCGGGATCAAGAGCCGCCAGGTGGAGTTGGGCTGGCGCTACGCCGACGTGCAGTGGGACGCTCAAGCCGCGCTGTACTACATCTGGTCGGACAAGATCATCAATGTGGATTCGCAAACCCTCACCATTGACGTCGAGGACCAGAAGAGTCGCGACTTTGGCTTCGAAGGGGCACTCACCCGCCACTTCGACCGAGGTTGGGAAGCCGGCGGCACGCTGCACCTAACCCGTTCCGAGGAAGAGGCAGACGGCGGCGGGTGGCGCAAGCGCGATGCGCGTTATGCCTCCTTGTCCAAAGCCACCGCGTTCGTTGGCTGGAAGGATGACGGGCGCAGTGCGCGTTTGCAGGCTAATCGGGCCTTCAGCTTGAAGGACGATGCCCAACACAAGATCGATGGCTATACCACGCTCGATCTACTGGGCAGCCAGGACACCGACTACGGCACCTTCAGCGCAGGTATCCAGAACCTGCTGGACAAGCAATACAGCACCGTGTGGGGCCAGCGTGCGACGCTGTTCTACTCGCCCACCTACGGGCCTGCCTACCTCTACGATTACCAAGGGCGAGGCAGGACCTACACGCTGACCTGGAGCCTTGCGTACTAAGGCCTTTGCGCTCGGCCCAGGCAACACCAGCGCCCCGATCAAGGGGCGCTGGTTGAAACATCGTGAATCACCTGCGGCGTCGCCAAGCCTTTTGACTCGAACCCTTTGCGCCGTAGGCTATCAAAGCCACCAGGCCAGGCGTTTTCGTACGGAGGTGAAGCATGAAACTGACACTACCGTTGTTGGTAATAGGTATGGCGGTTTGGTTACCTACCCATGCGACCGCGCAGCCGTGGCTGCACATTGCCGCCAATGGCAACAACCCCTACAACAGCCCCGTGCAACGCGCCAACCCCAACAGCCGTCAGGGCAGCGTCCCGGCGACGCCGCCTGTGCGCGGCCCGTCTACCCAGCCCGTGCCGCGCACCCCGACGGTAGAGAACCGCGGCATCGGCAACGGTGAGAACCTGCGCCGTCAGCAGCAAACGCCCAATCTGGAACCTACGCGGCCCCCGCGGGACAACCCGCGCGCGCCCTGACTCCAGCACCCCGTATCTGTCAAAGGAACTTCGCATGTCCCGAGCAACCTGGCTGGTTACCCTGGCCGCTGCCGCACTAGCGTCTCTGTTGACCCATGCCGCTGCCCAGCAGACGTTCGAAAGTGAAGAAGGCACCCTTACCGTCGATACCGTGGCCAACGGTCTGCGTACGCCGTGGGCGCTGGCGTTCCTGCCTGGCGGCCAGGACATGCTGGTCACCGAACGCATCGGCAACCTGCGCGTGATCAATGCCGAGGGCAAGGTCAGCCCGCCCATCAATGGCGTGCCTAAAGTCTGGGCCGAGGGCCAGGGCGGCCTGCTGGATGTGGCCTTGTCGCCCGAGTTCGACAAGGACCGTACGGTGTACCTGTCCTATGCCGAGGAGGGCAGCGACGGCAAGGCCGGGACCGCTGTGGGCCGTGGCCAGCTGTCGACCGATCGCGCCCGCCTGGAAAACTTCACCGTTATCTTCCGCCAGCAACCCAAGCTGTCGGAGGGCAACCATTTTGGGTCGCGCCTGGTGTTCGACCGCAACGGGTATCTGTTCATCGCCCTGGGCGAGAACAATCAGCGCTCGACGGCTCAGGACCTGGATAAGCTGCAGGGCAAGGTCGTGCGCATCCTGCCAGATGGCGAGGTTCCCAAGGACAACCCATTTTATGGCCAGAAGAACGTGCGCCCCGAAATCTGGTCGTTTGGCCACCGTAACCAGCAGGGCGCTGTGTTGAATCCTTGGACGGGCGCGTTGTGGACCAACGAACACGGCCCCCGTGGCGGTGACGAAATCAACATCCCGAAGCCGGGCAAGAACTACGGTTGGCCCATCGCAACCCACGGCATCAACTATTCGATGCTGCCCATACCAGAGGCCAAGGGTAAACATGTAGATGGCATGGTCGATCCGTACCACGTGTGGGAGAAGTCGCCCGGTGTCAGCGGCATGGCGTTCTATGACAGCCCCGTGTTCACCGCATGGGATCACAACTTGTTCATCGGCGCGTTGGCCACGCAGGAGCTGATCCGCTTGCAGCTCAAGGACGACAAGGTGGTACACGAGGAGCGCCTGCTGGGCGACTTGAAAGCGCGCATTCGTGATGTTCGGGTAGGGCCGGACGGTTACCTGTACGTGTTGACCGATGCCAAGGATGGCGAGCTGTTGAAGGTGGGCCTGGCGCGGCCCGACTGAAGCCGCGCTGTCGTCGGCAAGGAGGCGACAGGTACAATGCGCCATGACCATCGATCCCTTGCAACGCTACCAGCAAGCCCTGGAAACCCAGGGCTTTGTCGTTGACCCCGCACAGCGCCTTGCCATCGAGGCGCTGCAGGCCTGCTTCGAGGCTGTCGAACGTGGGCGATCCACGCAGGGTCTCTACCTGTGGGGGCCAGTGGGGCGGGGCAAGACCTGGTTGATGGATCAGTTTCACCGTTGCCTGACCGTGCCGAGTCTCCGCCAGCATTTTCACCACTTCATGGCTTGGGTGCACCGTCGGTTGTTTCAGCTCAATGGCACGCCGGATCCGCTTATGGCGCTGGCGGAGGAGCTAGGAAGCGAAATCTGCGTGCTGTGCTTCGATGAGTTATTCGTCAGTGACATTGCCGACGCAATCATTCTCGGCCGTTTGTTCCAGGTACTGTTCGACCTGGGCGTGGTGGTGGTTGCCACGTCCAATCAGCCACCCGGGCAACTGTACCGCGATGGCTTCAACCGCGAACGTTTCCTGCCCGCCATCTCTGCCATCGAGCGGCACATGCGTGTACTGCCGGTAGCGGGTGAGCAAGACCACCGGCAACACCCGGGCCTGCCGTGCCAGCGCTACTGGGTCGCCGACGACCGGGGCAGTCACCTGGCCGCGGTCTTCAAGCGACTGAGCCCGGACGACCCAGGCACCGACCAGCCCCTCATGCTGGGCAGTCGGCAGGTGCAGGTGATGCGCCGAAGTGCGAAGGTCATCTGGTGCCGTTTCGACGCGTTGTGCGAACAACCGATGGCTACCCAGGAATTCATGGCGCTGTGCGACCGTTTCGCGGCGATCCTGGTCGCGGACATACCGGCGCTGAGTGGTCAGCAACAGGCCGGGCGTATCGCCCGTGGCACGGAGGACGGCGCCTCCCGTGTGCTAGCGGGCGACCGCGACTTGCCGGCACTCTCGCCCAAGGACGATGCCGTGCGCCGCTTCATCGCCCTGGTTGATGAATGCTACGACCGCCGTGTGGCGCTGTACCTGGAGGCGCAGGTGCCGCTCGAGGCGCTGTACACGCAGGGGTATCTCGCCTTCCCCTACCAGCGCACCCTCAGCCGGCTGCGTGAAATGCAGCTGCAGCGCTTCGCCTGAGGCAGCCACGCACGATTAGCGATCCAGCCACTGGATCAGTGTGCGATTGAAACGCTTGGGTTCCTCGATCTGCGGCGCGTGGCCCATGCCTTCGAAAGTGATCAGTTCGCCTTGGGGAATGAGCTTGGCCACCTGCGGGCCGAGCAAGGCGTAGTTGCCCAGCCTGGCCTTGACCTGCGGTGGTGCGATGTCACTGCCGATTGCCGTGGTGTCCTTGTCACCGATCAACAAAAGGGTTGGCATCTGCAGGTCCTTGAACTCGTGATAAACCGGTTGGGTGAAGATCATGTCGTAGATCAAGGCAGAGTTCCACGCCACCCGCTCGTGCCCTGGGCCCTGGTTCAGGCCCACCAGCATCTGCACCCAGCGCTCATATTCAGGTTTCCAGCGGCCGGCATAGTAGGTTTTGCGCTCATAATCACGCACCCCGGCCGCATCGAGCTTGAGTTCGCGGGCATACCACTGGTCAACGGTGCGGTAGGGCACCCCCAGGGCCTTCCAGTCCTCCAGGCCGATGGGGTTGACCATGGCCAGGCGCGTGACCTGCTGCGGGTACATCAAGGCGTAGCGGGTGGCTAGCATCCCCCCGGTCGAATGCCCCAGCACGATGCTCTGCTTCACCCCCAGGTGCTCGAGCAGTGCATGGGTGTTGCTGGCCAGTTGCTGGAAGCTGTACTGGTAGTGCGCAGGTTTACTGGATGTGCAGAAACCGATCTGGTCTGGGGCGATAACGCGGTAGCCTGCCTTGCTCAAGGCATCGATGCTGGTTTCCCAGGTGGCTGCGCAAAAATTCTTGCCGTGCATGAGTACGACCGTGCGGCCGTTGGCATTGCCCGACGCCGGGACGTCCATGTAACCCATTTGCAGCGATTGGCGCTGTGATTCGAAGTCGAAGTGCTTGAGCGTATGCGGGTAGTCAAACCCTTCGAGCTGTGCGCCGTAGGTAGGCGATTGGCCGGCAATGGCCGGGCCGCTGGCCAGGCACACCATGGCCAGGGCGGATGCACGCAGCATGAGGCACTCCATGTCAGATCAAGTAGGAAGACTCGACTGTAGCAGCAGGGCAGTGGCCATAGAGGCCCAAGGTGTTACCAACCGTGAAACCGGCGCCAGGTCAGTAATCGGCGACCACCGCGTCCTTGCCCTGAGCGTCGATACCGATAACCTGATAGGCATCCCTGCGCTCACCCATTTCCATGCCCGGCGAACCGGCTGGCATGCCTGGAACGGCCATGCCCTTGAGGTCACTGCGGCTAACCAGTTCACGCACGTGGGTAGCGGGGACATGGCCTTCGACGAACTTGCCAGCGATGACCCCGGTATGACACGACGCATGGCGCGGCGGTACTTGCAGGCGTTGCTTGACGACGCTCATGTCTGGTTCGACATGGTCGTTCACGGTAAAGCCGTTCTCTTCGAGGTGACCGATCCAGGCTTTGCAGCAACCACAGTTGGGGTCGCGGTAGACGTCGATGGTGTCGGTGGCCTGTGCAAGGGCGGTGAAGGTCAACAGGCCAAGGGCCAGGCAATTTGAACGCAGCATGGACAAGTTCCTTATAAACGTGTGACCTGCGGCCAGCATAGCGCACGGCCTGGTCCAAACGTGCAAGGCGGCAGGGTCGCCTCCTCTGGCTTTCAACCTGCTGACCGGCGCATTACAGTTTCGTCAGCCAGTGGCCTGGTCATTGTGCAGGTCGCGCATCAGTAGCCCGAACGCCAACGACACCTGTTCAGGGACTGGCAGGTACACCACATGGCCATCCCCAGGTGCGACTTCGATGGCCTGCTGCTGCCGGTCGTGCAGCTGATTCAGGTCGAAGTGGTAGTTGCCGCGAGGCGTCATCAGCTCCAGATGGTCGCCCAGGGCGAAGCGGTTCTTGACCTTGACCTCGGCCCAACCATTTACCCGCAGCCCGGTCAGTTCACCCACGAACTGCTGGCGCTCGGACACCGAGCTGCCGCGCTGATAATTCTGGTACTCATCGTGCACATGACGGCGCAAAAAGCCTTCGGTGTAGCCCCGTTGCGCCAGGGACTCGAGGTTGTCCATCAAGGTGCGGTCGAAAGGCTGCCCATTGGCCGCATCGTCGATGGCCTTGCGGTAGGACTGCACGGCCCGCGCGCAGTAGAAATGCGATTTGGTGCGGCCCTCGATCTTGAGCGAGTGCACGCCCATGCGCGCCAGTCGCTCGACGTGCTGAATGGCCCGCAGGTCCTTGGCGTTCATGATGTAGGTGCCGTGCTCGTCTTCGAACGCGGGCATTTCGGTACCGGGACGCTCGCTTTCCTGCAACAGGAACACCTGGTCGGTGGGCGCACCCTGGCCCAGCGTCGGCTGCACGTGGTGCACGATATCGCCGGTGACGCTCTCGGTCGCTGGCGTGACGTCATACTTCCAGCGGCAGGCGTTGGTACAGGTGCCCTGATTGGCATCACGCTTGTTCAGGTAGCCCGACAGCAGGCAGCGGCCTGAATAGGCCATGCACAGCGCCCCATGCACGAAGACTTCCAGCTCCATGTCAGGTACTTGCTGACCAATTTCCTCGATCTCTTCAAGTGACAGCTCCCGCGACAGGATCACGCGGCTGATGCCTTGCTGCTGCCAGAACTGCACGCTGGCCCAGTTGACCGTGTTGGCCTGCACCGAGAGGTGCACCGGCATCTGCGGGTAGTGCTGGCGTACCAGCATGATCAGGCCCGGGTCGGACATGATCAACGCGTCCGGTGCCATGGCGATCACAGGCGCCAGGTCCTTGAGAAAGGTCTTGAGCTTGGCATTGTGAGGCGCGATGTTGACCACCACATAGAAGCGCTTGCCCAGCGCATGAGCTTCCTGGATGCCCAACGCCAGATTGGCATGGTCGAAGGCATTGTTGCGCACCCGCAGGCTGTAGCGGGGCTGACCGGCATAGACCGCGTCAGCACCGTAGGCGAAGGCATAGCGCATGGTGTGGAGCGTGCCGGCAGGCGCCAGCAATTCGGGCTTGGCAACAGAATTCATGAATACACCGGGTAAAGGGCGCGGATGCTAAGCCGCTTGCGGTTCGGCCTTATTGATCTGAATCAAGGGGCAGGTGGCACTTTTACCCCAGCGCCACGCACTAATACCCCAGAACCCATCCGAGGACCGGAAATGAACGAAACTGCTTTGCAGAACAAGGCGCTGGCGGTGCTCCTGGCACTGGTGACCGTTGCCTTCGTCTGGATTTTGCTGCCTTACTACGGCGCCATCTTCTGGGCGGTAATCCTGGGCATCCTGTTCGCGCCGTTGCAACGCAACCTGCTCATGCGCTTCGGGCGCCGCCGCAACGTGGCCGCTGCCGTGACCACGCTGATCTGCTTGCTGGTGGCGGTATTGCCGGTGATCATCATCAGCGGCCTGCTGGTGCAGGAGGGGGCAACGCTGTATCAACGCATTCAGAGCGGCCAGCTGGACATCGCAGGGTATGTTGAGCGGGGCAAGGACATGCTGCCAACGTTTGCCCAGAACGCGCTGGATAACCTGGGCATGGGCAACCTTGAAGCCCTGCGTGACAAGATCACCACCTGGGCCTCCCAGGGCAGCCAGGTCCTGGCTACCCAGGCCTTCAGCTTTGGCCAGGGCACATTCGATTTCGTGGTGGGCTTCGGCATCATGATGTACCTGCTGTTCTTCTTCCTGCGTGAAGGTGCCGAGGTGGTGCGCAAGGTGCGCATGGCCGTGCCGCTGCCTGAACACCAGAAGCGCCGCCTGCAGTTGAAATTCAAGCGTGTGGTGCGCGCCACGGTCAAGGGCAACGTGCTAGTGGCCATCACTCAAGGAGCGCTGGGCGGCTTGATTTTCTGGATCCTGGGGATCCCCAGCGCGCTGGTCTGGGCGGTGATGATGGCTTTCCTTTCGCTGCTGCCCGCCGTTGGCGCAGGCATCGTCTGGGGGCCAGTGGCGATCTACTTCCTGATGACCGGCGCAATCCTGCAGGGCGTGATCCTGACCGCGTTCGGCGTGCTGGTGATCGGCCTTGTCGACAACGTGCTTAGGCCCATCCTGGTCGGCAAGGATACCCGCATGCCCGATTACCTGATCCTGGTCTCCACCTTGGGCGGCCTGTCGGTGTTCGGGCTCAACGGCTTTGTCATCGGCCCGCTGATCGCCGCGTTGTTCATCTCCAGCTGGGCGATTTTTGCGTCGAGCAAGCCTCAGGTGCAGCTGCCGCGATAACCGCAAGCCAAGTACCGGCTTTCGCTGAACGGAGGCAGGCCGCCAGGTCTGCCCTTCATCATCCGGCCTCGCACAAAAAGCAGGCCGGCTCAATGAGGTGGTCGAGTTCCCTCTGTCTTGGTTCGCAGGTTTCGGTAAAGGTGCGCGGCACCCTTTGACCCGGAGCCGATCATGGCCGTCCTCACTACGCCTTCCAACCACACCGACAGCTTCATTGCACAGCACTTGCCTGAATGGCTGCATGCGGCTTCCTTGGAGCAGATACGAGCCCTGCGCACGCGCGCGGAAGAAAACCGCCATATTGAGCAGCGCCTGGCGTCACTGTTCAAAAGCATGGTCTCGCCGCAGTGGTACGCACAGCAGATGTTGGGTGCCACGATAGCGCAGAAGCTGGGTGTGCAGGTGGATCTGGCGCATGCGCTCTGGCGGGAGCGCTGGGACAGCTACAGCTTGCTTGGCAGCGGCGTGCTGCATCATCACTACAGCTTTCACCCTGCCATGACTCACCTGATGCAGAACTTTCCATCCGGGTCGAGCTTCGACGCCCGCTCCGGTATCATCTCCGAGGCCCATGGCATGTCCTTTACCGCTCCGCTGCTGGTAGACAGTGCGAGCCTGGCCTCCGCCTGCCGCCTGTTGGACGCGGGCAAGCTCTATCAGGACTACCTGGGGACTTTCTTTGACGACGCCGCCTGCACGCTGCTCGCTGAGGGCCTGCGCAAGCGCCTCGCGTTGGCCTCGGGACTTGCGGGGCTGCGTGGAGACATTACGGAGGTGGATGCCGCTACTCTGGAGCACACCCTCGACGAAGTGATGGTGCCTGGTGCTAAGCATCCCTCAGTCGTGGTCAAGCACCTTCATGTGCTCGGGCATGCGTTGATCGGCGCACTGGTGATCGAACTTTCCGACGGTGGGGCAGGCGGCCTGGCCTACCCGGGTGCAGGAGTACTGCTCTACCTGCCTCATGGGCCCTTGAAGAAGTTTGGCGATCTGGACAGCTTGAAGTCCCACATGGTGAACCTGTTCGAAAAGCCTGAGCATGCCAGCGACCTACTGAAGCTGGTGGCGGTCGATGCCCGGGCAGCGTTTCAGGCAGTGCTGGAAAAGCGGCTGAGTGATGCAGCCCCTGACCTTGAAGTGACCGGCAAAACCGCCGGCGCATCACTGTTTACCGAGATGGCCCGGCTGCACGTGGCCCGTATCAAGGCGGACGCCCGCTTTCTTCTGGTGCCTGTCGAAGAGGTAGATCGGCTGCAAAGGCTTCAGCGGCTTGAGACGCTCGAACAGGTGGGTCTGAACCTGGCACAAATGGCAGCGATGTTTGTCCCACAACTCGGCGCGATGATGTTGGCTGCAACCGTGGTCGAGGTGCTGGGTGAAATTGGCGTAGCGGTGTATGACTGGTCACGGGGCCATCAGCATGAAGCGCTGGAGCATGTACTGGGTGTGGCCGAAACGGTAGCGGTTACCGCGCTGACGGCGGCGGGCGGTGCGGCAGTTGCACGGGGCTTCAGGCGCAGCGCCTTCGTCGACGAGATGGTGCCAGTCGAACTGGATAATGCAGTGCCTCGGCTTTGGGTCGAGGACTTGAGTCATTACCGAGCGCTGAGCGTGCCTCACAATGCCGTACGAGGCCAGAAGGGCCTTTTTCAGCACGGTGACAGTCACTGGTGGCTTCATGAGAGCGTTTATTACCCCGTCAGCCGCAAAAACCAAGCAAACCCTTGGCGCCTGGTGCGCCACGATGGCAAAGCCGACTTCGCGCCGGCGCTGTATTGGAACGGTGAGCATGGCTGGCGGTTGAACTGGCAACGACCGCAATTGTGGCGTGGTGAGCGAGCTTTGTTGGGGCATCTATGGCCCCTCACTTCCGACCTGGATTCGCAGCGTGTGACTCAGGTACTCAAAGTGGCCGACGTGGACCAGGCCCAGTTACGCCGGGCGGTCGCGGAGCAAAGGGCGCTGCCTGTAAGTCTGCGCGACACATTGGAACGGTTTGAAGCCGACAAGCGCATCGAAGACTTCTTCGCCACATTCGCGAGCCACCAGGGCGAGAACGACTCCCCTCTGCTGCAATGGTGCGTCGATCAGTTGACCGAGCAACAGCGCGCACCAGCCTCAGTATCTGCATCGATCCTCGCGCAGGCGCCTCGCTTGCGCGAAGGCCTGATGAACCACTTGACGCACACACTTGCCATAAGCCCCGAAGCAGCGGTAATCCAGCGTGATTTTCCAGGGTTACCCGCTGCCTATGCTGAAGAGGTGATTGCCAACGGCACGGCCGAGCAGCGTCAGCGATTGCTCGGGCAGGGTCGTCTTGATCTGGCGCTTGCCGAGAGAGCGCGTCTGGCATTACAGGAGGCCCGTGTCTGTCGCGCATTACAGGGCCTGTACCTTGAAAATGCCTATCACCCTGACCTGCCGTCGCTGGTCTTCGGGCTTTTGCGAAAAGAACCTGCCTGGCCCATGGCCCACAATGTTCAGGTTCGCGAAGCGTCACCCACAGGGCGGGTATTGGCAGAGCTATACCCGGTGACCAATCCCGCCAGTGTGAAGGTGCTGGTGTGGGAGCGTGGGCAGATGTCGGTCTATGAGGGTGGCAAACCCGTTGCACAAGACGCGGAGGGCGCCTGCGGCTTGCTCGAGCGGCTTTGGCAGTTTCTACCTGAAGCCGAACGTAGCCGCTTGGGATGGTCAGCAACCGATGACGTGCAAGCGCTGCGGGCAGGCTTGCAGGCGCGCATCCCGGCACAAAGAAAGGCTGTGCAGGAACTGATGGGCATGCAGGTGAGCCGGCCGACCTTCCGCGCACCCGCCCGCCTGCCTGACCATCGCTATGGCTACTTGCTAAGTGGTCGCGGCAGCGCCAACCACCTGGCCGAGCGTACGCTTCAGGATCGTATCCGCAGCCTGTATCCAGGTTTTAGCGCGCAACAACTCGAACTCTATCTTCAAGTGCTCGAGGAGCAGCCTGGTTCGCCGTTTACCCATTTGCTGGAGCTTGAGGGCCAATATACGCGTCTGGACCTGACACTCGAGCAATGGGCTGCTCTGCCTGCCGATGCGGCCGATGTAGCCTTGCGACGTAGGATCTGCGACGAGCTAAGGCGCTGCTGGCGCTTTCAAGGGCACTCAGGTAGACGGCAAGCCAATGGAGATCCAGGCATGCTGTTGTCGCTATCGGGTATTGGTACCGGCGAGCTGCCCGACTTGAGCGCGGTGGAGGGTTTTAGCCATGTCAGCGAGATCGCGTTGGCCAACATGCGACTGGGCGATGTACCCGAGCGCTTTCTCAGGCCCTTTCATGGCATTACGACGCTGAACCTGGACAACAACGCCCTGACGCGGCTCCCCGCTGTGCTTTCGCAGTTGCGTGAGTTACAGGAACTGACGATTTCGCGCAACAGCCTGCATCTGGACGATGCTGGTTTTGAAGTGCTTGCGGGTATGCCAAGGCTGGCTGTGCTTGACCTGAGCGACAACAGTATCGGCAATTTTACGATTGCCATGGACCGATTACCTCGCCTGCGTCAACTGGGGCTGCGTGGAGTAGGGTTGACGCAAGTCCCGGATCATCTTGAACGAGCGGTTTCGCTGGAGTATGTAGACCTGCGTGACAACCATATCGCCGAGTTGCCCTTGGCCGTGCGGGCTCAACGCACCCACTGGCGAAGCAGGCTGGCACTGGCGGGCAACCCGCTGCCTGCCCTGTACCGCGACCTGTGGGTCGATGCCAGCCGCACCTCCGACAGCGAGCTCAGTGCCGACGGCGACGGATTTCACCTCAGCCGTTGGGTCGAGCGCCTGGACCCAGCACAACGAGCGTCTCGTACCGCCCAGTGGAACCGTCTGGTGGATGAGTCCGGCAGTGGCGATTTCTTCACACTCATCGGCGAACTCACTGACACCAGTGATTTTCGTCTGGCCAGGGACGATCTGGAGGCCCGGGTCTGGGCAATGCTGGACACAATCGAGAGTAACACCGCACTGCGCGAACAAACCTTCGCCTTGGCCAGTGAACCTCGTACCTGCGTGGACAGTGTCATCTCCAGTTTCGGCTTGCTTGAGATCAGGCTGTTGAGCGCGTCGGTCGAGGCCGCTGCTGGAGAACACGCAGAGGGTGAACTATTGAGTCTGGCGCGACGTTTCTTCCGCCTGGACCGGGTGGAGGCGTACGCCCGCCAAGACATGAGCGGCCGTGAAACCCTTGGCGAGGAGGTGGATCAGATCGAAGTCAGCCTTGCCTACCGGGTGGGGCTGGCGCGGACACTGGAATTGCCAGGTCAGGCAACCACCATGCAGTTCAGAACGATTGCAGGGGTCACGGAGGAACACCTGAAAACGGCCGAAGCAGCGGTTCGCGCTGCCGAGGCCAGCGAGGATCTGGCCATGGACATCAGTGAGCGTGGCTTCTGGTTCGATCACCTGCAACGCCAGTACCGCACATCCTTCGATGTTCTACGCGAGCCGTTCGTGCAGCAGATGGAGGCGCTTTATGCAGGGCGTGAGAGGCTGACAGATGCCCAGTACGATACACAGGCCAGGGCAATCGCCAAGGCTTGTGATGAGGCGGTAAAGGCCAAGGCGCTTGAACTCACACGCCAAGCCTTGGCCCGGGAGAGTGAACAGCTACTACCTGGCTGAGTCGGCGTGCAGTGATCGAATGCTAGCGTTTTGGCGCTGCGGTCCTAAGATGGCTGCATTCGAGCAAACTGGGCCGCCAATGAGCGACAAGGACACTATCTCCATCGATTTGGTACGCGAGGCGTTGTTGCAGGCTTGTCCTCAAGCAGGCCACGCGCCTCTGGTGCTACGCAAGGCAGGCATCGAGCCGCACCTGCTTTCGCTGCCAGGTGCGCGTGTGCCGGCAACTGCTTACGCGCGCCTCTGGCGCCTGCTGGCGCGGCGCTGCAACGATGAGTTCTTTGCCATGGACCCGCGCGGGCTACGCAGCGGCAGCCTGGCATTTCTCTGCCGTGCCAGCAGGGGACAACCAACGGTCGGGACAGGCATCGAAACCGCACTGGCTTTTCTGTCGTTGACCCTGGATCACCTACAGCCTCACTTGATTCGCCAGCAAAGCCTGGCCGAGATCGTCATCGTCGAGCCCACTGATGAGCCTCGACGAGCCTTCACCTACTTCACATTCTGGATGATCGTCCATGGTGTGGCGTGTTGGCTGGCAGGGCGTCGCATTCCGATCCTGGCTATCGAATTGCGCTGTACCGAACCGGCATTCTGCGACGACTACCGTGTCATGTTCTCGGAAAACCTGCGGTTCTCGCGGCCGCGTACCCGCATGATTCTGGCAGCCGATTGCTTCGACCAGCCTATCCGGCGCAGCGACGACGAGCTGCACCGTTTTCTGGCCCATGCGCCGGCCAATATCCTGGTCAAATATCGGGACCCCGACAGCCTCGCTCGACGCATTCGCCGCGACCTGAGCGAGCGGGACCCAGCGTCCTGGCCCGATGCGAATGAGCTTGCCCGCCAATTATGCCTGTCGGCTTCCACGTTGCGGCGCAGGCTGGCAGAGGAGGGACATAGCTATCAGGCCCTCAAGGACAGTGTGCGGCGCCAATTGGCTATCAGCTGGTTGGCGCAGGAGCAGGTTGGGATGCTGGAAATCGCGGCGCGCTTGGGCTTTGCCGACAGCAGTTCGTTCTACAAGGCCTTCCGCAAGTGGTTTGGCTGCAATCCGGGTCACTACCGAACGTTGGTCCTGGGTGCAGGGAAGGTGGATTAGGTGGGGTTTCCGTCTGCCAGTCGCTGAGCGCCCATCACACAGTCGAGGCTGAATCAGCACCGACAGGACTTCCACGATGTCAGCTTCCCTCACTAGCGCTTGCGGCCCGACTACGTCCTCTGCCAAGGTCGCCAGCGCTACCCATGACTTCATAGCCGCGCGCCTGCCTGAGTGGCTCAAGCGGGCTTCTCCTGCTCAACTCAATCGCCTTCGTGATCGCTTCAAGGCGCACCAGGCCAGCCAGGAACGCGTGCGCGTTTTTACGCGGCGGTTGATTCCACTGCAAAGCTTCACCGAGCTGCATATGCAGAGGCTGGTTGTACACCTGCCGGGGAGCCCTTCCCTGGATGCGCTGCAGTGGCTGGAGATACGGCGCAAATTCAAGGGACCGCAAGGCATCGCCCTGCCTGTCGATGAGGTCATCGAGGTGAGAGAGCCTGCCGTGTTGCGCCTGATGCAGAATTTTCATGAGCAGGCCAGCTTCTATCTGGGCACCGGTTTGGTGAAAACAGGTGAAGATAACCTGCTCACCGCGGGTACGGATGCACTGGTGCAAGCGTGCCGGGACCTGGATGCCGGCGGGCGCTATCAGAAGCTCTTGTCGCAGGTGTTTACCGATGATACCTGCAACGCACTGGTTGCAGACAAGCGTGCGGCGCTTGGGTTGGCTACCGAAGTGGCGGCGCTACGCGGTGATCTAACCGCCAGTCAGCAGATAGCGTTGGCGAGCTTGGCAAGCGATGAAGTCGATCACGGCGAGCTCCGTGCATACCCAGGATTGCTGAGCATGCTGGGGCATACTCTGTGCGATGTCGTGCTCGTCCAGTTGCGCGATGAGCATGGTGCGGATCGAGGGACCGTTCTCTACAGGCCCAGCGATCCTGGCCAGGCATTGCGCTATTTCACGTCCATCCAGCAAATGAACACCGTGCTCGCGGCCGCTCTGCAGAAGGAGGATTACCGGGTTTATTTCAGTCAGTTGGTCTCTGTAGAAGGGCGCGCTTCCTTTCTCGATACATTGAGCAAGCGCTTGAGCGACCCCGTGCCTGACCTGTCCCTTGAAGGCGTTACAGGAACGGAGGATATCTTCTCAAGGCTAGTCGATCAGCAGGTCCAGCGAATCAAGGACGACGCGCGTCTGTTGCTGGTACCAACCGCGCAGGTGGATCGACACGCCTCTGAAGCACGACGCAAGCAGTGGCGCTCGTTGGGCTGGAATCTGGTCAACCTGGCTGGACTTTTCATACCTGTGGTGGGCGCAATGCTGCTTGGACAATTGGTGGTGCAAACGCTTTCGGAAGTCTTCGAGGGCGCAGCTGACTGGTATCACGGCCATCAGCACGAGGCCTTGGAGCACATGCTTGGCGTGGCCGAGACGTTAGCGGTGACTGCGGTTGTCGGCGCCGGAGCCAACATACTGGCCAGGGGGTATGCAGCCGCTGATTTTGTAGAAGGGCTGGAGCCGGTGAGCGGGCTCGATGGGAAGTCGCGGCTATGGGCCAACGACCTCAAGGTCTACGCCAGCTTGCCGGAAGACCCGCAACTGGAGAGCGACGGTCTGCACAGGGACTGGGGGCGAGCTTTCTTCCGTAGTGGCAAACGTTATTTCGAGGCGCATCGCCCTGATCCTAATGGGCCATGGCGCTTGCGTCATGCTCGGCGTCCGGCAGGCTTTGGGCCTGTTCTCGAACACTTTGGCGAGCGAAGCTGGCGGTTGAACGATGGTCGACCACTGGAAGCGGATCAGCCCGATCTCATGCTCGAACAGCTTTGGCCTCAGGCAAGACCGCTCACTCACCAGCAGGCCAGCAAGGTGATACAGGCCGCCGGAATCGATATTGCCGCGCTACGAGGTTTACTGGTGGAGGCGCGGGACATTCCAGCCAGTTTGCGTGACAGCCTGGAGCGTTTCGAAGCCGATGCGCGTGTCAGCAGGTTTTTTGCAACCCTGCAAGCCGGTGTGAGCCCACGCAATGAAGAAGTGTTGGTGCAGTGGTGCCTGGAGCAAAGCGGTGGCGGTAGGGGGGTACAACTGCATGAGCGCCTTCTTGAGGATGCAGATCGCTTACGCGGGCTGATGTTCAAGCACCTTTGCCAGGTACCCATGGTCGATGACCCGTTGTCGTCTGTCATCAGATCAGACATGCCGGGTCTGCCCGAGCGTTATGTCCAAGATTTGGCCGCGGACGTGGGGCGAACCGAGCGCGATCTGGCCCTTGGCGTGGGCAAGCTGCCGTTGCGTTGCCTGCGCCAGGGTGCGTCGTTGCTGCGTGTTGCCAGGCTGACCCGGGCCATGTGCGGTGTGTACCTGCCCAACGCTTACTGCGATGAAGCGGGCGAACTCGCATTGGCCCTGCTGCAGCGATTGGACGCATGGCCGGCGTTGCACATAGAGCTCTGGACAGACGGCCCGGGTGCGCACCGGATTGCGGCGGTAGGTGATAAGTCGCCGGACGCTAATCTGGTCAAGATCGTTCACAAGGAGGGGCGTTTCCGGACCATCGAGGAGGCAAGTGCAGGCTATGGTGCTTTGATAGACGAGTCGCATGACTTATACCAGACACTGCTCGCATTGCTGGAGCCTGCCCAGCGCACTGCGCTTGATCTGGATGGCGATCACGCTGCCGCGACCTTGCGTGATCGCCTGGTGGCACAGATGCCTGAAACGCATGCCGAGGTCGAGCAACTACTTGGCTGGCCTCGACAGGATCGTTGGTTCAACCCAGGCCGGCGTATGCCCGACGGTCGCGTAGGCTACCCACTCAGCGGTCGTCCGGCTCGACGTCGTAGCCCCGACAGCCTGCTAAGGAACCGTTTACGCAATCTGTACCCTGGCCTGGCCGATGGTGCGATCGACAACCGCCTGGCGCGTTTGCTCGAAGGCCCTCAGGCTGCCTATGACGCCTTGCTGGAACTTGAAGAAAACCATGCTGATCTTGAGCGACACCTGGACCGCTGGAAAGGCTTCGAGTCCAATCCGGCTCGTCAGCGGGTACGTCAGCAGGTCGCCGACCAGATCCGCCGCGCCTGGCGACAGACGAGCGAACCTCTGGGTGATGAGGCGGCCGGTCAGCGGCTGAGCCTTGTCAATCTGAATGTGGGCAGTCTGCCCGAGCTGCCTGCCCATATCGAGTTCGAACTCACAAGATCATTGGTCATCAGTGACGTGCCGATTACGCACATGCCCACTGGATTCCTTTCATGCTTCACCCGTTTGAGAGAATTGAACCTGAGCAGCAACGGTCTGCTGGGCGTGCCCACGGAAATTGCCTATCTGGTCGAGTTGCGAACCCTGCGCCTTGCACGCAACAGCATCCGGCTGAACGATCACGCCTTGAATGCGCTGACCCGCCTGCCGCAGTTGACTCACCTGGATCTGAGCTACAACCCGCTGGGGGCATTTGGGATGCGCTATAACCTGTTGACGCGCCTGGTCGAACTCAACTTGCGTCACTGCAGGTTGGGTGGGTGGCCTCACGGGTTGGAGTTGTGCAGCACCTTGGAACGCGTCGACCTGCGTGACAACCTCCTGCACATTGTGCCTGCGGAAATTCTACAGCTGCCACACGCCCGCCGAATGAGCTTCATGGTGGAGCGAAACCGGTTGAGCAGCGTCGAGATGCAGCGGCTCTTTGCCCTTGATTCAATCGCCGAGCATTTTCATCTTCCCGAGCCGCGGCGAGTAATCGACCCGCAGGTGACCTGTGATCTTTGGCTCGATGCAGGCGATCCGCAATTGCGTGTAAGCCGTCAGGCCCTCTGGGCGCGCCTGATGACTGATTCGGACAGCGCTGGCCTGGTACGGCTGTTGGGGCTTCTTGAAGATACCGGTGACTACGACACTGCATCGTTCCAGTTGGCGGAGCGGGTGTGGGCTTTACTCCAAGCCATTGATGGCAACGAGCAACTGCGGCAGCGAATCCAAAGTCTGGCTCGTCTGCCATTGACCTGCATGAACACCGTTGCTGATCGGTTCAGTGAGCTACAACTCAGAGCACTCGTCGATGGGGCTGAGCGCAACGTCGCGCCGGAGCGTGGCAATGATCTATTGGGTATCGGGCAGCAACTGTTTCGCCTGGACCGGCTTGAGCAGGTCGCCAGGCGCGATGTATTGCAGCGCCTGGCTGCGCGGGAAAGGGTGGACCAGGCTGCCGTCAGCCTGGCCTACCGTGTGAGGTTGCGGGCTCGCCTGAACCTGCCGTGTCAGCCCCATAGCATGCTCTACGCCGATGCTGCCGAGCTGACCAGCATTCAGCTTGAGAACGCCTACCGTGAGGTGATGGCAGCGATGACCCCTGACGCGCTATCGATGAGCCTGTCCCAACGTGTGTTTTGGGCCAGTTACATCCACGAGCGGCATACCGAGGTGTTCGAAGCACTGCAGGCCCAGTTCGCCGCACGTCGATCGGCATTGGCTTTGCGGCAATCAACGCTGGATGCCGTTGATTATCAGCTTCAGCTCGACAGCCTGGACACCGAGCAGGCCGCTCAGGACCAGTCGCTAGTATTTGAATTGACCCGGCAATTTCTGTTAGGGCGCGAACGCGGATTGGGCTGACCGCCGTTGTGGCCAAACCGATCATCCACAATGAATGGTTTGGCCATTGTGGTTACGCCTGAGCGGCGCGAACATCGTCCGGACTTAACCGTGCACTCCAACAATAAAAAGCAGGAGTCTGACGATGCGTGACTACGCCGAGGCCGTTCGCTCGTTCCATTACCTGGGTGCCGCGCAGGCGGCCTTGCAGGGCGAGCTGCAGGCCCTTAACGCCTGTGTCGAATGTTGTGATCGCCACACGGGCGTCGACAAGGTGGCCCTGCACTGGCTGGACAGTGAAGGCAACTACGAGCAGCTGACTTTCGATAGGTTGCAAGTGCTGGCCACCCGCTTTGCCAGCGTCCTGCGTGCCCATGGTGTCAGTGTGGGCGACCGCGTGGCGGGGCTGTTGCCTCGCACCCCGCAACTGCTGATCACCATTCTCGCCACTTGGCGCCTGGGTGCCGTTTATCAGCCCTTGTTCACCGCTTTCGGGCCTGCTGCCATCGAGCATCGACTGCACCAGTCGCATGCCCGGGTGGTGGTGACGGATCGCAGTAACCGGGTAAAACTTGATGACGTTAACGCTTGCCCGCTCACGATAACGGTCGATGCCTGTGAAGGAGAGCTGGACTTCCAGCGGTGTCTTGAAAACGCCTTGCCTGAATGTGAACCGGTCATGCTCACAGGTGACGATCCCTTCCTGTTGATGTTCACATCCGGAACCACCGGGCCTGCCAAACCCCTTGAAGTACCGCTGCGGGCCATCGTGGCGTTCCAAGGCTACATGCGCGATGCCATCGATCTGCGCCCCGAGGACAGGTTCTGGAACCTGGCTGATCCGGGCTGGGCGTATGGGCTGTATTACGCAGTCACCGGGCCGCTTTCATTGGGCCACGCGACCACCTTCTACAACGGCCCCTTCAGTGTCGACAGCTGCACGCAGGTCATTACCCAGCTGGGCATCAACAACCTGGCCGGCTCGCCAACGGCCTTTCGCATGCTCATTGCAGCCGGTGAGCAGTTCAGTGCCCCAGTCAAAGGACGCCTGCGCGTTGTGAGCAGTGCAGGGGAGCCGTTGAATCCGGAAGTGATCCGCTGGTTCGCCGAACATCCCGGAGTAACCATTCATGATCACTACGGGCAGACGGAGCTGGGCATGGTGCTGTGTAACCATCACGGCCTGGCCCACCCGGTGCACGTGGGTTCTGCAGGTTTTGCCATACCGGGGCATCGCATTGTGGTGCTCGATGAGCAGGGTCGCGAACTGCCCGCCGGTCAGCCGGGTATCCTGGCGGTGGATCGCGAACGATCGCCCTTATGCTGGTTCGCCGGTTACCACGGGTTGCCGACCAAGGCCTTTGTCGGCAAGTACTACCTGAGCGGCGATACCGTCGAACTGAACCCCGATGGCAGCATCAGCTTTGTCGGGCGCAGCGATGATGTGATTACCACGTCCGGGTATCGGGTTGGGCCTTTCGATGTGGAGAGCGCATTGATCGAGCACCCAGCCGTTATTGAGGCTGCAGTAATCGGCAAGCCTGATCCTGAGCGCACCGAGGTGATCAAGGCATTCGTGGTACTGGCCAAGGGTTACGGCGCCAGCGCCGAGCTTGAAGAGCAGCTGCGCCAGCATGTTCGCCAGCGCCTATACGCCCATGCCTACCCCAGAGAAGTCGAGTTCGTCAGCGAGTTGCCGAAGACCCCCAGCGGCAAGCTGCAACGCTTCATCCTGCGCAATCAGGAAATAGCTCGACAACACACGCAGCTCGCCACCACGGCCAGCGCTTGAAAGGAAACCGACCATGCAAATAGCCAACAAACACTTCATCGTCAGCGGCGCTGCCTCCGGTCTGGGCGCCGCCACCGCGCACATGCTGATCGAGGCAGGCGCGTCGGTCATGCTTGTGGACCTCAACGGCGACGCCGTGCAAGCCAAAGCCCGCGAGCTGGGCGAGCGCGCGCATTTCAGCGTGGCCGACATCAGTGACGAAGCAGCTGCAAAGGCGGCCGTATCGGCAGCACTTGCAGCGTTCGGTAGCCTGCACGGTCTGGTGAACTGCGCAGGCATCGTGGGCGCTGAAAAGGTATTGGGAAAACAAGGCCCGCACGGCCTGGCCAGTTTTGCCCGTGTCATCAATGTCAACCTGGTGGGCAGCTTCAACCTGCTGAGGTTATGTGCCGAGGCGATGGCCGACGCAGAGGCGGACGACGGAGGCGAACGGGGCGTGATCATCAACACGGCCTCCGTCGCGGCCTACGACGGCCAGATCGGGCAATGTGCCTATGCAGCGTCCAAAGGGGCCGTTGCCAGCCTGACGTTGCCCGCCGCGCGCGAGCTGGCGCGCTACGGTATTCGCGTAATGACCATTGCGCCGGGCATTTTCGAAACCCCGATGATGGCCGGGATGACGCCCGAGGTTCGTGACTCGCTCGCAGCGGGCGTGCCTTTTCCTCCGCGCCTTGGACGTCCAGAGGAATACGCGGCGCTGGCGCGCCACATCATCGAGAACAGCATGCTCAATGGTGAGGTCATCCGTCTGGACGGTGCCTTGCGCATGGCAGCCAAGTGAGGATAACCCCCATGAACACCCGAGAAGATCCCATCGTCATCGTTAGCGCAGTACGAACCCCGATGGGGGGGTTGCAAGGCGAGCTTAGCAGCCTCTCTGCCGTGCAGTTGGGCAGTGCGGCCATTGGCGCCGCGATTGAGCGCGCTGGTGTGCAGGTGCACAGCGTCGATCAGGTGCTGTTCGGCTGCGTGTTGCCGGCAGGCCTTGGGCAGGCGCCGGCGCGTCAGGCTGCACTGGGCGCTGGCCTGGGCAAGCACACCACCTGTACGACGCTCAACAAGATGTGTGGGTCCGGCATGCAGGCTGCCATTCTTGCCCATGACCTGCTGGTGGCAGGCAGCGCCGACGTGGTAGTCGCCGGCGGCATGGAGAGCATGAGCAACGCCCCTTACCTGCTGGACAAGGCCCGCGGCGGTTACCGCATGGGCCATGGCAAGGTAATCGACCACATGTTCATGGATGGTCTTGAGGACGCCTATGACAAGGGTCGCTTGATGGGCACGTTTGCCGAAGACTGTGCCCAGGCCAATGGTTTCAGTCGTAAAGACCAGGACGATTTTGCCATCGCATCGCTTACCCGTGCCCAACAGGCCATTCTCAATGGTCGTTTTGCGGATGAAATCGTCCCGGTGGAGGTGACTGAAAGCAAGCAACGCCGTCTGGTCAAGGACGACGAGCAGCCGCCCAAGGCGCGCCTGGACAAGATCGCGCAATTGCGCCCGGCGTTTCGAGACGGCGGTACGGTAACGGCTGCCAACGCCAGCTCCATTTCAGATGGCGCGGCGGCACTCGTGCTGATGCGTCGCTCCGAGGCGCACAAGCGAGGTTTGAAACCGATGGCCGTTATCCACGGCCATGCGGCCTTCGCCGATGCACCGGCCCTGTTCCCGACCGCGCCTATCGGTGCAATCGACAAGCTGATCAAACGCACGGGTTGGGCGCTTGCCGATGTCGACCTGTTCGAAATCAATGAAGCGTTCGCCGTGGTGACCCTGGCAGCCATGAAACATCTGGACCTGCCCCACGGCAAGGTCAACATTCATGGCGGCGCCTGCGCACTGGGCCACCCGATCGGCGCTTCCGGGGCGCGCATCCTGGTCACGCTGCTGCACGCCCTGCGCCAGAACAACCTGCGTCGTGGGGTGGCGGCCATCTGCATTGGCGGTGGTGAAGCCACGGCCATGGCTGTCGAATGCCTGGAGTGAGGTAAACCATGCTGGTCAACGAAGAACAACAACAGATCGCCGATGCCGTGCGCAGCTTTGCTCAGGAGCGGCTGCGCCCTTTTGCCGAACAGTGGGACAAGGAGCATCGGTTTCCCCGCGAAGCCATCGAGGAAATGGCAGCGCTCGGCCTGTTCGGCATGCTGGTGCCTGAACAGTGGGGCGGAAGCGACACCGGTTATGTAGCCTACGCCATGGCCTTGGAGGAGATCGCGGCCGGCGATGGTGCGTGCTCGACCATCATGAGCGTGCACAACTCGGTGGGGTGTGTGCCTATTTTGCGGTTTGGCTCAGAACAGCAAAAGCGCGCGTTTCTGACGCCCCTGGCAACCGGCGTCATGCTCGGGGCATTCGCCCTGACCGAGCCACAGGCAGGCTCCGATGCCAGCAGCCTGAAAACCCGTGCGCGCCGTGAGGGCGAGCACTACGTGCTCAATGGCAGCAAGCAGTTCATCACCTCCGGCCAGAATGCCGGGGTGGTGATCGTGTTCGCCGTGACGGATCCGCAGGCCGGCAAGCGCGGCATCAGCGCGTTCATCGTGCCGACCGACGCACCGGGTTATCAGGTGGCCCGTGTCGAGGACAAACTCGGCCAGCATGCTTCCGATACCTGTCAGATCGTGTTCGACAACGTGCGCGTGCCTGTGGCCAACCGACTGGGTGAGGAGGGTGAGGGCTACAAGATTGCCTTGGCCAACCTTGAGGGCGGGCGCATCGGCATCGCGGCCCAGTCGGTAGGCATGGCGCGCGCCGCCTTCGAAGTGGCCCGTGACTATGCCAAGGAGCGACAGAGTTTCGGCAAGCCGCTGATCGAGCATCAGGCCGTGGCTTTCCGGTTGGCGGACATGGCAACCCAGGTCGCCGTCGCCCGGCAGATGGTGTTGCACGCTGCCGCCTTGCGCGATGCGGGGCAACCTGCGCTGGTGGAAGCGTCCATGGCCAAGCTCTTTGCCTCGGAAATGGCAGAGAAGGTGTGCTCACACGCCTTGCAGACCCTGGGCGGTTATGGCTATCTGAGCGACTTCCCGCTGGAGCGCATCTATCGCGACGTGCGGGTTTGCCAGATTTACGAAGGCACCAGCGATATTCAGCGCATGGTCATTGCGCGCAATCTTTGAAGGAGCAGACCACATGGCATTTGAAACCATCCTGTTGGACATTCATGGCAAGGTTGGCCTGATCACGCTCAATCGCCCGCAGGCGCTCAACGCCTTGAACGCGCAGATTGTCAGCGAACTGAACCAGGCCTTGGATCAGCTTGAGCGCGACCCTGGCATTGGCTGCGTGGTGCTCACAGGTTCGGCGAAGGCGTTTGCCGCTGGCGCTGACATCAAGGAAATGGCTGAGCTCAAGTACCCGCAAATCTACGTGGACGACCTGTTCAGCGATGCCGACCGCATCGCCAACCGGCGCAAGCCGATCATTGCCGCCGTGTCGGGGTTTGCGCTGGGCGGTGGTTGTGAGCTGGCGATGATGTGCGACTTCATCTTGGCTGGCGATAATGCCAAGTTCGGTCAGCCTGAAATCAACCTTGGGGTGTTGCCGGGCATGGGAGGCACGCAGCGCTTGACCCGTGCGGTGGGCAAGGCCAAAGCCATGGAGTTGTGCCTGACCGGTCGCCTGATGGGTGCTGAGGAAGCGGAGCGCTCAGGGCTGGTGGCGCGTGTCGTGCCGCAGGACGAGCTGTTGCAGGAGGCGCTGAAAGTGGCCGCCACTATCGCTGCCAAGTCCATTCCGGTGAGCATGATGGTCAAAGAGAGCGTTAACCGTGCGTTCGAAGTCACCCTCAGCGAAGGTGTGCGGTTCGAGCGGCGGGTGTTTCATGCGGCGTTCTCTACCGAAGATCAGAAAGAGGGCATGGCCGCGTTCATTGCCAAGCGTGAGGCGCAGTTCAAGGATCGTTGATGGGGGGCGTTTTGCAGTGATTTGCACGGTGGTTCAGGGATGAAGAAGCGTCGCGCTCAGGGAGATTCAGGGGTGATACTTTTGGTGTTCCTGTCTGTTGCTGCGTTTATGATGTTGGCGTCTCGGTATCCCAGCATGATAGAGCGCAGGGTTGAGGCGCGCAAAGCGCAGCAACAGGCGGTGCAGCCTGAGCGGCGGGTTACCGAGACGACAGTTGAGATCATGTTGCCGGACGGGCGGCGTCTGCCGCAGCTAGAGTCGGAGGCATTGATCAAGTAGCCAAAGTGGCTTTTAATCCTTGCCGCTGCCGCTGCCGCTGCCGCTGCCGCTGCCGCTGCCGCTGCCGCTGCCGCTGCTCTTGCTCTTGCTTCTAAGCGCGCGGTCGTCCAGGCGCCGCAGATCGCGACTTCAGGAGGCCGAGCGCAGGGCTTGCGGAGGGAGGTGACGGGCATGGATGCCCGTCAAGCGCTGGGCCCCAGGATGGGGCCTGCAGCGCGGTCCTCCCGGGAGCAGGCCCGGAGCGAGGGAACCCCGGAGCGTAGCGTAGGGGCCGGATGATAGGAGCAGGCGGTTTTTGCTTACTTTTTGACAAGACAAAAAGTAAGCCGCCGTAAGGGCGGAAAGGTGACTGTGCGCCACCCACGCCAATGAATACCAACTTGCTGTGCGCGCCCACGCTTTCAAGTTTCAAGTTTCAAGTTTCAAGTTTGATTGCGTTGGCGTGGGTATTGAAAGAGAGCATAGTCCATTTGCGATGGCGACGCTTAGTCACCTTTTCGCCCTTACGGCGAGTCACTTTTTGTCAAACGCGACAACAAGTAACCAAAAAACGCTGCGCTCCATTCATACGGTCCCTACGCTGCGCTTCGGGGTTCCCTCACTCCGGCCTTGCTCCCGGGAGGACCGCGCTGTAGGCCCCATCCTGGGGCCCAGCGCTTGACAGGCATCCATGCCTGTCACCTCCCTCCGCAAGCCCTGCTTTCGGCCTCCTGAAGTCGCGAAGATCAAAAGCAAGATCAAAAGCCAAAGCCAAAGCCAAAGCTAGAGCAAGAGCAAGAGCAAGAGCAAGAGCAAGAGCAAGAGCAAGAGCAGGAATTAGCTATATATGTTGATCTGGAGTTTAAAGGAGTTTGCGATGCGCTCAGTAGCTGCTGCCTCGTACCTGTTTATTACAGCGAATCTTGTAATGTGCGTATGTTCAAAACTCCCTCTGTAGGAGCGGGCTTGTCCCGCGATGGAGTGCGAAGCGCTCCCCTATAGCGTTATCGAGGTTTCAAGGCATCATAATTTTCAACGTTACTGCTGCATTGCAGTAAACATGCCGCCGAATCTACCCGCACTGCTCAAACTCGCGCTTATACCTTCAAATGCAAGCACCGGCCGGCGGATCGTAAGCAGCGAATGCCAACGCCACCCCATTTTGCTGTTGCTCAAGGCGACGCTGCGCCTTAGACTGCCGCCCCTTGTTAAAGAGTGCCGACTGGCGCTCGAAAAATTTCCGCTGCCGATGCCAAAGCATCGGCGGCAAACGAATCGCCTAAATGCACCTATTTTCATAGAGAAATCGATGACCAAGGAACAGTTGCTGGCCATGCCGGCCGATGACTACATGAACGCTGAACAGCTGAGCTTCTTCACTCAGCTGCTGCAAGCGATGAAAGTCGAGACCCATGAACGCATCGAGCTGAGCCGTGCCACCATCGAAGGCCTGGATACCCCCTCGGATCCTGCCGATGTGGCATCGGTCGAAGAAGAGCGTAGCTGGCTGGTGAATGCCATCGATCGCGATCAGCGCCTGCTCCCGCAACTGGAGATGGCGCTTGACCGTATTGCCGACGAGAGCTTCGGCTGGTGCGACGACAGCGGTGAACCAATTGGTCTCAAGCGCTTGCTGATCAGTCCAACCACGAAGTACTGCATCGAAGCCCAAGAGCGCCACGAGCAGCTCGATCGCCATCAGCGTCAGGCCTGAGCCGTTCAGGTTGCCAAGCCCCATGGAGCGATTCGTGGGGCTTTTTGCATTTCGCAAATCAAGCCGCAACGACCCATGCAATTTCCCTGGAGCAGTTGCGCAATAACCGGCAAGCCTGTTAAAACAGGGCGTCTCTCATGGATTTCACTGTCTTCGGATATCCCCACCGACGACAGTGCGAGTCGCCATCAGGCGCCAAGACCACGCACCCATCCGGAATCGCATTTTCATGGACGTGCAATGTCAGACGTTACGCCGGTAGCGCTTGGGCATGGCCCAAGGGTATGCAAGCGACAGCAACGCCGGCCGTTAGAGTAAAAAATCCTGCACGCTGCATCGTCAGCGGGCACAGACATGTCGCCCAGCGTTTTATTAATCTCATTGCCTATCGATTTGAAATGGCCGTGCTTCGCGAGCTCCTGCGAGGGCGGGTTGTAAACGGTTGAGGATTACTTCATTGGCAGTCAGCACTCTTGATACACACGCGTTGTTCGCCCTTGGCGATTTGCGCGGGAAACTGGCCCAGTTGTTCCAGGGTCGATTCGTCTATGTCACCGAGCAAAACCCTGATGGCCTCTACATGGCCGAGATCGACACGCAAAATGCGCTGGTGGTCGATGACAAGCAGCGCCTTGAATTGAAAGTCGGCGACCATTTTCGTGCCGCCGTGCTGCCCAGCCGCGAAGGCGGCAAGCTGGAAATGCGTTTTCGCGACATCAAGCTCAATGTCTACGGCGTTGGCGACTACGCGTTCGTATCGGTTCCGGAAGGCGAGGGGATCGTATTGCGGGAAGGCCATGGCGTGATGCTGGTGTTTGCCGCCGAGCAGCAAATTCAGGAAGGGCTAGGCAAGCTGTTGAAGGCTGTAACCGGCAAGGTTGCGAAATGGCGCAAGGGTGAACTGACGACGTTCAAGGCAAGCGAGTGACGCTGCCAGAGCAAGCGCCTGGATCACGGGAACACTATCACCGTGAGCACCAGGCGCGCGCCATGGCCGAGGCGCGGCGGCTGCTCGCAGCACGTGAAGCGGTGGGCGGGCGATGGTTGGATTGGGTAGCCGCCGAGTTGTATACCCAGGGCCCGCCCCATTACGTGGCCATGGTCAGGCGAGCACTGCAGCGGCTGAGTAAGCAGCCAGGCTAAGCACGGTCAATTACCACTATCCAAGCCGCTGCTGACCTCCTCGGGTACCGGCTCTTTGGCCTGACGCTTGCGAAACAGCCCTGCACGGGCCAGTAACAAGGTAGTCACTGGCACCGTGATCGATAGCAGCACGGGAATCAGCCATGCATGCAGCACCAGCGACTCCTTCAACCACGAAAAATAGATAATCGAGCCAAGCGCGACGCACCAGGCCCCTATGGTCGAGGCCAGTGCTGGGGGATGCATGCGTTGGAAATAGTCTTTCAGGCGCAGTAGGCCAATCGCACCGATCAGCGCAAAAAGGCTGCCAGCTACCAGCAGTATGGCTGTGATCATTTCGAGCCAGAACGGTAGATTGAGTGTCTCGGTCATTCGATCACCTCTCCACGCAGCAGGAACTTGGCCAAGGCAAAGGAGCCCACGAAGCCAAACAACGCAATGAGCAACGCCCCTTCGAAATACGTATCACTGGCATACCTGATGCCCAGCACCAGCATGGTCAGCATTGCCAGAATGTACAGGTAATCTAGAGCCAAAACCCTGTCCTGCGCCGAAGGCCCTCGGAATAGCCGAAGCAGGGTTAGGCACATAGCCAGGGCAAAGATGAACAAGCTGACAAGAACAGCGTTGGCGAGCAGTCCACTCATTGAAAAATCTCCATCAAGGGACGTTCATAGACGTCCTTGAAATGCTGGACGAACGCCGCTTCATCATCCAGATCGAATACGTGCAGCAGTAGCACGCTACGGTCCAGGGCCAGTTCCGACCAGATGGTTCCAGGGATCACCGTCGTGATCATGGACAGCGCTGCAAGCCCATGGGGTTCACGCAGGTCCAAGGGGATATGAACGAAGACTGAGCGTGGCGGCCGCGCCCCAGCACCCAGCACGCCGCGAGCGACCTGCAAGTTGGACAGGATGACGTCTACGCCAACCCGGCCTATCAGCTTGACGATGACCAGGGGGCGTCGGACATGGGCATGTTGCGGCCGCAAGGGCGCCATCAGCAGCGGAGCCAGTATCCCCAGTACGGCGGCGAGGATGAGGTTACCCGGACTCAACGACAGGTTGAGCAACAGCCACAGGCCGAACAGGCATGCCGATAGCAGAGGGGCGGGAAATAGTCGGCTCATGGCTGCCCCTGAACGTCGAGCGAGGTGGGACCAGGTTTTGGCTGCGCTGCCATGACTGCATCGATGTAGGCATCAGGCGCCTGAAGGCTGGCAGCTGTGTCCAGGCTGTAGCGCAGCAGCGGCTCGGCCTTGAAGCTGAGCAGCATGCACAGGCCCAGCAGGATCACGATCGGAAGGCATTCGAAACGCCTGAGCACTGGAGAGGGTCGCTCTTCAGGTTTCCAGAAACGTTGGATGCCAACGCGTCCGAACGCGATCAGCGATGCCATTCCCGACAGTACCAGCAGGGCCACAAGGCCCCAGCCAGCGGCACCGAGGGTGTATTGGCTCGGAACCCCCAGGCCGTTGGGGTTGAACAAGGCACTGATGAGGTTGAGCTTGGCGACGAAGCCTGAAAGGGGTGGCATGCCGATGATCAACAAGGCGCAGGCGATGAAGCTCAAGCCCAGGAATGCCATGGTCCAGGGAATGACCTGACCGATGACGGCCTTCTGGTCATCATCGAGGTTGATCCCTTTTGGAGGGTGAAGTGATTCCAGTAAGGCCGGCATGGCGTCTTCTTCCTCGTCCAATGGCAACTCATTGGCAGATCGCGAGCGCTCGATGAGTTCGGCCAGCAGGAACAATGCGCACAAGGCCAGGGTAGAATTCACGAGGTAGAACAGCGCGGCTCCGGTCAATGCCAATTGCGCAAAGCCCACCGCCCCCAGCAAGGTGCCAGCCGATACCAGGATACTCAACGCCGCCATGCGTTCCAGGCGCTGCGCTGCCAGGATCGATACCGCCGCCATGGCCAGGGTCGCCAAGCCTCCGTAGACCAGCCAATCTCCCCCGAAGTGTGCCGATGCACCTGCTTGCCCGGAGAAGAGCAGCGTCCATACCCGCAGCACCGCATACAGCCCCACCTTGGTCATGATTGCAAAGAGCGCAGCCACTGGCGCGCTGGCAGACGCGTAGGCTGGGACCAGCCAGAAGTTCAGGGGCCAGATGCCCGCTTTGACCAGGAACGCCATGGCCAGAATCGCTGCGCCTGCATGCAGCAGGCCGCGGTCGGCCTCGGGTACCAGCGGAATCTTCAGGGCAAGGTCCGCAAGGCTCAGCGTACCCGTCACGCCATACAGCATTGCCGCGCCAATCAGGAACAACGAGGAGGCGAAAAGGTTGACGGCGATGTAGTGCAGGCCGGCTCGCACACGTGCGCGGCCGGATCCGTGCAGCAGAAGGCCGTATGAAGCTGCCAACAGCACTTCGAAGAACACGAACAGGTTGAACAGGTCTGCCGTCAGAAATGCGCCGTACAGGCCCATCAGCTGAATCTGGAACAGCGCATGAAAACTTGCACCGGCGCCATCCCAGCGTGCCCGTGCGAACAGCAGGGCGCTTAGCCCGATGACGCCGGTCAGGGTCAGCATCAGCGCCGACAGGTGGTCCACCACCAGCACGATGCCAAACGGGGCTGGCCAGTTGCCCGGCAGGTAGACGCCGATCGATTCTGCCTGGCCCTGGGTACGGACCCAAAGCAGCAGGCTGATGGCAATGCCAAGACCGGCGCAGGTCGACAGCAGGTTCAGCCGTGCCTTGATCAATCGATGCTTTTCGCCCAGCAGCAACATGACTGCCGCTGTAATCAACGGCAGCAGGATAGGGGCAACGATCAGTTGGCTCATGCCGCTCATTCCTCACGCTCCCGGCCATCTACGTGGTCGGTGCCGGTCAGGCCGCGCGATGCCAGCAGTACCACGAGAAACAGGGCGGTCATGGCGAAGCTGATGACGATTGCCGTGAGTACCAAGGCCTGTGGCAGCGGATCGGTGTAGTGCAACAGGTCCTGGGTAACGCCTTCCTTGATGATGGGCTCCTTGCCAATGAACAGGCTGCCCATGCTGAAAATGAAAAGGTTGACCCCATAGGAAAGCAGGCACAAGCCCATGATCACCTGGTATGTGCGCGGGCGCAGCACCAACCAGACTCCGGAGGCGGCAAGCACGCCAATGGCCACTGCGATCACTTCTTCCATCAGGCGGCTCCTGCTTTACGGGTCTTGCCTGGACTGGCCGGGCGATAGGCACGTACCGACTGGTGGGCCAGGGCCGTGAGTATCAAAAGGGTCGATCCGACGACCACGGTGAACACACCGACGTCGAAGAACAATGCGCTTGCCAGATGGATGTCTCCGAGCAGAGGAAGGTGCAGGTGCGCCGTATGGGTGGTCAGGAACGGGTAACCGAGCACGATGGCGCCGCCACCGGTCAAGGTTGCACAGAGCAGACCAGTGCCCATCCAGCGCAAGGGCCGCAGGCGCATCTGCGCTTCGACCCACTGGGTGCCTGCGACCATGTATTGCAGAATGAACGCCACCGAAGTCACCAACCCGGCGACGAAGCCGCCGCCCGGCTGATTGTGACCACGCATGAACAGGTACATCGATACCAGCAGCGCGATAGGCAGCAACAGGCGCACCAGCACGGCGGGCACCATCATGAAGCCCAGAGCGGTATCGGCAGCGTGGCGCGGGTTGATCAGGTCGGTGACGACATCAGGTGCCAGTTGGCGCTGCTGGGTCGGCAGTTGCATGCTTTCCTTGGGAGGGCGGAAGCGACGCAGAAGCGCGAAAACGGTCAACCCCACCGCGACCAGCACGGTGATTTCGCCCAGGGTATCGAAGCCGCGGAAATCCACCAGCATCACGTTGACCACATTGGTGCCACCACCTTGGGGCAGCGCACGGCTCAGGTAGAACGAAGAGATGTCATTAGGCGTAGGGCGGGTCAGCATGGCGTAGGACAGCACGGCCATGCCGGCACCCACCAGCACCGCCAGTAGCAGGTCGCGCAGGCGACGCACGCGGGCGCGGTCGAACTTGCCTGGCAGAGGCGACACACCCTCGATACGACGTGGAAGCCAACGCAGGCCAAGAAGGATCAGGACAGTGGTCACCACTTCGACGACCAACTGGGTCAGGGCAAGATCAGGTGCGGAAAACCACACAAACGTGATACAGGTCATCAAGCCGCACACACTGACCATGGTCAGGGCTGCCAGGCGGTGGTACTTGGCTTGGTAAGCCGCGCCGATCGCGCAGGCAATGGCGATCATCCAGAGTGCGACGAACACCCCTGAACCTGGGATCTTCGGCCGCTCGCCCCAAGTCAGGCCACTGTGGAGCATGGGTGTCAAGCCCGCGAGGAAGGCGGCCACCACCAGCATGAACAACTGCGCCTGCAGGCGCCGGCTGGTAAGCAGATGCTCGATACGTCGCGCCATCAGCATCAACTGCACCTGGCCATACTCAAAGAGACGCTTGCCATCGAATCGGCCCATCACGGGAGGGCAGGGGAAGCGGCCACGTCGCAGTTGCTTGCGCAACAGCAGGTACAGGACCACGCCACCACTCATGGCCACCAGGCTCATGATCAAGGGCGCATTCCAGCCGTGCCAGATGGCCAGGCTGTACTCGGGCAGCGTACCCCCTACCACCGGCAGTGCCGCAGCGGCTAGCAAGGGGCCTACAGACTGGGCGGGGAAAATGCCGACTACCAGGCATGTCAGCACCAGCAGCTCGACCGGCGCGCGCATCCAGCGCGGGGGTTCGTGGGGTGTATGCGGCAGGTCTTGGGCAGTGGGGCCGAAAAACACATCGACCGTGAAGCGCAGCGCATAGGCCACGCTGAATGTGCCGGCCAGGGTGGCGATCACCGGAAGCATGGCTTCGACCCAGGCGCTGGAGGTGATGAACACGGTTTCGGCGAAAAACATTTCCTTGGACAGGAAGCCGTTCATTAGCGGCACCCCCGCCATGGAGGCGCTGGCGACCATGGCCAGGGTGGCCGTGTAGGGAACCAGTCGGACCAGGCCGCTCAGGCGCCGGATGTCACGCGTACCACTTTCGTGGTCGATAATGCCGGCGGCCATGAACAGCGATGCCTTGAAGGTCGCGTGATTGAGAATGTGAAAGACCGCCGCCACGGCGGCCAACGAGCTGTTCAGGCCCAATAACAGCGTGATGAGGCCCAGGTGGCTGATGGTCGAATAGGCCAGAAGGCCCTTGAGGTCATTCTGGAACATCGCTGCGAAGGCACCGAGCAGCAGCGTCAGCGCGCCAGCACCACCGACTATCCAGAACCATTCGTCGGTGCCCGACAGCACTGGCCATAGGCGCGCCAGCAAAAATACGCCGGCCTTGACCATGGTTGCCGAGTGCAGGTACGCCGACACCGGCGTGGGCGCCGCCATGGCATGCGGCAGCCAGAAGTGGAAGGGAAATTGCGCGCTCTTGCTCAGGGCGCCGATCAGGATAAGCGGCAACAGCACTGGGTAAAGTGCGTGCTGGCGTATGGTGTCACCTGCAGCCAGGACCTTGTCCAGGTCGTAGCTGCCCACCACATGGCCGAGCAGCAGCGCCCCTACCAGCAGGCACAAGCCACCGGCACCGGTGACCATCAGCGCCATGTAGGCGCCACGGCGCGCGTCGGCCCGGTGATGCCAGTAGCCAATCAAGAGGAAGGAGAAGAGGCTGGTGAGCTCCCAGAAAAACACCAGTTGCAGAAGGTTGCCCGACAATACCAGCCCGAGCATGGCGCCCATGAACGCAAGGAAGAAGGCAAAGAATCGCGGCACTGGGTCTTGTGGCGACATGTAGTAGCGCGCGTACAGAGACACCAACGTACCGATGCCCAGCACTAGCAGTGAGAACAGCCAGGCAAAGCCGTCCATGCGCAGTACGAAGTTGAGCCCAAGGCTAGGTAGCCACAGGAATTCTTCACGAATGACCCCACCGTGGGCCACCTGTGGATAGAGAAGTGCTACCTGGACGGTGCCGACCAAGGCCACGAGCCCGGCGAGTATGGACTCGGCGTTACGTGCGTTGTGCGGCAGCGCGGCTGCCAGCAAACTGCCCACGAACGGCAGAAGCAATAGCACTATCAAAGACATAGAGTTCTATTCTGAGAGGTTTTCCAAGGATCATACGTGCCGAACGGGTCATCGACCAACACACAACCTGTCGCAGAATCCTACAAAAGGGCTGTGACAGGCTGTTTTTTTATAACAGTTTTTTACAGAGGATAGTCGGAGCTTTAGAGACCGGTCTTGAGTTGACGTTCATTCTGTGCAAGTTCAGTACCAGCAGATTCTGGCCTGCGGCGCACGCGCAACTCGCTGATGACCACGGCGATGACGATCAGCAGGCCGCCCAACAATGCCAACCCTGGCAGGCGCTCTCCCGCTAGCCGTCCGACGAGGCCGGCCCACACGGGCTCACCGGCATAGATCAACGTGGCCCGGGTGGGTGATACCGATTTTTGTGCCCAGTTCATCGCCACCTGGATGATCGCGCTCATCAGGCCCAAGCCAATCGCACTGCTCAGCAAAAGCCAAGAGAAATCGGGTACCGATTCCTGGGTAGGCAGCATCATCATGAATGCCAGTGCCGAGGCCGTTGCCAGTTGCACCACAGTAACGCGGCGAACGTCGACGCGCCCGGCAAAGCGGCTGATCAGAATGATTTCGCCGGCGATGGCGACGGCGCTCACCAATGTCACTACCTCGCCTTCGCTCATGTGCAGGCTACCGGCCTGCGGCCCGGCGAGCAGGACCAACCCAACGAATGCCAGGCCGATCCCAAGGCTGGGCATCAGGCCCGGGCGCCGACCCAGCACCAGCCACTGCAGTAAGGGTACGAAGGGCACGTAAAGCGCCGTGATGAACGCCGACTGGCTGCTGCTGATCGTCTGCAGGCCCATGGTCTGCAGGCCGTAGCCCAACATGATCAATACGCCAATCGACAGGCCTGCCTTGAATTCGACAAGGGTCAACCCCGGCAAGGCGCGGGCCGAGACCATGCCGACGAACAGGGCAGCCGCAGCGAAGCGCAAGCCCACGAAAAACATGGGGCCACTGACGGCCATCACGTTGTGCACCAGCAGGAATGTACCGCCCCATAAAATGGTGATGAACACCAGCACCCACTCGGCTTTGCTAAGACGGAACGAAAAGGTGGGACGTTGCGGGCGTGACTTATTCATGCGGTTGCAGGCTCGTAGGACAGGGCGCACAATCGGCGCAAAGTGGGCAGTATACTGCGCAACAACTAGGGATGAGCAATATAGTGCACAACGACGCCTCGCATCGTGCTTCGGTGCTGCAACACGTGAGCTTGAATGTTCGCAGTCTGCGCAACGCTGCTGGCATCAGCCAGGCAACCTTGGCCGAGCGTTCAGGTGTCAGCCGTCGCATGCTGGTGGCGATTGAGGCTGGCGAGAAAAATGTCAGCCTCACCACGCTCGACCTCATCGCCGAGGCACTCGGGGTGGCGTTCAGCACATTGATCCAGGCGCCGGATCAGCGTAACCCTGGTCGTATCGAAGAGCTGGCCTGGGCGGGTGAGCATCCGCAAAGCCGGGCCATCCTGCTGGCAAGCAGCATGGCCCGTCGCGAAGTTGAGCTGTGGGAATGGACGCTGGCGGTCGGCGAACACTATCGCAGCGAGGCAGATGCCGAAGGCTGGAGCGAGCAGATCTACGTGGTCGAAGGTGTACTAACGCTGATTATCGAGGGTGTCGAGCACCGACTCGAGCAGGGACGCTTTCACGTATTCGCCAGCAATTGCCGTTACGCCTATCGCAACGATGGCGCGGTCGCAGTGAAGTTTGTACGCAATGTAGTGATCTAAAGTGGCGATCAGGCGTGGCCAGCAGCCTCTTGGAGCAATGCATCGGTGCTGCGCACCGAGGCATAGGCGAACGCCAGTGCAGCCATCGATGCCTCATGCACCTGTGCAGCAGGTACCCTTTTGCCGTTGAACTCCAGAGCCAGCGTGGCGCAGGCATCATGGGCGACCGTGACTTCGTACCCGAGGTCAGCTGCTGCGCGCACCGCTGCATCGATGCACATGTGGCTCATGCTGCCCACGACGGTCAGCGACCTGACGCCTTGGCGTTCGAGCGTCTGCGCAAGATCGGTCGAGAGAAAAGCGTTGACCTTGTGTTTGAGAATCACAGTCTCTCCAGGCATCGGCTGAACACTCGGGTGAATGGCTGCGCCCGAAGAGCCTGGAGCAAAAAAGGGGGCGTCGGCGCTGTCGAACTCGTGGCGTACATGCACGATGAGGTCGTTCGCGTCGCGGGCAGCCTGGAGCAGGCGGGCCGCATTTTCAGCGGCGCGCTCGACACCTTCCAGAGGCCATTTGCCGCCTGGGAAATAGTCGTTCTGGATATCGATGATGATCAGTGCGTGAGTGTTCATGTTGCCTCCGGGGGCAGTGGTTTTGACTGTTGCTTAGTTATAGGCTGTCGCGTGATAGGGGTGAATTGGCGCGAAAGACACTATGCGGGGCAAAACTGACATGGCTCGTTTTATCGAGATTGGCCTGCTTCGCTATCCCGATGCGCAGGAGGCAGCGATCCACGGCCTGCACGATCTGTTCGACGTGGCTAACCGTATGGCTGACGGGTTGGGTGCGGCCCAAGCGCCTCGTGTGCGTATCAGCGTATGGGGTGTGGGTGCAGAGGAGGAACTGCTGCCTGAGCCTCCTCTAGGGGATGATAGTGCTGCGAGACTGCGTGTTCTGATCATCCCGCCAAGTTTGCACGCTGTTCCCCACGATGCCTGCCTGGCTCGCCATCGCTCGGCTTTGTGCCGATTGCACCAGGGAGGCACCGTTCTGGCCTCGGTGTGCATCGGGGTTTTCTTCATAGCGGACTGCGGTCTGCTGGATGGACGCACCGCATGCGCCCATCACAATCATGTGCAGCTACTGGAGACGCGTTACCCGCACATCAGGGCTGAGGCTCGACAGGCGTTGCTCGATGACGGCGATATCGTCAGCTCCGCTGGCCTGATGGCCTGGACTAGTCTGGGCCTGAGTTTGGTGCAGCGATTCATGGGCGATACCGTTGCCGCTGAAACCGCGAACTTTCTGGCGGTAGAACCGGTACCTGCCGCTTTGCCCGGCACTCGCCTCAACCCGTTGCTTGATCATGGCGATGAAGCGGTCCTGAAGGTACAGCACTGGTTGCAGGCTACAGGCGCGCGGACAGCGGGCCTCGCAGCGATGGCAGCGTGCGCCAGCCTGGAGCCGCGCACGTTTTTGAGGCGGTTTCGCTTGGCTACAGGCTTGCGCCCCACCGAGTACTGTCAGCAGATCAGAGTATGCCGGGCAGCACGTTTGCTTGAGTTCACACGCAGGACAGTCGACCAGATCGCTTGGGATGTCGGTTATCGCGACCCCGGTGCGTTTCGCAAGGTATTTCAGCGCGCCACAGGCATCACCCCCAGTGCATTTCGACGGCAGGGCGTGACTTCAACGCCTGAGGGGCGGGGTGCATGGAGTAGCGACCCTCTTGACCTCGAGATTGGTTGAGGTTTTAACCTTCCGGGCATTGTGATGTGTATCCCCTGTCAGGAGGTTGTCGATGTCAGGAAGTGTCTCAGCCATCTGGTACAACCAGATGATCGAATATCGGGTCGCCGTCGTCTTTCAGCAAGCATTGGCCCAGGCACTGGTGCTGCGCAGTGAGTCACTGGCAGCGCGCTTCGAAGACCTCCGGGCGGTCAGCGTTCAGGTCAGCGAAGATGGAAATTGTCTGCTTCAGTCGCTGCAGTGGACCAATCGGGAGGCCTGTGAGGCGGCCATCGAGCAAGTGCTGGACGGTTCGTTTCTGGGTCTACTCCAGCAGTATCACGCCAGCGCCGTGAACTTTGCCGCCTTCACGGCTCTGCGAAGTCTGGCTCGCCATCCAGACGGAGCGTTGTACTGCCAGGTGGAGTGAGCTTCACGCGTACCAGGGTGCGTAGTGGGGATAGCGGTCCAGGCGAGCACCAATGACCATTTCGCTGATCCATGCCGCCAGCAGTGCACTGTAGGCCTTCTGGCTCTCTTCGGTGGACAGGCCGTGGTCGGCGCCGTCGACAATCCGGTGGGTGAGCGAGTGGGCACTGCCGAAGGCTGATCGGTAACTCATCAGCGTGCTGTGGGGTACGTAGTCATCATGCTCGGATTCGACCAGCAGAACATCGCCGGCAAACTCGGCGCAGGCGGCCAGAGCACGGTTGTCAGACGGCGCCAAGGGGCGACGGCGATAGTCATTGAGCCGTTGTCGGTCCAGGGACTGCTTGGGCGTATTCCATTCTTCGTCCCAGTACATGGCCGGTACCCGCAGGGCCAGCCAGCGGACCGGGCGCATCGAGGTCAACAAAGTAGCCAGGTAGCCGCCGTAGCTGCTGCCGATCACGGCGATGGCGTTGGGGTCCACAGTGGGGTGGCTGATGAGCCGGTCGTAGGCTGTTAGCAGATCCTGCAAATTCTGCTCTCGCGTTACCGTCAGGCGCTGACTTTGGGTTTTCTCGTGGCCGCGCAGATCGAAGGTCATGCAGACGCAGCCAAGTCCTGTGATGTGTCGCGCTCTGGCAAGGTCACGCTGCTGGCTGCCGCCCCAGCCGTGAACGAACAGGATGCCGGGGATTTTGCTGCCGGGGCTGACCAGGGTCGCGCAGATGGTATCCCCGTTCACCGGCAGCTCTATCGTCTCACTCTGAATGGCCAACGTGTCGCAGCCGCGCGTATTTGGTGAGTTGTCCGAGTTCACTGTCGTTTCCTTGGTAGAAGAGTGTGGCATCCGCCGGTAGCGCGGGCGTGCCGAAGACTTCGTGGGTGCTAGCCCGCACTCGATCGACCCTGGCGTTGGCAGCGAATGCCTGAAGGGCGAGCAATTCGGCGCTGCTGGCACCGCCCATCCGCCAGGATTGTTCCAGAACGCCACTGCAAATGCCGCCTTCGGTGTCGGTGCCGCGGGCGATGTCGTAATTGCGGCGTGAGGCGATGAAGCCAGGTAAATGTTGATCGGCCGCTTGGTCATAAGTCATTGCCTGCTCAATCGCCACGCGAACGCTCTTTTCCAAGGGGCCGGCCAGCAGAGACGCAAAGCCTCCTCGTACGAAGGTCAGGTCAGAGCCGCCGTATACCTCGACACCTTGGTGATCCTGGGTGAGTTGCTGTGTGCCGTAATAGCTGCAGACCAAGCCTGCAACCCGTACCTGGCCGACGCTGAACGTCTCGACGTCGCTCAGGTTCTGTTCCAGCACCAGGCCCCAAATCGAGAGTTCTGTGTCATCCATCGCACAGAGTAGGGGTTCAAGTTCTTTGAGCGTGGACAACACGACCTGCCCTCGACCCGCGCATGCGCGTACGGGTTTCAGTCGTACAGGCCCTGTGATCAACAACAGTTGTGCCGCGTGCCGGGCGGTCGCCTTGTCGAATACGGTGTAGCCCTTGAGCAGCGCGTCGCAGGCCTGCCAGGCAAATGCCTCAGGCCAATCAGGCTTTGGTGGAGCACCTGGAGGCAGCGGGTGTGAAATGGCCTTGGTGGCCATGAACGGATGAGCGACGGCACCGCCAAAAAAATCGGCTTCGCTTTTTATACCCAGTGCTGTCAGATCTGCGGTGTCGACCAAAGGCTGGGTGAGCATGTAGTAATACGAAGCGTCCGCCTGTGGCGCTTCGTGCAGGTCCACCACAGAGCAGTCCAGCAACTGTGCGAAGCCTTCCGATAGCTTACGGTACACGGCGTGCTCGTGGTCGGGCGTGTGGGGCCGAGTGTCGAGTACCACTAGGCCCTGTTTGCGATGACAGGCACTGGGCATGACGATCCGCCTTGCAAGTGGGGCTGTACTGCCTCTGAATCCGGGACGTTGGTGAAGTTCAGCATGGCAGGATCAATGGTATGGTCCGGCGTAGGACCTTTCTCAGAAGCGTGCAGCACGGAGATTGCTGATTGCAGGCCGCGGGCAGCTATTCCATCATCAAGCGCTCAGGCATACCGGATGTCGCCACAGATAAGGGCATGATCGTGCACACCACTCCCCAACAGACCACGGCCCAGCGTCTTGCCGCGACGCGTAAGGCCATGGCCGCAGAAGGGCTTGACGCCTTGCTGGTTCCATCGGCAGACCCTCATCTTTCTGAGTATCTGCCAGGCTACTGGCAAGGCCGCCAGTGGCTGTCGGGCTTCACTGGCTCGGTCGGCACCCTGGTCATAAGCCAGCAGTTTGCCGGGCTGTGGGTCGATAGCCGCTACTGGGAGCAAGCCGAGCTAGAGCTGGCAGGTAGCGGCATCGAATTGATGAAATTGTCACCCGGGCAGCCGAGCGCGCTGGACTGGTTGGCTGAACATGTGCAACCGCAGGGTTGCGCCAGCGTAGATGGTCGTGCGATGGCTTTGGCTTCGGCTCGCCAGTTGCGAGAGCGCCTTGGCCAGCGAGGCGCAAGGTTGGTGACTGACCAGGATGTGCTGGGTCGCGTTTGGAGCGACCGGCCGACGCTACCGTCCAACCCGGTGTATTCACATCTTGCGCCCTACGCAGCAGTGGGCCGTGCGCAGAAGCTGGCGCAGGTGCGGCAGGCGATGCAGGCCAAAGGTGCGGACAGTCATTTCATCGCCACCCTTGATGACATTGCCTGGTTGTTCAACTTGCGCGGTAGCGATGTGTCTTACAATCCGGTGTTCCTGGCGTTTGCCCTGATCGATGCGCGGCGCGTGCAGCTTTTCATTGCCTCGGGAAAAGTCGATGAGCCTCTATGTCAGGCGCTGCGCGATGATGGCATCGAAGTGCGAGACTACACTGAGGCTACCGGCGCCCTTGGTCAGTTGCCACCTGGTAGTCGCTTGTTAGTGGATCCAGCGCGGGTGACGTGCGGGTTGCTCGAGCCGCTAGGCGAAGGGGTAGTGCTCGTGGAAGGCTCGAATCCCAGTACCCTGAGCAAGGCGTGCAAGGCGGAGGGCGAGCTTGAGCATGTTCGTAGGACGATGGAGCAGGACGGCGCGGCCTTGTGCGAATTTTTCGCCTGGTTTGAAGAAACGCTCGCGAGCCAGGTGGTGACCGAGCTGACCGTCGATGAGCAACTCACCGCCGCGCGCGCCCGGCGGCCGGGCTTCGTCTCATTGAGCTTCTCGACCATTGCTGCGTTCAATGCCAATGGTGCGATGCCCCACTATCGGGCCACTGATCAGTCACACGCAGTGATTAAGGGCGATGGCCTGCTGCTCATCGACTCTGGCGGCCAATACCTGGGTGGGACCACGGATATCACGCGTATGGTCCCCATCGGGCAACCGAGCGACCTGCAGAAGCTCGATTGCACCCGTGTGCTGAAAGGCATGATAGCGCTGTCGCGGGCGACCTTCCCGCGGGGCGTGCTGTCGCCCATGCTTGACGCCATAGCCCGTGCGCCCCTCTGGGCCGACCAGGTCGATTACGGCCACGGCACCGGCCATGGAGTGGGCTATTTCCTGAATGTTCATGAAGGGCCTCAGGTGATTGCCTATCAGGCAGCGGCCGCGCCGCAGACCGCCATGCAAGAAGGCATGATCAGTTCAATCGAGCCTGGCACCTACCGACCTGGGCAATGGGGGGTGCGGATTGAAAACCTGGTCGCCGCGCGAAGCGCCGGCCGCAGTGCATTCGGTGAATTTCTCGATTTCGAGACCTTGACGCTGTGCCCCATCGATACGCGTTGCTTGCTGCCGCAGCGGCTGACTGAGCAGGAGGTTTGCTGGCTCAATAGTTACCATGCCATGGTGCGCGAGCGATTGGCCCCACTGCTGGAAGGAAAGGCGCTGGCGTGGTTGTTATCACGTACTGAGGCGATCTAAGGCATATGGGGGCAGCCATCAGGCTGCCCCGGTCACTTGCAAATGACGATCATGCTGCGGCTGGTGTAGCCGGCAGGGTTGATGCCAAATAGATAATCGCCGTCCTCTTCGTCGCTGTCGCCTGAACGGGCGACGACGCGGTATCCGCGAGTGGTGCAGGCGCTAGCGGCCTTGCTGTAGCAGTTGTCCCACGAAGAAGACAGGCCGGAGCAGTTGATATGCAGGCCTTTCTTGCCCCGTTTGACCTCGGTTTTAGCCGTGGCGGCACATCCAGCAATAGCCAAGATGGCCAGGATGAGCAAAATACGTTTCATTCCTGTCCTTAAATGCAGGACGGATCAGCTACCTGGGTCCGTCATTTTCGCTCGGGTTCATCCTGAAGAGTACAGCGTCCCTGTTCGACTGCGCTGGGACAGCTTAATCAGCGAGCGGTGACGCCACAACACCCATGCAGCTTTCAACGAAAAGTTTTCCCGTGTCAATCCGCGACCATCGTCGGTTCTGGGCTATGGCGCATGGACAACGTTGTGCCCACGGAAGCCGCGATAATGGCGCCTACGGCCAGCCATTGGGTAAATGACAGGACCTCGCCCAGGAACAACAGCCCGGACAAGGCACCGAAGGCAGGCTCGATGCTCATGAGGGTGCCGAAGGTACGAGCGGGCATGCGCGTGAGCGCAACCATTTCCAGGCTATAGGGGAGGGCGGTAGACAATACCGCTACAGCGATCGCCATGGGGATGACCGCGGGCGTCAGCAGCAGGCTACCGGCGTGCACGATGCCGATCGGCGCGATGAACAGTGCAGCGACCACCACTCCCAGCGCTGCGCTCTGCACGCCATGTTCGGCACCGGCGCGTTGGCCGAAGACTATATAAAGTGCCCAGCACGCCCCCGCGCCGATTGCGTAGCAGGCGCCCAGTGGGTCCAGCGCCTCTCCGTCATGGCCTGCGGGCAGCAACATCAGCAGGCCGAAAATGGCCAGCGCGATCCAGATGAAGTCGATGGCGCGACGTGAGGCGAATATGGCAACTGCCAGTGGGCCGGTGAATTCGAGTGCCACCGCAATGCCAATGGGCACCGTCTGCAAGGACATATAGAAGAGGAAATTCATTCCGCCGAGCGCCAAGCCATAGATAACGACGTTACGCAGGGTGCGAGTGGTGAAGCGTGCTCGCCATGGCCGTAGCAGCGCAACCATTATCAAACTGGCGAAAATCAGTCGCAGTGAGGTTGTGCCTTGTGCGCCAATGAGTGGGAACATGCTTTTGGCGATCGAAGCACCGGTCTGAATCGATGCCATGGCGATAAGCAGCAGGCCGATTGGGAACAGCACGCTAGCCAGGTTGCGAGGCGGTTTGGACATGGGGACGGATTACCTAGGAGTGGCGTTGCGCACTATAGTGCGCAACGGTGTGGCATACAGCAATAGAGTGTTAAGCGTTCCACTTAAATGACGTTCGGATAAGATTAATGCTTGACGCTACGAAATTAGTGTCTATAATTCGCCCCACTCCAGCGCAGTCGGGCATCAAGTAGACGCTTTGGAGTACTGCAAGCCTTTGAAGTTGAACGAGTTTCTCGAAATAAACTTCAAAATAAACGCTTGACAGGCAATGAGGAAAGCGTAGAATGCGCGCCTCGGTTGAGACGAAACGCTCTCAGCCAAACGCTCTTTAACAAATTGAATCAAGCAATTCGTGTGGGTGCTTGTGAGTACGGACTGATAGTCAGAAAGATTATCAGCATCACAAGTGACCATGCGAGAAATCACATAGTCATTTGAGATTGCTGAGCCAAGTTTAGGGTTTCTTAAAAACCCAAGCAGTATTGAACTGAAGAGTTTGATCATGGCTCAGATTGAACGCTGGCGGCAGGCCTAACACATGCAAGTCGAGCGGATGACGGGAGCTTGCTCCTTGATTCAGCGGCGGACGGGTGAGTAATGCCTAGGAATCTGCCTGGTAGTGGGGGACAACGTTTCGAAAGGAACGCTAATACCGCATACGTCCTACGGGAGAAAGCAGGGGACCTTCGGGCCTTGCGCTATCAGATGAGCCTAGGTCGGATTAGCTTGTTGGTGAGGTAATGGCTCACCAAGGCGACGATCCGTAACTGGTCTGAGAGGATGATCAGTCACACTGGAACTGAGACACGGTCCAGACTCCTACGGGAGGCAGCAGTGGGGAATATTGGACAATGGGCGAAAGCCTGATCCAGCCATGCCGCGTGTGTGAAGAAGGTCTTCGGATTGTAAAGCACTTTAAGTTGGGAGGAAGGGTTGTAGATTAATACTCTGCAATTTTGA